>NZ_JAGGOI010000017.1 GCF_018614585.1 Streptomyces sp. ISL-1 | reverse complement strand
GTGCTCCGCAGCCTCCTGGTCCGCCCGGCCCGCCCGGTGGCACGCCGCCGCCCGGTGGTGGCGCGCACCATGCCGCGACGATGCTGGCGGACCCGAGCCGGCTGGGCGGCCCCGGTGCGCCGCAGCCCCCCGGTCCGCCCGGCGCTCCCCGGGCACCGGGGCCGCCCGGTGGTGCGCCGACGCCTCCGGGTCCCCCCGGTACGCCCGGTGGCGGCGTGCACCATGCCGCGACCATGCTCGCCGGACCCGCCCAGATGGGCCCCGGCGCGCAACAGCCTCCCGGCCCGCCCGGCCCGCCGCCGGGTCCCGTACAGCATGCGCCGCAGCCGCCCGCGTACGGCTATCCGCAGCAGCCGCCGTCCGGCATGCCGACCGTCGGCCCCGGCTACCAGGCCGTTCTGCGCTACCGCGCGCCCGACGGCTCCGAGGCCCAGCTGATCCGCCGCTCGGCGCCCGGCACTCCGCACCCGGAGTGGCAGATCCTGCATGAGCTGCGCGCCATGAACGTGCCGCCGCAGCAGGTGCTGGAGCTGCACACCGAGCTGGAGTCGTGCGAGCTGCCCGGCGGCTACTGCGCCCGGATGATCCGGGAGACCTGGCCGCAGGTGCGGATCACCTCCGTCGCCCCGTACGGCAGGGATCACGCCAGCCGGCAGCAGGGTATGCAGCATCTGCTCACCCACCAGGGCGAGTTGCACCAGGTCGCGGACGGCCCGGCGCGCCCCGCCCCGATGCGGGCGCCGCTGCCGCAGGTGGCGCCTGCCCCGCCGATCCCTCCGGAGGGGGTCGCGCAGGAACTGGTGGGCGCGTTCGGGCCGCAGGGCATCTGCCGGTTCGACCAGCGGGCCGTCTCGCGTCAGGGAGTGCCGGACACTGTCGCGGCCACGCTGGTGTGGGCGGGGCTGCCGGGCGACTTCAACCCGTTCTTCTGGGCGCAGCCCGCCCAGCCGGTCGTCCCGACCCTCGCGGAACTCGCGGCGCAGCGGCAGATTCAGCCCGCCTCCGACGCGGGTTCGTACCTCGTGGTGGGCAGCGACTTCGGCCGGGCGATCTGCGTCCAGTACGGCACGGCGCACATCGTGGCGGTGCCGGTGGAGGCGGGCCCGGGCGGTCAGCCGGTGGCGCCGCAGTTCGTGAACAGCGGGCTGCCGGAGTTCACCCGCTGCCTCGCGCTGCTCGGCCGGATGTGGCGGCTGCGCTTCGGGCTCAACCCGGAGCAGGCCGGCCGCTGGACGGTCGACTTCCAGGCGCAGCTCGCCGCGCTGGACCCGGCGGCGCTGGCGTCGCCGGAGAGCTGGTGGTCGGTGCTGCTCGAGCAGATGTGGGACGGCCTGCTGTAGCGCCGTACGTGACGAATCACCGGGGCGCCCGGCCCGCACATCAGGCCGGGCGCCCCGTCGTTTCTCCCTATTCCGACTTCTTTCGCAAAGTGCCGCTTACCTGACCGATGTGCATGGGTGGAGTGTCGCGTTTTGGGCACTTCACTTTGGTCCGGGAGGATGTGCCCCAATCGCGTTGTGTGTCGGAGAGGGGCTTGAAGGATGAGTGCTGCGTCGGGGTCACCTCATGGATTCACCGCCGTACGTGGCCGTGGCTACCGGGCGGAGGAGACCGACGCCTATGTCACCTCCCTGTCCCGGGACCGCGACGACGCCTGGGAACGCGCCGCGCGCCTCACCGTCCTCGCGAGGGAGATGGAAGCGGAGGCGGCCGGCCTGCGCGAGAAGGTGGCGGCGCTCGCCCCGCAGACGTACGAGGCACTCGGCCGGCGCGCCGAGTATCTGCTGGCGCTGGCCCTCGAGCAGTCCGAGGAACTGCGGGCCACGTCCCAGGAAGAGGCCCGAGCCCTGATCGACGCGTCCGGCGCGGCCGCCCGCCAGGCGCGCGACGAGGCTCGCGACTACGCCGGTTCGGTACGGGCGGACGCCGAGGCGCGGGCCCAGCAGATCCTCCTGGCCGCGCAGGCGACGGCGGACGAGACCCGTATCGAGGCCCGCCGCGAGGTCAAGGAGCGGCGCGGCGAGGCCGTCGCCGCGGGCAAGGAGATGCGCCTGCGCGCCGAGAGGGCGCTGGCCGAGCTGCAGACGGAGCAGGCCGCCCGCTGGGAGGCGGTGGAGCGCGAACTGGCGGACCGCGAAGCCCAGTTGGACGCCCGCCACGCCGAACTCATCGCCCACGCGGAAGCCTGCCTCGCGGAGGCCAAGTGCACCCTCGCGGAGGCGGAGGAGGGCACCCGCCACGGCCAGGAGGACGCGGAGGCCCGAGCCGCCGAGTTGTTCGCCGAGGCCCGGGCATGCGCGGAGCGGATCGCGCGCGAGACGGAGCGGCTGTTGCGGGAACACGATGAGTCCCGCGAGGAGATGGAGGCGCACATGACGCACATCAGCAACAGCCTGGCGGCCCTGACGGGCCGCGCGGCGGCGGAGGGCTGACAGCCGGTCAGTTGTGTTCTCCGAGTACGGGGAAGCGACGCGGGGCGACGAAGAGCAGCGCCAGCAGGGCCAGTGCGGCAGCCCCCGCCGCACCCACGTAGACGTAGTCGACCGCAGTCGCGACCGCGCGCCGCAGGTTGTCCGCCGACTCGGCCGTCGCCAGTGTGCGCGCCACCGAGTCGAGGTCGCCGCCGCCGAGGCGGGCCACCAGTACTCCGTTCGCGATCGCGCCGAAGAGGGCCGCGCCCACACTCTGGCCGACCTGGCGGCAGAAGAGGACGGACGCGGTTGTCGTACCCCGCTCCGACCAGGGGACCGTCGACTGGACGCCGACGATCAGGGGGAGTTGGAAGAGGCCGAGCGCCGCGCCGAGGAGGAGCATGATCAGGGCCGGTTGCCATGGTTCGGCGGGGTGGGGGAGCAGCGGGAAGGCCAGCAGGATCAGCATCGCGAGGGTGATCCCGACGATCGCGGTGAGCCGGAAGCCGATCCGTGTGTAGACCCGGTTCGACAGCGCCGCCGAGATCGGCCAGCTCAGTGTCATGACGGAGAGTACGAAGCCCGCGGCGATCGGCCCGAGGCCGAGCACCGACTGCGCGTACGTCGGCAGGAACACGGTCGGGGCCACCATGAGCAGGCCCAGCGCCCCGAGTGCCAGATTGACCGCGGCGATTGTGCGGCGGCGCCAGACCCAGCCGGGGATGATCGGCTCCGCGGCCCGCCGTTCGATGACGACGGTCACCGCGAGGAGGACCGCGCTGCCACCGAGCAGCGCGAGCGACGGGGTGGAGAGCCACGGCCAGGCGATGCCGCCCTGCACGAGCGCGAAGAGCAGCAGGCTGCCGGTGAGGAAGACGGCCAGTGCGCCGGGCCAGTCGATACGGGGGCGGGGGCCCCGTTCCCGTACCGGCTCGGTGAGATGGCGGGCGACCAGCCACAGAGCCACCGCCCCGACCGGCAGGTTGATCAGGAAGATCCAGCGCCAGTCGGCGTACCCGGCGAGCAGCCCGCCGACGGCCGGACCCGCCACCGCCGAGACCGCCCACACCGTGGACAACTTCGCCTGGATCTTGGGGCGTTCCTTGAGCGGGTAGAGGTCGGCGGCGATGGTCTGCACCGTGCCCTGGAGCGCCCCGCCGCCCAGGCCCTGCACGACCCGGAAGGCGATCAGCGCGGCCATGTTCCAGGCCGCGGCGCACAGCAGCGAGCCGGCCAGGAAGAGGATGATGCCGGCGATCAGGACCGGCTTGCGGCCGAAGGTGTCGGAGAGTTTCCCGTAGACGGGGAGCGAGACGGTGACGGCGAGCAGATAGCCGGAGAAGAGCCAGGAGAAGACCGAGAACCCGCCGAGGTCGCCGACGATCTGCGGTACGGCGGTGGAGACGATGGTGCCGTCCAGCGCGGCGAGCGCCATGCCGAGCATGAGGGCGGCGACGACCGGGCCGCGGCGTTCGCGCGGGGCGGTTGCCGCGGATGCCTTCAACGCGGATGCCTTCAACGCAGCTGCCCCGGATGCAGATGCTGCGGATGCCCCCGATGCAGATGCCGCGGTTGCCCCCGATGCGGATGCTCCGGACGCGTCGTTTGCCTCCGACGCGGATGCCTTGGACGTCTCTGACGCCGCGGTCGCCGACCCGCTCGCAGACCCGCTCGCCGCCCCGGACGACTCACCGTCGGCGCTGCCGGCGCCTGTGCTGCCCGTACTGCCGCCCGTGGCGCTCACCCCTGAATCCTTTCCCCATGCATCTATTTCCCGGGCCAGCCTCTCACTTGAGCCTCACGCGGGGGGAGGGGGCAGGCTCGACCCGTGCCGGTCCGCCCGGAGGTGGAGTCCCCCTAGGGGCTCCTCCTTACTGATGGCCAGGGGTGGTTCGTTCCGGGGGACGACGAGGTGGCGGGCATCGATTCCTTAGCTTGGTCTTACGGCCGCAGCTGAGGCCCGCGCCACCGGGGGGTGGGGAAAACCCCCGGTTCAAGACTGCGCTGCGCACCAGCGCGCCGGACCGCTTCCGCCGACAGACTCGAATCCGTACGCGGCGACACCCGCTTAGCACTGACTTAGGAGACATACCGTGACAACGGCTGTGACCATTCCCCGGCATGGGGACACCGGAGGGCGTACGGCCGTCGCCGCGCGAGGGCGGCAGGTCGTCAAGGCCTACGGCTCCGGGGAGACCCGCGTCGTCGCGCTCGACCATGTCGACGTCGACATCGCCCGCGGGCAGTTCACCGCGATCATGGGCCCTTCCGGGTCCGGCAAGTCGACGCTGATGCACTGCCTGGCCGGCCTCGACACCGTCACGTCGGGCGAGATCTACCTCGACGAGACCGAGATCACCAAGCTCAAGGACAAGAAGCTCACGCAGCTGCGCCGGGACCGGATCGGCTTCATCTTCCAGGCCTTCAACCTGCTGCCGACGCTCAACGCCCTGGAGAACATCACGCTTCCCATGGACATCGCCGGCCGTAAGCCGGACTCGGCGTGGCTGAACCGGGTCGTCGAGACGGTCGGCCTCATCGACCGCCTCAAGCACCGGCCCACCCAGCTCTCCGGCGGCCAGCAGCAGCGGGTCGCCGTGGCCAGGGCGCTCGCCGCCCGACCCGAGATCATCTTCGGCGACGAGCCGACCGGAAACCTCGACTCCCGTGCGGGCGCCGAGGTGTTGGGCTTCCTGCGCCGCTCGGTCGACGAGCTGGGCCAGACCATCGTGATGGTCACGCACGACCCGGTGGCAGCCTCGTACGCGGACCGTGTCCTCTACCTCGCCGACGGCCGGATCGTCGACGAGATGCTCCGGCCGACCGCCGACGCCGTTCTCGACCGTATGAAGGACTTCGACGCGCGGGGGCGGACGTCGTGACTGTGTGGAAGACCTCGATGCGCAACTTCCTCGCGCACAAGGGGCGAATGGCGCTCTCGGCCGTGGCGGTGCTGCTGTCGGTGGCCTTTGTGTCGGGGACGCTCGTCTTCACCGACACGATGAACACGACGTTCGACAAGCTCTTCGCCGCGACCGCGTCCGATGTCTCCGTCAGCCCCAAGGGCTCCGGCGACGACGACAACCCGGGGACCGGCAAGCCCGAGTCGCTGCCCGCCTCGCTCGTCGAGAAGGTGGCGAAGGCCGACGGCGTGAAGTCCGCCCAGGGCGCGGTCTCCAGCATGAGCGTGACGGTCGTCAACTCCAAGAACAAGGACATGGGTTCCAGCAGCGGCGCTCCCACGATCGCCGGCAACTGGACCGAGAACGCCCTCAAGTCGATGGAAATCACCTCCGGCCACGCACCGCGCGGCCCCACCGAGGTGATGGTCGACGCCGACACCGCCGAGAAGCACGGCCTGCGGCTCGGTGACGAACTGCGCACCATCGCCGTCACCGGCGACCTCACCGCCAAGATCTCCGGCATAGCCTCCTTCAAGGTCACCAACCCGGGTGCGGCCATCGTCTACTTCGACACCGCCACCGCGCAGCGTGAACTGCTCGGCAAGGAAGGCCTCTTCACCCATATTTCCGTCACCGGCACCGATGGCGTGAGCGACGAACAGCTCAAGCGGAACGTCGCCGCGACCCTCGACGGGCCCTTCAAGCTGCAAACGGCGAAGGAAGCGGCCGACGCGGGCCGCGAGGAGGTCGGCTCCTTCCTCGGCGTGATGAAGTACGCGATGCTCGGCTTCGCCGGTATCGCGCTCCTCGTGGGCATCTTCCTGATCGTCAACACCTTCTCGATGCTCGTCGCTCAGCGCACCCGCGAGATCGGCCTGATGCGGGCCATCGGCTCGAGTCGCAAGCAGATCAACCGTTCCGTGCTCGTGGAGGCGCTGCTGCTCGGCATCGTCGGCTCGATCGCGGGGGTCGCCGCCGGCGTGGGCCTGGCCGTCGGCCTGATGAAGCTCATGGGCTCCATGGGCATGCAGCTGTCCACCCAGGACCTGACCGTGAAGTGGACCACCCCGGTGGTCGGACTCGTGCTGGGCATCGTCGTCACCGTTGTCGCCGCGTATGTCCCGGCCCGCCGGGCCGGCAAGGTCTCCCCGATGGCCGCACTGCGCGACGCCGGTACGCCGGCGGACGGCAGGGCCGGCTGGATCCGGGCCGGGATCGGCCTCCTCCTCACGGCGGCCGGCGCTGCCGCGCTCCTGGTCTCCACTCAGGCCGACAAGGCGAGCGAGGGCTCGATGTTCCTCGGCCTGGGCGTGGTGCTCTCGCTCATTGGCTTCGTGGTCATCGGCCCGCTGCTCGCGGGCGTCGTGGTGCGGGTGATCAGCGTGGTCGTCCTGCGGATGTTCGGCCCGGTCGGGCGGCTCGCGGAGCGCAACGCGCTGCGCAACCCGCGCCGCACGGGAGCGACCGGCGCCGCCCTGATGATCGGGCTCGCCCTGGTGGCGTGCCTGTCGGTGGTCGGCTCCTCCATGGTCGCGTCGGCGACGGACGAACTCGACAGGTCGGTCGGCGCGGACTTCATCGTCCAGTCGGGCAAGGGCCAGCTGATCATGCCGCAGGTCGAGAAGGCGCTGAAGTCGGCCCCGCACATCGAGCACGTCACCAGCTACAAGGGTGTGGAGGCGAAGCTGACCGCGCCCGGCGGCAAGGCGGAGGACGAGGAAATCGTCGCCGCCGACCCGACGTACGCGCAGGATCTGCGCCGGGAGACCGTCGCGGGCGAGCTCTCGGCGGCGTACGGCAAGAACGCGATGTCGGTGGGCGAGGCCTACGCCAAGAGGCACGGCGTCAAGGTCGGCGACACGATCAAGGTCGCGTTCAAGCACGGCCGGACCGCCGGGCTGAAGCTCGCGGCGATCACCTCCGACGACGGGAACGTCGACAAGGGCGCGATGTACACCAACATCACGACTGCCGCGCAGTACGTCCCCGCCGACAAGATGCCGCAGAACATGATCATGTTCGCGAAGGCGGAGGACGGCAAGGAGAAGGAGGCGTACGCGGCGCTCAAGGCGTCGGTCGCCGAGTACCCGCAGTACAAGGTGCAGAACCAGACCGACTTCAAGCAGGACCTCAAAGACCAGATCGGCCAGCTGCTGAACATCGTCTACGGCCTGCTGGCGCTCGCGATCATCGTCGCGGTGCTGGGCGTGGTGAACACCTTGGCTCTGTCTGTGGTCGAGCGGACCCGGGAGATCGGCCTGATGCGCGCGATCGGCCTCTCGCGCCGCCAGCTGCGCCGCATGATCCGCCTGGAATCGGTGGTCATCGCCCTCTTCGGCGCGCTGCTGGGCCTGGGCCTCGGCATGGGCTGGGGCATGACGGCACAGAAACTGCTGGCGCTGGAGGGCCTGGGGGTCCTGGAGATCCCGTGGCCGACGATCCTGACGGTGTTCGTGGGCTCGGCGTTCGTGGGCCTGTTCGCGGCGCTGGTACCGGCGTTCAGGGCGGGCCGGATGAACGTGCTGAACGCGATCGCGACGGAGTAGGGGGACGGCGGCGCGTTACGGCACGGGGGGCCCCGGGGGCGGTTTCGGGTGGCGGCTCAGGCCGGCCGTGGGGTGCGGGCGTCCGCGGTGGGGGGCGCGGGCGTCCGGGGCGGGGGGCGCGGGCGTCCGGGGCGGGGGTCTTGGGGTTGCCCGGTGGCGTGGGGTGCGGGTTCCGGTGGCCCCTCCGGGCTCGACTCCTCGGGGTCGGCGGCGAAACGGGGTTCGTATTGGTCACTGGGTCCGGCCGCCGATCCCCTGCGGGGACGACCCTGCACGGCCCCTCCCCGGCGGCATGCCACAGACCCCGTCACCCCGGTGGCGTGGGGTGCGGGTTCCGGGGCCCCTCCGGGCTCGACTCCTCGGGGTCGGCGGCGAAACGGGGTTCGTATTGGTCACTGGGTCCGGCCGCCGATCCCCTGCGGGGACGACCCTGCACGGCCCCTCCCCGAAGCGATGCCACTGAGGTGCGGGGGCGCCGGGCCTGGGGGTTGCCCGGTGGCGTGGGGTGGGGGTTCCGGGGCCCCTCCGGGCTCGACTCCTCGGGGTCGGCGGCAAAACGGGGTTCGTGTTGATCACCGGGTTCGGCCGCCGATCCCCTGCGGGGACGACCCTGCACGGCCCCTCCCCGACCCGATGTCACAGACCCGGTCGGCCCGAGGGGTAGGCAGCCCGCGTTGGTGCCGGGGGTCGGGCGGCGGGGGTCGCTGGCCCCCGCTTTCGTGGGCCCCCAGGCGTAGCCGGAGCGGTCGGCGGCGTCGGCTCTGCCTTTCTGGGCCGTGCGCAGCTGTCGCGTGGTTTGTCCACCCCCCTTTACCGCGCCGCGAAGCTGCCCCCGCGTTCCCCTTCCCCCCTGTGGGGGGAGGGCGGGGTGAGGGATGAGTCCCGGCCCGCGCCCTGCTTACCCCTCCAGCCGGGATACGCCCACCTCACGCGGCGGAGCCGCAAATGGCCTCGGGCACGCGGCCGGGGGATTGTCCGCCCGCACCCCGCACCCCGCACCCCGCACCCCGCCCACCGCCACCGCCCCCACCGCCCCCACCGCCCCCACCGCGAGGATTCCGGACGCAGCTGTCACAGCCGCGTCGTACGCTGGAGACCCCCGGCCCGTTTGACGTGTCGGGTGGTTCGCGTTGCCCACCCCCCGCCCCCGGATGGAAGCACCTTCATGAGCCTGCACGGTCTGCTCGATGCCGTCGTACGTGACCCGGCGCTTGTCGGCGCGGTGAAGGCTGCCGGCGACGGCCACCGTATGCATGTCGACCTGGTCGGCCCGCCCGCCGCCCGCGCCTTCGCGGTGGCCGCGCTCGCCCGCGAGACCGGGCGGCCGGTGCTGGCCGTCACCGCGACCGGGCGCGAGGCCGAGGACCTGGCGGCGGCGCTGCGCTCGCTGCTGCCCGAGGAGGGCATCGCCGAGTACCCCTCGTGGGAGACGCTGCCGCACGAGCGGCTGTCGCCCCGTTCCGACACCGTGGGCCGCCGACTGGCCGTGCTGCGCAGGCTGGCCCACCCGGAGCAGGACGACCCGGCCGCCGGGCCGGTCTCGGTCGTCGTCGCGCCGGTCCGTTCCGTACTGCAGCCGCAGGTCAAGGGGCTCGGCGACCTGGAGCCCGTGGCGCTGCGCACCGGGCAGCAGGCCGATCTGAACGAGATCGTGGACGGCCTCGCCGCCGCCGCGTACTCCCGGGTCGAACTGGTCGAGAAGCGCGGCGAGTTCGCCGTCCGCGGCGGCATCCTCGATGTCTTCCCGCCCACCGAGGAGCACCCCCTTCGGGTGGAGTTCTGGGGCGACGACGTCGAGGAGATCCGTTACTTCAAGGTCGCCGACCAGCGCTCGCTCGAGGTCGCCGAGCACGGGCTCTGGGCCCCGCCCTGCCGTGAGCTGCTGCTGACCGACGATGTACGGCAGCGGGCCGCGGCCCTCGCCGAGCTCCACCCCGAGCTGGGCGAACTGCTCGGCAAGATCGCCGAGGGAATCGCGGTCGAGGGCATGGAGTCCCTCGCTCCGGTCCTCGTCGACGAGATGGAGCTGCTGCTCGACGTCATGCCGAAGGGCTCGATGGCTGTCGTCTGCGACCCGGAGCGGGTACGGACGCGGGCCGCGGACCTGGTGGCGACGAGCCAGGAGTTCCTGCAGGCGTCCTGGGCGGCGACCGCGGGCGGCGGGGACGCTCCGATCGACCTCGACGCGGCCTCGCTGTGGGGGATCGCGGACGTACGCGACCGGGCGCGCGAGCTCGGCATGATGTGGTGGTCCGTTTCCCCGTTCGCCGCGGACGAGGAACTGTCGGACGACACGATCAAGCTCGGGATGCACGCCACGGAGATGTACCGCGGCGACACGGCCCGCGCGCTCGCCGACACCAAGGGCTGGCTGGCGGACGGCTGGCGCACGCTGTACGTCACCGAGGCGCACGGCCCCGCGGCCCGTACCGTCGAGGTGCTTGGCGGCGAGGGCATCGCCGCCCGCCTGGACGCCGACCTCGCCGAGATCGCCCCGTCCCTCGTCCATGTGGCCTGCGGCTCGATCGACTACGGCTTCATCGACCCTGGCCTCAAGATCGCGGTGCTGACCGAGACCGATCTCTCCGGCCAGAAGGCGGCCGGCAAGGACGGTCAGCGGATGCCGGCCAAGCGCCGCAAGACGATCGACCCGCTCACCCTGGAGACGGGCGACTACATCGTCCACGAGCAGCACGGCGTGGGCCGCTACATCGAGATGGTGCAGCGCACCGTGCAGAACGCGACCCGCGAGTATCTGCTCGTCGAGTACGCCCCCGCCAAGCGCGGCCAGCCCGGCGACCGGCTCTACATCCCTACCGACCAGCTGGAGCAGGTCACCAAGTACGTCGGCGGCGAGGCTCCGACCCTGCACCGGCTCGGCGGCGCCGACTGGACGAAGACCAAGGCGCGCGCGAAGAAGGCGGTCAAGGAGATCGCCGCCGACCTGATCAAGCTGTACAGCGCCCGGATGGCCGCCCCCGGCCATGCCTTCGGCCAGGACACACCCTGGCAGCGGGAGCTGGAGGACGCGTTCCCGTACGTCGAGACGCCCGACCAGCTCTCCACGATCGCCGAGGTCAAGGAGGACATGGAGAAGACGGTCCCGATGGACCGGCTGATCTGCGGCGACGTCGGCTACGGAAAGACGGAGATCGCGGTGCGGGCCGCGTTCAAGGCCGTCCAGGACGGCAAGCAGGTCGCGATCCTGGTGCCGACGACGCTGCTGGTGCAGCAGCACTTCGGCACTTTCTCCGAGCGCTACTCCCAATTCCCGGTGAATGTACGGGCGTTGAGCCGATTCCAGTCGGACGCGGAGGCGAAGGCGACGCTGGAGGGCCTGCGGGACGGCTCGGTCGACATCGTCATCGGCACGCACCGGCTGTTCTCGTCCGAGACCAGGTTCAAGGACCTGGGACTGGTCGTCGTCGACGAGGAGCAGCGCTTCGGCGTCGAGCACAAGGAGCAGCTGAAGAAGCTGCGCGCCAACGTCGACGTACTGACGATGTCCGCGACACCGATCCCCCGCACGTTGGAGATGGCGGTCACCGGCATCCGCGAGATGTCGACCATCACCACGCCGCCGGAGGAGCGCCACCCGGTGCTCACTTTCGTGGGGCCTTACGAGGAGAAGCAGCTGGGCGCGGCGATCCGCCGTGAACTGCTGCGCGAGGGCCAGGTCTTCTACATCCACAACCGCGTGGAGTCGATCGACCGGGCGGCGGCCCGGTTGCGCGACATCGTGCCCGAGGCCCGCATCGCGACCGCCCACGGCCAGATGCCCGAGTCGGCGCTCGAGCAGGTCGTGGTGGACTTCTGGGAGAAGAAGTTCGACGTGCTCGTCTCCACGACGATCGTCGAGTCCGGGATCGACATCTCCAACGCGAACACTCTGATCGTCGAGCGCGGCGACAACTTCGGTCTCTCGCAGCTGCATCAGCTGCGCGGCCGGGTGGGCCGGGGCCGCGAGCGCGGTTACGCCTACTTCCTCTACCCGCCGGAGAAGCCGCTCACCGAGACCGCCCACGAGCGCCTCGCGACGATCGCGCAGCACACCGAGATGGGTGCGGGAATGTATGTCGCGATGAAGGACCTGGAGATCCGCGGCGCGGGCAATCTGCTGGGCGGCGAGCAGTCCGGCCATATCGCGGGCGTCGGCTTCGACCTGTACATCCGCATGGTGGGAGAGGCGGTGGCGGACTACCGCGCCGCGGTCGACGGTGGCGTGGAGGAGGAGCCTCCGCTCGAGGTCAAGATCGAGCTCCCGGTCGACGCGCATGTCCCGCACGACTACGCACCGGGCGAGCGGCTGCGCCTGCAGGCGTACCGCGCGATCGCCTCGGCGAACTCCGAGGAGGACATCAAGGCGGTCCGTGAGGAACTCACCGACCGCTACGGCAAGCTTCCGGAACCGGTCGAGAACCTGCTCCTGGTGGCGGGCCTGCGGATGCTGGCCCGGGCGTGCGGGGTCGGCGAGGTCGTGCTGCAGGGCTCCAACATCCGCTTCGCGCCGGTGGAGTTGAGGGAGTCGCAGGAGCTGCGGCTCAAGCGCCTCCACCCGCGAACGGTCATCAAGCCGGCGGTCCGCCAGATCCTGGTGCCCCGCCCGACGTCGGGCAAGGTCGGCGGGAAGCCCGTGGTGGGGCGGGAACTGCTGGCGTGGACCGGCGAGTTCCTCACGACGATCCTGGGGTCGTGATGGTGTGAGGCGCCCCGTTCGCGGGCCCCGGGGCGTGGCACCGCCCGCGGGGGCCGGCTCGGCTCCGCGGGCGGTGGGTGTGCGTGTGTATCGGTATGTGTGTGTATCGCTGTCGTAATGAGATGCCTTCCGCAGGGGGTCGGGACACTTTCGACGCTACGCGCACCGTCTCCCTCCCGCGCGCCGGAACCTCGCCCGGTCCATGACATAGCGGCGGATGGCAGGGCAAAAGTCAGCAAATGCACCGAATGGCGTTGCTGCGCAGGCCACTTGGGCTCAGTAGGCTACGAAAGTGAACAGACCCGGGGAACGAATATCGCGCGCGCTCGCGGCCGTACTGACGAGTGCGCTCACCGCGGCGCTCCTCACCGGCTGCGACGGCGGGCTCCCGGGTGACGCCAAGCCCTCGGATCCCGGCGCGGGTTCCGCGCCGTCCGCCGCCGGCAGTGGCACCAGCCCGCTGGCCAACCCCGAAGGCACGAAGCCGGGCCTGGCCCCGCTCACCTCCGAGCCGGACAGGGCCGCCGCCCGCCGGTTGATCGAGAAGGTGCCCACCAAGGGCCGCGGCCCCAAGACCGGCTATGACCGCGACCGCTTCGGCTACGCGTGGATGGACACGGCCGACGGCGTCCCGCTGGCGAGGAACGGGTGCGACACCAGGAACGACTTGCTGAAACGTGATGGCCAGAGCATCCAGTTCCGTACCGGTTCCGACTGCGTCGTCGTCTCGATGAACCTGCACGACCCGTACACGGGCAAGGAGATCGCCTGGAAGAAGGCGAAGGCGACCGAGGTCCAGGTAGATCACATGGTGCCGTTGTCGTACGCCTGGCAGATGGGCGCCGCCCGGTGGGACAAGGCCAAGCGACAGCAATTCGCCAACGACCCGCTGAACCTGCTGCCCGTCGACGGCCCGGCCAACAGCTCCAAGAGCGACTCGGGCCCGGCGTCCTGGCTGCCGCCGATCAAGCGGATCCGCTGTTCGTACGCGGTGCGGATCTCCCAGGTCGCGGTCAAGTACGACCTGCCGGTGACGGCGGCGGACAAGAAGTCGATGCTCACGCAGTGCGGCGGATAGCGGCGGTTGGCGTGCGCCCGGTGGAGGCGCCGGGAGCGCTGAGGCCGGTGCGCTGCGACACGGAGCGCGGGTGCGCGGTGATCGTGGAGCCCGACGTGTGGGTGCGGCACCGGGTTTGACGCACGGCCGAGACGCGAAGGAGGCCGCCCTGGGCACCCGGGGTCGGCGGTGTCCGGCGCTGGATGTACGGTACGGCCGTCCTGCCCGTATCCGTACGTACGTTCCCGAGAGGTATCGATTGTGAACCCCGCCGTTGCCGACGTGAGTGCAGCTCACTTGATGAAAAGGGCCGTCCCCGGGTTGCTCCCCAGGATGCTGCTGGCGGCCGTGCCGGTGGTGAGCCTCGGGATGTTGGGCGCGGTGCCCTCGCTCGTCATCGCCTTCCGCCGACGCACGCGCGCCGACTGGCTGGGTGCTGTTCTCTTCACCGCCCTCACCGTCGGCTGGGTACTGCAGGCCGTGCTCACGCCGGAGGACACGCACGGCTGGCAGTTCGCGACCGACCTGCTGCTGCTGTCCCTCTCCACGTTCGGGGCGGCGCTGCACTGTCTGTACGTCCTGTCCGTCCGCAGACCGTTGGCCGGTGAGTCCCGATGAAGACGGTGAAGACGCGGCGTATGTGGCGTCAGGCGAGGGAGCGTCCCGAGTCCGGGCGCGCGGCGCGGCTCGGCAGGGCGCTTGCCGCGGCGGCCGGTTCGCTGCGCGGCCACGCGGGCTGGGCGGCCGGCAGCGCCGCCGTGCTCGTGCTCGGGATGGTGGCCGCCTGGCTGTTCCTCGGCGGCGAGGAGTCCGGGCCGCCCGACCCGAGGGCCCGCCAGTACAAGGAGTTCGACGCCTGTCTGCTGACGGACGAGAAGGGGATCCTGGCGGGCACGCCCGCCGCGCCGGTGTGGGAGGGGATGCAGCAGGCATCCCTGGACACACGGGCCCGGGTCAACTACGTACCTGTCATGGGGGAGCAATCGGCTCAGAACGCCCGCCCGTTCTTCAACAGCCTGATGCAGCGCCAGTGCGAGGTCGTCCTGGCGGTCGGCGCTCCTCAGGTGGAGGTCACAGAGGCCGGGGCGAAGCAGTACCCCAAGGTCCACTTCGTGGTGGTCGACGGCGCCGAGAAGGCCGGAAATATCACTGTCGCGAAGTCCGGTGATGGGCTCAAGGAGACGGTGGCCGAGGCGATCAGACGGGCCGTCAAGACGTCGGTAGGGTAACGCTCAAGCATCGGGTTCCGCGTGTCAGGTAAAGGTCAAATAAAATGATCAATCTGAAGTGGAACTTATGTGCGCTGGTCGTGCAAGCTCGCGAAGCTCTGTAGGTTTCGTGTAAGCAAAGGCTTCGCCCATGCGCGCTCAATGGGTCCGTAGCCCCCGCCTGTTTCCGCTGGGTCGTACCGGCAGACGCAGAGCGAGGGCTACGGCTCTTTCCGTCCTCGTTTTCTTCTCCTGCATGCTCACGACTGAGACAGCGATGGCCGCCGGGGCCACACTGCCGCCGCTGAGAATGCCCGAACTGTCCGTATCCGGTCTGTGGGAATGGGCCAACAAGTCCCCGCTGGACACTCCTGACCAGCAGGGCGGCACCGCCCGTGGCAAGAGCCACCATGCCTCGGCCGAGGCCACCAGCGCCGAGAACGCCGTCGGCCGCAAGCCCGGCAAGGGCAAGGGTGAACTCGACCCGTACAAGCGGTACGTCGACCAGTCCGTGACGGCCACGACCGGACCGGCCCGCGGTACGGCGAAGAGCTTCAACGCCGAGACCAGCAAGCGGGACGCCAAGAAGTCCACGGCGACGTCGGACTACTACGTCAACGCAGACAGTTCCACCACGGTCCGGCACTTCCCCGGCCGCACCAACTTCAAGGGCGACGACGGCACCTGGAAGCCGATCGACACCCGGCTGGTCGAGGACAAGGACGGCAGGCTCCAGGAGCGGTCGAACTCACTCGACGTCGAGTTCGCCCCGAACGCCGCCGATCAGCAGCTCGCGTCCGTGGACTTCGGCTCGGGCCGCAGTCTCGCGTACGCCCTGCGCGACGCCGCGGAGACTGAGCCGTCCCTGGCGGCCAACGGCACAGTGACCTACGCCGCTGTGCTGCCCCACACCGATGTGCAGCTCGTGCCGCTCGCCGAGGGTTTCAAGGAGAACATCGTCCTGCACTCCGCGGACGCGGCGAACTCCTGGACGTTCCCCCTGGACATCAAGGGCCTCACGCCACGCATCGCGGACGACGGCGACGTGGAGTTCACCGACGCGGACGGCAAGGTGACCGCAACCATCCCGCACGCGTTCATGGAGGACTCCAAGGTCGACCCACGCTCCGGCGATGCCGCGCAGTCCCGGGCCCTCCGCTATGAGCTGACCTCCGTGGACGGCGAGCCGGCCCTGCGGCTGACCGCCGACCGGGCGTGGCTGGACGATCCCGAGCGGGACTACCCCGTCACCGTCGACCCGACCGTCACCGCGAGCAACTCCACGTACACGCAGAACACGATCTCCGGTGACCACTCGACCGAGAACCAGATCAAGGTCGGCTCGTACGACTCCGGCACCAACAAGACGAACTCGTTCCTGCAGTTCTCCTCGCTGGGCACCACTCTGAACGGCCAGAAGGTCTCCGCGGCCACCCTCAACGTGTACGCGCTGTGGTCCGCGACCTGCGTCGCGCAGGACTTCTCGGTCCACCCGGTGACGCAGTCGTGGACCCCGTCGGGTGTCACCGCCTACCCGGGCCCGGCCTACGGAGCGGCCATCGGTTCGGCGACCCCGGCGCCCGGAGCCTCCTGCTCCAACACCGACGGCGGTACGGACGTCGGTGTGAAGATGCCGGTGTCCCTCAGCACGAGCTGGTTCACCCAGGTCGCCACCGGCGGCGCCAACTACGGCCTCGCCCTGACCGCGCCGACCACCGACGGCCTGCACTGGAAGAAGTTCCACTCCGACAACTCGGCGACCGCCGCCTGGCGCCCCGCCCTGGACCTGACCTACGCGCCCAACACCACCCCGCAGGTCAACGCTCAGTACCCGCCGGAGAACTTCCAGGCCAACACACTCCAGCCGGAGCTGCTCGTCTACGCCAGCGACGCCGACAAGTGGCCGCAGGCGCTGAAGTACACCTTCGAGGTGTACGACGCGGACAGCGAGAGCACCACCCCGGTCGTCACCTCCGGTGCCACCCCGCTCACCAAGGGCTCCTGGAAGATCCCCGCGGGCAAGCTCAAGTGGAGCAAGAACTACGTCTGGTACGTGGGCGTCAGCGACGGCTTCGAGGAGGTGACGCACTCGAGCCGCTTCGCCACCGCGGTCCCGCAGCCGCCGGTCACCTCGGGCCTGGCCCAGAACACAGACGGCCATGAATTCGACCCCAGCGACGGCAATTACACCACCGAGGACACGGACGCGGACGTACCGGTCGTCGGCCCCTCGCTGGAGATCGACCGCTCGTACAACAGCCTCGACCCGCGCCTCGACAGCGCCTTCGGCGCCGGCTGGTCCACCGTCGTCGACATGAAGGCCGCCGAGACCAAGGACGCCGCCGGCACGGTCACCAGCGTGGTGATCACCTACCCCGGTGGTGAACAGGTCGCTTTCGGCCGCAACACCGACGGCACCTTCGTGCCCCCGCCGGGCCGTTACGCCCGTCTCCAGTCCGTCACCGGCGGCTACACGTTGACCGACAAGGACTTCACGGCCTACAAGTTCGCCACGGCGACCGCGAAGGCAGGAACCTACGCGATCACCAGCATCACGGACTACGCCGGCCGCGCGGAG
Source organism: Streptomyces sp. ISL-1 (assembly GCF_018614585.1). GTDB lineage: Bacteria > Actinomycetota > Actinomycetes > Streptomycetales > Streptomycetaceae > Streptomyces > Streptomyces maoxianensis. The sequence goes on along the minus strand of NZ_JAGGOI010000017.1, from coordinate 141,461 downwards.
ACGTTCACCTACACCTCCGGCAAGCTCACGAAGATCACGAACACCACGTCCAACCGGTCGCTGACCCTGGTGTGGCAGACCCCGTCCGGCACCACCCTGCCGCACGTCGCCACGGTCACCACCGATCCGTCGACTGCGGGCGACTCCAACACCGCCCAGGAGTGGCGGTACACCTACACCGGTGACCAGCTCACCAAGGTCTGCCCGCCGGCCGACTCGACCAAGTGCACGGTCTACGGCTACGCGACCGGCAACCACTACCGCACCACCGTCCTGGACGCGGACCCGTTCGCGTACTGGCGCCTCGGTGAGGCGGCCGGTGCGACCGTCGCCAAGGACGCGATCGACCTCAACCAGGGCAAGTTCAACGGTCTGTTCCGCAATGTGACCCTGGGCGGCACCGGTCCGCTGGCCGGCTCCACGCAGAAGGCCGCGAGCTTCAACGGCACCACTTCGTACGTCGAGATGCCGAGCGCCCCCGGCGCGACGCCGTCGTACATGTCGGTGTCGCTGTGGTTCAAGACCAGCCAGTCCGGAGGTGTCCTCTTCTACTACGGCGACAAGCCGCTGAGCGGAACCGACCCCGTCGGCACGACCACGAAGAACACCCCCGCGGTGTACGTGGGCACGGACGGCAAGCTCCGCGGCTGCCTCGCCATGTCACCGGGCTGCATGTCGACGATCACCTCCACCGCCTCGGTCAACGACAACCAGTGGCACAACGCCGTCCTGACCGGTGTGGCCAACAGCCAGACCCTCTACCTCGACGGCGTTTCGCAGGGCTCGCTCTCCGGCACCATCAACGACTGGGAGCAGCCGTACATCTCGCTGGGCGCCGGTGTGAACACCGACGGCTGGCCGGCGATGAACGCCAACGACAAGCTCGGGCACTTCGCGGGCCAGATGGCAGAGGTCGCCATCTACTCCGAGCCGCTCGACCCGTCGGTGATCACCGCCCAGTACACGGCGGCCAAGGGGTCCGCCGGGCTGCTCAACCGGATCACCACGCCGGGCGGCAAGACCCAGTCCTCCGTCGTCTACGGCACGACCGACGACCTGGTCCTCCAGGCCACGGACGGCGACGGCGGCACCTGGAAGCTCACCCCGGCCACCGTCACCGGCTCCTCGCAGGTCTACCGCTCAGCCGTGATGGGCTCCGCCCCGTCCGGCTACTGGCGCCTCGACGACACGCAAGGTGCGCCACAGGCGGCCAACGAACTGCACACCGGCTTCGGCACGTACAACACCGTCACGCAGGGGGTGGCGGGTCCGTTCGGCACCGGCGATGTGACGGCGGCGTCCTTCAACGGCACGTCGTCGTACGCGGAGATCCCGTACGCGACGCTGCACGCCAAGCCCAGCCGGTCGGTCGAACTCTGGTTCAAGACCACCAGGGCCGGCGTGATCATGAGCGACCAGTCCCGGGCCCCCAATGACCCGCTGGGCGCCGGCGGCTCCTACTCGCCGCTGCTGTACGTGGCCGCGGACGGGAAGCTGCGCGGCCACTGGTGGAGCGCGTCGGGCAGCGGTATGACCGCCTTCGGTTCCAACACCACGGTCACGGACAACGCCTGGCACCACGCCGTGCTCTCGGCGTCCGGCACCACGCAGACGATGTACCTGGACGGCGTGAAGCAGGCCGACTACACGGGCGCCGCGGGCGACCAGTCGACCACGCGCACCTTTGTCGGAGCGGGCTTCACCAAGAGCTGGATCAGCTCGCCCTCCGACGTCAGCTACTTCACCGGCTCCATCGCCGAGGTCGCGGTCTACCAGACCGGGCTCACCGCGGACCAGGTCGAGCAGCACTGGTCCGCGTACAAGGCGTCCTCCGGCATCGCCCCGGTGCGCACGGTCAATCTCACCGACCCGACCGACAAGACGCTGACGTATGTGTACGACGCGGAGATGGGCAACCGTCTGCTGGCCGCGATCGACACCAACGGCAAGCGGACCACCTACGGCTACGACACGGCGGGCTTCATGCACACCGTGACCGACGCCAATGGCAACCGCAGCATCACCGGCCACGACATCCGCGGCAACACGGTCTCCCAGACCGACTGCCAGGACACCGCGGCCGACAAGTGCGCGACCGAGTACTACACGTACTACCCGGACGCTACAACGGCGTTCCCGCCGATGGACCCGCGCAACGATCTGCCGCTCACCGAGCGGGACGCCCGTTCCTCCGGTCCGACCGACAACGCCTACCTCACCAGCTACACCTATGACACGGCCGGCAACGTCACCTCGGTGACCACCCCGTCCGTGGCCGGTCACCCGGGCGGCCGCACGGCCTCCACGACCTACACCACCACCGCCACCGTGGCGGCGGAGGGCGGCACCGCCAGGGCGCCGGCCGGTCTGGTCGACACGGTGACGACGCCGGGCGGCAAGAAGACGAAGTACACCTACTTCGCCAACGGTGATGCCGCCGTGGTGACCGACGCCAACGGCGCCTTGGCGAAGTCCACGTACGACAACCTCGGCCGGCAGATCACCGAGACCGAGATATCGGACGCCCAGCCGGGCGGACTGACCACCGCGTTCACCTATGACAAGAACGACCAGGTCGCCACCGAGACGAACGCCTCGGTGACCAACCGCGTCACGGGCGCGGTGCACCAGGCCAGGACGACCACGTCGTTCGACGCCGACGGCAACGTCCTGACGCAGACCGTCACCGACCTCACCGGCGGCGACGCGGCCCGTACGACGACGATGACGTACGACGCGTACAACCGCATGGCGACCAGGACGGACCCGGGCGGTGACACCACGTCGTTCGAGTACGACGTCTATGGCAACAAGGTGAAGGAGACGGACCCCGCGGGGACCGTCAACACCTACGCCTTCGACGCCGAGGGGCGTCCGCTCACCACCAGTCTGCTGAACTACACCGGCGACCCGAACAACCCTTCGGCGCCGACCACTCTGGTGCAGGAGTCCCGCGCGTACGACCCGGCGGGCCGGCTCGCGTCGATCACCGACGCGATGGGCTGGGTGACCGCGTACACGTACACCGACGACGGTCTGGCGGCGAGCGTCGTACGCAAGGACCCGGCGAACGGCAAGTCGTTCACCGAGCAGGCCAACACCTACGACATGGCCGGGAACCTGATCAAGCAGGTGACCAACGACGGCGCGACCACGACCACCTTCGCGGTGGACGCGGCAGACCGCACCACGTCGTCGGTGCTCGACCCGAGCGGAGTCAACCGCGCCACCACGGTCTCCTACGACCCGGACGACAATGTCGTGTCGGAGACGGAGAACGACCCGGCGACGGGTGACGTCAGCACGTCGGACACGACGTACGACAACCTCGGAAACGTCACCGGTACCACCGTGCACGACGGCACCACCGCTCCCGTGGCCCGCTACAAGCTCGACGAGACGACGGGGTACTCCGTCGGCGACTCCTCGGGCGCGAACCATACCGGTACCCACGGCACCGGTATGCACTGGAACACCGACCGGGGCGGCAGCGCTGTCTTCGACGGCAACGCCAACTCGTGGGCGCAGACAGATGGATCGGTCGTCAACACCGGCGGCAGCTTCACCGTCTCCGCGTGGGTCAAGCTGAACTCGACGGCGTCGAACTACACGGCGGTCGGCCAGGACGGTGACCACCATTCGGGGTTCTACCTGGGCTATGTCCAGTCGGCGAACAAGTGGGCCATCCGCTTCCCGACCCGCGACGACGCCTCGGGCACCCTCGGCGACCAACTGGTGTACTCCACCGCTGCTCCGGTCACGGGACAGTGGACACACCTGACGTCCGTCTACGACGCCACGACCGCCAAGATCTCGCTGTACGTCAACGGCACCCTCCAGGGCACCGACGACCGCACAGCGCCCTGGTCGGCCAACGGCAATCTGCAGATCGGCCGGGTCAAGTACGCGGGCGCGTACGACGGCTTCTGGCCGGGCGGCATCGACGACGTCCAGGTCTACGGCCAGGCGCTGTCGGCATCGCAGGTATCGGGCGTCCAGGGCGGCACGCTGCCGGCGGCGGGCAGTTCGGTCCGGTCCATGACATGGAAGCTGGACGATCGCGGTCTGCCGGTGTCGTCGACCGACACCAACGGCAACACGACCGACTACGGATACGACGAGGCTGCCCAGCAGACCACCGTCACCGAACCGGCCGTCAACGCGGAGCAGAACGGCGGGACTCCGGTCTCCGTCCGCCCCGTGTCGATGACCGGTTACAACACGTACGGCGAGGCCACCGAGAACTCCGATCCGCTCGGCAATGTCTCGGTCACGGCCTATGACGCCGAGGGCCAGGAGTCCTCGACGACAATGCCCGGCTACACCGCGCCGGGGTCCGCGACGCCGATTACGCCCACGGCCTGGAACGAGTACAACCGCCTCGGCCAGGTCACGGCGGAGGTCGACCCGATGGGCAGCCGCACCACGTACGCGTACACGCAGCTCGGCGATCTGGCCTCGGTCACGGAACCGGGTGGCGGTACGACGACGTACAACTACGACACCAACGGCGACCAGCTGTCGGCGACCCGGCCGAACGGTGCCCGTGAGGAGACCACCTGGGACTACCTGGGGCGCCCGGTCACCAGCACGGACGTCGTACGCCAGCCGACGCAGCGGGCGTTCACGGCCATCAACGAGTACAACGCTCCGGGCGGCGAGCTGTCCCGGACGGTGAGCCCGACCGGTGTGGCGGAGTCGTACAAGTACAACGCGATCGGCGAGACCACCGAGGTCACCGACGGTGCCGGCAACGCGTCCACGTTCACCTATGACATGGACGGCCAGGTCCTCACCACGAGGGGCCCGGACGGCACCAGCAGCAAGAACGCGTACGACGGCTTCGGCCAGCTGGTCACCACCAGTGACCTGGACGCGACCGGCGCGGTGCTGCGCACCAGCAGCGGCACGTACGACCGCGGGGGCAACCCGCTGACGGTGACCGACTTCCGCGGACACACCACCACGATGACCACCGACGCCACAGGTCTGGTCACCAAGGCGGTGCAGCCGGTCTCCGCGACCGAGTCGATCACCGCGACCTTCGGGTACGACGCTGCGGGTAACCGGACGCGTTTCACCGACGGGCGCGGCAATCCGTTCCTGACCACCTACAACAACTGGGGGCTTCCCGAGTCCGTGATCGAGCCGTCCACCCCGGCTCACCCCGATGCGGCGGACCGCACCTTCACCACGGTGTACGACGCCAACGGGCGGCCCGGGGAGCAGCGTTCTCCCGGCGGCGTGGTCACCACCAACGAGTACGACGTCAAGGGCCGCCTGACGACGCAGACCGGTACGGGTGCGGAGGCCGAGACGGTCGCCCACACCTACGCGTACGACTCCGACGACCGGATCACGGCGGTGGCGGGTGCCGGTGAGGAGAAGAACACTTTCACCTACGACGACCGCGGCCTGGTGCTGTCGGCTTCCGGCCCCTCGGGAGACTCGTCCTTCGCCTACGACGGCGACGGCGCGATCACCTCGCGGACCGACGCCTCCGGTACGTCGACCTTCGGCTATGACACCGCAGGTCGGCTGAAGACGGTCAACGACGGTGTCACCGGCTCTGCGATGACCTACGGCTATGACGTCAACAGCCAGGTCACCTCGGTCGACTACGGCGCGGGGAAGTCCAAGCGAGCGTTCAGCTATGACGCTCTGGGGCGGCTGTCCAACGACAAGCTGACCTCACCGACCGGCAATGAACTGTCATCGATCACCTACGGCTACGACGCGAACGACAACGAGACGTCGAAGACCACGTCCGGATTCGCCGGTGCAGGCACCAACACCTACACCTACGACTGGGCGAACCGTCTGGCTTCCTGGAACAACGGGACCGCGACGGAGCAGTACGGCTACGACGCGTCCGGCAACCGGACCCGCGTCGGCGGTGACACCTATACGTACGACGCCCGCAACCGGCTCACGTCGGACGGGCACAGCACGTATGCGTACACCAAGCGCGGCACGATGAGCTCGGTGACGGCCGAGGACGGCACCCAGACGGCCGTCAAGGCCGACGCCTTCAACCGTGTGATCAGCGAAGGCGACCGGACGTACACGTACGACGGTCTGGACCGCGTCCTGAACGCCAGCGACGAGACCGGAAGCCCGCTGCACTCGTTCAAGTACAGCGGTGCCGGCAACGATGTGGCCTCTGACGGTGTGACGTCATACAGCCGCAACGCGGACGGTTCGTTGCTGGGTATCAAGACCGCCGTGTCGGCGGTGCTGGCCATGACGGACATGCACGACGACGTGGTGGGGCAGTTCACCGCCTCCGGTGAGGCGCTGACCGGATCGACGACCTACTCGCCATTCGGCAAGGTCGTCGAGTCGGCGGGCATGCTCGGGCAGCTGGGCTACCAGTCCGGCTGGACCGACCCGGACACGGCCAAGGTCAACATGGCCGCGCGCTGGTACTCACCGGAGACCGGCCAGTTCAACAGCCGGGACACGGTGGGCCTCGACCCGCTCCCGGCCTCGATCACCGCGAACCGCTACGCATACGCGGACGCCAACCCGATGACGGCGACCGACCCGACCGGTCACTGGAGCTTCAGCGGCGCCTGGAAGGCGGTCAAGAAGAAGGTCAAGAAGACCGCCAAGTCGGCCTGGAAGAAGACCAAGAGTGCCGTCAAGAAGGTCGCCAAGGTCGTCAGGAAAGCCGCCAAGAAGATCAAGCGGGCGGTCAGGAAGACGGTGCGGAGGGCCTACCGGGCGGTCCGCAAGACCGTGCGTTACGTCTCCGACAGCGTCAAGAGGGTCAAGAGATACGTCAAACGCACCTATAAACGGGTCAAGCGCTACGTCCACAGGGTCGTCAAGCACGTCAAGAAGACGGTCCGGAAGATAGCCAAGGCCGTCAAACACGTGGCGAGGAAGGTGGTCAAGGCAGCCAAGAAGGTCGGCAGAGCCGTCAAGAAGGCAGCCAAGGCAACAGCCAACTTCGTCAAACAGCATGCGGCGACCATCGCCTCGGTCGCGGTGGGTGTCGTGGTCTTCGCGGGCTGCACCGCCGCCACAGGCGGTGTCGGTGTGATCGCCTGCGGCATGGCAGCCGGTGCGGCCGCCAACGCGGTGGGCTACGCGATGAGTGACGGTCCCAAGTCCGTGGGCGGCTTCCTCGGCGCGGTCGCCATCGGCGCCGCGACCGGAGCGCTCGGCGGCGCTGCCGGCGGCATGGCCGCCGGTGCGGTGGGCCGCCTGCTCGCCGGCGTCGGCGGCAAGGCCCTGAACGGCGCCGCGATGGGTGCCGCGGGCGGTGCCGCGGAAGGCGCGGTCGGCTACGGCGTCTCCTGCGCGGCCAGCGAGGAAGGCTGCAGCGTCAGTGGCGCGGCCAAGGCCACGGCGGTGGGCGCGGCGACGGGCGGCGTCTTCGGCGCGGCGGCGAGCAGGTTCGGCCCCAAGTCGAAGCAGCAGCCGGAGCCCGACGCGAAGCCGTCCGCTCCGCGTCCGACCGGGTGCCGCGTGCGAACTCCGCACAGCTTCACGGGTCTGACCGGCGTGCTGATGGCCAACGGCATTACCAAGCCCATATCCGAGGTCAAGGCCGGGGACTACGTCCTGACGGCCGAGCCCGGTAAGAAGAAGAAGGAGAAGCACCGGGTCAAGGAGGTGATCGTCACCAAGACCGACCGGAACTACGTCGACGTCGTCGTCGCCACGAAGGCCGGTCCGAAGACGATCCAGACCACCAAGCACCACCAGTTCTACGAGGCCAGTCGTGATGCCTGGACCCAGGCGGGCGACCTCAAGGCCGGCCAGAAGCTCCAGAACGGCGAGGGTGCCCTGACGGCCATCGTCGAGGTCAAGTCGTACACGGCGCAGCGCGTCACCTACGACCTGAGCGTCGACCGCCTGCACACGTACTATGTGCTGGCGGGGTCCACGCCGGTCCTCGTTCACAATTGTGGTGGATCACAACCAGGGCACTCCGATCTTTGCAGGTGCGACCCGGAGAAGCCCCGCAGCGAGGTTGTCCTGGACACGGACTCGTTCGAACAGGCCAGAAACCAGGCCCTGGACACCGTGGGGCCCATCGACACCGGTTCGTGGCAGCGTCGGCAGGGGACGATGGAGTCCGCGGTCGACACCTTCGGCAGGGATACCGGGTTCACCGCGACCAGCGGTGGGGAATACAGGTCGTTCCGCCTGGATACCGACGACAGAATCGGCCCGCACATCAATGTGATGACGGGTAAGGGCGCGTCGGTTCGAAAATGGGCGATAAGGTTCCCTGGCGGGAGCATTTCGACGTGGTTGAGGCGGAACGTATGACCGGCGGTAGTTCTTATGGGAGTCATCCGGAATACCTTCCGGACTTCATGAACGACCCCCGTGACGATGACGGCCGGCAGGTGGTGAAGCTGGATCTCGCCGAGAACCGCGCACTGGCGGCAGCGACGCTGAGCAGATTTCCGGCTGCCACCGGCGACGTGATCGACTTCGAGTCCACTCCGTTCGAAGACCGCCTCTGGTGGGACGATGAGGAACACTGGACGAGGATGGCGGCGGAGCTGCTCTCCTCGTACGTACAGCGGGGTGAGCGGATCGCCGTCATCTGGGGCAACTACCTGATGCCGGCCGTGACCATGCCTGCGGATGTCGCGGTGCGACATGCGCGGGACATCCTGGACGCCGGGCCGCACTTCTGGATCCACCCGCTTGGCGGTTCGGTGCTCATCGAATGCCTAATGGATGGACAAGTGACGGTCGTGACGATTCCGTCACGCTAAGTACAGAACCAGCGAGAACGCCCCGCCGAGGAATCGGCGGGGCGTTCTCGCTCGTTTCCACACGTAACGCTGATATTTGATGTGCCGATGGGTGAGTGTGCTGGCATCCGTATGGACAGGGTGGGCCATCTGAAAAGAGGGCGATGCAGACGGATATAGTATCGATTAAGTCTATGAATGACGTGCCATGGGCCTTATAGTCCGGCGGCGAAGGCTGCTAATTCTGAATCGCTGTTTGCGGCCAGGCGGCCAAGCGGCAAGATTCGGAATTGCCTGAGCAGGAGTTCGCCCTTGCGGAGTCCGGTGCGCAGGGCGAGTTCGTACAGCGCGTGGAGCCGGTCGCCGCTGGCGGTCTGGAGGAACTGCCGTGCCTCGCTTGCGGTGAGGGGCTGGAAGCGCCGGGGGCGGGGCGCGGGGGTCTTGACGTTCCGGGCGACGTTGCGGGGCAGGTCGTCTTCGCGGACGGCGTGCTCCAGGGCGGACTTGAGGACTGAATGGACGTAGGTCACGGTCAGCGGTGAGAGCCGCTTGTTGCAGCACTGGCCGATGGCGCAGCAGGGGCGCCGGTTGGTGTCCCGTTCCTGGGTGCAGCACTGGCAGGTGGTGCGGAGGGCGTCGAGGAAGGTGCGTACGTCGCGGGCCGTGAGCCGGGCGAGCTTCTTCGCGCCGAGTCCGGGGATGAGGTGGAGGCGGATACAGGAGGCGTAGCGGGTGTGGGTGTTCTCCCGGATCTGGTGGACGGCGATGCCGTTCAGCCAGTACGTCAGGTAGTCGCTCACGGTGCTGTCAGCCGCGGCGACGGGCAGGCCGAGGTTGCTGGCGGCGATCTTCTCGGTGAGCTTGGCGAGCGCGTCTTTGCGGGTGGTTCCGTAGACGCGAACGCGCTTGCGGGTGTTGCCGGGGGCGAGGACGTATCCGGCGGCTTCCCAGCGGCCGTCCTTGCGCGGGTAGACGGTTCCGTCTCCGTTAGCGCGGGAGCGGCTGCGGCGGGAGGCGGCGGGGCGTGGCGTGGTCATCAGGTGGCTTCCTGTTCGAGGCGGGTGCGGATGAAGTCGGCGAGGGTGTGGGTGGGGATGCGGCGGGCGCGGCCGAGGGTGATCGAGGCGAGCCGGCCGGTGCGGAGCAGGTCGTAGACGGCGGAGCGGCCGAGCTGGAGGCGGTCCATGACTTGGGGGACCGTCAGCAGTTCCGGCGCCAGGCTCGGACCCGGGTGGAGGGCGGCGGCTGAAGGCGGGGCCATCAGCAGCCGCCTTCGGCCGCGAACTTTCGTTCCAGTTCCTTGCTGTGCCAGACGTGGGCGGCGAGGAGTGCGGCGCCGGGGCTGTAGCCCGAGCCGAGGTAGTCCCAGTGGCCGACGACGAGAGTGGTCGTCGGGTCTTGATCGGGCAGGCTGGCGTGGGTGCGGGCTTGTTCGGTGCGCCAGGCGCGGCGGGCATCGCGCAGCGCGCCGAGAGTGACGGAGTAGCGGCGGGACTTGGTGGAGAAGTGGCCCCGGAAGCCGAGCATGTGCGCCCACTTCCAGAGCTTGAGGTCGGCGAACTCCGGCAGCCTGCCCAGGTCCCAGCAGGTGCGGATCATCTGCCGCACGTGCCGGGCGACCGCCAGCCGGGGCAGCGGCCGGGCTTGTCCGGTGCCGTCGCAGGCGGTGCAGGGGAGCGGGGTTCCGTGGGGCAGGAGGGTGTCGCCGCGGCCCTGGCAGGGGCGGCAGAACAGGGCGTGGTCGAGGGTGCCGGAGGCGTCGGCGGACTTGGTGGCGTACTTGGCCACGTAGGCGGCGACCGCCTGGTCGGTCAGTTCGCTGTCGGTGCCGAAGGCGGCGATCTCGCGTACGTCGAGCTGTTGGCCCCAGGTGAGTTCGCGTTCGCCGACCGCGTCTGACACGAGCGTGATGCGGGCGCGGGGTGCGGCGGCGCGGATGGCGTCGGTGAGGAGGGCGCTGGTGGCGTACGGGGGTGGGGGCTGGATGTTGCCGTCGGGGCCGTCGAGCCGGATCACGGCGTGGAAGTGGACCAGCCCGCGCTTCTGGTACTCGGCGACCTTCGCGAAGGACACCCGCAACACAGCGCGGGCAGCCTTCTGGGTCATTCCGAGCCGGGTGGCGAGCGCCCGGCGCAGGTAGATGGTGAAGCGCGCCCACAAGGCTCCGGCGTGGGCGTTGAACAGGACCGCGCCCGCATAGTCGTACGTCGCCGGATTCAGCGGCGTACCGAGCATCGGGTCCGTGCGCTCGTGGCGGGTGCCGCAGCGGCAGGGCCGGACGGCGGGGCGGTTGTGGACCGGGCCGAAGGAGGGGGCGGTGAGGGTGGCGAAGACGCGGGGGTGGGTGCGGACGGTGTCGGGGACGGTCTTGCCGCCGGAGAGGCCGGCGCGGATGAGGTGGTAGGTGTCGGTGGCGTAGATGCGGGAGCAGGCCGGGCAACGGGAGGAGCGCCGGTTGCCGCACGCGGTGAGCAGGCTGCCCGTGGGTTCGTCGGAGGTGGTGTAGGAGCGCAGTACTTCGCCGGTCGTGGTGTCGAGGGTGGTGGTGTGGCCGGTCAGGCGGACGGGTTCGGTGCAGCCGCCGAGGTGTTCGATCTGCTGTTGTGCGCGGTCGAAGTCGGGGCGGTTGACTATGTGGAGCAGGTCCCGCACGGCGGGGCTTGCCACGTGGCGCAGGTCCAGGGTGACCATTCGGGGCGTGTCCCTTCTGTCGGGTGGGTGGTCCCGAGCAGCAACCAGCCAGGCAGGAAGGCGAGTTGATGCTGCTCGGGGCATGACGAACCAGCCCATGGGCGGGGGTGGGTTCAGCTCGGGGTGATGCGGACCGCGTGGGCGCGGGGCTCAGAGTTGAGCGAGTGCGGCGGTGGCCACCGGAAGGGCAACGCCCATGCGCGTTCCCAGATGGGCGGCGGTGATCGGGGTTCCGTGCTCTGCGCGGTGGGTGTCCGTCCAGCAGGGCGGCAGGCAGGGCCGGGCCGGAGGCGGGTCGGGTCGTCTTGGCGACAGTGATGGGCGGAGTAGCGGCCGGGGTCGGAGTCGGAGCGGGTTGTGGTTCCTCGGCCGGGGAGTCGACGACGACCGGGGCGGGCGTCGCGGGTGTCGCTTCGGGTGTGGGCGCTTCGTCGGGCACCGGTTCGGAGATGGGGGTGGGCGTGGCCTCCAGGTGCGGGGTGGGGCGGGTGTGGGTGTGGAACTGGGCGAGGAAGGCGGGGCCGACGTGGCCCCAGCCGAGCAGCAGGAGCGGGGCGACGGTGTCCAGGCAGGCGCGGCCGTAGCGTCCGGTCAGCAGGGGTTCGGCGGTGTTCAGGGCGAGGGTGAGCAGTCCGCACAGGTGCAGTAGCCGGGTGCCGGCCCGCAACTCCGCCTTGGAAACGCCGCGCAGGGCCAGGAACCGCAGGGCGACCAGGAGCCCGACGACGGACAGGTCCACCATGGGCGCGATCAGCGGCGCGATCGGGTGCGGAACACCGAGGCGCAAGGCAAGTGCCCAGACGTTGCCGAAGGAGAAGACGAAGGCCAGGGCCGCGATGACCGCCATGACCACGGTCACGGTGCGCCGGGTGAACCGTTCCTCCGCCATGATCTCAACCTCCTCTCGGGTACGGGGTGTTCGGGACTACTTGGTGAGCGGAACAGAGGTGTCGTCGAGTGCCGTACGGCCAGCGGTGTCGAGCAGAGCGTCCAGGAGGAAGGCGGGATCGGCGGTCAGGTGCGAGGTGGCTTCGGCGATACGGGCGGCGTCGGTGTCGGCGACGTAGGGGGTGCGGATGCGGGTGTAGCCGGGGCGGCCCTGCATCGCCATCACGGCGACGCCGACGTAGGCGGGGTCCTGCAATGTGACCGGGCTTGCGTCGGGCCAGTTGCGGATGTCCTCGCCCAGTGCGGCTACCGCGGCTTCCACGGTCTTCTGGGCGAAGGACAGCCCGATGGGGCACACGTCGCGGATGAATGTGGGGATGGCGTCGCCGGTGGTCTTCTGGCTGATGAGGATCACCAGGATGCCGACGCTGCGGCCCTTCTTGACCAGGTCCTCCACCAGCCGGGCGTTCTCCGCCGTCAGCGCGGCCAGACGTTTGGTGGTCGGGTCGTTGCCCTTGTACTCGCGGAAGTACGTGTGTGCCTCATCGATGATCAGGACCGTGAGCGGCCATTGAGGTGAGGGGCCGACGTGCCACAGGTTCTTCACGCCCAGCACGTCCCGGATGGTCGCCGAGCGCCGCTTGCGCAGTTCCACCAGGCGCTTGAACAGCGCGTTGGCTTCGTCGAGGTCGTCACCGCAGAACGCGAACATTCGCTTGACCAGGTCGGCATAATCACCTTCGGGGGCCCGCGATACCTTGCCGTCCGCCGTCGCGATCTGCACGGCTGCCGACGGCGCGAAGTCGCAGACGAACTTGTTGACGCCCGAGGTCTTGCCCGCGCCGGGGACGCCGGCCACGGTCACTCCGGGCACGTTGGCCAGGGACACGCACACCTGGGCGGCGTACTCGTCGATGCCCAGCTCCCAGTGCGTCAGGTCCGTGGGCGGGTGGCCGGTGGGCCGGTGGGTGGTCGGCGGGTCGGAGCGCACGCCCCGAATCGCCACCCGCCCGGGGCCGTCCGGCAGGACGGAGACCCGCGTGCACCGCCAGGCATCCGCCAGGAACCGCGCCGACTTCTGGTACTCCTCCAGCCCGACCTGCGGCAGCGTCCGGGCTCGGACGATCACGCCGAACCGATCCGGCGTCACCTTGATCCGGGGAGTGAGCACCCGGGGCGCGGGGGCGGGGCCGTCCTTCTGCGCAGTGATCTGCGCGAGCAGGCCCGGGGTCTTGTCGGTGACTGTCAGCCCCGCCATCCGCGCGAGCCGTACCCAGCCCCAGCGCACCCGGACGGCCTGCCACATGCTGACCCGCGTGCGCTTGTCAGCCCGCACATAGCGCACCACCGTCACCAGCAGCCACACACTGACCAGCACGGCCACGACCAGCAGTGCGTCCGACGCGTACTCCTTCACGGCTTCCATGTCACGCCCCCTCTTCGCGTATCAGGCGGAGCACGTGGTCCAGGTCCAGGCGGGCCGCCTGCTGCGGACTCAGGCCGAGCAGATCGAGCACCGCCGCCGAGGCGGCGAACGTGGCCTTGCCCTCGGTCCCCGGCAGGGGCCGGAGCGGGTACAACTCCCGCTCCGGCACGGGGCTTTCGAGGCGGATCACTGGGCCGCCTCCACCGTCACCAGCTCCAGACGGGCGGCCCGGTAGGCGACGCCGTCGGAGAGCTGGCCGTTGAAGATCCGCGCCCACGGGGTGGCGAACAGCTCCACCGGCCGCACCATCGCCCCCGGCTTGAGCCCGGCCGCCAGGCCCGTCTCCGGAACCGTGATCTTCATTCAGGACCTCAGCCCGGCCGTCCTCCATGAGCATCACGGCCCCTGGGCGGGTGTCTGCCGGTTGGCCCCCGGTTGATGTGCCGGCCGGGCGTACCGTGGAGTGGGAGGTGGTGAGTTGATGACTACGGAGTTGGCCGACAACGTCCGTAAGTACCGGCGTCGTGCGGGGATGAGCCAGGAGGAACTGGCCCACGCCGCGGGCGTATCGCCGGGCACGGTGCGCAAGGCCGAGCAGGGTGGCACCATCCGCATGGAGACCTTGCACACGCTCGCCCGCGCGTTGGGGGTGACCACGGCCGCGCTGATGGCCTCGGATGCCCCGGAGCCCGTGGGGCGGGCCGAGGAGCCGAACCGGGTCAACCTGATCCAGCTCCGCGCCGCCCTCACTCCGGCCGTCGGGCTCGTGGACCAGGCCGCCGAAGCCGTGGGCGAGGAACCGAACCTGCGCATCTTCCGGCGGACGCTGCAAGACGCACGGGTGTTGTACTTCTCCGACAGCTACAAAAGCGTCGCGGCTCAACTGCCGGGCCTGCTGCGCGATGCCGCACAAGCCGTCGCCTACTACGACAGCGGGGACGAGCACCGGCAGGCCCTGCTGGCCCGCGCCGAGGCGCTGCGTCTGGCCGGCACCTACCTCACCCAGGTACGGCAGTACGACATCGCGTACGCCGCCGTGCGCGGCGCCATCATGGACGCCCGCCAGGCCGGAGACATGCTCGCGGCGGGCTCCGGGGTCGGCTGCATGTGCTGGCTGCTGGTGAGGCAGGGAAGGTTGGACGAGGCGGAACAGGTCGCCGCCCAGAGCATGGACGCGGTGGAGCCGAAGATCACAGGGGCCGAGCCGGACCACTACGCGGTGTGGGGCGGCCTGGCGATGGAGGCCGCCGCCGCAGCCGCGAGGAACAACCGTCCCGACGAGGCGAAGGAATACCGTCAAGCCGCCCGGGTCGCGGCAACCGCTGTCGGGACGGCGCATCGCAATGTCTCCCGGCACTGGTCCGTCTTCGGGCCGGTCACCGTCGCGGTCAAGGCACTTGAAGATTCCCTGGTCATCGGCGACGTCCGCGCGGTGGTGCGCAAGGCAGGCGAGCAGGAGGAGTTGTCGCCCAAGGCGTGGAAGCGCTTGGGCAGGCCCAGCACCAACGACGGGAACCGCTTCACCCTCGATGTGGCGCGCGCCCACACCCGGACCGGCGACCTGTC
Source organism: Streptomyces sp. ISL-1 (assembly GCF_018614585.1). Classification (GTDB taxonomy): domain Bacteria; phylum Actinomycetota; class Actinomycetes; order Streptomycetales; family Streptomycetaceae; genus Streptomyces; species Streptomyces maoxianensis. The sequence goes on along the minus strand of NZ_JAGGOI010000017.1, from coordinate 126,167 downwards.
CGCCGCCATGGACGAGTTGACCCGTGCCAGGGAAGCCGCCCCGCAGTGGCTGCGGCACCAGAACGGGGCCGCCGAGACCATGCAGGAGATCCTGGGCAAGCGCAAGCGCACCCTCACAACGGAGATGCGCGAAATGGCCGACTACCTGGGCGTCGTCGGGTAGCTGCCACGCAGCGTGGCAGATCGTGAACCAAGAGTCGCGAACTGCCATGGCTCCCACCTGGGGGTGACGGTCTGTCAGAGCCTACGGTCACTGTGTCCACCGTCAGTGACCCAGGCCGGGGGTGCCCAGTGAGCCAGCCCAGGAGCGATGCCGACCGCATGCGTCGCAGAGAGTTGTACGACGCCGCGTCGGGTGGGGGAGGTCCCCGCTTACTGCCGTGGACCAGCCCGGAGGGGAAGCCCTGCTACCTGAGCACCGATGGCCGGGGCTACATCTCCACGCTCGCCGACAGCATCGAGACGGTACAGCTCAGCATGGGCCAGGAACTGTTGGACTACGCCCGCGAGGCCACGGCGCCCGGCGCGAAAACCCTGTCGGCGACGGAGTATCGCTGGCTGGCCTGCCGGTTGACAGAAGCCCTGGCGGACGCGCTCAGGGTTGCGGACTCGCGCGGACAGCGCATCCCGGATCAGGAAGAAGCGGCCGAGGATGCCTGACTCTCCGAGCGCCGGCGCACCAGTACGCAACGCCTCTCGGGGGCGCTACCGCTTCCGCGAGTACCACGTGACCACCGTTCCCGACCCCATGGCACTGCCCGCCTTCATGGCGGTCTGCGTCACCGGCGAAGAACGCAACTGCGGTGCCACATCAGGCACGCTGCGCACCCCGGACGAGCAGACCCGTTGGATCGCCGGACACTGCGCCCAGACCGGCCACGAACTGTACGAGCAGACCGTCCGCGCTCTCGTCCGTGCCGAGCCTGGCGAGTGGCAGTAGAGTCCCGCTGCACCGACACCAGGCAGCGGCGGCACAACCGTGTGCCCCGAGCCGTTAATGGCAGTAGCGACGGCAACACCCACGGATTTCCCCGCATAACCACGGAGGCCAGCGGAACGCGAATCACGCGCTGACCTGCGAAGAAGCAGGTAGGGAGGGGTCGCGTAGCACACGTACTATGTGCTGGCTGGGGCCACTCCAGTCCTCGTTCATAATTGTGGTGGCAGTGACGTAAGTGGAACTTACGGAAGCCTTAGACCTGCGGGCGCCGGCAAAGAGATGCCTGCCATTAAGGGACAGAAAGCAGATGGAGTGACCGCTGAACGCGGTGATATTGTCCTGGCTCACGAGCAGCGGATGATGAACGAGTTCGGTGACCGAAATGGCTGCGCTTCATGCGGGGCGACCAAATTGGGGTACAAGGACGGCCACTGGACTGGTGACCATAATCCACCGAATAAGCTCGCTCCCAACGGTCCGTGGACTCTATATCCGCACTGCAAGGCATGTTCCAAGCAGCAGGGCGGGATCGTGCGCACGCTACTCAAGGAGTACTATGACTTCCCGGTGTGGAAACCATGACGGCAGGTGGATTCAATGATGCTCTTCGCCTCGTGTACGACGAGATTTGCGCATGGCCTCGTTGTTGCTGCCGCACCCGGGAGCGTTGACACGCATGAAAGTTGGGACCCTTCGACCGATGTTGTTCACGGTGGTGCGGACTCCCTGTTCATCTCGATTCAGCAAACTGCCAGTGGTCCAGCGTCAGTCCAATGCGTGCAAGGGCCTTACCAGCCGGGCGACAAAATCCTTGTGTACTCGGGAAAATTGGTACTTTCTCAGGCGTCTCTTGAGATTTCGGATCCGAATGAATCGGTGAGGTTGCTGATTCCCGTTCCGAATGTAGAAAATCGAGTCGACGTCTACGGAGACGGTACCGATGAGCCCGATGAGGTAATGATCGTTCTGACTGGCGACGAATCGTGGTAATCCACAGTTCCTGACGATGGCAGGTCAGTCCGGTAGGTTGCGAGGGCGTCACGCTGAGTTTCCTTTCGGCGTGGCGCCCTTCGTCCTGCGAGGTCGCAATGGTGGTCGCGCCTACTTCCGGGATATCGACGATGATATGCAGATTGTCGGGAAGGCTGATAAGTCGAATGAGTTAAAGGTAATCATTTTTGGTGTTGACTCGCCGTCAAAGTCGGCCCAAATACTTCAGGCTGGCCAATCAGGCGGCTGGACTGAGCGAGACTCCGACTGGCTATACATGACACCATCATCAAGATCGTGGGCTCATGCAGCTTATTGATAGACAGGTCCATGCCGACACTGGGCATACGGGAGGTTTCTGATGGCGGAGCTATTCGAGGATAGCGACTACTACACCGGACCTCCCCTCGACGACGACATGATCCGTCGAGCCGAGGAAGATCTTGGCGTGCGCCTGCCCCGCAGCTACGTTGAAGTGTTGCTCCAGCGGAACGGAGGGACCCCGCGGCGCCGCTGCTGCCCCACGACGTTTCCGACGTCGTGGGCCGACGATCACTTCGAGATCAGCGGGATTCGGGGAATCGGCGGAGCCTGGGGAATCGACTCCTCATCCGGTGGGGGCAGCTCGTACCTGATTTCGGAGTGGGAGTATCCAGATATCGGGGTAGTGATTTGCGATACGCCTTCTGCTGGTCATGACACCGTGATGCTCGACTATTCCGAGTGTGGCCCTGAGGGCGAACCAGCCGTCGCCTACATCGATGAAGACCGCATTCCTCGCCGCGCGGCTCATTCTTTTGCTGAGTTTCTCGCGCAGCTAGTTGCTTGCGGTTCACTCGCATAGGCGTCGATAGATTCTGCCCGTATTGATGGGCAGACTGATTCTCTCGGCTGCATAATTGAAGGCCCCCTCCGCATTGCTGCTGCGAAGGGGGCCTTTGGTGTTCTGGCGGCAACGGTGACGGCAACGTCAGCGGACGGTGGCTGTGATGGGCGGGTCGTCGTTGTCCGTGCTGAGTGCGCCTGCCCTGCAGAGGGCTCCTGCACTATGATCCGCACAAAAGGGAATCCGTCAGCTCTCCCCGAATCTGCAAGAATGGCCTACACGGCAGATGTCGTTGATGGTGGAGTCGCACTCCAGGGCGATCGGCTCTCGAAGTTGAGTAGGCCTCAAATAATGTTGACCATGAGCTGTGGGTGATGACGATGAAGTACGTGATGGCAGCGTCATCGGATAGGCTCATCCAAGAGTGCCAGCAAATGCTGGGCCATATCCCCGGAATTGAGTTTCGTATGGGCTCGGTGTCGGGAACTGGTTGGGATTGTGATGCCGCAGTCCTGAATTCTCCCCTCGCTCACGAGCGATATGGAGGTTCTCCGCAGATCGGAAAAGTGCAGGTCCTCGTAAATCATCGAGAAGACGGGGCTCCTGGAGTCATCCTGGCAGCGGCGCCGATCAGCGCTAACAGTGCGGTTGCTGACCCCAGCGATGAAGAAATTGAGGGCTACGCACTAGACACCCTCGACTCGTGTGTTTCGGCTTTCGTACGGGACTTCCCGAATCGCGCCGAAGAGGCGTGTATTCTCGTGCACCTTGAGGGGGCTGGGATCGATCGTCGCGACATCGGAGTTCCACTGAGGGGCGTGCTGAGATTCTTGGAGGGCTCCCAAGGGGGGTAGCTCATCTTCCCTGGATGGCAGGTCAGCAGCAATCCGCTGCTGCCGTCTAAGTTCTCTCAGACGTCATCGAAACTGCCCTGGGGGTTGCACGGTTTCGGCCCGTGGTGCGCGGCTTTTGACGAGCTGGCGATCTGGGCCAACCGGAATTCCCCTTCAACGGGCTTGGGGCGGGCCAGTCGGCTTTCGCCCAGTCCCCGCACCCAGACCAGGGCTTAAGACGCCCATCGAGACCGCTAAACACAGCAAGACCGGGCACACCGTGCCGACCATTATGCCCGACTCGGGGCAGCCGGAGGCAATCTATGCCAAAGAAATGCGATAAGGGTGACGTTCTCGTCGTTCCTGTGGGCGATGAGAATATTGCCGTCGCCCAGATCGTGGAGAAGTCGCGCGGGAACGTTCTGCTTGCTGTATTTTCCGCGCTGCTGGGCGCCGGCGACGCCGTCGAGGTCGAAAAGCTGAAGCTCGACGACCCGATCTTCCTCGCGGAGACGATGGATCTGCGGCTCAAGGAGGGCGTGTGGCGCGTTCTGGGGAATCGTGAGATTTCCTCCGCCATTCCCGTGCCCGCCTACAAGGTCTGGGTGGAGCCGCCGGGCGAATACCGTCGCCAGGACATTCACGGCAAAGTGGGGGAAGTGATTTCCCCGGAAGAGGCGGCGACCCTGAAGCTTCAGAAGTCGTTCTCTCCGGCGGTCATCGAAACTGCCCTCCGGGGGTTGCACGGTTTGGGCCCGTGGCGCGCGGCTTTTGACGAGCTGTGAATCTGACCAACCGGAATTCCACCTTCAACAGAAACGTCCCGTCGTAGCGAGTTGCGGCGGGACTTTTCCGCGTGCTGGGGACGGGTCACTCGGCCTTCGCCCAGTACCCGCACCCCGACCAGCTTCCGACCACGAAAGACGCTCGGCTGGGAAATCCCGGCCGAGCGCCTGCGCGGCCTGCTCACGCAGTACAAGCGGGTCCTGTCACTTTGCCCCGTCGAGCTGTGGCTCGGCGGGGCAAAGGCACGTGGAGGGGCGGTGTGAGCTATCGGCCGGGCCAGGTCCAGGACGACGCTGCTCTGATTCCGGGGTACGAACCGCTGTCAGTGCGCGATGCTGCCGGTGTGAAGGCGTTGTACGGCGACGGAGACCCCGTTCTCGGAGATCGATGGATTCCGCTGCTCGGAACCGGCGGTGGCGATTTCTACGCGGCTGTGTACGAGGCACGATCGCCATCGTCGCGCGTGGCCAGCGTCGTGATCGGCGGTGAGTCGAGAATGGCGTATGACAGCGTCGAGCAGATGGTGAACGCGTTCCGGAACTTCTTCAGGACCGGAGTCTTCTTCATCGCCGACGACGGGACCCTGGACGCGGACGACGATCTCTGGATCTCTTCCGAGACCGGGTCCGGGCGAGAGAGCGCCTGAATGCGTCGACTCTGTCGATAACCGAGGGGAAGCCCCAGCCGACATGCGGCTGGGGCTTCTCCGTGTATGGACGACATGGGTCTTCCGGCAGTCGCCCGGGCGGCGACGTGCGCTCGACCGGCAGCGGCAGTTCCACAGCGGGTGACCCCGAAACGGTCCCCGAACGGTCAGCTCGCGCGCAGATACGCCGAGGTGGACACCCGCCCCAGCATGGTCAGCCGCGAAGTCCCGCCGGCCAGATGCTTGTCCAGGGCGTCCTGCACCCCGGGCCAGGCCTTGTCGCCGTAGTCGTCGAGCACCACGATCCCGCCCGGGGCCACGATCTCCTCGACCCATTCCAGATCGGCCCGCACCCCCTCCATGGAGTGATCGCCGTCCACCACGATCACCCCGTACTCCCGGTCGGAGACGGCGGCGCGCACCTCCGGATCACCGGAGAAGCCCTGCTGGATTCGCGCGTCGATCACCGAACCGACGCCGCCGAGTGCCAGGTTGGCGCGTACGACGTCCTCGCGCACCGGCGTGCCGGTGGGGTCCGCGCCCTGCTGGGAGGCACCGGGCTGCAGCTGCGCGCCGGCCAGCGGATCGACGATCGTCAGATGGGGTTCTGCCCCGGCCCTGTGCAGCATCCGCAGCAGTCCCGCGGCGAACATCCCGTACAGGGTGCCGATTTCGAGGACATTGCCGTTCGGCGGGGAGAGCAGTGGCACTGTGGCGAGCTTTCCGCACACGTTGGAGGTGGACCCGGCCAGTCGGCCCACGCCGAGTGACTCCAGGGCTATCACCGTGCGATAGGCGACGGTCACATTGCGCAGAGCGTGTTCACTGCCGTCCGCCACGCCCTGGATCTGGCGCGCGAGGGTGTCGATCTGGGCGGGGGTGGGCGTTCGGTGGCCGCTTCGACCTGTCCCGTTGACGAGCAGGCCGAGTCCGTACTGCGGATTCTGCAGTGCGGCCACTTTTTGGTGGACGGCGTCGAGATCGGCCTGCAAGGCCTGCGTGGCACGCTTCACATGCTGCTCGATGCGCCGTTCGATCATGGTGTCGGCCGGGCTCAGGATCCACTTCGCCAGCCGGTTCCGAAGGAGAGAGGGCATGCCGGGGAAATTACGCGGGAGCGCCGCCGCGCGGGCCAAGGCGGGATGCTGCGCAGATGAAGTCCTGACGGCCCTGCGGCGACGGAAGTGTGAAGTAGTTACGACGGAATCCCGCGTCCCGCTTGCGTGGCTCCGCCACGTTCCCCGGTTCCGAGGCGCCGGAGGGGCTGGATGCGCCCGTTTGTCCGCTCGGCCCCTCGTCCGGCCCGCCCGCCCGGCCCGCCCGTCCGGCGCGCGCCCGCCCGGCCCGCCCGTCTGCCCCGCCCGCCCCGGATCGCTACGCGGGGCGGCGGCGAAGGCGCGACCGCAGCAAGGGCAGCAAGGGGAGGCCCCCGAGCGTCAGCAGCCCCGCGGCCCCGATCGCCGCGCCCGCCTTCAGACCCGGCGGGCGGAACGAGCAGTCGACCGTCGTCGTCCTTCCGTCCAGTGGCACGGCGACAAGCCCCTGGTAGGAGTCGGCCGGCTTGCCGTTGCAGCTCCAGCCGGCGATCCGGGGCGCGGCGATGACCGCCCGGCCGGTTGCTCCCGGCGGTAGCTCGGCTCGTACACCGCTGTCGGTGACGTCGACCGACACCGCGCCGGTCCGCTTCAGCCCGTCCACGGCGGCGGTCAGCTTGGCGTGGTCCAGGCAGCCCAGGGTCGTGCGCCGGGGGTCCTTGCTGTACGCGACCCTCTCGCCGGGCGAGTTCACCTTGCCGAGCGAGGTGAGCGCGGCACGCCGCTTGGGCTGTCCGCCTCGCAGCGTCACCTGCTCGTTGTCGCCGAGGCGGGCCTTGCCGGTGTAGTTCGGCGCCCAGAGGAAGACCTCGGTGCCGACCGGGCAGGAGCCGTCCACCGGATCGCCGTAGACGTCCGAGCCGAGCAGCAGTTCCTGGTTGCGGAAGGGGTTCCAGTCGTACGCGGCCTCCGCCCCCGCCGGGCGTACGGTCACCAGCCCGGGTGTCGCGGCCGCCCGCGTCACCTCCGGGTCGTTGCTGGGCGCGGTCCGCACCCGCGCGCCGACGGCGAAGATCGCGTCCGTGACCGGGTTGTCCAGGGACTGCACACTGCGTCCGTTGGATGTCCAGCCCGCGCCGAGCGCGGCCATCGTGCGCGTGAAGACATCCGGTGTGTGGCTGCTGTAATAGCCGCCGCCCTGGCCGCCCAACAGGATCGGATCGTTGCCGGTGATCTGGTCGCGGCCCACATCGGTGCGGTAGCGCGGCCAGCCGTCGGCCTTCGCCACGGCCGCCGCCCGCTCGCTGTGCGCCTCGCCCCAGGCCGGGTAGTCGTCCAGCCTGCCGAGCCGCTGCCGGTCGGCGTACGCGGTGGTCGCCGCCGCCTGCCCGACCAGCGCGCCACTGAGGAGCAGCGCGGCGACCACGGCGTACTTGCCGCGCCGGGCGAGCAGCAGGCCGCCCACCACCGCCGCGATCCCGGCCGCGAACAGCGGGAAGGTCCAGGCGGTGACGAGGTCACTGGTGGAGGCGGCGAGTGCGATCACGGCCACCACCGCACCGCCGCCGAGCAGGGCGCGCCGACCGGGCCAGTCGTACGAGAGGCAGATCCAGGCCGCGATCACGAGTATCCCGGCGAAGACGAAAGTCTGCCGGTACGGGCTGCCGTTGGGCGTCGCGAAGACATGCCACACCAGATGCGTCGGCGCCCACTGCAGTGACACCAGGGTCGCCGCCGCGAGTCCCGTCCACACCCACCGCTCGCGCCGCGGTACCGCGCTGTTGAAGGCGAGCGTGCAGGCCAGCAACAGTGCGCCGCTGCCGAGGAAGACCGCGGGCGTGAAGAAGCTGTACGTCGCCGGCAGCGTGCGGGCGAACACATCGGCCCAGCCGGCCGGCGCGAACTCCTTCGTCCACCCCGGATAGGCGTGCTTGGAGCCGAGGAAGACGGGGATCAGGACGGGCGTGGCGAGCGCGATGCCGAGCAGTACGGCCCTGGCGGCCCGCAGGAGCGCCCGCATCCGGTCCCGTGCCCCGCGCTCCTGCAGCAGCAGCTGGACCACAAGCACCAGTGCGGCCCCGATGGTCGCCATGTATGCGGTGTAGAAGTTGGCGATCCACGCCACCGCGACGACCACCGGGCCGAGAACCGGCCGCCGTGCCGTGCGCGCCCACTCGCCGACCAGGCACAGCAGCGGGAAGGCGACGAGGCCGTCCATCCACATCGGGTTGTACGAGGCCTCGACGACCGACCAGCCGCACAGCGCGTACGAGCCGCCGAGCACCGCCGCCATCCACCAGCGCCCGCCCTTGTCCCCTCGCAGCGACAGCAGCAGCCAGGTCATGGCCGCGGCCGCGGCCGCCATCTTCAGCAGCGTGATGACATAGACGGCGAGGTCGATGCGGTCCCGTGGGAAGAGCCCGACCAGCATCGAGTACGGGCTGGTCAGATAGGTCCCGAGGTCGGGCAGAAAGCTGGTGCCGTACCCGGACTGCCAGTTCAGCAGCAGTCCGCCGTCGGCCCGTCCGTGCAGCAGATCCCACAGATGCGCATGAAACGGCACGAACTGATTGCCGAGGTCGTTCACGCTGCGGGTGTGCGGTCCGAAGGGGAAGCTGCGGGCGACGGCGTCACCGGCGCACAAGGCGCTCACGGTGATCAGCGCGGCGAGGGCTGCGGCGCGGCCGCGCGCGGTTGGCAGAGTCGACATGATTCCTCGAATATGCCAGCGTTGACGGTGAAATCAGCTCGTGGGAAGACCAGTTCACGAAATGGTCGCCTGCGCGTCATGCGGGGAATCCGCACGGGACATTCGGGTGGGTTGTTGTTCTTCCGTGCTGATCTCGATAGTTGTTCCGTGCTTCAACGAAGAGGAGATCATCGGCCGCTTCCATGAACACGTGACCGCGGAACTCTCCCTGCTCGGGCGGGAATTCGAACTGGTCTATGTGGACGACGGAAGCCAGGACCGGACGCTCCCTCTCCTCGAGGAGATCGCCGAGGCCGACCCTCGTACCCGCTATGTCTCCTTCAGCCGTAACTTCGGCAAGGAGGCGGCGATGCTCGCCGGGCTCCAGCATGCCGAGGGCGACGCCGTGGTCATCATGGACGCCGATCTCCAGCACCCACCGGAGCTGGTCAGGCGCATGCTGCAGCTGCACGAGGAGGGCTTCGACCAGGTCATCGCCCGCCGCACGCGCAAGGGCGACCGGGTCACCCGCACCGTCTCCGCCCGCGCCTACTACTGGCTGATCAATCGGCTCGTCGACGTCGAACTCGTCGACGGCGTGGGCGATTTCCGGTTGCTGTCGCGCCGTACCGTGGACGCGATCCTCGAACTCACCGAGTACAACCGCTTCTCCAAGGGCCTGTTCGCCTGGGTCGGTTTTCGCACCACGACCTTCGAGTACGAGAATGCGGTGCGTGAGCAGGGCCGTTCCAAGTGGAGCTTCGGCAAACTGCTCAACTATGGCCTCGACGGCCTGCTCTCCTTCAACAACAAGCCGCTGCGGGCCGCCGTCTATCTCGGGCTTCTGCTAGTCACGCTCGCCATGGCGTATACCGCCTGGATTGTCGGTGTCGCGCTGGTGAACGGCGTGGACACTCCCGGGTATGTCACCCTTCTGGTGGCGGTCACGGCACTGGCGGGTGTGCAGATGCTGATGCTGGGGGTGGTCGGCGAGTACGTGGGCCGTATCTACTACGAGGTGAAGCGGCGACCGCACTTCCTGGTGAAGGCCACCAACGCCGGCCTTCCGCATCAGCAGGAGGGGGAGCGGCAAAAACGCGACGGGGAGCTCGTAAGACGATGACGGTCCAGGTCCAGCTGGTCAGGTTCGCCCTGGTGGGGGTGGTGAACACCGGGACGTACTACGGCCTGTACCTGGTCCTGCTCACCTGGCTGCCCTACGTGGCGGCGCATGTCGTCGCCTTTGCGCTCAGCATGGTCGGGTCGTTCTTCCTGACCTCGTACTTCACATACAAGACCCGCCCCACCTGGCGGAAGTTCCTGCTCTTCCCGCTCACCAACGCGGCGAACTTCATCGTCACCACGAGCGGCGTCTATCTGCTGGTGGACGTGCTGCACTTCGGCAGCCGGTACGCCCCGCTGATCGCGGCGGCGGCGGCGATACCGATCACCTTCGTCGTCTCCCGCACGATCATGCTGCGCCCGGAGCCGGCCCGGCGGGCGGCGCAAGTCGAACGCGATGTGAACGTCAGCCGGGTCGGCTGACGGCTGCCTGGTGCATTGCCACTTCAGGGCTCATCACAACTTCAGGCGAATCGTCAGTCGAATCAGTGGCCCAGACCACGGAGACTGCCTAACATCGATCACCGCAGGGTCTTGTGCATCGCCGCACAAACATGCCGCACGCCGGGAGGCTCCTTTGCACCGCCGCCGTCGCACCGCGCTCACCGTCAGTGCCGCGCTCCTCGCCGTCGCGCCCCTCCTCGCCGCCTGCGGCAGTGAGGCTCACCCCGGGGCCGCCGCCATCGTCGGTGGGGAGCGGATCGAGGTGTCCACTGTCCAGGCGAAGGTGAAGGACGTGCGCGCCGCCCAGCAGCGCTCCCCCCAGTCCGCACAGCTCATCAAGGACAGCGGGCAGCTCAGCCGCGCCAAGCTCTACGACCTGATCGTCGAGCGCGTCGTCCAGCGCGCCGCCGACGACGCCGGGGTCAAGGTCAGCCGCAAGGAGATCCAGGAGGGGCGGGCCGCCCTCGTGCAGCAGTCCGGTGGCGAGGAGCAGCTCGCGTCCATGTATCTGCAGCAGCGCGGCATCGCCCCCGACCAGCTGAACGACGTCGTACGCCGCGACATCCTGGTCAGCAAGCTCGCCGAGGACCTCGGCGCGACCAACACCCCCGAGGGCCAGCAGAAGCTGAACCAGGCGTTCACCGCCGCCGCCAAGGCGCTGCACATCGACGTCAACCCCCGCTTCGGCGCCTGGGACGACCGCAAGCTCGAGCTCGCCAACTACAAGGCCCCGTGGATCGCCCAGGTCAGCAAGGAGCCGGAGCCCGTCGAGGCGGGTGCGTAGCGACGCGAGGTAGGTTCGAGGGGTGACCACAGAAGCACCTGTCGCCCCCGGCCGAATCGTTTTGCTCACCGCCAGCCACCGCGTCGCGCCCGGGCTGCTGTCCTGGCCCGCGTGGCAGACGCTGCAGGCCGCCGACCGGGTGCTCTGCGCCGACGAAGCCCACCCTCAGCTGCCGTATTTCCGTGAGGCCGGCGTCGGCGTGGAGATAGCGTCCGTCACCGCGCAGGAGCTGGTCGACGCCTGCGCCGGGGGTACCTCCCAGGCCGGAGGCTCTGGGGGAGGTCGTACCGTCGTGGTCGTCTCCTCCGGCGAGGGCGACACCGCCCTGACCGACGGGCTCGCCCGGCTCGCCGGGTCCGGACGCGTGCAGATGCCGGACCTGGAGCTGCTCCCCGGCTCGTACGACCTGCCCGGCGCCCGTCTCCTCGACCTCGTCCAGGTCATGGACCGGATCCGCACCGAGTGCCCCTGGTCGTCGACCCAGACCCACGCGGGCCTTGCCAAGTACGGCATCGAGGAGGCGTACGAACTCGTCGAGGCGATCGAGGACGGCGACCGCGACGAGCTGCGCGAGGAGCTCGGGGACGTACTCCTGCAGGTCGTCTTCCACGCTCGCATCGCGCAGGAAGGCCGCGATGAGGACGGCGCAGAGCCGTTCTCCATCGACGACGTCGCCGGGACGATCGTCGAGAAGCTGATCCACCGCCACCCGCATGTCTTCGGCGACGAGCGCGCCGAGACGCCGGAGGACGTGAAGGAGCACTGGCTCCGCACGAAGGCGATCGAGAAGCAGCGCGACTCCGTGACGGACGGCGTGCCGCTTGGCCAGCCCGGCCTCGCCCTCGCCGCGAAGCTCGCGGGCCGGGTCCGTACCGCCGGCCTCGACGTCCCGCTCCCCGCCGGCCAGGGCACCGGCTACGAACTGCTCGCCCTCGCCGTCCGGGCGGAGGCGTCCGGCACCGACCCGGAGGCCGCCCTGCGTGCCGCGGCCCGCGCCTACCGGGACGCGATCCGCGCCGCCGAGGGGCAGGAGTGAGCGCTCAGCCCGAGCTGTTCACCTGGGAGTTCGCCACCGACCCCTACCCCGCCTACGCCTGGCTCAGGGAGAACTCGCCGGTCCACCGGACCACCCTCCCGAGCGGGGTCGAGGCATGGCTGGTGACGCGGTACGCCGATGCCAAGCAGGCCCTCGCCGACCAGCGGCTCAGCAAGAATCCCGCGCATCACGACGAGCCCGCGCACGCCAGGGGGAAGACGGGGATCCCCGGCGAGCGCAAGGCAGAGCTCATGACCCATCTGCTGAACATCGACCCGCCGGACCACACCAGGCTGCGGCGGCTGGTGTCGAAGGCGTTCACCCCGCGCCGGGTCGCCGAATTCGCCCCGCGCGTACAGGAGTTGACCGACCGGCTCATCGATGGGTTCGAGGCGAAGGGGGAGGCGGACCTGATTCATGAGTTCGCGTTCCCGCTCCCCATCTATGCCATCTGCGACATGCTCGGCGTCCCGCGCCAGGACCAGGACGACTTCCGCGACTGGGCCGGGATGATGATCCGGCACGGCGGCGGGCCGCGCGGCGGTGTCGCCCGTTCTGTGAAGAAGATGCGGGGCTATCTCGCGGAGCTGATCCACCGAAAGCGGGAGGAGCCCGGGGACGACCTGATCTCGGAGCTGATCCGGACCAGCGACCACGGCGAGCACCTCACCGAGAACGAGGCCGCCGCCATGGCCTTCATCCTTCTCTTCGCGGGCTTCGAAACCACCGTGAACCTGATCGGTAACGGGGTGTACGCCCTACTTCGTAATCCGGAACAGCGGGAACGGCTCCAGGTGTCCCTCGCCGCCGGTGAGACGGAGTTGCTGGCCACGGGTGTCGAGGAACTCCTGCGCTACGACGGGCCCGTGGAGCTCGCCACCTGGCGATACGCCACCGAGTCGCTCGTCATCGGCGGGCAGCGGATCGCGGCGGGCGATCCCGTACTCGTCGTACTCGCCGCCGCAGACCGGGACCCGGAGCGGTTCGCCGCCCCGGACACCCTCGACCTGTCCCGGCGCGACAACCAGCATCTCGGGTACGGGCACGGCATTCACTACTGCCTCGGCGCGCCCCTCGCGCGTCTCGAGGGGCAGACAGCGCTCGCCACGCTGCTCAGGAGAATGCCGGACTTGCGGCTTGCGGGCGATCCAGCCGATTTGCGGTGGCGTGGGGGTCTCATTATGCGCGGATTGCGCACTCTGCCGGTTGAGTTCACCGCTCGCCAGACCTGACGTATCGTCAAGACTGTGACTTTCACGTGATCTCCGCTGCATCGACTTGTGACTTCCGTTCGAATGCGGCTACGTTCACCGTCGTCCCAGCAGTCACGTGAAAGGCCACCGCATGCGTTCCGGGAACGGGCGACACCGCCGACCTCGTCAGGTGCCGGCCATCGTTGTCGCGGCAGGAGTGACGGGATCGGCCATCGCCATTCCGCTTCTCGGCGCCGGTTCGGCCTCCGCCGCCGACGCCACCACGTGGGACCGCGTCGCGGAGTGTGAGAGCGCCGGCATGTGGAGCGCCGACCTCGACAACGGGCACTACGGCGGTCTGCAGTTCTCGCAGGAGACCTGGCAGGACTTCGGCGGTACGGAGTACGCGCCCCGCGCCGACCTCGCCAGCCGCTCGCAGCAGATAGCGGTCGCCGAGAAGGTCCTGGACGCGCAGGGCCCCGCGGCGTGGCCCGTCTGCGCGCCACTCGCCGGACTGAAGAACGACGGCGCCGCGACCGGCGTCGACCCGGGCCTCGTGCCGTCGTCCGAGCAGAGCGCCCCTGCCAAGTCGCTCATACCCACGAAGCCCTCCACCGCCGCGGCGCCTGCCGAGCCGTCCGCGGACCCGGCCGGGTCGGCCGAGTCGCCGGCCACGGACGCGGCGCCTGACGCCGACAGCAGCGGTGGCAAGCACCGTGGCGAGCCCGCGCCGGAGAAGTCCGAACCGGACAATGCGGATATTGACCGTGAGATTGGCCGTCATGCCTCGCGAGGTGACGACTCGGCACGGGACACGGCGGGCGAGAGCGGCAAAGCGGACGCCGCGCCCGGCGAGTACACCGTCCGGCCGGGCGACAGCCTGTGGTCCATCGCCGACAAGCAGGAGATCTCCGGCGGTTGGACCGACCTCTACGAGACGAACCAGGAGACAGTCGGCGCCGACCCCGACCTCATCCGTCCTGGCCAGAGCCTCGATCTGGGCCCGAAGTAGCGGTAATTCGCGCATAGTTGTCGGGTAGTTCGCGGGCTTATGTCCGAGTCTGTGAATGTGAGACAAGGGTCTCTTTGCCCCAACTTCCGTGACTTGCCCGGCGTAACCACTCAAACCACCCCTCACCTGCGAAAACGGGAGTGGCTGGAGTGGCGAGATGGGCGTTTTCTCCCCGATGTTCAGCTTTGAACATCGGGGAGAGCTGTGTTTACGGTCTGAACCGCTCGCCATCGCGGGCACCACTGACCGTCACGCCGAATCCTGCCGACGGTCGGGGGGAATAGTCGTCGCGCAGAGCGCCGAAGGCAGGAGCGGGGGACCCAAGGTAAGCGCCGGCCCCGGCCGTTGAGATCGACGGCTACCAACCGGCTTGGGGTGAAGCCGCGCGCAAAGACGCGCGGCCGGGCAAATCGTTTCCCGGTTCCTGGCGGAACTGGGGGATACCCCATCGGCCCGAACCCGACAGCTCACCTCGTAGGCGTCGGTGAGGGGAAGTTCCATGCTGTTCTCCAGCAAGGGCAAGCACCGCCGCCCGACCATTCTCAATCGGGCCTCTCGTATCGCCGCGATCACCGGCGTCGCCGGTGCGGCTGTCGCCGCCCCGCTCCTCGGCGCCACCTCGGCGTCCGCCGCGACCACCGCCGAGTGGGACCAGGTCGCCCAGTGCGAGGCCGGCGGCAACTGGTCCATCAACACCGGCAACGGCTACTACGGCGGTCTGCAGTTCTCGGCCTCCACCTGGGCCGCGTACGGCGGCACGCAGTACGCCTCGAGCGCCGACCAGGCCTCCAAGGCCCAGCAGATAGCGGTCGCCGAGAAGGTCCTGGCCGGCCAGGGCAAGGGCGCGTGGCCGAACTGCGGCGTCGGCCTCTCGAGCGCCGCGAACGACGGTGGCGCCGCCGACTCCGCCGCCACGCAGCCCGCGCAGCCGAAGCGCGCCGAGGTTCCCACCACCCGCTCCGAGCGCCCCGCCGCGCCGGCGAAGCCCGCCGCCGAGGCGAAGGACTTCAAGAAGGGCGACGGCGAGTACAAGGTCAAGGCCGGCGACACCCTCGGCAAGATCGCCGAGACCGAGAAGGTCAAGGGCGGCTGGCAGAAGCTGTTCGACCTCAACAAGGACATCATCGACGACGCGGACGTCATCCACCCGGGCCAGCAGCTCCACCTGAGCTGACCGGGCTCCGCCCGAGCCGGGTCAGCCGGCTCTGCCCGAGCCTGGTCAGCCGGCTCCGCCCGGGCTGACCCCCGGGCCCCAGAGCACCCCGGTCCGGCGCGCTGTCCCCCGTACGCGCCGGGCCGGGGTTCTGCCTTGTCACTGCCTGTTCACGCCCTTTTCCGTCCCAGCGGGCGGGCATCGGCCGGCCGATGCCCCCGGGCCGGTTAGGCTCGTGTCGCAAGGCCAGAGAGACCCTGCACTGTCCTGCACTGCTTGCGTCGCACTGCCTGCGCCACATTTAGCGTCACATCCCAGAAGGAGATGCTCGTGCCGTCCATCGACGTCGTCGTAGCCCGGGAAATCCTGGACTCCCGAGGCAACCCCACGGTCGAGGTCGAGGTTGGCCTCGACGACGGCAGCACGGGTCGTGCTGCTGTTCCGTCCGGCGCCTCCACCGGTGCGTTCGAGGCTCTTGAGCTCCGCGACGGTGACCCGAACCGCTACCAGGGCAAGGGTGTCGAGAAGGCCGTCCTCGCCGTCATCGAGCAGATCGGCCCGGAGCTCGTCGGGTACGACGCCACCGAGCAGCGCCTGATCGACCAGGCGATGTTCGACCTGGACGCCACCCCCGACAAGTCCTCGCTCGGCGCCAACGCCATCCTCGGCGTCTCCCTCGCCGTCGCGCACGCCGCGTCCGAGGCATCCGACCTGCCGCTCTTCCGCTACCTCGGCGGCCCGAACGCGCACCTGCTGCCCGTTCCGATGATGAACATCCTGAACGGCGGCTCGCACGCCGACTCCAACGTGGACATCCAGGAGTTCATGATCGCGCCGATCGGCGCCGAGTCCTTCTCCGAGGCCCTGCGCTGGGGCGCCGAGATCTACCACACCCTCAAGAAGGTCCTGAAGCAGAAGGGGCTCTCCACCGGCCTGGGCGACGAGGGCGGCTTCGCGCCGAACCTCGAGTCCAACCGCGCCGCGCTGGACCTGATCCTCGAAGCCGTCAAGGAAGCCGGCTACGTCCCCGGCAAGGACATCGCGCTCGCGCTCGACGTCGCCGCGTCCGAGTTCTACAAGGACGGCTCGTACCAGTTCGAGGGCAAGTCCCGCTCGGCCGCCGAGATGACCGAGTACTACGAGGAGCTCGTCGCCTCGTACCCGCTCGTCTCCATCGAGGACCCGCTGTTCGAGGACGACTGGGCCGGCTGGAAGGTGCTCACCGACAAGCTGGGCGCCAAGGTCCAGATCGTCGGCGACGACCTCTTCGTCACCAACCCGGAGCGCCTGGCCCGCGGCATCGATGAAGGCGCCGCGAACGCCCTGCTGGTCAAGGTCAACCAGATCGGTTCGCTGACCGAGACCCTGGACGCCGTCGAGCTCGCCCAGCGCAGCGGCTTCAAGTGCATGATGTCGCACCGCTCCGGCGAGACCGAGGACGTCACCATCGCCGACCTGGCCGTCGCCACCAACTGCGGCCAGATCAAGACCGGCGCCCCGGCCCGCTCCGAGCGCGTCGCCAAGTACAACCAGCTGCTGCGCATCGAGGAGATCCTCGACGACGCCGCGGTGTACGCGGGCCGCTCGGCGTTCCCGCGGTTTCGCTCCGCGAACTGAGTAGGCACAGCGCTCCGCGAACTGATAGGCGCAGCGCTCCGCGAACTGATAGCGAGAGCGAGGGCTGAGGCTCTCACCTACATACGTCCCCGGCCACGGTCCCGTACCGTGTCCGGGGACGTATGCGCGTAACGGGGAGGCGAGATCATGGCACGCAACGGGGACCAGGACCGGTTCTCCACCGCGACCCGGCTTCGGCTGCTCGGCGAGCAGACCGCCGCTCGCGTCTACCGGTCGCAGAACCGCAGGCAGGCCCGCCGCTCCCGGCTCACCGGCCGCGCGGCCTTCCTGGCCCTCGTGGTCTGCTCGCTGGCCGTCGCGCTCGCGTATCCGATGCGGCAGTACGTCTCCCAGCGCTCCGACATCGCCGAGCAGGAGCGCCGGATGGCGGACGCCAGGCAACAGGTCGAGCGGCTGAGGGACGAGAAGGCGCGGCTCCAGGACGACATGTACATCCGCCGCCTGGCCCGCGAGCACCTGCATCTCGTGGTGCCGGGGGAGACCGGTTACATCATGATCGACCCCGAGGCCGCCGAGAAGCGCCGCACCGAAGAGGGCGCGGCCGACCGCCCCTGGTACTCGAACGTCTGGGACGGCGTCGACAACGCCGACCGCAGCAAGTAGACCCGCAGCAAGTAGATGCGCGGCAAGTAACAGCCACACAGATGCACCGCTAGAACCGCTAGAACCGCTAGAACCAAGGCAGGCATGGAAACGCCCCCTCCCACCACCGCCCCGACCGAGCCCACCGACGCGGACATCGCCGCGTTCAAGAAGCAGCTCGGCCGTCCGCCGCGCGGACTGCGCGCCATCGCGCACCGCTGCCCGTGCGGTCAGCCCGACGTCGTCGAGACCGCGCCGCGGCTCCCCGACGGCACCCCCTTCCCGACGCTGTACTACCTGACCTGCCCGCGGGCGGCCTCGGCGATCGGCACGCTGGAGGCCAACGGCGTGATGAAGGAGATGCAGGAGCGGCTCGCGACCGACCCGGAGCTGGCCGCCAAGTACCGCGCCGCCCACGGGGACTACATCGCGCGCCGTGACGCCATCGAGGTGCTGGAGGGCTTCCCGAGCGCGGGCGGCATGCCGGACCGGGTGAAGTGCCTGCATGTCCTGGTCGCCCACTCGCTCGCGGCGGGACCCGGCGTCAATCCGCTGGGCGACGAGGCGATCGCGATGCTGCCCGAGTGGTGGCGCAAGGGTCCGTGCGTCACGCCGTGCGAGGAATCGTCCGGAGAATCCGGAGAAGGGGACGAGAAGTGACACGCGTCGCCGCCATCGACTGCGGTACGAACTCCATCCGGCTGCTCGTCGCCGACGCGGACCCGGCCACCGGTGAGCTGGTCGACCTCGACCGGCGGATGACGATCGTCCGGCTCGGTCAGGGTGTGGACCGTACCGGGCGGCTCGCGCCCGAGGCGCTGGAGCGGACCTTCGCGGCCTGCCGCGAGTACGCCGCCGTGATCAAGAAGCACGGCGCGGAGAAGATCCGCTTCGTGGCCACCTCCGCCTCGCGCGACGCGTCCAACCGGGACGACTTCGTCCGCGGAGTGCTGGACATCCTGGGCGTCGAACCCGAGGTGATCACCGGGGACGAGGAGGCGGAGTTCTCCTTCACCGGCGCCACGAAGGAGCTGCCGGGCCATGAGGAGCGCCTGGTGGTGGACATCGGCGGCGGCTCGACCGAGTTCGTCGTCGGACATCGGGAGGTCGAGGCCGCGCGGTCCGTGGACATCGGCTGCGTACGGCTGACCGAGCGGCACATCCGGCACGATCCGCCGACGCCCGACGAGGTCGCCGCGATGCGCGCCGACATCGAGGCCGCGCTCGACCTCGCCGAGGAGACCGTCCCGATCCGCGAGGCGCAGACGCTGGTCGGCCTGGCCGGGTCGGTGACGACTGTGGCGGCGATCGCGCTCGGCCTCGACGAGTACGACTCGACCAGGATCCACCACTCACGGATCCCGTACGCCAAGGTCGAATCGATCAGCGACGAGCTGCTGAACGCCGACCACGAGCAGCGCTCCGCGCACCCGGCGATGCACCCGGGGCGGGTGGATGTCATCGGGGCCGGGGCCCTCGTACTGCGCGCGATCATGGAGCGGATCGGGGTGCCGGAGGTGGTCGTGAGCGAGCACGACATTCTTGACGGGATCGCCTGGTCGATCGCTTAGAAGCGGCCTCGCAACGAACTTCGTGAAGTTCTTCACAAGGAAAAGGCACCTGATGGGTGTTGTGGGGGGCCGAAAGGCCCTTCCGGCCCGTCCGCGCCGGACGGCGGGGTGGATTCCGGGTGATGCGGGGTGCGTTGCGAGGGTGCGAACCGGGCTGCTGGTTCATCCGTGGAAGGTCCCTTAGGGGCCAGCTCACGAGGGGTGAGCGACGGTTCCCCCGATGCCCTGGTTCCCCTGCGGCGCCATGACATCTCTCAAGTGGGCCGCGCAGTGTAGCAGAGGTGGGCCGAGAGCTTGTGAAGGGGCTCACGAGCACCCCCCCTGAGGGGGGTGGATACTCGATGGCATGAGCACCACGGAGCGTCCCAGGATCCTCGTTGTAGGCGGTGGGTACGTAGGCCTGTACGCAGCTCGTCGCATTCTGAAGAAGATGCGCTACGGCGAGGCGACCGTCACGGTCGTCGACCCGCGCTCGTACATGACGTACCAGCCCTTCCTCCCCGAAGCTGCCGCCGGCAGCATCTCGCCGCGGCATGTCGTCGTCCCACTGCGACGCGTGCTGCCCAAGGCTGAGGTGCTCACCGGCCGGGTCACCACCATCGATCAGGACCGCAAGGTCGCCACGATCTCGCCGCTGGTCGGCGAGGCGTACGAGCTGCCCTTCGACTACCTGGTCGTCGCCCTCGGCGCGATCTCCCGTACCTTCCCGATCCCCGGCCTCGCCGAGCAGGGCATCGGTATGAAGGGCATCGAGGAGGCCATCGGGCTGCGCAACCACGTACTCGAGCAACTCGACAAGGCCGACTCGACCACCAATGAAGAGGTCCGCCGCAAGGCGCTGACCTTCGTCTTCGTGGGCGGCGGCTTCGCCGGCGCGGAGACCATCGGCGAGGTGGAGGACCTGGCGCGCGACGCGGCCAAGTACTACAGCAGCGTCAAGCGCGAGGACATGCGCTTCATCCTGGTCGACGCGGCCGACAAGATCCTTCCCGAGGTCGGCCCGAAGCTGGGCAAGTACGGCAAGGAGCACCTCGAGGGCCGCGGCATCGAGATCTACCTGTCGACCTCCATGGACTCCTGCGTGGACGGCCACGTGGTGCTGAAGAACGGCCTCGAGGTCGACTCCAACACCATCGTGTGGACGGCCGGCGTGAAGCCGAACCCGGCACTGGCGCGCTACGGCCTGCCGCTCGGCCCGCGCGGCCATGTGGACTGCACCGAGAAGCTCCAGGTCCAGGGCACCGACTACGTCTGGGCGGCGGGCGACAACGCACAGGTCCCGGACATCGCGGCCCGCAAGGCCGGCGTCGAGAACGCCTGGTGCCCGCCGAACGCCCAGCACGCGCTGCGTCAGGCGCGGGTCCTCGGCGACAACGTCATCTCCGGTATGCGGGGCTTCCCGCAGAAGGAGTACAGCCACGCCAACAAGGGTGCGGTGGCCGGTCTCGGCCTGCACAAGGGCGTCGCGATGATCGTCATGGGCAAGGTGAAGATCAAGCTCAAGGGCCGTCTGGCGTGGTACATGCACCGTGGCTACCACGGCCTGGCCATGCCGACGTGGAACCGTAAGATCCGGGTCTTCGCGGACTGGACGCTGGCGATGTTCCTCAAGCGCGAGGTGGTCTCCCTGGGCGCGATGCAGACGCCGCGCGAGGAGTTCTACGAGGCGGCCAAGCCGGCTCCGACGGTGGCGGCGGCGCCTGCCCCGGAGAAGGCGAAGGCCTCATAGCTTCAGGCAACCCCGCGAAAGGGGCCGCCCGCCATCCGTGGTGCGGGCGGCCCCTTCGCTGTGTCCGGGCCCGAACGAGGGCCCGGAGGCGCGGTCCCCGGGTCAGTCATATGGGCCGCCGGGTCAGGTACATGTGGGGAGAATGTATTTTGCCTGGGCATTGCGCGTGGCCGGGAAGCACGCACAGTGGTCGGATTGTTCTCAGGAGTGCATCCCGCCGTCCCACCGCGGCGTGGTGCAGGAGCATTTCTGGGATCCATCGTCACGGAGGTGTGCGCCATGGGCGACGCCGCGCTGCGGCTTACCACTCTTGCCGAGGAGTTGCTCGGGACCCCGCTCCCGGTCCGTATCCGGGCCTGGGACGGCAGTGAATCCGGGCCTCCGGGAGCTCCCGTCCTCGTCATCCGGCACCGTCGCGCCCTGCGCCGGCTGCTGTGGCGACCCGGGGAGCTCGGGCTCGCCCGGGCCTGGGTGGCCGGCGAGATCGATGTCGACGGGGATCTGTACCACGCCCTCGATCTGCTCGCCGGGCTGCTCTGGCAGCGCGACGACCCGGACGAGGACAGCGGCAACAAGCTGCTCGACCCCCGGCTTCGCGCCGCCGCCCGCGGACTGCTGAAGATCGGCGGGGCGCTGCCCCCGCCGCCACCGCCCCCGGAGGAAGTCCGGCGGCGCGCCGGGCCCTTGCACACCAGGCGGCGGGACAAGAACGCCATCAGCCACCACTACGACGTCGGCAACGGCTTCTACGGACTCGTCCTCGGGCCTTCCATGGTCTACTCCTGCGCCTACTGGCAGGACGGCGGCACCCTTGAGGACGCGCAGCACGACAAGCTCGACCTCGTCTGCCGCAAGCTCGCCCTCAAGGAGGGCGACCGGCTCCTCGACGTCGGCTGCGGCTGGGGCTCCATGGCGGTCCACGCCGCCCGTGAGTACGGCGTGGAGGTCGTCGGCGTCACCCTCTCCCGCGAGCAGGCCGCCTACGCCCGTAAGCGCATCGCCGAAGAGGGCCTCACCGACCGGATCGAGATCCGCGTTCAGGACTACCGGGACGTCAGGGACGGCCCGTACGACGCCATCTCCTCCATCGGCATGGCCGAACATGTCGGCGAGGTCCGCTACCGCCAGTACGCCGACCAGCTCTTCTCCCTTCTCAAGCCCGGCGGCCGGCTGCTCAACCACCAGATCGCCCGCCGCCCCGAGAGAGACGAATCCGCCTACCGCGTCGATGAGTTCATCGACCGCTATGTCTTCCCCGACGGGGAGCTCGCTCCCCTCGGCCGTACCGTCAGCACTCTCGAGGAAGCCGGTTTCGAGATCCGCGACGTCGAGTCGATCCGCGAGCACTACGCCCTCACCCTGCGCCGCTGGGTCGCCAACCTGGAGGCGAACTGGCCCCAGGCCGTGCGGCACAGCTCGCCGGGCAGGGCCCGCGTCTGGCGGCTCTACATGGCCGCGTCAGCGGTCTCCTTCGAGCGCAACAGGATCGGCGTCAACCAGATCCTGGCGGTGAAGACGCCGGAGAGCGGGAACTCCCGGCTGCCGCTGCGTACGCGCGAATGGAACAGGACCGGGTGAGCCGACTGGGGGGCAACCGTCCTTCACTTGGGCGAGATTGATACGTTCCACCCTTCAGGCTCGGAGATCGAGGCGGGGGCGCTGAGGCCGAAAGGCCCCGCGCCCCCGCCTCCTTTTGTGTGCGCACGGGCGCATCCTCCGGTGTCTGGTTTGTCATGTATGCGTAACAATGAAAGGAAGAGCCACTTGCGCCGCCACACGAGATGGCTGCTGAGCCTCACCGCCGCGCTCCTGTCCGCAGCCACGCTCTCCACGGCCACCGCCTCCGCGGGAACCGACGCGCTCGCCGTCACCACGACCGCCACCTTCAACAACCCGGCAGGTACCACCGCCGAACAGGACAAGGTCCGCGACCACATCGTGAACCTGATCAATGACGCCCAGTCGGGCACCTCGATCACGGTGTCGATGTACAACTTCACCGACGATGTCGTCAGTGAAGCGCTGGTCACCGCCAACCAGCGCGGCGTCTCGGTCCGGGTGATCCTCGACCACACCACCCTGACAACGGTCGGGAACGAGTACGCCACGCTCACCGGCGGACTGGGCACCGACCGTGCCAACACCTCGTGGGTCTACGCCTGTCCCGCCGGACGCGGCTGCATCGGCAGCCGGACGCTGCCCGGCGACGACGGCGCGATCAACCACAACAAGATCTTCCTGTTCTCCCGGGTGGGAGGCGCGGACAATGTGGTCGTACAGGCCTCGGCCAATATGACCGGCCTCCAGCGCACCGAGCTCTTCAACAACGCGGTGACGATCGTCGACTCCGGGCTCTACGGCATTTACCAGGCCTACTTCGCCGACCTGCTCAAGTACGGCACATCGAGCGGTCTGAGCCACTACTACCAGACCCCGTCGAGCGGCCCGTACAAGACGTACTTCTTCCCGCGCAAGGAAACCGCTGGCACCCAGTTCGACGGCGACGCCGCCACCGACACCGTCAAGCTGATCCTCGACAAGGTCAGCTGCGCCGGCGGCACCGAAGTACGGATGGCGGCCAACCTCTTCTACCGCAAGGAGGTCGCCACCGAGCTCGTCTCTCTCGTGAACGCCGGCTGCTCCGTGACCCTTGCCCACGACGGGAACCCGGGAACGGCGGATACGCCGGGCTCGCTGGGCAAGACCGTGGAGGGCATCATCTCCGGCAAGCTCACCAAGCGCGTGGAGTGCTGGGAGAATTCGCCGTCGGGCGCCAAGATCGGTCTGCACTCCAAGTACCTGATGGTCAGCGGCACATACGACGGGGTGGCCGGCAAGAAGCTGGTCTGGACGGGCAGCCACAACTACTCGTATCAGGCGCTCCGCTCCAACGACGAGACGCTGCTCAAGATCGACAACGTGGCGCTCTACAACCAGTTCAAGGCCGACCACGACCAGCTGATGAGCTACTGCGCCGGCACCTGACGGCGTCGGGCGGCGATCCGGGCGCACGGGACCCGGGCGCAAGCACAGGGGCCCCGCGACCTGCCCAGGTCGCGGGGCCCTTGTGGCGTACCGGAGTTACTCGGTCTTGATCGCCGTCAGCATGTTCAGCCTGGCGGCACTGCGCGCCGGCCACAGCGAGGCCAGCACCCCGACCACCCCGGCGAGCAGCAGGAAGATCCCGATCCGGTCCCACGGCACGACCAGCGCGTACCCGGGGATGTCGGACTTGATCGTCTCGCCGACCGCCCAGGCCAGGAAGGAGCCGAGTCCGATGCCGATCACCGCGCCGAAGAGCGAGATCACCACCGCCTCCAGGCGGATCATGCGCTTGACCTTCCGGCGGTCCAGGCCGATCGCCCGCAGCATGCCGATCTCCTGCTGACGTTCGAAGACGGACATCGCGAGGGTGTTGATGACACCGAGCACCGCGATGAGCAGGGCCATCGCCAGCAGTCCGTACATGATGTTCAGCATGGTGTTGATCATGCCGCCGAACATGTTCCGGATGTCCTGCCGGTCCATGATGCTCATCGCCGGGTTGTCACCCAGCGCGTTCACCAGCGCCTGCTCGTTCGCCGTGCTCGCGCCGCCTTCCATCTTCACCCAGACCTCGGGGATGTACGGCTTCGGCTCGAAGGGAGCGACCAGCGACGTCGGCACCAGGACCGGCGAGAGGAACTCGTTCTCCTTGTAGACCGCGCCGATCGTCAGGGTCTTCGTCTCCGCCTTGCCGCCCTCGCTGTCGTCGCCGAACTTCACCCCCACCGTGTCGCCGGCCTTCCAGCCGTTCGACTTGGCGGTCTTCTCGGCGACGGCGATCTGGCCCTTGCCGAGCGTGGCCATGGAGCCGGAGACCGTCTTCAGGTCGAAGACCTCCTCCACGTCCCCGGGGGTGACCGCGGAGGCGGAGTGGAACTCGTTCTTGATCTCGAGCGAGGTGGCCTGCTGCGGGGAGACCGCGCTGACCCCCTTCGCCTTCTCCAGCGCGGTGAGCGCCGACTTGTCGAGGGCGCCGCCGCCGGCCATGGTGACCATGTAGTCGGCGCGGATGTTGTCCGTGGTCATCTTGTCGATGGCCTGGCCCAGCGTGACACCGATGACCGTGAGGCCGGTGACCAGCGTGAGGCCGATCGCCAGCGCCGAAGCGGTGGCTCCGGTACGGCGCGGATTGCGGACCGCGTTCTGCCCGGCCAGCTTGCCGGAGACCCCGAACAACCGGTTCAGCAGGGGTCGCGCCAGCGCGATGACCGGACGGGACAGCAGCGGGATCAGCACGATGATGCCGATCAGCGTCAGGAACGCGCCGCCGCCGATCACCATCCGGCCCGTGTCCTTGCCCATCGCCGCACCGGCGAGGATCGCCGCCGCACCGGCCAGCGTGATGACACTGCCGAGGGTGTTGCGTACGACCAGGGACTTGGTGGTCGCGGGCAGATGGGCGCTGCCCATCGCCGCCACCGGCGGGATCTTCGCGGCCCGGCGGGCGGGCAGCCACGCGGCGAGCACGGTGACCAGTACACCGACGGCGAGCGCGGAGGCGATCGCGGTGGGCGAGACGATCAGCGGACCGGCGGGCACCTTCGCACCGAAGGAGCCCATCGCCGAGCGCAGCCCGGTCGCAAGACCGATACCGAGGACGAAGCCGATCACGGAGGCGAGCGCGCCGACCACCAGCGCCTCGAGCATCACCGAGCGCTTGACCTGGCGGCGGGAGGCGCCGACGGCGCGCATCAGCGCCAGTTCCCTGGTGCGCTGGGCGACCAGCATGGTGAAGGTGTTGGCGATCAGGAAGACGCCCACGAACAGGGCGATGGCCGCGAAGGCGAGCAGCATCGTGTTGAGGTTGGACAGGCCCTGCTCGATCTCCCGGGCCTGGTCGTCGGCGAGTTGCTTGCCGGTCTGTGCCTCGGCGTCCTTGGGCAGCAGCGGCTTGACCTCGTCCAGGATCTTCTGGTCGGAGGCGTCGGCCGCGGCGGCGATGGTGACGTCCTTGAAGTAGCCGGGCTGCAGATACAGCTTCTGGGCGACCGGGGTGTCGAAGAGGACCAGACTGCCGCCCGCGTTGACCGCGCCGTCCTCGGTGGTGAAGACACCGGAGAGGGTGTACTCCTTCACCGGGCCGTTGGTCGCGACCCGCACGGTGTCCCCGACCCGGTACTTGCCCTTGGCCGCGGAGTCCTCGTCGAGGGCGATCTGGACGTCCTTCACCGGGCCCGAGCCGTCGGTGAAGGTGTAGGCGGCGTCCTTGCCGTCCTTGCCGGGGGCGAAGTTCGCGCCGGTGTTGGACCAGCCGTTGCCGATCAGCTTGCCGTCCTGGTCGGCGACCCCGGCGAAGCCGGAGACCCGCCCGGTGGCGCCGGCGACCCCGTCCAGCCCCCGGATCTTGTCCAGGGTCCGGGTGTCTATGCCGGCGTCCTTCGTGCCGTCGCTCTGGGGGTTGGGGTAGGTGGTGACGGCGACCGCGACATTGTCGTAGCTCTTGGCCGACTGATTGCGGTAGGCGTTGCCGAGGGTGTCGGTGAAGACCAGGGTGCCGGAGACGAAGGCCACGCCGAGCATCACGGCGAGCACGGTCATCAACAGTCTGGCCTTGTGCGCGAGCACATTGCGCAGGGCGGTACGGAACATGTCTGTGTCAGTCCTGGGGTGAGAGCCGGAGGGGTTGAGGAACAGCGGTCGTTCAGCTGGTCCGGCCCTTGGCGTCGAACTCCTTCATCCGGTCGAGGACCCCGTCGGCGGTGGGGTGCAGCATCTCGTCGACGATCCGGCCGTCCGCCAGGAAAATCACCCGGTCGGCGTAGGAGGCGGCCACCGGGTCGTGCGTGACCATGACGACGGTCTGACCGAGCTCACGTACGGAGTTGCGCAGGAAGCCCAGGACTTCCGCGCCCGAGCGCGAGTCCAGGTTTCCGGTCGGCTCGTCACCGAAGATGATCTCCGGCTGGGAGGCGAGGGCGCGGGCGACGGCGACGCGCTGCTGCTGGCCGCCGGAGAGCTGGGTGGGGCGGTGGCTGAGCCGGTCCTGCAGGCCCACCATCTCGATGACCTGCTTCAGCCACTGCTTGTCGGGCTTACGGCCCGCGATGTCCATCGGGAGAGTGATGTTCTCCAGGCCAGTCAGTGTCGGCAGCAGATTGAACGCCTGGAAGATGAAGCCGATCTTGTCCCGGCGCAGCTGGGTCAACTGCTTGTCCTTGAGGGAGCCGAGCTCGGTCTCACCGATCCGTACGGACCCGGAGCTGAAGCTGTCCAGGCCGGCCACGCAGTGCATCAGCGTGGACTTGCCGGAGCCCGAGGGGCCCATGATCGCGGTGAACTCCGCCTGCCGGAAGTCCACGGTGACATGGTCGAGCGCGACCACCTGGGTCTCGCCCTGTCCGTACACCTTGGACAGGTCCGTGGCGCGGGCGGCCACTGCGGTGGCGCGGTGAGCGATGGGGGTGGTGGTCACGAGTGGGCTCTCCTGTCACGGTGACTTGCGGGGACGAGACCATCCTGTCCGCCGTCCGGCGGCGAATCGTCACTCCCGGTGCCCGTTCCAAGGGCCCCCTTCAGTCGGACCGCAGAGCCCGATCGTCCTCCTTTGGTATGACGGCGTCCCTGAGATCCGGTGAGGGGGCGGGGCGGTGGAGGGGGGCGGCGACTTTCCGTCAATCCCGCGTGCGGACAGCGGCGGTCAGGAGCCGGGCGGGGCATGTACGAATGACCCCTTACCTGCGCTGACGCACCCTCAGGCGTCAATAAAATAAGACAAGATCGGGCCACCGGCCCCGCGGACCGGTCGATCTACCCGGATAGGCTCCAGTGGCAACGCGGACTCGCGCCACGCCCGGATGGTGGAATGCAGACACGGCGAGCTTAAACCTCGCTGCCCCTCGGGGGCGTACCGGTTCGAGTCCGGTTCCGGGCACCACAACGCGCTCCACGCCTGGCGGTGGCCGCCCTGGCGGGCGGCGCTGTGGTCACGATCCTGGAAAGATCCTCCCCGAGCACTAGGGTCCTTCTTTTGCTCCCGCATTACTCTTGACCTCAAGGCCGCGCAGGGTGGCCAAGGAGGAGTGAGATGAGGAGCAGTAACCCGGTCTTCTCGCGACGGGGGTTCAGCCGCGACAACGGCTACGCGGGGTTCAACGCGCAGCAGCCGCAGGCCGGGGGCCCCGTCGTAGGTAACGACCCCTACACCCAGGGTGCAGGCAACCCGTACGCCACCAACCCGTACGCACCCGCGGACACACAGCTCGGCGCGGGCCCGCAGGCCCCCGCCCGTCCCAATGTGATGACCATCGACGACGTCGTGGCGCGCACCGCCATGACGCTCGGCACGGTCGTCGTCACCGCCGTGCTCTCCTGGGTCCTGCTGCCCGTCGACGAGGCCAACATCGGCAAGTCGTACGGCATCGCGATCGGCGCGGCCCTGGTGGCCATTGTCCTTTCGCTCATTCAGGCGTTCAAGCGCAAGCCGGTGCCGGCGCTGATCCTGGCGTACGCCGCCTTCGAGGGCGTCTTCCTCGGGGTGATCTCCAGCGCGGTCAGCACCTACATCAGCCCCGGCACAGTGATGCAGGCGGTGCTCGGCACCATGTGCGTCTTCGCCGGTGTGCTCATCGCGTACAAGACCCGGCTCATCCGGGTCAACCGCCGCTTCTACGGCTTTGTGATGGCCGCGGCCATGGGCTTCATCCTGCTCATGGTGGTCAACCTGCTGTTCGCCGTCATCGGCGGCGGTGACGGCCTCGGCTTCCGCAGCGGCGGCCTCGGCATCCTCTTCGGTGTCATCGGCGTCCTCCTCGGCGCCTGCTTCCTGGCCCTGGACTTCAAGCAGGTCGAGGACGGGATCGCGTACGGCGCTCCGCGCGAGGAGTCCTGGCTGGCGGCCTTCGGCCTCACCCTGACCCTGGTGTGGATCTACCTGGAGATGCTGCGGCTGCTGTCGATCCTCAATGGCAACGACTGACCGTCCAGGACCGGTCGCCCAGACCGTGCCGAAGGGCCCGCGGGGATTGCCCGCGGGCCCTTCGGCGTCTGGTCGGCGTCTGGCGGTGCGGACCTAGAGCAGCTTGCGCGCAGCGCGCCTCAGGTCGTACTCGTGGATGATCGCTTTGGCATGTCCGTACGCGAGGTTGTGCTCGCTCCGGAGCCAGCTGACCTTCTCTTCGAAGCGGAAGAGGGAGGGTCCTTCATCGACGGTGCGGAGCCAGTCGGAGATATCACGACCAGTGCAGTGCGGGATTCGGGAGATCAGGTTGCGATGGGTCTCTTCGGAGAAGACTTGGGACATCGGCGCCTCCGGACGCTTTGCGCGTGTGGTCCTTCACGCCACCGTGCCTGAGCGTTCGCGTATTGGCAACAGTGCCGGGGTGGCGCATAGGGTCGCGGAGTGCTTGATACGACTGAGCTGACGAGGGCTGTCGACCGCTTCGCCGACCGTCTGCGGGCCGCCCCGCAGAGCCGGCTGAACCGCGGTGCGGCGGCCGAAGGGCTGGCACTGGCCAGGGAATTGGCGGTGCGGGCCCAGCGGTTCGAGGCGCCCGGACAGGCCCCGCGGATCATGCCGGAGGCGGGACTGTTCGCAGTCGCGGATCAACTTAACGTCGCCGGGCACGATTTGGCTGAAGCGTTGCGGACGGCCCCGTCCGGGTCCCTGAGGGAGGTGGACGAGGCCGTGGGTCTCGTTGAGGCGGCCGAGCGGCGGGCGGGGCTGTAACCCGGGCCGGGCGGCTCGCGGGGGCTACAGCGACGCGATGACGCGGTCCGCGAGGATGTAGATGCTCTCCTCGCCGTACCCGAAGGTCAGGGTGTACGCGCCCGCGATGCCGGAGCCGCCGAGCAGCACCGGAGCGTCGCCGGCGTGCAGCGCCTCGGCCAGCTGCTCGGCGGTCTCGCGGTGGCCGGGGGTCATACAGAGCGTCGTGCCGTCGGCGAAGACGTACACATCAAGGGTGCCGAGCGGTCCCGGACGCACGTCGCAGAGGGCCGTACGCGACTCGGCGAGCTCGTCGAGGCGGGCCACGGTGCGCTCGTGGTCGGTGACCACCGGGGTCTGTACCGGGACGAAGTCCGGGTGCGAGGGGTGGCGGCGGCGGGCCGCGGCCAGCTCGGGGGAGTCCTCGGCGAACTCCGTCACCTCGGGCAGGTCCGCCATCTCGTCGAGTGCGTCGGCCGCCTCGAAGTCCATCGCCTCCAGGCCCGCGAAGTCGGACTGGCGCGGGACGTAGAAGGGCGGCAGCTCGTCGCCAGGGGCGCCCAGGCCGCCCAGCAGGGAGGGAGCGTCCGCCGCGTCGCGGGTCTCCTGCGCGGCCCAGAAGGCGCGCGCCTCGGCCAGTTCCCGCTCCCGCTCCTCGGCCAGCGCCTCGGCGACAGCGGCGCGTATCTCGCCATCCGGCGCCGGGCGGGCCTGCGGTACGGAGGCGATGCGGCTGGTGCCGTGCGCGGTGAAGAGCTCGGTGCGCAGGGCCGTGACCTGCTTACGGAGCCCGTGGGCGGCGTGCAGGGCAGCGGCTCCCACGGCCGTGGCTGCGGCCGTGGTCAGCAGCAGGGCAAGAGACATGGCGCTCACTGACTTACTCCCGGTTTCACTCGATCCCCCCGACTTCCTACATCAGCTTGCGGTGAGTCCGCGCCCCCTGTCAGTGCATTACGTCACGAAATGGACAGGACTTTGTGTCCTGCGTTTGGCGTGAATGTAGCGCTGACCTGGGAAAAGAGCACTCCCCCAGGAGATAGGTCACATCCTGGGGGAGATTCGGTCACGACTCGAGTTCCGCGCGGGCCCGAAAGGGTCTAGCTGAGGCGTTCGATCCCTTGGTCGCGTTCCGCTTTGCCTCCGCTTCGGGCAAGTGCCGCCTTCGTACCTCAGGCGACCCATACCCTCCGCTGCCGCTCAGCTCAGCCGCTCGCTCTCTTGGTCGCGTTCCGCTTCGGCCTCCGCTTCGGGCAAGTGCCGCCTTCGTACCTCAGGCGACCCATACCCTCCGCTGCCGCTCAGCTCAGCCGCTCGCTCTCTTGGTCGCGTTCCGCTTCGCCTCTGCTTCGGGCAAGTGCCGCCTTCGTACCTCAGGCGACCCATACCCTCCGCTGCCGCTCAGCTCAGCCGCTCGATGACCATGGCCATGCCCTGGCCACCGCCCACGCACATCGTCTCCAGGGCGAACTGCTTGTCGTGGAACTGGAGGCTGTTGATCAGCGTTCCGGTGATCCTGGCGCCCGTCATGCCGAAGGGGTGGCCGACGGCGATGGCGCCGCCGTTGACGTTCAGCTTGTCCAGGTCGACGCCCAGGTCGCGGTAGGACGGGATGACCTGTGCGGCGAAGGCCTCGTTGATCTCGACCAGGTCGATGTCGCCGATGGACAGGCCGGCACGCTGAAGCGCCTGCTTGGAGGCCTCGACGGGGCCGTAGCCCATGATCTCGGGGGAGAGTCCGGAGACACCGGTGGAGACGATGCGGGCCAGCGGGGTCAGGCCGAGCTCGCGGGCCTTGGTGTCGGACATGATCACGAGGGCGGCGGCGCCGTCGTTGAGCGGGCAGCAGTTGCCGGCGGTGACCAGGCCGTCGGGGCGGAAGACGGGCTTGAGGCCCTGGACCCCTTCGAGGGTGACGCCGGCCCGCGGACCGTCGTCCTTGGAGACGACAGTGCCGTCGGGGGTCGTGACCGGGGTGATCTCGCGCTCCCAGAAGCCGTTCTTGATGGCTTCCTCGGCGAGGTTCTGCGACCGTACGCCGAACTCGTCCATGTCCTGGCGGGTCACGCCCTTGAGGCGGGCGAGGTTCTCGGCGGTCTGGCCCATCGTGATGTACGCGTCGGGGATCAGGCCGTCCTCGCGCGGGTCGTGCCAGTCCGCACCCTCCTGCTCGGCGCGGGCGGCGGTACGCGCCTCGGCCTCGGCGAAGAGCGGGTTGTGGGTGTCGGGCAGGGTGTCGGAGTTGCCCTTGATGCTGCGCGAGACGGTCTCGACTCCGGCGGAGATGAAGACGTCGCCCTCGCCGGCCTTGATGGCGTGCAGCGCCATGCGGGAGGTCTGGAGGGACGAGGAGCAGTAACGGGTGATGGTGCAGCCCGGGAGGTGGTCCATCCCCATCTGCACGGCGACGATGCGGCCGAGGTTGTGCCCCTGCTCGCCGCCGGGCAGCCCGCAGCCGAGCATCAGGTCGTCTATGTCCCTGGGGTCGAGCTCGGGGACCTTGGCGAGCGCGGCCTGGATGATCGTGGCGGTCAGGTCGTCGGCGCGCAGCTCCTTGAGGGAGCCCTTGAAGGCCCGGCCGATGGGGGAGCGGGCGGCAGAGACGATCACGGCTTCGGGCATCACAGCTCCATGAGGGGCGAGGCGGTGGGGCAGGACTGTTTGGGAAGTTACCCGTCCGTATGGCTGCGGTCACGGGCCGGGTCGTGTGATGCGGACCTCTTTTCTAAGCGACCGCTCAGCCCTTCCAGTATGCGCCCGCGCCGCGCGGACCGAGCGGCTGCTTCGCCGCGCAGTCCGCACCGGCCGCACCGGCGGCGCCGGCCGCACTGCGAGCGCTGCCCGCGCCGCCCTCGCCGCCCTTGCTAGGCCCGCCGTACTTCCGACGGCGGCGGTGCCGGTTCCGTCGTAGGGGGCGGTTCCGGGAGCCGGCGGCGACGGCGGTGCTTCAGGAGCGCCCACGGGGCCCTGGCGCCCGTGACCTCCGTGCCCGCCTCCGCCGCCGCCGTGGCCGCTGCGCGCGCCACCGGGAGCATGTCCTCGTCGCGGCTCGCGTCCAGGTGGTCGGTCTCCGGCCACAGGCCCAGCACCGCGCACAGGGTCGGCAGCATCGCCATCGCCGCCGTCGCGTAGCCCTCCGCCGACGGGTGGTAGTTGTCCGCGCCGAACATCTCCCGCGGGTTCGCCTCGAACTCCGGGCCCAGCAGATCGCCCAGCGAAACCGTACGGCCGCCCTGCTCCACCACCACGATCGTCTGCGCCGCCGCCAGCTGCCGCGAGACCCGGCGGGCCAGCCAGCGCAGCGGCTGGTACACCGGCTCGATGGTGCCCAGATCGGGGCAGGTGCCCACCACCACCTCCGCGCCCGCCGTACGCAGCCTGCGCACCGCTGCGGAGAGCAGCCGCACCGAGTGCGTGGGCGGCATCCGGTTCGTGACGTCGTTCGCCCCGATCATGATCACGCAGACGTCCGGGGTCCGGGTCGCGAGCAGCCCGGTGACCTGGCGCTCCAGATCGGTCGACTGCGCGCCGGGCAGCGCGACATTGCACACCTCCACAGGCCGCTCGGCGACCGCCGCCAGACCGGACGCGAGCAGCGCCCCCGGCGTCTGGCCCGCCCTGCGGACGCCCTGTCCGGCCGCCGTGGAGTCCCCGAGCACGGCGAGGAGCAGTGGATCGCTGTGCCCGAAGGCCAGCCCGTACAGGCCGTCACCGCGCGGCGGGAGCGGGGCCGTGCCGCCGCCCACCGAGCGTTTCGCCAGCTGGACCTCCGCCAGCACCAGTCCCACGGCCGCCGCCCCGAGCAGCCCGATGCCGCCGCCGCCATAGGCCGCGCCCGCGGCGATGCGTCGTGCCACCCTCGCCCTCGACACAGTCCGAGTCACCTCCTCGTAGCTCTGCGTAGCAGCGCTACGTCGTCATCAGCTAACTGCCCCGTGGCGACCGTCGCCCAATCACACGCTGCTCCGCTTACGCTGGCGGCATCACTACGGAGACCCCGGAGAACATTGTGCGTATCCACCACTCGATGATCAGTCTCGTCGGCAACACCCCGCTGCTGAAGCTGAATAGCGTCACCGCAGGCATCCAGGCGACGGTCCTGGCCAAGGTCGAATACTTCAATCCCGGCGGGTCGGTGAAGGACCGCATCGCCCTGCGGATGATCGAAGCGGCGGAGGAGAGCGGAGCGCTGCAGCCCGGCGGCACGATCGTCGAGCCGACCAGCGGGAACACCGGCGTCGGTCTTGCCATCGTGGCCCAGCAGAAGGGCTACAAGTGCATCTTCGTCTGCCCGGACAAGGTGTCCACGGACAAGATCAATGTGCTGCGTGCGTACGGCGCCGAGGTCGTCGTCTGCCCCACGGCCGTCGACCCCGAGCACCCCGACTCGTACTACAACGTCTCCGACCGGCTGGTGCGGGAGACGCCCGGCGCCTGGAAGCCCGACCAGTACTCCAACCCGAACAACCCGCGCTCGCACTACGAGAGCACCGGTCCCGAGCTGTGGGAGCAGACGGACGGGCGGATCACCCACTTCGTCGCGGGCGTCGGCACCGGCGGCACGATCTCCGGCACCGGGCGCTACCTCAAGGAGGCCAGCGACGGCGAGGTCAAGGTCATCGGCGCCGACCCGGAGGGCTCGGTGTACTCCGGCGGCTCCGGCCGGCCGTACCTGGTCGAGGGCGTCGGTGAAGACTTCTGGCCGTCCGCGTACGACGCGACGGTGACCGACGAGATCGTCGCCGTGTCCGACAAGGACTCCTTCCAGATGACGCGCCGTCTCGCCAAGGAGGAGGGCCTGCTCGTCGGCGGCTCCTGCGGCATGGCGGTCGTCGCGGCGCTGCGCGTCGCCGAGGGCCTGGGCCCCGACGACGTGGTGGTCGTGCTGCTCCCGGACAGCGGCCGTGGCTACCTCTCCAAGATCTTCAACGACGAGTGGATGGCCGACTACGGCTTCCTGGAGGGCGAAGGCCCGTCCGCGAGCGTCGGCGACGTGCTGCGCCACAAGGAGGGCGGCCGGATCCCGAGCCTGGTGCACATGCACCCGGAGGAGACCGTCGGCGAGGCCATCGAGGTGCTGCGGGAGTACGGCGTCTCCCAGATGCCGATCGTCAAGCCGGGCGCCGGTCACCCGGACGTGATGGCCGCCGAGGTGATCGGCTCGGTCGTCGAACGCGAGCTGCTGGACGCCCTGTTCAACCAGCGTGCCGCGCTGAACGACCCGCTCGAGAAGCACATGTCCGCGCCGCTGCCGCAGGTCGGCTCGGGCGAGCCGGTGGCCGACCTGATGTCGGTGCTCGGCGTGGCGGACGCGGCGATCGTGCTGGTGGAGGGCAAGCCGATGGGTGTGGTGAGCCGTCAGGACCTGCTGGCGTTCCTCGCCGGCGGCGGCAAGTAGCCGTCCGGGGGACGGGAATTCGCGCCGAGGGCGACCGGGCCACTCCCGGTCGCCCTCGGCGGCGGGGCCAATCCGCACTGTGGCTTCCGGGCCGCTCCGGCCCCCGTAGTGCCCCGGTCGCGAAAACGGTACGGGCGCGACACGTTCGCGCAGCACCCGCTTAACACGAGTGCGGCACATTGGTGGATGTCGGCAGGGGGCCCGGGCAGGGATCCCGGCCGGCACCCAATGCGGCGTCTAGGAAACTCCGGAGCGGCTCCCGGACCTCCCAAGACGCCCTGGACGCGGAGACCGGCCTGACCCGGGACCGTGTCCCACGCGGGGACCGCCGTCGTCCCGCCCCCCGGTTCGCCGGGGGTGCCGGCGGTCCCCGCGCACAGCTTTTTCCGGCGCCAGGTTCCCCTTCGGGGCGCCTTGGACGCGCCCCTTCGGCTGACTCGAGACGCGCCCCTTCGACTCACTCGCGAAGGTGCCTACTCCTCCCAGTCGGACTTCTCGCTCCTGTGGCGCTGCCACGGCCAGCCCCGCGCCGCGTGCACCGCGTTGACGCCGACGATGCCGAACCAGGCGACGACCAGGCCCGGCAGGTCGGCGTTGACCACGGCGATCGCCGACAGCGGAACGGCGAGGATCATCGAGATGATCCCGAAGCCGAAGCGCTCCCCGAAGTTGGCCTCCGCGGAATGCGACGGGCGGGCATCCCGGGCGACCGTCATCTGCTGTTCGGCGAGCTGGCGCCGGACACGGCGGTCCACCGTGCCGTCGAGGCGCTGTTCGACCTTCTCCAGGAATGATTCGATGAGCGCGGACTCGTAGTCTTCCCCCAGCTCACGGCGGGCGTGCAGGGTGGCGTCGAGTTCCTTCTTGAGCTCAGGGTCGCGGGCTTCCATAACGGTTCACGCTACGGCCGGGTGCCCGCCGCGTCAGTGGGGCTAGCCCCACTGTTTCCCCCTGGGGGAGCCGGGGGTGAGGTTCGTACGGCCCGGGCCGTGCCGTCGGTCAGCTTCCCTTCTTGGCGAGGCCGTGCTGCTTCGCCCAGGAGTTCGCGACGTCCTCCGGGTCCTTCTTGTCCTTGTCGACCTGCCGGTTGAGCTCGGTCAGCTGCTCCGTGGTCAGCGCGGCGCCGAGCCGGGCCAGCGCCTTGCGCACCGTCGAGTCGGCCTTGCGGTCCGCGATCAGCGGGACGACATGCTGACCGGGGATCCCCTTGCCCCGCCTGCATATCGTCATGCAGAGTTCTCGGCGTCTGAATAAGTTGTCAATGCCCCGGGGTAAATCACTGGTTAGAGATGCTCGATGCTCGGCAGGCAGGACAAGCCGTCCGAAAAGGAGGGGTCTACGCGTGATGTCGTCCCACATGTTGGACTCGCCCATCGGCGTCGTGGTCCTCGACGGACAGAGCCTCCCGGTCGCGGACATCGTCCGGCTGGCCGATGGCGCGGCTCGACCCGTACCCGGCTCAGAAGCGATCAAGCGTGTCGAGGCCGCCTGGGACGCCGCGCGGGAGCTCGCCGCCTCCGGCCGCGTCTACGGGCGCTCCACCGGCGTGGGCGCCAACCGGAACGAGAACGTGCCCACCGGGGCCGCCGCCGACCACGGCCTGCGGCTGCTGCGCTCGCACGCCGGCGCGATCGGCGAGCCGCTGCCCGCCCGCGAGGTCCGAGCCATGCTGGCGGTACGGGCGAATCAGCTGCTCGCGGGTGGCGCCGGACTGCGGCCCGGCGTCGTCACCGCGCTCTGCGAGGCGCTGGAGAGCGGCGCGTACCCGGTCGTGAACGAGTTCGGCTCGGTCGGCACCGGCGACATCGCGGCCCTCGCCCAGATGGGGCTGGCGCTCGCTGGCGAACAGCCCTGGAATGTCGATGCGGGCGGCCCGCCCCCAGAGGCACAGGCGCTCGACAACAATGACGCCCTCGCCCTGATCAGCTCCAACGCCCTCACCCTCGGCCAGGCCGCGCTCGCCCTCGACGAGCTGCGCGCGCTCGTCGAGGCCACCGAGCTGGTCGCCGCCCTCTCGCTGCTCGCGGTCGACGGCTCCTACGAGGCCTACGCCGAACCCGTGCACGCGGCCCGCCCGCACCCCGGCACGTACGCCGTCGCGACCAGGATGCGCCAACTGCTCGGTGCGCCCGAGCGGCCGACCCCGCCGCTGGGCCGGATCCAGGACCCGTACGGATTCCGCTGCCTGCCGCAGATCCACGGACCCGCGCAGGACGCCGCGGACGCGCTGGAGCGGACCCTCGCGGTCGAGATCAACGCGGCCGCCGAGAACCCGCTGATCCGGGCCGCCGACATGGCCGCTTACCATCACGGCGGCTTCTACATGGCGCAACTCGCCCTGGATCTCGACCACTTCAGGCTCGCCATCACCCAGACGGCGCGGCTGTCCACCTCCCGGCTCTCCGCCCTGAACGAGCCCGCCTTCACCCGGCTGCGGCCCTTCCTCGCGGACGCGGAGGCCGCGAGCTCCGGCGTGATGATCCTCGAATACGCGGCGGGCGCGGCCCTCGGCGATCTGCGTGCCTTTTCCGCGCCCGCGTCGCTCGGCCACGCGGTACTGTCCCGGGGCGTCGAGGAACAGG
This sequence comes from Streptomyces sp. ISL-1, assembly GCF_018614585.1. Lineage (GTDB taxonomy): Bacteria > Actinomycetota > Actinomycetes > Streptomycetales > Streptomycetaceae > Streptomyces > Streptomyces maoxianensis. The sequence goes on along the minus strand of NZ_JAGGOI010000017.1, from coordinate 88,493 downwards.
CCAGCTTCGCCTCGCTGGCGGCGCGTCAGACGCTGCGGGCGGGGGGCGCGTACCGGCTCGTCATCGGCTGTGAACTCGTCGCGGCGGTACGGGCGTTGCGCCAGCGCGGGCTGCGCCCCGACCCGGAACTCCCGGTGGGTCGCGCCTTCGAGCTGGCCGAGTCGGTCCTCGACGAGGACGTCGCCGACCGGCCGCTCACCGACGATGTGACGCGGGCGGCCGGGCTGCTCGACCGGTTCACGGACCTGATGAGGGACACGACGAGGGGGATGGCATGAGCGAAAGCCCTGCCGCGAGACTGCAGCAGCTTTTCGAGGGCCACCGGCTCACCCCGACGCAGCGGCGGATCGCGCACAGCATGGTGCGGCGGGCGGGCGATGTGCCGTTCCTGTCCAGCGTGGAGCTCGCCGAACTGGCCGGTGTCAGCCAGCCGTCCGTCACCCGCTTCGCCGTCGCGCTCGGCTTCGACGGCTATCCGGCGCTGCGCCGGCATCTGCGGGAGGTCGCGCCCGCTTCGAGTGAGGCGGGCCCGGACGCGTACAACGAGTACCAGCAGGCGGTGCACGCCGAGATCGAGAACCTGAGTCATCTGGCCGAGCTGCTCGCCGACCCCTCCCCGGTCGAACGCGCGGGCCGGCTCCTTGCCGCGTCCCGCCCGCTGCTGGTGCTCGGCCTGCGCGCCGCGTCCTCGCAGGCCCGGGGCTTCGCGTACTTCGCGGCCAAGGTCCACCCGGATGTACGCCTGCTGGACGAGGGCGGCACGATGCTCGCCGACCGCATCGACGCGGCCCGTCGCGCGGGTGCGACCACGCTGCTGTGCTTCGCGCTGCCGCGGCACCCCAAGGAGGTCGTGGAGGCACTGGCGTACGCACGCTCCGCGGGCTTGAAGGTGGTGACGGTCGCGGACTCGGCCTTCGCCCCGGTGGCCGGCCACAGCGACCTGCTGATCCCGGCGGCGGTCGGCACGGGCCTGGCCTTCGACACGGCGTGCGCGCCGATGCTGCTGGGCCGGGTGCTGCTGGAGGCGATGTGCGACGACCTGCCCGACGCGCAGGCGCGGTTGGAAGAATTCGACGCGAGGGCGGCGGAGCGGGGCCTGTTCGTGGAGTAGTGGCCACGGGCTGCGGCGGGGCGCGGGCCGTGTGACCTGCGGGTCTGGCGGCGGGCGCACCGCTGCTGCTCGCCGGCGTCGGGCTGCCCGGTCTCTGCGTCGAGGCGCCCTGGCTCGGCCGCCGGGAGCGGGCGAGCGGGACGCTGCTGTGGATCCGTACCGACCGGATCGCGAAGGGCCCTGTCGTCGCGCCCTTCAAGGGCTTTCGGGCCATCGGCGTCGCGGGCGGCGACGCCGCACCCCGCGGGGCGCGGCGCCGCTGACCGGCGAAATGCCGGACAGTCCGGCCGCGGGGTCAGACCTCCAGCTCGGCCTCGATCTTCTTCAGTTGGTGCCGGGCCATGGCGAGGTTCGCCCGTTGCTTGTCCAGCGCGATGTAGAGGAACAGGCCGTTGGTGCCCCGGCCCTTGAGCAGCCGGATCATGTGGTACTGCGAGCCGAGCGTGATCAGGATGTCCTCGATGCCCTCTTTGAGCCCGAGCTGCTCCATGGTGCGCAGCTTGGCGCGCACCACGTCGGTGTTGCCCGCGGCGGCCACCGTCAGGTCCAGGTCCTTTCCGCCGCCGATGGTGCCGAGGGCCATTCCGCTCGTGTAGTCGACGAGTGCGGCGCCAAGGGCGCCCTCGATGACAGTGGTGGCTTCCTTGAGGGCGGTTTCGGTGTTGGCCATGAGAGGCGCACTTCCTTTCCGTCTGTTTGGGGTGCGTGATGGTGTGGGGGTCATGGGTCAGGTGTTCTCCGGTCGTTCGAGGGCGCTGTCGACCAGTTCGCCGATGCGGGCGCTGGAGCGGCGGGCCTCGAGATGGAGCCGGCCCACGTTGATGCGTGGCTCGGCCAGGAGGGTGAGGACGGCCGAGGCGCCCGCCGCGTAGGTCGCGACGTATCCCAGGTCGCCCCGGACCAGCAGCTCACGGAAGCCGCCCTGGCCGGTGGTCTCGGTCAGGCGCAGAGCGACGCCGAGGGCGGCGGCGGTCAGTGCGGCGACGCTCTCCGCCTCTGCCGTGTCCGCCGCCAGCACCAGGCCGTCCGCGCTGGCGGCGAGGGCCCCGGTCAGCTGTGGCACCCGGACGCGGAGCCGTTTCAGTTCACCGAGCACATCGGCCTCGACCGTCATGAGCTGTCTCCTCTCGGCGCGCAGCCTCAGTGCGCGTCTCATGACGGCGAGCGGAATGCCCGGTGGATGGAGCGGTGCGTCACAGGCTTGCCTCCAGTGCGTCGCGGAGCCGGCGTAGCAGCGCGGAGTCCAACATGGCGGGTGGCTCCGCGATCTCGGATATGGCAGTGGGCTCGGTGGGCTCGGCCGGCTCGGCGCGGATCTGGATGAGCCCCGCCGCGGCCAGCCTTCGCACCTCGATCAACGTGTTGAAGGCGGGACGGCCGAGCTTCCGGGCGATCGCGGCCGGGGTGCGTACGCCGTCGGCAAGGTTCAGGAGTGCCTGCTGTCGGGGGCTGACCGTCAGCTCCGTGGTGTGCGGGCTGCGCTCCACCGGAGCGGTGTCCATCTCGGGATAGGGCCACAGGGAGTCCAGCAGCCGGCCCCGCCGCCGTGCCTCGCGCTCGACCACCTGGGCGGGGACCGGTCGCACTGCTCCGATCCAGTGGGCGACCCCGTAGCGGAAGCGGGTCGGACCGCTGCCCGGCGCCAGCGCGAAGAAGGCCGCGTCGAACAGCGCGCCCAGATGGCAGATCTCCAGCTCGCCGCCGGCGACCTGGCCGCTGTCGACGAGAAAGCGTGCGACCTCGTTGCGCGCGCCCGCCTGCGCCACCGCGTCCGCCCAGTGCTCGGGCCGCAGCCGGCCGCTCGCAGTCAGCAGTACGTCGAGGCCGGGCGCGGCCGGGCTCTCGGCATGCACGATCTGGCCGTCGGCCAGATAGAGGGCGCCGTGGTCGCGTACCAGCACGCCGGTGGCTCGCTCGTCCGCCAGCCGGACGAGCATCGGGGAGACAGCCGTTCTCATCCGAGCACCAGCCGTTCGGCGAGGTCCGAGAGGCGCAGGCGGGCCAGTGCCAGATTGCCCAGCTCCCGGTCGAGCCACAGATGCAGGAAGACGCTGCTGTCGAAGGTGGTCTCCACGAACCGCACCACGTGATAGCCGGTGCGGGTCGTGACGATGAGGTCCTCGACCGGCGGCCCCTTGGCTTTGCCACTGTCGTCGTCCACGGCGGGCTCCTCGGGTGCGAACGCCCCGTACTCCGTGGCCATCCTCGCCAGTTCGGCGGTCTCCGCGGCGGTCGCCTCGTGATCGCTTCCCGATGGCTCACCGACCGAGCCGAGCGCCAGCCCGCTGATCCAGTCCACGACTGCCGCTCCGCGCGCGCCAGGCACCAGCATGGCTTCCAGCAGACACTCGTCGATTCCGGGCACGCGGACGCTCCTCTCCGCCTGGGAATGCGGCGCACTGTTGTGCGGCAGTGACGGAGAAGTTACGCACCGTCGGCACGGGAGGGGGGAGTTGGGGCATTTTCCATCGGAACATGCCAGCGCCCGTTAAGATCCGCACCTAACCGGCGGTTCCTGACGGCTCGAGACCGGATGTCCGGCATGCCCGCACGCCGCCGGGACGGCGCGGCGGGCACTGGGGCAACTCCTTAGGTCCGGTCCTCGCCGCGTACCTTCAGCGCCACCTTGTTGATCGCCCACAGCACAACCCCGAGCGCGAGAAGCACCCCCGCCCGGATGTAGACGTCCGCCGCCCGGTCCGCGAGCGGGCTTGCCAGGATGATCGCGGTGATCGCGCCGAGCACCGGCAGTGGCGTCCAGGTGCGGAAGTGCGGGTGGTCCACGCGGTCCTTGCGCAGGACCAGTACGGCGATGTTGACCACCGCGAAGACACACAGCAGCAGGAACGCGGTGGTGTCGCCGAGCCCCTCGATCTCGCCCGTGGACACCAGCCCGATGGCGAGCAGCGTGACGAAGATGATCCCGTTGACGGGGGTGCGGCGGTTGGGCAGCACCTTCCCCATGGCGCGCGGCAGCACCCTCTCGTTGGCGAGGCCGTAGCAGAGCCGCGAAGCCATCATGATGTTGATCAGCGCGGAGTTGGTGACGGCGAAGAGCGCGATCCCGGCGAAGAGTTTGGGCGGGAAGACGACTCCGCCGGCCTTGACGACTTCCAGCAGCGGGCCGCTGGACTTCTCCAGCACGGTGTACTCGACCAGCAGCGAGGACACCAGCGCGACCAGCACATAGATCGTGCCGGTGACGGCGACGCCGATGAAGATCGCCTTGCGGAAGGTGCGGGCCGGGTCCTTGGTCTCCTCGGCCATGTTGACGGAGTCCTCGAAGCCCACGAAGGCGAAGAAGGCGAGCGCGGTCGCTCCCAGCACGCTGGTGAGCAGTGCGAACCCCGTGCCCTCGGCTTCGAAGTCGCTCAGCCGCGACGGCTCGCCCCCTCCCGTCAGTACCGCCCACAGTCCGATGGCGAGGATCACCAGCAGACCGCTCAGCTCGACCAGCGTCAGTACCACGTTGGTCTTCACCGACTCGGACACGCCGCGCAACGCCAGGCTCGCGAGCGCCAGGATGAAGACGATCGCGATCAGTGTCGACGGGATGGCGCCGGTGAACTCCTCCAAGTAGTCGCCGCTGAAGGCACGCGCGGCGGCGCTCGCGGACGACAGCCCGGAGCACATCACCATGAAGGCGATGATGAAGGTCAGGAAGGGGACCTTGAACGCCTTCTGCGTGTAGAGCGCGGCGCCCGCGGCCTTCGGGTACTTGCCGACCAGTTCGACGTACGACGCGGCGGTGAGGAGGGCGACGATGAAGCTGATGGCGAACGGCAGCCACAACGCCCCGCCGACCTTCCCCGCGACCTTGCCGGTCGTGGCGTAGATGCCGGTGCCCAGGATGTCGCCGATCACGAACAGGATCATCAGCTTCGAGCTGATGGCCCGTTTGAGCGGCGGCTCGTTGAGCGGCGTCGCTTCCGGTGTGCCGGTCGTGGACATGGGCCCCTCCGGTCGGTGGGATGACAGAAAGGATCTGCCCCATGCGCGGTGCGGACTACCTCAGATGCCGCCGGTCAGCGCATCCGGGTGATCGCCGCCGGACTCGCTGACGATCCCCTCCAGGCTCTGCGGGGCCCGTACGGTCGCGAACCGCACAGATCCGTCCGCACCGGTGCCGAAGCCGTACACCCCGGGCCGCGGAAGGCTGTTGTAGCCGTAGTGGTTCGAGAAGTAGTACGCGCCGGTGTCCAGCGCGGCGATCACATCGCCCTGCTCCAGCAGGGGCAGCGGCCGCGCCTCGGCGAGCAGGTCGCCCGCGAAGCAGGCCGGTCCCGCGATGTCCTGCGGGACGTCCGCACCGGCCTTCGGGATGCCCTTGGAGTCGTACGCGGCGATGCGCAGCGGCCAGGAGATCGGGTCGTAGACCGTACGGGTGGCGACCTGGACGCCCGCGTGGGTGACCGCGATGGGGCGGGAGCCCGCCGTCTTCGCGTACTCGACGCGGGCGAGCACCGTGCCGTGCTTGGCGAGCAGGGACCGGCCGAACTCGGTGACCAGGCCGTAGCGCCCGTCGAGCAGCCCGGGGACCTGCTCCGCCAGCAGCCCGGCGTACTCGGCGAAGGTCGGGGTCTCCTCGTCGGAGGCGAAGTTGACCGGGAGGCCGCCGCCGATGTCGATGGTGTCGATCTGCTGCCGCCCGACCGCGGCGTTGATCTCCTCAGCGAGCTTGTACACCGCCCGGATGCCCTGCGCCATGAGGGTGAGCGGCATGCCCTGCGAGCCGGAGTGGGTGTGCAGCCGGGTCAGCCAGGGGCGGTCGAGATAGGCGCGTACGACCCACTCGCGAGCCCCCTCGTCGCGCAGCGCGACCCCGAATTTCGAGGTGGGCGTCGCCGTGGAGAGCGCCCCGATGGCGCCCCGGCCGATTTGCGGATTGACCCGCAGGCCGAGCGGGGACCGGCTGCCGGCGGAGGAGACGAGGGCGTCGACGCGCGCGAGCTCCTGCGGATTGTCGGCGTTGACGGCGATCCCCAGGGAGAGGGCTTCGCGCAGCTCGGAGGGTGTTTTGGCGGGGGAGTCGAGGACCGTGCGCTCCGGGCCCACGCCGGCGGCCCGGGCCAGCGCCAGCTCGCCCGGGCTCGCGACCTCCGCGCCGATGCCCTCGGCGCGCAGCAGCGCGAGTACGGCAGCGAGGGGTGAGGCCTTCACGGCGAAGGCGTGCAGCACGGGCGCGTCGGTGACGGCGGCGAATGCCGCTCGCAGCGAGGCGGCGGAGGCGCGGATGCCGGCCACGTCGAGGAGGGCGGCGACCGGCTGCGCCTCGCTGAGAAGACCCTGCTCCACTGCCGCACGTACGGCCTGATCCCGACGGTCTGAAGCCATGTGCTTCAGCCAATCACCCGGTAGGCCACGGCGCAGCTGTTGACTAAGACTATTCAGGCCGACAGGATGTGAATAGATGAGCCAACACTCATGATCGCAGTCGCGAGGAGGCATTGCCATGTCAGGACCCCGACCCGTACGGGCACCGCGCGGTACGGAACTGAGCGCCCTGGGATGGCAGCAGGAGGCCGCCCTCCGCATGCTCCAGAACAACCTCGACCCCGAGGTCGCCGAGCACCCGGACAAGCTCGTCGTCTACGGCGGCACCGGCAAGGCCGCCCGCGACTGGCGCTCCTTCGACGCGATGGTGCGCACGCTGCGGACGCTGAAGCAGGACGAAACGATGCTCGTCCAGTCCGGCCGCCCGGTCGGTGTGATGCAGACGCACGAGTGGGCGCCGCGCGTGCTCATCGCCAACTCCAACCTGGTCGGTGACTGGGCGAACTGGGAGGAGTTCCGGCGTCTCGAGGCACTCGGCCTCACCATGTACGGCCAGATGACGGCCGGTTCGTGGATCTACATCGGCACACAGGGCATTCTGCAGGGCACGTACGAGACGTTCGCCGCCGTCGCCGCGAAGAAGTTCGGCGGCACGCTGGCCGGGACGATCACTCTGACCGCCGGTCTGGGCGGAATGGGCGGCGCGCAGCCGCTGGCCGTCACCATGAACGACGGCGTCGCGATCTGTATCGACGTCGACCCGCGGGCGATCGAGCGCCGTATCGAGCACCGCTACCTGGACGTGCGCGCGAACTCGCTGGAGCACGCGCTCCAGCTGGCCGTCGAGGCACGCGACGCGCGCCGCCCGCTCTCCATCGGCCTGCTCGGCAACGCGGCGGAGCTGCTGCCGAGGATGCTCGCCGAGGGCGCGCCGATCGACATCGTGACCGACCAGACGAGCGCCCACGATCCGCTGGCCTACCTGCCGGTCGGTGTCGACCTCGACGACATGCAGTCGTACGCGGCGGAGAAGCCGGCCGACTTCACACAGCGCGCGCGTGAGTCGATGGCCAGGCATGTGGAAGCCATGGTCGGCTTCATGGACGCGGGCGCCGAGGTCTTCGACTACGGCAACTCGATCCGTGGCGAGGCGCAACTGGCCGGTTACGGCCGGGCGTTCGACTTCCCCGGCTTCGTCCCGGCGTACATCCGGCCGCTGTTCTGCGAGGGCAAGGGCCCGTTCCGCTGGGCCGCCCTGTCGGGTGAGGCTTCGGACATCCACAAGACCGACAAGGCGATGCTCGAGCTCTTCCCCGAGAACGAGTCCCTGCACCGCTGGATCAAGCTGGCCGGCGAGCGCGTCCACTTCCAGGGCCTGCCGGCCCGTATCTGCTGGCTGGGCTACGGCGAGCGGGACCGCGCGGGCGAGCGCTTCAACGACATGGTGGCGTCCGGCGAGCTGGCCGCCCCGCTGGTGATCGGCCGCGACCACCTGGACTGCGGCTCGGTGGCGTCCCCGTACCGCGAGACGGAGGCCATGCTCGACGGCTCCGACGCGATCGCCGACTGGCCGCTGCTGAACGCGATGGTCAATGTCGCGTCCGGCGCGAGCTGGGTCTCCATCCACCACGGCGGCGGCGTCGGCATGGGCCGCTCCATCCATGCGGGCCAGGTCTCCGTGGCGGACGGCACGAAGCTGGCCGGCGAGAAGATCCGCCGGGTGCTGACGAACGACCCGGGAATGGGCGTCATCCGGCATGTGGACGCGGGCTACGACATCGCGGAGTCGGTCGCGGACGAGCGTGGCGTGCGGGTCCCGATGCGGGAAGGGGACCAGGCGTGACGTCGGCCGACGCCAACCCGGCCGGCCCGGCGCCGGAGCACCGGGCCCCGGGCGAGGCTGCCCCCACGGGCGGCGGGCGGGCGGAATCAACCCCTCCGGCGTTTGAGGAGCGGGGGTCCCCGCACGCCCGCGGGGCGGAGGGGGAGGGTCCGGCGCGGAGCCCCCACGCGGCGGAGCCGCACGGTGAAACAGTGGGAAGGGACAGGGCCGGGGAGTCCTTCCACCAGATGTGGGCGGACCTCGCCCCCATCGGCCGCAACCCGGAAACCCGCGGCTACCGCCGCTACGCCTGGACCGCCGCCGACACCGACTGCCGCGCCTGGTTCCGGGCCCAGGCAGAAACCCGCGGCCTCACCTACGAGACCGACCGCAACGGCAACCAGTGGGCCTGGCTCGGCGACCCCACCGCCCCCGGCGCCGTCGTCACCGGCTCGCACCTCGACTCCGTCCCCGACGGCGGCGCGTTCGACGGCCCCCTCGGCGTCGTCTCCTCCTTCGCCGCGCTCGATGAACTCCGCCGCAGGGGAGCGGAGTTCACCCGGCCCCTCGCCATCACCAACTTCGGTGACGAGGAGGGCGCCCGCTTCGGCCTCGCCTGCGTCGGCTCGCGACTCGCGGCCGGACAGCTGACGCGCGAAGCGGCGTACGGGCTCCGCGACGGCGACGGGGTGTCGCTCCCGCAGGCCATGGAGGCGGCCGGATACGACCCGTCCACCATCGGTCCCGACCCCGAACGGCTCGCCCGTATCGGCGCGTTCGTCGAGCTCCACGTCGAGCAGGGCCGTGCCCTCGACCTGTCCGGCGACCGGGTCGGCATCGCGTCCGCGATCTGGCCGCACGGCCGCTGGCGGTTCGACTTCCACGGCGAGGCCAACCACGCCGGCACCACGCGGCTCGTCGACCGCCGCGACCCGATGCTGACGTACGCGCAGACGGTCCTCGCCGCGCGCCGCGAGGCGGAACTCGCGGGCGCGGTCGCCACGTTCGGCAAGATCGCCGTCGAGCCGAACGCCGTCAACGCGATTCCCTCGCTGGTGCGCGGCTGGCTGGACTCCCGCGCTCCCGACCAGGCCACGCTCGACACGGTGACGGCCGGCATCGAAAGATCCGCGCGCGAGTACGCCGACCGGCACGGGGTGGACCTGACGGTCGTACGGGAGTCCTTCACCCCCGTGATCGAATTCGAGCACGCCCTGCGCGACGAGCTGAACAAGATCCTGGGCGGCACGGTTCCGGTGCTCGGCACGGGCGCGGGCCACGACGCGGGTATTTTGTCCGGTTCCATCCCGACGGCCATGCTGTTCGTACGGAACCCCACGGGCGTCTCGCACTCCCCGGCGGAGTTCGCCGCCGAGGACGACTGTGTGGCCGGGGTGCTCGCACTCGCCGACGTACTGGAGGGCCTGGCGTGCAGTTGACGTACTGGGCGGAACACGCCTGGCTGGAAACGAACGTCGAGCCGGGCGTGGCGCTCGAGGTGGCGGACGGCCGGATCACCGCCGTACGCAAGGGGGCCGAAGCCCCGCCGCCGGGCGCCGTAGTGCTGCGCGGCCTGACGATCCCGGGCCTCGCGAACGCACACTCGCACGCCTTCCACCGCGCCCTGCGGGGCACGGTGCAGGTGGGCGCCGGGACCTTCTGGACCTGGCGCGAGGTGATGTACCAGGTCGCGTCGCGGCTGACACCGGAAACGTACTTCTCGCTCGCCCGGGCGGTGTACGCGGAGATGGCGCTGGCCGGGATCACGGCGGTCGGCGAGTTCCACTATCTGCACCACGCGCCGGGCGGGGCCGCGTACCGCGACCCGAACGCGATGGGCGAGGCACTGATCGCGGCGGCGGCGGATGCGGGGATCCGGATCACGCTGCTGGACACGGCGTATCTGTCGTCCGCCATCAGGAATAAGCACAGTGGCGAGGCGCCGACCAAGCTCCAGTTGCGCTTCTCCGACGGCACGGCAGAGGCGTGGGCCGAACGGGCCTCCGCGCTGAAGGGCGGCGACCATGCGCTGATCGGCGCGGCGATCCATTCGGTACGCGCGGTCCCGGCCGGGCAGCTGAGCACGGTGGCTCAGTGGGCACAGGAGCGCCGGGCCCCGCTCCATGTCCACCTCTCCGAGCAGACGGCGGAGAACGAGGCGTGCCTCGCCGCGCACGGGTGCACCCCGACGCGACTGCTCGCCGACCACGGCGTACTGGGCCCGCGGACGACGGGCGTCCACAACACGCATCTGACGAACGAGGACGTCGCGCTGCTGGGCGGGACGTCGTCGGGCACGTGCATGTGCCCGACGACGGAACGCGACCTGGCGGACGGCATCGGCCCGGCGGCGGCGCTGCAGGGGGCCGGCTCACCGCTGTCGCTCGGCAGCGACAGCCATGCTGTGATCGACCTGCTGGAGGAGGCGCGCGCGATGGAACTGAACGAACGCCTGCGCACCCGGACGCGCGGCCACTGGACGGCCGCGGCCCTGCTGCGGGCCGCGACCGAAGACGGCCACGCCGCACTGGGATGGCACGAAGCGGGCCGCCTCGAGCCGGGCATGCTGGCGGACTTCACGACGGTGGCCCTGGACTCGGTCCGCACGGCGGGTCCGGTGCAGCGCCTGGCGGTCGAGACGGCGATCTTCGCGGCGACGGCGGCGGATGTGCGCCACACGGTCGTGGCGGGCCGCCAGGTGGTGCGGGACGGTTCGCACGTCCTGGTCCCGGACGTCCCGGCGGCCCTCGCCTCGTCCATCGCAGCGCTGCGCGGCTAGAGAGGAACCCATGACCACCACCGTCATCACCAACATCGGCAGCCTCGTCACCAACGACCCCGCCCTCGGCGACGGAACCCCCATCGGCCTCCTCCAGGACGCCGCCGTAGTCATCGACGGCGACCGCATCGCATGGGTCGGACCCAACGCCGACGCCCCGGCAGCCGATGAGGCCGTCGACGCCGCCGGCCGCGCCGTCATCCCCGGCTTCGTCGATTCCCACTCCCACCTCCTCTTCGCCGGCGACCGCACCCAGGAGTTCAACGCCCGGATGTCCGGCCGCGCCTATACCGCCGGCGGCATCCGCACCACCGTCGCCGCCACTCGCGCGGCCTCTGACGAAGCGCTCGAAGCGAACCTCACGCACTACCTCCGCGAGGCGCTGCGCCAGGGCACCACCACTTTCGAGACCAAGTCCGGCTACGGGCTCACCGTCGAGGACGAGGCCCGCGCCCTGCGGATCGCTGCGAGGCACACCGACGAGATCACCTACCTCGGCGCGCACATCGTCCCGCCCGACTACGCCGACGACCCCGCCGCCTACGTCGCCCTCGTCACCGGCGAGATGCTCGACGCCTGTGCTCCGTACGCCCGTTGGGTCGACGTCTTCTGCGAGAAGGGGGCCTTCGACGGCGACCAGGCCCGCGCGATCCTCACCGCCGGCAAGGCGAAGGGCCTGCACCCCCGTGTGCACGCCAACCAGCTGAGCTACGGCCCCGGCGTGCAGCTCGCCGTCGAGCTCGACGCCGCCTCCGCCGACCACTGCACGCACCTCACCGACGCGGACGTCGACGCCCTCGCGAGCAGCGAGACCGTCGCCACGCTGCTGCCCGGCGCGGAGTTCTCCACCCGCGCCGAATGGCCGGACGCCCGCCGCCTGCTCGACGCCGGCGTGACCGTCGCGCTGTCCACGGACTGCAACCCGGGCTCGTCGTTCACGTCCTCCGTCCCGTTCTGCATCGCCCTCGCCGTACGGGACATGAAGATGACCCCGGACGAAGCCATCTGGTCCGCGACGGCCGGCGGGGCGCGGGCGCTGCGCCGTACGGACATCGGCCGCATCACCCCCGGCGCCCGCGCCGACCTCGTGCTGCTCGACGCCCCGAGCCATGTCCACCTCGCCTACCGGCCGGGCGTCCCGCTCGTCTCGGACGTATGGCGTCAGGGCAAGAGGTGCCCGTAGCTGTCCGGGTTGTCCATCAAATACCCGGCGAAGGTCTTCGCCGGGTGCCCGGTCAACCGCGGTACGGCATCGGAGACGGTGGCCATCTCCCCGGCGGCGATCGCCTCGTACGAGGACACCCAGCCGGTGACCTCCCAGTCCTCGACGCCGTAGTGGGCCCGTGAGGCGTACGCCTCCTCGCGCGTCTCGGGCACATAGGTGACCGTGCGCCCGGTGACCCGGCTCAGTTCCCCGGCCACCTCGGCGAGGGAGAGCGCGACGGGCCCGGTGACGTCGTACGTCGCCCCGTCGTGCCCATCGCCCAGCAGCACGGCAGCGGCCACGTCCGCGATGTCCTCGTGCGCGACGGCGGCCACCCGCCCCTCGCCCGCGGGCCCGCGGATCACCCCGTCCGCCCCGGCCATCGCCGGCAGCTCGGCCAGATAGAAGCTGTCCCGCAGGAAGGTGTACGCCGGCCCCGTGCCCCGGATGTACTCCTCGGTGTGCCAGTGGTCGCGGGCGTACGTGAACGTCGCGTCGGGCGCGGCGCCGAGGAAGGACACGTACACGATGCGCTCGATCCCCGCCGCGACGGCGGCGTCGACAGCGCTGGTGTGCACCCGCACCCGTTCGCGCGCCTCGTGCGCGGAGACGAGAAACAGCGTCTGCGCCCCGTCGAGGGCCCGCCGCATCGCCTCCCCGTCCCGGTAATCGGCGGCGGGCGCGATGTCGGCCCCCGCCGGCGCGGGCAGCCGCCCCGGATCCCGCCCGAGCAGCCGAACGGCGGCCCCGGCCCCGACAAGCCGACGGGCAACCCGCCCCCCGACGCGGCCACTTGCTCCGGTGACGGCGATGACTGGGGGCATGGACTGTCCTCTCCTCGTGCTGCTTGCTCCGAGGCTACGGCCGGGCTTCGCCGATTTTGCTGAGCAGCGCCTCGACCGCCGGCTTTCACCAGGTCGTACACGGGCGCAATGTCTGAGAGCACCTTGCTCACCCTGGGACGCGTCCATCGGAGGACGGGGCGGCGGGGCAATACCGTCGGTCAACCGCCGTACTTTGCGCCGACGAACATCAACGCCACAAAGATCAGCAGCACGAACCCGAGGATGCAGCCGCACCCTGAGCCATCGAGTGACTGAACCGAGGTTTTGTTTGATTCACGCAGGAACAACCATGCGGCGATCCCAAGCACCAGAAGTATCGGAACAACTGCATCAACCATGGCGTCCCCCACCGCTCGCCGTTGGGCTACCGCCCAACATGCCTGTCACTGAGCGCCAGAGAGCTTACTGATTCCGCTGGATTCCTCCCAGCACAGCCGAAACGGAAGCCGAGCAGTGCCTGGGCCACGGCGAGCGTGACCAGCTCCGCGTCGCTCAACTGCGGCGGGCAGCCCATCCATCGCTCCACCTCCAGCTCGTCATCGACCTTCACGTACAGTGCCGTCAGCAGGGTGTCCAGTTCATTCGTCACAGAACGATCTTGGGCACCCTCTTCTCCGCATTCCCCGACGCACTGTCAGGCAGTGCCGCTACTCGCGCCCTTCGCTCTTCCGGCCCCCCGTGCGGCTAAACCGAAGGCCAGACCACCGACCAGGAACCAGGGATTCCACAACAGCAGCGTCCACAGCCGCTGTTCCGGGCTTACGTCTATCTCCTGGCCCGCAGTGTCGCTCAGCAGCAGCACCTCGACGGCGATGCCGCGCACCAGCAGCACAGCGCAGGCCCCCCACCCCAGGGCCTTGACCACCCGTCCTGCCAGGCCACGAGGCTGCGGCCTGGCGAGAAGCCATCCCAGCACACCGCCGACAAGGCATAGCAATCCCACGCCCCACAAGCCCACCGCCACGAACCACCCAGGGCGTTCCTCGGCCAGGGGCCCCGCCGAGACGCTGAGGCCCCAGTCGCCGCCCAGCGCCCAGTAAAAATGAAGCACGGCGAAAGCAATCGCCCAGGCACACGCGATGCGCCCCCACAACCCCGGCGTTGTCTTGTCCTGCGGATCTTCATACATGGCGAGGAGCATGCCACTGCCGTGGCACGCCGCCGCCGGCACCGCTGAGAAACCAGCACACCCACCATCGAGTTACTGAGCTTTTCGTTGGGTTGTCGCAGGTGGTGACGGCGGTTGATCCCTGCTCCATCGCCCGGCTGGAGAAGCGGGTCGAAAACGCAAGGACATCACGCCGAGATCGAGACCTACCTCAACGACAAGCTCACCTGCCGCCGCTCCCTCGTTCCCACTCTCGCGAAGCGCCAGAAGGACGGCCGCTTCCGCAGCGCAATCCGCGGCGGCAGCAGACGGGCAGGACTGACCGGCGGAGGCAGCGGGGCAGACCGTGCCGCCGTACCGCATACGGTCTCCTCGAGGCCGCCCCGCTGTCCGACGGCACGCCCGCACTCCAGGCGAGTCCCGTGTCAGGCGATGGTTCCTCCACCGTCGACGTGCACGGTGGTACCGGTTGAATCAGACAGCCGCCCAGACCCACGCCAACCTGACCGAGTCCTGCTACTTGGTACGCAACATGAGGGCGAGGCGCGTGTTGTCGCCGTAGACGCCCGTCTCGTCACCGCGGACGCCGTACCACTGCTGGAATCTGGCCACAGCCGCTCGGACCTCCTTGTCGTAGCGACCATCGATCGCGCCGCCGTCGTACACGTTCGGGACCTGGAGCAGACGGACCTGCAGCTCGTATACCCCATGGCCGCTGTCGCCCTGGCGCAGTACGCCCGTGCCCGGGATCTCGGGGAGCCTGGGAGCGGGGTTGTCGGGCGCGGGCGGCCGGTCCAGTTGCTCGGACGGCGCGGACGGGACCGCCGGTCCGGGGTTGTCGATGCCCAGCAGCGAAGATGCGAGGATCAGTCCGCTCACGGCACCCAGTCCGAAGACTCCGGCGACACGAGTGTCCCGTCGGTCGGCGAAGCGCCGCCATCCTCGGCTTCTGTTCCTCGCGTGCGTCCGGACGGGGGGTGATGGCGGTGGCGACTCCGAGGACGGGGCGAGGAGTTGGTCCGAGGGCGGAGCCGAGCGCCCGGGGGCAGCCGACCGGTTGGTGTACGGGCGCGGGCCGGACCGGCCGCGCGCGCCCTCCTGCGGGGGAGGACAGGTCAGCGGCGGTGCGACGTACGTCGGGCCTGCGCCACTCGCCATCGGCGGTCTTCCCGCCGGGGGTGGCGTTCCCAACGACGGGGGCGGAACAGGCTCCAGATGCGTGGCGCGCAACCACAGCGGCTCCACCACGACATCCTCCGGAGCGTCGACCTGCCGTACGCCACCGGTCTTCAGCGGCTCCACCGCATAAGGCTCGACGGCGAGCGGAGGATCCAGACCCAGGCACTCTGGCCCAGGCGCCACAGGCTGTGTCCGTCGGGGTAGGGGCGGAGCCGGGGGCAAGGACACAGACGGGGGCGGATGAGTGACGCCTGCGTCCCTGGTCTGTTCGCTGGGTTGTTGCCAGGACGGCGGCGGGGCTTCGGGCCGGCCCTGCTGCTCGTCAATCGCGTAGAGGTCGGCGCGTGCGGCGTCCAAGGCGTCCAGCACGACCTGGAAGGAGTCCCGTATCTCTTGCGCGAGATCAGAACCTGGACTGTGAGCTCGCTGAGGTTCGGTGTCGTTGAATCCCACCGGCGGTCCTCCTCAACCAACGTCCGTGGAATGTCTTGTCGCGGACAAACCAGCGATGTCTTTCATGGGCGGATACGCACCAAAACGTCAAATGACGGTCGCAGGGGTGGGTCTGTGACGGAGAGGCGGGCGGCACGGGTCGGGCTTCGCTGTTTCGTTGTGAGGCGATACGCAGCCCGTGCGGCCTTGTCTCAACCTCCCTCCGGGATGTGGCCCACATCTCGTGGATTCCTTCGGTGCCCTCAGGGGCGGGCGTCACACCCGACGAGCAGGAGGCCGAGCACATCACAGAGGCGAAGAAATCAGCGCGCCGAAGAGGACGTTCAGCCCTAGTAGGGCGGCTGTGCGGGCTCGGGTTCGGATGCGGGCTCGGGCTTGGCCGGGGCATCCGCGGGGACGGGCTGGGCATCCGCGGGGACGGACGGGGCATCCGCGGCGACGGGCAGGGCGCCCGGCCGCTCGTACCACGTCGTACGGGTCACGACCCGTCCGCTCGCGATCCGCCCGAGCCGCCGCTGCAGGTACCCCGCGGCCTCCAGCTCTCGCAATGCGCGGGCGATGCGGACCTCGCCCTCCGGGAAACGCTCGACGAGCTTGCCGATGCTGACGCGGGCGCCGTCCGGGAGGGACTGGATGTGGACGCCGATGCCGATCGCGACGGCGGACAGCTCACGGTGCTGGGCGAGGTGGTTGCCGACGACGGCGAACTCCGAGTCGTGGCGGTGCCGTACGTGCATCACTCCGGCATGCGGGTCGGTCTCACTGCGCGCGCATGAGGGCGCGCTAGACTTCGTTGAAGTCATCGGGAAGCCTTTTTCTTCCTGGATGAACAGGCCCTCGTCCGGGATGCCAGTCCCGGCGGGGGCCGTCGTCATATGCGGTTGGTATGGCGCGACCGTACCGCCCATCCCTGCACATCTGCCACTTCGTCACCTGAACGAGTGAGAAGTCCGGTTGGGTGAGGGAAGTTCTTTCCCAAGTTCTTTAAAGGGGCATCCAGCAAGGCCAGTTGGTGGTCCACCGGGGCCCGGATTTCACACCCCCGGCGCAAGGAGCCTCAACTTGCAACAGCGCGCACTATCAGTGTTCCGATGTGGCCGGTCTTCGGAGCATCCAGGACGTGCGCTTCGGCACTTCTGAAACCACTCTTGACCAGCAGGCTCGACCACCTTCGGGGCGTGTAGCTGTAGCGGTAGGTGAACATTGCCCTGCCGGCGAATCCCCCCTTGTACATTCCCTGCGGACCATAGGCTCCAGGGATGGCCGGTGGCTGGGAGAAGACCAGGACTCCACCGGGGTTCAACCGCTCGGCGATCAGCGGGAACAGCTTGACCGGATCGGTGAACCACGCGGCCCCGAAGATCGAATAGATCGCGTCGTAGGTTTCCGTGCCGGCGCGCAGGTGGTCGAGTACCTCGGCGCAGACGAACTGCGCGCCCATCGGCCCCCAGCGCTCGGTGGCGTGCTCGACCATGACGGGCGAGAGGTCGACGCCGGTCACCTTGACGCCCTGCTGAGCGAGAAAGGCCAGAGCATGCCCCGTGCCGCACCCGATCTCCAGCGCGGTCTCCGGATTGCCCAGGAGCTCCGTGCCTGGCCCGTGTCCGGCGTACTGGGTCCAGCAGAAGACGGGATCGGAGTCGAACACATCACCTTTGGTGCTCTGGGCGTACGCATCCCAGAGTTCGCGTTCGGCCTCGACGTCGTGTCGTGCGGGCAACGTGCATCCTCTGCGTGAGTAGTGGGAGTCGCCCTGCCCCTGCGCTCCTGAAGAGAGTGGCAGGGGCAGGACTTTACTGCCGCTCAGTGGCTGTCGGGCAGCTTGTTGTCACACGGTGAGCAGGTGGCCTCGTCCTTGGCCCAGAGTTCGTCGTGGACCTCGAAGCCTTGTCCCGAAGGAGCTCCGCCGTTCTGCTGGGCGGTCTCGACACTGACATTGACCATGAGCGCGCTCCTCGATGCCACTGTTCACAGCTCGCGACTGGCGCAGATGAGTGGTCCTGACGCATGCGCTTTTTAGGATCGCTGCCCGCACCGGGCTGCCGGCCGGCCTGGTCACTGGCTTCTGCTCAGCAGATATCAGGTCGGCCGCCCCTCACCTTCCCGCGCGCGGGCGTTCAGGATCAGCAGCCCTCCCGCCCCCAGCATCCACAGGGCCAGCAGCAGCGGTGTGAACCACGCGGTGAGCGGACCCGCCAGCGACAGCACGGCCACCACGAAGCCCGCCCAGCCGAGCCAGGCCGGTACCGAGGGGGTGTCCTGTGCCGCGCGCCAGAGCGCGAAGAGCATCACTGCCGCGCCCGCCATCGCCGCGATGATCGCGCCGTACGCCACGTACAGCAGCAGGATCGCGGCGAGTGAGGTGACGGGGATGACCGGGAAGACGTCGGAGTGGTCCGCCGTGACCGCGAAGATGTTCCCGGTGATCGCCGCGACCATGAGGAACACCGCGAACACCGTGCCGCCCACCAGCACGAGATGCGATCGGTTGCCGGCCAGCCGCGCGACCGCGACCAGGAAGAACAGGAACAGCATGCCCGCCGCCAGCAGGATCAGTGTCGCCGCCTCCGCCAGGTGCTGGCTGCTGTCCTTGACGTAGAAGAGCACGACCCGCCTGATCGCGCCGCTCCCCTCGAGGTCGGGTGTGCGCATCCACAGCACATGCCCGGTGATCAGCAGTGCCGCGGCCGCCAGACCCGCGATTCCGGGCCACAGGTCTCTGTGCGGGGCGGGTTCCACGTGCGGGGCGGGTTCCGGGCTCTGCGACGCCATAATCGTGGCCTCCCACGCGAGCATCCCCGAGCATGGACGTTTTTTCCATTTTGTCACTTGTCCGCCGGGGTCGTACGGCGGGCGTGGCACAGTGGGCCGATGAAGACCATCGGGCTGATCGGCGGTATGAGCTGGGAATCCAGCGCGGAGTACTACCGGCTCCTCAACGAGCTCGTACGCCGGCGTCTGGGCGGGCTCCATTCCGCCAAGTGCCTGCTCCACTCCCTCGACTTCGCCGAGATCGAGGAGCTTCAGGTCGCGGGAGAGTGGCAGCGCGCGGGCGAGATTCTCGCCGATGCGGCCAGGGGGCTCCAGGCCGCGGGCGCGGACCTGCTGCTGATCTGCACCAACACCATGCACAAGGTCGCGGGCCAGGTGGAGGCCGCCGTCTCGGTGCCGCTGCTGCATCTCGCCGATGCCACCGCCGATGCCGTACGGGCCGAGGGCATCGGCCGCGTCGGGCTGCTCGGGACCGCCTTCACCATGGAGCAGGCCTTCTACCGGGACCGGCTGGCCGGGCACGGGCTCGACGTGCTCACCCCCGACGGCGAAGGGCGTGCGCTGGTGCACCGGGTGATTTACGAGGAGCTGTGCCTCGGTGTCGTACGCGAGGAGTCCCGCGCCGCGTACCAGGACGTCATCGGCAAGCTCGTCGCCGCCGGGGCGGAAGGCGTCGTACTCGGTTGCACCGAGATCGAGTTGCTGATCCGCGACGAGGACAGTCCTGTGCCCCTCTTTCCGACGACCCGGCTGCACGCCGAGGCCGCTGTGGACGCGGCGCTGCGCTAGAGGCTCGCCCCAAGGGCCGCCACGGGCCACAGGCCAGGGGCGAGCCAAGGGACTCAGGGTCGCGGGCGTACCGGCAGCTTGTGCACGCTGTTGCCCACGAAGCTCGCGTGGCGCGGCAGTTCCGCTTCCCCGACCGCCAGGTCCAGCTCCGGGAAGCGCGCGAACAGCTGCTCCAGCGCGATCGTCGCCTCCTTCCGCGCCAGCGGTGAGCCCAGGCAGTAGTGCGTGCCGTGCCCCAGCGAGAGATGCCGGGCGCCGCCACTCCTGGTGATGTCGAAGCGGTCCGCGTCCGGGCCGTGCGCGGCCTTGTCGCGGCCGGCGGCAGAGTAACCGGCAAGCACCGGCGTGCCCTTGGGGATCACCGTCCCCTCGAACGTGAGATCGCGGGTCGGATAGCGGAAGGGAAAGAAGCTGACCGGGCTGTCCCAGCGCAGCGTCTCCTCGACCACGTCCGACCAGGACGCCTTGCTGGACTGTACGAGCTCCAGCTGGTCCCGGTGCGCGCAGAGCGCGCGGACGGCGTTGGTGATCAGGTTCAGCGTCGTCTCGTGCCCGGCGATGATCATCAGTAGCAGGGTGCCGATCAGCTCGTGCTCGCTGAGCCGGTCGCCGTCCTCCTCGCGGGCGGCGATCAGCGCGCTGGTCAGGTCATCGCCCGGGTTCTCCATACGGGTCGCGGCGACCGACGCGAGGACCGCCACCAACTCCCGGTTCGCCGCCATCGCCTCCTCGGGGCCGATGGAGGTGCTGACCACCTGGTTCGACAGGTGGTGCAGCCGGTCCTGGTGCCCGGCGCCCACGCCGAGGAGTTCGCAGATGACGCCCATCGGCAGCGGCAGCGCGAAGTGGGTACGCATATCGGCCACGCCGTCGCCCGCATCGGCCGCCTCGCCCAGGCCGTCCAGCAGCTGTGCCGTCACCGTCTCGATCCGGGGCCGCAGCGCTTCCACCCGCCGTGCCGTGAACGCCTTGCTCACCAGCGAGCGCAGCCGCCGGTGGTCCGCGTCGTCGGCGGTGGTCATGCCCTGCACGGTCGCGAAGGTCTTCAGCGGCCAGCCGTCGGGTATCTCCCCGTCGCGCAGCGCGGTGAAGTGCTTGGCGCCTTTGGCGACATCGGGATGGGCGAGGAACTCCTTGAGCGCGTCATGGCCGAGCACCGCCATGCCCGCCACATCACCGGGGAGCACGACCCGGGCGACGGCGCCCTCGGCGAGCAGCCGGGCGTTGTCCGCGTGCGGGCAGCCGCCGGCCGGATCCATCCGGTGCGGGGTGTCACGTGAGGTGGTCAACTGGGCTCTCCTCCGGCGCGGCAGCAGAAGCAATCCTATGAGTAACAGAGCGCGTCCGAACGTCAGTTGGAAGCTCGCTGTCACATTGCCTCCGCGCCGGCCTCTCTCTCCCCTCCCGTCACTCAAGCCTCATGGGTAATCCACCCTTTCCGCTCCTTCACGGATCCGTCACAAGAAGGGCGTCGCTCCCTACCCTGTCGGGATATCGACCGGTACCGTCCTGTCCCGGGGAAGCTCAAGGGGGAAGACCGGGGGGTCGAGTTGAGCGGTGTACGCATTCGTGTGCTGAAACCGGACGAGCTGGGCGAGGCTGAGACCGAGGCCTGGCGGGAATTGCGCGCCAAGAGCGGGGCGCCCGCCAATCCGTTCATGGAGCCGGAGTTCACCCTCGCCGTCGGCCGGGTGCGGCCCGCGGCCAGGGTGGCGGTGCTGTGGGAGGACGGGGAGCCGGCCGGCTTCTTCCCGTACGAAAGAGGGCCGCTCGGCCACGGCCGGGCGATCGGCCTGGGGGTCTGCGACTGCCATGGCGCGGTCCTGCGCCAGGGGCTGACGATCGCGCCCCGTGAACTGCTGCGGGCCTGCGGGCTGTCGGCCTGGGAGTTCGACAATCTCGAAGCGGGTCAAGGCGTGTTCCAGCCGGACGCCGCCGAGGAGCTCGCCTCTCCCGTCATCGACGTCGGCGCGGGCTACGCGGCGTACGAAGAGGCGCTGCGCGCCCAGTCGCCCAAGTTCCTGAAGACGACGCTGGCCAAGGAGCGCAAGCTGGGGCGGCAGGCGGGCGAGGTGCGGTTCGTCTTCGACGAGCGCGATCCGGCCGCGCTGCGCACCCTCATGGGGTGGAAGTCCGCGCAGTACCGCAGGACCGGGCGCCGGGACCGCTTCGCCAAGGAGTGGATCAGCGCCCTGGTGCGGCTGCTGCACGAGACGCGCACGCCCGGCTGCTCCGGGGTGCTCTCCGTGCTGTACGCCGCGGACCGGCCCGTCGCCGCGCACTTCGGGCTGCGCTCGCCCACCGTGCTGTCCTGCTGGTTTCCGGCGTACGAACCCGAGTTCGCCAAGTACTCACCGGGTCTGATCCTGCATCTGCGGATGGTCGAGTCGGCCGCCGCACAAGGCATCGGAATGCTCGATCTGGGGCGCGGGGCGGCCGAGTACAAGGACGCGCTGAAGACCGGCGAGCTGCGGGTGTACGAGGGCTCGTCCGTTCGGCCGGGGGCGCGGGCGGCCCTGTACTGGCTGAGCCGCGAGCCCGCGCGCCGGGCGCACAGCTTCGTGCGCGGCAGGCCGCGGCTGGCCGAATACGCGCAGAAGACGCTGAACCAGATCGGCAGGCTGCGGGGCAACTGACCGCCGGAGCAACCGCGCAAGCTGGGGGAGTCTCGTGAACAGCACACCGCACGGACGGAACACGTCAGGCACGTCGCCCGGGCCGGTCACGGCAGCCGGGTCCGACGCGGCGCGCGGACAGGAAACACCGCGCTCGCCTCTGTTCGCCGAGATCCAGGTCACCGAGCTGGACCTGGAAGCTCCCGACGGAGCCGTGCTCAGCTTCGGCCCCGCGCCGGGCGGCGGCCCGGCCGTCCGGAGCGGCGACGTCTACGCCCTGGTGCGCCTCCGCGGCCGTCCCGTCGCCACTGTCATGTGCCGCGTCCCGCCCGGCAAAGCGCCTGCCGACGCCGTCGCCGCGGCGGCCCGCGCAGCGCTCGCGAGCAGTGAGCCGCCCGCCTCCCGCGGCGCCCCGGGTGACCACCCGCCGGGCAGCGACCGTCCGCGCCCTGGGCCCGCGGCGACCACGGAACCCGGCACGAGTCGTACCCCGGGGAACCGCCCACCGGGCAGCGACCGTCAACGCCCCGCGTCCGCGGCGACCACGGAACCCGGCACGAGCCGTACCCCGGGTGACCGCCCGCCGGGACGCCCCGGGCCCGCGGCGACCACGGAACCCCGCACGAGTCGTGCGAGCGTTGTCGTCGCCACCCGCGAGCGCGCCGACCAGCTGGCCCGCGCGCTCGACTCGCTGCTGGAGCAGGACCACCCGGACTTCGAGATCGTCGTCGTCGACAACGCGCCCGCCACCAGTGCCACCCAGGATCTCGTCGAGCACAAGTACGCCGAGCGCGTCCGGTACGTCCGCGAGCCCGTGCCCGGCCTCGCCGTCGCCCACAACCGAGGGATCGCCGTCGCGGACGGCGCGGTCGTCGCCTTCACGGACGACGACGTCGTGGCCGATCCGCACTGGCTCACCGCGCTCACCGCGCCCTTCGCCGCCGACCCGGGCCTGGGCTGCGCGACCGGGCTGATCCTGCCTGCCAGGCTGCGCACTCCCGCGCAGATCCTCCTGGAGAGCCACGGCGGCTTCGCCAAGGGCTTCGAGGCGCGGCTCTACGACCCGGCGCGCCCGCCCGCGGACGAACCGCTCTTCCCGTTCACCGCGGGCAGCTTCGGCTCCGGCGCCAATATGGCCTTCCGCGCCACGGCGCTGCGGGACATCGGCGGCTTCGACCCCGCCACCGGCACCGGCACCCCCGCCAGGGGCGGCGACGACCTGTACGCGTTTGTCAGCGTCCTCGCCGCCGGGCACCGGCTGCGCTACACGCCCGACGCGCTTGTCTGGCACCACCACCGGGAGACCTGGCAGGACCTGCGGAACCAGGCGTACGGATACGGCGCCGGCCTCACCGCGTATCTCACCGCCCTCCTGGTGCGCCGCCCCGCCCTGCTGCCCGCGCTGCTGCGAAAGCTGCCGCGCGGCCTCGCGCACGCCCGCACCATCACCGCCCACCGCGAGGCCGCCGGATCGGCCGTGCCAGGGGCCCACGGGGTGCAGGACCATCCCTGGCCGCGCCGGCTGTCCCGGCTGGAGCGCCGCGGCATGCTGGCCGGGCCGGTCGGGTATGCCAGGGCGCGCGTACGGGTCCGGGGCGTAGCGCTCCCGTGGGAGCGGCGGGGGGAGAAGTGAGAGGCGGGGGAGTGCGGAGAGGCGACGGTGCGACGATGCCCCGGATTCCCGTACTGCTCTACCACGCCGTGATGGACGACCCGCCCGACTGGATCGCCGAATTCACCGTCACGCCAAGGGACTTCGGCGCGCAGCTGGACGCGATCGTGGCCAGCGGGCGCACGCCGGTCCCGATCAGCGCTCTCGTGAGCCGTCTCGCGGACCGCTCGCCGCTGCCGGACCGGCCCGTCGTCCTCACCTTCGACGACGGCTTCGCGGATCTGCCGGGCCCCACCGCCGAGGCGCTCGCCTCCCGCTCGCTGCCCGCCACCGCCTATCTCACCACCGGGGCCATCACCCCCGGCCGGCGCAGCCTGCTGCCGCCCGCGCCGATGATGACGCTCTCCCAGGTGCCGCTCCTCGAGCAGTACGGCATGGAGGTCGGCGCCCACACCGTCACACACCCTCAGCTGGACACCCTCCCGTCCGGCGCGCTCCGCCGGGAGCTGCGCGAGCCCAAGGCGGTGCTGGAGGATGTGCTCGGCCATGAGGTGGCACATCTCGCCTATCCGCACGGCTACAACAGCCGGGCCGTGCGCAAGGCGGCTCTCGGGGCCGGGTACGCCTCCGCGGTCGCCGTCCGGCACGCGCTGAGCTCCGAGACCGACGAGGCGTACCGCATCGCCCGCCTCATCCTGCGCCGCAGCCACACGGCCCGGGACATCGAGGCGTGGATGGACGGACGGGGCGCTCCGGTCGCGCCGTTCCCCGACTCGCTGCCGACGATCGGCTGGCGGCTCTACCGACGGGCGCGCGCTGCCGCGAAGGGCCCGGTTTTCGCAGGCTAGGCCACTTCCGTGATGCGGAATGTGAGAGATGCGGTATTACGGGTAACTCCACAGTATGAATGCATTCATGTACGCACAGGCCGACCAGCTCACGGATCCTCTCGCCCGGGGGCTGGGAGCCGCCCTCGCGCCGGTCGTCGCTGTCGTGGTCATCGCCGTGGTGGGTTTCGGCGCGGCGATGTGGGCGAACCGCAGACGCCCCTACGAGCCACCGAGCCCCGAGGAGCAGCCCCGGCCGCCGGAACACGCCACCCACCTCGAGGAGAGCCGGGAACCCGATGAGGATTTCGGCGCCGAAGACGGGCGCCGCATCCTGCCGCACGAGATGAAGGGCTACGGGAACTTCGGCTCCCACACGTCACACGGCGAACGGCCCGCCGACGACGAGAACAGCGGCGGAGCGTCCGCCAGTGGCCGACCCGGCGGCTGACCGACGACGCGCCCGGTCGCGCCGGTCGCGCCCGGGAATCGTCATGGCCGCGGCTGGTTGAAGTACGGGTCCGAGACCGCCCTGCGCAGGCTCTTCCAGGACTCGTCCCTGGCCAGTGAGAGGTCGCAGCCGGGACCCGGGTCCCGGTAGTTCCACTGGAGCGCGGCCCGTACTCCTTCCAACTCCTTGATCACCCGGGGCACTTGCTCGTACCACTCGGCCTGGGCGGACGGCTTCGCGGGATCGTCCGCCGTGCCGAACTCCGAGAGCATCAGCGGCTTGTCCGCCGAGAGGTTCTTGCGGATCCAGTCGTGCGACGCCGTCTGCGTCTGCTCGAAGCTCTGCCATTTCGCCTTGTGGCAGCTGAAGTAGTTGTACTGGTTGTAGCCGATCCAGTCGACATAACGGTCGCCCGGATAGAGCGCGCGGAACAGCTCACTGTGGCCGGTGTAGCCGGTGATGATCCACGTCCACACCACATTGGTCACCCCCAGCTCACGGAACCGGTCATGGATGTGCCGGTAGGCGGCGACGTACTCGGCGGGTGTGCCGTTGGCGGGAGTGCGGGTGTCCATCTCCAGGTCGAAGGAGAGGAACAGCGGTTTGCCGTACGCCTTGATCCGCTTCGCCTGCACATCGATCACGCTGGTGTCGAGCGCCCCGGAGGTGATCTGCCTCCAGCTGGGCTGCTGCGCCGGGGTGCCGTTCCACCACTTGCTCTCCCAGGACAGCAGCAGCATCCGGTCCTTGCCGACGCGCCGCTCCTGATCGGTAAGCAGCTGTCCCTCCAGGCCGTCCAGAGACATGTCGTGGTACGTGTAGACGATGTCCAGCTTGCGGCCGATGCGCTTCTCGTAGGCGAGGACGTTGGCTTCGAGGTCGGGCTTGGCGTGCCGTACATACGCGCCGAACCAGGCGCCGCAGCGTGGCACCAGCAGTTCCGTCGGCCGGCATTCGGCGCCGTGTGCCAAGCGGTCGGAGCCGTCGGAACCGGAGGACTTGAGGGCGAGTACGCCCACGAGCAGCACGCCGACGAGGGCTGTGGACACGGCCCACGACCGTCGTCGGTCGGGCGGCCTGCGATGGATGCCTGGCGCCCCGCGAACGGGGCGTCGGGGTAACGTCACAGGGGTGAGCCTTTCTGTGGCGGCGAGGACGCGCGCGCCGTCCGAGTCCGGCCGGGCAGCTGCGGACAGCAGGCGGCGAGCATTGTCAGCACGGTGAGCAGCACCAGGACCCGTATGCCGCTGAACGCGTGCGCGGCCATCAGCGCCGTGGCGCAGATGAGGGTCGCGCCCACACTCAGGAAGGCGGCGAGGACAAGTTGCTCCAGACGGTCGGAGTCCCGTTCGAAGCCGCCGTCCCAGCTCTCCACCGGGCCGACCGCCTGATGACGCCTCAGGGCGGGGCCGCAGATACGCAGGACGGCGGCGCCGGGACCCGCGAGCAGGAACACGGCGACGGGCGCGACCCGCAGCGGTGATCCGGCGGGCAGTGTGGTGGCGCCGACGGCGCACCAGCCGGCGAAGGGCGGCAGCAGCCGGATCGCGAGCGACTGAGGTCTCATGAGGTCCTCCCCGGCGAGCTGTCGGTGCGCTTCAGTTCGTAGATGACACCTGCGCTGTTGCGGCCGACCCGCTCGAACAGCGGGGAGGCCGCGACGGACTTCTCGATGCTCCGCAACTGCTCGCCGGTGAGCATGCCGTTCATCTCGGAGTTGGCGATCTGGCCCTGGGTGAGCAGGAAGTACGCCCTGGCCGGCGGTTCCACCGCGGCCATGTCCCGGGCCAGCGTCCCGGCCGGGTCCTTCATGATTTCTTCGACATGGCTTTTCTCGTCGTCGAGGAACCAGTAATGCTGCACATTCCAGTACGAAGCGTACGCGAGCGGGTAGTTGCGATGGGCGGCAACGACAAGAGAACCCTGGGGCGCCCGGTCGAAGACCTGCTGTACCAGCGCGACCTCCTGCGGCGGGAAGTAGCTGAGCCGGTCCTTGCCCGAGTAGCTGGGCACGAACGCCGCCGTGAGCGCCAGCAGCACAACCCCGGGCAGCACCGCGAACCGCAGGCCCACCGCGGGCTGCGGGACCCCGTGCCCGCCGGGCTCCGCGGCCAGCGGCCGCACCGCGGGCAGCAGCGCGGCCGCGGCGAAGAAGCACGCGCCCGGGAGCATGAACAGCAGCACCCGGAAGATCATTTCGCTGCCGTAGTCATTGGCCACCAGCATCAGCAGCGGGACGGCGGCGAGCAGCAGCAGCGGCCGGGCGCGGTGCCGCAGCACCCGCCCGCGCAGCACGCCGACTGCGGCGAGCAGCAGTACGGAGGCCGAGAGGATCCGGGACACCCAGGAGACGATCACCGGTCCGGTGCCGGTCGGCGTCGACCCGTAGCCCGTCTCCAGATTGCCGCTCACATCGCCGAAGGAGCTCACCATCTCGGGCACCGCCTCCCGCAGGAACGGCAGCGAAGCGGTGAGATTCCACGCCAGGAACACCAGCAGCAGCGTGATCAGCAGCGTCCAGTCGCGGTAGCGGCGGGTCAGGCACAGCACGCCGAGACTCGCCACCAGCATCACGGGGGTGAGCTGGTGGGAGATGACGATGGCGGTGATCAGCGGGATGAGCAGGGCGGTCCACAGCACCTGCCGCGATCTGCGGCCCCGCGCGGGGCGCTCGCCGCGGCGCAGGACGACCGCGATCACGCCGAGATACAGGGCCAGGGCCAGCGACTGCGGCGAGAAGTAGTCCTGTCCCACCCAGTTGGCTACGTAGAAGAGCCAGACCGCGGTCCAGATCAGGCGGCGGTCCTGGGTGAAGGTGCGGTAGATCAGCAGCAGCGGCGTGAGCAGCAGCAGGCTGGAGACCAGCGGCCACCAGGCCATGTACATCGCCGCGTTCTCCACGCCGGTCAGCCGCACCAGCGCGGCCTGCGCGGCGAAGAACCCGGGCCACTGGTCGTACACCGCCATGTCGCCCAGCTGGTCGCCGCGCTGGAGGCCGCCCGCGGTGAGCAGATGCTCGATGACCGCGTCGTGCTTCCACGCCCAGGAGTACAGCGGGGTGGGGTAGACGAGCGCCTGGGTGGCGCGCTCCAGCACGATCAGGCCCACGGTGTACGCCAGCGACCAGCCGTTTGCGCGCAGCGGATCGCGTACGCAGACCCAGAAGCCCACGGCCAGCAGCGCCAGCGCGATCCAGAAGGCGACCGGCAGCGCCCCGACGAGCCCGAAGTCGCCGAGGCGTGAGGTGTCGGTGCGCACCATGGCGTACGCCCACAGAGCCAGCGCGCCGGCCAGCGGGGCGGTCAGCAGCAGCCGCGCCGGCCAGTGCGAGTGGTCGGCGGCGGGCAGGTCGGCGAGATCCATCGCGGGATGGCTCGTGTCCCGCTGGTTGGGGGCGGCCACGGGTCTCCCGGTCTCGGTGGCTGGCTGTTGCACGCTTGTCCCCCTGGTGGTTCAGTTCCGTGCCGGCGTCGAACGCGCCGCGCGTATCCAGATAAGTGCCAACGCCGCGCAGGTGAGGAGCGCCTGGAGCGGGAGCGCGACGGGCGCGAGAGGTCTCTGCAGCGCCCAGCCGCACACCGCGAGCAGCCACAGTGCCCCCCACTGTGCCGCGACGGGCAGCTTGATCGCCCGGAGAATCGCCAATACCGCCACCAGGCAGAGAAGTTGACAGACAATCGGCAGCCAGCGCAGCAGCGGCTCGGGACTGTCGAGTCCCGCGGCCGCCGCGAGGAAGCCGGCCAGCGTGTCGTACCACCACCCGCCCCGGACGGGCTCCGGTTCCCGGCCCAGCACCGCCGGCGCGGTGTGCAGCGCGGCGAAGGTGACCAGCAGTCCGGCTCCCAGCAGCGCCGGGCGCGGGCGCAGCAGCGAACAGGCGGCGCTGTGGACGACGATCAGCAGAACGCTCGCGGTGAGCGTGATCGGCGGCAGCGACTTCAGCAACTGCGTGCCGGAGAGCCGGTCCACGGTGATGTCCGGGGCGGGGAAGAGGGGCGCCCAGAACAGCACGGCCGCGAGCCCGAGCAGCAGCCAGAGTGCGACGGCCAGCCGCCCCTCGCCGGGCTCGGTCGCCGGGTGCGACGCAGGCGCGGGCTTCGCCCACCCGCCCGCCTCCCCGTGGCCGGGCCGCCGGGCCGGATCCCGTACGTAGACGTTGATGCCGAAGGCGGGGGTCGCCGTGTCGTCGTGCACACCCCGCAGATACGCCGTCTGCTGCGCCCAGTCCGTCCCGTACTCCTGCGCGTACTCCTGTGCCGCCTCCTCGCGCCGCTCGGCGGCCCGGCGCGCCCAGGTCGTGCCGTAGGCCTCCTCCTCGGCGGCGCGGCGCCGCACCAGCCGGGTGAACAGGCTCGGCCGGGGCTCGCGGGCCGAGAGCACCGCGCGCAGTCCCGGCGCGGACACCGCCGCCATCACCGTCATCGACAGGAGCAGCCCGAGGCCCGCGCCGGAGATCCCGACGGGTCCGAGCAGCAGGGCCGCGCTGCCCAGCACGAGCGCGCACATCGTGCCCTGGAGGGCGGCGAGCACGCCCGTACGCCCCTGGACGCGCAGCACCCCGATGTACAGCTCCACGGCGACCCGGGGCAGGGCGGCCGCGGCCAGCAGCCGCAGCACGGTGGTGCCGTGCTCGGCGTACTCCTCGCCGAACGGGGCGAGGATCTGCGGGGCGAAGACGACCAGGAACACCACTACGGGCACCAGCAGCACGGCCATCCGGCGCAGCGCGCCACGGACCCCGCCGGCCAGGCTCTCCGGGCTGTGCGAGGCGTGCGCGGTCAGCGAGGAGGCCATGTTGATGGCCATGAACTCCATCGTTCCGCCGACGGTGTACGCGATGTAGAAGAAGCCGTTGTGCGCGGCGTCGAAACGGACCGCGACCATCACCGGCAGCAGATTGATCATCGCCAGCGAGAACAGCGACCCGACCGAGTCGCCGGCGAGGAAGCGGCCTATGTCGCGCATCCGCAGCGGCTCGCGGTGGCGGTCGGCCGCGGCCTGGCGGGGGATGAGCCGCCGGAAGATCAGCCAGCCGAGCGGCAGCACGGACAGGGCGATGGCCGCCGCCCAGGAGACGAAGATGCCCAGCACGGGCAGGGCGGTGGCGAAGACGGCGAGCAGCAGCAGCTTGCCGATGGAGAAGACCGCGTTGCCGACCGGCACCCACACGGCCTTGCGCAGCCCGGTCAGCACGCCGTCCTGGAGGGTCAGCAGCGCCCAGCCGACGCAGGACGCGATGAACAGCAGGCCCGCGCCCACGCCGCTGAGCGGTGCGTACGAAGGGCCCCACAGGTCGAGCGTGAGCAGGAACGCGACGGAGGCGAGGCACACCACCAGCGAGCTGACGGCGTACGCGCGCCACACCAGCGGCCCGGTGGCGCGTCCGGCCCGCGGCACGTAGCGCACCACCGCGCCGATCATGGTCGTGGCGGTGATGGAGGCCAGCAGCCGCATGGCGGCGATGGCGGCGGAGCCCTCGCCGACCGCCTCCTCGGTGTAGTAGCGGGCGGCGACGAGCCAGAAGCCGAGGCCCAGTGCGGCGGAGACGCCGGTGGAGAGCATCAGCGCGTAGGCGTTGCGGAACATCGAGTCGCCGCTTGGGCGCTCGGCGCTCACGCCGCCGCCGCCCGGCTCGGCGCCGCCCGGCGCGCCGCCGGACGCGTCCGGCGAGCGAAGCCGGGCCGTATCAGTCACTGCCACCGCCCTGCGGGCCGACGGCACGGTCCGTGTCGCTGTGTGCCCTGGTGGGCGTGTCCGAGGGCTGGCCCGGGCTGTCGCCGGGCCGGCTGTGCGGGCCTGCGGGGCGGCCTGTGTCGCTGCCCCCGGCGTGCGCGCCCCGGTCTCCGCCGCCGACCGGTCGGCTGTGCGGGCGGCCCGGTGGGTCCATGTCGCTGTCAGGCCGGCCGTGCGGTCCCGCGCTGTGGGTCGGCCGGCTGCCGGGCCAGGCTGTGGCCGCGGCGTCGCCCGCTCCCGCACCGTCGGTCCCGGTCCCGGTCGCGAACGCCGCCGGGATCTCCGCGGGCCTCGCGCCCAGCTCCGTGAGGACGGCGATCGCCGACCGGGCCCGGAGCGGGTCGACGGGCAGCGCGTGCCGGGCGAACCAGGCGGCCGGTCCCGGCGCGGGCGACGGGTCGGTGAAGAGCTCGCCCGCGTAGGCGTCGAGCGGCGGGTCGTAGAGATAGCCGACAGTGATCCGGCGCCGGGCGAGCGCGGCGATGGCGGCGTCACGGTCCTCGACCAGCAGCGGCACCCGGAACAGCGGCTGCGCGGGTCCCGGCCGCGGCAGCGCCCACCGGGTGGCCGACAGCACCTGGACGCCGGCCCGGTGGTCGGCCAGCCGGTTGTCGAGGCGGGTCAGCAGCCGCTCGGTGCGCCGCAGCCGCAGCCCGCCCGGTCTGAGGCGGTAGTCGTGCATGTCCACCCGTACCCAGGAGTGGAAGCCGGCCAGCGCGGGCGCCGCGGACTGCGCCCTTTTCAGATCGCCCGGCCGCAGCTCCATCCGGATGTCCTCGCGCTCTTGAAGACCGAGCAGCCGCAGGGCCGCGCGGGCCGCGCCGACGAGCCGCAGTCCCCGCACACCGGCTTCGGCGTACGGCCGCAGGCCGTAGGCGAGCTCCGCCGACAGCCGCGCCGGTTCGAGGAGTTCGTCGCGGGCCCGCTCAAGCCCCGCCCGCAGCGCCGGATCGGCGACGGTGAGGAACCCGCCGGTCTTGGCCCCGGTGTGCTTGGAGAGGCTGAAGACGGACGCGTCGCCGAAGGTACCCACCGGCTGTCCGGCCACCGTGCTGCCAATCGCGTGCGCGGCGTCCTCGAGCAGTGGTATCCCCAACTGGTCGCAGCGGGAGCGCAGTTCGGGTGCCGGGTCGGGATTGCCGTACAGATTGGTGGTGAGCACGGCGGAAAGGCCGCGCCATACGGATCCGGGGACGGCCGCCAGGTCGATGGAGCCGTCCTCCGCCCTGAGCGGCGCCTGTACGGGGCGCAGTCCGGCCGCCAGCACCACGAAGAAGATGACGTCGTCGTTGACCGGCGACATCAGCACCCGCCCGCCGGGCCGGCACCAGTGACGCAGCGCCACATACAGCCCCAGACGGCATGACGGCACGTACAGACATTCTCTGCCCAGGCGTTGGAGCATCAGCTCTTCCAGTGGTGCGTACGCCGCCGGGCAGCCCTCCCCAAGAGCCATGTTCGTCCCCCCACTAACCCCGTGCTCAATGTGGACCAATCCGGACTGCCCCGTCAATAACGGGGAAGGGCCCATTCCTTGACGGAATGGGCCCTTCGCGGCCGGTGGGGCGCGTCCCCGCGGCGTCCTCGACTACTCCTCGAGCGTCAGGCCCTTCCTGAGCTTGACCAGGGTGCGGGACAGCAACCGGGACACGTGCATCTGCGAGATCCCGAGCTCCTCGCCGATCTCCGACTGCGTCATGTTGGCGACGAAGCGAAGGGAGAGAATTTGACGGTCTCTTGGCGGAAGGCCGGCGATCAGAGGCTTGAGCGACTCGACGTACTCGATGCCCTCGAGCCCGTGGTCCTCGTAGCCGATGCGGTCCGCGAGGGCGCCCTCGGTCTCGTCCTCCTCGGGCTGGGCGTCCAGCGAGCTCGCGGTGTACGCGTTGCTCGCCGCCATGCCCTCGACGACCTCGTCGTTGCTGATGCCGAGCTGCTGTGCCAGCTCACCGATGGTCGGTGCGCGGTCGAACTTCTGGGAGAGCTCGTCGCCCGCCTTCGCAAGGTCGAGTCGCAGCTCCTGGAGTCGGCGCGGCACCCGCACCGACCACGAGGTGTCGCGGAAGAATCGTTTGATCTCGCCGACGATGGTCGGCATCGCGAAGGTCGGGAACTCGACGCCCCTGCTGAGCTCGAAGCGGTCGATCGCCTTGATCAGGCCGATGGTGCCGACCTGGATGATGTCCTCCATCGGCTCGCTGCGGGAGCGGAAGCGGGAGGCGGCGAACTTGACCAGGGCCAGGTTGAGTTCGACGAGTGTGTTGCGCACGTAGGCGTATTCGTGCGTGCCCTCTTCGAGGGTCTCGAGCCGTCCGAAAAGCGTCTTCGACAGGGATCGGGCGTCGACCGCCCCCACCTCACCGAAGGGTGGGATCTTCGGGAGGCCGTCGAGGCTTTCCAACTGCTCGGACAGGCCGGTGGCGGGGGTGGGGTGTGCCGACGGCGCGGTGGGGGTACGCGTTTCGTCGAGCCGGGGTGACATGGTCTCCTCCATCGTTCTCGGCATATGGCCGCCGATGCCAATACGTGCTGCTGCGGTGAGCGGCGCCTCCAAAGCCGGCCGTGGTTGGTTGTGTCTTTACTAGGCCTACCCGCTCCATGTGGACAGTTGCAAGTGTCATATGTCTTGAATGTCGGCTTTGATGGGGAGTTCGGGTGGCCCGTCGACGTCTCGAAGGCGTAATGTTCGACGGACGTCGGCGCCGTCTTCGGACGGCGCTCGACGCGAAGTGCGGCACGGCGGACGATACGGCGACAATCGGCGAGAACGCAGTGAATACGCAGCGAACGACACGGCGAAGAGGGACGGCCATGGATCGCGGGACGGTCGGCAGCGCGAATCGGGGCCGGCTTCAGGTAGAGGTTCGGACCGAGGGCCGCAGCGAGGTTGTGAAACCGGCGGGTGAGTTGGATCACCACACCGCCGAACTCCTGCGCGCGCCCTTGGACGAGGCACTCGCACAAGGCCGCACACGCCTGGTCATCGACTGCTCACAGCTTGAGTTCTGCGACTCCACCGGACTCAATGTGCTGCTCGGTGCCAGGCTGAAGGCGGAGGCCGTCGGGGGAGGGGTCCATCTGGCCGGGATGCTGCCCGTGGTGGCGAGGGTCTTCGAGATCACCGGGGCGGAGGCGGTCTTCACCGTCCACGACTCGCTCGAAGCGGCCCTCTCCGACTGATCGGCCCCATGTAATCCGCGTCACGCGCACCGCGTCGGCGTAACGGGTGTTGTCGCGAATCTGCAGGGCAGGAGAACCCCGCAGAACGTTGACCGCCCAGCACTCTCTGTATCGAAGTAATAGCGAACCGGTGAATCGGTGAGGTGAGGCGCTGATGAGCACCACCCGGCAACAACAGCCGGGCGACCGCGGCCCCGAGCCGAGCGCCGCCGGCGCCGGCTCCTCCGGGGTGCCCGGCGGCGTGCGCAGCCTTGCCCTGGGCAGTGCCAGCGGCATCGTTCCGCTCGCCCGCGACTTCACCCGCCAGGCGTTGTACGACTGGGGCTGGCTGCCCGCCGCCACGGCCGACCGCCGGGCGGCGGCCGAGGATGTGCTGCTGGTCGTCTCCGAGCTGGTCACCAACGCCTGCCTGCACGCCGAGGGGCCGGAGGCACTCCGGGTCGGCTGCGACGGCAAGGTGCTGCGTCTGGAGGTCTCGGACCGCGGGACCGGCCAGCCCGCGCCGCGCACCCCGCACCGGGCCGGGCGGCCCGGCGGGCACGGCATGTTCATCGTCCAGCGCCTCTGCATGGACTGGGGAGTTCTACGGGTCCCCGGCGCGCCGGGCAAGACGGTGTGGGCGGAGCTCGCCGCCCCGTCCTAGCGTCGCCGCACCGCCTTCGTGCTGGTGTACGGCAGGTTTTGAAACTCTCGTGGAGCACGTCGATACGGCGTGCTCTTTGTCTTCCCTCCCCAAGGTCCCAGGCGTACCTTGAGCGCCCGATCTGATGTGTCGTCAGTAACTTCGGCGACTGGGGGCAGTGACTTCCGGCGAGGGGACTCGAGGTGTCGTACCAGAAACGGACAGCTCTCGCGCTGGCAGCGGCGGTGGCGGGATCGGTGATGCTGATCGCCGCCCCCGCCGCCCATGCCAGTGTTGTAGACGTCGACTACCAGTGCCGGACGCCGATCGGGCCCAAGGGCGCGGTATCGCCGATCGACATCAAGGCGGTCAAGAGCGGCAGCGGCTACCAGCTGACCATGTCCTTCCAGAAGGGCGTCTCCTCCAGTCCGGTGGAGCTCGGCAAGGGTGCGATGAACCCGAGCGCGCTGATCAAGCTCGGCGGGGTGGGGGAGGGCACGGTTTCGGTGTCCGGGCCGGCCAACTCCGCGGCGATCCCGGCCAACACCCCCATCAGGATCAATGACTTGACGGGTAAGTACACCCCCAAGAAGAGCGGCAAGGTCACCTTCACCGCCGGGGTGCTGACCATCAAGGCGCTCGGTACGACCACCACCTGCACGCCCAGGAACAACCCCAAGCCGTCGCTGGAACTGGATGTCACCGGGGCATCCGGCAGCGGCTCCCGGGCGACGCCCTCCGGCGGTGACGAACTGCCCAGGACCGGCCCGCTGGACTCGGCACTCGCGCTCGGCACGCTCGGCGGCACCGTGCTGCTGGCAGGGGCCGCCGGGGTGCTGTGGCTGACCAGGCGCGGTCAGCGGACCGCGAGCTGACCCGTGCGGAGGGGCTCACTGCTCGCCGTCGTAGCCGCGCTGGCGTGCGCGCTGAGCGCACCCGCGGCGCGGGCGGCGGGCGCGGGCTGGGCGGTGGACGCGGCGGCGGGCGCGGGCTGGAAGTCTGACGCGGCGCGGGCGGCGGGCGCGGGCTGGAAGTCCGACGCGGACTGGGCGGTGGAGCCGGGCGGCGGCGGTAGGCCGTACGTCTATCTGGAGGGCGTGCCGGGCGCCGTGCTGGAGGACAAGCTGTCCGTGACGAACCCGGGCGCGCAGCCGCTCACCGTGCGCCTGCGCCCGGCCGACGCGTACAACACCTCCTCCGGCTCTCTCGCCGTGCGCGGCGCCCACCGGTCCACGGGCGCGGGCACCTGGATCACCCTCGCCTCCGACCGGGTGACGGTCCCACCGCGCACCCGCGCGGAGATCCCCTTCTCGGTCACGGTCCCGCCGGGCGCCCTCCCGGGCGACCATCCCGGCGCGGTCATGGCGGCGGTGGGCGAGCGGGAGGCGGGCGTACGGATCCATCTGCGCGTCAGCGGCCCGACGCTGGCGGCGCTCACGGTCGAGGACGTACGAGTCTTCGGCGGCGCCATCCACTACACCCTGGTGAACCGCGGCAACACGGCCCTGACCCCGCGCCTCACGGTCCACGCGGACGGCCTCTTCGGCCAGGTGCTGCGCCGGGCGCCCCGCACGCTCCCGGAACTGCTCCCGGCCCAGCGCGTCACCCTCACCGAGAAGTGGGCGGATCACCCGTCCCTGGACTCGGTGAAGGTCCACGTCGAGGCGTCGGCGGCGGACGACGCCCGGGCCGGGGCTTCGGCGTCGGCGACGTTCGTGCCATGGGGGGCGGTGGCCGGCGCGGCCGGGGCACTCCTGGCGGTGGCCGGCGGCACGGCGCTGTGGTGGATACGGCTCAGGAGATCAACCGGCCGGGAGCGGGACGGTAGGCCTGCGGAACCGGCGGACGGGCAGCGCGAGTTGACGGAGGCGGCCACGTGAGCACCAAGAGTCTGAGGGCCACGGCGGCGGCGATGCTCGTGGCGCCGGCGCTCGTACTGCTGCCCGTGCTGTCCGTGCTGTCTGTGTTATCCGTGCTTCCTGTGCTGCCTGCGCGCACTGCCGCCGCGGCCGACCAGAAGCCCGAGGTCAGGCTCGCGCAGACGCAGGCCGGCCAGGGCGGGGACATCACGGTCAGCGGTACCGGATGGCGGCCCGGCACGCTGCTGATGATGCTCATGTGCGGTCAGGCTGCGCCTGACAGGGGCGTCATCGGCGGCACGAACGCCTGCGCCAATGCCGACGGCCGCGCCGTCACCACCGATGCCAAGGGCTACTTCAGCAAGAAGATGCCGGTCGCCGAGCCGCCCAAGCCCTGCCCCTGCGTCGTGCACGTGGCGACCGTCACCGGTGAACAGGCCACCGTGGACGCCCCGTTCGTCGTCGCGGGCCATCCCACCGCGCCACTGCCGCAGCCAACCGGCGGCGGCAAGCTCGCCGTACTCGCCGCCACCCGGCTCGAAGGCGACTCCGGCATCCTCGTCTTCTTCGGCGCCCCGGCATCCCGCACCCTCGAATTCACCGTCGGCAACCTCGGCTCCGCGCCCGTTCGGGACCCCGTCTTCCAAATCGGCGCCGCGCACGGCGTCTTCGCCCCGCAGTGGGAGGAGCAGCAGTGGCGCGGCACCATCGCGCCCGGCCGGAAGGCGCTGGTCAAGCTGCCCGTCCAGCTGTCCGCGGGCGCGCACGGCGACTACCAGATCTCGGTGAAGTACGGCACCAAGGTGCTGGCCGAGCAGCCGTGGGGCGTCGGCCGCCCGTGGGGCGTCACGATCTTCTGGATTCTGCTCGCCGTCGTCGTGCCCGCGGCGGTGTTCCGCATCGGCATGGCGATCGTCGACCGCGTCCGCCCGCGGTCCCGTCCCCGCGGCACCGGCCGCCACCGCACCGTACAGCCGGAACGCCGGCCGGCCGGCACCCCGACCACCACGGCGGCTCTGCCGTGGTTCACATCTGACTCCGCACCGTCAGAGAACCGATCCACGACGAAGGGACAATCGTGAGCACGCAACGGAGGATGAGCGCGGCCGGAGTCGCGCTGATGCTCGGCGGCGCGGGGATCCTGCTGGCCGCCGGCCCCGCCCAGGCAGCCGAGGTCGCGTACAGGACGGAGTGCATTCCTCCGCCCATCTCGGGACTGCCACCCGTGCAGGGCACCACCAAGGTGCTGATCACCGCGCCCGCCGAGGCCAAGGTCGGAGATGAGGTCGAGGTGGTGTGGAAGTTCGTCGAGGCGGCTTCCAAGAACCCCGACATCCTCGCCCTGGAGAAGGACACGGTGAAGCCGACCGGCACGCTCAAGGCGGCCGGCGCGCAGAGCGCGGACATCGCCATGGAGGGGCCGCGGACGAACCCGCCGATCCCCAAGAACAGCCCGATGGTGCTGTCCGACATGAAGGCCAAGATCAAGCTCACCCAGGCGGGCGAGGTCACCCTGACGCCCGGCGCGTACAACATCAACGTCTCCAAGCCGATGTCCACCGACACCAAGTGCTCGCCGAAGGAAGCGGTCAAGGTAGGGGCGACCATCAAGGTGTCGGACGGCGGCGGCACTTCGGGCGGCACGACGTCGGGCGGGAGCACCTCGGGCGGTACGACTTCGGGGGGTACGACCTCCGGCGGTACGACTTCGGGTGGCACGACGAGCGGCGGGACCACGTCCTCCGGCGGGACCACTGCCGGGGGCACGACCGGCGGCGGCGGCGGTCAGACGGACTTTCCCGGCAAGGAGGTCGGTGTCACCTTCGAGTGCAAGTCGCCCGGACCGGCGAGCATCAACTCCAAGGTGACCATCAACGCCAAGAGGAACGGCGGGAGTTACGACCTCGTCGTCAAGACCGCCAAGGGCGTCATGAACAGCCCGGCCGCGCTCCCCGCGGGCGCCCTCAAGCCGTCCATGGCGGTCCTGCTCGGCGGCGCCGACAAGGGCACCGTCCCTGTCACGGGCCCCGCCAACAAGGATCCGCTGGAGCAGGGGAAGCCGGTGGACCTGCCCGACATGGCCGGGACGTACAAGCCGGGCGCGGGCGGCAAGTCCACGCTCAGCCCCGGGACCCTGACGATCGACGTCACCCTGGGCGGCCAGAAAATCAGCATCCCGTGCATGGTCAAGGGCAAGGCGGAGGCCTCCCTCGAACTCGACACGACGGCCCAGCCGGGCGGCGCGTCCGGCGGCGGCAGCACGGGCGGCAGCACGGGCGGCAGCTCCAGCGGCGGCGCGTCCGGCGGCGGTTCGAGCACCAGCGGCGGCCTGGCCCAGACGGGAGCCGAGGACAACGGCGCCCTGCGCGCCCTCGCCCTGGTGGCCGGCACGGTGATTCTGCTGGGCGGCGCGGTGTTCACGTTCACCCCGTGGCGCCGGCTGCGCGACGGCACTCGTTAGAACTCCCGCCGCGGAGTCCGGAACCGCTTCTGTCCGCCGTCCCAGGTGGCCTGCTGCGGGCGCGCGAGCTCAGCGCGGAAATGGGCTGGGACAATCCGCGAACGCCTTCACCGGCGTAACGGCGAAGGGCCGCCGCACCGTATCCGGTGCGGCGGCCCTTGCGTAAGCCTGCGAGCTACGTCAGTGGACGTCGCCCATCAGCGTCTCGACCTTCTTGCGGTACATGTAGATCGCGAAGCCGGCCGTGGAGGCGAGCAACGCCTGCATGGCGATGATCGAGGTTCCGTTCAGGTCGACACCCGCGAGCGAGAGCAGACCCGTGGCGCAGTCACCGGCGGTGACGGCGAGGAACCAGACACCCATCATCTGGCTGGCGTACTTCCGCGGCGCCATCTTGGTGGTGACCGAGAGGCCGACCGGGGAGAGGCACAGCTCGGCGATCGTCTGGATCATGTAGATCGAGACCAGCCACATCGGGCTGACCTGCGTGCCGTCACCGGCCATGCCCATCGGCACGATGAAGACGAAGAACGAACCGCCGACCAGGACCAGGGCCATCGCGAACTTCACGATGGTGCTGGGCTCCTGGTTCTTGCGTGCCAGCCACAGCCACATCCAGGCGAAGACCGGGGCGAGCGCCATGACGAACAGCGGGTTCAGCGACTGGAACCAGGTGGCAGGGAAGGCGAAGCCGGACAGGCTGTCGGCGGTCTTGCCGTCCGCGAACAGGGACAGAGTCGAGCCGCCCTGGTCGTAGATCATCCAGAAGAGGGCGGCGGCCACGAAGAACCAGATGTAGCCGCTCATCTTCGACTGCTCGGCGTTGCTCAGGCTCTTGTCGAGCTTGATGCGGACCAGCACCGCGACCGGGATGATCAGACCCGCCAGGGTGAGCGGGACCAGCGCCCAGTTCAGGGTGAACTTGCCCGCCATGACCACGGCGCCGTAGAAGCCGGCGATCACGACGACGGCGACGGCGACCTTGAGCAGGATGCTCTGGCGCTCCTGAGCGGAGAGCGGGTTCGGGACGATGCTGCTCTTCTCGCTCAGGCTCCGGGTGCCGATAAGGAACTGGGCCAGACCCAGGGCCATGCCGACCGCGGCGAGCGCGAAGCCGAGGTGCCAGTTGTGCTTCTCGCCGACGGTGCCGATCACCAGCGGCGCCGCGAACGCACCGAGGTTGATGCCCATGTAGAAGATCGTGAAGCCACCGTCACGGCGCGGGTCATCCGGACCGTCGTAGAGGTGACCGACCATCGTGGAGATGTTGGCCTTGAGCAGACCGGAGCCGACCGCGACGAGGATCAGGCCGACGAAGAACATCGCCTGGCCCGGAACCGCGAGCGAGAGGTGACCGGCCATGATCACGAAGCCGGCGATGGTGACTGTCTTGCGAGCGCCCCAGACACGGTCACCGAACCAGCCGCCGGGCATGGCCATGAGGTAGACCATCGAGACATAGACGGCGTAGATCGCCGATGCCGTCGCCGCGGTCATCGCGAGGCCGCCGCCCTGGCTGCCGGTTGCCGCTTCGGCACCACCGGAGACCAGGTAGAGCACGAGAAGTGCGCGCATGCCGTAGTAGCTGAAGCGCTCCCACATCTCCGTCATGAAGAGAGTGGCCAGGCCGCGGGGGTGGCCGAGGAAGGTCCTCTCCGAGCCAGGGGTACTGGCCGAGTCCTTCGTCAGGCTGGACGCCATGTCGATCCTTGCTTGATCGGGACGCGGCGCCTTGTGAGCGGTACGCGCCCGGTGGGGGGTGGCCGGCTCCGGCAAGGGATTCGTCCCGCCCCACGCCTGAGGGGTTCGCTCCGGTACGTCGGAGACGGGGACTGTCCGCACCGGGATCCACGCCCCGCACGCACCATCGCGCTCGGGGCCCGGCCCACAGGTCATTCACCGGCGTCGAGACTGGCAAGCAATCTCGCGCAGCAAAGAGACCCTTGGCGGCGCATGTCGCGTGGCCAAAGGTCCCGTGTGGTGCTACAGGCGTCTCATCACCATACGACATGACAGTGCGGCATATGGAAGGACTTGAGAGATGGATCACAGGCGTTCCTGGAACCAGCTGCCCTGAATCAAAGGTCGAACCCATGATTGCATCCCACACCCACAGGGCTTGACGATCACGCACCGACGCGTATGTCGTGCGGACTACCATCACCCCATGACCCGTGTACTGCTCGCCGAGGACGACGCTTCCATCTCGGAGCCGCTGGCCCGCGCTCTGCGTCGGGAGGGCTACGAGGTCGAGGTCCGCGAGGACGGTCCGACCGCGCTCGACGCCGGACTCGCCGGTGGCGTCGACCTGGTGGTGCTCGACCTCGGACTGCCCGGCATGGACGGCCTGGAGGTCGCCCGGCGGCTGCGCGCCGAAGGCCACACCATCCCGATCCTGGTGCTGACCGCCCGCGCGGACGAGGTCGACACCGTGGTCGGCCTGGACGCCGGCGCGGACGACTACGTCACCAAGCCGTTCCGCCTCGCCGAACTCCTCGCCCGGGTGCGGGCCCTGCTCCGGCGAGGCGCCACCGAGCCGGCCCCGGCACCCTCCACCCATGGCGTACGGATCGACGTCGAGTCGCACCGGGCCTGGATGGGCGACGAGGAGCTGCAGCTCACGGCAAAGGAGTTCGACCTGCTGCGGGTGCTGGTCCGGGACGCGGGCCGGGTGGTCACACGCGACCAGCTGATGCGCGAGGTCTGGGACACGACCTGGTGGTCGTCGACCAAGACGCTGGACATGCACATCTCGTGGCTGCGCAAGAAACTGGGCGACGACGCGGCGAACCCGCGGTACATCGCGACGGTACGCGGCGTCGGCTTCCGCTTCGAGAAGAGCTAGCACGGGTACGGGCCGGGGCCCGCACGCCCTCGTACCATCCCGTCCCGCCCGGAGGGCATATTGCGCCGCCGTCTGATCACCTCCACGCTCGCCGTCGTGCTGGTCGTCATCGCCGTCTTCGGCGTCTCGCTCGTGCTCGTGGAGACCCGCACCATCAGCAGCAGCGCCCAGGAGAGCGTGGACTCCGAGGCCCTGCGCCTCGTCAGCATCGTCGACAGCCGGCTCATCGGCGGCGAGCCCGTCAATCCCGACATCCTCGCCGAGCAGAGCGGCGCCAAGCGGTACGCCCTGATCGAGATCCCCGGCCGCGCTCCCATCGAGATCGGCGAGCGCCCCACCGGCAGCGTCATCCGCGGTACGGCGCAGGGCGAGCGCAACGAGGCCGTCACCGTCGAGGAGTCCCGCTCCTCCGTGACCCGCGAGGTCGGCCGGAGCCTGCTGATCATCGGCGCGGTCGCACTGCTCGCGGTCATCGCCGCCGTGCTGCTCGCCGTACGCCAGGCCAACCGCCTCGGCTCCCCGCTCACCGACCTAGCCGAGACCGCCGAACGCCTCGGCTCCGGCGACCCGCGCCCCCGCCACAAGCGCTACGGCGTCCCCGAACTCGACCGGGTCGCCGACGTCCTCGACGCCAGCGCCGAGCGCATCGCCCGGATGCTCACCGCCGAGCGCAGGCTCGCCGCGGACGCCTCGCACCAGCTCCGTACGCCGCTGACCGCGCTCTCCATGCGGCTGGAGGAGATCACCGTCACCGACGACCTGGAGACGGTGAAGGAGGAGGCGAGCATCGCGCTGGCCCAGGTGGAGCGGCTCACCGATGTGGTGGAGCGGCTGCTCACCAACTCCCGGGACCCGCGCATCGGTTCGGCCGTCACCTTCGATCTGGACGAGGTCGTCAAGCAGCAGCTGGAGGAGTGGCGGCCGGCCTACCGCAGCGTGGGCCGGGCCATTGTCGGCTCGGGACGGCAGGGCATGCGGGCCGTCGGCACCCCGGGCGCCGTCGCCCAGGTGCTCGCCGCGCTGATCGAGAACTCGCTGATGCACGGCGGTGGCACGGTGGCCGTGCGCACCCGCGCCGCCGGCAATCAGGCCGTGGTGGAGGTGACCGACGAGGGCCCAGGCGTACCGGCCGACCTCGGCGCGCGGATCTTCGAGCGGACCATCAGCGGCCGCAACTCCACCGGCATCGGGCTGGCGGTGGCCCGCGATCTGGCGGAGGCGGACGGCGGCCGTCTTGAGCTGCTCCAGCAGCATCCGCCGGTCTTCGCGCTGTTCCTGAGCCGAGTGGCGCGCAGCCGCAAGGGCCAGTTGCGCAAGGACGAGCCGCCCACGGTCAGGTAGTCACCCGTGTCAGGTACTCACCCGCGCACTCGGCCGGCCCCGGACCGGGCTCGCGGCCTTCGTCAGCCGCTGACCTTGTCGGGCTGCGGCTGCCGCTGCCCC
This sequence comes from Streptomyces sp. ISL-1, assembly GCF_018614585.1. Taxonomy (GTDB): domain Bacteria; phylum Actinomycetota; class Actinomycetes; order Streptomycetales; family Streptomycetaceae; genus Streptomyces; species Streptomyces maoxianensis. Next base: position 45,509 of record NZ_JAGGOI010000017.1, on the reverse strand, counting down.
AGGAACGACTCCGCGGTCTGCACGGCCTCACGCGCCGGCAGCGCCCGGAACACCCAGGTGCGGTAGGACCAGAAGCGGAACAGCGTCGCGATGCCGATGCCGAGGAACTTGAAGATGTTGCTCTGCAGCGGACTGTCCCAGCCGAAGCCGTACGTCGCGGCGTACAGCACCCCGCTCTGGATCACCAGACCGACCAGGCTGAACAGGAAGAAGAGCGACAGTTCCTTGGTCCTGCGGCTCTTGTCGCGGTCCCGGTAGGTGAAGTAGCGGAATCCCAGGTAGTTGAAGCCGATCGCGACAACCGTGGCGACGATGCTCGCCCGGACGACAGGGATGTCCGTGAGATGCCGTACGAGATTGAAGACACCCAGGTCCACCAGTAGTCCCACGCCACCCACTGCGCCGAACTTCGCGAACTCGCGAACGAGCCGCTCGAGCCGCACGCGCAGTGCGTTTCGTTCACCCATAGTGATCGCTGGCCCCGTTCGGGTCGGTGTCGTCAACGGAGCCATGCTAACCAGCGCCGTCCGCTGCCGCCCTCTGGCGCCCGCCCTGGTGTGGCGAGGCTGTGACAAGGCACGGCGCCCGGGTCCGGCGACCGGGGGCGGCAGGGCGTTCCCGGGGCGGCGGATACCCTAGGAGGGTGACGTTCCCGGTAGTCGGCATGGTCGGCGGCGGCCAGCTCGCCCGTATGACCCACGAGGCGGGCATCCCCCTCGGCATCAGATTCAAGCTCCTCAGTGACACCCCGCAGGACTCCGCGGCCCAGGTGGTCAGCGATGTCGTCATCGGCGACTATCGCGACCTGGACACGCTGCGTGAGTTCGCGCGGGGCTGCGACGTGATCACTTTCGATCATGAGCACGTCCCGATCGAGCACCTGCGGGCCCTGGAGGCGGACGGCATCCCCGTCCGGCCGGGGGCCGACGCCCTGGTGCACGCGCAGGACAAAGGGGTGATGCGCGCCAAGCTCGACGAGCTCGGCGCACCCAGCCCGCGCCACCGCATCGTGGCGGACCCCGCCGATGTGTCGGCGTTCGCCGATGAGGTGGGAGGCTTCCCGGTCATCCTCAAGACGGTGCGCGGCGGCTACGACGGCAAGGGCGTCTGGTTCGTCCGTACGCAGGAGGACGCCGAGGCCCCCTTCAAGGCCGGCGTGCCCGTGCTCGCCGAGGAGAAGGTCGACTTCACCCGCGAGCTGGCGGCGAACATCGTCCGTTCCCCGCACGGCCAGGCCGTCGCCTACCCCGTTGTGGAGTCCCGGCAGGTCGACGGCGTCTGCGACACGGTGATCGCGCCCGCGCCCGGTCTGGACGCGGAGCTGGCCGGCCAGGCCCAGGAGCTCGCCCTGCGGATCGCGAAGGATCTCGGCGTCGTCGGCCATCTCGCGGTCGAGCTCTTCGAGACGACCGACGGCCGCATTCTGGTCAACGAGCTCGCCATGCGTCCGCACAACTCCGGCCACTGGACCCAGGACGGCGCGATCACCTCGCAGTTCGCCAACCATGTCCGTGCTGTGCTCGACCTCCCGCTCGGCGACCCGCGTCCGCGCGGCACCTGGACGGTCATGGCGAACGTCCTCGGCGGGGACTACCCCGACATGTATCAGGCGTATCTGCACTGCATGGCCCGAGACCCCCAGCTCAAGATCCACATGTACGGCAAGGACGTGAAGCCCGGTCGCAAGGTCGGCCATGTCAACACTTACGGCGACGACCTGGACGAGGTGCTGGAGCGCGCCCGTCACGCCGCCGGCTATCTGCGAGGGACGATCGTTGAGTAACCCACTGGTGGGCATCGTCATGGGCTCGGACTCCGACTGGCCCGTCATGGAGGCCGCGGCGCAGGCCCTCGACGAGTTCGAGATCCGCTACGAGGTCGATGTCGTCTCCGCGCACCGGATGCCGCGCGAAATGATCGCGTACGGAGAGGAGGCCGCGGACCGCGGCCTCAAGGCGATCATCGCGGGCGCCGGGGGAGCGGCCCATCTGCCGGGGATGCTCGCCTCCGTCACCCCGCTCCCGGTGATCGGCGTCCCGGTACCGCTGAAGTACCTCGACGGGATGGACTCGCTGCTGTCCATCGTGCAGATGCCGGCGGGCGTGCCGGTCGCCACGGTCTCGGTCGCCGGGGCCCGTAACGCGGGCCTGCTCGCGGCCCGCATCCTGGCCACGCACGACGGTGAACTCCTGGCCCGTATGCGGGAGTTCCAGCAGGAGCTGAACGACCAGGCGACGGAGAAGGGCAAGCGGCTGCGTACCAAGGTCGAAGGCGCGGCGGCCTCCGGTTCGGGGAAGTAACACCGCCATGGACTTTCTCAGCCGGGCACGGGAACTCCTCGCCGAGCACCCCGTCGTGGACGGCCACAACGACCTGCCGTGGGCGCTGCGCGAACAGGTCCGCTACGACCTGAACCGCATGGACATCGCCGCCGACCAGACCGGCCGGCTGCACACGGACATCCCGCGGCTGCGCGCCGGCGGGGTGGGCGCGCAGTTCTGGTCCGTGTATGTGCGAAGCGACATGGCCGGGGACGACGCGGTCAGCGCGACCCTGGAGCAGGTCGACGGGGTGCGCCAGCTGCTGGAGCGCTATCCGGCCGACCTGGCCGCCGCACTGACGGCGGACGACATGGAGAAGGCGCGTGGCGAGGGCCGGATCGCCTCCCTCATGGGCGCCGAGGGCGGGCACTCCATCAACAGCTCGCTCGCCACGCTGCGCGCGCTGTACGCACTGGGCGTGCGCTACATGACGCTCACCCACAACGACAACATCGCGTGGGCGGACTCGGCGACCGATGCTCCCGGCGTCGGTGGCCTCTCGGACTTCGGCCATGAGGTCGTACGGGAGATGAACCGCATCGGCATGCTGGTCGACCTCTCGCACGTGGCCGTGTCCACGATGCGCGACGCGCTCGCCACATCGGCCGCCCCGGTGGTCTTCTCGCACTCCTCGGCCCGCGCGATCTGCGATCACGTACGCAACATTCCCGACGATGTGCTGGCGCTGCTGCCCGCGAACGGCGGCGTGGCGATGGCCACGTTCGTGCCGAAGTTCATCCTCCCCGAGGCCGTCGACTGGACCCAGGCTGCGGACGAGAACATGCGGGCGCACGGCTTGCACCAGCTGGACACGACGCCGGACGCGATGCGGATCCACGCCGCCTTCGAGGAGGCGCGCCCCCGCCCGGTGGCCACCGTCGCGACGGTCGCGGACCATCTCGACCATATGCGCGAGGTCGCCGGCGTCGACCACATCGGCATCGGCGGCGACTTCGACGGCACGGCCTTCACCCCGGCCGGCCTGGACGACGTCGCGGGCTATCCCAACCTGATCGCCGAGCTGCTGCGGCGCGGCTGGTCGGCGGCCGACCTGGCGAAGCTCACCTGGCAGAACGCGGTGCGCACGCTGCGCGCGGCGGAGGACGTCGCCCGCGACCTGCAGACGCGGCGCGGCCCGTCGAACGCGACGATCGGGCAGCTCGACGGCTGAGTGCGGTCCGGGGGTACGGGGCCGGGCCTCGTACCCCCGAACGCACCACCCACCGTGAAGCCTCGGCGCTCCCGTGCCACCGTGGCACTACGGCACGGTCGTTCGAAGCTCGGAGCACCCGCCATGGCAGATCTGCAGGATGAACCCCACACCGTCGGCGCCGCGGGCGGAGACCTCGGCGATCTCAGCGATCTCAGCAATCTTGGTGACCTCGACGACCTCGACGTCCTGGCGCGCCCCAGAGGGGTGGCAGGGGAGCCGGAGGAGCCGGCCGAGCCGGCCGAGCCGGTCGCCGGGAGCCTGGAGCGGGCACGGGAACTGCTTGCCGCGCACCCGATAGCCGACGGGCTCAGCGGTCTGGCCCGGACGCTGAGGGACACCCCGTCGCACGACATCGAACAAGGTGAGCGGACGCTGGAGACGGACGTGCCCCGGCTGCGGAACGGCGGCGTCGGCGCGCAGTTCTGGTCCCTGCACGCGCCGCCCGAGCTCACCGGTGACCGCGCGCTGACCGCCACGATGGAACAGCTCGACCTGGTCCGCTCGGTGGTGGCCGGCTGTTCCGAGAGCCTGCGCCTGGCGCTGAGCGCCGACGACCTCGCCGACGCGCGCAACTGCGGCCGTATAGCCGTGCTGCTCGGCCCGGTGGCGGGCCCGGCTCTGGGCGACTCGCTCAGCACGCTGCGCGCGTACCACGCACTGGGCGTCCGCAGCCTGACCCTCGCGGGCACCCGCTGGACGCAGCGCACCGGCCTGACCTCCTTCGGCCACGAGGTCGTCCGCGAGATGAACCGTCTGGGCGTCGTCGTCGACCTCTCAGGCTGCACGCCCGAGACGATGCTGCGGGCGCTGATGGTGGCCCGGGCGCCGGTCGTCATTTCGCACCACCCGGAACGGGTCCCGGACGACGTATTGCGTCAGCTCCGCGCCAACTCCGGCCTATGCATGGTCCCTTGCACGGCCGGCTCCCTCCGCGAGACGGCGGACCACCTGGAGCACGTCCGTGACGCGGCGGGCCCCGAGTCGGTGGCCCTCACCGGCGCCTACGACACGGGTGCCCCGCACGCCCCCGACCTGGCGGACGTTTCCTGCTTCCCCCGCCTGATCGCCGAACTCCTGGACCGCGACTGGCCCGAACCGGACATCGAGGCGCTGACCTGGGGGAACGTATACCGGGTCGTGAGGGACGCGGATTTCGTGGCCAGGGCGATGCAGTCCCGCAGGCCCGCGTCGACCACGCGTGTGACGCCCCTGGACACATAAGGGGCTTTACGGGCCGGCCCCGATCAGTCCGCGCAGAGGCAGAACGGATGCCCCGCCGGGTCCGCGTACACCCGCCAGGACCGGTCCCTGTCGCCCGCGTCCAGCGGCTTCGCGCCCAGCGTCAGCGCCCCCTTCTCCGCCGCGTCCAGGTCGTCCACCGTCAGGTCCAGGTGGAACTGCTGCGACGCGTCCGCTGCCGGCCACTTCGGCGGTACGAAGCCCGGCGCCGCCTGGAACGCCAGCGGGGTGCCCGGCACTCCCGAAAGGGAGACCCAGTCGTCGGCTTCGACCTCGATGTCACCGCCCAGCAGCCCGGCGTAGAAGAGGCCGAGCGCGACAGGGTCGGGACAGTCCAGCACCACAGTCCCCAGCGTGGCGATGGCCATGGTCTGCTCCTCTGTTCGGGGTTACCGGTGCAATGCCGCAACCAGTAACGGTTACCTCATGTTCCCTCATCAGAGGTAACGTCGCAACCATGAATGACAGGGCACCGGCACCCGGCGGCCTCGCACTGGTCGAGGCCCTGGTGAACACGCTGGACATCGAGAGCGGCGCGGACTCGCTCGACACCGCAGACGGCCGCGCCGCCTTCGGTCTCGCCGAGCGCGACGTCCCCGCCGCGCGGGAGCTCCGCGAGGCCCTGCGCGGCGCCTGCCTCGCGCACGCGGGGCACCGGTCACCCGGCCGCTCGCCCGCCGCGCTCGACCGGCTCCTGGCCGGGGCGCCGTTGTACGTCAGCGTCGCCGAGGACGGCACCGCGGCACTGCGCCCCGCGAGTCCGGACGGTCCCCTCGTCTCCCGTATCGCGGAGGCCATCGCGGCCGCTGCGGCCGACGGGACATGGGAGCGCCTCAAGGCGTGCGAGGCCGAGGACTGCCACTGGGCGTACTACGACCGCAGCCCGGCCGGCCGCAGCCGGTGGTGCTCGATGGCGGTGTGCGGCGCCCGCGCCAAGATGCGCACGTACCGCGCCCGCCGCACGGCGACAGGCTGACGGAACCTCAGGCCGGCCGCCGCACACGAGGAAAGCACAAGTCGCGGTCGCGCCTGGATCCGAGGGCAGGCTGCGGCCACGCGGGAACCACGGAACCTCAGGAAGTCGCCGCGCACGGGGAAATCGCAAGCCGCGGTCACGCCGCGATCCGAGGGACTCGGGCTGCCGCGCCGCCGCGCAGGGTGAAAGCACAAGCCGCGGTCGCGCCGGGAACCGCGGAGCCTCAGGAAGTCGCCGCGCACGGGGAAATCGCAGGCGGCGGTCGTGCCGCGAACCGAGGGCCTCAGACTGCTGCGCAGGGCGAAGTCCCAGGCTGCGGCCACGCCGGGAACCACGGACCCTCAGGCCGCCGCCGCGCACCGGGAAATCGCAGGCCGCGGTCGCGCCGCGAAACCGAGGGCCTCAGGCCGTCGCCGCGCACGGCGAAAGCACAAGCCGCCGCCGCGCCGCGAACCGCGGGACCTCAGGCCCGCGGGCGTCCCATCGCCCGGTAGGTCCAGCCCGCCTCGCGCCACTTCCCGCAGTCCAGCGCGTTCCTGCCGTCCAGCACTATCCGGCTCGACGCGACCTCGCCCAGCGCCGCCGGGTCCAGCTCGCGGAACTCGCGCCACTCCGTCAGGTGCAGCACCACATCCGCGCCCCGCACCGCGTCCAGCGCCGACTCCGCGTACCCCAGCGTCGGGAAGAGCCGCCGCGCGTTCTCCATGCCCTTGGGGTCGTACACCGTGACCTGGCCGCCCTGCAGATGGATCTGGCCCGCCACATTCAGCGCCGGCGAATCCCGTACGTCGTCCGAGTCCGGCTTGAACGTCGCGCCCAGCACGGCCACCCGCTTCCCCAGGAAGGAGTCGCCGCCTACCGCGTCCCGCGCCAGCTCCACCATGTGCCCGCGCCGCCGCATGTTGATCGAGTCGACCTCGCGCAGGAACGTCAGCGCCTGGTCGACGCCCAGCTCACCCGCCCGCGCCATGAACGCCCGGATGTCCTTGGGCAGACAGCCGCCCCCGAAGCCGACGCCCGCCCGCAGGAACTTCTTCCCGATGCGCTCGTCGTGCCCGATCGCCTCCGCCAGCTTCACCACATCGCCGTCCGCGGCCTCGCAGATCTCCGCCATGGCGTTGATGAACGAGATCTTGGTCGCCAGGAAGGAATTCGCCGCGGTCTTCACCAGCTCCGCAGTCGGGTAGTCCGTCACCACGAACGGCGACCCCTCCTCGACCGGCGTCGCGTACACCTCACGCAGCAGCTTCTCGGCCCGCTCGCTGGTGACGCCCACCACGACCCGGTCCGGGTGCAGCGTGTCCTGCACGGCGAAGCCCTCCCGCAGGAACTCCGGGTTCCAGGCCAGCTCCACGTCCCCCGGCGCCTTCTCGGCGAGCAGCGCGGCCAGCCGCTCCGCCGACCCGACCGGGACGGTCGACTTGCCGACGACGAGCGCGGTCCGCGTCAGTACCGGTGCCAGGGACTCGAAGGCGGAGTCGACGTACGACATGTCGCAGGCGTACTCCCCGTGCTTCTGGGGGGTGTTCACGCACACGAAGTGAACGTCGCCGAACTCCCCGATCTCCTCCCAGGAGGTCGTGAAGCGCAGCCGCCCGCTCGATCCCTCGATCCCCGCGACATGCCTGGCGAGCAGTTCCTCCAGCCCAGGCTCGTACATAGGAACCTTGCCGGCCGACAGCATCTCGATCTTCTCGGGCACGACATCGAGGCCGAGGACCTCGAAGCCCAGCTCCGCCATGGCCGCGGCGTGCGTGGCGCCGAGATATCCGGTGCCGATCACGGTGATCTTGAGGGCCATGCGGTGCTCCAGGGAAGTGCGGGCGCGGAATGCGAGCCCGAGCATAGCCGTGCCTCCGCGGGGCACGTTTCCCCCTGTCGCGACCGTTGTCGCCAAGGTCACGTATGCCTGGCTGCGGCAGCCCTCTAAAATTAGGTTACTTAACGGTAGTTAGCTTCTTGGGGAGTGAGTGACATTGGCCGGATCGACCGGTAACTCGGCATTTGACCTGTACCGCCCGTCCGAAGAGCACGACATGCTCCGCGACGCCATCCGCTCGCTCGCCGAGGCAAAGATCGCTCCGTTCGCCGCAGAGGTCGACGAGCAGGCCCGCTTCCCGCAGGAGGCCCTCGACGCCCTGGTCTCCGCCGACCTGCACGCGGTCCACGTCCCCGAGTCCTACGGCGGCGCGGGCGCCGACGCGCTCGCGACCGTGATCGTCATCGAAGAGGTCGCGCGCGTCTGCGCCTCGTCCTCGCTGATCCCGGCCGTGAACAAGCTCGGCTCGCTCCCGGTGATCCTCTCCGGCTCCGACGTCCTCAAGAAGAGGTACCTGGGCCCGCTCGCCGCGGGCGACGGGATGTTCTCGTACTGCCTCTCCGAGCCGGACGCCGGCTCGGACGCGGCAGGCATGAAGACCAAGGCCGTGCGCGACGGCGACCATTACATACTCAACGGCGTGAAGCGCTGGATCACCAACGCCGGCGTCTCCGAGTACTACACCGTGATGGCCGTCACCGACCCGTCGAAGCGCTCCAAGGGCATCAGCGCCTTCGTCGTCGAGAAGTCCGACGAGGGCGTCTCCTTCGGCGCACCGGAGAGGAAGCTCGGCATCAAGGGCTCCCCGACCCGCGAGGTCTACCTCGACAACGTCCGCATCCCCGCCGACCGCATGATCGGTGAGGAGGGCACCGGCTTCGCCACCGCCATGAAGACCCTGGACCACACCCGCATCACGATCGCGGCCCAGGCCCTCGGCATCGCCCAGGGCGCCCTCGACTACGCCAAGGGCTACGTCCAGGAGCGCAAGCAGTTCGGCAAGCCGATCGCCGACTTCCAGGGCATCCAGTTCATGCTGGCCGACATGGCGATGAAGCTGGAGGCCGCCCGCCAGCTCACCTACGCCGCGGCCGCCAAGTCCGAGCGGGTCGACAGCGACCTGACCTTCTTCGGCGCGGCAGCCAAGTGCTACGCCTCCGACGCCGCCATGGAGATCACCACGGACGCCGTCCAGCTGCTCGGCGGCTACGGCTACACCCGTGACTACCCGGTCGAGCGCATGATGCGCGACGCCAAGATCACGCAGATCTACGAGGGCACCAACCAGGTCCAGCGGATCGTCATGGCCCGCAACCTGCCGTAAGAAGGCATACGAAAGGGGCCCGCACCGGACGTTTCCGGTGCGGGCCCCTTCGCGTCCCGCCTCAGCGGTCCGAGGTGACCGTGACCTTCTCGTCGTTCTTCAGCTGCTGCACCAGCTGCTTCACCTTCGCCTTGTCCCAGACCAGATTCCCGTTCCTGCTGCCCGAGATCGGCATGTTCATGGACTTGCCGTCGCCGCCTGTGACGCCCTTCATCGCGAAGAACATCTTGCCCAGCGACCACAGGGACATGTCCTTGTCGACGATCAGGGTGTCCAGGCCCGCGCCCATCGTCGGGTAGAGCTTGAACGGGTTGAGGATCGTGCCCGGCGTCGCCGTCTGGCTCGCCAGGGCCGCGAGGAACTTCTGCTGGTTCTTCGTACGGTCCAGGTCGCTGCCCGCGAAGGCGTACCGCGTCCGCACGAACGCCAGCGACTGCTCGCCGTTCAGCGTCTGCTTGCCCGCCTGGAAGTCGGCGCCCGACTTCTTGTCCTTGAACGACTTCGGGATGTCGATCTCCACGCCGCCGATGGCGTCCACGATGTTCGCGAAGCCCGCGAAGCCGATCTCGACGTAGTGGTCGATGCGCAGGCCCGTGTTGTGCTCGACCGTGCGGACCAGCAGCTCAGGGCCGTCCTCCGCGTACGCCGCGTTCAGCTTCACCCGCCGGCCCTCGGCCGGGAAGAGCTTGCCGGACTGCGAGCCCTTGAAGGACGGTATCTCCACGTCGGAGTCGCGCGGCAGCGAGATCATCGTCGGGCCGTTCGAGCCTTCGTGCAGGATCATCATCGAGTCGGTCCGCTTGCCGTCGGCCGAGCCCGTGTGGAGCTTCTTCTTCTCCTCGGCAGACATGCCCTCGCGGCTGTCCGAGCCGACGATCAGGTAGTTCGTGCCCTCGCCCTCGCCCGGGCGCTCGATGACCTTGGAGAGGTCGACCTCGCGCTTGAGCTTGGAGTCGGCCCAGAAGTACGTGCCGATGGAGACGGCGAGCAGTACGACGACCAGGGTCAGCGAACCGACCTTGAGGCGGCGGCGCCAGTTGGGGGCGGACCGGCCGCCGTAGGGCTGCTGGCCGTACGGCGGGCCGCCGCTGCCGCCGCCAGGGCCGCCGGGGCCGCCGTAGACATGGCCGGTGTTGTAGCCGCTGTCGTACCCCTGCTGGTCATAGCCTTCGTCGTAGCCTCGCGACTGCGGAGGAACCGCGCCCCGCGGGGGTGCGGCCGGGCGCTGCACATGGCGCATCACTCGCGCGCCCTCGGGCTGAGCGCCGCCGCTGCCGCGGCCGTAGCCGGCTGCGTTGTTGTTGCCGCGGTCGTCGGACCATCCATCGGGCCAGTCATTCATGCGGACCAGTGTGCAGGGCAGGCCCCGGCCGCTGACAGGGTGGGTGGGGGATAGGGGCGGGGCTGTTGCGAAGCTGATGCAATGCGACCGCCGCAGAGCCCGCGCATATGGTGGAGGGCATGACAGATCAGGCCCAGCGCCCGGAGGCAGAGATTCCGGGCAAGCCCACCGCGGCGTCCCGAACCACCCTCAGCCACATCATGACCGGCAGTGACACCAATCTCCTCGGCACGGTGCACGGCGGCGTGATCATGAAGCTGGTGGACGACGCGGCCGGCGCGGTCGCGGGCCGCCACTCCGGCGGTCCCGCGGTCACCGCCTCCATGGACGAGATGGTCTTCCTGGAGCCGGTCAGGGTCGGTGATCTGGTGCATGTGAAGGCCCAGGTGAACTGGACGGGCCGGTCCTCGATGGAGGTCGGCGTACGGGTCCTGGCCGAGCGCTGGAACGAATCGACCCCGGCGACCCAGGTCGGCAGCGCCTACCTCGTCTTCGCCGCCGTCGACGGGGACGGCAAGCCCCGGCGCGTACCCCCGGTGATACCCGAGAGCGAGCGGGACAAGCGGCGCTACCAGGAGGCGCAGATCCGGCGTACCCACCGGCTCGCCCGGCGCCGCGCGATCAAGGAGCTCCGCGAGAAGCGCGCCGCGGAGGGCATGCAGGACTGAGGGCATGCACGACTGGGGCGTCGGGGGCGCGGCGCGGGATCCGGGGCCTCGCCGGCCTCAGCTATGGGCAGACCACCTCGTCGCCGGTGATCGCGGCGAACTCGCCCTGACGGGGCTCCTCCGCGCGCACCCGCGTCACCCCCTTGTAATCCGTCCCCGCCGTCACCTTCATCGTCCGCCCCTGCCCCTTCACTGCCCGTAGCTCGCACCCCGGCAGCGCCGCCGCCAGCGACTTCGCCGAGCGGTCCCAGCGTGGGTCGTACGTCACATAGCTGCGGCGCACCTCGCTGCCGCTGCGGTTCAGCGGGGCGCGGGTCGTGTTGAAGCCGGTGCCGCGCAGCGCTTGGTCGACCTCTCTGCCCAGGCCGTCGGCGAGCGTCCCGTTGTAGACCTGCACCCGGATCTGGCGCGGCGACACATCGACCAGCGTCGCCTTCGGCTTCTTCGTGCGGTGCTGAGCGAGCGGCTTGTCATCGCGCAGCGCCTGGAACAGCTTCTTCGACTTCGCCACGTCCCACTTCACCGTCGAGCCGATGCCCTTGACGGAGCGGCTGGTGCCGTCGAGCGGCACGGACGTGAACTCCGACGAGGCCGCGGTGAAGCCGCGCATGGCCTCGCCCAGGGCGAGCATCTGCTCGGCGCCGAAACCCTTGTCGGCCCGTACGGAGCCGAGCATCGTCGAGGACACCTCGCGGAGCTTCGCCGGGTTCAGCAGCGCGCCGCTGCTGGTCGCCTGGTGGATGAGGGCCGCGAGGAAGCGCTGCTGACGCTGCATCCGGCCCAGGTCGGCCGCCCCGTCGATATGGCGCGAGCGCACGTACTGCAGCGCCTGCCCGCCGTCCAGCTTGTGGGTGCCGGCAGCGAGATTCAGACCCGTGTAACTGTCCTTCATCCGCCGGACCGTGCAGATCTCCACGCCGCCCAGCGCGTCCACCGTCTTCATGAAGCTGGTGAAGTCCACCTCCAGATAGTGGTCGATCTTCACCTTGGTCATGCGCTCGACGGTCCGCACGGTCAGGCTCGGCCCGCCCTCGGAATACGCCGCGTTGAGTTTCGTCGAGTGCTTCGAGCGGCGCTTGCCGGTGGCCTTGTCGGTGTGCTCGGGGATCTCGGTGTAACTGTCCCGCGGCAGGCTCACCACGCTGGCGCGTTCCCGGTCCCGCGAGATGTGCACCAGCATGATCGTGTCGGTGCAGCGGCAGGGCGCGCCGCCCAGCCGGTACTTGCGCTTCTCCGTCTTCGTGATCTTGTCGCGGCCGTCGGTGCCCACGATCAGGAGGTTCATGCCTTCGCCCGCGTCGGGCCGGTTCTTCATGTCCTTGAAGGCGTCCACCCGGCCGATGCCGGTGTCCACGCTGGTCACCACCGCATGACCGATGCCGGCCGCCCCCAGCACGAGGACCGAGAGTGTGGTCGCCACCCGCATGCCCCAGCGGGGTCGCTCGACCGACCGTTTGGTCCGGTACCGGGCGTTAGGCCGGGGACGGCCGGAGGGGGACTGCCGGGAGCGGGGCGGCGTGGGCACAGGGGGAAACCTCCGCGGGCGACAGGGGGATCCCCCGCACCGTAGGCCCATACCATCTACGGCGACGGGCAGCGACCCGGCCGCCGCGCGTCCGTGTCCCCCATTCGCGGTAACGTGGCGGGCGATGAACGCCACGCCCCCTGTCTCCGTGATCATGCCGGTCCTCAACGAGGAGCGGCATCTGCGCAGCTCCGTCCGTCACATCCTCGAGCAGGAGTACGACGGCGAGATGGAGGTGGTACTCGCGCTCGGGCCGTCCACGGACCGTACCGACGAGATCGCCGCCGAGCTCGTACGGGAAGACCCTCGCGTCCACACCGTCCCGAACCCCGCCGGCCGCACCCCGGCCGCGCTGAACGCCGCCATCAAGGCATCCCGTCACCCGATCGTGGTGCGGGTCGACGGCCACGGCATGCTGTCGGCGAACTACATCGCCACCGCGGTCCGGCTGCTCGAGGAGACCGGCGCGCAGAACGTCGGCGGCATCATGCACGCCGAGGGCGAGAACGGCTGGGAGCACGCCGTCGCCGCCGCCATGACCTCGAAGGTCGGCGTCGGGAACGCCGCCTTCCACACCGGCGGCACGGCGGGCCCCGCCGAAACCGTGTATCTGGGTGTCTTCCGGCGCGAGGCGCTGGAACAGCAGGGCGGCTACAACGAGGAGTTCATCCGCGCCCAGGACTGGGAGCTGAACTTCCGCATCCGCGAGGCGGGCGGCCTGGTCTGGTTCTCGCCCGAGCTCAAGGTGCAGTACCGGCCGCGGCCGAGCGTGCGCGCGCTGGCGAAGCAGTACAAGGACTACGGCCGCTGGCGCCATGTCGTCGCCCGCTTCCACGAGGGCTCCATCAACCTGCGCTACCTCGCCCCGCCGACCGCGGTCTGCGTGATCGCCGCGGGCATCGTGGCCGGCGCGGCTCTCACCCCCTGGGGCTTCATCGTCCCGGGCGGCTATCTGGCCGCGATCGCCGCGGGCTCCCTCCCCGCTGGCAAGGGCCTGCCGCTCAAGGCGCGCCTGCAGATCCCGGTGGCGCTGGCCACCATGCACATGTCGTGGGGGTACGGCTTCCTCACCAGCCCGCGCGCACTGGCCAAGAAGGTCATAGCGAGCCGCCGCCCGGCGGTGCGGGCGACGACCGTCTGACTCTCCTGCGCCCCCGACAGATACGAATGGGCCCCGGGTGCACGCGCACCCGGGGCCCATTTCCGTACGAGCTACCAGGTGAAGCCCGGCTGGATGTCCATGCAGCCCTCGGTCTCGCCGTTCAGCGCGCGGGCCGACTCCGGCGTCTTGTTGTCGTCCGCCGGCGCCGTCTTCGGATAGGTGTCGCCCTGACGCCAGTCCGCACCCACGATCAGCGAGATACCGGTGACATCCGTCGACTTCTTCACCGAAGTCAGCGGAATCCCGAGGGACTTGGCGACCGCCTGCGCATCGCCCTCCAGCTCGGCGTTGGAGAACCGGATAACCGTCTTGTCCTGCGGGTTCTTCGTGGCGTCCGCCCTGGCCTGTGTGAAGCCCTTGCCGGACAGGATCCCCACGACCGCCGCCGCACGACCCTTCTGGGCGAACCGGCCGTCGCCCCCGGTGCCGTTCTGCACCATCACCGCGATCTCACCGGGCTCCGCCGCCGGGTCCTTGGACAGCGCCGGGGCGACGGCGACGGGCTTCTTCGCCGCCGCCTTGCCGTCCAGCGGAATGTCCTCCCGGACCATCCGGAACAACTGCTCGGCATCGCCCGGCTTCGGCTCGACCTTGCCGTTGAACCCCGGCCGCTGGGTGTAGAAGTTCGGCATGGTGGTCATCGTGATCCGGCCGGTCGGCACGCTCTTGAGCGTCCCGCCCAGGTCGTAGAGCTGCTTGACGGAGTTGATGCCCTTGTCGACGGTGAGCGCTCCGATGGCCGCCTCGGCGAGACTGCGCAGCTTGCCCGGGTCGGTCAGCTTGGTGTTCTCGCGCAGCTCCCGGACCATGGAGTTCATGTACATGTGCTGAGCGTGCGTACGGGCGAGGTCGGTGCCGTCCTCGAAGCCGTAGCGCGTACGCAGCCACTGCAGCGCCTGCTCGCCCTTGACCGGGTGGGTGCCGGCCTCCAGCTTCAGCCCGGAGCCCTCGCCCTGCCTGTTGCGCGAGTGGATGTTCTTCGTGACGCAGACCGGTACGCCGCCGATGGCGTCGGCCATGGAGACCACACCCGCGAAGTCGATCATCATGAAGTGGTCGATGGTGATGCCGGTGAGTTCGTACCAGGTCGCCACCGTGCAGCCGGGGCCGCCGCGGCCGAGTGACTCGTTGGTCAGCTTCCAGCCGGTCGCGGGGTACGTCTTGTCGGTGTCCGGGTCCTTGCACTCGGGGATCTTGACCACGGTGTCGCGCGGCATGCTGATCACCGAGATATTGCTGCGGTCGGCCGAGAGGTGCAGCAGCATCTGCACATCCGCGAGCGGCTGACCGCCGAACGTCTTCGTGGCGCCGCCGAGCTTCTGGTTCTCCTTGGAGTCCCGCGCGTCCGAGCCGATGAGCAGGATGTTCAGCGGGGTCTGACCGGCGGAGTTGGCCTGGTGCTCGCGCATCTTGCCGCCGAGCGTGAGGTCGTCCTTCTTGAGCTTGCTGTTGAGATGCTCGTAATAGAGGTAACCGGCGCCGGCCGTGCCAAGTATCAGCAGCGACAGTACGGAGGCGACCCAGCGAAGTATGCGGCGTTTGCCACGTTTCCCGCGCCGCCCCGGGACGCCTCGTCGGCGCCCGGCCCCGTCGCCCGCGGGCCCGCCGTCCGGGCCGTCAGAATCACTCTGCCCGCCGCCCCTGCTCCTGCGGCCTCCGGGGGCCTGCTCGCCCCCCTCGCCGTACAGGCTGTCGTCCCAGCCGAGTTCGCGGGCGTGCGGGACGCGACTGCGCGTCCCCTCCCTCCGCACGCTGTTCTGTCCCACCCCGGGTCCCCCCTGTAGTTCAGGCGATCCTCATGACCCGGAGTTCCGGGGTCACTTGGCACACACCTGTTTGTCCGCTTCGACCTTCTGCACACCCTCCGGCGCCTTCGCCGGACCGGTGATGGGCACCCCCGCGCCCTTGAAATCCGCGCCCAGAGTCAGCTGCATCGCCTCAAGACCCTCGGCGTTCGTGGTGCCCGGCTTCAGCGCCGTCGCCGGCAGGCCCATGAGGTCCGCGAGCTTGCGGGCCTGATCGGCCTGGTTCGGCGCGTACGTCAGCGTCGTCTTGGGCAGCTTGCTCGGGGCATTGCCCTCGTTGCTCGACTTCATTACGCCCTGCTCGTTCTGCAGCCAGGTCAGGGTCGTCAGCGCCGCCCCCTGCGTCTGGCTGCCGTTGAAGACCGCGACCCGCACGTCGGACGCGGCCGCCCTCGCCCCCTTGAGCAGGCCCTGCTGCTTGTTCTTGGCGTCCTGTTCACGCTGCTTCACCTCGGTGAGCGAGGTGTCGTTCTCAATCATCGAGAACAGTGGCTTGGCCTTGGCCTCGTTGAGCAGCACGGTCGCGCCGTCGGTGTTGTCGACCACCGGCACGGTCGCGAAGGTGATGTTCTTCGGGTCCACCTTCGACAGCTCCAGGCCGAGATCGCGGAGCCTGGAGATCTTGCCTATTCCGGTGTCGACGGTGAGCGCCTTGGTCGCGGCCTCCGCCAGGTCCCACATCTTGGAGGGGCTGGAGAGGGTGTCGCTGGACTTCATCTTGCGGATCAGCGAGCTCAGGAACTGCTGCTGGATCTCGATCCGGCTCAGGTCGCCGCCGAAGCCCACCGAGTGGCGCGTGCGGACGAAGGCCAGCGCCTGCTCGCCCTCGATGGTGTGCTTGCCCTCCGTGAGGTTGAGCTTGGAGTCCTTGTCCTTGATGTCCTTGGCGAGACAGACCTCGACGCCGCCGACGGCGGACGTCATCGTCTTGACCGCGTTGAAGTCGGCCATCATGAAGTGGTCGACGGTGACGCCGGTGAGCTTCTTGACCGTGAGCATGGTGCAGCCCGGGTCACGGCCCGACTGGCCGAGGCTCTCGTTGAACCGGGTCTCGCGCGTACCGGCGATTTCCTTGGTGCCGTCTGCGGTTTTGGTCTCGCACTTCGGGATATCGGTGATCAGGTCGCGTGGGATGGACAGCGCGGTCGCGTTCGTCCGGTCCTTGGAGACATGGAAGAGGATCGTGGTGTCGGCGTGCCCGACGCTGTCCTTGTCGCCGTAGGACTCATTGCCCGTCCCGGACCGCTTGTCGGTGCCGATGACGAGGATATTGACGGCCTGGTCCTTGCTGAAGCCGCCGCTGCCCGCGCCCGTGACGTCGACCGTGTTCAGGTTCGAGTCGAAGTGCTGGTAGACGAGGTACGTGCCCACGGCCGCGGCGACCACGACGGCGGCCGTCACACCGCCCGTCCACAGGAGTGCCTTCTTCTTGCGGGACTTGGACTGCTTGCGCTTGCGCCGGCCCGCCGTGGGGGGATTCGTACCGCCGGAGGCATTGCCCGCACGGCGCGAGCGCTGACCCGGTACCTCCCGCTCCGGGGACGCCGTCCTTCGGTCCCGCGGACTTCTCGGCGCCGGAGTTCTGGGAGCCGGAGTTCTGGGAGCGGCACTTGTCGACGAGGACGATCGCTGTGCGGATTGGTCCAGTCGCAATTCGTAATTGCCGGTTTGCGGGTTGAGCACCCACTGGTCGGCGGGATCGATCTCGTCCGCCCGTCCACGGCTTTGCGCATCCACGGTTGCTTGAGTCCTCCGTCGGTGCCACGCGAGGCGCCTCCCCCGAAGGGCGCTCGGTCATTCGATCCAGCAGTGCGCGACCCAAGGTCGGAAGCACCGGATCGCGTCACACTATCCGCCCAGTTCAACGTTCAGCGACGTCAGTGACAAATTCCACGCTCCTTACAAGCGGGCATTCCGCACAATCGTCATGGACTGCCGACCCTGCCTTGGCCATCGCTTTACTCACACGTGCCCTCGGCGGCGGTTGTGCCGGAGAAAACCGGCGTCGGCTTCGAGCCTGTGGGCCCGCCGTCGTCGCGCTTCGGGGATTCCTTCCGCGAAGTCCGCTCATCGTCGGCCTTGCCCGGGACGACGGTCACAGGCTTGTCCTCGCGCAGTCGCTTGAAGAGCTGAGCCGCCGCGGGCTCGACGAGCTCGTCGCGGTTCGGGTCGGCCCGGTATTCCCGCCGTGGAACGGTGAGGAACTGCACCTTTTCGGTAGGAATGTTGCGGATTGAGGTGGTCAGGTCGTACAGATCCTTCAGCGAGTTCAGCCCCGGGTCGGTGGTCAGTGACTTGGTCGCCGCGTCCAGCACCGGGAAGAGCCGGGTCGGATTGAGCAGTACGCCATTGCTCTGCACCTTCTTGACCAGCGCGCCGAGGAACTGCTGCTGGCGTTGAATGCGTTCGGTGTCACTGCCGTTGCCGATGGACTTGCGGGCCCGTACATAACCGAGGGCCTGCTCGCCGCGCAGCGTCTGCTTGCCCCTGGGCACCTTGAGGTGCGCGTCGGCGTCGTCGATCGGCTCCTTGAGGCAGATCTCGACGCCGTGCACGGCGTTGACCATGTCCTTGAAGCCGCTGAAGTCCACCACCATGTGGTGATCGACGCGGATGCCGGTGAACCGCTCGACGGTACGGATCGTGCAGGCCGCGCCACCGAACTCGAACGCCCAGTTGAACTGCGCGAACTGCGCTTTCGTACGGGTGCCGTCGGGCTTGCGGCAGCTGGGGATGCTGACCATCAGATCACGGGGGATGGACATCGCGGTCGCGCTCTTCCGGTTCCCGGAGATGTGCAGCAGGATCGTGGTGTCGGCGCGCTGGCTGCCGCCGTCGCGGCCGTACTTGCTGTTGCCCTCGCCGGAGCGGGTGTCGGAGCCGAGGAGCAGGATGTTCTGCGCGTTGTGCGCGAGAGGCTTGGGTCGCTCCTTCTCGTACGCCTCGAGCTCGGCGGCCGCGGTGATGTCGGTGGTGATGTTGGCGTCGAGCTTGCGATAGAACCACCAGCCGACGGCGGCGGCTGCGAGGACGACGAGGGAGGTCCCCAGGGCGGCCCAGCGCAGCCAGTTGCGCCTGCGGTTGGGGGTATGGGCGTCCGCGCCGGTCCCGTCGGGGTCCGTCTTTGCCGTACCAGTACCCGGATGCGGGCCGGTTTTGTCGGCGTCCCTGTTTGCCCCGTTTGCCCTGTCCGGGTCGGTCCCGTCCGCGTTTGCCGCACCTGGGCCGGTCCCGCCGGTCCTGTCGGCGTTCGCGTTTGCCGTACCCGCGCCGGTCCCGCCGGTCCTGTCGGCGTCCGCGTTTGCCGCACCCCCGCCGGTACCGGCCTCGCCCGTACTGCCAGGCCCGCGCGTTCCGGTCGGCGGCTCGTCACCGGCCGGGCCGTCCGGTTCGGCGGGCGTGCCAGCACTGTCCGTCACGTCTGCGTCCATCCTTCATGGCGTCGGCGGCGCGCTGGGTCGCCGATCGCAGGACTAGACGGCTGAACCTCGCGCTTGGTTGTGCTTTGAAGCACGCGTATCGCCGATCATCCACCGGAGTTGAGGCTCAGGCCCGGGGGCTCGGCCCGCGTGTGCGCCACACGAGTGGACCTCAGCGGGTTGTCACACCGCGGTGTTCGTGACGCGCTCGGTCTCGATCCGCTTGTCGAGACCCTCCTGGGGCAGCTCGCCGAGGTTCCGGCAGAGCACCACCGACGCACCGGCTGCCAGCGGCGCGAACAGCCCGGCCGACAGGCCCTCCCACGAGTCGTACGCGAGTCCCGTCAGCAGCCGCGAGCCGGGTGCAAGGCCCATGCCGGCCGCGTCCGCGCGGGCCCGCTCCACCAGCTCGGCGCCCGTCAGTTCCCTGCCGCCCACGGTGAGCGCGGGCGCGGACGGATCGACCGGTGCGTAAGGGGCGAAGCGGTCACCCTGACCCGGCACCTCCACCGCGTAGTCGACGAAGCCCGCCGGCGGCTGCGGGAACCGCCCGCCCAGTGGCCGCAGTGCGAGCGCCACCCGCTCCCCGGAACAGGCGCGCGCCTCCTCCAGTGTGTCCGGACCGCTGACCACAAGATCCGCGTCCGCCGGTTCGCCGCCCACCTCGACGCTCACGCCGACCGAGGAGCAGGCGAGCAGCCAGACCGCGCTCTGCCAGTGGGCGGGAAGCAGCAGTGCGAGCCGGTCGCCGGGCCCGGCGGCCAGTTCGCCCTGAAGCAGATTCGCCGTCTTTGCCACCCAATTGGCGAAGGTGGCCACGGACAATTCGACCCGCTCACCGGTGGCGTCGTCATAGAAGGTGACCAAGGGGCGCGCCGGGTCCGCGGCGAGCGCGGATCGCAGCAGGTCGGCAGGGGTACGGTCGCTGGCGTTCACCCGCGCAAGGGTACGCGGCGGGCCCGGCGGGATGCCGCCGTACCGGTGACGGGTTCCTCCGGTTGGACCGATGGACCGTCAGTTTCCCGGATAGCGGAGTCCACGGCCCCGGCCCAGGATCGACCTCATGCGTGGATTTCTTGCTACTTCCGTCGGCGTCGTGTGCTCAGCCGCGCTGATACTTCCGCTCTCGCAGCCCTCCGGCGCGATAGCCGCGCCCCCACGGGTGCCGGATCTGCCCGGCTCCACCCAGTCGCTGCCGCTGGCGCCGACCGGGGAGGGGGCGTCGGACCGGTCGCTCGGGGCGGCGACAGAACAGGGGGTGACCAAACTGGACGTCAGACCCTTTTCCCTCGTCGGCGTCGTATGGGACGACGTGAAGGCCGAACTGCACGGCACGGTCCAGGTCCGAACCCGGGCCGTCGGCTCCGGCGACTGGTCCGGCTGGCAGGACGTGGAGACCCACAACCATGAGCACGGCGCGGACCTGGACAGCGCTGAGAGCACATCGGGGAAGGTGCGCGGCTCCACGGCCCCGCTGTGGGTCGGCGCATCGGACGGCGTGGAGGCACGCGTACGCCCGGAGACGGCCGGACAGGCTCCGCTGCCCGAGGGCCTGCGCCTCGAACTGGTGGACCCGGGCGCGGGACCCGCGTCGGAGGGAGCCGTGTCCGAGGGAGCCGGGCTCGAAGACCCCGCGGCCGAGGGACCCGCGTCCGACGGATCCGCGTCCGAAGACCCCGCAGCCGAGGGACCCGCGTCCGAAGACCCCGCGTCCGACGGAGCCGGACTCGAAGACCCCGCTGCGGAGGGAGTCGGCCGGCCGGCCGTGTACCAACCCGCACCCCAGGGCCAGAACGTACTCCCGGAGCTGTCACGAGCCGAGACCGAAGCCCAGTTGGACCCGTCGGTCATGGCAGGCGCGGCGCCGTACATCGGACCGCGCCCGCGCATCATCACGCGCCAGGGATGGGGCGCGGACGAGTCGCTGCGCGAGAAGACCTTTGTCTACACGGCGTCCGTGAAAGCCGCTTTCGTACACCACAGTGCTACCGGAAACAACTACACCTGCAGCGAGGCTCCCTCCGTCCTGCGCAGTATCTACCGCTACCACGTCGTGAGCAGCGGCTGGCGCGATTTCGGCTACAACTTCGCCATCGACAAATGCGGAAACATCTACGAAGGGCGCGCGGGAGGCGTGGATAAGGCGGTTCTCGGCGCGCACACCCTGGGTTTCAACACCAACAGCGTGGGAATCGCCGTGCTCGGCACGTACAGTCTCTCCACCCCACCGGCCGCCGCTGTGACCGCGGTCGCAAAGCTGACCGCCTGGAAGCTCGGGCTGTACGGCATGAATCCGCTCGGCAAGGTGGTACTGACGTCGGGAGGGAGCGGCAAGTACGCGAAGGGGGTGAGGGTCAGCTTCAATGTCATTTCCGGGCACCGGGACGGATTCTTCACGGACTGTCCGGGAGCCCTCCTCTACAGCAGGCTCGGCACCGCCCGGAACGCCTCGGCGAAGTACCAGGGACGTGCCTGAAACAGGGAACGCAGCAACCAACTGCATAAACTGGCCGGTCTCGAAAGAGTGACCAATGCGAGTGACCATGCCGGCCCCAGCAGGAAGCAGAGACGACAAGGTGACAGAAGCGATCCTCCTGGTCGGCGGTAAGGGCACGCGACTGCGCCCGCTCACCGTCAACACGCCCAAGCCGATGGTTCCGGCGGCGGGCGTCCCGTTCCTGACGCATCAACTGGCACGGGCCAGGGCGGCGGGTGTCGAGCACATCGTGCTGGCGACGTCGTATCTGGCGGAGGTCTTCGAGCCGTACTTCGGCGACGGCTCCGCGTTCGGCCTCCACCTGGAGTACGTCACCGAGGAGGAGCCACTCGGCACGGGCGGCGCGATCCGCAACGTCGCTTCCCGGCTGCGGTCGGGCCCCGAGGACGCCGTGCTGATCTTCAACGGCGACATCCTGACGGGCCTGGACATCGAGGCGTTGGTCACCACGCACCGGTCGTCGGGTGCGGACGTTTCCCTCCACCTCACCAAGGTCGAGGACCCGCGGGCGTTCGGGCTGGTCCCGACGGATCAGAGCGGGCGGGTCACGGCCTTCCTCGAAAAGCCGCAGACCCCCGAGGAGATCGTCACCGACCAGATCAACGCGGGCGCGTACGTCTTCCGCCGCTCGGTCATCGACACGATCCCGGCCGGCCGCCCGGTCTCGGTGGAGCGCGAGACGTTCCCCGACCTGCTGTCCTCCGGAGCTCACCTCCAGGGCATGGTCGACTCCACGTACTGGCTGGACCTCGGCACCCCGCAGGCCTTCGTCCGCGGCTCGGCCGACCTGGTGACGGGCCGCGCCCCGTCCCCGGCGGTCCCGGGCCGCCGAGGCGAACGCCTGGTTCTGCCCTCGGCGTCGGTCGCCCCCGACGCCAAACTCACCGGTGGCACGGTCATCGGCGCGAACGCGATGATCGCCGAGGGCACCCGCATCGACGGCAGCGCGGTCCTGGACGGCGCGATCGTGGAGGAGGGAGCGGTGATCTCCTCCTCCCTCATCGGCGCGGGCGCCCGGATCGGCGCGCGCACGGTGCTGTCGGGGGTGGTGATCGGCGACGGCGCGGTGGTGGGAGAGGACAACGAACTGCGCGAGGGCGCGCGGGTGTGGTGCGACGCGGTGCTGCCACGGGCGTCGGTGCGCTTCTCGTCGGACCAGTAGCCGGGGCTCTGCTCAGTTCCGGGGCTCGCCCCCGTATTGAGCCCGTCCGGCGATTCAGGACAGGGCCGAAGGGCTTACGGGGGTCTGGGGGCTTGTCCCCACTTACGGGAAGCCCGTGGGGTCAAGTCCGCGGGGCCGAGTCCGCAGGGCCGAGCCCGCGGGGCCAAGTCCCCGCGGGCGACGCGGGCCCGTAGTCTCGTCACCGTGGCAGGACGCTTCGCACCGAACCAACCCACCCGCACCACCGTGCGAGGCGGTCACACCCCCGTGCCCGCCCCCACCGGCGTCCCCAGCCCGGCGTCCGGGTCCAGTGCCCGCCGCTGGACCCCGCCCGGCCCCCTCGACCTCGGCCTCATCCTCGGCCCTCTCCGCCGCGGCCCCGGCGACCCCACCTTCCGTACCACTCCCGACGGCTCCGTCTGGCGAGCCACCCGTACGCCTGAGGGCCCCGGCACGCTCCGGGTCGCCCTGCGGCCAGGAGCCGCGGAGGCAGAGGCCGAAGCGTGGGGCCCCGGCGCACAGTGGCTGCTCGGCCGGCTGCCGGAGCTGCTCGGCGCGCAGGACGCCCCGGACCTCTTCGAGCCCCGCCACCGCCTGGTCGCCGCGTCCCAGCGTCGCGCCCCCGGCCTCCGCCTCACCCGCACCGGTCTGGTCCTGGAGTCCCTGATCCCCTCGATCCTGGAGCAGAAGGTGACCACGGAGGAGGCGTACCGCGCCTGGCGGCTGCTCGTACGGAAGTTCGGCGTGCCCGCTCCCGGACCGGCCGGTGGCGCGCACCGTATGCATGTCATGCCGGACCCGTCCACGTGGCGGATGATCCCGTCCTGGGAGTGGCACCGCGCGGGCGTCGACAACAAGCGCGCCTCCACCATCCTGCGCGCGGTCCGCGTCGCCCGCCGTCTGGAGGAGGCGGCGGCCATGGAGCCCCAACAAGCCCAAGAACGCATGGAGTTGATCCCCGGCATCGGCCCGTGGACCTCCGCCGAGACGGTCCAGCGCAGCAACGGAGCCCCTGACGCCGTCACGGTCGGCGACCTGCATCTGCCCGGCATCGTCGGCTACGCACTGGCGGGCGACCGGGACGCCGACGACGCGGCGATGCTCGAACTTCTCGCCCCCTACGCGGGCCAGCGCCACCGCGCCGCCCGCCTCATCCTCCTCGGCGGCCGCACCCCGTCCCGCCGCAAGCCGAAGATGCCCCGCTTCGACATCGCCACGATCTGAAGCGCCCGGTCACCGCACCTCGAAGAAGGCCGAGGCATCCCGCGCCGGCCGCTCCTTCGGCGGCGCGGCCGCATGCCCCACCGCCACCGCGCCCATCGGGTCCCACGTAGCAGGCAGCCCCAGCACGTCCCGTACGACATCGCGGCAGAACATCGTCGACGAGACCCATGCCGAGCCGAGCCGTTCGCCCGCCAGCGCAACCAGGAAGTTCTGCACGCCCGCGCCCGCCGCGACCACGAACATCTCGCGCTCGGCACCATCGCGCCGCGGATCCCCGTAGTGGTGAGAGCCGTCCATGACGAGGCACGGCACGACCAGATACGGCGCCTTGCGCAGCACATCCCCGCGCCGCACCCGCTTCGAGACGGACTCCTCCGACTTGCCGTCGCGCCGCAGATCCTCGATCCACGCGTCCCGCATCGCGTCCAGCAACTCGGTGCGGGACGAGGCGGATTCGAGCAGTACGAACCGCCACGGCGTCGTGTGATGCGGTGCCGGAGCTGTCACGGCAGCCGCGACCGCCCGCCGGACCGCACCCGGGTCGACCGGCTCGTCGGTGAAGTCCCGGACGGTACGGCGCTGGGTGACCGCTTCCCGTACCGCCTCCGAGGTCCCCAGCCGGAACATGTCGTCGGCCGCGGCCCGCACCATCGCGTGGGCGCCGTCCCCGGAGCCCACCAGATGCGGCAGACCGCGCACCACCGCGACCGGCAGTCCCTCGGCCTTGCCTTTGACCAGGTCTCCCGCGGCGGCGAGTTCGTCGGCCGTGGAGACTACGGTCGCGCTCAGCGGATTGCCGTGCGCGTCGGACCCGCCCCGCAGATCGTCGAGGACCCGCACCCCGGCAGCGCCGATCGCGACATCGGTCAGACCGTTGCGCCAGGGCCGCCCGAAAGTGTCCGTGACGATCACGCCGACGTCCACGCCGAGCGTCACCCGCAGTCCTTCGCGGATCGCCCGCGCCGAGGCGTCCGGATCGGCGGGCAGCAACAGCACTGTCCCGGCGGGGGTGTTGGAGGCGTCGACCCCGGCCGCGGCCATCACCAGGCCCTGCCGGTTCTCGACGATGCGCAGAGTGCCGCGCCGGGCCACCACCCGTACCGTCTCCGCCTCAATGGCCGCCTCACGGTCGGCCGCCTCGACGACCCGCCCCTCCGCCTTGCTCACGACCTTCGAGGTGACGAGCAGGATGTCGCCGTCGGCGAGCCCGGGCTCGCCGGCCGCGATGAGCTTCGCCAGGTCGTCGCCCGGCCGTACCTCGCCGATGCCGGGCAGCGCCCACACCCGGTACGCGGGCGGGTGGCCGCCGACGGAGCCGGGCGTGCTCGCGTCCTTACTTCCCGCGCCGGGCCCCCTCGCGTCCGTTTCCCCCGCGCCGGGCGTGCTCACGCCCGTACCTCCTCGGCCAGCACCAGCGCCTGTCGCGCCATCTCCGCCGTCGCGTCCACGTCCGTCATCAGCAGCGGCACCGCCCGGCAGCGGATCCCCGCCCCCTCGACCTCCGCCACCGCGCCCGCGTCGACCGTGTCGACCAGCCAGCCGTCCAGCAGCCCGGAGCCGTAGTGCTGTGCGACGGCCGCCGCGGTCGCCTCCACGCCCACCGCCGCCAGCACCTTGTCCGCCATTCCGCGCACCGGCGCGTTCCCGATGATGGGGGACAGGCCCACGACCGGGACGCCGGCCTCTGCGATGGCCTCGCGGATCCCCGGCACCGCAAGGATCGTGCCGACGCTGACGACGGGGTTGGACGGCGGGAACAAGATGACGTCAGCCGCGGCGAACGCCTCGAGCACACCCGGCGCCGGCTTCGCCTGATCCGCGCCGACGGGCACGACGGCCTCCGCGGCCACGGAAGCCCGCAGCTTCACCCAGTACTCCTGGAAGTGGATGACCTTCCGCTCGCCCTCCACCTCGACGGCCACATGCGTCTCGACGCGGTCGTCGGACATCGGCAGCAGCCGCACGCCCGGGTTCCAGCGCACGCAGAGCGCTTCGGTGACGGCGCTGAGCGGATAGCCCGCGGCGAGCATCTGCGTACGGACGATGTGCGTCGCGAAGTCGCGGTCACCGAGGCCGAACCATTCAGGCCCCACGCCGTAGGCCGCGAGCTCTTCCTTGACCCGGAAGCTCTCGTCCGTACGCCCCCAGCCCTGCTCCTCATTGATGCCACCGCCGAGGGTGTACATCACGGTGTCGAGGTCCGGACAGACCTTCAGCCCGAACAGATGGATGTCGTCACCGGTGTTGCCGATTACCGTGACGTCCGCTTCGGGCGCGGCCTGCTTGAGACCGCGGAGGAAACGGGCGCCGCCGATACCGCCGGCCAGAACCACAATGCGCATAAACAGCAGTGTGTCAGGCGGGCAGGATGTCGCGTTCGGCCGGGGAGCGCCCCTGGCACTCGGCGTGGGGGACCCCAGCGCCGCGCATCGGCATCTCGGTCAGACCCGGGTAGTAGATGTGCAGACTGACGGCCGGCTCGAGCGAATCATTGACAACTTCGTGCACATAGCCGGGCGCGAACACCCGCTGCGCGCCCGCGGCGAGAGACCGGGAGGCCTGCTCGCCGCGTTCGGTGAGCTCGCCGTCGAGGACGGTCAGGACGCCCGACGACAGTCCGTGGTCGTGCAGCCCGCTGCCCTGCCCGGGGACCCAGGACAGCAGCCACACCTCATAGCCGGGGCCGGTGCGCAGCCGGTGGTACCAGCGGGACGTGGTGTCGTACTGGACGAGGTTGGCCCACTGCGCGCGGTCGGCGGCGATGGAGCGGGCGAGCCCGACGAAGTCGGCGACGGTGGCCGGGTGCTCGCGGGCGGGCTGGAGGAGGTGCTGGACGGCGAGAATGTCGCCGGCGATCTGGAGGTCGCTGTCACTGTTCATGGGTGCGGTGGTTCCTCGGCAGAGAAGTGCAGTGCTGGGGTGTCGCAGGACATGCGGTGAATGCTGGAGCGCTACGGGCGCATCAACAGCTGGAACAGCAACAGCGCGCCTGGACAGCGCTGCGGAACCCACGGAGCGGGGTCGCGATGTGCGCTGAGGTCGCTGGCATGCAATCAAAGGTGACGGTCGGGTTCGTTACTGTCAACTCAATGCCCGATTTGGCGGTAATGTTTCACCTCATCCGGTTACTGAGTGCGGAGAAAGGTTTGTGCAGCCGTAGTCGCGGAGACATGGCGCAGCAACCGCGCTCGCAAACGCCGTTGCGGCCCTGTGATCGGACTGTGATCCGGATCGCTTAAATGGCTCGATCGCAACAAGATCGGACCCTGCGGCGTCTTCTCCTCGCGAGAGGGGGGCGTGGGCAGGCCTCTGGCATGTGTCAGTTTTTTGGTGATTTGAACACTTTCCGCATAGCTTTGGTTCCGCAGAGTGAATACCGGGCTCAATAGCAGATCTCAGCTTGACTGGCCCGGAGCCACGCACTTGTAATTTCACTCGTGTCGTTCGGCCGAAAAGCGACAACGGCAACATCACGGGGACGCAAAGACAGATCGAGGGGCGCACATGACCGAGCTGTTCGAACAACTGCTGGTCGAGGACGCGGACGAGGAACTCGGCTGGCAGGAGCGCGCGTTGTGCGCCCAGACCGATCCCGAGTCTTTCTTCCCCGAGAAGGGCGGTTCCACCCGCGAGGCCAAGAAGGTCTGCCTCGCCTGCGAAGTCCGCTCCGAATGCCTTGAGTACGCCCTCGCCAACGACGAGCGATTCGGAATCTGGGGCGGCCTGTCCGAACGCGAGCGCCGTCGGCTGAAGAAGGCCGCCGTCTGAAAACCGTACCGATATCCGAAGCCCGATCCGGATACCGATCCCAAGCTCGATCCCAAGCTCGATCCGAAGTCCGATCCGAAGACCGTACGGAAACCGAAGCTCGGCCCGAGGCCTCGTCCGGGACCCGACGAAACACCACAAGCAGGTACGTAACACCCGGTCCGCCGACTGCATCCTGACCGCAGTCGGCGGACCGTTCGTGTACCAGCCGTTAGTGTGGGCCACCGTCCGAGACGCTCCAACGCCCCTACGGGGCGACCCCCCGGCCGGAGGGCCCGTACCTCAATGTCCGCCACCACAGCCGCGTTCGCCCCCGCACCCCCGCCCGAGTTTCCGCGGCACGTCGTCACCGCCGTGCTCGTCTCCCACGACGGTGCACGCTGGCTCCCCGACGCCCTCGCCGGACTCATCGGCCAGGAACGCCCCGTACAGAACGTCGTCGCCGCCGACACCGGCAGCGCCGACGACTCCGCGCGGCTGGTCACCGAAGCACTCGGCGCCGAGCGCGTACTGCACCTCGCCCGCCGCACCGGCTTCGGCACCGCCGTCGAGGAAGCGGCCCGCACCGCGGGCGTGCTCACCCCCGACGACCTGCCCTACCTGAAGCGGCCCAGCGGCTGGGACCCCGTCAGCAGGACCTGGCGCGACGACGCGTACGACATGCCCGAACTGCCCTACGGCGAACCCGTCCAGTGGCTGTGGCTCCTCCACGACGACTGCGCACCCGAACCCGGCGCCCTCGCCGAACTGCTGCGCGTCGCCGACTCCGACGAATACGCCGCCATCGTCGGCCCCAAACTCCGCGGCTGGTACGACCGCAAGCAACTCCTCGAAACAGGCGTCTCCATCGCCAACAGCGGACGCCGCTGGACCGGACTCGACCGCCGCGAACAGGACCAGGGACAGCACGACCAGACCCGCTCCGTCCTGTCCGTCTCCTCCGCCGGGATGCTCATCCGCCGCGACGTCTTCGAGCAGCTCGGCGGCTTCGACCGGCGACTGCCCCTCATGCGCGACGACGTCGACCTGTGCTGGCGTGCCCACGCCGCCGGCCACCGCGTCCTCATCGCCCCCGCCGCCGTCATGCGGCACGCCGAAGCCGCCGCCCGCGAACGCCGCACCGTCGACTGCGCCGGCCGCTCCGTCGCCAGCCCCCACCGCGTCGACAAGGCCGGCGCCGTCTACACCCTGCTCACCAACGCACGCGGCGCCGTCCTCCCCTACGTACTGCTGCGCATCGTCTTCGGCACCCTGCTGCGCACCCTCGCCTACCTCGTCGGCAAAGTCCCCGGCCAGGCCGTCGACGAAGTCATGGGCCTCTTCGGCACCCTGCTGCGGCCCGAACGGATCATCGCCGGACGCCGCCGGCGCGCAAAACAAGGCGGCGCCGTCGAAGCCGGCGAACTGCGCCCGCTCTTCCCACCGACCGGCGCGACCATACGCGCCACCGTCGAACAGGTCGCGGGCCACTTCGGCGGCGGCTCCGACGCCGACTCGGGCGGCTCACGCCACGGCGTCGTCGAATCAGGACCCGGCGACGACGACGCCGACTTCCTCGAGATCGAACAGTTCGCACGCCTGAAGAAAATCGCGCGCAAGCCGGGGCCGGTGCTCTTCGCCGTGCTGCTTGTCGTCTCGCTCGTCGCCTGCCGCGCACTCTTCGGCGGCGGAGCGCTGGCCGGCGGCGCACTCCTGCCCGCTCCCCCCGACGTCTCGGACCTGTGGTCCCGCTACGCCGACAGCTGGCATCCCCTCGGCACCGGCGGCACCCAGACCGCGCCCCCCTATCTCGCCGTGCTCGCGGCCCTGTCCACCCTGTTCCTCGGCTCCACCGGCTTCGCGCTCACCGTGCTGCTCGTCTGCTCGGTCCCGCTCGCCGGGCTCACCGCGTACTTCGCCTCCCGCCCCATCATCGAATCCCGGCCGCTGCGGGCCTGGGCGAGCATCGCGTACGCCTTCCTGCCCGCCGCGACCGGCGCACTGGCGACCGGACGGCTCGGCACCGCCGTCCTCACGATCCTGCTGCCGCTCATCGCCCGGGCAGGCGTCGCCGCCCACGGGCTGCGCAGCGGCACCGGCGGCGGGCGCGGCAGCTGGCGCGCCACCTGGGCGTACGCGCTCCTGCTCACCTTCGCGACGGCGTTCACGCCCGTCGTGTGGCTGATCGCGCTCGTCCTCGGCATCGCCGTCCTCGTACTGCGACGCGACGACATCACGGCGTACGGGCTGCGCTTCCTCGCCGCTCTCGGCGCCCCGATGCTCGTCCTCGCACCCTGGTCGCTGACCCTGCTGACCAGCCCGTCCGCCTTCTTCCGCGAAGCCGGACTCGAATTCGGCGCCGGATCGGCGAGCGCACTCGACCTTCTCGGCATGAGTCCCGGCGGACCCAAGGCCGCGGGCGGAATCCTCCTCATCGGCATCGTCCTGGCGGCACTCGCCGCCCTGCTGCGCGGCGAACGGCAGTTCGCGATCCGCGCCTCCTGGGCCGTGGCGCTGGTCGGGCTGGTCTTCGCGGTGATCGCCAACGGCTCCGGCTGGGCGGGCCCGGCCACCCTCGTCTACGGCATCGCCCTGCTCGCCGCCGCCGTACTCGGCGCGGAAGGCGGCCGTGCTCGCGTCGCCGCCCAGGACTTCGGCTGGCGCCAGCCGGTCGCCGGCCTGATCGCCGTAGCAGCGGGCCTGGCACCCCTGCTCGCCGCGGGCAACTGGATGCTCAGCGGCGCCGCGGGCCCGCTGGAGCGGCGCGACCCCGTCCAGGTGCCCGCGTTCGTCGCCGAGGAGAGCGACACCCGCGACCAGCCGCGCACCCTCGTCCTCGGCGGCGCCTCGGCCGCCAAGGTCTCCTACACCCTCGTACGCGGCTCCGGCGGCCGGCTCGGCGACGCCGAACTCGCCGAGGCGGGCGGCAGTGACGCCCGCCTCGACAAGATCGTCGCGAATCTCGTGGCGGGCTCCGGCGCCGACCAGACCAGCCAGCTCAGCGGATTCGCCATCCGCTACGTACTCGTACGTGACGGAGCACCCCGCCAGACCAGCCGCGTCCTCGACGCCACACCCGGCCTGAGCAGGCTCAGCCAGCTCGACGGCAGCGCACTGTGGCGCGTCGACCGGCAGGTCGCCCGGGCCACCATCGTCAGCGGCAAGGGCGACCCGCTGCCCGTCGCGTCCGACGCTGTCGAGGCCCACGCCAAGATCCCGGCGGGCCAGTCGGGACGGGTGCTGCGGATCGCGGACCGCGCGGACGACGGCTGGCAGGCCACGCTCGACGGCCGCGTACTGAAGAAGACAGTCGTCGACGGCTGGGCCCAGGGCTTCGAACTCCCCGCCGAGGGCGGCCGACTGGATCTGACGTACGACGGCTCCGCCACCCACACCGGCTGGATCTGGGCCCAGGTCGCGCTCACGCTGGTGCTGCTGGTCCTCGCACTGCCCGGCAGGCGGCGGGAGATCGACGACGACCTGCCGGTCGAGGAGATCCCGGTCCCCGCTCAGGCGGTGGAGGGCGAAGGACGCAGGGCACGCAGGCTGCGCGCGCAGGCGGAAGCGGAGATGGAAGCGGAGGCCGGGTCCTCGTCGCCTTCGCCCGCCGAGGCTGCCGGGGCACACCCCGATCCGTACGCTCAACTCTCCGCCGAACAGGACGCCTTCGCGCAGCAACAGCAGCAGGCGGAGCAGCAGCCGGCGCCCTATGCGGCGGTGCCGCAGCAGCAGTACGGCGAATGGGACGCGCAGTCGTACACGGATGCCGGATACGCCGCCCCGTACGCCAACGAGCAGTACCAGGGCGCCCCGTACGGCGATGGGCAGCAGTACGGCGGTGAGCCGTACCAGCAGCAGTACCAGCAACAGCCGTACGAGGGCGATCAGTTCCAGGATCCGTACCCGCCCGACCAGTACCAGGCAGCGTCGTACGGCGACGGGCAGTATCAAGAGGCCCAGTACGACGGTCAGTACGACCCCTACGCCTACGGCAACGAGACCGACCAGCAGCACCCCGACCCGAACGGCAACGCCGGCAACACAACGCGAGGCGAGTCAGAGTGAAGCGCACAACCATCTCCCTGCTCGCCACCGCAACCGCCCTCGCCGTGGTCACGGGTGTCGCCGCGCTCACCGCGCCGGACGGCGGGGCGGCGACGGAGGCCACCGCCCCGGCGCGGCTGCCGGTCGAGCGCTCCAGCCTGCTCTGCCCCGCGCCGAGCAGCTCGGAGGTCGCGGAGACCGCCTACACCTCCTTCACCCCGCCGGGAACGGCGGGGGACGCGAAGGACGGTGACGCGAAGGACGGCACGGCCGAACTGAAGCCGTCCTCTGCCGTGTTGGCGGACCCCGACACCGCGCCCAAGAAGGACGACGAGGCCAAGAAGGACGGGCCCAAGAACGGTGACGCGGCGACGGGCGACGGGGCGAAGGGCGCGAAGAAGCCGGCGCCCGGCAAGCCTGCGCTCGCGCTGAAGGAGCCCGGCAAGCCCGTCGCCGCCACGGCCGAGGGCGGCCAGGCTCCCGCCCTCGTCGGCACGGCCACCGGCCGCCTCGCCCCCGGCTGGACCACCCAGCAGACCACCACGGTCACCGCGGGCGGCTCCCGTGGCCTGCTCGGCGTGAGCTGCACCGGGCCGGACACCGACTTCTGGTTCCCCGGCGCGTCCACGGCCGAGGACCGGCAGGACTACGTCCACCTCACCAACCCGGACGACACCGCCGCCGTCGCGGACATCGAGCTCTACGGCAAGGACGGCGCCCTCAAGACCACGCTGGCCGAGGGCATCCCGGTCCCCGCCGGATCCAGCGTCCCGGTCCTGCTCTCCACCCTGACCGCCGCCGAGCCCGCCGCGGATGTGACCGTTCATGTCACCACCCGTACCGGACGGGTGGGAGCCGTCGTGCGGGCCGCCGACGACAAGGCGGGCAGCGACTGGATGACGGCCTCGGCGGACCCGGCCGGCACCGCGGTGCTGCCCGGCATCCCCGCGGACGCCACATCGGTACGTCTGGTGGCCTTCGCGCCCGGCGACGACGACGCCGACCTGAAGGTGCAACTCGCGGGCGCGGGCCGCCTGATCACCCCGGCCGGACACGAGACACTGCACGTCAAGTCGGGCATGACCGCAAGCGTGGACCTGCTGGACGTCACCAAGGGCGAGGCCGGGTCGCTGATCCTCAGCCCGGCCCAGGGCGGCCGGGCGACCCCGGTGGTCGCGGCGCTGCGCGTCGTGCGCGGCAAGGGTGACAAGCAGGAGGTCGCCTTCATCCCGGCGACCGCGCCGGTGGGCGCGCGGGCGACGGCCGCCGACAACCGGGCCAAGGGCTCGACGCTCTCGCTGACCGCGCCGGGCGCCACCGCCCGGGTCAAGGTGACCGCATCGGCGGGCACCGGGGGCGGTACCCAGGTCGTCAAGACGTACACGGTCAAGTCCGGTACGACGCTGGCGGTCACTCCGCCGGTCCCGGCCGGTCTGAAGGGCTCCTACGCGCTGACGGTGGAGACGGAGTCGGGCGGCCCGGTGCACGCGTCGCGGATGCTGGCGCTGCCGCAGGACGGCATCCCGATGTTCACGGTGCAGACGCTGCCGGACGACCGGGGGACGGTGGCGGTACCGGAGGCCGAGCAGGACCTGTCAGTACTCGACGACTGACGACCGGCGACTGACCGCCGACGACCAGCGAAATGACGGCTGACAGCTGTCGGATATCGATTGACGACTGACAGATTTTGAAATCTGTCAGTCGTTAGTCCTGCCCGTACCGCGGATCCACCGACTCCGGCGCCAGCCCCAGCAGCTCCGCCACCTGCTCCACGACCACCTCGTGCACCAGCAGCGCCCGCTCGTCGCGATTCTTCGTGCGGATCTCGACGGGCCGCCGGTAGACCACGATCCGGGCGGGCTGTTCCTTCTGTGCGGGAACCGAGCTGCCCAGCGGCACCGAACCTTCCGGCGCGCCCGGCACGTCCAGTACCAGGAAGTCCACGTCGGCCAGCTGCGGCCAGCGCCGTTCCAGCCGCTCCACGGAGTCCTGCACGAGGTCCCGGAAGGACTCGGCCCGGCTCGCGGCGAGGGGTACCTGGGGCGGGGCGACGGGCCCGCGCATGCCGCGGCCGTGGCGGTCGCGACGGCGCGGCCGAGGCTCGGTCGGGCGGGGGGGTACGGGACTGTCCATCACTGACGCAGGGTAGCTCTCCCCGGCGCGCCGCGATCGAGTGCGCGCGCCGGGCAGGACGCTTGTCGCTAATTGAACATTCCGGCCAAGCTTGAGCCCGATTGCGTATCTCCCCGCGATCGCCGGTCCCGCCGTGATTGACCTCATTTACGTCAAGTCATGACCGGATCACGGGCGGTCGCCGACCGTACGCTTCTCTTTCCGTGCAGGTCAGGCTAGTTGCTGCGGGAGTCGCTATGGCCGACGTCACGGCACGACACGGTGGAGTGACCTGGTGGAGAGTCGTCGCAGCCCGCTCAAGAGTGCGGTACCGTCCAACGTCGTGAGCCCTGTACGTCGCTGTTCGCGCACCGCGTGCGGCCGCCCTGCCGTCGCGACACTGACGTACGTCTATGCCGACTCGACTGCGGTCCTCGGCCCGCTCGCCACCTATGCCGAGCCCCATTGCTACGACCTGTGCGCCGAGCACAGCGAGCGCCTGACCGCCCCGCGCGGCTGGGAGGTCGTCCGGCTCACCGACGGCTCCGCCCCGGCCCTGCCCAGCGGTGACGATCTCGAGGCGCTCGCCAATGCCGTACGGGAAGCGGCCCGCCCTCAGGGGCGTGTGGCAGAGGCCGGTGTGCAGAACGGACGGCGGACGGCGGACCCCAGAGAGGTCGCGCGCCGCGGCCATCTGCGAGTGCTGCGTTCCCCGGACTCCTGAGCCCTACCGAGCCCCTCGCACCACCTGGGCGCCATCGCTCACTCATTGAATCCCGTACTTGATTCCTGTACGGACCATTGAGCTCCGCTTGTCGCGGACACGACCATTCTCTGCTGCTCGCCCTCGTCGTACCGCTCGTACCTCTCGTACCGCTCGTACCGGTCTGGGTCGTCGACTGCGGCGCGGTCTGCGCGAGACCTGGGTGCCCGCCCTGGTCTGCGGATTCGCCTTCGCGGCAGCCCAGTTCGCGGCGGCCGACCAGGTCTCGGCGCAACTGGCCGACATCGGGGCGGCGTTGGAGGGCACGGCGGCGCTGGTCGCGGTGCCGGGTGCGCGCCAGCCGGCCGCGGAGCCGGTGCGGGCGGCGGTGCTCACCGGCGCACGGAGCGAGGACCTGGATCGCGAGGACCCGAGGCGCGAAGTGGTGCGCGCCCACGCTCCGTACGCACCCACCGTCGCGATCTTCTCCGTCGCCCGGATACCGCCGCTCAAGCGACTGCCGACGCAGGCGGCCCCCGGGTCTTCGCCCAGCCCACGGCCGCGCCGGGTTGGATGGGTCCCCTAGTTTGTGCGGGTACTTTGAGGTGACCGCAGAGACTCCAGAAGGGTTGGCCCGTGACTGCTGATCTGTCGCAGATCGTGAAGGCGTACGACGTCCGCGGGGTGGTGCCGGATCAGTGGGACGAGGCACTGGCCGAACTGTTCGGCGCGGCCTTCGTCCAGGTGACGGGCGCGGACGCGATTGTCGTCGGCCATGACATGCGGCCGTCGTCGCCCGGTCTTTCGGGGGCGTTCGCGCGCGGGGCCACGGCCCGCGGCGCCGACGTGACCCTGATCGGGCTTTGCTCGACGGACCAGCTGTACTTCGCGTCGGGGAAGTTCGACCTGCCGGGCGCGATGTTCACCGCGTCGCACAACCCGGCGCAGTACAACGGCATCAAGATGTGCCGGGCCGGCGCGGCGCCGGTGGGCCAGGACACTGGCCTGGCGGACATCCGCGCGCTGGTCGAGTCCTGGTCCGAGCAGGGCGCCCCGGAGCCCGCGGCCGAGCGGGGCACGGTAACGGAGCGGGACACGCTCACCGACTACGCGGCGCATCTGCTGTCGCTGGTGGACCTGTCGTCGATGCGTCCGCTGAAGGTGGTCGTTGACGCCGGCAACGGGATGGGCGGCCACACGGTTCCGACGGTTTTCGAACCCCTTCCCGTCACCCTCGTACCGATGTACTTCGAGCTGGACGGCACCTTCCCCAACCACGAGGCGAACCCGCTGGACCCGGCGAACATCGTCGACCTGCAGGCCCGCGTGCTGTCCGAGGGCGCGGACCTGGGCATCGCGTTCGACGGCGACGCGGACCGCTGCTTCGTCGTGGACGAGCGGGGCCAGGGCATCTCGCCGTCGGCGATCACGGCGTTGGTCGCGGCGCGCGAACTGGCGAAGCACCCCGGCGGGACGGTGATCCACAACCTGATCACCTCCTGGTCGGTCCCCGAGGTGGTCCGTGAGAACGGCGGGGTCCCGGTCCGTACGCGGGTCGGCCACTCCTTCATCAAGCAGGAGATGGCCCGCACGGGCGCGATCTTCGGCGGCGAGCACTCGGCGCACTACTACTTCCGCGACTTCTGGAACGCGGACACGGGCATGCTGGCGGCCCTGCACGTCCTGGTGGCGCTCGGCGGCCAGGACGGCACGCTGTCCGAGCTGGTCGCGCAGTACGACCGGTATGCGGGCTCGGGCGAGATCAACTCCACGGTAGACGACCAGTCGGCGCGTACGGCGGCGGTGAAGGCGGCGTACGTCTCCCGTAAGGACGTCACGATCGACGAGCTGGACGGCCTGACCGTGTCGACAGAGGACTGGTGGTTCAATCTCCGCCCCTCGAACACGGAACCGCTGCTGCGCCTGAACGTCGAGGCGCGGGACGAGCAGACGATGGCAAAGATGCGGGACGAGGCGCTGGGACTGATCCGGGGGGCGTGACGCCTGGATGGATGGCGAGGGGCGCGGCGGCGCGCACGGGGAACGGCCCTCCCTGTGCGCTCGGGGGCGGGTACGGGGATCAGCTCCCCTGCGCTGGTGCGGGTACGGGGACCGGTCCTCCGTCGCTCGGAGGGGGTACCGGAACAAGCCCCCGTGTGCTCGGGCGGTACGGGGAGTCAGTCCCGTGCGCTGCGGCGGGTAGGGGAACAGCTCCCGTGCGTGGCCGGGCGGCAGGGGGATCAGCCCCGTGCCCCCGGGCGGATACGGGGATCAGCCCCGTGCCCTCGGGCGGATTACGGGTACCAGCCCCCCGTGCCCTCGGGCGGATTACGGGTACCAGCCCCCCGTGCCCTCGGGCGGGTACCGGAACAAGCCCCCCATACCCCCAGAACGCGCCGCACCCCGCCCCCCAGCGGTACGCTGACGTCGCTCAATCCGGATCACCGCGACCGCATGCCCGACATGCGGCATGCCCGAAGGGACACCCACACATGCCGCTCGAAGCCGGCCTCCTGGAGATCCTCGCCTGCCCGGCC
The DNA here is from genome assembly GCF_018614585.1 of Streptomyces sp. ISL-1. GTDB lineage: Bacteria > Actinomycetota > Actinomycetes > Streptomycetales > Streptomycetaceae > Streptomyces > Streptomyces maoxianensis. The sequence goes on along the minus strand of NZ_JAGGOI010000017.1, from coordinate 8,667 downwards.
TGCCACGCCCCCCTCAGCGACCGCACGGCAGCCGACACCCCCGAGCTGGTCTGCACCGGCAAGGACTGCGGCCTGGCCTACCCGGTACGCGACGAGATCCCCGTCCTCCTCGTCGACGAGGCACGCCGCCCCGCCTGACCATCAACCGCTCGGTGATCGGAGGCCCACCCCCATGCTCGACGAGTCGCTCCTCGACGCCCCGGAAGCCCTGGCCCGCGCCGATCGCCGAGGACTGCTCCGAGGCGCCGCAGAGGCCGGGGCGCGCGTACGCACCGCCGTCCGCCACGCCGCCGAGGCCGGTCTCGCCGAGCTCACCTCCGAGGGCCGCCCCCGTGCCGTCCTCCTGGCGGGCTCCGGCACCGCCGCGACCGGCGTCGCCGACCTCATCGGCGCCCTCGCCGGAGCCTCCGCCCCCGTCACCCGGCTCCACCCCACCGGCGTAGCCCCCGCAGCCGGCGCCCTGCGCTGGTCGCTTCCCGGCTGGGCGGGCTCCGTGGACCTTCTTCTCGTCGCGACCACCGACGGCAGCGAACCCGGCCTCGCTCTCCTCGCCGAGCAGGCGTACCGCCGCGGTTGCAGCGTCGTCGCCGTCGCTCCCGAGCGCTCGCCGCTTTCCGAGGCCGTCGACGGCACACACGGCCTCGTGGTCCCCATGGCCACCGCCCCGCACGAGACGTACGAGGAGATCCAGACCGCGAGCCCCGGCGAGCTGTGGGCCCTGTTCACCCCTCTCCTCGTCCTCCTGGACCGCGTCGGCCTGCTCGAAGCACCCCCGGAGACCCTCGCCAAGGTCGCCGACCGCCTCGACCACACAGCCGAACGGTGCGGCCCGGCCATCGCGACGTACAGCAACCCGGCCAAGACGCTCGCCGCCGAACTCGCCGACAGCCTTCCGCTCATCTGGACAGAGGGCGCGGGCGCCGCCCCGGCAGGCCGTCGTTTCGCCGCCGTACTGGCAGAGCTGGCCGGCCGGCCCGCCCTCGCCGCCGAGCTCCCCGAGGCGCTCCCCGCACATGGCGTGCTGCTCGCCGGTGACTTCGCGGGCGGCGCCGACCCGGAGGACTTCTTCCGCGACCGTGTCGAGGAGCAGCAGGCGCTGCGGGCCCGTGTCGTGCTGCTCCGCGACCGCCCCACCGGCGGACTGAGCGCCGCGCCCGCCGCCCGCGAACTGGCGCTCAGCCACGACACCGCGATCAGCGAGCTCGAACCGGAGGAGGGCACCGATCTCGAGTCGATCGCCGAACTCCTCGCCGTCACCGACTTCGCCGCCGTCTACCTGGCCCTGGCGGCCGCCCACACCCCCACGTAAAGCCACCTCCCGCAAGACGCCTCTCGTACGCAACAGGAAGAACCGGGAAGATCATGGATCGCCTCTCCAACACCGTGCGCCCCTACGCCTGGGGCTCCACGACCGCCATCCCGGAACTGCTCGGCATAGCCCCCACCGGCGAGCCCCAGGCCGAGATGTGGATGGGCGCCCACCCGGGAGCGCCCTCCCGCGCCACCCGCGAGGCCGCCGAGCAGTCGCTCTCCGAGCTGATCGCCGCCGACCCGGTAGGCGAACTCGGCCCCGCGGCCGTCGAGAAGTTCGGCCCTCGCCTCCCCTTCCTCCTGAAGATCCTGGCGGCCGGCGCCCCCCTGTCCCTCCAGGTCCACCCGAACCTCGCGCAGGCGAAGGAGGGTTACGCGGCCGAGGAGAGCGCGGGCGTCCCGATCGACGCCCCGCACCGCAACTACAAGGACGCCAACCACAAGCCCGAACTGATCAGCGCGCTCACGCCCTTCGACGGCCTGTGCGGATTCCGTACGCCCCTCGAAGCCGCCGATCTCCTCGCCGGACTCGACGTGGACTCCCTCAAGCCGTACGTCGACCTCCTGCACGCCCACCCGGAGGAGGCCGCGCTGCGCGAGGTCCTGACCGCGGTGCTGACCGCCGACCCCGACGAGATGGCGGCCACCGTCGCGGAGGCCGCGGCCGCCGCGGAACGGCTCGGCGGCGCTTACACGCCGTACGCCTCGATCGCGCACCACTATCCCGGCGACCCGGGCGTCATCGCCGCCATGCTGCTCAACTACGTCCAACTCCAGCCCGGCGAGGCCCTGTTCCTTGGAGCGGGCGTCCCGCACGCCTACCTCAACGGCCTCGGCGTGGAGATCATGGCCAACTCCGACAACGTGCTGCGCTGCGGACTGACCCCCAAGCATGTGGACGTCCCGGAACTGCTGCGTATCGTCCGCTTCGAGGCGAGTGACCCCGGCATCCTGCGCCCCGAGGCCTCACCGTCGGACGAGGAGGTCTACGACACCCCGATCGACGAATTCCGTCTCTCGCGTTACGTCCTCGCGCCGGACGCGGAGCCTCGCGACCTCACCGCGCCCACCCCGCAGATCCTGCTCTGCACGGCGGGCGGCGTGACGGTCGGCGATCTGACGCTCACCCCGGGCGAATCGGCGTTCGTCCCAGCTGGGGACAAGACGGAGATCTCGGGCACCGGCGGCGGCGCCGGTACGGTCTTCCGCGCCACTGTGGTGGCCTGACGCGGCGCCTCCTTCAGGGGCTGCAACCAGAGGCTGCAACAATGGCGCACCGTAAAGACCGGGCAAAGCCCGGGCGGCGACCGACGAAGGCACGAAGGGACATCCGGCATACATGAGCGCGTCAGGCGGAACCAGGGCGATCGTGGCGGCACTCGCCGCCAACCTCGCAATCGCGGTAGCGAAGTTCGTTGCGTTCCTGTTCAGCGGCTCGTCGTCGATGCTCGCTGAGAGCGTCCACTCGGTCGCGGACTCCGGCAACCAGGGCCTGCTGCTCCTCGGCGGCAAGAAGGCCAAGCGCGAGGCGACCCCGCAGCACCCCTTCGGCTACGGCCGTGAGCGCTACATCTACGCCTTCCTTGTCTCCATCGTGCTCTTTTCCGTCGGCGGCATGTTCGCGATCTACGAGGGCTACGAGAAGATCAAGCACCCGCACGAGATCACGGCCTGGTACTGGCCGGTCGGAGTCCTCGTCTTCGCGATCATTGCCGAGTCGTTCTCCTTCCGTACGGCGATCAAGGAGTCGAACGAGACGCGCGGCGAGCGGTCGTGGACGGAGTTCGTGCGCCGCGCCAAGGCCCCCGAGCTGCCGGTCGTTCTCCTCGAGGACCTCGGCGCGCTCGTCGGTCTGGTCCTGGCGCTCGGTGGCGTCAGCCTGGCCCTGGCCACTGGCAACGGCGTGTGGGACGGCATCGGCACCCTCTGCATCGGCGTCCTGCTCATCGTGATCGCGCTCGTCCTGGCGGCCGAGACGAAGTCGCTGCTGCTGGGCGAGGCCGCGGGTATCGAGGACATCGAGAAGATCAAGGCAGCGGTGGTGGACGGTGACACGGTCCCCGGCATCATCCACATGCGTACGCTCCACCTCGGCCCGGAGGAACTTCTGGTCGCGGCCAAGGTCGCCGTCCGGCACGACGACACGGCAGCGGAGGTCGCGGCCGCGATCAACGCGGCGGAGGAGCGCATCCGCGCCGCCGTCCCGATCGCCCGCGTGATCTACCTGGAGCCGGACATCTACAGCGAGTGGGCGGCATCGGCGGGCGCCAATCCGGCGAAGTCCCCGGGCGGCCCGGGCCCGGACACAGCCCACTGAGCTGCGTAAAGTCCCGCCGGCCCGGACTGCCACGGCCGGCGGGCCCCGGATGTGGCCGGAACCCGGCGGTGGGCGGGCTGGGGTCCACTGCGCCGATCGGTGTAGATTCGTGACGAGAGTCAGACGTCGCTGCTGATGGCGGTCGGGCGGTCCCAGTGCGGACCGGCCGAGGGAGAGAGGGCCTCCGACGGACTGCACTGCGAGGGCCCGGGCATTGCTATGCCCATGGCCGTCGCAGAGCCAGCCGTACCCACCCTCGACCCACACCACGAGGAGCAGCTCGCATGACGACTGTCGCCACCGGCCAGGATTTCAAGGTCGCAGACCTCTCCCTCGCCGCCTTCGGCCGCAAGGAGATCACTCTCGCCGAGCATGAGATGCCCGGCCTGATGTCGATCCGTAAGGAGTACGCCGCCGCGCGGCCGCTGGCCGGTGCGCGTATCACCGGCTCGCTGCACATGACCGTGCAGACCGCCGTGCTGATCGAGACGCTGGTCGCCCTGGGCGCCGAGGTGCGCTGGGCCTCCTGCAACATCTTCTCCACCCAGGACCACGCGGCCGCTGCGGTCGCGGTCGGCCCGAACGGCACCCCTGAGGCGCCGCAGGGTGTGCCCGTCTTCGCCTGGAAGGGCGAGACGCTGGATGAGTACTGGTGGTGCACGGAGCAGGCGCTGACCTGGCCGAACACCCCCACCGGCGGCCCGAACATGATCCTGGACGACGGCGGCGACGCCACGCTCCTGGTGCACAAGGGCGTGGAGTTCGAGAAGGCCGGCGCGGCCCCGGACCCGTCCACGGCGGACAGCGAGGAGTACAGCAACGTCCTGCGTGTGCTGAACCGCACGCTCACCGAGGCCCCGCAGAAGTGGACGCAGCTCGCGTCCGAGATCCGCGGCGTCACGGAGGAGACCACCACCGGTGTGCACCGTCTGTACGAGATGCAGCGGGACGGCATCCTCCTCTTCCCCGCGATCAACGTGAACGACGCGGTGACGAAGTCGAAGTTCGACAACAAGTACGGCTGCCGCCACTCACTGATCGACGGCATCAACCGCGCCACCGACGTACTGATCGGCGGCAAGGTCGCTGTCGTCTTCGGTTACGGCGATGTGGGCAAGGGCTGCGCGGAGTCCCTGCGCGGCCAGGGCGCTCGCGTGGTCATCACCGAGATCGACCCGATCTGCGCACTGCAGGCGGCGATGGACGGCTACCAGGTCACCACCCTGGACCAGGTGGTGGAGACGGCCGACATCTTCGTCACCACGACCGGCAACAAGGACATCATCATGGCCGCGGACATGGCCAAGATGAAGCACCAGGCGATCGTCGGGAACATCGGTCACTTCGACAACGAGATCGACATGGCCGGCCTGGCCCAGATCCCCGGCATCGTCAAGGACGAGGTCAAGCCGCAGGTCCACACCTGGAAGTTCCCGGACGGGAAGGTGCTGATCCTGCTGTCGGAGGGTCGTCTGCTGAACCTGGGCAACGCGACCGGTCACCCCTCGTTCGTGATGTCCAACTCCTTTGCGGACCAGACGCTGGCCCAGATCGAGCTGTTCACCAAGCCCGAGGAGTACCCGACCGACGTGTACGTGCTGCCCAAGCACCTGGACGAGAAGGTCGCCCGTCTCCACCTGGACGCGCTCGGCGTGAAGCTGACCACGCTCCGCCCCGAGCAGGCCGACTACATCGGCGTCCCGGTCGAGGGCCCGTACAAGTCCGACCACTACCGCTACTGATCGGCTACTGACACACCTTCAGCAGCAGGTACCAGCGGTACCAGGCAGGCCCCCGCACCCCCGTGCCGGGGGCCTGCCCCGTACCGCCCCCGACCGGCCCCGGCTCCGGTTCCACGTCCAGAGCCTCACCGCACAAGGACACCTACGCCCCCATGCCCCGCGGCCGCTATTCGCTCCACGATCCGCACGATCACACCCCCGTCGGTGAAGAACACTTCCAGTGCGCCCCCGGCCCGTCCGGCTGGCGTTACGTCTCCCAGATCACCGCCCCCTCCGGCGACCACGCCGGCTCCGTCGACCTCACCCTCGACGAACTCGGCCGTCCCATCCGTCTCGAACTCCACGCCGCGAGCTGGCAGGTCCGCGGCGCCGCCCTCGAAGGCGTCACCTGGGTCCGTACCGACCCCACCGGCACTCATGCCACCGAAGGCAATGTCCGCGCCCACGCCTTCACCGGCACATCCCCCGCATTCCTCGTCGCGACGGCACGTCTCCTGCGCCTCACCCCCGGTTCCCCCGCGACCCGCGTCCGCCTCGTCGCCTTCACGGATCCTGTCCTCGCCCCCCGCACTGTCGACCAGTCCTGGGCCCTGGTGAAGAGTGAAGCGCATGCCACTGACAATGGCCTTCTGACAGTGGACGAATACCAGGTCAGCGCCCTGGACACGGGCGAGCAGCACATCGTTCACATCGCCGGGGACGTGGTCCTCGCGGCCCCCGGCATCGAGCTCGAAGACCTTGAGACCCCGCCCTCGGTCTTCCCCTGACTTCTCCCGGCGACCGACCTAGGCAGGCGGCGCGAATCCGGCGGTGGAAGGTGCGCCGGCCACGGCCTCGGAGGCGGACCTCGACACCGGCTCAGTCCCTGCTGCCGCCCCCAACGGCACGTCCGCTCCACGAGCCCCGACGGCCCCTGCGGCCTCAACCGCATCGGTGACCACCGGCCCCGCCGCACCGGGGCGCGCGTTCACCGGGGCTGTGTCCACCGGTCCCGTAGCACCAGTACCAGCACCAGTGCCTGCGGCACCCGGCCCCCCGGCAGCCCTCGCCCCCGCTCCGAAGGCCCGGCGGGCGTCACGTGCCTGCCGTTCATTCACCACGGCCGCCAAATACGCGGCCGGCGGCACGCCCTCGGGTGCGGGAGCCCCCGTGCACGCTGCCAGATCACCGGCCAGCCGCCCCGCCATGGACCAGCTCACCGCCGGGTCCAGCTGCTTCATCCGCGTCAGGTACTGACGTATCGCAAGCCACAGATCGTCCGGCACCCCCGACAGATCCAGCTGGGCGAACCGGCCGACGAGCCACGGCGGCGGAGGCGGCACTGCCGTCCCGCGCGAGGCCGGCACCCGTTCCCGCACCACCAGCGTCCCCGCGAACACATCACCTATCCGCCGCCCCCGCGCCGACACCAGCGAAGCGATACATGCAATGACCCCGAAGGACATCAGGATCTCCACCACGCCCATCGCCCCACGCACCAGCGCGTGCCGGAACCGGATCGGCCCACCGTCGTCCCGCACCACCCGCAGCCCACAGGCGAGCTTCCCGAGCGAGCGCCCATGGCTGAGCGTCTCCACGGCTATCGGCGCCCCCACCAGGACCAGCAGAAATGTCGCGATCGACACCGCCATGACCGCCGCCTCGTCCAGCGAGGCAGTCGCCATCGCGAGCCCGACCGATACCAGGAGATACGCCGTCCACACGACCACGAGATCGATCACGAGGGCGAGCGCCCGGCTCGGCAGTTTCGCCGACTGCAGCCCCAGTACGACCGCGTCCCCCGTCACAAGTGCGTTCACCGCTGCCCGCCCCTTTCAGTAGATCTGCACTGCCCCCTGGCTGTTCAGTCTGCCAAGCTGGCCCGCAGCGCGCCGCAGTAGTGCAGGAGTGCGGTAGTGCAGTAGTACGGACCGTACTCACCCAGTGCCTGGAGCAGCAGCCGACCATGGACCTCGATGTCTTCGTGACCGCCCACCGCGCCGAGTGGGACCGCCTGGACCACCTCCTGCACCGGGGACGCAACCTCACCGGCGCCGAGGCCGACGAACTCGTCGCCCTCTACCAGCGCACAGCCACACACCTGTCCCTCATCCAGTCCAGCGCCCCCGACCCGATGCTCACGGGCAGGCTCACCCAGCTCGTGGCCCGGGCCCGCTCCACGGTCACCGGCACCCGCCGTGCCACCTGGCGCGACGCGGTCCGCTTCCTCACCGCCGGTTTCCCCGCGGCCGTCTACCGGTCCCGCCAGTGGTGGATACCCACCGCGGTCCTCTCAACGGTCCTCGCCGCGGTCATCGGCTGGTGGATCGGCGTACACCCCGAGGTCCAGTCGGCGATCGCCGCCCCCGACGAACTCCGGCAGCTCACCCGCCCCGGCGGGGAGTACGAGACGTACTACTCCAGCCACCCCGCGGCCTCCTTCGCCGCCCAGGTCTGGACGAACAACGCCCAGGCCGCCGCCATGTGCCTGACTCTGGGCGCGTTCCTCTGCCTCCCGGTGGTCTGGATTCTCTTCGTCAACGTGCTGAACCTCGGCGTCGGCATCGGCCTGATGTCGTCGGCGGGTCGACTCGACACCTTCCTTGGCCTTGTCCTCCCGCACGGCCTGCTCGAACTGACCGCGGTCTTCGTAGCCGCCGGCACCGGCCTCCGTCTCGGCTGGACGGTCATCGACCCGGGCCCTCAATCCCGCCGTACGGCTCTCGCTCAACAGGGCCGCGCCGCGATCGGTATGGCCATCGGCCTGGCCCTTGTCCTCTTCGTATCGGGCGTGATCGAAGGCTTCGTCACCCCCTCCGGCCTGCCGACCTGGGCGCGCATCACCATCGGCATCGTCGCTGAGCTGGCCTTTCTGGCGTACGTCTACATCCTGGGCGGCCGAGCAGCCCGAATGGGCGACACGGGTGACGTCGAGGCGAGAGACCGCAGCGCCGAGCTCCCGGCCGCTGCCTGATGTGCGTCTGACCGCTCTGACCTGCTAGTCTCCTCTTCGCCCCAGGAGACCCGTTGACACGGGAGGAGTGGGGAGGTAGATTCAAACGGTTGCCTCGGACTGGACAAGTGCGAGTGTGACCGTTAGTGTCTCTCTCGCTCTCGACGGGAATGTGATTTCCGCGGAGCCTCTCGATTGATAATCCGGATCACGAAGGTCGATTAGGTCGACCGAAATGATTCTGATAAAGTCGGGTCAGCCGAAAGGCACACAGGCCACTCCAACGGCCACTGGATTCGAATTCCTCACCGGAAACGGAATGGAAAAAGAGTCTGGTAGGGTTGGAAACGCAAGACCGAAGGGAA
>NZ_JAGGOI010000016.1 GCF_018614585.1 Streptomyces sp. ISL-1 | reverse complement strand
CCTCAAACGCCGGCGGGGCTGAGTGTTCAGCCCGTGGGGGTCCCCTCGGACGGAGTCTGGGGGGACGACACGGCGGAAGGCCGTATCGTCACGCGTCGACGGCGGCCTGACCTCGACAGAGTCCGGATCACTCCGCTGCGGGCAGGGCGCCGAGCACGTGCCGGGCCTCGGACATCACCCGGGCGACGAGCTCCGCACAGCTGGGGAGGTCCTCGATCAGCCCGGCGACCTGCCCCGAAGCCATCACACCCAGGTCGGTGCGGCCCTCGACCATGGACGCTTTGAGAAGCACCGGGGTGTTGGCGGCCAGCAGGACCTGGCTCCAGCTCAGTTCCTTGCCGTGCTTCATGGCCAGACCGTCGCGGATCATCTGCGACCACGACAGGCCCGAGATCTTCTTGAAGCCGGCGGCCCGGCGCACCGCCTGTACCAGTGCTCTCGCACGGCCCGCCCGCTCCAGGGCGTCCACGAGATCCGTACGGAGCATCCGGTGCGGCAGCCCGTCCACGGCGGTGGTGAGAGTGATGTCCTTGACGCCCGCCGCCAGATACCGCGCCTTGACCGCGTCCGGCACGGTCGAGTCAGACGTGAGCAGAAAGCGGGTGCCCATCGCGATGCCCGCCGCGCCGAAGGCGAGCGCCGCGACCAGCCCCCGACCGTCGTGGAAACCTCCGGCCGCGATCACCGGGATGTCGACCGCGTCCACAACCTGCGGAAGCAGCACGGTCGTTGCGACATCACCGGTATGGCCGCCGCCCTCGCCGCCTTGGACGATCACCGCGTCCGCGCCCCAGGCAGCCACCTTCTCGGCGTGCCTGCGGGCCCCGATCGAGGGGATGACGATCACGCCCGCGTCCTTCAGTTCGGCGATCAGCTCGCGGGAGGGCGCCAGGGCGAAGGAGGCGACCCGTACGCCTTCGTCGATGATGATCCGGACCCTGTCCCCGGCATCCCCTGCGTCGGCGCGGAGATTGACCCCGAAGGGCGCGTCCGTACGGGACTTGACCTCGCGGACAGCCTGTCGCAGCTGGTCGACGGTCATCGTGGCGGAGGCGAGGATGCCCAGCGCGCCGGCGTTGGCGGAGGCGGAGACCAGCCGGGGTCCGGCCACCCATCCCATGCCGGTCTGCACGACGGGGTGCCTGACACCGGTGAGCTTGGTGAAGGCGGTCTCCATCAGGCCTTGACCTCGCGCTCGCGCAGGCCCTCCGGGTCGATGACCGCGCGGATCAGACGCAGTTCGTCGGCGCTCGGTTCGCGTGTGTACGGCACGTCGTCTCCGATCACCAGGTTGAAGCCGGTCGCCTCCCGGACCTGCTCGGCGGTGACGCCCGGATGCAGGGACGCCAGGCGCATCGAGCGGTCGGGGGTCGCGAAGTCGAGGACGCCGAGGTCGGACACCACCCGGGGGATACGGTGGTAGCGCGCCCCGGCCGCTCGGTCGTAGCCGACACCGCACACCATGTCGACACGCTCGACGAAGACCCGCGCGGAGTGCTTCGGCACCCAGTAACTGACCGGATTGTTGAGGGTGTTGACGGGCGCACCGCGCACTCCCAGCAGCTGCCGCTTCGGCCGCTCCCAGTCGCCGACGCAGGAGATGTTCTGGTTGCCGAAGCGGTCGATCTGGCCGGCGCCCATCATCACGTGCCGCCTGCCGCCGGTGACCATGGTCAGATGGCGGCGGTAGGGGAGCCATCCCTCGACCGTCCCGTCGAGTCCGACCAGCATCGCCTCGCCGTCGGTCAGCAGCAGATCGGGCGAGAAGGTGCGCTTGGCCAGCCGGGCACCGAAGGACGGGATCAGACCCATGGGGCTGGCCAGCACCTCGCCGTTGTCGCGCCACGCCTCGGCGCACGCGATCACGCAGTACTCGGATCGGCTGACGCTCACCGCTGCTCCTTGTGCCAGGCCTGGACGGCCAGCTGGTAGTCGTGCTCGTCCGCGCCGGACAGGAAGCGCTCGGCGAACTCGGGCCAGGGGGTGGTCGCGTACAGCTTCTGGAATGCCTCGTCCCGGTCGTAGTCGGGGGCGCAGGAGGTGAAGTGCGCGCCGTTCGGGGTCTCGACCACGCCGGTGACCGAGTGGCGGCTCACCAGCAGGGTCTGCGGGGCTGCGTCCTTGGTGAGCTCGGCGGTCTCCACCAGCTGCTCGCAGCAGACGTACGCGGCGTCGGCGGCCTCGCAGAACAGATCGTCGAAGTAGGGGTCGGGCCCCAGATACTGGCCGTTGCCGAGCCGGTCCGCGCGGTTGAGGTGCACCAGCGCGGCATCCATCCGCAGGGCCGGTACGGCGACGAACTCCTCGCGGCCCCCCTCCTCCTCGTAAGGCGAAGTCACCGTACGCAGCCCGGGGTTGACCCGCATCACGTCGGAGCCGATGCCTGCCCGCACGGGAAGGAACGGCAGCCGGTTGGCGGCGGCGTGCAGCCCCCACATGAACATCGCCTCGTCGATCTCGGTGAGGGCGAAGTCACCGCGCTCGCGGGCCGCCCGGTAGTGCGGTTCGAGCGGGATCGAGTCGAGGGTGACGAAGGCGGTGACGAGCTCGCGGATCCGGCCGGCGGCGGCGAGGAGGCCGATGTCGGGGCCGCCGTACGAGACAACGGTGAGATCGGTGACCTCGGACCGGAGCAGTGCCCGCACCAGTGCCATGGGCTTACGGCGCGAACCCCAGCCGCCGATGCCGATCGTCATGCCGCTGCGCAGGCGGCCCACGACCTCTTCGGGGGGCATCATCTTGTCGGTCACGACTGCTGGTCCTCCTTGCCGAAGGTGTCCTTGCCGAAGGTGTCGCGGACGCGGTCGGCGACCCCGCTGAGATTGGCCTCGAAGGTGAAGCCCTGCTCGAAGCGGTAGCTGCGGCGTACGTCGACGGGGTCGATGCCATTGATGGCGGCCTTGGCGAGCCGGATGAGGCTGCCGTCCTTCCGGGCGATCTCCTGCGCCAACTCCAGTGCCGCATCGGCCAGTTCGGCGCGCGGGACGACCCTCCACACCGAGCCGTGGGCGTGCAGCTCCTGCGCGGTCGCGGTGCGCGAGGTGTAGTACAGCGCTCGCATCAGATGCTGGGGCACGAGCCGCGCGAGGTGGGTGGCCGCGCCGAGTGCGCCGCGGTCCAGCTCCGGCAGCCCGAAGGTGGCGTCGTCGGAGGCGACGATCACGTCCGCGTTGCCGACGAGTCCGATGCCGCCGCCCAGGCAGAAGCCGTTCACGGCGGCGACGACGGGCACTTCGCACTCGTACACGGCGGCGAAGGCCTCGTAGCAGCCGCGGTTCGCTCCCACCAGGGCGCGGTGGCCGGCATCCCGCTGCAGTTCCTTGATGTCGACGCCCGCGTTGAAGCCGCGGCCCCGCGCGGTGAGCACGACGCAGCGGATCCCGGGGTCGCGGCCGGCTGTCCGTAGTGCGTCGGCGAGGTCGTACCAGCCCTGTACGGGAAGGGCGTTGACGGGTGGGAAGTCGACCGTGACGACGCGGATGCCTTTCTCTGGGCTTGCGGTGGAGACACCCATGGGCGGATCAGCTACCTTTCCACCAAACATTTGTTAGGTTGGGAAGGTAGCAGCCGATGGAGCTGAACGGGAGGGTCGCCGTCGTCACCGGCGGGACGCGGGGCGTCGGCGCCGGCATCGCCCGGGCGTTCCTGCGGGCGGGCGCCCACGTGGTGGTCTGTGCGCGCAGGCCGCCGGAAGTCCCGTTGACCGGCGCCGAGTTCGTACCGCTCGACCTGCGTGATCCGGCCGCGGTGGGGGAGTTCTTCGCCGGTGTCGTGGCGCGGCACGGGAGGCTGGACGCCCTCGTCAACAATGCGGGCGGGACGCCCTACCGGCCGCTCTCCGAGGGCGAATGCGCAGACGCCGCCGCCCGTCATGCCCGCGTGATCGAGCTCAACCTCATCGCGCCGCTGACCGCCTCGCTCGCCGCCCACGAGCATCTCAGGGCGGCCCGCGGATCCATCGTGATGATCGGCAGCGTCAGCGGCGGCCGCCCCTCGCCGGGCACGGCGGCATACGGGGCGGCCAAAGCCGGCATCGAGAGCCTGGCCCGCTCCATGGCCGTGGAGTGGGCGCCGGAAGTCCGCGTGAACACCCTCGTCCTCGGCATGGTCCGCACCGAGCTGTCCCATCTGCACTACGGCGACGAGGAGGGCATCGCGGCGGTCGGCCGCACGGTACCGCTGGGGCGGCTCGCCGAGCCCTCGGAGATCGGCGACGCGGCCGTTTTCCTCGCCTCGCGGCGGGCGGCCTATGTGAGCGGGGCCTCGCTGCTCGTGCACGGGGGCGGGGAGCGACCCGCGTTCCTCGATGCCGCAACGGTCAACACCGTCAACACCGTCAACACCGTCAACACCGTCAACACCGTCAACACCGACAAGGAGAAGTGAGATGGCCGACTGTGCCGTCCCGGGGGGTGACTCCCGCACCCCGGGCAGGAACATGTGCGAGGGGCGTGTCGTCATTGTCACCGGCGCCGGACGCGGTCTGGGGCGGGCGCATGCGCTCGCCTTCGCCGCCGAGGGGGCGAAGGTCGTCGTCAACGACTTGGGTGTCGGCCTGGACGGTGGGCTGGATCGATCCCTGGACGGGAACCGGGACCGAGGTCGGCACCTGAACGGGCCCGGCGGACCGAGCGGACCCGCTCAGCTGGTCGTCGACGAGATCAGAGCGGCGGGCGGCGAAGCCGTGGCGCACGGCGGCGACATCGCGACGACCGATGGCGCTGCGTCGCTTGTCGCCGCCGCGCTGGAGACGTACGGACGGCTCGACACTCTGGTCAACAACGCGGGCTTTCTGCGCGACCGCATGCTCGTCAACCTCGACGAGGACGACTGGGACGCTGTGATGCGGGTGCATGTGAAGGGCCACTTCCTGCCACTCAGGCATGCCGCCGCGCACTGGCGTGCCGAGGCCAAGGCGGGACGGCCGGTGGCGGCCCGGGTCGTCAACACCACCTCGGGCGCAGGCCTGTTGGGCAGCGTCGGCCAGGGCAACTACGCCGCGGCCAAGGCGGGGATCATCAGCCTCACGCTGGTCGCATCGGCCGAGATGGGCCGGTACGGAGTCCAGGTCAACGCCATCGCGCCCGCGGCCCGTACGCGTATGACCGAGGCGGCCTTCGCCGGACTCGCCGCCCTGCCCGAAGACGTCTCGCCGCTCGTCGTCTGGCTCGGCTCGGCCGGCAGCGCCGGAATCACCGGTCGCGTCTTCGAGGCCGAGGGCGGCCGCATCACCGTCATGGAGGGCTGGCGGCCGGGACCCACCGCCGACAAGGGCACACGCTGGACCCCCGCCGAGGCGGGCGTCGCGGCGCTGAAGCTGCTGGCCGAGGCGGAGCCGCCGCAGCCTGTGTACGGCGTGCGATAGCCGCGCGTACGACAGGTGAAGGTCTTGCGACGCTCGCCAGGAACCCGGTTAACTCCCGGGAAATTCAACGCAGTTGACGTTGACCGGTCAAGTTCTACGCGCATCAATGGTGCGTATGCGAATCCCCCCACGAATCGCCACCCTCGGTGGCATCGCCGCCCTTGTCTCGACTCTCCTCATCGGCGGTCAGGCAACGGCCACCCCCACGGCCGCGGCCGCAGTCGGTGACATCTGCTACTCCGACCTCCCCTCCCAGGCGCACGACACGCTCGACCTGATCGAGTCGGACGGGCCGTTCCCGTACCCCCAGGACGGCACGGTCTTCCAGAACCGTGAGGGCGTCCTGCCTTCGCACTCGACCGGCTACTACCACGAGTACACCGTCAAGACCCCGGGCTCCTCCAACCGCGGCGCCCGACGCGTCGTCACGGGCGACTCGGCCCAGGAGGACTACTACACCGCCGATCACTACGCCTCGTTCGACCTCGTCGACCACAGCTGCTGAGCCGGTATCCTCCGCCCCGTGACCAGGACCTATGTGATCGACGGGGCGGAGGTCACCGGCCTGGACAGCTTCTGGCGGGTGATCGGCGAAGCCGTGAACGGGCCGGGCGGATACTTCGGCCGCAACCTCGACTCCTTCGCCGACTGCCTCAGCGGCGGCTTCGGGACGCCGGACGACGGCGACTTCGCCTTCGAGTGGCGCGACCACGAAGCCTCCCGCCGGGCGCTGGGGCAGGACGAGACCGTACGACAGCTTCAGCTGCGGCTCGGACGGGTCCACCCGCAGAACAGGGCCGCGGTCGAAGAGCAGTTGGAACGGGCGAAGGCCGGCCTCGGCACGACCGTGTTCGACTGGCTGGTTCAGACCATGGAGGAGCGGGCGCCCGGCGCGCTCCGGTTTCTCTGAAGGCGCCGGCGCGCGGGCGCTGTTCGCGCCGTGCCGTGGGTCGGGTCGAGGCTGCGGGGCTCTTGGATCGGCGGCAGCGTGCGAGTTCTGTTCGGTCGGGCCTGGGCTCGGTCGAGGCTGCGCCCCCTTGGGCGGCCGACGGCAGCGCGCGGCTCTGTTCGCGCCCTGCCCCGGGTGGCTGACGCTGTGCCTGTCGGGTCAGCGGTGGCGCGGCAAGGTTTGTTCGAGGCGCCGTCTGAGCCTCTCGTCGTGTACGTGGCGTACGGCATCCGCTGCCGTGTGGCGGGCGTACCCACCCGAGTCCCCGTTCGCGAGAATCCGCGCCAACGCCGGTGCGGCCCGCGGATCCTGACGTATCGCCAGGCCCCGGGCCGCCTCCGCCGCGGTTTCCACATCGCGGTCGTCGAGCCGAGCCGCCAGCGCCTCGCGTATCTCGGGCGTATCGGCGTCCACGTCCGCGAGCGCCGTGGTCGCCCAGTCCCGGACATGGGCGTCCGCGTCCCGGCTCAGCGTGATCAGCGCCTCGATGCCCTCCGCGTGGTCGCCCGGCACAAGCCCGAACAGGGCGAGCGCCACCTGGTTGCGCACCTCCGCGTCCGGGTGGCCGGCATGCCGCAGGATCTCCGGAAGCGCGGCCGCGTCCCCGTGGTGCCCGAGCCCGAGCACGACCGCCTGGATCAGCTCGGGCTCCCGCGCCTCGCGGGACAGCTCGCGCAGCAGGGGCAGCGCGCGGGCGGCGAACGGCCGCCGGGGGTCCTGTCCGGCCCCCTCGCCCAGAGCCGTCGCGTCCGCCCCCGAACGCGAACCCGACGCCGATCCCGACGCATAACCAGAACCGGAACCAGAACCAGAACCGGAACCGGACCCCGGGCTCGCGAAGC
The DNA here is from genome assembly GCF_018614585.1 of Streptomyces sp. ISL-1. Taxonomy (GTDB): domain Bacteria; phylum Actinomycetota; class Actinomycetes; order Streptomycetales; family Streptomycetaceae; genus Streptomyces; species Streptomyces maoxianensis. The sequence continues at coordinate 198,292 of NZ_JAGGOI010000016.1, read as the reverse complement.
CCAGTTGCGCCAGCACATCCGCCGCGAACGCCTGCCGCATCGGGTCGTCGCTCGCGCACCACGCGGCCGCCGCCTGGAAGGTCTCCTCGTCGCCGCGGCCCCACAGCGCCAGCACCGACTCGATCCAGTCGTCCTGCTCGGGGTTCCCGCAGCTCAGGGCCCTCTCGGCGAGCTCCGCGTACGGCGTCCGGACCCCCGAATCCGCTTCGAGCAGCGTCACGATCGCCGCGTGGCCGGTCTGCTGCTCATTGCCCGCGAACAGCATGCCGTCCCGCAGCAGCTCGACGACGACGGTCACCCCGCCGTCCTCCTCGATCCGGCGCGTCACCGCCTCGTACCCGTCGTCCTTCGCGAACGTACGGAGCAGCCCCTCGCTCAGTTCCCGCTCCACATCCAGTGCGAGCCACTGCCGGGCCTCCGCCAGTGCCGCATCCTTCGCGGCGGCGCCGTGGCGCAGAAGAGCCCGCACCGTCGACGGGGAGCCGCGGCGGGCGGCCAGCACCAGCGGCTGCTCGCCGCCCGGGCCCGGCAGGTCCGGGTCGGCGCCGTACTCCAGCAGCGCGCAGGCGGTCGCGGCGTGGCCCTGCGTCACCGCCCACCGCAGCGCCGTGAAGCCGTACGCCTCCTGCTGGTCGGGCGGTGCGCCTGCGGCGAGCAGCGCTCGTACCACCTCGGTGTGCCCGCCGACCGAGGCCCCGCACAGCGGCAGATCCCCGCTCTCGGGGCCGCTGGCGCGCCCGGGATCGGCGCCCGCGGCCAGCAGCACCCGGACGATCCCGACTTCGTCGCTCACTGCCGCCAGATAGAGCGGGGTCTGCCCGCTCTCATCGGTCACATCTGCGGGGACCCCGGCCCGGAGCAGCCCGACGACGGCATCGTCCGCGCCGCTGTGCACCGCCTCGAACAGTGCGCGGGCGTCCGCCGCCGGCTCTTTCGTCATGTTTCGAGCGTACGGAAGTTCGGTCAGGTGTCGCATTCGAGAATCGTCCGGCACAGCCCGCAGCGGGCCCGCACCCGCCCGCGTACGGGCACCCGGATCCGCTGGTGGCAGGTGGGGCACGGGAAGGAGACGCGCAGCCCGTCGGGGCCGTGCTCGAAGGCGTACGAGGAGGAGTCGGCGTCCGGGTGGTGGGCGGATGCGGCCCGCCCCGGGTTCTCCAGGGCGTAGCGCCGTTCCTTGGCATAGCGGTGGCGGCCGCTCCAGCCCGCGGTGGTCAGCGGCGGCCGCTGGGTGTCGCGCAGGGCCTGGGCGCGGCCCTTGGAGTACGCGGTGTAGCCCTGCGGGCTGGTGAACCAGGGCGAGGGGTCCTCGTCGAAGGCGATCGCCCGCTTGGCCAGGACGTAGCCGAACTCCTCGGGCGTGAGGTAGCCCAGTTTCTGGCTGGAGAGGCTGTCCTCCCGGAACGCGTCGAGCAGCAGCCAGCCCGCGCCGAGGTAGGTGGTCGCGGTGTCGGTGAGGATCTCGTTGGCGCGGGTGCCGGGGAAGGACAGGTCGAGCCTGTGCAGAAGCACATGCATGATCTCGTGGGCGAGGGCGGCGCCGATGTCCCTGCGGTGGGTGCGGAAGCGGTCGTTCAGTTCGATGAAGTACTCGGGCCCCGCGGTGAGTTCGACGCTGGCGGCGTGGTGCATCTCGCGGAAGCTCACGATCATCCGGGCCTCGGGCAGCCGCAGATGCTGGACCAGGGCGCGGGCGACGCGCTGTGCGCCCAGGTGCAGATCGTCATGGTCGGCGAAGGCCACATCGGCGGGCAGGACGCTGGGCGCGTAGGAGAGCAGGCCTTCGGGCGAGAGTCGTCTGTGCAGCGCGGTGATGGCCGCCCGCACCGTGTCGAGGTGCGGAAAGCCGTGTACGACCTCACTGTCCTTCGCCACCACGTCCCCGTACCCCCATGCACGACGGTCGGCCCGAACCCAACTCTACGGCGGACGGCGGGGCGTCCGGCCGCGAATCCCCGCTGGTGACGGTGGCCGAAAAGTGCTCCTTGTGGCGCGGGTGATCCACTCCCCATAATCCGGATCACGCTTTGTCGGGCCCATGTCAGCGCGGACGATGCTGCGTGGATCCGGCGCGAGCGAAAGTCTCAACCCCCCACGAAAGGCAGTCCGTTGAAGCTTATGCGTATGTTCCAGAGATGCGCGGCGGCCGGCGCCGTCGTCCTCTCCGCGATCAGCCTCCAGCCCACATCGGCCTCGGCCGCCACGCCGCCCGTCGTCGGCGGGACCCGCGCCGCCCAGGGCGAATTCCCGTTCATGGTCCGGCTCTCCATGGGCTGTGGCGGCGCGCTCTACGCCCAGGACATCGTGCTGACGGCCGCCCACTGTGTGAGCGGCTCCGGCAACAACACCAGCATCACAGCGACCGCGGGCGTCGTCGACCTGCAGAGCCCCAGCGCCATCAAGGTGAAGTCGACCAAGGTCCTCCAGGCCCCCGGCTACAACGGCACGGGCAAGGACTGGGCGCTGATCAAGCTCGCCAAGCCGATCAACCTGCCGACACTGAAGATCGCCGACACGAAGGCGTTCGACAACGGGACGTTCGACGTGGCCGGCTGGGGCGCGGCTCGCGAGGGCGGCGGTCAGCAGCGCTACCTCCTCAAGGCGAAGGTGCCCTTCGTCTCCGACGTCAGCTGCAAGCAGGCGTACCCCTCGCTCGTCGCCAAGGAGGAGATCTGCGCCGGTCTCCCGCAGGGCGGCGTCGACACCTGCCAGGGTGACTCGGGCGGCCCGATGTTCCGCAAGGACAACAACAACGCGTGGATCCAGGTCGGCATCGTCAGCTGGGGCGAGGGCTGCGCACGGCCCAACCTCCCCGGTGTGTACACCGAGGTGTCCACCTTCGCCGCCGCCATCAAGTCCGCGGCGGCAGGCCTCTAGAACGTGAGCGGGGGAGGGGCGGGTGCTGGTCCCGCTGGTCCGACACCGGCCCCTCCCTTGTCCGTCGGCCTTCGGCCTTTGTCCGTCGGCCTTTGCCCATCCGCGCGTTCGTCCCCGGCGCGCTCAGGCCCCCGGGGGCCACGGCCCGGCTGGGCTTCGTCGACTTCACCGGCCCGCCACATACACCGGGGCCACATCGAGCCCGACCGGCCCCCGCCGCGTCGGCGCCACCCCCATCCGTTTCCGCGAGCGGCAGGGCTTCGCCGTCCCGGGCGGGTGGAGCACCCAGATCCGGACCCCGAGCACCCGCCGAGGCTCACCACGTGATCGCCGGGCAGCCTCATCGACGTAAGCTCGATGACCATGACCACGAGGGACATCGACGAGAACGTGCGCGCCGAACTGAACCGTCTGCGCGAAAGCATCGACAACATCGACGCGGCAGTCGTCCATATGCTCGCCGAGCGTTTCAAGTGCACCCAGCAGGTCGGTCACCTCAAGGCACAGCACCATCTGCCGCCCGCCGACCCGGACCGTGAGTCCCGCCAGATCGAGCGGCTGCGGCAGCTCGCGGAGAGCGCGAAGCTCGACCCCGCCTTCGCGGAGAAACTGCTGAACTTCATCATCGCCGAGGTCATCCGCCACCACGAGACAATCGCGGCGAGCCCGACGGACAGCCCGCAGACCGACCGGACCACCGCGAACACGGCCACGAACACCGCCCCGGACACGGCCACGGACACCGCCCCGGACACCGCCCCGGACACGGCCACGAACACCGCCGCGAGCACCGACCCGAAGGCATCGCCCGACGCCTGAGGTCCCCCGCCGCCGCTCTGTGCGCCGAGAGCACAATCGATACCCCCGTGTGCAGGACAGGGGCCATCAGGCAGCATGGCTCCCATGCCCGTACTGACGCGCGACGAAGCGCAGACCCGAGCCCAGCTCCTCGATGTCCACCGGTACACGATCGAGCTCGATCTCACCGGCGGGGAGGAGACCTTCGACTCCCGAACCGTCATCCAGTTCATCGCGCGCGCGGCCGGGGACACCTTCGTCGAGCTCAAGCCCGCCGTGCTGCGCTCCGTCACCCTCGACGGACAGCCCATCGACCCGGAGTCACTCGTCGACAACCGGCTCGCGCTCAGCGGCCTGAGCGCCGGGGAACACGAGCTGCGCGTCGAGGCGGACATGCACTACTCCCGCACCGGTGAAGGCATGCACCGCTTCACCGACCCCACCGACGGCGAGACGTACGTCTACACCCAGCTCTTCATGGAGGACGTCCAGCGCGTCTTCGCCGCCTTCGACCAGCCCGACCTCAAGGCCGTCTTCGACCTCTCCGTCACGGCGCCCGAGGGCTGGACCGTCCTCGGCAACGGCGTCGCCACCCCCGACGGCGACGGCCGCTGGACCTGCGCGGAGACCCCACCGCTCGCCACCTACTTCGTGGCCGTCGCCGCCGGCCCCTGGCACTCCGTGACCACCGAGCACGCCGGGCTCCCCTTCGGCATACATTGCCGCCGCTCGCTCGCACCCCACCTCGACGCGGACGCCGACGAGATCCTCGAGATCACGCGCCAGTGCTACGACCGGTACCACGAGAAGTTCGAGGAGCCCTACCCCTTCGACTCGTACGACCAGGCCTTCGTGCCCGAGTTCAACGCCGGGGCGATGGAGAACCCGGGCCTGGTCACCTTCCGCGACGACTTCATCTACCGCTCCGCCGTCACCGACACCGAGCGGCAGACCCGCGCCATGGTCATCGCCCACGAGATGGCCCACATGTGGTTCGGCGACCTCGTCACACTCAAGTGGTGGGACGACATCTGGCTGAACGAGTCCTTCGCCGAGTACATGGGCTACCAGACCCTCACCGAGGCCACCCGCTTCACCGACACCTGGGTGGACTTCGCGATCGGCCGCAAGTCCTGGGGCTACGACGCAGACCAGCGGCCCTCCACCCACCCCGTCGCGCCGGACCCCGACGCCGTGCCCGACACCGCGTCGGCGATGCTCAACTTCGACGGCATCTCGTACGCCAAGGGCGCGTCCGCCCTGCGCCAGCTGGTCACCTGGCTGGGCGAGAAGGACTTCCTCGCCGGGATCAACACCCACATCGCCCGGCACAAGTTCGCCAACGCCACGCTCGCCGACTTCATCGACTCCCTCGCGCAGGCCACCGACCGCGATGTGCACGGCTGGGCGGAGTCCTGGCTGCGCACGACGGGCGTCGACACCCTCACGCCGACGATCACCGAGTCCAACGGCACCTGGGCGCTGCGGGTCGCCCGCGACGGCAGCCGCCCGCACCGCATCGCCGTCGGCGCGTACGACCCCGACCCGGTGGCCGCCGGCCGGCTCGTGCTGCGCGACCGACTCGAACTGGACGTCCCGCAGAACGGGAACGGAAGCACCCACCCGGGCCGCCGCCCCGCCCTCGTCGTCCTCAACGAAAACGACGCCAGCTACGCCAAGGTCCGCCTGGACGCCGCCTCCTGGGACACGGCCGTACGCTCCCTCTCCGGCATCCCGGACCCGCTGACCCGCGCCGTCGTGTGGAACGCGGCCCGCGACATGGTCCGCGACGGCGGCACCGCTCCCCGGGGGGCGACCGCCGGCGCCCCGACCATGACCCCCACCGCCTACCTGGAGGCCGCCCGCACCCACCTCCCGCACGAAACGGACCTCGCCGTCGTCCAGGGCGTCCTCGCCTTCGCCGCCGGCCAGGTCGCCGCCCGCTACCTCTGCGCCGAGGAGCGGCCCGCCGCCCTTCACACGATCAGAGTCATCTGCCGCGACCTGCTGCGCCGCACCGAGGACGGCAACGACCCCGGCCTGCGCCTGACAGCCGTACGCCACTTCATCGACGCCGCCGCCCAGCCGGAGACGCTCCAGGAGTGGCTCGGCGACGGCAGTGTGCCCGGCGGCCCGGAGCTCGACCCGGAACTGCGCTGGCGCATCCTGTACCGCCTCGCGGTCCTCGGCGCGAGCGACGAGGCGGCAATCGCCGCGGAACTCGCCCGCGACCGCAGCGCCACCGGCCAGGAGGGTGCGGCCCGCTGCCGCGCCGCCCTGCCCACGCCGGAGGCGAAGGCGGCGGCCTGGCAGCGGCTGTTCACCAACGACTCGCTGTCCAACTACCTCTTCACGGCAACGGCTCAGGGCTTCTGGCAGCCCGAACAGGCCGATCTGGTAAGGGAGTACGTTTCGCGCTACTACTCCGACTCGGTGGCCCTGGCCGCACGCCGCGGCCCCGCCATCGCGGAGGCAGCGGGCCGCCACGCCTTCCCGCTCCACGCGGTGGACGCGCAGTCGCTGCGGCTGGGCGAGGAGTGCCTGCGTGATGCGGACATGATCCCGGCGCTGCGCCGCAAGCTGGTCGACCAACTCGACGACCTTCGCCGCGCGCTGACGGTACGCGGATAGCCGGCGAGCCGGGGCTCCGCCCCGCCGCGTGGGGGCCCCACCCCTCAATCGCCGGCGGGGCTTGAGTTTCCGCCCGACGGGCGGAACTCAAGCCCGTCCGGCGATTGAGGACACGGCCGAAGGCCGTACGGGGTTCCGGCGCGGCGGAGCCCCACGCGGCGGAGCCCCACGCGGCGGAGCGGCAAGGGGCCGGGTGGGGTGAGTGCGGGCCCCGCGCAGCGGCCCCCGCCGTACCAGCCGCACCCGCCCCAACTCCCCACTTCCGCACCGCAGTACCACTTTCGGGTCGAGATCGTTGAGCTCTGCGGGCAACCCGCCGGGTCGCCCGCACACCCTGGTGTGACACCTCGCGCTCACCGAAGGACCCCGCATGAGTACGCCGCTGCCCAGCCCGCCCCTCGCCGGAGGAACCGCAGGCCCCGACGCCTTGCGGCCGCTGCTCGCCGTCGTGCTCGACGCGCTCCACGAGGGCGCGGTGGCGCGCGGCGGACCGTTCCCCGTCGGCGGGCCCGACGCCGTTGCCGCGCGGGTACGCGAGGCCGCCGAGCCCGTACTCCCCGACACCGGCACCGGCGCCGAGGACGCGCTGCGCACCCTCGTCCGCACCCTCGCGCACGGCGCCGCCGACCCCGCGAACCCCCTGTGCGCAGCTCATCTGCACACCTCGCCACTCGCACTCGCCGTCGCCGCCGATCTCGCCGCCTCCGCGCTCAACCCCTCCATGGACTCCTGGGACCAGGCACCGGCCGCGTCCGAGCTCGAGGCCGTGGTCAGCCGCACCCTGGCCGCCGAGGTCTACCCCGAGCGGGACGACCCCGACGCCCTCGTCACCACCGGCGGCACCGAGTCCAACCAGCTCGGCCTGCTGCTGGCCCGCGAACGCCACGGCGCGGTCCAGGTGGTCTGCGCCGCCGGCGCACACCACTCCGTACACCGCGCCGCCTGGCTCCTCGACCTGCCCGAGCCGGTGACCGTCCCCACCTCCTCCGGCGTCCTCGACCTCGCCGCACTCGACACGGCCCTCAGGGATCTGCCCGGCCCGCTCCTCGTCGTCGCCACCGCCGGCACCACCGACACAGGCCGAATCGATCCGCTCCGCGAGATCGCCGACCTGTGCCGGCGCCATGGCGCCGAGCTCCACATCGACGCCTCCTACGGCGGGCCGCTGCTGTTCAGCGACGAGCACCGCGGCAAGCTGGCCGGCCTGGAACGCGCCCAATCCGTCTCCCTCGACCTGCACAAACTGGGCTGGCAGCCCATCGCGGCGGGCCTGCTCGCCGTCCCCGACCGAGCCCACCTCAGCCCGCTCCGCTTCACCGCCGACTACCTCAACGCCGAAGACGACACCAAGGCCGGCCTGCCCGACCTGCTGGGCCGCTCCCTGCGTACGACGCGACGCCCCGACATCGTCAAAATCGCCGTCACCCTCCGCGCGCTCGGCCGCACCGGCCTCGGCGAGCTGGTCGACCGCACCTGCGCCGCCGCCCAGCAACTCGCCGACCTCGTCGACGAGCACCCCCGCCTCGAGCTGTACGAGCGACCGACACTCGCCACCGTCCTGTTCCGGCCCGCCGGGGCCACCGACGAGCAGACCGCGGACATCCGCCGCACCCTCCTCGCCGACGGCCGCGCCGTCCTCGGCCGGGCCCGCGGCGGCGGCCGTCTCTGGCTCAAGGCCACCCTGCTCAACCCGCACGCCACCCCCGGCGACCTGGCAGCTCTGATCCAAGAAGTCCTGATCGAACTCGTGGAAGGCGGCACCCCCCGATGACCGGCACGCCCGCAACCGAACGCTCCCCCTACGCCCAGGGGGCGTGGGGGGACACGCAGCCCCACGACCTCGTGGGCATCGGCATCGGCCCGTTCAACCTCTCCCTCGCCGCGCTCGCCGACGGCGTCCACGGCGGTCTCGCCACCGCCTTCTACGAACAGCGGCCCGCCTTCCACTGGCACCCCGGCCTGCTGATCGAAGGCGCCACCCTCCAAGTCCCGTTCCTCGCCGACCTGGTGACGCTCGCCGACCCCGCCAGCCCCTGGTCCTTCCTCAACTACCTGCGCTCCCGGGACCGGCTCTTCCCCTTCTACTTCGCCGAGCGGTTCCACATCCAGCGCGCCGAGTACGACGCCTACTGCCGCTGGGTCAGCGACAGCCTCACCGGCCTGCACTTCAACCACCAGATCGACGCCGTGCGCTGGAACCCCGAACGCTCCCTGTTCGAAGTCGACTTCACGCAGCTCGACCCGGACGGCGAAGCGGAGGCCCTGGGCCGCGCGTACACCCGGAACATCGCACTCGGCATCGGCACCGAGCCGTACGTGCCCGAGCCGCTCAAGCCGCTCGCCGACGCCCCGGTCGTCCCGGTCATCCACTCCGCCGACTATCTCGACAACCGCGAACGGCTGCTGGCCGCCGAACACATCACCATCGTCGGCTCCGGACAGTCGGGCGCCGAGGTATTCCTCGATCTGCTACGAGCCCGGCCGGCGGGCGCCGAAAAGATCCACTGGCTGGCCCGTACCGAAGCCTTCGCGCCGATGGAGTACTCCAAGCTCGGCCTGGAACACTTCACCCCCGACTACACCCGCTACTTCCACGCGCTGCCCGAGCAGACCCGCGACGCACTCGTCCCACGCCAGTGGCAGCTCCACAAGGGCATCGACGCCGACACCATCGCCGCCATCCACGACGAGCTCTACCGCCGCACCCTGCACGGCGGCTGGCCCGACGCCCTCCTCACCCCCGGCGTCTCGGTCCGCACCGCCGGCCGGGTCGCCACCACCAAGGTCGAACTCCACATCGAACACACCCAGCAAGGCACCCGCTCCCGCCTCACCACCGACGCGGTGGTCCTCGCCACCGGCTACCGCGAGCGCCCACTCGACCGGCTCCTGTCCGGCCTCGACCCCCACATGCGCCGTGACGCGGCCGGCCGCCCGCGCATCGACGACCAGTTCCGGCTGCTCCTCGACAGCTCGGTGACCGGCTCGGTGTACGTACAGAACGCGGAACGGCACACGCACGGCGTCGGCGCACCCGACCTGGGCCTGGCCGCCTGGCGCAGCGCCGGCATCCTCAACTCCCTCACCGGCAAGGAGCCCTACCCGCTGCCGCGCCGCACCGCCTTCACCAGCTTCGGCCTGGACCGCGGACAGGCCCCCCCGGCGCACACGCGGGAGGGCCTGCGCCCGCTGATGGAACACTCCTGATCAGAAGACGGGCGTGCCCTCCCGCGTCAGCTTCCAGTCCACCGAGGCGAACTGCGCCGGATCGATCGTGCCCTTGGCCTTCGCCCACGTGATGATCGTGTTGCGGATCTCGTCGGAGTCGGCCCACAACTGCTTGGCCTGTGCGACATGCGGGAAGTTCCCGCCGCCGGCGGCCCGGTAGTTGTTGACCGCGAACACGAACTGAGCGGCCGGATCGATCGGCTTGCCCGCGAAGGACAGGTTCACGATCCGCGAACCGGCCGGCTTCGCGATATCGATCTCGTACGTCAGGCCGTACAGAGCGTCGTAGTTGTAGTCCGGAATGCCGTCGGCGTTGGTGAGCTTCGCCGGATCCACCGGAGCACCGGGCGCCGTCTGGACGAAGTACTTCGCGGAGAACTCCAGATAGTCCTTAAGCCCGGCGCCGGTCAGCAGCCGCGCCTCCAGAGTGTTCTCGAAGACATACAGGCCGGCCGCATCGCGGATCGTCACCTGACCGGCCGGGATCGCCGCGGTCCGGGAGAAACAGGAGGCCTGGGAGACAACGGGCAGCGCCGCGTACTCACCGCCGGCCAGGGCCGCCTTCACCGTCTCCGCCTGGACATGGTTGATCAGATCGATGATCGGAACGTCCTTGTACGGGCCCTCGGTCGCGGCCATCGCGGCGGTCGAAGTGCCGATGACCTGGTTGACGTACGCGACGACCTTCTTGTGCTCGTCGGCGAGGAGCCCGGTGATCTTCGGGTCCTCGGCGACCGCATTGGAGTTGAGGACTTGCGCGCCGACCTTCTCGACCGTCCAGCGGCCCTTGCTCCAGACCAGGTCGAAGTCGAAAAGGGTCAGCCGCTGGCCCCACTTGAGCGGCTCGGACAGCACGACCTTCGCGCCGGTCTCCTTGTTGGCCACGAAGTACTCGGCGATCTCGGTGTGCGCGTGACCGACGAGTATCGCGTCGATGCCGGGCACCTGCTCGGCGACCAGACCGGCGGCGTTCTCGATGTACGGGAGCTGATCGCCGTACGAGGAAGTGCCGCTGGAGCCCGAGTGGGCGGAGACGATCACGACGTCAGCGCCCATGGAGCGCAGCCTCGGCACCCACTTCGCGGCCTGCTCCTCCAGGCCCGGGAAGACCATCTTGCCCTGGACATTGGCCTTGTCCCAGATGGCGATGCCGGGGTTGGTCAGGCCGAGGACCGCGACCTTGACGTCACGGCCGTGCGGGGTGCACAGGCGGTGGATGCTGTACGGCGGGAAGGCGGGGCGGAGCGTCCTGGCGTCCAGCGCGTTCGCGCCGAGCAGCGGGAAGTCGCACTGCTCCTGAAACTTCCGCAGCACAGGGATGCCGTAGTTGAACTCGTGGTTGCCGAGCGCCGCCGCGTCATAGCCCATGGCGTTCATGGCCTGCGCCATGGGGTGCACGGGCCCGCGCTCGGCCGTGATCGGGTCGACCTTGGCGTAGTAGTACGACAGCTGGGTGCCCTGGATGGTGTCACCGGCGTCGATGAGGAGGGTGTTGCGCTGCCCCTTCTCCCTGCGCACCTGACCGACAAGCGTCGAGATCTTCGCCAGGCCCACATCGTTGTGTGCCTTGTCGTCGAACTCCTTGTCGGTGAAGTAGTCCCAGTTGAAGACATTGCCGTGCAGATCGGTGGTGCCCATCACGGTGAAGGAATACCGCTTCGGCGGACGTCCGTTGCCGTGGTCCGTTGCCGCGGCGGGCGCGGCGGCGGCGCCGGCGACGGCCACACCCGCTCCGGCGGCGGCGGACCGCTCCAGGAACGTCCTACGGTTCAGCGGCATTTCGTCTCCTCGATGTCCATCGGTCAGCTGCACAACGCGCGTAGATTCTGGCTCAGGAGCATCATGCGGCAACACCCCTCGCGGGTTTCGATCTGGTGTCCGCCAGTTGTCGCCACCGGGTGCGAGAGTGGTCAGGACGACTGTTCAAGGACGTACGAGGGAGCTCCCCGTGACCACCGACACACCCCCCAACGCCGCGCCCTACGGCACCCCCGAGACGCCACGCGTCGCCGTACGAGGCGAGGCGCGCCTCGAGTTCGACCCGGAGATCGCCAGAATCGGCGTCGCAGTCAGCGCACGCGGCACAGACCGGCGCACCGCGCTGGAAGACCTCACCCGCCGCAACTCCGCAGTCCTGGACCTGATCAAGTCGTACGGCGAATCCGTCGAGAAACTGGAAACCGGCGCCTTCTCCATCAGCCCCGAACTGGGCCGCCACGGCAGAGGCGAACGGATCCGCGCCTACCACGGCCGCGTCCACATCACCGCCGAGCTCAGCGATTTCACCGCCCTCGGTGAACTCACCACCCGACTCGCAGACCTCGAGCTGACCCGGGTCGACGGCCCCTGGTGGTCACTGCGCCCCGACTCCCCGGCCCACGGCGAAGCCCGCCGCCAGGCAGTGCGAGAGGCCGTCCAACGCGCCCGTGAATACGCCGAAGCCCTCGGCGCGCAGCTGTCCGCCCTCGTCGAGCTGGCCGACCTGGGCGCGGAAAACGCCGTCCCGTACGGCGCGCCCCCCACCCCCGGCATGCGCATGGCCGCGTACTCCGCCGAGGGCACCGAAATGGCCCCCGCCCTCGATCTGGAACCGCAGCGCCAGACGGTCTACGCACAGGTGAACGCCCGCTTCACCATGACCCCTCCGCAGCTCTAGCGAGCGAGGACGGGGGGAGCAGGAATTGCCTGCGCCAGGCCGGCGCGATCACGCTTAGTACGCTTAGTTACTGACTCACTCCCGGGTGCTGCGCGGATACTAGTCATGAATGCTCATCAGAGCACCGCTCCGCACAATTCAACACTTGTCAATAACCCTTCACGCAAAGGTTGTTGAGTAGTCATTCGCAACCAATTCCCTACCCGCCGGTAAGCCCTAGGCTCGAACCATGCGCCGAGCAAAGATCGTCTGCACCCTGGGGCCCGCCACCGACTCATACGACCAGATCAAGGCACTGGTCGAAGCCGGAATGGACGTCGCCCGCTTCAACCTCAGCCACGGCACCTACGCCGAGCACGAGGAGCGCTATCAGCGCGTACGCAAAGCATCCGACGAATCAGGCCACAGCGTCGGCGTCCTCGCCGACCTTCAAGGTCCGAAGATTCGCCTCGGGCGCTTCCGCGAAGGTCCCGTACTGCTTGAACGCGGCGACGAATTCACCATCACCGTCGAGGAGACCCATGGCGACCGCCGCATGTGCGGCACCACCTACCAAGGCCTCGCGAACGACGTCACCCGCGGTGAGCGCATCCTCGTCGACGACGGCAAGGTCGCCCTCGAAGTGATCGCGGTGGAAGGCCCCCGCGTCCACACCACCGTCGTCGAAGGCGGCATGGTCTCCGACCACAAGGGCCTCAACCTCCCCGGCGTCGCCGTCTCCGTCCCCGCACTCTCCGAGAAGGACATCGAGGACCTCCGCTGGGCGCTGCGCATCGGCGCCGACATCATCGCGCTCTCCTTCGTACGCAGCGGAAGCGACATCGACGACGTCCACCGGATCATGGAGGAGGAGGGTCGCCGCCTCCCCGTCATCGCGAAGGTGGAGAAGCCGCAGGCCGTCGAGAACATCGACGACATCGTGGCCGCCTTCGACGGCATCATGGTCGCGCGCGGCGACCTCGGCGTGGAAATGCCACTGGAACAGGTGCCGATCGTCCAGAAGCGCGCGATCAAGCTCGCCAAGCGCAACGCCAAGCCGGTCATCGTCGCCACCCAGATGCTCGACTCGATGATCGACAACTCCCGCCCCACGCGCGCCGAGGCGTCCGACGTCGCCAACGCCGTCATCGACGGCACCGACGCCGTGATGCTCTCCGGCGAGACCAGCGTCGGCAAGTACCCCGTCGAGACGGTAAAGACGATGAGCCGCATCGTCGAGGCCGCCGAGGAAGACGTCCTCGCCAAGGGCCTGCCCCCGCTGACCGAACGCAACAAGCCCCGCACCCAGGGCGGCGCGGTGGCCCGCGCGGCAGCCGAGATGGGCGACTTCCTGGGCGCGAAGTTCCTGGTCGCCTTCACCCAGTCCGGCGACACCGTCAGGCGGCTCTCCCGCTACCGCTCACCGATCCCGCTCCTGGCCTTCACACCCGACGCGGCCACCCGCTCCCAGCTCAACCTCACCTGGGGCGTGGAGACCTTCCTCGTCCCGCAGGTCGGCTCCACGGACGCCATGGTGGCCCAGGTCGACGAGGAGCTGCTGAAGATCGGCCGTTGCGACAAGGGCGACATCGTCGTGATCACGGCCGGCTCGCCGCCCGGAGTCGCGGGCTCGACGAACCTGGTGCGCGTGCACCACATCGGCGAGGACGACAGCCCGAAGTAGGCGTCGGGTGTGCCCCGCTCGGGCCGGGTGTCAGTACTTCGGCCCGACGTGCAGGTCCATGAGAGCGACGGATGCGCGCTTGGCGACGGAGATGTTGTACGGCTTCCCGGCGCGGGTGCAGTGCTTCCACTCGATGCCGAGCTTGTCGAGAGTGTCCGTGTAGAGCTGCCGGATGTCGTCCGAGACATTGGTGAAGAAGTACCGCGGATACTCGTAGCGTTTTCTGCTCGCCGCTGACGAGGCGGGTGGTCCAGTTCGTGATCCGACAGCCGTCGGAGTGGACCAGACCGCGGATGAACTCCCAAGGGTGCGCGTCGACGATCTCCTGCTGCCAAGGCTCAAGCGCGATCTTCCGGTCGTGCTTCTTGCCCCGCCCGTGCTGGGGGAAGAGACAGGGCCAGTGCCTGCCGTAGCTGGTGACCGTCACGCAGCCCTGCCGCTGCAGGATGTAGACGCGGTCTTCGGGGCGGACGGCCGTGATCGCGGCGCGGCAACGGTCGATCAGCCCAGGCCATGCATCGGCGCACGCGATGCGCAACTGGTATCCGCCGCGCGGCTGCGCGCTGATGCAGCCGTCTCCGAGGTAGAGGCCCAGGAGATAGGAGTACGCGGCGGCATCGTCAGGAACTCCGCGATCGGGCAGGCATCTGGGACACGGTGTGCTTTGCATGCGTGGCAGGGGCTCGATCCGCGTCTGCCACTCGCGGATCGCGGCGCGTGATATGCCTGTGTGTTTGCTGACCGAGTTCAGGCTCCGGCCTTGGGCGGCGAGAGCGAGCGCGCGCTTGCGCGTATCAACGTCGTACATGCGGCCGAGCCTTGTCGAAACCTGGCGGGCCTAGTGCAGAAAAGCGATGCGTTCACACGTTCACGTGAACTCCGCCGCTTCCGAGGCGACCTTGGAAATGAAGGAAAAGTGCCCCAGGTGGGATTCGAACCCACACTGTCCGCTGTTTGAGAGCGGCCTCTCTGACCAGTTGGAGTACTGGGGCCTTAGAAAGGGAGGGTCAAGGCCGACCCTTGGCTCACCACCCTACAGGAGCTAGGTAGGCTCATGTAGCAGCAACTGCCTTGAACGAGGAGCCCCCGTGACCGCCCCCGACTCGCCCCAGCCCGTCGCCGACGACGACAAGTCGCACGTCCCTCCGCTGACGACCCGCGTCGTGATCGCCGAGGACGAGGCGCTCATCCGGCTCGACCTCAAAGAGATGCTGGAGGAAGAGGGCTACGCGGTCGTCGGCGAGGCCGGTGACGGTCAGCGGGCCGTCGAGCTGGCCCGGGAGCACCGCCCCGACCTGGTCATTCTCGATGTGAAGATGCCCGTCCTCGACGGGATCTCCGCGGCGGAGAAGATCGCCGAGGAGTCCATCGCCCCCGTCCTGATGCTGACCGCGTTCTCGCAGCGCGATCTCGTGGAGCGGGCCCGGGACGCCGGGGCCATGGCGTATCTGGTGAAGCCGTTCAGCAAGAGCGACGTCGTGCCTGCCATCGAGATGGCCGTCTCCCGCTTCGCCGAGCTGAAGGCGCTGGAGCAGGAGGTCGCGGATCTTTCCATGCGGCTGGAGACGCGGAAGCTGGTCGACCGTGCGAAGAGTGTTCTGCAGACGCAGTACGGGTTGACGGAGCCGGCGGCGTTCCGCTGGATCCAGAAGACGTCGATGGACCGGCGGTTGTCGATGCAGCAGGTCGCCGAGGCGGTCATCGAGGACGCCGAGGAGAAGAAGGCCGCGAAGGACCAGTAGGGCATACGGAGAGGCCCGCACCCCGAGCTCGGGGTGCGGGCCTCTCCGTATGGGTACGGCTCAGTCCTCGCCGAGGTACGTCTTGCGGACGGACTCGTCGTGGAGCAACTCCTCGCCGGGACCCGACAGCTTGATGGTTCCGACCTCCATGACATGTGCCTGGTCCGCCAGCGAGAGCGCGGCTTGGGCGTTCTGCTCGACGAGCAGGATGGTGGTGCCCTGGGACTTGAGCTCGACGATGGTCTCCATGATCTTCTGCATCATGATCGGCGAGAGACCCATCGACGGCTCGTCCAGCATCAGCAGCTTCGGCCGTGACATGAGTGCACGGCCCATTGCCAGCATCTGCTGCTCGCCGCCCGAGAGGGTGCCGGACGCCTGCTTCCTGCGCTCTCCCAGGATCGGGAACAGGTCGTAGGCCTTCTGGATGTCCTTCTCGATGCCCGCCTTGTCGGTGCGCAGGAACGCACCGAGCTGGAGGTTCTCCGCGATCGTCAGGCGCGGGAAGATGTGCCGGCCCTCGGGGGAGTGGGCAAGACCCAGTGACACGATCTTGTGGGCCGGGACACCGGCGAGCGGCTTGCCGTCGAAGGTGATTCGGCCGCCGGAGGGCTTGAGCAGCCCGGACAGCGTCCGCAGGGTGGTGGTCTTGCCCGCGCCGTTGGTGCCGATGAGAGTGACGACCTGGCCGGCGTCCACGCTGAAGGAGATGCCCTTGACGGCTTCGATCTTGCCGTAGGCGACCCTGAGGTCCTCGACCTCGAGCAGAGCGGTCACTGGGTTTCCCCTTCTGTGCTGGTGGTGCTGGTGGTGCTCTGCGCCTCGGCCGCCTCGACTTCGGCGACCTCCTCGCCGCCTGGGGCGCCTTCGAAGGGCGTACCGAGGTAGGCGGCGACAACGCGCTCGTCGCCCTGGACGGTCTCGGGCGTGCCCTCGACGAGTTTTTCGCCCTGGACCAGGCAGGCGACGCGGTCGCACAGATTGAAGATGAAGCGCATGTCGTGCTCGATGACGAGTACGGCGATGCCTTGGTCCCGGATGGCGAAGATGAGTTCTTCGGTGACCCGGGTCTCCTGCGGGTTCATACCGGCGGTGGGCTCGTCGAGGAGCAGCAGGCCGGGCTCGCTGGCCAGGGCTCGTGCGATTTCGAGCTTGCGCTGTTCGCCGTAGGGGAGGTTGCGGGCGAGGTGGTCGGCCTTGTGCTGCAGGCCGATGAACTCGAGGAGCTCCATGGCGCGCTGGTGTGAGGCGGCTTCGGCCTTCTTGAAGCCGGGGCCGCGCAGGAGGGCGGACCAGAGGCCTTCTTTGGTCCTGGTGTGGCGTCCGACGAGGACGTTCTCCAGGACGGTCATGTTGGAGAAGAGGCGGATGTTCTGGAACGTGCGGGCGATGCCTGCCTGGGTGACGAGGTGGGGCTTGGGCGGCAGGACGGTGCCCTTGTAGGTGACCTTGCCTTCGGTGGGTATGTAGAGCCCGGTGAGGCAGTTGAAGAAGGTGGTCTTGCCGGCGCCGTTGGGGCCGATGAGGCCGACGATTTCCCCGGCGCTGACGGTGAGGTCGACCGAGCGTACGGCGGTGAGGCCGCCGAAGCGCATGGTGACGCCGCTGGCGTCCAGCACCGTGCTGGTCTTGGTGTTCTGGGTGGTGGTCGTCATGTCGTTCACGCCCCCGCCTTCGCGACGCCGACGCCGGAGCTGGGCAGCCCCTCTTCCGGTACGTCGAGTTGATCGGTCTCGTGGAATTCGAGCTGGGCGCGCCGGTTGGCGATGAGGCCTTCGGGGCGGAAGCGCATCAGGAGGATGAGCGCGAGGCCGAAGCCGAGCAGCTGGTAGTCCTGAAGGAACTGCAGCTTCGCGGGAATCATGTAGAGCATCGTGGCGCCGACCAGGGGTCCGCTGATGGTGCCCATGCCGCCGAGGATGACGGCGGCGAGGAGGAAGGCGGAGTTGGGCGGTACGGGGCCGGCGAAGACGTACATCTCCGGAACCACGGTGCTTTGGACGTGTGCCTGGACGGTGCCGGCCAGGCCGGCGAGGGTGGCGCCGAGGGCGAAGGCGATGAGCTTGACTCGGAAGCCGTTGATGCCCATGGCGGTGGCGGCGGTCTCGTCCTCGCGGATGGCGACCCAGGCGCGGCCGATGCGGGAGCTGCCGGCGCGGCTGAAGACGAGGATCACGAGGATCATCGCGAGCAGCATCAGCAGGTAGTAGTTGGCGTAGGAGCCGAGTTCGAAGCCGCCGATGGAGTGGGACTCGCCGAAGTCGTATCCGAAGAAGACGAGGTCGGGGATGTTCGGGATGCCGTTGGGGCCGTTGGTCACTTGTGGTCCGGATACGCCGTCGAGGTTGCCGACGGTGATGCGGAAGATCTCGCCGAAGCCGAGGGTGACGATGGCGAGGTAGTCACCGCGGAGCCGCAGGGTGGGCGCTCCGATGACGACGCCGAAGATCAGGGAGACTGCGGCTCCGGTGAGGACGGCTGCCCAGAAGGGGAATTCGACATCGAACGCGGAGGCGGTTGTTCCGGAGACCAGGGCCGCGGTGTACGCGCCGACGCCGAGGAAGGCGACGTATCCGAGGTCGAGGAGTCCTGCGAGGCCGACGACGATGTTCAGTCCGAGCGCGACGGTCGCGAAGATGAGGATGTTGACCGCGATCAGGGTGAACTGGTCGGTGGTCTGGGTGAACGGGAAGGCTGCGGCGGCGACGAAGGCGGCTGCCACGGAGATGGGGCGGTACTTGGTGGTGAGGGCCGAGAGCCGTGCCATGACTCCGGCTTTGAACAGGGCGGCGGCAGCGAAGCCGGCCGTGATCATGTAGCCGGTGAAGAGTTCGGCGTACTCGGTGTCGATGCCGTAGGTGACTGCGAACAGTCCGACGCCGAAGGCGGCGACGATGATCAGGATCTCGGCCCAGGAGGGGAGTTCCTTGGCGCGCCGGGCCTTGCGGGTGTCGTCGGCGAGCATGAAGGCCGTGGCGACGGGGATGGCGGAGGCCATGGCCGCGACGAAACCGCCGGGTTCGAGGTTGACCACGCCGCCGAGTTCGACGGCGATGGCGATGACCGTGAACCAGGTGGTGCCGAGCGCGCCCAGGGTGAGCAGGCGCAGCGCCTTGGTCGTGCCGGTCGGCGCCAGCCAGCGCAGGCCCTTGATGTCCAGGGAGGCCAGTGCGTACAGGGTGACGAGCAGGCCGGCCACGAGGGTGAGGACCTGGAGGCCGCCGGGGTACCCGTAGACGGTGAGGTCGCCCGGGAATTCGTCCGTGTACGTCCAGGACAGGAACGTGCTGGCAATGGTGGCCAGGCCGCCGAGGGCGGTGAGCCAGCGGAGCACGGTGGTCCGGGAGGTTTCACCCGCCAGGGTGGCTTCGGCGGTCTTGGTGGTGTCGGTTGTCATCGCTCTCACGCCCGATCCGCGACGCGCTCGCCGAGCAAGCCCTGTGGCCTGACGAGAAGCACGACGATGAGAAGTACGAATGCCCAGACGTTGGCCCAGGCGCCGCCGCCGAGCTGCTGCATTCCGGGAATCTCTTCGATGTAGGCGATCGACAGGGCTTCCGCGAGGCCGAGGACGACTCCGCCGACCATGGCTCCGTAGATGTTGCCGATGCCGCCCAGGACGGCGGCGGTGAAGGCCTTGAGTCCGAGAATGAAGCCCATTTCGAAGTTGATCTGGCCCTTGTCGAGTCCGTAGGCGACTGCTCCGACCGCGGCGAAGGCGGCGCCGATGGCGAAGGCCATCACGATGATGCGGTCGGTGTTGATGCCCATGAGCTTCGCGGTGTCCGGGTCCTGCGCGGTGGCCTGCATGGCGCGGCCGCTGCGGCTCTTGGCGACGAAGATGCCCAGGGCGAGCATGCACAGGGGGGCGAGGACGAGGACGAAGAGGTCGGCGCGCTGGAGGTACAGGTTGTCGAACAGCTTGAACGACTCACCCGGGAACTCGGGGAAGCTGCGCGGCTTCTTCGCGTCGGGGTAGAAGCCCCAGACGAGCTGCTGGAGGACGATCGAGAGGCCGATCGCGGTGATCAGCGGCGCCAGCCTTGGGGCGCCGCGCAGCGGCCGGTAGGCGAAACGTTCCGCTGCGGTGGCAACGCCGACCGAGGCGATTGCGCCGCCGACGATCATCAGGGGAATGGCCACCAGGAGTGACGTCCCGCTGGGGAGCGCGATGTAGGCGGTGAGGGCTCCGAAGCCCCCGATCATGAAGATCTCGCCGTGGGCGAAGTTGATGAGCTGGACGATGCCGTAGACCATGGTGTACCCGATGGCTATGAGGCCATAGAGGGCACCGAGGGCAAGGCCGTTGGCCAGCTGTTGCGGCAGTTCGTTCACCGCAGGGCCTCCGATGAGCTTGTCGGATATGACACCGCGCGAGGGCGCTGTTTGCGCCCTCGCGCGGCCTGGATCATTTGGTGTGGGGCAGTGCGGTGAATCAGTCCTCGAACGTGGCGCTCTTGACGTCGGCCCAGGCGCCGCCCTTGACCGCGTAGACGGTGAGCTGCTTGTTCGTGGTGTCGCCGAACTCGTCGAAGGCGACCTTGCCGGTCACGCCGTCGAAGGAGACCTTGGCCAGAGCCTCGACGACCTTGGCGCGGGCGTCGGCCGGCACCTTGCCGTCGTTGTCGGCAACCACGGTCTTGATGGCCTGGACGAGGGCCCAAGCGGCGTCGTACGAGTAGCCGCCGTACGCACCGTACGGGTCCTTGTAGCCGCCGGCCTGGTAGTCCGTGAGGAACTTCTTGGCGGTCGGGAGCTTCTCCACCGGGTAGCCGACGGAGGTGGAGAGGTCACCGTCGTTGGCCACGCCGGAGGCCTTGATGAAGGCGGGGTCGTAGATTCCGTCGCCACCCATGGTGGGGATCTTGGCTCCGGCCTTCTTGACCTGGTCGGAGAGGAGACCGCCCTCGGGGTACTGGCCACCGAAGTAGACCGAGTCCGCGCCGGAGGCCTTGACCTTGTCGGCGGTGCTGGAGAAGTCGGTCTCCTTCACCGTGACGTGGTCGGTGCCGGCGATCGTGCCGCCGAGGCGCTTGAACTCCGCGGAGAAGATCGCGGCGAGGCCGGCGCCGTAGGTCTGCTTGTCGTCGACGACGTAGACCTTCTTCTTCTTCGCGTCGTTGTACAGGTACTGGGCGGCGAACTTGCCCTGGATGACGTCCGTGGTGGCGGTACGGAAGTAGGTCTTGAACGGACGCGCCTTCTCGCCCTTGCCCCACTTGTCGCCCTGGCTCAGCGCCGGGTTGGTGTTGGCCGGGGAGACCTGGGCGAGGTCCGCCTTGCCGAAGACACCCTGCATCGACTGGGAGACGCCCGAGTTCAGCGGACCGACGACGCCGAGAACGTCCTTGTTGCCGACGAGCTTGGTGGCGTTGGCCTGGCCGGAGGCCGGGACGGCCTGGTCGTCGAGGGCCTCGATCTTGAACTCGACCCCCGGGACCTCGTTGTTCTTGTTCGCGGTCTTGGCCGCGAGGTCCACGGAGTTCTTGATCCCCTGGCCCAGCGCGGAGAGCGAGCCGGTCAGCGGTGCGTCGACACCGATGACAACAGTGGTCTTCTTTCCGCTGTCGCTGCCACCCTTGCTGTCGTCGCGCGAGCCGCAGGCAGTGAGGGTGAGTGCTCCCGTGGTGACCACGGTCGTGATGATGAGCAAGGAACGGTGTCGCACGCTAAATCCTTTCACCTGGCACGGCCGCCCCCCACGGGACGTACCGAGTCGAGCGCTGGAACCGAACTGAAGATAATCCGGTGGCGCGGTGACTGGCCGTGACTCTAAGCGGGGTATTGGGGGAGGTGGAGTGTTCTGGCCAAGGATGTGACGCTCTTGTTATGCCACGGCGTAATGCATAGCGGAGATTCGTGGGGGGAACGGGGGAATTCCGACCGGTTCGTCTTGTCCGCATGCTGAGATCCTGCAGGACCGTGGGGCGGTTTGAGTCCTTACCTCCGATCTTTCTGGCGCGCGGTGCCGACTGCTCTGGCCAGGTTTCGGGCGTACCGCTCGCCCAGAAAGTCGCTGTGTTCTTGTATTGCGCGCTCATTACGCAGTGTTACGCCAAGGAAGGGAAGAGTGGCATTCCATGCCACTTTTCTGAATTCCGGCACATGGGCCGTGATGAGTACTTTGCGTTGTTTTTCGGCACTCGCAGTGAACAGCGCCGAGGGGGTGGTGGAGACTCCCAGGCCTGTGGGGGTCTGGGGGATTCGCTCGACCGTGACCGTTGGTCCGGAGGCGGTGGTGGCCATGACGGTGAAATCGAACGAGTCGTGTCCGGCGACCGGCCGGGCGGGTGCCTCGCGCTCGGAGCAGCGTGCAGCGGCCTGACTGTCGATCAATTTGCGTGCGCCATTGGCCACTTGCCGATTCTTCTCGGCGCGGGCGGCGGCCGCCACGTCCGGCAGGATCGCGTTCTGCCCGCCGGACAGGCCCATGGCCTGGTAGTCGAAGCCGCCCGACAGTGCGACGGAAGCGCGCACCGCGAAGTGCCTTGCTCCGCGTGCCGGTCCTGGCCCCATGCCGCGACGCTAGCGGGGGGTGCCACGAGAGGGCAATGGTGCGCTCGGTGCCGCCGGACGCGCGGTCCGGCGGCACCCACCGTGGGAGGCGGCGCGGGTCAGGCCAGCTTGGCGAAGGGGGAGAGGAACGCGCGGGCGCCAGGGGTGTCCAGGCGGTACGAGACGTTCGTGGCGTAGCACGGGCCGTCGCCCGTGATGGTGGTCGCGACCAGGGTGCGCTTGCCGTCCAGGGTGGCGAAGTTGGGGCCGCCGGAGTCGCCGTAGCAGGCCCCGCCGTTGCCCTGGGGCGCGGTCATGGCCAGGCGCACCCAGGCGTTGTTGAGTGCGTCGAAGCCGACCGGGGCCTTCATCCGGACGCCGCCGCCGGGGTGGGTGTGGCCGCCGGGGCCGCGTACGGCCTCCTGGGTTCCGTACCCCGCGACAAAGAACGGGGTGTCGTTCAGTCCCTGCGGGCCCAGTGCGTCGAGCGCTCCGGCCTTGGGGAGCGTGGCCGGGGTGAAGGTCCAGCGGGCCTTGACCTGTGCGGCGGGCAGCTCGACGACCGAGATGTCGTGGTTGTCCGAGGCGGGGCCCGGGTAGTCGGGGTGGCTGTGGGCGGTGCCCTGGACGGCGACGGCTCTCGCCACGGCCGCCGGGTCGCCGGGGTGTTCGGCGGCGGCCTTGTCGAGGCCGCCTTGCACGTCCTGGTCGAGGGAGACGTAGAACTTCACGTTCGCCGGCCAGTCGGTGGTGCAGTGCGCGGCGGTCAGGAAGGTGTCCGCGTCGATCATGGTGCCGGAGCAGACCCAGTCGACCCGGTCAGGGGTGGCGGGGTTGTCGTCGTTGTCCCAGGTGGCGACAAGGGCGCCGACCTCGGTGCGCTCCGGGGCGGGCGTGGCGTTGTACGAGTTGATCGCCGAGGAAGGCATGGCCGCGCTGAGGACGAGGGCGCAGGCTGCCGCGGTGGCGGCGCTCAGGCGTATGGGGACGGCAGTCAAGTGGAGACCCTTCGAAGTCGTGGACCGGGGGTTCTCCTGTGGGGTGGTCGACAGTGAAGCGCGCGTGTGGGCCGTGCGGCAAGAGTGTCGGGATTCTTTGGTTGTTGCTTGACTGATTCCTGTGGCCGAGGGGGAGCCGGCGAGGATTTGCGGTCCGGCGCCGGTGTGGGACGCCGGACCCGCTGTGCCGGTCAGCCCGTCGTGCCGTCCGGGTTCACATCCCGCAGCAGACAGGTGAGCCGCGCCGTGCAGACCCGCTTGTCCTGCTCGTCGGTGATGACGATCTCGTACGTCGCCGTGGTGCGGCCACGGTGCACCGGTGTCGCGACGCCGGTGACCAGTCCGGAGCGGACGCCACGGTGGTGTGTGCAGTTGAGATCCACACCGACGGCCACCTTGGTGACGCCGCCGTGCAGCATCGAGCCGATCGAGCCGAGGGTTTCGGCGAGCACGGCGGACGCGCCGCCGTGCAGCAGTCCGTACGGCTGGGTGTTGCCTTCGACCGGCATTGTGCCGACGACGCGGTCCGCCGCTGCCTCGACGATCTGCACGCCCATGCGGTTGCCCAGATGCCCGGCGGAGAAGAGCGCGGGCAGATCAACCCCGAGCGCGGCGTATTCGTCGATGACCTCTTGCGGGAACTTCACGGTTTTCTGCTCGCCCATGTGGCCCGGCTCCGATCTCAGTACTTTGCGTGCTGTGTGCACCGTAATATCAGATGCCTGAGCGAACGCTTAGCGCGGTGGTCTCATTCCCCGTGCTCGAACCGGACGATCACGGACTTACTCGCCGGGGTGTTGCTGGTGTCGGCGGTGGAGTCCAGCGGAACAAGCACATTGGTCTCCGGGTAGTACGCGGCGGCGCAGCCGCGGGCGGTGGGGTAGTGCACCACGCGGAAACCGGCGGCCCGTCGCTCCACGCCGTCCTTCCACTCGCTGACCAGATCGGTGTACGAGCCGTCCGCCAGGCCCAGTTCACGGGCGTCGTCGGGGTGCACCAGCACCACCCGGCGGCCGCCCTTGATGCCGCGGTAGCGGTCGTCGAGGCCGTAGATCGTGGTGTTGTACTGATCGTGCGAGCGCAGTGTCTGCAAGAGCAGCCGGCCCGCCGGAACCTTCGGGAACTCGACCGGCGCGGCGGTGAAATTGGCCTTGCCGGTGGCGGTGGGGAAGCGGCGTTCGTCGCGGGGGGCATGGGGGAGCGTGAAGCCGCCGGGGCGGCCGATCTTCGCGTTGAAGTCCTCGAAACCGGGCACCACGCGCGCGATGCGGTCGCGGATCGTTGCGTAGTCCTTCTCGAAGTCCTCCCAGGGCGTCAGCGAGCGGGGGCCGAGCACCGCGCGCGCCAGCCGGGCCACGATCGCCGGCTCGGACAGCAGATGCGGGCTCGCCGGGGTCAGATTGCCGCGGGAGGCGTGCACCATGCCCATCGAGTCCTCGACGGTGACCACCTGCCTGCCGCCCGCCTGTACGTCCTTGTCGGTGCGGCCGAGGGTGGGCAGGATCAGCGCCCGGGCGCCGGTCACGGCATGTGACCGGTTCAGCTTGGTCGACACATGGACGGTGAGCCGGGCCCGGCGCATCGCGGCTTCGGTGACCTCGGTGTCGGGGGTGGCGCTCACGAAGTTGCCGCCCATGGCGAAGAAGACTTTCGCCTCGCCGTCGCGCAGCGCCCGGATGGACCGTACGACGTCGAAGCCGTGGTGACGTGGCGGCGCGAAGCCGAACTCCTTCTCCAGCGCGTCCAGGAAGGCAGGGGAGGGCCGCTCGAAGATGCCCATGGTGCGGTCGCCCTGGACGTTGGAGTGCCCGCGCACCGGGCAGACGCCGGCGCCGGGGCGGCCGATGTTGCCGCGCAGCAGCAGGAAGTTGACCACCTCGCGGATGGTCGGTACGGCGTGCTTGTGCTGGGTCAGGCCCATCGCCCAGCAGACGATGGTGCGCTTGGAGGCGAGGATCATGGCGAGCGCCCGCTCGATGGCGGCACGGTCGAGGCCGGTTGCGGCGAGTGTCTCGTCCCAGTCGGCCGCGCGGGCCGCGGCCGTGAACTCTTCGTATCCATGCGTGTGTTCGCGTACGAACTCCTCGTCGACCGCGCCCGGCGTCTCCAGGATCAGCTTGTTCAGCAGCCGGAAGAGCGCCTGGTCGCCGCCGATCCGGATCTGCAGGAACAGGTCGTTCAGGGCGACGCCCTTGAGCATGCCGAGCGGCGTCTGCGGATTCTTGAACCGCTCCAGACCGGCCTCGGGCAGCGGATTCACCGAAATGATCTTCGCGCCCGCGTTCTTGGCCTGCTCGAGAGCGTTGAGCATCCGGGGGTGGTTGGTGCCCGGGTTCTGCCCGGCGACGATGATCAGGTCCGCCTGATGGAGATCCTCCAGGGAGACGCTGCCCTTGCCGATGCCGATCGTCTCGGTGAGCGCCGATCCGGAGGACTCATGGCACATGTTGGAGCAGTCGGGGAGATTGTTGGTGCCGAATTCGCGGGCGAAGAGCTGGAGCAGGAAGGCGGCTTCGTTGCTGGTGCGGCCCGAGGTGTAGAAGAGCGCCTCGTCGGGGGAGGCCAGTGCCGTGAGCTCCTGCGCGATGATCGCGAAGGCGCGCTCCCAGGTCACTGCCTCGTACCGGTCGGCGCCCTCGGGCAGATACATCGGCTGGGTGATGCGGCCCTGCTGCCCCAGCCAGTAGCCACTGCGTGAGGCCAGGTCAGCGAGGGGGTGCGCGGCGAAGAAGTCGGGTGTGACGCGGCGAAGCGTCGCCTCCTCGGCGACGGCCTTCGCGCCGTTCTCGCAGAACTCCGCGGCGTGCCGCTTGTCGCCCTCCGGCCAGGCGCAGCCCGGACAGTCGAAGCCGTCCTTCTGGTTGACCTTGAGGAGGGTCTGCGCGGTGCGGAGCACGCCCATCTGCTGCTGGGCGATCCGCAGTGTGTGTCCGATTGCGTGGATGCCGGCGGCGGCCCGCTGTGGGTCCACGACCAGCGGTGCGTCCTGGACCGGATCACCTGCGGGCGGCTTGCTGGCCATCGCGCTCTCCCTCGAGCCTTTAGCTGCGGTAAGTCTTTGATCCTGTCACGGCTCCTGTCACGGCTCCTGTCACGGTCCCTGTCACGGTCCCTGTCACGGCCCCCGTCCCCGGCTCTTGTCCCGGTCGGGAATGCCCGAGGGTCGGGATTGTCAGTGGTACGTGGCAGGATCGTGGACGTGGCTGAGACGGCATCGAAGAAGACCGAAGACAACCGACCGCGCCTGCTCCTCATGGACGGGCACTCCCTGGCGTACCGGGCGTTCTTCGCGCTGCCCGCGGAGAATTTCACGACCGCGAGCGGCCAGCCGACCAACGCCATCTACGGCTTCGCGTCGATGCTGGCGAACACGCTGCGCGATGAGTCGCCCACGCATTTCGCGGTGGCGTTCGACGTGTCCCGCAAGACGTGGCGCTCGGAGGAGTTCCCGGAGTACAAGGCGAACCGCTCCAAGACCCCTGACGAGTTCAAGGGCCAGGTCGAGCTGATCGGGGAGCTGCTCGACGCGATGAACGCCGACCGCTTCGCGATCGACGGCTTCGAGGCGGACGATGTGATCGCCACCCTGGCCACGCAGGCCGAGGCGGCCGGCTTCGAAGTGCTGATCGTCACAGGCGACCGCGACTCCTTCCAGCTGGTCTCCGACCATGTGACCGTGCTGTACCCGACCAAGGGCGTCTCGGAGCTCACCCGCTTCACTCCGGAGAAGGTCTTCGAGAAGTACGGACTCTCGCCGCAGCAGTACCCCGACTTCGCGGCGCTGCGCGGCGACCCGTCCGACAACCTCCCGGGCATTCCCGGCGTCGGTGAGAAGACGGCCGCGAAGTGGATCAACCAATTCGGTTCGTTCGCCGATCTGGTCGAGCGTGCGGAGGAGGTAAAGGGCAAGGCCGGGCAGAACCTTCGCGACCATCTGGAAGCGGTCAAGCTCAACCGGCACCTCACGCAGCTGGTGCACGACGTGGAGCTGCCCAAGGCTCCGCAGGACCTGGGGCGCGTTGCGTACGACCGGGCCGCCGTCAAGGGCGTGCTGGACGTACTGGAGATCCGCAACCCGAGCCTGCGCGAGCGCCTCCTCGCCGTCGACCCGGGCGCGGAGGCAGAGGAGCCGCTCGCCCCGGCCGCCGGCGTCGAGCTGGACGGCGTGGTCCTGGGCTCCGGCGAGCTCGCGCCGTGGCTGCAGGAGCACGGAACGCAGCCGCTCGGCGTGGCCACCGTCGACACCTGGGCGCTCGGCGCCGGCAATGTCACCGAGGTCGCGCTCGCCACGGCCTCCGGAGCTGCCGCCTGGTTCGACACCACTCAGCTCGACGAGTCCGACGAGCGGGCCTTCGCCGCCTGGATCGCGGACACCGGCCGACCCAAGGTCATGCACAACGCCAAGGGCGCGATGCGGGTCTTCCCCGAGCACGGCTGGAGCGTCGACGGCGTCACCATGGACACCGCCCTCGCCGCCTACCTCGTCAAGCCGGGCCGCCGTTCCTTCGCGCTGGACGCGCTCGCCATCGAGTACCTGGGCCGTGAGCTCGCCCCGGCCCCGGCCGACGGCCAGCTTGCCTTCGGCACGGACGAACAGGCCGAGGCGGAAGCCCTGATGGCGCAGGCCCGCGCGGTCCTCGACCTCGGCGAGGCATTCACCGAGCGGCTGCGCGAGGTCGGCGCGGCCGAGCTGCTGCACGACGTCGAGCTGCCCACCTCCGCCCTGCTGGCCCGCATGGAGCGACACGGCATCGCCGCCGACCGCCCCCATCTGGAGGCCATGGAGCAGCAGTTCGCGGGTGCCGTGCAGCAGGCTGTGAAAGAGGCCCACGCCGCGGTCGGCCACGAGTTCAACCTCGGCTCGCCCAAGCAGCTTCAGGAAGTCTTCTTCGGCGAGCTGAACCTCCCGAAGACCAAGAAGACCAAGACCGGTTACACCACGGACGCGGACGCGCTGGCCTGGCTGGCCGCCCAGACCGAGCACGAGCTGCCCGTGATCATGCTGCGTCACCGCGAGCAGGCCCGTCTGCGGTCCACGGTCGAGGGCCTGATCAAGACGATCGCGGCCGACGGCCGGATCCACACCAGCTTCAGCCAGATTGTGGCGGCGACCGGCCGGCTCTCCTCCACTGACCCGAACCTTCAGAACGTGCCGGTGCGCACCGACGAGGGCCGGGCGATCCGCCGCGGCTTCGTCGTAGGCGAGGGCTTCGAGTCGCTGATGACCGCCGATTACAGCCAGATCGAGCTGCGTGTGATGGCGCATCTCTCCGAGGACGAGGGCCTGATCGAGGCATTCACCTCCGGGGAGGACCTGCACACCACCGTCGCCTCCCAGGTGTTCGGTGTGGCGAAGTCCGCCGTCGACGCGGAGATGCGCCGCAAGATCAAGGCCATGTCGTACGGACTGGCCTACGGCCTCTCGGCGTTCGGCCTCTCCCAGCAGCTGAACATCGAGGCGGCCGAGGCGCGCGGCCTGATGGACACCTACTTCGAGCGGTTCGGCGGCGTCCGGGACTACCTCCGCCGCGCCGTCGACGAGGCCAGGGCCACCGGCTACACCGAGACGATGCTCGGCCGCCGCCGCTATCTGCCCGACCTCAACAGCGACAACCGCCAGCGGCGCGAGACGGCCGAGCGGATGGCGCTCAACGCCCCGATCCAGGGCACCGCCGCGGACATCGTCAAGGTCGCCATGCTCCATGTCGCCCGTGCGCTGGCGGAGGCGAAGCTCAACTCCCGGCTGCTGCTCCAGGTCCACGACGAAATCGTCCTGGAGATCGCTCCGGGCGAGCGCGACCGGGTCGAGTCGCTGGTCCGCAAGGAGATGGCCTCGGCCGTGTCCCTGCGCGCCCCGCTGGACGTCTCGGTGGGCGTGGGCACGGACTGGGAGTCCGCGGCGCACTGATCCGGGCGGCGCTGTTTGTGTGAGTCCCCGCGCTGTTCAACCGGGCGCGGGGACTCGGCTCCTTCATGCGGCACGTTCCAGCCGCTCGCAACAGGCCCCTTAATGCGGCGCGTTGCAGCGGGGCTCGTTCATCGGCCCGTTCAAGCTGCTCGTTCAAGCTGCTCGTTCAGGGCCTCGTGCAACCGAGACTCAGACGCGCTCCACCGCTCGCCCGCGCAGCCGCATCCCCGCCCCATAGACCACAAGGCCCACCGCGAGCCCCGCGCCCGCCCCGAAGCAGGCGGTCGGGATGATGTCGAGGGGCGAGTCGGCCCACCCGTAGTACGCGTACCAGCGCGCACACCGCTGTACGACGCCGAGCAGCACGCACACCGCCAGCAACGATCCGGCGAGCCACCGCGCCCGACCGCCCAGTACAGGCACCGACGCGGGCGCGGCGATCGCTGGCTGCCGCCGCAGCGCCGACACCGTGAACCACACCAGCGCCGCCATGGCCAGCGCCGAAGTGCCGTACTGCGCGTACGAAAACAACGGCAGCCCCGCCGCCGTCTCATTGAGCACCGGCAGCAACTCCGTGCCCCACCGGTCGTGGTGGGTGAAGGCGTCCCACACGATATGCGTGCTCGCGCCGATCACCGCCGAGGCGTAGAACCGGAGCGCGAGCGCCGACGGCCGGTCCGTGCGCGGCCCGCCCCCCTGTACGAAGGCGTGCACACGCCCCTGCCAGGCGGCGGGCAGCAGAGCCAGCAGCGGCTCACGCACCATCAGCCACACCGCTACCAGCGCCGCCGTGATCGCCACGTCGACCGTCAGCACCCCGAGCGGGGCGTGCGTGACTTCGCCGAACTCCATCGCGCCCGGAACGGCGGCAGCCGTGAAGTACGTGATGTCGGGGGCGAACGAGCCCATCACGAGCGCCGAGGCGAGCAGCGGACCGCGCGCCACCCCGTCCCTGCGGATGCCCGGCAGCACCGCCGCGGCGTGGCTCAGTGTGAACGGCATGGTCGTGCCCCCTTGATGACCGTTGTTGATCAATCGCGCCCAGTATGCGTGATGCTTCACTGCGGAATCCCGGGCGACCGAGAGGTGGCGGACTGGTGAAAAGCGGTGAGGGGCCGTGTTCCGAGGCGCGGAGTTGCCGTAGGGTCACCTGAGTTCTCGCGCTGGGGAGCGCGGGCAGCCGTCGACGGGGAGGGAACAGACGTATGGCAGCGCAATTCGGCCGCCGACTGCGCAGGGGAGCGACCACGGCCGCTGTGGCCGCGGCCGCTGTGGCCGCACTCTCCGCCTCACAGGCGCCCGGCATCACGCATGCCACCACGGGCGACAGCCAGGGCGCTTCGGAGGCCACCCCGCCGCCCGGCACCCCGGTCACCGGCAACTCCCCGTACTACACCGACCTTCCGTCGCTGAACACACCGGACAGGCCGGGCACTTCAATCGATCTGCCCGCGACGGGCACGACGGAAGCGGGCATACCCGCCACCGTCCTCGCGGCGTACAAGCAGGCCGAGCGGACCATCGCCGGCTCGGACCCCGGCTGCCATGTGCCGTGGCAACTGCTCGCCGCAATCGGCAAGGTGGAGTCCGGTCAGGCGCGAGGCGGCCGTGTCGACGCCGAAGGCACCACACTCTCACCGATCCGCGGCCCGGTCCTCAACGGCGTCGGCTTCGCGAACATCTCGGACACCGACAACGGCGCTTACGACGGCGACTCGACGCACGACCGCGCGGTCGGCCCGATGCAGTTCATCCCCTCCACCTGGGAGACGTGGGGTCAGGACGCCAACGCCGACGGCCGCCGGGACCCCAACAACATCTACGACGCCGCACTCGCCGCCGGACGCTATCTCTGCGCCGACGGCCGCGACCTGGCGGTCAAGTCCGACCTCGACCGGGCGATCCTCGGCTACAACCACTCGCGGGAGTACTTGCGTACGGTTCTGTCCTGGTTCGACTACTACAAGCGCGGCAGTCACGAGGTCCCGGACGGCACGGGTGTG
The DNA here is from genome assembly GCF_018614585.1 of Streptomyces sp. ISL-1. Classification (GTDB taxonomy): domain Bacteria; phylum Actinomycetota; class Actinomycetes; order Streptomycetales; family Streptomycetaceae; genus Streptomyces; species Streptomyces maoxianensis. Next base: position 167,293 of record NZ_JAGGOI010000016.1, on the reverse strand, counting down.
CTGCCGGTCTCCAACGGCCCCGACAGCTCCGACTCGGCGGCGAGCACGCCGACTCCGCCGTCGGGCCCCGCCGGCAGCCCCAGCCCCAAGCCGGCGCCCAGCGTGCCGAAGCCCGGTGGCGGCACGCCGAAACCGACCCCGCCACCCACCCCGACGCCGCCGCCCCCCACAACCGCGCCGACCCCGGCGCCCGTCTCGCGTATCGAAAAGGCGGGCACCGGCGAGCTGACCACCATGGCGGGCCACGCGTTCACCGAACGGGCCGTTGTGCGGGTGAAGAACACCGCGGGCCGGACCGTGCCGAACCAGGCCGTCCGCTTCGACGTCGTCGGTGACACTGACACCCGCTTCACCGGCGGGAAGGCGAGTGTCACGCTCTACACCGGCGCCGACGGCACGGTCGCGTCACCCGCGCTCCAGGCGGGCGAGAAGACCGGCGCCTTCACGGTCCGGGCCACGGTGGTGGGCCGAGTCCTGCCCGCCGTGGACTTCGCCGCGACCGTCACCGTCCGGGCGGCCGACACGATCGCCAGGACCGAGGAGAAGGCCCTGACAGCCGCCCCCGGCACGGAGTTCGCGGACCTCGTCGAGGTCAAGGCCACCTACAAGGGCGCCATCGCGTCGGGTGTCGCGGTCACCGCTACCATGATCACCTCCGCGGACGACCCGGCCGTGAACGACCCGGCCGTGAACGACCCGGCCGTGAACGACCCGGCCGTGAACGACCCGGCCGTGAACGACCCGGCCGTGAACGACAAGGGCCCCTACTTCAAGGACGCCGACGGCAAGACGGTCCGTACGCTCACGGAACTGAAGACCGACGCCGACGGCGTGCTGAAGCTCCCGAAGATCTACGCGGACGACCAGACGGGCACCTTCCTGCTCCGTCTCACCACCCCGGGCGGCGCGAGCGTCGTCATCGAGCTCAAAGTCGCCGCCGCGCCGGCCTGACCGCCTCGCAGCACTCCGCACCCGCCCCTGTGTCGCCGGCTGACACAGGGGCGGTGCAACGTGTTCTCATCTCGCGGCTCCATTGCTACGGTGCCTCCGCCCTGACGCCGCATCAGATCCGCGTCGGATCCGAGCCACCGGGAGGCCGAGCATGCGCGCCCTCGTCGCCGCCGCCATCGGGCTGGCTGCCGCCCTCGCCCTCGTCCTCACCATCTCGGCGATCGGCGCGCCGCCCGGCGAGACCTCCCCCAAGCCGCTGCTGACCACCGTCCCCGGCCCCAAGAAGTAGGAGGGCCGGACCATGCGCCGCAGAGCGAGCCTCGTACTCGTCGCCCTCGCCGTCTTCTTCGCCGCGCTCTCCCCGCTGCTGCGCTGGTACGCATTCCCGCGGCTCGCGAAGATCCCGCCCGGCCAGTACCAGGAGATGGTGCTGGAGGCGAAGCCCGCCACCCTCCTCGACTACGGATCGCTCACGGCGAAGGAGGTCGAGAAGGTCACCATCGTGCAGACGCTCAAGGGCAATGTGGAGGAGTCCGAGAAGATCGAGCGCAGCGCCGGCCGCGACGTCGTCGTCTGGGACTCCCTCTCGTACGTCCAGGGCCCCGACGGCAAGATGGTCTCCCAGATCCCCGAGCGCTACATTTTCGACGCCCACAGCCAGGCGCCCGTTCACGCCACCGGCGAGACGGTCGACGGTGACGCGGTACGGCGCGAGGGCATCGAGTTCAAGTGGCCGTTCCTCACCGAGAAGCGGGACTACCAGTACTTCGACGCCCAGGCCCGCACGTCCGCGCCCATCCACTACGCGGGGACGCGGAAATTCCGGGGGCTCGACGTCTACTACTTCGAGCAGACCATCCCGTGGACCAAGGTGCCCTACCCGAAGAAGATGCCCATCCCGGGGATCGACGCGACCACGCTGGAGAAGCAGACCGGCACCACCCGCTGGTACACCACCAAGCGGATGTTCTGGGTGGACCCGGTCACCGGCGCCCCCGTCAACGGGGAGGAGATCCACCGGGAGGAGCTGCGCGGCGGCACGCTGCTGGGCGGCCGCGACAAGGTCACCGCGTTCGCCGGGCATGTGAAGATGCGGCCGGACTACATCGACTCGACCGTCGAACTGGTCAAGTCCCAGCGGCAGTTGGTGCTGCTGATGACCTCGTACCTGCCCTGGGGCTTTTTCGTACTCGGCGGGTTGCTGCTGGCGCTCGCGCTCGTACTGGAGGCACGCAGCCGCAGGCCGCGGGCGCCCGCGGCCGAGCGAGAGCCCGAGACCGTCCCCGCCTGAGCCTTCCCCGCCCGAGCCCTGCCCGCCCGAGCCCTCCCTGCCCGACGTGCCGGATCAGCTGCCCGACCTGTCGGATCAGCTGCCGGTCTCCCGGCTGTGGCGCGCCTTGGTGTGCCGGGTCGGCTCAGCCGCCGAAGGGTCCTCGGGCCAGGGGTGCCTGGGATAACGGCCGCGCAATTCCGCCCGTACGGAGCGGTACCCCTCCTTCCAGAAGGACGCCAGGTCGGCGGTGACGGCCGCGGGCCGTCCGGCGGGCGAGAGCAGATGCACCAGCACCGGCACGCCCGCGACCGTGGGCGTCTCGCGCAGCCCGAACAGCTCCTGGAGCTTCACCGCAAGGACGGGCTGCGCCCCGCCGTACTCCACCCGGACCCGCGAGCCGCTCGGCACCTCGATCCGCTCCGGCGCCAGCTCGTCGAGCCGGGCCGCGTGCCCGCTCGCCCAGGGCAGCAGCCGCTGGAGCGCCTGCGCGGCCTGGATGCGCCCGAGATCGGCGCGCCGCCGGGCCCGGGACAGCTCCGGCTCCAGCCACTCGTCGGTACGGTCCAGCAGCGCGGCATCCGACACATCGGGCCAGGGCGCGCCCAGTTCCCGGTGAAGGAAGGCGAGCCGCTCCCGCAGGCCCTTCGACTCGCGTGTCCAGCGCAGCAGCCCGAGCCCCTCGCGCCGCAGCCCGTCCACCAGAGCTTCGCGTACGAGAGCGGGATCCGGGTCCTTGAGGGCGCGCACGGACAGTTCCACGGCCCCCAGGCGCTCCACTTCCCGTGCGACGACATCGCCGTTCTCCCAGTGGACCTCCTGGCCGGTGACGAGCAGATGCGCTGCGGCGCTGCGGGCGCTCTCCTCGTCGACGACGGCGGCCAGCCGCACCCGCGCGGAGGCGGCGTGCGCGGGCCGGTCCGCGACGGCGACGGCCAGCCAGGGGGCGCTGCGCAGCGCCGATCCGGCGACAAGCTCGCCCCCGGTCCCGGACACCATCAGACAGGTCCCCTCGCCTCGGGCCCGCGCCACGCGCTCGGGGAAGGCGAGGGCGGTGACGATCCCGGCGGCGGCGTCGTCGGAGAGGTGAATTTCCCCCACCCCGCCCTTTCCCGTACCGGGGCTGCGCCCCGGACCCCGCGCGTCGAACGCCGGCGAGGCCGGAAGTGCCGGCCCGGGCGGCGCCATCAGGATCTCCGGCCCGTCCGCTCCGGTCGCCAGCCGCCGTGCCTCCTGGCGCCAGCGCGTTGCGTACGCGTCGCCGCCCCGGCGGGCCGTCCGCCAGGCCGCGGCCAGGTCGTCCCCGTACTCCCGCGGCGGCTCCTCGCTGAGCAGGGCCACCACCTCGGCGGCCCGGCGCGCGCCCACCTCGTGCGCGCCGTCCAGGAGCGCCCGCGCCAGCCGGGGATGCAGGCCCAACCGCGCCATGCGTACGCCCCGTTCGGTCGCCCGCCCGGCCGCGTCCACCGCGCCGATTGCCGACAGCACCGAGCGTGCAGCGGCCAGCGCACCGGCCGGGGGCGGGTCGAGCAGTGCGAGAGACGAGGCCGCCGGGTCGCCCCAGCACGCCGCCTGCAGGGCGAACGCCGTCAGGTCGGCGACCTTGATCTCGGGCGACGGGAACCGCACCAGCCTGGCGTCCTCCGCCTCGGACCAGCAGCGGTACACCGCGCCGGGAGCCTCTCGGCCGGCTCGTCCCGCCCGCTGCCGCGCCGCCGCCTGTGAGGCTCGCACCGTGGTCAGCGCGCTCAGACCTCGCGCGTGATCGGTGCGTGGCTCGCGTGCGAGACCCGCGTCCACCACGACCCGTACGCCCGGCACGGTCAGCGACGACTCGGCCACCGACGTAGCGAGCACGACGCGGCGCCCGGAACCGCCGGACAGCACCGCGTCCTGCACCGCAGCGGGCGCGCGCCCGTGGACCTGGAGCACCTGTGCCCCCACATCCCCCAACTGGCCCGCCACCCGGGCGATTTCACCGACCCCCGGCAGAAAACACAGCACATCGCCCGTGCGCTCGGCGAGCGCCCGGCGCACCACAGCGGCCACATGGGTCAGCAGCGCGGGATCGACCCGCATCCCGTGCGGCGGCCGCACCGGGCGCGCGGGAGGGGCCCACACCACCTCCACCGAATGCGCAGCGCCCTGCGCCTCAACCACCGGCGCATCGCCGAGCAGCCGCGCCCAGCCCTGCGCGTCCGTGGTCGCCGAAGCCGCGACCAACCGCAGCTCGGGGCGGAGCGCGGCCCGTACATCCAGCAAAAACGCGGCCACCGTGTCCGCGTCCAGATGCCGCTCATGACACTCGTCGAGGATCACCACATCGACCCCGGGCAACTCCTGGTCGCGCTGCAGCCGCTGCAGCAGCACACCGGTGGTCACCACCTCCACCACGGTCCCGCGCCCCACCACGCGCTCCCCCCGCACGGTGAAGCCGACCTTCCCGCCGACCTTCTCGCCCAGTAGCCACGCCATCCGCCTGGCCGCGGCCCGCGCCGCGATCCGCCGCGGCTCGGCGACCACGACGCGTGCGCCGCGCTCGGCGAGGGCCAGCGGCACGAGGGTGGTCTTGCCAGTCCCGGGCGGCGCGCACAGTACGGCGCACCCGTGCTCCTCGAGCGCCCGCTCGAGGGCGGGCAGGGCGGAGCGTACGGGCAGGCTGCCGGGGGCGTCGTCGCGGATCACCGCCCCAGTCTCGCAAGCCGCCGGTCTCACGAGCCGCCGTGGGCTCAGTCGCGCTCGCAGACGAAGATCGCCGTGCCCGGGATCAGATTCCCGCGCAGCGGGGACCAGCCGCCCCACTCCTGGCTGTTCCAGTCGGGCCACTCGGGCTCGACGAGATCGACCAGCCGAAAGCCCCCGGCCACCACGTCCCGCACGCGGTCGCCGATCGTCCGGTGGTGCTCGACATACACCGCGCGGCCGGCCTCGTCCTGCTCGACATAGGGAGTGCGGTCGAAGTACGAGGCGGACACCGAAAGACCCTCGGGGCCCGGCTCGTCGGGAAACGCCCAGCGGATCGGGTGGGTGACCGAGAAGACCCACCGCCCGCCCGGCCGCAGCGCACGCCGTACCTCGCGGAAGACCCTCACCGGGTCCGCGACGAACGGCACCGCCCCGTACGCCGAGCACGCGATGTCGAAGGAGCCGTCCAGGAAGGGCAGTGCCCCCGCGTCCGCCTCGACCAGGGGGACGTCGTCGCCGATCCGCAGGGCGTGCTGGAGCTGCCGGTGGGAGAGGTCCAGGGCCACGGGGCGCGCGCCCTGCGCGGCCAGCCAGCGCGAGCACTGCGCGGCGCCCGCGCCGATCTCCAGGACGTCCAGCCCCTTCAGCGAACCGGCCGGACCCAGCAGTCCGGCTTCCGCCTCGTCGAGCCCTTCCGGCCCCCACACGAAGCGGTCGTCGCCCAGGAACGCACCGTGTTCGGTCTGGTACTCGTCGGCGTTCCGCTCCCACCAGCCGCGGCTGGCGCGGCTGCTCTCCGCGTCACCGGCGTTACGGCGGGTCGCTTCCGGTTCATAATCTTGGAACATCGTCACCGTCGTTGTAGTTTGCGTTCAGCGCGACCAATGCGGCGGCCATTGTGGCCTGGGCAAACATTAGTTGTGCCGGGTATGGGGCGTTCCGCCCCGGGTGTGCGCCTTCGCGCATTGACCCTGTCCGGCTGCCCCCGTATGCTACAAGTTGCGCTGCGGGCTTGCGCGCCTCAGACCGAGCAGGCCGCGCTCGCAACTGTATGCATGTCCCCTCGGTTCACGAGGCGCCTCCTTATTCTGGACGGCGCTTCCTGGGCTGTCCGGCTTCTGCAGCTGCGATAAGGGCTCTCGGCGTAGCAGTACCTACGACTCACTGTCCGTACCGGAGCCCTTTCCCACATGACGAGCAGCACCGAGACCACCGCCACCACTCCGCAGGTAGCGGTCAACGACATCGGTAACGAGGAAGCCTTCCTCGCCGCGATCGACGAGACGATCAAATACTTCAACGACGGCGACATCGTGGATGGCGTCATCGTTAAGGTCGACCGGGACGAGGTCCTGCTCGACATCGGTTACAAGACCGAAGGTGTCATCCCGAGCCGCGAGCTCTCGATCAAGCACGACGTCGACCCGAACGAGGTCGTCAAGGTCGGCGACGAGATCGAGGCCCTTGTTCTCCAGAAGGAGGACAAGGAAGGCCGCCTGATCCTCTCGAAGAAGCGTGCCCAGTACGAACGCGCCTGGGGCACCATCGAGAAGATCAAGGAAGAGGACGGCATCGTCACCGGCACCGTCATCGAGGTGGTCAAGGGTGGTCTCATCCTCGACATCGGCCTCCGTGGCTTCCTGCCGGCTTCTCTCGTCGAGATGCGCCGTGTCCGCGACCTCCAGCCCTACGTGGGCAAGGAGCTCGAGGCGAAGATCATCGAGCTGGACAAGAACCGCAACAACGTGGTCCTGTCCCGCCGCGCCTGGCTCGAGCAGACCCAGTCCGAGGTTCGCCAGACGTTCCTCACCACCCTGCAGAAGGGTCAGGTCCGCTCCGGCGTCGTCTCCTCGATCGTCAACTTCGGTGCCTTCGTGGACCTGGGTGGCGTCGACGGTCTCGTCCACGTCTCCGAGCTCTCCTGGAAGCACATCGACCACCCCTCCGAGGTTGTCGAGGTCGGCCAGGAAGTCACCGTCGAGGTTCTCGACGTCGACATGGACCGCGAGCGCGTCTCCCTGTCGCTCAAGGCGACGCAGGAAGACCCGTGGCAGCAGTTCGCCCGGACCCACCAGATCGGTCAGGTCGTCCCGGGTAAGGTCACCAAGCTCGTTCCGTTCGGTGCGTTCGTGCGCGTCGACGAGGGCATCGAGGGTCTGGTCCACATCTCCGAGCTGGCCGAGCGCCACGTGGAGATCCCGGAGCAGGTCGTCCAGGTCAACGACGAGATCTTCGTCAAGGTCATCGACATCGACCTCGAGCGCCGCCGCATCAGCCTCTCGCTGAAGCAGGCCAACGAGGCCTTCGGTGGCGACCCGGCCTCGGTCGAGTTCGACCCGACGCTGTACGGCATGGCCGCGTCCTACGACGACCAGGGGAACTACATCTACCCCGAGGGCTTCGACCCGGAGACCAACGACTGGCTCGAGGGCTTCGAGGCCCAGCGTGAGGTGTGGGAGACCCAGTACGCCGAGGCGCAGCAGCGCTTCGAGCAGCACCAGGCCCAGGTCATCAAGTCCCGCGAGGCCGACGAGGCCGCTGCGGCCGAGGGTGCTGCCGCCCCCGCCGCGGGTGCGGGTGCCGGTGCTGGTGTCTCGGGTGGTTCGTACTCCTCGGAGTCGGACGACAACTCCGGCGCCCTGGCGTCGGACGAGGCCCTGGCTGCCCTGCGCGAGAAGCTGGCCGGCGGCCAGAGCTGACGCTCTGACCCCAGCTGGTGAATAGCTGAAAGTAAGGCCCGCTCCCCTTGGGAGCGGGCCTTACCGCGTTATGGCGTGACGGGGATGTTCGTCAGGCCCTTGCCGCCGGTGACGGTGTTGCCGGCGTAGACCGTCGTCGGGCAGCTGGAGCTGTAGTTGGTGACACTGATGGCGAGTTGCCTGGGGCCGGAGGCTCCGCGCAGATCGGACGTGTTTCCGCGGAAGACGGTGCCGCAGCCCCAGCCGCTCTGCTGGGTGTGGGTCTCGTAGCCGTTGTTGGTGGTGTTCTTGCCGGTGTTGTTCTCGACGAGGGTCTTGTTGCCCTTCACGTCGATCCATGAGTCGTCGAAGTTGGCACCGGTCAGGCCGCGGCCGTCGAAGGCATTCCCGATGATCTTCGCGCCCGTGGTGCCTTCCTTGATGTCGACGGCCTCGCCGCCGACGTCCGGGCCGATGGTGTTGTTCAGGATCTGTACGTTGTCGCTCTTGTCGGACAGCGTGTTCGCGGAGCCGACGTAGACGCCCTCGCCCATGCCGCTGCCGTTGTTGCCGGTGTCGTAGATCCGCGAGTTCTTGATCACGCCGTTGCGGCTGGACTTGCGGAAGTGGACGCCCTCCATGTCCAGGCCGCGCACGGTCACCGAGTCGATCACGACGCCGTCGGCCGAGTCGGTCATGATCCCCTTCTGGCCGCCGGTGACGGTGATCCCCTTGACGGTCCAGTACGAGGCGCCGTTGAGATGGAGACCGTAGCCGCCGCCGGCCTTGAGGACCGCCTTCGAGGAGCCGGTCAGGGTGATGCGGGCGCCGGAGGTGCCGGCGGTGGTGGTCTTGAAGTTTCCGGTGTACGTGCCGTCGGCGAGCTGGATCGTGTCGCCGGGACGTGCGGCGGACAGCGCGGACTTCAGCTGGGCGGTGGTGGTCACATCGATGACTGTGGCGGCGTCCGCGGGTGTGGCCAGTAAGGACAGGCCGCCGGTTGCGAGCGCCCCGGCCAGCAGGGCGGGGAGCAGCTTTCGGGTGCGCATGGGGGTGCCTTCCCGTTCGCGTATACAAACGAAGGATGTGTTTCTGAACTTCGAACTGTCTCGTGACGGTAGGGAGGGGCATTAGGCACGTCAAGGTCTGGACCAGCTCTCGTTTCAACCGGCCGTCGTGAACTGGGCCTTCCCTTCGATGTGTTCACGGCGTGAGGCGGGAATGCCGGTGCGTCACCAGGCGTTCTTCTGTACGAACACGAGGAGGAGCGGTAATCGTGCTGGATCCGCAGGGTTTGTACGAATGGGAGCCGAAGGGCCTCGCCGTCGTCGACATGGCGCTCGCGCAGGAATCGGCCGGCCTGGTCATGCTGTACCACTTCGAGGGATACATGGACGCGGGTGAGACCGGCGAGCAGATCGTCGACAACCTGCTGGACACGCTGCCCCATCAGGTCGTGGCGCGCTTCGATCACGACCGGCTGGTCGACTACCGCGCCCGCCGCCCGCTGCTGACCTTCCGGCGCGACCGCTGGAGCGCCTACGAGACCCCGACGCTCGATGTCCGGCTGGTCCAGGACGCCACGGGCGCGCCGTTCCTGCTGCTGTCGGGCCCCGAACCGGACGTCGAATGGGAACGCTTCGCCGCCGCCGTCCGGCAGATCGTCGAGCGGCTCGGAGTGCGGCTCGCGGTCAACTTCCACGGCATTCCGATGGGCGTCCCGCACACCCGCCCCGTCGGCCTCACCCCGCACGGCAACCGCACGGACCTCATGCCGGGCCACCGCAGCCCCTTCGACGAGGCACAGGTGCCGGGCAGCGCGGAGTCGCTTCTCGAGTACCGCCTGATGGAGTCGGGCCACGACGTCCTCGGCGTCGCCGCCCATGTGCCGCACTATGTCGCACGCTCCTCCTACCCCGACGCCGCGCTGAGCGCCCTGGAGGCGATCACGGCCGCGACGGGCCTGGTCCTCCCGGGCGTCGCGCATACGCTGCGTACGGAGGCGCACCGCACCCAGACCGAGATCGAGCGGCAGATCGGCGAGGGCGACGAGGAGTTGGTGGCGCTGGTGCGGGGCCTTGAGCACCAGTACGACGCGGTGGCGGGCGCGGAGACCAGGGGCAGTCTGGTCGCGGAGCCGGTGGACCTGCCGTCCGCCGACGAGATCGGCCGCGATTTCGAACGCTTCCTCGCGGAGCGGGAGGGCGACGCCTAGCCCTCGCGTAGGCTGCGGCCATGCTGAAGGTGGGCCTGACCGGCGGAATCGGTGCCGGCAAGAGCGAAGTCTCCCGACTCCTCGCGTCGCAGGGAGCGGTGCTGATCGACGCCGACAAGATTGCTCGCGAGGTCGTCGAGCCCGGTACGCCCGGACTCGCGGCCGTTGTCGATGCCTTCGGCCCTCAGATCCTCACCCCCGAAGGCACCCTGGACCGGCCAGGGCTCGGCTCGATCGTCTTCGCCGACTCCGAACGCCTGGCGACGCTGAACTCGATCGTCCACCCGCTGGTCGGGGCGCGTTCCATGGAGCTGGAGAAGGCCGCGGGGCCGGATGCCGTCGTGATCCACGACGTACCACTGCTCGCCGAGAACAACCTGGCGCCGCTGTACGACGTGGTGGTCGTCGTCGACGCCTCGCCCCAGACGCAGCTGGACCGGCTGATACGGCTGCGCGGAATGTCCGAGTCCGAGGCGCGTGCCCGGATGGCGGCCCAGGCCACGCGCGAGCAGCGGCGGGCCATCGCCGATCTGGTCATCGACAACGACGGGCCGCTGGAGATTCTTCAGCCGCAGGTAGGGAAGGTCTGGGCGGAGCTGACCCGGCGCGCCGCCCTGCGGCCGGGCTCCCGTTAGGCATCTTGATCGGAATACCGTTGCCGGACGCGGTGTTGGAATCGGTCAGCAAGGGGAAGGATGCGACCGTGCCCAAGAGCAATCCGGAGACGCACGTCATCGACTACCGAGCGGCCGAGCAGTTGCTGGCCGCGAGGGATCCGCGCGGCGCCGTGAAACTGCTGGACTCGGTGATAGCGGCCCACCCGGAGAACACCGCTGCCCGGCTGCTGCGTGCCCGCGCCTTTTTCGCCGCGGCCCAACTGCGCCCGGCCGAGCTCGAATTCGAGCTGGTCCTGGAGCGCGAGCCGGACAACGCCTTCGCCCACTTCGCACTGGCTCGCACCTACGAGCGGGCCGGCCGTCCGGAACAGGCCATGCGCCACTTCCGCCTGGCTGCGGCGCTGGACCCGAAGCCGGAGTATGTAAAGGCAGCGCGCTTCGACGCGGGGGCCTGACCTCTCGCAATCGGCTGGATCTCTATCGATGGGGGCGCGGACCGGTGCCGCCGTGGTCCGGTTCGTACGGCGGGACGTCGCGGCCGGGCTGATAGTGCGGCCCCTGGTGGATGTGCCGCAGGACCATGACCAGGTCAACGGTGACGATCAGCAGCAGCACCCCGCATGCCGCCGCCCAGCCGGGGCGCGCCGCGAGGGCGAAGGCCGCCGTGCCCGTTCCGGCCCAGATCAGGCCCCATACACTCAGCCAGAGCCGCAGCCGCAGGGGACTGCGCGCAGTTGTCGGTTCACTCCCAGTGCGCATGGCAATCGCATCTCCTGTTCCAGGATGCACCCGTATCCGTTCCCCGTTCCCACAGCCGAAGCCGAAGCCGAAGCCGATGTCGACGTCGAGGAGAGCCGCACAGTGGACAAGCAGTCATGGGAGAGCGCAGCCGTCCGTCGGGCCAGGATCCGCGGATGCCTGCTCGGTGGGGCGATCGGGGATGCCCTGGGCAATCCGATCGAGTTCCTCTCCCTCGGCGCGATCCGCGGGATGTACGGCGAGCAGGGTGTGACCGCACTCGTACCGGACTCCGACGGCGTGACCGGGCGGGTCACCGACGACACGCAGATGACGCTGTTCACGGCCGAGGGGCTGATCCGTGCGCAGGCCGGGGCGGCCGGGAAGGGCATCGGCGGCGGCGAGACGGCCTGCGTGCGCAACGCCTATCTGCGCTGGCTGGACACGCAGAACTACCCGGCCTCGCCCGAGCCCGCCGAGGGCGACTACATCAGGACGGGATGGCTGAGGCAGCAGCCCTTCCTGTACGCGCGGCGGGCGCCCGGAAACGCCTGTCTGACCGGGCTCGCTCAGCGGTATGTCCCGGACGTGACGGCCGTGTTGGGGGAGCCGGGTCCGGTGAACACCGGCTCCAAGGGCTGCGGCACTGTCATGAGGTCGGCGCCCTTCGGGCTGGTCGGGGCGGAGCCCCGGCGGGCGTTCGAGATGGCCGCGCACTGCGCGCAGATCACCCATGGCCACCCGACCGGCTATTACGCGGCCGGCGCGTTCGCCGCGATCATCGCCCACCTGATGGAGGGCGACTCGGCCGAGGGCGCCGTGCTGCGGGCCATGGAGCTGCTGCGCGGCTATCAGCAGCACGAGGAGACCACGGCGGCGCTCCGGGCCGCAGTGGATCTGGCCGCGCGCGGCGGTCGGCCGACCGCCGAGAAGGTCGAGTCGCTCGGCGCGGGCTGGGTCGCCGAGGAGGCCCTCGCCATCGCCGTCTACTGCGCCCTGGCCCGTACGGACGACGTCACCGAGGCACTGACGCTTTCGGTCAGCCACTCGGGCGACAGCGACTCCACGGGGGCCATCTGCGGCAATTTGCTCGGCGTGCGGTACAGCGAGGTGCAACTGCCTGCATCCTGGCTGGTGTTGACCGAGGGGCGGGGCGTGATCGCCGAGCTGGCCGACGATCTGAGCCTGCAGACCGAGCACGCCACGGTGGGGTATGGCGAACCGGTGTTTCCGTACGACCGGTATCCGCACAACTGAGCCGGATATCCCGGACGTCCCGGGTATCCGCGACGGTGAGGTGGGAGGGGGCGCTGGTGACAACCGCGTGGGTGGAACTGCCTGAGGCGGACGAGCTGGCCGGGGCGCTGCTGGACCTGGCGGTGCCGCACCAAGACATCAATGAACTCATCGCGCTGCGGGGCCGGATGACGGCAGACCCCGGGATGCGCCGACTGCTGGAGACGGGCGTCCAGGAGATTCTCCAGGACATGGGGAAGATCGGCGGAGGCGGGGAACTGCCGCGGATGCCCGACGGATCGGGCGTGCCGGCCCGCTGCTTCCCGGTATACGTCCTTGTCGCCGCCCTCCCGCACGTACGGGCGTACCACAAGGAGCGTTCCGTGCCGGATGACGTCTCCCGTCACACGCTGGCCGACCTCGGCCGCCATATGGCCGTTCACCGCAGACGCCGAGGCACCGGCGGACTGTCGATACCGGGCTGGCTGGGGCTGCACTTCCGGGGCGAGATCTACCAGTTGGGGCGCCTGCAGTTCCAGCGGTCCCGGCTCGACGGGCGGACGGGCGAGGCCGTGCGGGCGGCCGGACTGCCGTTGGGGCCGGGGGACTTCGCGCTGGATGTGCACATCCCCGACTTCCTCGGGCCGATCACGCCCGCGGCGTGCGACCGGTCCCTCGCCCGGGCCGGAGAGTTCATCGCGCGCCACTTCCCCGAGGAGACGTACCGGGTCGCCACCTGCCACTCGTGGCTGCTCGACCGGCAGCTCGCCGAGTATCTGCCGGAGGACTCCAACATCGTGCGCTTCCAGGACCGCTTCCGTTGTGCGTACGAGAAGAAGGAGGCGGAGGACGGCGTACCAGTCGGGTTCGTATTCGGCGATCCCGACCTGCCGCTGGAGGCGCTGCCGCGCCGGACGACGCTGGAGCGCGCGATCGGCGACCATCTGCGGGCGGGCCGCCACTGGTACTCCGGGCATGGCTGGTTCGAGCTCTGAGCACTATGCCTGTCAAGGCAGTTCGAGGTCTTCGAAGTCGTGGTCCGCAAGAGCGATGAGTCCCGGGCAGCCTCCCGGTCTACCCCCGCGAAAGCACTACGGAACGCTTACCGGAGGAGACCACGATGTCCGCACCGACCGCCGCCACCACCGCTACCGAAACCACGCTCGGTCGCCGCCCGCACCTCGCCGTGCTTACGCTCCAGATCGTGCTCGCGCTGTTCATGGGCATCGCGAGCGCCGCGCCCAAGCTCATCGGCCACTCCTCCGCGGCGGAGTCATTCGACAAGATCGGCTTCGGCGACTGGTTCATGTATCTGACGGGCGGTCTCGAGCTGGCCGGGGCGATCGCGCTGGTGATCCCGATCCTCTCCGGGCTCTCGGCTCTCGCCTTCATGGGCCTGATGATCGGCGCGTTCATCACTCAGGTGACGGTGTTCGGCGGCCAGCACGCGATCACACCGGTCATCCTCTTCGTCGTCTTCGGCGGGATCGCCTGGGTGCGGCGCAATCACACGGCGGAGCTCGTCGCTCTCGTACGCAAACGCCTCTAGCGGCAGCGGATTGCAGGCTCGACCCGGTCCGTCTGCTCGACCCGCTCGACCCGCTCGGGAAAGGCCGCACCCGCGACCGGTGGGTGCGGCCTTCCTCTGTTGCGCCTCAGCGGCCCTGTGGCGCTTGGGGCTGGCTCGACGGGGTATACCGGGCATACCGTGTTATTTAGCATGCGGCTCGGACAGTAGGGGGTGCCCTGATGGTCGAGGAGCTGGTGACGGCCGGCGTGGTGGCCGCGTCCGGCTGTCTGGCGTATGTGATGGCGGCGGCCCGGGTGGTCAAGCAGTACGAGCGAGGCGTGGTCTTCCGCCTCGGCCGGCTGCGCAATGACGTGCGCGGACCCGGCTTCACCATGATCGTGCCGTTTGTGGACCGGCTGCGTAAGGTCAATCTGCAGATCGTGACGATGCCGGTGCCCGCGCAGGACGGGATCACCCGGGACAACGTGACGGTGCGGGTCGACGCGGTGATCTATTTCAAGGTTGTCGACGCCGCTGATGCTGTGGTGCAGGTGGAGGATTACCGGTTCGCGGTCTCGCAGATGGCTCAGACGTCGTTGCGGTCGATCATCGGGAAGAGTGATCTGGATGATCTGCTGTCGAACCGCGAGAAGCTGAACCAGGGGCTGGAGTTGATGATCGACAGTCCGGCGATCGGGTGGGGTGTGCAGATCGACCGGGTGGAGATCAAGGATGTCTCGCTGCCGGAGGCGATGAAGCGGTCGATGGCGCGGCAGGCGGAGGCCGACCGTGAGCGGCGGGCCCGGGTAATCAACGCGGACGCCGAACTCCAGGCGTCCAAGAAACTGGCGGAGGCCGCCGGGGTGATGGCGGAACAGCCCGCCGCGCTTCAGCTGCGGCTGCTCCAGACCGTGGTAGCGGTTGCCGCGGAGAAGAACTCGACCCTCGTACTGCCCTTCCCCGTCGAACTGCTGCGCTTCCTGGAACGGGCGGCTCCGCAGTCAGGGGAACAGCAGGTGGCGGGGTCGCAGGGCGGCTCACAGGCGGTGGATCCGCAGGCCGTGGAGTCCCGGCAGCCGCCGCAAGTGGAGTCGTCACAGGCGCAGCCCTCACAGGCACCGGCACGCGAACCCGCTCAGGCGCCGCCACCGCCGCAGGCCGTCCCGCCGCTCGCACCGCCCTCGGTGCCGCCTGCGGCCTGAAGGCCCGTCACGGCACTGTCGTCGCAGGTCGCGAAGCGCTCGGCGTCCGCGGCCCGAAGGCCCCTCGCCGCACCGTCGTCGCAGGTCGCGAAGCGCGCGAGCGGTCGGCGGGGGCTCGTTGTCAGACCCCACCCGTAAGGTCGTAGACCAGTACTTCGGTACAGCCGTATACGACCTGTGGGTGGGAGGTGACTCTGTGACGTCCGACATGCTGAGCCTGCGGGAGACGCTGCACACCTGTGCCGCGGTCTTCATTCCCGCGCCGCTGCCGCGTGAGGGTCGGGTCGCCTTCTGGGACCCGGACGGCGACCGGCTCCGGGGCGCGCCCGGCGAACTCACCGTCGTAGGCCGCGACGGCACAGAGACAGGCGCGAGCGCAGACGTCCGCAGCCGCACCGTCCCCGCCCTGATGCTGCCGGTCGCCGAGGCCGTACCGCTGCTGACCCGCGCCCGCCACCACCCGGCCGCGCACCCCGCCGCGGCCTGCTGGGGCGCGGCAGCACTGCACGCCGTCCATCTGGTGGCCCGGGGCAGGCTGCTGCCCGGACTGACCGCGGCCGATCACGACGCATGGCGCGCGGGCCCCCTGGACGCCAACGACATCGCCCAGCTGCGGGCCATCGCCGCCGCCATGCCGTACGAGGCGCATGCCGTCCCGGTCCCCGGCCCCGACCCCGAACTGGGGCTGCCCCGGCTGCCCGACCCCGAGACGCTGGTGAGGTCGTTCTTCGACGCGGTCGCCGACACCCTGCCGCGTACGCCGGCCGCGGCGTACGCCGCGGGGGCGCCGTTCGCGGCTGCCACCGCCCAGCACCTGCCCGAGGCGCGGGAGTGGGCGGCGGAGGCCGCGGCGGGCATGGACGCGGGAGTGCGGGTCTCGCTGCGCCTCGACCTCTCCGCGTTCGAGCTCTTCGACATCGGGGAGGAGGACGGGTCGGAGCGCAATGCCGGGGCGGCCCTCGTGCAGGTGCACAGCCTCGCCGATCCGACTCTCGTCATCGACGCGGCCCGGCTGTGGGCAGGCGACGGGGACAAGCACTTCGGGCCGCGCGCCCGGATCGACGCGGTGCTGGCGCTGCGCCGCGCGGCCCGGGTCTGGCCACCGCTCGCCCGCCTCCTTGAGCGGGACGTGCCCGATGTGCTGTCGCTCACCGAGGACGAGCTGTACGAGCTGCTGGGGCCGGGGGCGGCACAGCTGGCGGCGGCCGGGGTGGCCGTGCACTGGCCGAAGGAGCTGGCCCGTACGCTCTCGGCCGCCGCCGTCGTACGGCCCGCGCCGGGCTCGGCGACCGACGGCACACCATTCTTCGACAGCGACGAACTGCTCAAGTTCAACTGGCAGTTGGCGCTCGACGGCGATCCACTGACGGAGCGCGAGATGGACGCGCTGGCCGAGTCGCACCGCCCGATCGTGCGGCTGCGGGACCAGTGGGTAGTAGTCGACCCCGATCTCGTACGCAAAGCGCGCAAGCGGGAGTTGGGGCTGCTGCAGCCGGTCGACGCGCTGGCGGTGGCGCTGACCGGCACGGCGGACGTGGACGGCGAGACGGTGGAGGCGGTGCCGACGGGCGCGCTGGCGAGCCTGCGCGACCGGCTCACCGCGGCCTCCACCCCGGTCGCACCCCCGCCGGCCCTCGCCGCCACGCTGCGCGACTACCAGCTGCGGGGCCTGGCCTGGCTCGACCTGATGACATCGCTCGGCCTCGGCGGCTGCCTCGCCGACGACATGGGCCTCGGCAAGACGGTCACCCTGATCGCCCTCCACCTCCACCGCGACCGCACGGCCCCGACGCTGGTCGTCTGCCCCGCGTCCCTGCTCGGCAACTGGCAGCGGGAGATCACCCGCTTCGCCCCCGGCGTGCCGGTGCGCCGCTTCCACGGCACCGACCGCACCCTGCCCGAGCTCGACGGCGGCTTCGTCCTCACCACGTACGGCACGATGCGCACGAGCGCGGACCGGCTGGCCGCGCACACCTGGGGGATGGTCGTCGCCGACGAGGCGCAGCACGTCAAGAACCCTTTCTCGGCGACCGCCAAGGCCCTGCGCACCATTCCCACCCCGGCCAGGGTCGCGCTGACCGGCACACCCGTCGAGAACAACCTCTCCGAGCTGTGGGCGCTGCTGGACTGGACGACCCCGGGACTGCTCGGCCCGCTGAAGGCATTCCGCGCCCGCCACGCACGCCTCGTGGAGAACGGCGAGGACGACGAAGCAGTCGAGCGGCTGTCCCGGCTGGTCCGCCCCTTCCTGCTGCGTCGCAAGAAGTCCGACCCGGGCATCGTGCCCGAGCTGCCGCCGAAGACGGAGTCAGACCATCCCGTGGCGCTCACCCGGGAGCAGGCGTCGCTGTACGAGGCGGTGGTACGGGAGACGATGGCGGCGATCGAGGGCGCTGAGGGCATCGCGCGGCGCGGGCTTGTGATGAAGCTGCTGACCGGCCTCAAGCAGATCTGCAACCACCCCGCGCAGTATTTGAAAGAGCACAGCCTGAAGGAGCACAGTGCGGGGGACGGCGCCGCGCGGCTGGCCGGCCGCTCCGGCAAGCTCGCACTCCTCGACGAACTCCTCGAGACGATCCTGTCCGAGGAAGGCTCGGTCCTGATCTTCACCCAGTACGTCTCCATGGCGCGCCTGCTCTCGGCGCACCTCACGTCCCGGGCGATCGGGTCCCAACTCCTCCACGGGGGAACGCCGGTGGCGGAGCGCGAGCGTATGGTGGACCGCTTCCAGTCCGGCGAGGTCCCGGTCTTCGTGCTCTCCCTCAAGGCGGCCGGCACCGGCCTGAATCTGACCCGGGCGGGCCATGTCGTGCACTTCGACCGCTGGTGGAATCCGGCGGTGGAGGACCAGGCGACGGACCGGGCGTACCGCATCGGCCAGACACAGCCCGTGCAGGTCCACCGGCTGATCGCCGAGGGCACGGTGGAGGACCGCATCGCCGACATGCTCGCGTCCAAGCGGGCGTTGGCCGACGCGGTCCTCGGCTCCGGCGAGGCCGCCCTGACCGAGCTGACCGACCGTGAGCTGTCCGACCTCGTCTCGCTGCGGAGGCCGTCATGACGCCGCGCACGCCTTCGCGCTACGACGACCGCCGGCGGACGTTCCCGGCCCTGGAGCCCCTCGCCGGCGAGGAGTTCGCATCCAGCTGGTGGGGCAACGCCTGGGTGGAGGCGCTGGAGGACACCGCGCTGGACCGGGCTCGGCTGACCAGGGGCCGCGCGTACGCGGGCCGCGGCCATGTCGACGCGATCACGGTCACACCGGGCCGGGTCATGGCGTACGTCCACGGCACCAGGCCGCGCCCGTACCGCACGGAGATCCGCCTGCATACGCTCACCGACGACGACTGGAACGACTTCCTGGCCGCGGCGGCGGCCCGCCCCGACCACATCGCGGCGCTGCTCGACAAGGACGTACCGCATGCGCTGGCAGCCGTTGCGGACCTCCTGCCCACGCCCGGCGATCTGATCCCCGACTGCTCCTGCCCCGACGACGGTTACCCCTGCAAGCACGCGGCCGCGCTCTGCTACCAGACGGCCAGGCTGCTCGACGAGGACCCGTTCGTTCTGTTCCTGATGCGCGGCCGAGGTGAACGCGAAATCCTCGCCGACCTCTCCCATCGCAACGCGACCCGGTCA
Source organism: Streptomyces sp. ISL-1 (assembly GCF_018614585.1). GTDB lineage: Bacteria > Actinomycetota > Actinomycetes > Streptomycetales > Streptomycetaceae > Streptomyces > Streptomyces maoxianensis. Next base: position 148,552 of record NZ_JAGGOI010000016.1, on the reverse strand, counting down.
GCGGCCGAGCGGACCGGCGCCGCGGCCGCCGTGCCCCTGCCGACGGTCCCGGCCCACGAGGCGCTCGCCCCGCGCACGCTCCCGGCTCTCCCGCCCCCGTTCCCCGCGCCCAGCCACCCGGGCCGCCCGCCGGCCTACCCCCACACGCCCGGCGCTCCCGACCCCCTCGCCCTGGACCTCCTGGCCACCGAGGCGGCCGCCCGCGCGCACACGCTCCTCACCACCGGCCACGACCCCACCGCACAGCTGACCCAGTGGCAGGACGCGGTCCGGCTTGCCGCCGCCCACCCCGGCTCGGGCCTGACCGCGTCCACCCGGGCCCTCTACCGCGACCTCGCCGCCGCAACCGACCACACCCCCACCGACCTGGCCCGCGCGGTGGCCGCCTGGCGGCAGGGTGGTCGCGCGGCCCTCGCGGTACTCGAAGAGCCCTGGGACCCGCCCGCCGGCCCGTTCGACCGCGCACGCCCGGCTCTGATCGCCGCCGACTTTCCCCACTTCCGCCCCTGGCGCAACCACCTGTCCACCCGCTCCCTCCAACTCCGCTTCGGCCGCGACGGCCTCTGGTACGGCTATGAATCGGACCCGGACCGCGAGGACTGGTGGCCCCGCGGCACCCCCGACGCCGACCCGGTGGGAGCGCTCACGGCACTGCTGGACAGGTGACCGACCAGGCTTCCCGCGTCAGGACCGCACCCGGCCGAAGGGGGACCGGCCGTGGCCGTACGGCCGGGGGAAGTGACGGGCACCCCGGCTGTGACGTACGTCCTGTCGTCGCTCTGGCGGCCGCCTTACGCTTACCTGCCACACGCACCCCGGCTCGCGAGTGCTCGCGCCGGATCACGCACAGGTATCAGAACCATGGCGGGCACGTTCAAAGGACGGTCCACCATGCCCAGTGATCTCTCGCCAGTCATAGCTGCCGCCACGCGCTGGCTGCTGTCGGCCTTCCCGCCGGAAGCCGGAGCGCTGAACCACGCCCTGGCCGAAGCCCAGGCACGGCACGCGGCCACCATCGCGGCCGCCCTGCGCTACCCCACCGTGCTGGACGCCGAACTGCTGCACCTGCTCGGCCCCGGCGGTTCCGGCCGGCTGGATTCCGTCACCGGCGCCGATGCCCACCCGCTGGAGGGAGCCGAGTACGCCTGGCGCACCCAGGTGGACGAAACTGTCGTCAGCTGGGCGGCCTGCCTGCTGGCCGACGCCGATCTCGCCGCCGTGGCAGCGGCCTGCCTCGCCGCCACCCACCACGGCGCGGGCAGCGTAGGCAATGCGCGTCGGCTGACAATTCCCAGCCCTCGCGATCACCGCGCGGCGCCGCTGCTGCGCCACCCGGACCTTCTCGGCCCGATCGCAGACCTCCACCGCGAGACGCTGCTCGGCCTCCTCACCGACCCGGCCGGCAGGTCGGCCGAGCGAGCGTAACCAGGAAGCCTGCATACCAGGCCGGCCGTCGCAGCAGGCGCTCCCAGCGTCACCGGGGGCCCGGCGGGTCACAAGCCCTCCGCCCAGCTGACCAGCGCCGCGAAGTCCCCCTCCCGCAGCCCCCGCCGCGGATGGATCCGCAACAGCAGCGCAGGAGCGTCGTGGTGCGCCGCGACGTGTGCCGTGTCCAGGCCCGTGATCATGTCGTCCACCCAGGCGAACGGGCGGCCCGCCGCCCACTCCAGCAGCGGCCGGGTCTTCCAGTACAGCCCGTCCGGGTCCTTGGCGAAGAGTTCCGGCCACTCGATCACCGGGAGGTCGGCGGGCAGGCCGATGCCCGGGGCGATCATGGTGTTGGCCTCGTGCATCCAGGTGGTCGCCCAGGCCAGTTCGAAGGGGAGGCCCGTCAGCCGCGGCCCGTGGGCGGGGTTGAGATAGATGCGCAGGCCGCGGCGGTGGCGGCGGGAGCCCGCGGGTTGGTTGGAGAGCCAGTACGAGGGGTGCAGGCGGTGTGTCGCATAGCCGCGCAGGCGCGGCAGACGTGCCGCGTACGGGTTGAGGGGGCCGTCTACGTCGAGAAGGAGCAGTGGGCGATCCGTCATGGGGAAGAACTGCCCACTGCGGGGCCGGAATACGGCGGTCGCCGTAGCTTTGCGTCGCCCGCCCGCAAACCGTCCTGGGGGACCGTGGTCCTGCCCGCTCAGCCGTCGAGGTAGTGGACACCCGCGAGTTGTTGTGATTTCTCCCAGAGGGCCCAGGCTGTGTCGTGGTCGAGGCCCGGGCCGGTGAACGCCGCGGGCTGCACGCGCGCGTGGAGCTTGGGGCCGGTCGGGCCGTAGAAGCTGTCCGGCACCGCGTCGGGGGAGGTTGCGGCGTAGAGGATCGGAACGACAGCTTGTTCTGCGGGCCGTCCGATCAGCCCCGCCACTGTTTTCGTCACGAGCCGCAGCGCGGGTGAGGGGTAGGTGGTGTGCAGCGGTGTCTTCGCCATGCCCGGGTGGGCGACGAAGCTTCTGACCGTGGAGCCCAGCGCTTCCAGTCGACGCTGGAGTTCGCGGCCGAAGAGCACGTTGGCGAGCTTCGAGCGGTTGTAGGCCCGGCCCGGTGAGTAGGTGCCAGTACCGTCGAGGTCGTCCAGGTCCAAGCCGGCTCGCGTATACAGCGCGGATGCGACGACGACGATCCGCGGATCATGGCCTTTGCCGAGCAGATCCAGCAGCAGACCGGTCAGCGCGAAGTGGCCCAGGTGGTTCGTCGCGAACTGGCTCTCCACCCCCTCGGCGCTCAGCGTGAGCGACTGGCTGCTGATCCCGGCGTTCTCGATCAGCAGGTCGACCGCCGCGAACCGGTCGTGCACCGCGGCCGTGAACCGGTGCACCGAGGCCAGGTCGAGCAGGTCGAGTTCCATCACCACCGCTTCACCCGGACCTTGGGACAGTTCGGCGCGCACCTGTTCGGCCTTGGCTGTGTTCCTCACCGCCATGACGACCCGTGCGCCATGGGCGACAAGCGATCGTGTGATCGCCAGTCCGAGACCGCTTGCGGCGCCGGTGACGACGGCGGTACGTCCGGCCAGGTCGGGCATGTCATCGGTGGACCATGAGAGGGCAGGAAACCGGGGAGATCGAGTGCTCATGCGCCGACGCTAAACTTTGACATCAGCGTCAAGGTCAAGCCCGCGTCAGGGGCAAGGCAGCGTCCGGGCGGTCAGCGACTGCGAGGGGGAAGCATGAGGATCGGCGAGTTGAGCCGAGCGACCGGCGTCAGCACCCGCTCGCTGCGCTACTACGAGCAGCAGGGCATCCTCACGTCCGAACGCCGGGACAATGGGTATCGCGACTACGGACCTGAAGCGCCCGAAGTGGTCTTCCGTATCCGTGCGTTGCTGGCAATCGGCCTGCCGACCGACAGGATCCGCGACATCCTGCCCTGCGAAGGCGCGGCCGGACGACAGCCCGAGGCGTGCTCCACACTGCTGGCGAATATCCGCGGGATCCGCGACAGCGTTTCCGCGCAGGCCGCGGAGCTGTCCCGTACCAGCGATGCCCTCACCCACTACCTCAGCGAGAACTTCGCCTGACCGGGCCCGTGTTGCTCGCCGCTGTCTAGGGTGGAGCCATGGCACTCCAAGATCCAACGAGCGAGCTGTCGGCCGATCCGTACGCCGCGTACGCGCGGCTGCGTGAGGCGGGCCCTGTGCACCGCATCGCCGGGACGGACGGGCTGCCCGCCTGGCTGGTCACCCGCTACGACGACGTACGCCACGCACTTGCCGATCCCCGGCTCTCCCTGGACAAGCGCAACGCGGCACCCGGCGGCTACCGGGGGCTCGCGCTGCCGCCGGCGCTGGACGCGAATCTGCTCAACATGGACCCGCCCGACCACACCCGTATCCGGCGTCTGGTGTCCCGGGCGTTCACCCCGCGCCGTATCGCGCAGCTGCGCGAGCCGATCCGGAAGACAGCCGACCAGCTGTTGGACGCCATCGCCCCGCACGGCCGCGCCGACCTCATCGCCTCGTACGCGGCGCCGCTGCCGATCACCGTCATCTGCGACCTGCTCGGCGTAGCGCCGCAGGACCGGCGCGATTTCCGGGTGTGGACCGATGTCCTGGTTGCCCCGGACCCTGCCGAGCCGTCACGGGCGAAGGAAGCGGTCGGCGCCATGCTGGCGTTCTTCACCCAGCTCATCGCCCGCAAGCGGACCAGCCCGGCCGACGACCTGCTCTCCGCTCTGATCGCGGTACGCGATGAGGAAGACCGGCTGAGTGAGGACGAGTTGATGTCCCTGGCCTTCCTCATCCTCTTCGCCGGATACGAGAACACCGTCCACCTCATCGGCAACGCCACCCTGGCCCTGCTCAGCCACCCGGACCAGCTGGACGCGCTGCGCGCCGACCCCGCCCGACTGGGCGGCGCCGTCGAGGAGTTTGCCCGTTACGACGGCCCCGTCCCGCTGGCCATCCGACGCTTCCCCGTTGAGGACATCACCATCGGCGGCGTCGTGATCCCGGCGGGCGAGACTGTCCTGCTGTCGCTCGCAGCCGCCCACCGCGACCCGCACCGTTTCACCGACCCCGACCGCCTCGACATCGGCCGCGACGCCACCGGTCACCTCGCCCTCGGCCACGGCATTCACTATTGCCTGGGCGCCCCCCTGGCCCGGATGGAGACGGAGATCGCTCTCGCCGCGCTCCTGGAGCGCTTCCCCGGGCTCACACTCGACATCCCGCCCGGCGGACTGCGGTGGCGGCCTTCGATGCGCGCCAGAGGGCTGCTCTCCCTGCCTGTCCGCTACTGAGCCCGGGGCGCTCGCGGGAGTCCCGCGCTTTCAGAAGTCGGCGAGCGTCGGCTCGTCCAGCCGGGCCACCGAGTCCTGTGCGTACGCCGCGACGTAGGCCTCGCGGATCCGCTCGATCAGCGCGTCGCGTACGTGTGCCTCCATGGCCGGGTAGAGCAGGATCAGCTCGTACGAACGCTCCCGCTCGATGGTGCCGTTGGAGTCCCGCCACTGTCCGCGGCCGTCCTGGACCGTCAGCCCGGACGGGAAGCCCGGCGTGACATTCCGGTCGATGAAGGCCATGAACTGCTCGTCGTTCACATCGGGCCCGCCGTCGGGCCGCTCCGTACCGAAGAGGAGCCGCGTCTCGATGTACACGGCACCGCGTGCCGCCGTGGCAGAGGGCCTGGACGCCTTGGCCTGTTCGCTGCCGAGCGCGGCGGTGGAGGCGGGCGCACCCACTGCCAGTACGGCAACGGTGGCCGCGGCGACGGCGAGGAGAGTGCGCTGCTTCAAGGTGAGCACGGGAGCGGTCCTTTCATCAGGAGCCGCGGGGCGGCACCAGGTGTTTGTGGGTGCGGCAAGCGGGCCACGAAACAATGCGCGGGGAGCCGAATTCGTCCGGAATCCACCCGCACGAGCGCATCCCTCGATATCGCGGGCAGAGCCGGACCGACGTGCCGCCACGACCGCCAGTTCGACAATCCGCACACTCGAAAGAGTGAAAGGTTTATGTGCCATAACCCTATTGGTCGCATGGCGTTATTCCGGTGCGGGCGAGTGCCCGTGAACGTCTTCTGAAGGCAGGGAACCCATGAGGCAGGTTCACCGAAAGGGTCTGGCCACCGTGATGCTCACGGGTGGCGCGCTCGCCATTTCGGGCTACGCGCACGCCGACTCGAACGCGGACGGCGGTGCGGCCCGTTCGCCGGGACTGCTGGCCGGCAACACGGTGCAGCTTCCCGTGCACGTCCCGGTCAATGTGTGCGGCAACACAGTCAATGTCGTCGGGGTGCTCAACCCGGCCGCTGGAAACTCCTGCGCCAACACCGGCCAGGGCGACGGGGGTTCGCAGGCCGGGCATTCCGGCACCACCGCCGAAGGCGGGGCCGAGGATTCCCCCGGGGGCCTGGGCGGCAACACTGTCCGAATCCCCATCGATATCCCTGTCAACGTCACCGGGAACTCCGTGAACGTCGTCGGCATCGGGAACGCCGCAATCGGCAATTCCTCGTCCAACACCCCCGGCAAGCCGCCCGTCCGGCCGCGGCCCGCCACCCCGCCGAAGGCCGTCAAGCCGCACATCCCGGCGCCGCGTCCCCAGGCACCCGGCTCCGACGTGGCGCTCGCCCGGACCGGTGCCGGAGGAGTCGCGTACACCCTGCCCGCCGGTGCCGCGATGCTGCTCGGCGGCGTCGTGCTCTACCGCCGCTGCCGGCCCACCCGGGTGTCCGGGCGCCGCGCCTAGGCGGAGCCGCCGGCCGAGTCCGCGTGCCCAGCCGAGTCCGGGCGCCGCGCCCAGTCCGCGTGTTCGGCCGAGTCCGGGCGCCGCGCCCATCCCGGGAGCGGCGCCCAGCCCGAGCGCTCGGCCGAATCCGGAAGGCTCCCCCCGTCCTGGCGCGCCGCCTAAGCGCGCCAGGACGCCAGCACCCCCTCGATCACCGCCGCCACCCGAGTCCGCGCCTCGTGGCGGGCGACCCCGGCCATCAGCAGGGCGTCGTACTCCGTATCGAGATGCCGTACGGACGCCCGCACCGCGGCCGTGACCGCACCCTCCTCCATGGAGCGGCCCGCCGCGGTGCGGCCCACTCGGCCGCTGCCGCGCAACGAGGCGTACGCCGCGACGTGCTGGGCGCGGGCGGGTGGACAGCCGGGAAACAGGCGCAGGATCTCGGCGGCGAGGCAGGCGGTGAACCGTACGTCCTCGGCCGCCCTGCGCACCGCGTCCCTCTCGCGGCGGCGGGCCCGCGCATCCGCGTCCGCCAGGCACGCGGACTCGGCCCTGGTCAGCGCCGCCTCCTCGACGAGCAGCCCCTGGCGTTCATACCGCTTGCGGCGGCGATTGAAGCGGACCACCACCGCACACAGCGAACTCGCCTCGCGGGCACGGCGGGTGAGTGCCGCGCTGCCCTGCGGCAGGTACACCAGGTGGGCAAGGTCCGCGCATTCCAGACAGATCGACGCGTTGAACTCCAGCAGATGCAGCGGAAGAGGCCCCCTACGGCACTCCGCGCAATGCCGCTGTTTCAGTGGTTCGATCACCACCAGGTCCATGCCCGGAGGGTACCCACCAGGTACGCTCCGCTCCCATGACGCTGCACTGTGCCGTGCTCGACGACTACCAGGGCGTCGCGTTCTCCATGGCGGACTGGGCGGCCCTCGCGGGGGAGGTCGAAGTCCGGTCGGTGCGAAGTCATTTCGCCGACGAGGACGAGGTGGCCGAAGCCGTCGGGGACTGCGAGATCCTCGTCGCGATGCGCGAACGGACCCCTTTCCCTGGATCGCTGTTCGCCCGACTGCCGCGTCTCAAGCTGCTGATCACCACCGGCATGCGCAATGCCTCCATCGACCTCGAAGCCGCCGCCCGGCACGGCGTCACCGTCTGCGGCACCGCCAGCAACTCCGAACCGCCCGTCGAGCTGACCTGGGCGCTCATCCTCGGTCTGGCCCGCCAGGTGGAGCGGGAGGCATCGGCCTTCCACCGGAGCGGCCCCTGGCAGTCGACGGTCGGCGCCGATCTGCACGGCCGCCGGCTCGCCCTCATCGGCCTCGGCAAGATCGGCGCGAAAGTCGCCCGCGTCGGCCAGGCGTTCGGCATGGAGGTGATCGCCTGGAGCCAGAACCTCGATGACGAGCGGGCCGCCGAGCACGGAGTCGTACGCGCGCACTCCCTCGGGGAGCTGCTCGAGGCCGGTGACTTCGTCTCCGTGCATCTGCAGCTCAGCGACCGCACCCGCGGTCTGATCGGGGCGAGCGAGCTCAAGCGGATGCGGCGCACCGCATATCTCGTCAACACCTCGCGGGCCACGATCGTCGATCAGGCGGCGCTCGTACAGGCACTGCGCGACGGCTGGATCGCCGGGGTGGGCTCCGACGTCTTCGAGAACGAGCCGCTCCCGGCCGACGACCCGCTGCGCACCGCGCCGAACTTCCTCGGCCTGCCGCACCTGGGCTATGTCACCCGGCGCAATTACGAGGTGTACTTCCAGCAGGCCGTCGAGGACATCGCCGGATATCTCGAAGGCCGCCCGCCGCGCACCCTCACCTCACCCCCGGCGCAGCCGCCTCGATGAACTCGGACAGCGTCTCGCGGGCCCGCTCCGATCGCTGCGACCGGTCCGCCTCGTCTGTCGCCTCGTGCATGCGGTTCGTCACCTCGACGGAGGACTGCCCGCGGGCGAACCGGGTATGAACGGACGCGGAGCAGGCGGCCCGTACCGGGACATGGGCGGGAGCCTGTCCGGTACCTTGAGGCGGTTTCGGCGACAGTGCGGGCGGGCGTTCGCGAGGGAACGCCCCGGCCGTGCCTATGAGTTGGAGGCGCGCGATGAGGTCCATGGGGTTGAAGGACATGCTGGGCAGAGTCGGGCGGCAGGGGCGTACGCGTACGGCGATGGTCCTTGTCGGGTGCCTGGCGGCGCTCGCCACCGTGCCGTCCGCCGCGAACGCGACACCCGGCAGCGGGGTCACGGGCACGGTGCTGGCGCAGGGCGTGTCCGAGGGGACGCTGAAGCTGAAGGCCAAGGGCCGTACGGATGTGGTCGTACGGACCATCACGGTGGCGCCGGGCGGCTCCACCGGCTGGCACCACCACCCCGGACAGCTTCTCGCCGTCGTCAAGTCCGGGACGCTGACCCGGACCCTGGACGACTGCTCGGTCGAGGTGACACCGGCGGGAACCGCCTTCATCGAGCCCGCCGGCGCGCACCACCGGCACATCGGGCGCAACCTGGGCAGCGAGCCGGTCGTGCTGTACGTGACGTATCTGCTGCCCAAGGGCAGCCCGCTGTCGATCGACGCCGACGCGCCGGCCTGCGCCGGAGCATGATGGACGGGTGCGACTCGAAGCGATCACCTGGGAGCGGCTGACCGAGGCCCTGGCCGACCGGGCCCTGGCGGGGAAGGCCGAGGACGGCAGTTCCTGGCTGCGGGTCGGCGTCGACGGGGCGCCCGCGGCGCGGGGTGGAGAGCTGGCGCGGCGGGTCGGGGAGGCGCTGCGGTTGCGGGGGCGGAGCGTTCTTGTCGTCGGGGCCGAGGGGTTTGTGCGGCCCGCTTCGCTGCGGTACGAGTACGGGCGCGAGGACCCCGATACGTACTACAGCGGGTGGTTCGACACCGGGGCGCTGTGGCGGGAGGTCTTCGGGCCGCTGGAAGCCGGTGGCAGCGGGCGCGTGCTGCCCGATCTGTGGGATCCCGTGACCGACCGGGCGACGCGCAGTCCGTATGTCGAACTCCCGTCCGACGGCGTGCTGTTGCTGCATGGGCCATTTCTGCTCGGGCACTGGTTCCCGCTCGATCTGAGCGTGCATCTGCGGCTGTCGCCCGCGGCGCTGCGACGGCGTACGCCGGAGAGCGAGCGCTGGACGCTGCCCGCGTTCGGGCGGTACGAGGACGAGGTGGGGCCGGCGGAGGCCGCCGATGTGGTCGTACGGGCCGATGATCCGCGTCATCCCGCGTGGGGCGGCCTCCGCTGAGCCTGGGCCCGGGCGTGCGGACGCTTCCGCTGGACCTCAGGCGGGCGGCCGTCGATCAGCCTCATCCGGGCTGTGCGGTCGGCCGCCGATCAGCGTCACCGCCTCCGCGCCCGCCCGGCAGCCCTCCGCCGCGGCCGTCGCCGCGTCCGCGCCGGACAGCCGGGCGGCGAGGAACGCGCCGGTGAAGGCGTCGCCCGCACCCGTCGAGTCCACCGCTACCGCCATGACCGGCGGGACGCGCGCCGTGACGGTGCCGGACTCGGCGACCAGCGCGCCGTCCGCGCCCAGCGTGACGACGGTCAGCGGGACAAGGCGGCTCAGCTTCGCGGCCGCGTCGGCAGGGTCGGGCAGGCCGGTGAGGAGGCGGGCCTCGTCGGCGTTCGGGAACAGCACGTCCGCGCCCGCGAGCGCTGCCGACACGCGGTCCACGCCGAGCTCCCCGATGAATCCCGCCGAGGCCGGGTCCACGCTCACCGCGATCGCACGGGCCCGCGCCGACTCCAGGGCGAGCCGGGCCAGTTGACGGCTGGCGGGGGAGAAGAGGAGATAGCCGGAGAGGTGCAGATGGCCGACGCCGTCGAGCAGCGACGGCGACCAGTCGGCAGCGGAGATACGCAGCACCGCACCGCTGTCGGTGAGGAACGTCCGCTCCGCGGTCGCGTCGACCAGCGCGATGACCGTGGCGGTCGGGGCCTCGGCGTCCGCGATGAGGAGCGGCCGTACGCCCGCGGCGCGCAGCCGCGACTCGTGCCAGCCCGCCCCGTCGCGGCCGACCCGGCCGAGGAGGCGGACGTCCCGGCAGCCCCAACGCGCCGCCCAGCACGCCGCATTGGCCCCCGCCCCGCCGGGCAGGATGCGGATCCGGGCCGCCGTGTCCGTCCCGTTGGCGAGGGGTGTCCGGTGCCGGGCCACGACATCGGTGACCACATCGCCGATGACCAGCAACCCGCCCGCGGCGACCGTCACAGCGCCGCCGCGATCCGCGCCGCCAGCCGCACATTCCCCCGCACCGCCGCCACATTGGCCTCCAGCGAAGCCTCTTGTGTCCTGCGCATCAGATGGTCGAGCAGGAACGGGGTCACGGCCTGGCCGCTGATGCCCCGCTCCCGGCACTCGTCCAGTGCCTCGCCGAGCACCCGGTCGTGCAGCGCCGGATCCAGCTGTTCCGCCTCCGGGACAGGATTCGCGACGATCAGCGCCGAATCCGGCCCGCCCAGCGCCTCCTTCGCCCGGATCACCTCCGCCACCTCCTCCGGCGTACGGACCGTCCAGTCGACCGGCTGCCCGGAGGAAGTGAGATAGAAGCCGGGGAACCGGTCGGTGCCGTACCCGAGGACCCCGACGCCCAGCGTTTCCAGCCGCTGCAGCGTCGCGGGCACGTCCAGGACCGACTTCACGCCCGCGCACACCACCGCGATGCGGGTCTGCGCCAGCACCCGCAGATCCGCCGACTCGTCCTGCGTCTCGGTCCACTCGCGGTGCACCCCGCCGAGTCCGCCGGTGGCGAAGACCCGGATCCCGGCCCGCGCCGCCAAAAACGCCGTCGCCGACACGGTTGTCGCCCCGCTCACCCCGGCCGCCAGCGCGGGTGCGAGGTCCCGCTGACCGAGCTTGCGTACGTCGTCGTCTCCCGCGACCCGCTCCAACTGGCGCTTGTCCAGGCCGATATGGATCCTTCCGTCCAGTATCGCGATGGTGGCGGGGACGGCGCCCACGGACCGTACGAGCGCCTCCAACTCCTCGGCGACGGCCAGATTGTGCGGACGCGGCAGTCCATGCGCGATGATCGTCGACTCCAGGGCCACGACGGGCCGCTGCGCGGCGAGCGCTTCCTGTACTTCCGTGGACACTTCAGTCACTTCGGTTCTCAGCAGCATGTCCCATCCCTGGCACGGGAGCGCCGCGTCCAAACCCAGTACCAAGTTCACCCACGGCGGGGGCGAGGGCGAGGTGGTGCGTGGGCAGGAGCGGAACAGTCAGCTGAGCGCTCTGCGTACCGCGAGGGCGGCCATCGGCAGCAACAGGCACGCGGCGACCACGTTCAGCCAGCCGTAGCCCGCCTGCGCGACGATCAGTCCGGCGGCCGCGCCGCCGACGCCCGCCGCTGTGTTCATGGTCAGGTCGGACAGGCCCTGCACGGCGGCCCGGGCGGGCTGCGGCACGGAGTCGGTGAGCAGCGTGGAGCCGGACACCAGGCCCGCCGACCAGCCGAGTCCGAGGACGAAGAGCCCGGCGGCGGTCTGCCCGTGGCTCGCCCCCGCCGTACCGGCGAGCAGTGCGGCCGTGCAGAGCAGCCCGGCCGCCAGGCCGATCACCGCGAGCCGGCCGGCCTTGTCCGCCAGCCAGCCCATCACCGGCGAGAACGCGTACATGCCCGCGATATGGCCGCTGATCACCAAGCCGATCAACTGGATGCCCGCGCCGTGGTGACTGAGCGCGACCGGGGTCATCGACATGATCGACACCATCGCGGTGTGCGAGACGGCGACGGTGACCAGCGCCAGCCGGGCCATCGGCGACTCACGCACGGCGTGCACCCCGGCCCGCAGCGAGCGCCCCTCGGGAGAGCGATCGGCAGGGGACAGCGCGCGGGCGGTCAGCAGCGGATCGGGACGCAGCAGGACAAGGACCATGACCCCGGAGACAAGGAACACCCCGGCAGCCCAGAAGAACGGCCCCGCGGCCGCCGGTATCCCGAGACCGGACACGCTGCGGCCCGCGGGCGCCGCGATATTCGGGCCGAGCACCGCCCCGATCGTGGTCGCCCACACGACATTGGAGATGGCACGGGCGCGCCGCTCGGGTTCGGCGAGGTCGGCGGCCGCGAAGCGCGCCTGCAGATTGGCCGACGAGCCGGCGCCGAAGAGGGCCATGCCCAGGAGCAGCAGCGGAAAGTTCTCGACGACCGCGGCGAGCACGACCACGCCCGCGCCCAATGCGCCCAGCAGATACGCGAGTACAAGCCCGGGCCGCCGCCCGCGGGCCGTCATCAGCGCGGCCAGCGGCATGGACAGCAGCGCGGTCCCGGCCACAGTGGCGGTCGGCGCGAGACCGGCCAGCGCCTCGGTCCCGCTCACCTGCTGCGCCAGCACGGTGGCGAGCGCGATCCCGGTCGCGACGCCGAGCCCGCCGAGGATCTGGCTGGCGATGAGCACCGCGGTGATCCGCCGCCGCAGCGCGGGCAGTTCGTCGGCCGGCACCGGCGCGGGAACCGCGGCCTTGTCGATGGATGTCACCGCGCGTACGCCGTTCCACCGCCGGCCGCGGGACCGGTTGCGGGACCGGCCACGAGGGCGGTCGCGGGGGCAGTCGGGAGACTGGCCACCAAGGGGCTCGCGAAGGCGGCCGGGCTCCCGGCGAACGCGGTCGCGGCAGGGGCGACTGCTCCCGCAACGACTGCGGCAGGCGCATCGGATATGTCAGGTGCGTCAGGGCTGGTGGTCACTGGCGCAGTGTGCCAGCCCGTACGCGCGTACGAAACCGTATGGCCTCGGCACCCGGACCGGTTGCCAGGGTGCAGGCCCCGTCAGAACAGCGGCTCGGGCAGCACCCCTTCCAGCGCCAGCAGCTTCCGCTTGGTCTCCAGACCGCCCCCGAACCCGCCCAGCCCGCCGTCCGTCTCCACCACGCGGTGGCACGGCACGACCACCGGCAGCGGATTGGAGCCCATCGCCGCGCCCACGGCCTGCGCGGCGCCCGGCTGGCCCACCCGGGCAGCCAGGTCGCCGTATCCGACGACCGTGCCGAACGGCACGCCGTTGGCCAGCTCCCGCAGAACCTGCCGGTTGAACCCGCCGGACAGCGACCAGTCCAGGGGCAGGTCGAACTCCCGCAGTCCGCCCGCGAAGTACGCCTTCACCTGGCGTATCGGCTCGGCCAGCAGGCCGGCCTCGTCCTGAACCGGCTCAGCGCCCAGCCGCCCCGCCAACTGCCCGAGCGCCCTGTCCCGTATCGCCGCGTCGGCATGGAAGACCACGCTCACCAGGCCCTCCTCGGTCGCGGCGAGCAGCAACGGCCCGATGTCCGTGTCCACGACGGTCCACTCGAAGCTCTTCATGCGAACCACCGTACGACCGGGCACTGACAGTGCCGGCTCAGTCCACCGCGTCCCGAACGACGTCCGGGTTGTTGGTGATGATGCCGTCCACTCCGAAGCCGTTCACCCGCGCCGCCCCGGCCGCGTCGTTCACGGTCCAGGTGCTGATCCACAGCCGCTCGCCGTGCGCGCCCTTGAGCCGGTGCACCGCGGCCACGTACTCGGCCGAGATGGAGGTGTGCGAAGGGTTGATCTGGTCGGTGAACGCCGCGTATGACGGCAGATCGGCGACCGCGGGCGTACCGAGGAAGCCGGTTGTGATGTCGGGCCGCTGCTGGTGCACGGCCTTCACGCTGTCCGCGCCGAAGCTCTGGATGACCAGCTTGTGCTTGACGTGGAGGCGGTCGAGCCAGCCCTCCTCGCGCAGCACCCGCAGGGTGTCCTTCTCGATGCCCGGGTAGAGCTCGGGCTTCTTGATCTCCAGGAGCAACTTCTGGCCGTTTTCGTCGACCCGGTTCAGGTACTGCCTGAGCGTCGGCACCCGCGCGCCCGCCCACTTCGCGCCGAACCAGCTGCCCGCGTCCAGCGTGGCGATCTCGGCGGCCGTGAAGTCCTTGATCTTCCACGGCGCGCGCGAGGGGAAGCGCTGTTCCGCGTCGGTGGTCCGCGCCAGTGAGTCGTCGTGGACGACGACCAGCTCGCCGTCCTTGGTGCGCTGGACGTCGTTCTCGACCCAGGCGAACCCCATGTCGGCGGCGAGATCGATGGCGGCGAAGGTGTTCTCGGGCGCGTACGCGGAGGCGCCCCGGTGGGCGATTACAAGGGGTTCACAGTGCCGGCCTGCGGTCTGGGCAGCGGTCTGGGTCGTGGCCTCGGCGGCGGCCTCGGCGGCGGGGCCCGGAAGCAGCAGCGCGCTGACTCCCAGGACGGCGGCGGCCGTTGCTGCGGCGGGTCGTGCGTACACCTTGACTCCTCACGGCGTCGGGTCGCGGACGGGCCGAGGGTGACAGTTGACGGCCAACGAAGAACAGGCGAAGTATGGCCGGAACGTGAACGGAACCGCCCGGAGCGCATCACGCGACGGTCTCTGTGTCGATAAATCTCTGTTCAATTGTTTGCTTACCGTGGCGAGAGCCCTACTCTCGCCCCCGGACCAGACGTTCCGTCAGGGATCGCGGGGATCACAAGGAGCGAAGGGCTTAGGGGCATGCAGGGGACTGTCGACGGATTCAGTTACGGCCTCGTCACACCCGTGGCGGCCTATGTGATGGCATGCCTTGGCGGGGCACTCGGCCTGCGCTGCACCACCAGGTCGATCCACGACGGCGGCTCCTTCAAGCCCGGCTGGCTCGCCCTGGGCGCGACCGCCATCGGCTCGGGCGTCTGGACGATGCACTTCACCGCGATGATGGGCTTCACCGTCGCCGAGGCCCCCGTCGGCTACGACCGACCGACGACCTTCGCCAGCCTGGCAGTCGCCATCGTGATGGCCGGCATCGGGATCTTCATCGTCGGATACCGCGGCGCGACCCGCATGGCCCTGGTCACCGGCGGCACGATCACCGGCCTCGGGGTGGCGTCCATGCACTACCTCGGTATGGCAGGAATGCGACTGCAGGGGCGCGTCGAGTACGACACGCTTACCGTCGTTCTCTCCGTGGTCATCGCCGTCGTGGCCGCCACCTCGGCCCTCTGGGCGGCCGTGATGGTCCACGGCTTCCTGGCGAGCCTCGGCGCCAGCCTGGTGATGGGCATCGCCGTGAGCGGCATGCACTACACCGGGATGGCGGCGGTCAGCGTCCACCTGCACGGGGCGGCCGGCTCGGCCGGCACCGGCGAATCGGCCGCCACACTGCTCGCCCCCATGCTGGTCGGCCCGGTGGTCTTCCTGCTGCTCGCCGCAGTGGTGGTGATGTTCGACCCGCTCCTCGTCATGGGCCGGCCGGACTGGCAGCAGAGCCCCCAGGGGATCCCCGCCCGCCCCGGCGTGCCCGCGCAGCACGCCGGGCAGCGGCAGGGACAGGCCGCGGCCTGGGCCGCCGACCGGTCCCCCCGCCGGGGCTCGCAGCGGTCCGGCGACTGGTGAGTGTCCGAGCCCACAGCGGATCGCCTCCGGTCGTCGATCGCCTCCGGTTGTCAGTGGTGGGTCGTACGGTGGATTAATGCGGCCCGTTTCCAAGATCGAACGTACGGTGGCGCCTTTCGAGGTCGTCAGTTCCTACCAGCCCAGCGGCGACCAGCCGGCGGCCATCGCCGACCTGGAGCGGCGCATCCGCGCAGGTGAGAAGGATGTCGTCCTGCTGGGCGCAACCGGCACCGGCAAGTCGGCGACCACCGCCTGGATGATCGAGAAGCTTCAGCGCCCCACCCTGGTGATGGCGCCGAACAAGACCCTGGCCGCCCAGCTGGCGAACGAGTTCCGAGAGCTTCTGCCGAACAACGCCGTCGAGTACTTCGTCTCGTACTACGACTACTACCAGCCCGAGGCGTACGTCCCGCAGTCGGACACCTACATCGAGAAGGACTCCTCGATCAATGAGGAGGTCGAGCGGCTGCGCCACTCCGCGACGAACTCCCTGCTCACCCGTCGCGATGTGATCGTGGTCGCCTCCGTCTCGTGCATCTACGGCCTCGGTACCCCGCAGGAGTACGTCGACCGGATGGTGCCCCTCAAGGTCGGCGAGGAGATCGACCGCGACCAGCTGCTGCGCCGCTTCGTCGACATCCAGTACACGCGCAACGACGTGGCCTTCGCGCGCGGCACCTTCCGGGTCCGGGGCGACACCATCGAGATCTTCCCGGTCTACGAGGAGCTCGCCGTCCGCATCGAGATGTTCGGCGACGAGATCGAGGCGCTCTCCACCCTCCACCCGCTCACCGGCGAGATCATCAGCGAGGACCAGTCGCTGTACGTCTTCCCGGCCAGCCACTATGTGGCGGGCCCGGAGCGCATGGAGAAGGCGATCAACGGCATCGAGGTGGAGCTGGAGCAGCGCCTCGCCGAACTCGACAAGCAGGGCAAGCTGCTGGAGTCCCAGCGGCTGCGCATGCGCACGTCGTACGACATCGAGATGATGCGCCAGATCGGCTCCTGCTCCGGCATCGAGAACTACTCGATGCACTTCGACGACCGGGGCCCCGGCTCCGCGCCCAACACCCTCATCGACTACTTCCCCGAGGACTTCCTCCTCGTCATCGACGAGTCGCATGTCACCGTCCCGCAGATCGGCGCGATGTACGAGGGCGACGCCTCGCGCAAGCGGACCCTGGTCGACCACGGCTTCCGGCTGCCGTCCGCCCTCGACAACCGGCCGCTGAAGTGGGAGGAGTTCCAGAAGCGGATCGGCCAGACGGTCTACCTGTCGGCGACCCCGGGGAAGTATGAACTCTCCCGCGGCGACGGCTTCGTGGAGCAGATCATCCGCCCCACCGGACTGATCGACCCGGAAGTCGTCGTCAAGCCCACCGAGGGCCAGATCGACGACCTGGTGCACGAGATCCGTCTGCGCACGGAGAAGGACGAGCGTGTCCTGGTCACCACCCTCACCAAGAAGATGGCCGAGGACCTCACGGACTACTTCCTCGAAATGGGCATCCAGGTCCGGTACCTGCACAGTGACGTCGACACCCTGCGCCGGGTCGAGCTGCTGCGCGAACTGCGCGCCGGTGAGTACGACGTGCTGGTCGGCATCAACCTGCTGCGTGAGGGCCTCGACCTCCCCGAGGTGTCACTCGTGGCCATTCTCGACGCCGACAAGCAGGGCTTCCTGCGCTCCGGCACCTCGCTGATCCAGACCATCGGCCGCGCGGCGCGCAATGTCTCCGGCCAGGTCCATATGTACGCGGACACCATCACCCCGGCGATGGCACAGGCCATCGAGGAGACCAACCGCCGCCGGGAGAAGCAGGTCGCGTACAACACCGAGCGCGGCCTCGACCCGCAGCCGCTCCGCAAGAAGATCAACGACATCGTCGCGACCATCGCGCGCGAGGAACTCGACACAGAAGAGCTGCTCGGCACCGGCTACCGCCAGGCGAAGGCGGACAAGCCCGGCAAGGGCGCCAAGGCGCCGGTCCCGGCGCTCGGCGGCCGGGGCGGCAAGACGGGCGAGGTGCTCAGCGACCGGCCCGCGGCCGAACTGGCCGGGATCATCGAGGAGATGACCGACCGGATGCGGGCCGCTGCGGCCGACCTGCAGTTCGAGATCGCCGCGCGGCTGCGCGACGAGGTGAGCGAGTTGAAGAAGGAGCTGCGCCAGATGAAGGAGGCGGGCCTCGCCTGAGCCCCACGCACCTGGTGTGTTTCAAGACCGACACAAAAACGAACCAGCCCTGCTGCGCTGTCGGCGCCACTGCGTAGGGTTTCAGTCCAACCGCCCAGACAGCCGGGCGAGGGGAACGTTCTGAGAGGGGACAGCGCGTGAGCGTCAACTTGTCCAAGGGACAGGGCATCAGCCTGCAGAAGTCCGACGGGGGCGAACTGAGTGCGGTGCGGATGGGCCTGGGCTGGCAGGCGGCCCCTCGCCGTGGACTGTTCGGGTCGCGCACGAGGGAGGTCGACCTCGACGCGTCGGCCGTGCTGTTCGCCGACAAGCAGCCGGTGGACGTGGTCTTCTTCCGCCACCTCGTCAGCGACGACGGCTCCGTCCGGCACACCGGGGACAACCTGGTCGGCGGAGCGGGCTCGGGCGGCGACGACGAGGCCATCCTCGTCGATCTCCAGCGGGTGCCGGTCCACATCGACCAGATCGTCTTCACGGTGAACTCCTTCACCGGGCAGACCTTCGCCGAGGTGCAGAACGCGTTCTGCCGCATCGTCGACGAGACCAACGGCCAGGAGCTCGCCCGCTACACGCTCACCGGCGGTGGTCAGTACACCGCTCAGATCATGGCGAAGGTGCACCGTGTGGGCGGCGGCTGGCAGATGACCGCCGTCGGCACCCCGGCCAACGGCCGTACCTTCCAGGACCTGATGCCGGCGATCCTTCCGCACCTGTAGGCACGGCGCGTACGGAGGACACGCAGCTCCCGGAGGCACGAGGCCGCCGGGAGCTGCACCGCTCACCACCACCGCACAGCACTGAGGGGACAGAGCGATGACGGCCGAGCTGGTTCGGGGGCAGAACCACCCCTTGCCCCAGACCCGTCTGGAGATTCGGGTGTCGGCAGGCCATCCGGTCGTGGCCTGCGCCACCTGCTCCGACCCGCACGGGGCAGTGCGGGACGAGTGGATCGCGCACCCCGGCGCACCCACGCTGCCCGGCATCGAGGTGTCCCGGCGGGCCACCGAAGCGCCCCGGTTCACCGTGGATCTGGACGCGGTGCCCGAGGCGGTGCATCAGGTCAATGTGCTGCTCGCCCTCCCCCAAGGCGCCGGCGGCCCTGCCCACTTCGGCGCCACCGCGGCCCCCTTCGTCGTCGTCACCGGCCAGGACGACGCCGAGCTGGCCAGCTTCACCATCACCGGCCTGGACGCCGAGACCGCGCTCGTCGCGGTCGAGCTGTATCGCCGTCAGGGTGCCTGGAAGGTGCGCGCTGTGGGCCAGGGGTACGCGGGCGGGCTCGCGGAGCTGCTGGCCGACCAGGGGCTGCGCAAGGCCCGCGAGACGGCCACCGCTGTGCAGGAGACGGTGGCTGTGCGCATACCCCGGGCGGAGCCGGCGCAGCTGCGTACGAGCGCCGCCGACGGCGCGTACACCAGGCCGGCCACACCGCGGCCGAACCCTACGCCCGGGTCGAACCAGACACCCGGGTCGAACCAGACGCCGGGGCCGAACCAGACGGCCGGGCCGGACGCGACGCTTGCGCCCGGGCCGGACGCGACCCTCCGGGACGGCCTGTCGGCCGCCGGCGCCGCGAGCTCCCAGCCCACGCCCACACCCGACGCGCCGCAGCCGCCGGGTGGCCCGATCAACTACGCGCACCCGCGGCGTCAGTCCGTCGCACCCCCGTCGCCGCCCCCGGCCGCCGCGCCCGCCCGGCCCGGGCAACCGGCCCCGCCGGTCGCGGGCGACGCCACCGGCTGGTCCATGGAGGAGCGGCTCTACAACCAGGTCTGGGGCATGTTCGAGGACCTGGCCCGCAGCGTCGCCGCGTACCGCAGCGCCGTCGACTTCGCCGAGAGCCGACTGGACCAGGAACTCGACCAGGTGCTCTCCGACCCGCGCAGCCGCATCGGCGGCACGGGGGACGCCGCCCGCGAGGCGGCCCGCGCCAAGTGCGAGGAGCTGACCGACCGGGCCCGTCAGGCTCTGGACCGCGACCTGGCCCAGCTCACCGCCGAGTCCGAGGTCGTCGAGCCCGCGCTGCCGCCCGCCTTCGCCCGCTGGGACAACCCGGCGTGGCATGCGTACCGCGTCCCGATGGAGATCCCGATGGCGCTGCGCCTGGGCGATCTCCAGCTGCCCGAGAGCCCCGAGCTGCGCATTCCGTTCCTGGTGCGGCTGCCGCTGGAGCGGGGGCTGTGGGTGGACAGCGGACGTTCCGGTTCCGAGGCGGCGATCGTGCTGGACGAGGCACAGCTGCGCCGGCTCGCCCTGGACTGCGCGGTCGCTCACGCGGCCCGGCTGCTCGCGGTCTATCCACCGGGCGAGTTCACGGTCCATGTCATCGACCCGGCGGGCACGGCGGCCCCATCGCTCGCCCCGCTGGTCGGCTCCGGGGCCCTCGCCGGCCCGCCGGCGGCCGGCGCACAGGGCGTGAGCGACACGCTCGCCAAGCTCACCCAGCGGGTGGACCTGGTGACGATGGCGGTCCGCGGCGGCGCGGCCGACTCGCTTCCGCCCGACCTGGACACGGCGGAACAGCTGCTGATCGTCAACGACTTCCCGCACGGTTTCGACGACCGCGCGGTCACCCAGCTGCGCTACCTCGCCGACGAGGGCCCGGCGGTCGGAGTCCATCTGCTGATGGTCGCGGACCGCGAGGACGCGAGCGCGTACGGACCGGTGCTCGACCCGCTCTGGCGCTCGCTGTTGCGCATCACTCCTGTCCCGGACGACCACCTGGCCGACCCGTGGGTCCGGCACGCCTGGACGTACGAGCCGCTCACGGTGCCGCCGGGCAGCGCCGTGCTGCGCCAGGTGCTGGACCAAGTGGTCGCGGCCCGTCGCTCCTGGCGTCGCTGACCTGCGCACTTGAAGCCCGCTTACCAACCTCTTTACCTTCTCTTGGGGATTCCTGTACGCTTCTTTGAGCGGAGGGGAGTACTCCCGGCTGCGGCGTTCCCGTCAGTACGGACCGATACCGGTCCCGGGTCGCCGGCCCGTGGCGGCAGAGCCGCTTGGGTGGAGGAGACCTCCGGCAGCGACGACGCTGATCAGTAGCCGTACGACGCCGGAGGCGCAGTGGACGTTTCATGGACCCTGTGGGTGCTGACCATTCTTGGTCTGTCCGCCCTGATCGCGATCGACTTCTTCATCGGGCGCAAGCCTCATGACGTGTCGATCAAGGAAGCCGGAGTCTGGACCGTTGTCTGGATCGTCCTGGCCGCTCTCTTCGGCCTCGGCCTGCTGATATTCGGCGAGAGCCAGGCATCGGGAGAGTTCTTCGCGGGCTTCATCACCGAGAAGTCGCTGAGCGTCGACAATCTCTTCGTCTTCGTCCTGATCATGGCGAAGTTCTCGGTGCCGTCCCACCTCCAGCAGCGGGTGCTGCTCATCGGCGTGCTGATCGCTCTCGTCCTGCGCGCCGTCTTCATCGCGGCCGGAGCCGCGATCATCGCCAGCTTCTCGTGGGTCTTCTACATCTTCGGCGCGTTCCTGATCTACACCGCCTGGAAGCTCATCCAGGAGGCGCGCTCCAACGAGGAGGAAGAGGAGTTCGAGGAGAACCGCCTCCTCAAGTCCATCGAGAACCGCTTCGGAGTCGCCGACAAGTACCACGGCACCAAGCTCTTCATCCGCAACAACGGCAAGCGCGTCCTGACCCCGTTGATGGTGGTCATGCTCGCCATCGGCACCACCGATGTGCTCTTCGCGCTGGACTCCATCCCCGCGATCTTCGGCCTGACCCAGGACCCGTACATCGTCTTCACCGCGAACGCCTTCGCGCTGATGGGCCTGCGGCAGCTGTACTTCCTGATCGGCGGACTGCTGAGGAAGCTGGTCCACCTCAGTTATGGGCTGTCGGTGATCCTCGGCTTCATCGGCGTCAAGCTGGTGCTGCACGCGCTGCACGAGGGCGGGGTGCATGTTCCCGAGATATCGATTCCGTTCTCGCTGGCGGTCATCTGCGGTGTGCTGGTCATCACCACGATCACCAGTCTGATCGCCTCGAAGAAGACGGCGGAGCGGGAAGCGGCAGAGGCGGCGCAGAAGGCCGGGAACGCGGAGAAGGACAGCGTCGAGGCTTGACGTTCACGTTCTGACGTTCGTGCCGGCCTTCGTACCCATCTTCGTATGGCACAGCGCTCTCAGCGCCGGGGCGGGGTTTGGGCGGACAGCGGGGCTCCGTCATGATCGGGAGCGCAGCCGGGCAGTGTCAGCGACGACATCGAATTGCGCCGGGCCCGAATCGGCAAGGACGTGAACACCCATGCGCGTACAGGAAGAGGGGCGGCAGCCCGCCCCCGCTCTGCGGCTCGACCGTGCCGCCGAGCCGCCGCAGGGCGCCGTTCTGCTGCTGCACGGCGGAACCGCCGACGCCCTGGAGCCGCCGACGCGGTGGAACCTGCCCGGCGTCCGGATGCGCCCCTTCGCCCGGGCGATCGCGCGGGCCACGGTCGACCACGATGTGGTGCTCGGCAGAGTCAGCTACCGCCACCGCGGCTGGAACGGCGTACGCGCCGACGCCGCGCGTGACGCGCTGCGGGCCATTGACGAACTGGCCTTTCTCACCGGGCCGGTCCCGGTCGTCCTGGTCGGCCACTCGATGGGCGGCCGGGCCGCACTGCGGGCCGCGAGCCACCCCCTCGTGGAGGCCGTCGTCGGCCTCGCCCCCTGGTGCCCGGCCGGAGAGCCGGTGGCACACCTGGAGGCCAAGCGCATCGTGCTGGTGCACGGCGACCGCGACAGGGTGACCGACCCACGCGGCTCCTGGGAACTCGCGGCCGCGGCCCGAGCCGCCGGCGCCGAGTCCTGCGCGCTGCGGATGCCGGGCGGCGACCACGCGATGCTCCGCCGCGCCGGCTCCTGGCACGCGCTCACTGCCCGCCTGGTCACCGGGCTCCTGCGGCTGGGACCTCTGCCGCCGGCGGTGTCGGAAAGCTTCGACGACTTCGACAGGTTCGGCGACTTCGGGCCGAGCGACGTCCCGTCAGCGGACGGCAACTGACCCGGCGGCGTACGACAGCACGGAACGAATGCGCAAGACGCGAGCAAGAACCGCGAGCAGGAACTGCGAGTAAGGGACGAGTGCGCTTACCAGCCGCGCTTGCGCCACTCCGGCAGATGCGGCCGCTCGTTGCCCAGCGTCGTGTCCTTGCCGTGCCCCGGGTAGACCCACGTCTCGTCCGGAAGCGCGCCGAAGAGCTTCGTCTCGACGTCGTTGATCAGGCTCGCGAAGGCCTCGGGATCCTTGCGGGTGTTGCCCACCCCGCCGGGGAAGAGGCAGTCACCTGTGAAAACGTGCGGGTGGCCGTGCGGGTCGTCGTAGATCAGGGCGATCGAGCCGGGCGTGTGCCCCACGAGATGGCGGGCGGTCAGTTCGACGCGGCCCACTCGGATGGTGTCCCCGTCCTCGACGGGCACGTCCGTCGGAACGGGGATGCCTTCGACGTCGTACCGGCCGGCGTAGGTGCGGGCACCGGTCGCGCGGACGACGTCGGCCAGCGCCTGCCAGTGGTCGCCGTGGCGATGCGTGGTGACGACGGACGCGATGGAGTCGTCGCCGATCAGCGTCAGGAGCGTCTCGGGCTCATTGGCCGCGTCGATCAGCAGTTGCTCGTCGGTGGCCCGGCAGCGCAGCAGATAGGAGTTGTTGTCCATCGGCCCGACCGCGACCTTGGAGATCATCAGGTCTGGGAGTTCGTGCACATCTGCGCCGCCGCCGACCTTCACCACTCCGCTGTACGTCATGGGTTCAGCCTATAGCGGGGGCAGTGCCGGAAGCAGGCCTCCCGCAGTGTCCAGATCCGCCCCGTCGCGGCGGCCGGCGAGCCACCCGAGCAGGGCGGGGGCCGGGCCGGTGACCGTCACCGGGGCGCCCTCGGTGCCGCCCGTGTGCCACTCGCCGGAGTGCTTGCCGAAGTCCTCGGCCGAGCCGTCGGCGGAGGTCTTGGCGGCCGCCACGATGCGGGTCGGCGGGACGTCCGCGCGCCCGGAGAAGCGCTGGGCGAGGAAGGCGATCTCCCGGTCGGTGAACTCCTCCGGCAGGTCCTCCAGCTCGTAGCCGATGCCGAGGTCGACGTGGTGCAGCTCGACCTCGACGAGCCGGCGGAAGGGGATGCGGGCCGCGGCGTCCGTGACGCCGTTGCGCAGCTCGACCGTGCGGCTCCAGTCGGCGGGACCCGCGCACGCGGCCATGAAACGGGCGGCGCTCTCGCGTACGTCGGCGAGCTGGGCGGCGAGCGGGCGGTGCGCGTCCCGCGTGATGTCCGCCTCGCGCGCCTCGGCGCTCAGATACATCGGGCGGCCCTCGAGAACATTTTCGAGCGCGTCAGCGTTACGGGAGAGGTGCGCCAGCACATGGCCGCGGCTCCAGCCCGGGAGCCGGGACGGTGCGGCGGCCCCGGAGTCGTCCATTCCGGCGGCTGCGCCGAGGAGCCGATCGGTGGCTTCGCGTACCGAGGCCAGGTCACGCATGGGTTCGATCATGGGGCCGACGATAGCCCCGGCACTCGATCGGGTGAAGGTGTCAGAGCGTGGCCGTAATTCGAATGTGCGTGCTATAGGCTCGGTGGAGGCATCCTGGTAGCAGCAGAGATTTCACAGCTTGGAATCCAAACGATCCGACGGCCCCCATAGTCTGGGACGGGGGCTGTGCCCCCTCCGTTTCTCTCAAGAAAGGTCCGGCGTGGCCGACCGTCTCATCGTTCGTGGCGCTCGCGAGCACAACCTGAAGAACGTCTCGCTCGACCTCCCGCGTGACTCCATCATCGTGTTCACCGGGCTCTCCGGGTCGGGCAAGTCGTCCCTCGCGTTCGACACGATCTTCGCCGAGGGGCAGCGCAGGTACGTCGAGTCCCTCTCGTCATACGCCCGGCAGTTCCTCGGCCAGATGGACAAGCCCGACGTCGACTTCATCGAGGGCCTCTCCCCGGCTGTCTCCATCGACCAGAAGTCGACCTCGCGCAACCCGCGCTCGACGGTCGGCACCATCACCGAGGTCTACGACTACCTCCGGCTGCTATACGCCCGTATCGGCAAGCCGCACTGCCCGGAGTGCGGCCGGCCCATCTCGCGCCAGTCGCCGCAGGCCATCGTCGACAGGGTGCTGGAACTGCCCGAGGGCAGCCGCTTCCAGGTCCTCTCGCCCCTCGTGCGCGAGCGCAAGGGCGAGTTCGTCGACCTCTTCGCCGACCTCCAGACCAAGGGATACAGCCGGGCGCGGGTCGACGGACAGACGATCCAGCTCGCCGAGCCGCCCGCGCTGAAGAAGCAGGAGAAGCACACCATCGAGGTGGTCGTCGACCGCCTCACCGTCAAGGACAGCGCCAAGCGCCGGCTGACCGACTCGGTCGAGACCGCGCTCGGGCTCTCCGGCGGCATGGTCGTGCTCGACTTCGTCGACCTCGCCGAGGACGACCCCGAGCGTGAGCGGATGTTCTCGGAACATCTCTACTGCACGTACGACGACCTGTCCTTCGAGGAGTTGGAGCCACGCTCCTTCTCCTTCAACTCACCGTTCGGCGCCTGCCCCGACTGCACCGGCATCGGCACGCGCATGGAGGTGGACCCCGAGCTGATCGTCCCGGACGAGGAGAAGTCCCTCGACGAGGGCGCGATCCACCCCTGGTCGCACGGCCACACCAAGGAGTACTTCGGGCGGCTGATCGGCGGTCTCGCCCAGGCCATCGGCTTCTCCACCGACATGCCCTGGGCCGGGCTGCCGCAGCGCGCCAAGAAGGCCCTGCTCCACGGTCACAAGACCCAGGTCGAGGTCCGCTACCGCAACAGATACGGACGCGAGCGGGCGTACACCACCCCCGCGTTCGAGGGGGCCGTCCAGTTCGTCAAGCGGCGGCACTCCGAGGCCGAGAGCGATTCCAGCAGGGAGCGCTTCGAGGGCTATATGCGCGAGGTGCCCTGCCCGACCTGTCAGGGCACCCGGCTGAAGCCGATCGTCCTCGCGGTCACGTTGATGGATAAGTCCATCGCCGAGGTCGCCGCGATGTCCATCAGCGACTGTGCGGACTTCCTGGGCGAGCTGCGGCTGAGCGCCCGCGACAAGAAGATCGCCGAGCGGGTGCTGAAGGAGGTCAACGAACGGCTGAAGTTCCTGCTCGACGTGGGCCTCGACTACCTCTCGCTGAACCGCGCGGCCGGCACGCTCTCCGGCGGCGAAGCCCAGCGCATCCGGCTCGCCACCCAGATCGGCTCCGGTCTCGTCGGCGTGTTGTACGTACTGGACGAGCCGTCCATCGGACTGCACCAGCGCGACAACCACCGGCTCATCGAGACCCTGGTCCGGCTGCGTGACATGGGCAACACGCTCATCGTCGTCGAGCACGACGAGGACACCATCAAGGTGGCGGACTGGGTCGTCGACATCGGCCCTGGCGCCGGCGAGCACGGCGGCGAGGTCGTGCACAGCGGCTCGCTGAAGGATCTTCTCGCCAACAAGGACTCGGTGACCGGGCAGTACCTCTCCGGGAAGCGGTCCATCGCGATGCCCGACATCCGCCGGCCCGTGGATCCGACCCGTCAGCTCACGGTCCACGGCGCGCGTGAGAACAACCTGCGCGACATCGACGTCTCGTTCCCGCTCGGTGTGCTCACGGCGGTCACCGGTGTCTCGGGCTCCGGCAAGTCGACCCTGGTCAACGACATCCTCTATACGCATCTGGCCCGCGAGCTGAACGGCGCCAAGTCGGTGCCGGGCCGCCACACCCGGGTCGAGGGCGACGACCTCGTCGACAAGGTGGTGCATGTCGACCAGTCGCCCATCGGGCGTACGCCGCGCTCCAACCCGGCGACGTACACGGGCGTCTTCGACCATGTCCGCAGGCTCTTCGCGGAGACGATGGAGGCCAAGGTCCGGGGCTACCTCCCCGGCAGGTTCTCCTTCAACGTCAAGGGCGGCCGCTGCGAAAACTGCTCGGGCGACGGCACCATCAAGATCGAGATGAACTTCCTGCCGGATGTGTACGTCCCGTGCGAGGTCTGCCACGGAGCGCGCTACAACCGGGAGACCTTGGAGGTCCACTACAAGGGCAAGTCCATCGCCGAGGTGCTGGACATGCCGATCGAGGAGGCGCTGGACTTCTTCGGGGCCGTCCCGACGATCGCCCGTCATCTGAAGACCCTCCACGAGGTGGGCCTCGGCTATGTGCGGCTCGGCCAGTCCGCGCCGACGCTCTCGGGCGGCGAGGCCCAGCGCGTGAAGCTGGCCTCGGAGCTCCAGAAGCGTTCCACCGGCCGCACGGTCTACGTCCTGGACGAGCCGACGACCGGACTGCACTTCGAGGACATCAGCAAGCTGATCAACGTGCTGTCCGGCCTGGTCGACAAGGGCAACACGGTCATCGTGA
This sequence comes from Streptomyces sp. ISL-1, assembly GCF_018614585.1. GTDB lineage: Bacteria > Actinomycetota > Actinomycetes > Streptomycetales > Streptomycetaceae > Streptomyces > Streptomyces maoxianensis. Next base: position 121,488 of record NZ_JAGGOI010000016.1, on the reverse strand, counting down.
TCGAGCACAACCTCGATGTCGTCAAGACCGCGGACTGGGTCGTCGACATGGGCCCGGAGGGTGGCAACGGCGGCGGCCTGGTCATCGCCGAGGGCACCCCCGAGCAGGTCGCCGGGGTGCCGACCAGCCACACCGGCAAGTTCCTGCGGGACATTCTGGACGCCGAGCGGATCAGCGACGCGATGGTGCCCGCGGCACGCAAGGCCCCGAAGAAGGCGGCGGCCAACAAGACCGCAGCGGCGAAGAACGCGGTCGCCGTGAAGGCCGGCCCGACGAAGACCGCGGCGGCGAAGAACGCGGTCGCCGCGAAGGCCGGCCCGGCCAAGAAGACGGCGACGGTGCGAACCGGCCGGGCGCGTAAGGCCTGACGCCGGTCACCGCCGTGTCCTTAGGTCTCCCCGGACGAGTCCGGGGAGACCTAAGGACGAACCGGCCGCCGGACGGCCCCCGGCTTCTCCCGTCAGCCGTCAGCCGTCAGCCGTCCAGTTCCGCCGCGTACGGCGGCTCGGCGCCCCGTGCGGGAGCAGGTCACCCCGGCCGCCCGGGACGCGAAGTGCAGCACGTCGTGCCACCCCTCCGCGCCCAGGCCGTCCAGGGCGTCGGGACCAGGTCGATGAAGGATTCTCCGGCGACGACGATCACGGCGAGAACGTGACCCCTGGCTTGTGAGGGGCGGCAGGGAGCCCGCCAGCAGGGCCGCCGGTCTCCGCCGGTATCGTCGGGTCTGTCACCTGTCCCGCACTCGCACGTTGTGGAGCCTCCATGTCCGGCCAGCCAGCCGCCCGCCGCACCGTGCTGAAAGGCGCCGCCCTCGCCGGGGCGGCAGGGCTTGGGGTCGCGGCCTGCTCCACCGACTCGAAGCTCGGCCACGCCGAGAACCCCACCCCGACCGCGCCCGTCGATCTCGGCTCGGCCGACGCCGTCCCGGTCGGCGGAGCCAAGCTCTACCGCGAGCAGCGCCTGGTCGTGAGCTGCCCCGCCAAGGGCCAGTACAAGGCCTTCAGCGCGCAGTGCACGCACGCGGGCTGCCTCATCGACAAGGTCGAGGGCACCGAAGGCAATTGCCCCTGCCACGGCAGCCGCTTCGACGTCACCACCGGCAAGGCGCTCCGTGGCCCGGCGACCGTGCCGCTCCCCGAGGTACCGATCAAGGCCGAGGGCGGCAAGCTCGTCGCCGGCCCGGAGGCGTGAGCCGCCGAAGCGGCTTCAGTCCCAGCCGCCGAAGCGGCTTCAGTCCCAGCCGCCGAAGCGGCTTCAGTCCCAGCCGCCGAAGCGGCTTCAGTCCCAGCCGCCGAAGCGGCTTCAGTCCCAGCCGCCGAAGCGGCTTCAGCCCCGGCCGCCGAAGCGGGCTTCAGCCCCGGCTGCCGAAGCGAGCGTCAGTCCCAGGACCAGTCGATCCCCAGGATCCCCGGACGTACACCCTGCTCAACCAGATGGACCGTGCGGTGCCGGCCGCTCAGCGCCAGATCCGTCCTGGCCCCGCGCGGCGCTCCCGTCGTGGCCTGCGCGAACCGCCGGCATCGCACTGGCAGCGCACCCTCGTCGAAGCGCACCTGTAGGACGTACTGCCCGCCCGCGAAGCTGAAGCCGCGGATGTACTCCTCGCTCGGCCCGCCGGTCCCGTCCTCGAAGCCGTAGCCGAAGAGATACGTCTCACCCGCGCGCAGCCGGGCGTCGAAGAGCAGCTCCGCGATCAGCACCCCGGTCTCCCGGTGCCACCGCACCCGCCCCGTGCGGCAGTTCTCCAGCGCGCTGACCTCCACCCGCGCGGGATCGAAGCCCGGATCGCCGTGGTGGATGGCCAGATAGCGGTCGATTCCGTCGCGGTGGGCACGTACGACATGCGCCGAATCGCGCCCCAGCAGCTCGCGCCCCGCCCCGATCCGCACCCGCTCGTGGTGGCCGACCGTGTGCAGACCGCCGTCGGCAGGTGACTCCAGGTCGGCAAGCAGCCGCTCCACCGCGCCGGAGGCCTCCAACAGCGAGCGGTAAGAGCGTGTGGCGGGGCGCTCGGCATCGGTTCGCACGCCGCCTTCGCCGGGACCGAGCAGTCGGATCAGCGAGTTGCCGGGCAGTTCGAGCAGGTCCTCCAGAGCACGCACGGCCCGCAGCGACTCGGGGCGCTGCGGGCGGCGCGCGCCTTGCTGCCAATAGCTGAGGCTGGTCACGCCCACCTTTATCCCGCGGTGCGCGAGATGGTGCTGGACGCGCTGGAGCGGCAGCCCGCGCACGGCGAGGGCGGCGCGCAGCGCCAGATGGAACGGGCCGGTGTGCAGCACCTGTGCCAGATCGGCCTCGGTGTGCCCCATGGTTCCTCCAGCGGCTCGCGGGTTATGAGTGAACGTTCACGACTGGGGCGAGCCGCTGTGGGTGGGCGGCGACAGGCGTCCAGGTGGAGCGGGACGGAGGTGTTCACATCCCGGCCGCAGCGTTCACAGCGCCGTGTCACCCCGCATTGAAGCGTGTTGACCCGCCTCCGACAAGGACTGATGCTCAGCCGTCGCGTCCGGACGCCACCCGCCATCCCCGGTCCGACGCGTCCGCCTTCGTCGGGGACCCCCAATGGGATCCGATGAAGCCCCGTCCGCGATTGAGGCGCGGGGTCCGGGCGGGGCCGTACGAGGGCCGGACGCGGCCCCGCCTGTCACAGCCCGCCAGTAGGCTGGTCGACATGGCAGACCCCTCCAGCTACCGCCCCAAGCCGGGACAGATCCCCGACTCGCCGGGGGTCTACAGATTCCGCGACGAACACCGCCGGGTGATCTACGTGGGGAAGGCCAAAAGCCTGCGCCAACGCCTGGCCAACTACTTCCAGGACGTGGCGACTCTCCACCCGCGCACCGCCACCATGGTCACCACGGCGGCCTCCGTGGAGTGGACGGTGGTCTCCACCGAGGTCGAGGCGCTCCAGCTGGAATACACCTGGATCAAGGAGTATGACCCGCGGTTCAACGTCAAGTACCGCGACGACAAGAGCTATCCGTATCTCGCGGTCACCCTCAATGAGGACTTCCCGCGGGTCCAGGTGATGCGTGGCGCCAAGAAGAAGGGCGTGCGCTACTTCGGTCCCTACGGCCACGCGTGGGCGATCCGCGAGACCGTCGATCTGATGCTGCGGGTCTTTCCCGTACGCACCTGCTCGGCCGGCGTCCTCAGGAACCACCAGCAAAAGGGCCGCCCCTGTCTGCTCGGCTACATCGGCAAGTGCTCCGCGCCCTGCGTGGGCCGGGTCACCCCCGAGGAACACCGTGAACTGGCCGAGGAGTTCTGCGACTTCATGGCCGGCCGCACCGGCACGTACATCCGCCGTCTGGAGAAGGAGATGATGGCGGCCTCCGAGGAGATGGAGTTCGAGAAGGCGGCCCGGCTGCGCGACGACATAGAGGCCCTCAAGCGGGCCATGGAGAAGAACGCCGTCGTGCTCGCGGACGCCACCGACGCCGACCTGATCGCCGTCGCCGAGGACGAGCTCGAAGCCGCCGTGCAGATCTTCCACGTCCGTGGCGGCCGGGTGCGCGGCCAGCGCGGCTGGGTCACCGACAAGGTCGAGGCCGTGGACACCGCCGGCCTCGTCGAGCACGCGCTCCAGCAGTTGTACGGAGAGGAGCGCGGCGACGCCGTCCCCAAGGAGGTCCTCGTCCCCGCCCTCCCCGAGGACAGCGACGCGGTGAGCCTGTGGCTGAGCGACCGGCGTGGCTCGCACGTCTCGCTCCGCATTCCTCAGCGCGGAGACAAGAAGGACCTGATGGAGACGGTCCAGCGCAATGCCGTGCATGCGCTCGCCCTGCACAAGACCAAGCGCGCCAGCGACCTCACCACCCGCTCGCGCGCCCTGGAGGAGATCGCCGGGGCCCTCGGCCTGGACACGGCGCCGCTGCGGATCGAGTGCTTCGACGTCTCGCACCTCCAGGGCGAGGACGTGGTGGCGTCCATGGTCGTCTTCGAGGACGGGCTGGCGCGCAAGAGCGAGTACCGCCGATTCCAGATCAAGGGCTTCGAGGGCCAGGACGACGTCCGCTCGATGCATGAGGTGATCACCCGCCGCTTCAAGCGGTATCTGGCGGAGAAGGACAGGACGGGCGAGTGGATCGGCGACGACGCCCCGGAAGACGACGGCAGGCCCAAGCGCTTCGCATATCCGCCTCAGCTCGTCGTCGTGGACGGCGGACAGCCGCAGGTGGCCGCCGCCAGGCGCGCCCTCGACGACCTCGGCATCGACGATGTCGCCGTCTGCGGACTGGCCAAGCGCCTCGAAGAGGTCTGGCTGCCGAACGACGACGATCCTGTTGTCCTGCCACGCTCGAGCGAGGGGCTGTATCTCCTTCAGCGGGTCCGTGACACAGCTCACGACTTCGCCATCCGCTACCAGCGCTCCAAGCGGACCAAGCGCCTCAGGACCAGCCCGCTGGACGCGGTCCCGGGTCTCGGCGACGCCCGCAAACAGGCGCTGATCAAGCATTTCGGCTCGGTGAAGCGGCTGAAGCAGGCGACAATCGACCAGATCTGCGAGGTTCCAGGCATGGGCCGCAAGACGGCGGAGTCCGTCGTGGTGGCCCTCGCCCAGGCGGCTCCGGCCGCCCCTGCCGTGAATACGGCAACAGGAGAGATCATTGAAGAGAACGACGGGGGCAGCAGGAAATGACTGAGCACGATGGAGACGGAGCAGCAGACGTGAGTACGGGCACCACCACCGAGCCCGGCGGGGCCGCGGACGCGGCGATCCCCGAGCTGGTGATCATCTCCGGAATGTCGGGTGCCGGGCGCAGCACGGCCGCGAAGTGTCTGGAGGACCTCGGCTGGTTCGTCGTCGACAACCTGCCGCCCGCGCTGATCCCCACCATGGTGGAGCTCGGCGCACGCTCGCAGGGCAATGTCGCCCGGATCGCCGTCGTCGTCGACGTACGCGGCCGGCGGTTCTTCGACAACCTGCGCCAGTCCCTCGCCGACCTGGACTCCAAGCAGGTCACCCGGAGGGTCGTCTTCCTGGAGTCCTCCGACGAAGCCCTGGTCCGCCGCTTCGAGTCGGTCCGCAGGCCCCACCCTCTGCAGGGCGACGGCCGGATCGTCGACGGCATCGCGGCCGAGCGCGACCTGCTGCGCGAGCTGCGCGGCGACGCGGACCTGGTGATCGACACCTCCAGCCTCAACGTCCATGAGCTGCGCGCCAAGATGGACGCCCAGTTCGCGGGCGACGAGGAGCCGGAGCTGCGGGCCACGGTGATGTCGTTCGGATTCAAGTACGGACTGCCGGTCGACGCGGACCTCGTCGTCGACATGCGCTTCCTGCCGAACCCGCACTGGGTCCCGGAGCTGCGTCCGTTCACCGGTCTCAACGAAGAGGTGTCGAACTACGTCTTCAACCAGCCCGGCGCCAAGGAGTTCATCGACCGCTACACCGAGCTGCTCCAGCTGATCGCCGCGGGCTACCGCCGCGAGGGCAAGCGGTACGTGACCATCGCGGTCGGCTGCACCGGCGGCAAGCACCGCTCCGTCGCCACGTCCGAGAAGCTCGCCGCCCGGCTCTCCTCCGCGGGGATCGAGACCGTCGTCGTCCACCGGGACCTGGGGCGCGAGTGACCGGACGTAACCTCCGTCTGCGGCGGTTGCGCAGGTCCACGCACGCCCCGACCGGGCGGAAGCGCGGCGCGCAGCCCAAGGTCGTGGCGCTCGGCGGCGGCATGGGCCTGTCCGCGTCGCTCACGGCCCTGCGCCGTATCACCGGCGACCTCACCGCGGTCGTCACCGTCGCAGACGACGGCGGCTCCAGCGGCCGGCTCCGCGACGAGCTCGGCGTGCTGCCGCCCGGTGACCTGCGCAAGGCGCTCGCCGCGCTGTGTGGCGACGACGACTGGGGCCAGACCTGGGCCCGGGTGATCCAGCACCGCTTCCAGTCCAAGGGCGACCTGCACGAGCACGCGGTCGGCAATCTGCTGATAGTGGCCCTGTGGGAGCAACTCGGCGACCATGTCCTGGCCCTGGACCTGGTCGGCAAGCTGCTCGGCGCGCACGGCAGGGTGCTGCCGATGTCCGCCGTCCCACTGGAGCTGCAGGCGCTGGTACGGGGCCACGACCCGGCCCGCCCGAACGAACTGGAAACCGTGCGCGGCCAGGCGACCGTCGCGCTCACCCCTGGCGAGGTGCAGTCCGTGCACCTCGTCCCGCACAGCCCGCCCGCTGTCCCGGAGGCCGTCGCCGCCGTCCTTGACGCCGACTGGGTGGTGCTCGGCCCGGGTTCCTGGTTCTCCTCGGTGATTCCGCATCTGCTCGTGCCCGAGCTGCTGGACGCGCTGATCCAGACGAAGGCCCGCCGGGTCCTCGCCCTCAACCTCGCTCCGCAGCCCGGCGAAACAGATGGCTTCTCACCGCAGCGTCATTTGGAGGTTTTGGGACGACACGCGCCTAAACTCGCCCTGGACGTGGTGCTGGCCGACGAGGCCGCCGTGCCCGACCGTGAGTCCCTCGCCGACGCCGCCAAGCGGCTCGGCGCCGCGGTCGAGCTGGCCCCCGTGGCCTCGCCCGATGGCGTTCCGAAGCATGATCCGGAGCTGTTGGCCGCCGCGTACGACCGTATTTTTCGGATGCATGGAAGGATCGGCCCATGGCGATGACGGCAGCGGTGAAGGACGAAATTTCCCGGCTTCCCGTCACCCGGACCTGCTGCAGAAAAGCGGAGGTCTCGGCGATCCTTCGGTTCGCGGGCGGGCTGCACCTGGTGAGCGGCCGCATCGTGATCGAGGCGGAGCTGGACACCGGCATCGCGGCGCGCCGGCTGAAGCGGGACATCCTGGAGATCTTCGGGCACAGCTCCGAGCTGATGGTCATGGCGCCCGGCGGACTTCGCCGCGGCTCGCGTTACGTCGTACGGGTGGTGGCCGGCGGCGACCAGCTGGCCCGCCAGACCGGCCTCGTCGACGGCCGGGGCCGCCCGATCCGGGGGCTGCCCCCGCAGGTCGTCTCCGGCGCCACCTGTGACGCGGAGGCCGCCTGGCGCGGCGCGTTCCTGGCACACGGCTCGCTCACCGAGCCGGGCCGCTCCTCCTCGCTGGAGGTCACCTGCCCCGGCCCTGAGGCAGCTCTGGCTCTGGTCGGCGCGGCCCGTCGGCTCTCCATCGCCGCCAAGGCGCGCGAGGTACGCGGCGTGGACCGCGTCGTCGTGCGCGACGGGGACGCGATCGGCGCGCTGCTGACCCGACTTGGGGCACACGAGTCGGTGCTGGCCTGGGAGGAGCGGCGGATGCGCCGCGAGGTGCGCGCCACCGCCAACCGCCTCGCCAACTTCGACGACGCCAACCTGCGCCGCTCGGCGCGCGCCGCGGTCGCCGCGGGCGCCCGGGTGCAGCGCGCGCTGGAGATCCTGGGGGAGGAGGTGCCCGAGCACCTCGCCGCGGCCGGCCGGCTGCGGATGGAGCACAAGCAGGCTTCGCTCGAGGAGCTCGGCGCGCTGGCCGACCCGCCGCTGACCAAGGACGCCGTCGCGGGCCGTATCCGCCGGCTGCTTGCGATGGCCGACAAGCGGGCCCAGGATCTGGGCATTCCGGGTACGGAGTCCAATCTCACCGAGGAAATGGCCGACGGTCTCGTCGGCTGAGCCGCGGCAGAGTCCCCGGCTGAATGTTCACCTCGATGAATCACCCACCGCTGTCGGCGCCTTCCCGGTGCCGACAGCGGCGCGTTATGTCTGTTTGTATGCTCTTGACATGATCATGAAGTGTCATGAGCCTGGCGTCTGTCCACTTTCGTGGCACACAACAGCAAGGGGCGCTTATGAGACGCAGAGCGAGATCGATCCTCGCCGCGGCTTCACTGCTGATGGCCGGACTGGCGGCCGCACCGATCGCCCAGGCCCAACAGGGGGGTGACGACGACGGACTCTCCGTATGGCACGCGAAGGTCACCAAGGCCCAGGTCCCGCTGATCCTCGCGGCGGGCGCCGACGGGCATGAACTGACCGAGCAGGTGCCCGACAAGGGCACCGCCACCGTCGAGCTCTACCTCACCGAACAGCAGGCCGGCGAACTGCGCGAGCAGGGCATCGGCATCACCGAGCACACCGTCTCGGCCACGGCCGAAAAGCGCGTGGCCGCCGCGGGCGACGGCGTCTTTCGCCCGTACAGCGGCGAGAGCGGCCTGAAGCGAGAGATCCTCGCCACCGAACAGGCCAACCCCGCCCTCACCAAGGTCGTCAGCATCGGCAAGACCCTGGGGGGCCAGGACATCCTCGCTCTCAAGATCAGCAAGGGCGCCAAGAAGCACAAGGACGGCTCCAAGCCCGCCACGCTGTATCTGTCCAACCAGCACGCCCGCGAGTGGATCACCCCGGAGATGACCCGCCGGCTGATGCACCATTACCTCGCGGGCTACGGCAAGGACCCGCGGATCACGAAGATCGTCGACTCCACCGAACTGTGGTTCGTCCTGTCCGCCAACCCCGACGGCTACGACTACACGTTCAAGGGCACCGCCGAGCGTCAGTGGCGCAAGAACCTCCGCGACAACAACGGCGACGGCAAGACCGCCCCCGGCGACGGCGTCGACCTCAACCGCAACTTCACCTACAAGTGGGGTTACGACAACGAGGGTTCGTCCCCCGACCCGGCCTCCGAGACCTACCGCGGCACCGGCCCGGCGTCCGAGCCCGAGACGAGGGCGCTCGACGCCTTCCAAAAGCGCATCGGCTTCGCGTACGGCATCAACTACCACTCCGCGGCCCAACTGCTCCTGTACGGGGTCGGCTGGCAGGTCGCCACCCCGACGCCCGACGACGTCCTGTACGAGTCGCTCGCCGGCAGCCCCCAGAACTCGGCCATCCCCGGCTACCGCCCCCAGGTCTCCTCCGAGCTGTACACCACCAACGGTGAGGCCGACGGCCACGCGGCCAACGTCAACGGGATGATGATGTACACCCCGGAGATGTCGACCTGCGCCACCGTCTCCAGGATCGACCCCAACGACCCCTGGAACGCCGCCGACTGCGCGTCCGTCTTCACCTTCCCGGACGACGAGAAGCTGATCCAGCAGGAGTTCGCCAAGAACATCCCCTTCGCGCTCTCCGTCGCCGAGACCGCGGCCCACCCCGACCAGCCGTCCTCCTCGCTCGGCCTGAAGGCCGCTGACTTCACCCCCGACGCCTTCACCACCTCCTACGCCCGCGGCGGCGACCAGGAAGTCTCCGTCATCGCGCGCAAGTCCGTACGCGACAAGGAACTCAAGTACCGCGTCAACGGCGGCCGTACGCACGACCAGACGCTCAGGGCCTGGAAGGGCGGAGAGGTCTACGGCGGCGAGGACAACATCCGCTTCGACGAGTACCGCGCCAAGGTGCAGGACGGCGACGTCGGCGACAAGGTCGAGGTCTGGTTCACCGGTGAGACCAAGGCCGGAAGACCCACCTCCAGCGAGCACTTCACCTACACGGTCGCCGAACGGCCGCGCGGTGACACGCTGGTGATCGCCGAGGAGGGCGGCACCGCCCCGGCGCAGAACACCGCCGCGTACACCAAGGCCCTCGCGGACAACGGCCACCGGGCCGCGGTCTGGGACGTCGTAACCCAGGGCGTCCCCGACGCCCTCGGCGTGCTCGGTCACTTCGAGACGGTCATTTGGTACACCGGCGCGGGACAGCCCTCCGCGGCGACCACGGCCGCCGTACGGGACTACCTCAACGAGGGCGGGAAGCTGATCAACGCCGGTGAGCTGGCCGGCGGCGACGTCGACCTCGGCGGGGCCGACTCCAACGACTTCGCGCAGTACTACCTCGGCGCGTACAACCGCGTCGGGCTGAAGTCCCCGTTCTCCTTCGCGGGCACCGGAAAGCTCGCGGGTGCGAAGGCCTCACTCGCCGCCGCGCCCGGGAACCCGCTCGATCTGGCCGGGGCGTACACGATCACCTCGGACACCCTGAAGCCGGACCAGTTCCCGCAGTTCAAGAGCGCCTCCGCGGGCGACTATCCAGGCATCCGCACCCCGTTCGAACCGGCCGACGGCTCCTGGTTCGCGGCCGCGAAGCACGAGGACGACGCATACATGCGGCTGTCGCGCACCGTGGATCTGACCGGCACGGCGGCCGGAGCCGGGCCGGGCCTGCAGTTCCAGCTCAGCCACGACACCGAGCGCGGCTTCGACAATGTCGTCGTCGAGGCGCACACGGTCGGCCAGGACGACTGGACGACCCTGCCGGACGCCAACGGCGGCACCACCACCCAGGTGCCCGTCCAGTGCGAGGAGGGCTACTACGTCGAAGGTCACCCCTTCCTCGCGCACTACCTGACCGTCAATGACACCGGTTGCACGGCGACCGGCAGCAGCGGCGCCTGGAACCGTTTCACCGGCTCCTCCAACGGCTGGCAGCCCGTCTCCGTCGACCTCAGCGCCTACGCGGGCAAGCAGGTCGAGATCGCCATCTCGTACGTCACGGACCCGGGCACCGGCGGGACCGGGGTATTCGTCGACGACACCAAGCTCGTGGTCGGCGGCACCCCGCAGGGTCCCGAGAGCTTCGAGACCTCACTCGGCCCGTGGGCCGTGGCGGGACCGCCGGCCGGCAGCCCCGGCAACACCGGCGACTGGGCGCGTGCCCAGGCGCTCTTCCACTCCCAGGCTGCCGTCACCACCCGGGACACCGTGCTCATCGGCTTCGGCCTGGAGCATGTGCCCGGTGCGGCCGACCGCAAGCAGCTCATCGGAAAGGCTCTCAGCGCACTGAGGCACTGACGCTGCGTAGCCGGAACGGCGCTCCGTCGCCCCTACTGAGGGGTACGGACCGCCGTGCCACGCACGGAGCCACTCGATGTCACTCCGAGGCCCTCAGGGGGGTAGGGTCGTAGGCGGTCGGGGACATCCCATACAACTCGCCGGCGTCTAAAACCGGCGTACCAACGAGGAGATCGGTTCGTGACGATCCGCGTAGGCATCAACGGCTTTGGCCGCATCGGTCGTAACTACTTCCGCGCGCTGCTGGAGCAGGGTGCAGACATCGAGATCGTGGCTGTCAACGACCTGGGTGACACTGCGACCACGGCCCACTTGCTGAAGTACGACACCATCCTTGGCCGTCTCAAGGCCGAGGTGACTCACACCGCCGACACGATCACGGTCGACGGCCGCACCATCAAGGTGCTCTCCGAGCGCAACCCCGCAGATATTCCGTGGGGGGAGCTCGGCGTCGACATCGTCATCGAGTCGACCGGCATCTTCACCAAGAAGGCGGACGCCGAGAAGCACATCGCCGGCGGCGCCAAGAAGGTCCTCATCTCGGCTCCGGCCAAGAACGAGGACATCACCATCGTGATGGGCGTCAACCAGGACAAGTACGACGCGGCCAACCACCACGTCATCTCCAACGCCTCCTGCACCACCAACTGTGTGGCGCCGATGGCCAAGGTTCTCCTGGAGAACTTCGGCATCGTCAAGGGCATGATGACCACGGTCCACGCGTACACGAACGACCAGCGCATCCTGGACTTCCCGCACTCGGACCTGCGCCGCGCCCGCGCCGCCGCCGAGAACATCATCCCGACCACCACCGGTGCCGCTAAGGCCACCGCGCTGGTCATCCCGGAGCTGGCGGGCAAGCTCGACGGCATCGCGATGCGCGTCCCGGTCCCCACCGGGTCCGTGACCGACCTCGTCATCGAGCTGGAGCGCGAGGTCACCAAGGACGAGGTCAACGCCGCGTTCCAGAAGGCGGCCGAGGGCCAGCTCAAGGGCATCGTGGACTACACCGAGGACGCGATCGTCTCCTCGGACATCGTCAATTGGCCCGCCTCCTGCACGTTCGACTCCTCCCTGACCATGGTCCAGGGCAAGAGCGTCAAGGTCATCGGCTGGTACGACAACGAGTGGGGCTACTCCAACCGCCTCGTGGACCTCACGGTCTTCGTCGGCGGCCAGCTCTGATCTGTAACGAGAGCACCACGATGTGAGCGACAGGGCTCGGGCAGCGCAACGCAGCGCGGTTCGAGCCCTGTCGCACGTCCCAGCCCTCTGAGGAGCCGTACGCATGAAGACGATCGACCAACTTCTCGCCGAAGGGGTCGCAGGCAAGCGGGTATTCGTCCGCGCCGACCTCAATGTGCCGCTCGACGGCACCAGGATCACCGACGACGGCCGTATCCGCGCCGTACTGCCGACCGTCACCAAGCTCGCCGAGGCGGGCGCGCGCGTCGTCGTCGCCTCCCACCTGGGCCGCCCCAAGGGTGCCCCGGACCCTGCCTTCTCGCTCGCCCCCGCGGCCGCGCGGCTCGGTGAACTGCTCGGCGCCGACGTCGCCTTCGCCGCCGACACCGTCGGCGAGTCGGCCAAGGCAGTCGTCGCGGGCCTCGCAGACGGCCACGTCGCCGTCATCGAGAACCTCCGCTTCAACCCCGGTGAGACCAGCAAGGACGACGCCGAGCGCGGCGCCTTCGCCGATCAGCTCGCCGGTCTCGCCGATCTGTACGTGGGCGACGGCTTCGGCGCCGTACACCGCAAGCACGCCTCGGTGTACGACCTCCCGGCCCGCCTGCCGCACGCCGCCGGCTACCTCATCGCCACCGAGGTCGCCGTCCTGAAGAAGCTCACCGAGGACGTCAAGCGCCCGTACGTCGTGGTGCTCGGCGGCGCCAAGGTCTCCGACAAGCTCGGTGTCATCGACCATCTCCTGGAGAAGGCCGACCGCATCCTGATCGGCGGCGGCATGGCGTACACCTTCCTCAAGGCCCAGGGGTACGAGGTCGGCATCTCGCTGCTCCAGGAGGACCAGATCCCGACGGTCCGGGAGTACCTGGAGCGGGCCAAGGCGAAGGGCGTGGAGTTCGTGCTCCCCCTCGATGTCCTGGTCTCGCCCGAGTTTCCGGACCTGAAGACGAAGGCTCCGGCCAACCCGTCCGTCGTGGCCGCGGACGCGATCCCGGCCGACCAGGAGGGTCTGGACATCGGTCCCGAGACCCGCAAGCTGTACGCATCGAAGCTCGCCGACGCGGCCACCGTCTTCTGGAACGGTCCGATGGGCGTCTTCGAGCACCCCGACTACGCCGAGGGCACCAGAGCCGTAGCCCAGGCGCTCGTCGATTCCCCGGCATTCTCCGTCGTCGGCGGTGGCGACTCCGCCGCGGCCGTCCGGATCCTGGGCTTCGACGAGAAGGCATTCGGCCACATTTCGACCGGTGGCGGCGCGAGCCTCGAGTATCTCGAGGGCAAGACGCTTCCCGGCCTCGCCGCACTGGAGGACTGACCTTTAATGACTGCTCCTGAAAAGGGCCGCACGCCGCTGATGGCGGGCAACTGGAAGATGAACCTCAACCACCTCGAGGCCATCGCCCATGTCCAGAAGCTCGCTTTCGCCCTGTCGGACAAGGACTACGAGGCCGTAGAGGTCGCCGTAATGCCGGCCTTCACCGCCCTGCGGTCTGTCCAGACCTTGATCGACGGCGACAAGCTCAAGATCAAGTACGGCGCGCAGGACGTCTCCGCGCACGACTCCGGCGCGTACACCGGCGAGGTCTCGGGCTCGATGCTGTCCAAGCTGAAGTGCACCTACGTCATCGTGGGTCACTCCGAGCGCCGGCAGTACCACGCCGAGACCGACGAGCTCTGTAACGCCAAGGTGAAGGCTGCCTACCGGCACGGCATGACCCCGATCCTCTGCGTGGGCGAAGGTCTGGACATCCGCAAGGCCGGCCAGCAGGTCCCGTACACCCTCGGTCAGCTCGAGGGGAGCCTCAAGGACATCCCGGCCGAGCAGGCCGAGTCGATCGTGATCGCGTACGAGCCGGTGTGGGCCATCGGTACCGGCGAGGTCGCCACCCCCGAGGACGCGCAGGAGGTCTGCGGTGCGATCCGCGGGCGTCTTGCCGAGCTGTACTCCCCGGAGCTGGCCGACAAGATCCGCATCCAGTACGGCGGCTCGGTGAAGTCCGGGAACGTCGCCGCGATCATGGCGCAGCCCGATGTGGACGGTGCTCTGGTGGGTGGCGCGGCGCTGGACGCGGACGAGTTCGTCAAGATCGTCCGGTTCCGCGACCAGTAAGTATGCGGTAGCGCGGATCCGTCGTACCCTTGCGGGGGCCTGAGGCTTTCCGAGCCCGGGCCCCCGTTGTCCATTTCAGTCCGAGGAAGTTGGTCCAGCCGTGATTATGGGGTTCTCGATCGCCCTGATCGTCTTCAGCCTGCTGATGATGCTGCTGGTGCTGATGCACAAGGGAAAGGGCGGCGGCCTCTCCGACATGTTCGGTGGCGGTATGCAGTCCTCAGTAGGCGGCTCCTCGGTCGCCGAGCGCAACCTCGACCGCATCACGGTGGTCGTCGGTCTGCTGTGGTTTGCGTGCATTGTCGTACTTGGGCTGCTGATGAAGCTGGACAGCTGACCCGTGCCGTCAGCGTCTCGGTGCGGGGTGTAACTCCAATCACTGGACGCACGTTGGGCCTTACGTAGACTGGGGCATCTTCGAGCACCATCACGCAGGGAGTTACGACCGTGGCAAGTGGCAACGCGATCCGGGGAAGCCGGGTCGGAGCGGGGCCGATGGGTGAGGCCGAGCGGGGCGAGTCCGCGCCGCGCCTGCGCATCTCCTTCTGGTGCTCGAACGGGCACGAGACGCAGCCGAGCTTCGCCAGCGACGCACAGGTTCCGGATACTTGGGACTGTCCTCGCTGCGGGTTCCCGGCCGGACAGGACCGGGACAATCCGCCGGACCCGCCGCGCACCGAGCCGTACAAAACGCACCTCGCCTATGTACGCGAGCGGCGCAGCGACGCGGACGGCGAGGCGATCCTCGCCGAGGCGCTCGCGAAACTGCGGGGCGAAATCTAGAAGTTGTGACCGGCCGGATGCCTGTGGGCGTCCGGCCGGAGTGCGTTCGCGGCTGATTGTCAGTGGCACCCTCTACGGTTTTTGAATCAAGGCACCGTAGGGGGGACGTTGTGACGGCGACCGAAGCGGTGCGGACGCGAACACCCGCGTGGCGCGGAGGGTTCGGACGGCTGTGGACGGCCGCCGTCGTGTCCAAATTCGGCGACTCGCTGCGAACCGCCGCGATGCCGCTGCTCGCCGCCTCGCTGACCGACGATCCCCTGCTCATCGCCTCTGTGACGGCGTGCGGCTATCTGCCGTGGCTGCTGTTCGGCCTGCTCGGTGGCGCGGTCGCAGACCGGGTGGACCAGCGGCGGGCGATGTGGGCCGTCGACCTGCTGCGCGGCCTGCTGATGGCGGGCTTCGCCGGCGCGGTATGGCTGGACCTGGGATCCATCGCACTGCTGCTGGCGCTGGCCTTCGCCCTCACCACGCTCCAGACGCTCTTCGACAACGCTGCGACGGCCCTGCTGCCCTCGCTGGTGCCGGCCGAGGCGCTGACCAGCGCCAATGCCCGGCTGATGACCGCACAGCAGATCGTCGGGGGTTTTGTCGCCGCGCCCCTGGTTCCGGTGCTGCTCGTCGTGGGCGCCGCCATGCCGTACGCGGCGGATGCGGCCACCTATGCCGTGGCGGCGGCGCTTGTGGCATCCCTTCGCGTCGGGGCGCCGCAGCGGGAGCCCGGACCGGCCGGGAGCACCCTGCGCGGGGAGATCGCCGAAGGGCTGCGCACTCTGTGGCGGGATCGCGCACAGCGCGGGCTCTGCATCGCCACCGCACTCTGCAACATCGGCATGGGCGCGCTCATCGCCACCCTCGTCGTCCATGTCACCGGCTGGCTCGGTGCGGGGCCCGGCGGATACGCGGCCGTGATCACGGCCTTCGGGGCCGGCAGTCTGGCGGGCGGCCTGCTTGCCCGCAGGCTGGCCGACCGGTTCGGACGAATACGGAGCGTGTTCGCCGCCGGCCTTGTGCAGACCGGATGCCTGGTCGCCATGGGGTCCGTGCGCGCGCTATGGGTCACGATCGCCGCGATGGCGGTGTTCGCGGTCATGGGCATGGTGTGGAACGTCAACCAGACGACGTTGATCCAGGAGCGCAGCCCGGCGCAGCTGCTGGGCCGGATCAACTCCGCCTTCCGTACGCTCGCGATCGCCGGCACTCCGCTCGGCGCGCTGCTCGGCGGAGCGGCGGCGGCCGCCTGGGGGCCGAACACCCCCGCCTTGCTGGCGGCCGGACTGTTCATTCCGGCAGTCGCGTCTCTTGCCCCGCTGATCAATTAGGTTGGATACGCAGCGGGGCACGCAGGCAGGTATGAGAAGAATCGGGCTGATGTCCAAGATGCTGTGTCTTCCCGGGGGACAACCCCCGGACCCCCGGCCGAAAAGCAGGTCAGCGGGGCTGAACCGACCGTCCACGCGAGGTGAATCTCTGTGAACGCAGAAGGCCGTACCAGGCTCAATCAGACGCCCGAATGGATTGCTCTCGGCAAGCACCGTGAGCAACTGGGACAGACGCATCTGCGCGAGCTGTTCGCAGCCGACCAGGCGCGCGGCAGCCGGTACACCCTCCAGGTCGGCGATCTCTACCTCGACTACTCCAAGCACCTGGTGACCGACGAGACGCTGGCGATGCTGCGCGAGCTGGCCGTTGTCACCAAGGTCGCCGAACTGCGGGACGCGATGTTCCGCGGCGAGAAGATCAACACCACCGAGAACCGCGCCGTCCTGCACACGGCGCTGCGCGCCCCGCGGGACGCCGTGATCGAGGTCGACGGCGAGAACGTGGTGCCGGCGGTGCACGCCGTGCTCGACAAGATGACCGCCTTCTCCGACCGTGTCAGGGCGGGCGAATGGACCGGCCACACCGGCAGGGCCATCAAGAACGTGGTGAACATCGGCATCGGCGGCTCAGACCTGGGCCCGGCCATGGCGTACGAGGCGCTGCGCGCCTACACCGCGCGCGATCTGACGTTCCGTTTCGTGTCGAACGTCGACGGGGCCGATCTGCACGAGGCCGTAAGGGACTTGGACCCGGCCGAGACGCTCTTCATCATCGCCTCCAAGACGTTCACCACCATCGAGACCATCACCAACGCCACCTCCGCCCGTGAATGGCTGCTCACCGGGCTGAAGGCCGGTCAGGATGCCGTCGCCAAGCACTTCGTGGCGCTGTCCACGAACGCCGAGAAGGTCTCCGACTTCGGCATCGACACGGCGAACATGTTCGAGTTCTGGGACTGGGTCGGCGGGCGCTACTCCTTCGACTCCGCGATCGGCCTCTCGCTGATGGTCGCGATCGGCCCGGACCGATTCCGCGACATGCTCGCCGGCTTCCACCTGGTCGACGAGCACTTCCGTACGGCTCCGGCCGAGGCCAACGCGCCGATGCTGCTCGGCCTGCTGGGCGTCTGGTACGGCGAGTTCTTCGACGCGCAGTCGCATGCGGTGCTGCCCTACTCCCACTATCTGAGCAAGTTCACCGCCTATCTCCAGCAGCTGGACATGGAGTCCAACGGCAAGTCCGTGGACCGCGAGGGCAACCGGGTCGAATGGCAGACCGGTCCGGTTGTCTGGGGCACGCCCGGCACCAACGGGCAGCACGCCTACTACCAGTTGCTGCACCAGGGCACCAAGTTCATCCCGGCGGACTTCATCGGCTTCGCCACGCCGGTCGGGGATCTGCCGGCCCGTCTGGTCGCTCAGCATGATCTGCTGATGGCCAACTTCTTCGCTCAGCCGCAGGCGCTCGCCTTCGGGAAGACTCCGGAGGAGGTCCGGGCGGAGGGTGTGCCGGAGGAACTGGTGGCGCACAAGACGTTCGAGGGCAACCGTCCGACGACCACGATCCTCGCCACCGAGCTCACGCCGTCCGTGCTCGGCCAGTTGATCGCGCTCTACGAACACAAGGTGTTCGTCCAGGGCGCCGTCTGGAACATCGACTCCTTCGACCAGTGGGGCGTGGAGCTCGGCAAGGTGCTGGCCAAGAAGATCGAGCCGGTGCTGACCGAGGGAACGGGCGCTGAGCAGCTGGACAACTCGACCTCGACGCTGGTGACCAAGTACCGCACGCTGCGGGGTCGTTGAGCCGATGGAGGAGGGGGTGAGGCTGAGGCCGCCGAACAGCACACTGAACGAACGGGTGGTCGGCTGGTGGCGGGTGCAGTTGCTGCTGGCTACCGCGATTCCCGTGACCTTGCTCGCCGTACTGGGCCTGCTCATCGGGCCGGCCCGGCTGTGGCTGCTGACGCCGGCCGCCGTACTGGCGGTGCTGGGCCTGGCCTGCACCCTCTTCCTCCCCAACTGGTGGTTCAGGGTGCACCGCTGGGAGGTCACGGACGAGGCGGTCTACGTCCGTACGGGGGCGTTCTGGCAGGAATGGCGGATCGCGCCCATGTCCAGGATCCAGACCGTTGACACGATGCGCGGGCCGCTGGAGCAGGCGTTCCGGCTCGCCACGGTCATCGTCACCACCGCGTCCTCCAAGGGCGCGATCAAGATCGAGGGGCTCGACCATGAGCAGGCCGCGCAGCTCGCGGAGCAGCTGACCCGGATCACCCGGGCCATACCCGGGGACGCGACATGAGCTCGGCCGAACCGGAGCTGGAGCCGGTGGCCGAGGGGGAGTGGCGGCGGCTCGACAAGCGCACCGTGCTCGTCACCGCCTTCGTCATGGCTGGGGTCGCGGCAGGTGCGGCGCTGCCCACCACGCTCGGCCTCGCCGGAGGGATGCCGCTCGGGCAGGCGTTCGGCTGGGTGCTGGCCGGTGCCGTGCTGCTGATCGCGGCGGGCGCAGCCGCGGACTACGTACGGTGGCGCCGGACGCGCTACCGCATCGGCCTCGATCGCGCCGAGCTCCACACCGGACTGCTCCTGGTCAAACGCCGTTCGCTGGCCCGCGAGCGCGTCCGAAGCGTCGACCTGTCCGCCAACCCGCTGCTGCGCGTTCTCGGCCTGGTCAAGGTGCGTATCGGCACGGGCGAGCACGCAGGGGGCGAGTCCACGCTTGAACTCGACCCGGTCAGCAAGGCCGAGGGCGAGCGGCTGCGTACGCAGCTGCTGGCCCGGACGGCGACGACCGCTCCCGGTACCCACCGGGAGGGGGACCTCGCTGCCCTCGATCCGTCCTGGATCCGGTACGCCCCGGTCAGCTTTGTCGCCCCGCTGCTCGGCGGCGCGGCGGTCGGCGGTGTGATGCAGGTCAGCGAGTGGTTCGGGGCGCAGCGCAAGGTCATCGACTGGGTGGGGGACCGGTTCCAGGACACCTCCATCGCCTTGACGCTCGTGCTGATCGTCGTCGCGGCCGTGGCCGCCGGAGTCGTCGGAGCGATCGGCCTGTGGGTCGAGATGTGGTGGAACTACCGTCTGGAGCGCGAGCCGGGCGGCACCCTGCGAGTGCGGCGTGGCCTGTTCACCGCGCGCTCGATCTCCATAGAGGAGCGCCGCCTGCGCGGTGTCGAACTCGTCGAGCCACTCGGCGTCAGGCTGCTCGGCGCGGCGCGGGTGGACGCGGTCGCCACCGGCCTCGCCGACGACGAGCAGGACAAGCACGCCGATCTGAAGGTGCTGCTGCCGCCGGCCCCGCGGATGGTGGCGGACGAGGTGGCCGCGCAGGTGCTGCGCGAGCCTGTGGCGCCGACGAGCGCCGCCCGTCTGACCGCCCACCCCCAGGCGGCGCGCACCCGGCGGCTGCGCCGGGCGCTGGCATCGGCGCTGTTGCCGCTGGTAGTGCTGACGGTTCTGGGCGCCTGGCTCACTTCGGTTCTGCTGTACATCGCGGCGGCGTGCGCGGTCGTGGCGCTGCCGGCCGCGGTGATCTTCGCCCTGGATGCGTACCGCAGTCTGGGGCACGGCATCAGCGGCGCGTATCTGGTGGCTCGCTCCGGCACGGTCCGCCGCGCGACGGTCGCGCTGCAGCGGGGCGGGGTCATCGGCTGGACGGTGAAGCAGTCGGTCTTCCAGCGCCGGGCCGGGTTGCTGACGCTGACCGCGACGACGGCAGCGGGGGCGGGGGCGTATTCGGTGTACGACGCGGGGGAGAGCGAGGGGCTGGCGTTCGCGTCCGACGCGGTGCCGGGGTTGCTGGAGCCGTTCCTCATACGGGGCGACGAGACGGAGGGGTGCGGTTCGGCCGAGGTCGGGGCGACGATCCCTGTGTGACCGCGTCCGGTTACCCGGGCATCGGCGGGGGTTATGTCGGGGTTCCGCCCCGGGCCCCGCGCCTCAATCGCCGACGAGGCTTAATGTCGGGGCTCCGCTCCGGACCCCGCGCCCCAATCGCGGGCGAGGCTTATGCCGGGGCTCTCGGAAGTTCCGCCGGACGGGCGGAACTTCAAGCCCGTCCGGCGTTTGAGGACACGGCCGAAGGCCGTACTGGGGGTCCCCCCACGCCCGCAGGGCGTAGGGGGAGGGTCTGGGGGCTTGCCCCCGGTTCTGGTGCCTCGGTGCCTCGGTCAGGGCGACGCCGGGGGATACAAGTCCCGCGGCAGCTGCGACGCCGCCGCCGCGTCCAGCAGCCACAGCGTCCGGCTGCGGCCCCTCGCGCCCGCCGCCGGGGCCTGGATCTCGCCCGCGCCCGACAGCGCTATCGCCACGGCCTTCGCCTTGTCCGCGCCGGCCGCCAACAGCCATACCTCGCGCGCCGACCGGATCGCCGGAAGTGTGAGCGAGATACGGGTCGGAGGCGGCTTGGGTGCGCCGTGTACGCCGACCACCATGCGCTCCGTCTCGCGGACCGCGGGCATTTCGGGGAAGAGCGAGGCCACATGGGTGTCGGGCCCCACCCCCAGCATCAGCACATCGAAGCTCGGCACCGGACCATGGTCCTCCGGGCCCGCCGCCGCGGCGAGTTCGGCCGCGTACGCGGCGCCCGCCGCCTCCACGTCATTGCCGTAAACGCCGTCCGACGCGGGCATCGCGTGCACCCGCTTCGGGTCCACCGGCACGCTGTCCAGCAGGGCCTCGCGGGCCTGCGTGACATTGCGCTCCGGGTCGCCCTGGGGGAGGAACCGTTCGTCGCCCCACCACAGATCGAGATGCGGCCAGTCGATCGCGTCCCGGGCCGGCGAGGCACCGAGGGCGGCGAGCAGGGCGTTGCCGTTGCGACCGCCCGTCAGGACCACCGACGCGGAGCCGCGCGCCGCCTGGGCATCCACGATCTTCGTGATCAGCCGGGCTGCCGCGGCCTGCGCCATCAGCTCCTTGTCGCGGTGGACGACGAGCTGCGGGGTACTCACTTCGCCGCTGCCTTCTTTTCCGCGGCCGACTTCTTCGCGGAGGCGGACTTGCCCTCGGAATCGCCCTCCGACCTGGCCTCGGCCTTCGCCCCGGACTTGGCCCGAGCCGCGTACGCCCCGCCGTAGCCCAGCCGCTCCACGCCGAACCGCAGCGCCGACGCATATGTGTCGTCCGGGTCGAGACGCCGCAGTTCCTCCGCGATCAGCTCGGCTGTGTCACGCCGCTTCAGCGCCACCGCCCGGTCCGGCTGCCCCTCGATGGACAGCGTCGCCAGCGAGCCGTCCGCCCGGTCCAGCACGATCGGGCCGCAGTCCGTCTCCATCCGTACGGCCGTGAGACCGGGCCCCGACGAAGCCGTGCGCGTCACCGGCACCTTCAGCCGGTCGGCGAGCCACATCCCGAGCAGTTCGCAGCTCGGGTTGAACTCCTCGCCCGCCACCTCGACCGAGGTGACCTCGCACGCCACCTGGTCCAGAGCGGCCGCGAGCATGGAGCGCCACGGCGTGATCCGGGTCCACGCCAGATCGGTGTCGCCGGGGGTGTACGCATCGGCGCGCGCCATCAGGTCCTGCACGGGATGTTCGGAGGCGTACGAGTCCGTCACCCGGCGCTGCGCGAGCGCGCCCAGCGGGTCACTGGTCGGGTTGGTCGGCCCGTTCACCGGCCACCAGACCACGACCGGCGCGTCCGGCAGCAGCAGCGGCAGAACCACCGACTGGGCGTGGTCGATGACATCGCCGTACAGCCGGAGCACGACCGTCTCGCCGGTGCCCGCGTCCACGCCCACCCGCACCTCGGCGTCCAGGCGGGCATTCGCCCGGTCGCGCGGCGAGCGCGAGACCCGCTTGATGACGACCAGCTTGCGCGAAGGGTGCTCGCGCGCCGCCTCGTTGGCCGCCTTCAGCGCGTCGTAGGCGTTCTCCTCGTCGGTGACGATGACAAGAGTGAGCACCATGCCGACGGCGGGCGTGCCGATCGCTCGCCGTCCCTGCACCAGCGACTTGTTGATCTTGCTGGACGTGGTGTCCGTAAGGTCGATCTTCATGGCCGGCGCCAGCTCCGTCCGTCTCGTGCGAGCATTTCGTCCGCCTCGACCGGCCCCCACGTACCTGCCGGGTACTGCGCGGGCTTGCCGTGCTTGTCCCAGAACTGCTCGATCGGGTCGAGGATCTTCCAGGACAGCTCGACCTCCTCGACCCTCGGGAAGAGGTTGGAGTCGCCGAGCAGGACGTCGAGGATGAGCCGTTCGTACGCCTCCGGGCTGGACTCCGTGAAGGACTCGCCGTACGCGAAGTCCATCGAGACGTCCCGCACCTCCATCGAGGTGCCAGGCACCTTCGAGCCGAACCGCAGGGTCACGCCCTCGTCCGGCTGGACGCGGATGACCAGGGCGTTCTGGCCCAGCTCCTCGGTGGCCGTGCGGTCGAAGGGGGAGTGCGGGGCGCGTTGGAAGACCACCGCGATCTCGGTGACCCGGCGGCCGAGCCGCTTGCCCGTACGGAGATAGAAGGGGACGCCCGCCCAGCGGCGGTTGTCGATCTCCAGCTTGATCGCGGCGTAGGTGTCGGTCTTGGAGTTGGGGTTGATGCCCTCTTCCTCGAGATAGCCGACGGCCTTCTCGCCGCCCTGCCAGCCCGCCGCGTACTGCGCGCGCACCGTGCTCCTGGACAGGTCCGGGGGCAGCTTCACCGCGCCGAGGACCTTGGTCTTCTCGGCCGCGAGCGCGTCGGCGTCGAAGGAGGCGGGCTCCTCCATCGCGGTCAGCGCGAGCAGTTGGAGAAGGTGGTTCTGGATGACGTCACGGGCGGCGCCGATGCCGTCGTAGTAGCCGGCGCGGCCGCCGATGCCGATGTCCTCGGCCATGGTGACCTGGACATGGTCGACGTACGACCGGTTCCAGATCGGCTCGAACAGGGTGTTGGCGAAGCGCAGCGCCAGAATGTTCTGGACGGTCTCCTTGCCGAGGTAGTGGTCGATCCTGAAGACCTCGTTGGCCGGGAAGACCTCGTGCACCACCTGGTTGAGCTCCTGGGCGGAGGCCAGGTCGTGGCCGAACGGCTTCTCGATGACCGCGCGGCGCCAGGAGCCTTCCGGCTGCTCGGCCAGCCCGTGCTTCTTCAGCTGCTTGACGACCTTGGGGAAGAACTTCGGCGGCACGGACAGGTAGAAGGCGAAGTTGCCCCCGGTGCCCTGCTTCTTGTCGAGGTCCTCGATGGTGGCCTTCAGCCTCTCGAAGGCCTCGTCGTCGTCGAAGGTGCCCTGGACGAAGCGCATCCCCTGGATGAGCTGCTGCCAGACCTCCTCGCGAAACGGCGTACGGGCGTGGGCCTTGACGGCGTCGTGGACCTCCTGCGCGAAGTCTTCGTCCCGCCATTCACGGCGGGCGAAGCCGATGAGCGAAAAGCCCGGCGGCAGCAGTCCGCGGTTGGCCAGGTCATAGACGGCAGGCATCAACTTTTTACGTGACAAATCGCCCGTGACGCCAAAAATGACCAGGCCCGACGGCCCCGCGATACGCGGGAGCCGTCGGTCTGCGGGGTCACGGAGCGGATTGGCTCCGCCAGTACCGGACAAGGTGGTCAGCCCTCCGAAGGAGCGAGGCGCTTGAGTTCGGCCTCGGTCGACTTGAGCAGGTCGTTCCAGGACGAAGCGAACTTCTCGACGCCCTCTTCCTCGAGCAGCTGCACGACGTCGTCGTAGGAGATCCCGAGCTTCTCGAGGGCCTCGAGTTCGTCGCGGGACTGCTCGTAGGTGCCGTGGACCGTGTCACCGGTGATCCGGCCGTGGTCGGCGGTGGCTTCGAGGGTGGCCTCCGGCATGGTGTTCACCGTGCCGGGCGCGACCAGATCTTCGACGTACATGGTGTCCTTGTACGCCGGGTCCTTGACGCCGGTCGAAGCCCACAGCGGACGCTGCTTGTTGGCCTGCGCCTTGTCGAGCGCGGCCCAGCGGTCCGAGGGCGGCGTCGAATTGTCGGCAGAGCCGAACACCTCTTCGTACGCCTCGTAGGCGAGCCGCGCGTTGGCCAGCCCCGCCTTGCCGCGGGCCTCCTTGGCCTCCGGCGTGCCCAGCGCGTCAAGACGCTTGTCGATCTCGGTGTCCACCCGCGACACGAAGAAGGACGCCACCGACTGGATCTTGGAAAGGTCCAGGCCCGCGGCCTTCGCCTTCTCCAGCCCGGTCAGGTAGGCGTCCATGACCTCGCGGTAGCGCGCCAGCGAGAAGATCAGCGTGACATTGACGCTGATGCCCTTGCCGATGACCTCGGTGATCGCCGGCAGGCCGGCCTTCGTCGCCGGGATCTTGATGAGGGTGTTCGGCCGGTCCACCAGCCAGGCCAGCTGCTTGGCCTCGGCGATGGTCGGCTCGGTCTTGTGGGCCAGGCGCGGGTCGACCTCGATGGACACCCGGCCGTCCTGGCCGCCGGTGACCTCGAAGACCGGCCGCAGGATGTCGGCGGCGTCCCTGACGTCCGCCGTCGTGATCATGCGTACGGCTTCCTCGACGGTCACCTTGCGTACGGCGAGGTCGGCGAGCTGCTGCTCGTAACCGTCACCGCTGCTGATGGCCTTCTGGAAGATCGACGGGTTGGTGGTGACGCCCACGACGTGCTGCTGGTCGATCAGTTCGGCGAGATTGCCGGACGTGATCCGCTTGCGCGACAGGTCGTCGAGCCAGATCGCCACGCCTTCTTCGGAGAGGCGCTTGAGTGCGTCTGTCATAAGAGTTGCATCTCCTACTTGTCGTATACCGGCGTCAGCGCGCGGCGGCTTCCTGCCCGCCAACAAATTCAAGAGAGTCCCGGGCGGCTGCGGCCACGTGCTCGGCAGTGAAGCCGAACTCGCGGAAGAGGACCTTGCCGTCGGCCGAAGCGCCGAAGTGTTCCAGCGAAACGATGCGGCCTGCGTCGCCCACGAAACGGTGCCAGGTCAGGCCGATACCGGCCTCGACCGCCACCCGCGCCTTGACGGCCGGCGGCAGAACGCTGTCCTTGTACGCCTGGTCCTGCTCCTCGAACCACTCGACGGACGGCATCGAGACGACCCGGGTCGGCACACCGTCGGCCTGCAGCTGCTCGCGCGCCTCGACGGCGAGCTGCACCTCGGAGCCGGTGGCGATGAGCACGACCTGCGCGTCGCCGCCCTCGGCGTCGAACAGGACGTAACCGCCCTTCGCCGCGTCCTCGTTGCGCTCGTACGTGGGCACACCCTGGCGGGTCAGCGCCAGACCGTGCGGCGCGCCGACCCCGAACTCCTTGGTGTAGCGCTTGAGGATCTCGCGCCAGGCGATCGCGGTCTCGTTGGCGTCGGCCGGGCGGACGATGTTCAGCCCCGGGATGGCGCGCAGCGAGGCCAGGTGCTCCACCGGCTGGTGGGTCGGGCCGTCCTCACCGAGACCGATCGAGTCGTGCGTCCAGACGTACGTCACCGGCAGGTGCATCAGCGCCGAGAGCCGTACCGCGTTGCGCATGTAGTCGGAGAACACCAGGAAGGTGCCGCCGTAGATACGGGTGTTGCCGTGCAGCGCGATGCCGTTCATGGATGCGGCCATGGCGTGCTCGCGGATGCCGAAGTGGATCGTGCGGCCGTACGGATCGGCCCCAGGCAGCGGGTTGCCCTTGGGCAGGAACGACGAGGTCTTGTCGATCGTCGTGTTGTTCGAGCCGGCCAGGTCGGCGGAGCCGCCCCACAGCTCGGGAATGACCGCGCCCAGCGCCTGGAGGATCTTGCCGGAGGCCGCGCGGGTGGCGACGCCCTTGCCGGTCTCGAACTCCGGGATCCGGTCCTCCCAGCCCGCGGGGAGCTCGCCCGCGCGGATCCGGTCGAACTCCGCGGCGCGCTCCGGGTTGGCGGTGCGCCACGCGGCGAAGGTCTTCTCCCACTCGCCGCGGGCCTCGCGGCCGCGGTCGAGGGCCTCACGGGTGTGCGCGAGGACCGCGTCGGAGACCTCGAAGGACTTCTCCGGGTCGAAGCCGAGGACGCGCTTGGTGGCCGCGACCTCTTCCTCGCCGAGGGCCGAGCCGTGCGCGGCCTCGGTGTTCTGCGCGTGCGGGGCGGGCCAGGCGATGATCGAGCGGGCCGCGATGAAGGAGGGGCGCTCGGTCTCGGCCTGCGCCGCCTTCAGGGCCCTGTACAGACCCGCCGGGTCGAGGTCGCCGCTCGGCAGCTGCTCGACGCGCTGGACGTGCCAGCCGTACGCCTCGTACCGCTTGAGGGTGTCCTCGGAGACGGCCGCCTCGGTGTCGCCCTCGATGGAGATGTGGTTGTCGTCCCACAGCAGCACCAGGTTGCCCAGCTTCTGGTGACCGGCCAGCGAGGACGCCTCGTGGGAGATGCCCTCCTGGAGGCAGCCGTCACCGGCGATGGCCCAGATGGTGTGGTCGAACGGGGAGGTGCCCTCAGGGGCCTCCGGGTCGAACAGACCGCGCTCGTAGCGGGAGGCCATGGCCATGCCCACTGCGTTGGCGACTCCCTGGCCGAGCGGGCCGGTCGTCGTCTCGACGCCCGCCGTGTGTCCGTACTCCGGGTGGCCCGGGGTCTTCGAACCCCAGGTCCTGAACGCCTTCAGATCGTCGAGCTCCAGGCCGTACCCGGCCAGGTAGAGCTGGATGTAGAGGGTCAGCGACGAGTGGCCCGCGGAGAGGACGAACCGGTCGCGGCCGGTCCAGTCCGGATCGGCGGGGTCGTTCCGCATGGCCTTCTGGAACAGCACGTACGCGGCGGGCGCGAGGCTCATGGCCGTACCGGGGTGGCCGTTGCCGACCTTCTGTACGGAATCCATGGCCAGGACGCGGACGGTATCGACGGCCCGCTGGTCCAGATCGGTCCACTCGAGGTCTGTGGTGGTCGGCTTGGTGCTCACCCTGGGTCAGGGCTCCTCTCCACATGTTCGTATCCCGGTGACGACGGAAGCACCGGGCGTTGTCGAGCCTACCCCCGGAACTACGCGCAACTTTTCGAGCGCTGGATTAAAAAGAATCACGTACAGCCAGGGTGCAATCGCTGGGTCTACTTCGCCTCCTGGCCAGGTATACGTATGGGCCGATGCTGCCGCTCAACACGTGCCCACCCCCGCGAAGATCGGCGTATCGGCAACGTCTAGAGTGGCGTGGTACGCGCAAGTCTTTACCCGGTCTTCACTCCGGGAGCTTGCTGGGATTTCTCTGTCAGGGGTGTGCGTGACGGCCGTCGAGTCCCGACCCGCAGGGGTCGTCTTGACTCCCAGCCCGGGGGGCCACCGGCCGTTCGGGGCCCGCGTCAAGGCATTCGTTGCGCTGACCAAGCCGCGGATCATCGAACTGCTCCTGATCACCACCGTCCCGGTGATGTTCCTGGCCGCGCAGGATGTGCCCGACCTGTGGCTCGTCCTGACGACGTGCGTCGGCGGTTACCTCTCGGCAGGTGGCGCCAACGCGCTGAACATGTACATCGACCGCGACATCGACGCCCTGATGGACCGTACGTCGCAACGTCCGCTGGTCACCGGAATGGTGTCGCCCCGCGAGGGCCTGGCCTTCGGCCTGGCACTCACCGTCGTCTCCACCCTCTGGTTCGGGCTGCTCGTCAACTGGCTGTCCGCCGCGCTGTCGCTCGGTGCCCTGCTCTTCTACGTCATCGTCTACACGATGATCCTCAAGCGCCGCACCTCGCAGAACATCGTCTGGGGCGGCATCGCCGGCTGTATGCCGGTGCTGATCGGCTGGTCCGCCGTCACCAACTCGATGTCGTGGGCCGCGGTCATCCTCTTCCTCGTCATCTTCTTCTGGACGCCGCCTCACTACTGGCCGTTGTCGATGAAGGTGAAGGAGGACTATGCGCGCGTGGGCGTCCCAATGCTCCCCGTCGTCGCCTCCAACCGGGTTGTCGCCCGCCAGATCGTCCTCTACAGCTGGGTGATGGTCGCGGTCTCGCTGCTGCTGACGCCGCTCGGCTACACCGGCTGGTTCTACACCGCGGTGGCGCTGGTGACCGGCGGCTGGTGGCTCTGGGAGGCGCACTCCCTGCACAACCGCGCCAAGGGCGGCGCCACCGGCGTGAAGCTCAAGGAGATGCGGCTCTTCCACTGGTCCATCACCTACGTCTCGCTGCTCTTCGTGGCCGTCGCGGTGGACCCCTTCCTGCGCTAGCTACCAGTCGGTAGCATCTTGTTCATGGCAGATACGAAGCAGGCCAAGCAGGTCAAGCAGGCAGAGCGCAGGGCGGCCAGACTCGCCAAGCAGATCGGCGCCTTCGCCAAGGCTCACGGCAACGCCGAGGGGCAGCTCGAATACCTCGGCCAGATGGGCACCCGCATCGTGCTCGTCGGCGATGACGGCGCCTGGGGCGACCTCGTGGCGCCGAGCCACGACATCGCGCAGAGCGCGGCCGAGAAGGCCGGGATCACGCTGCACGAGTCGTTCGACGGGGAGTTCGCGGCGAAGGTCCGCACTGGGCCGTACGAGTGGACCCGGATGGCGGGCATCCAGGTCGGCGGCCCGTCCAACGGCTGAGCAACACCTCACACGGGTGTCACCCGTTAGGACTGTGGAAGCACAGTCCATGACTGGGAGCCCGGATGATCGACACACCGACCCTCGTGGACCAGTACTGCCACGGGGTGCTCCGTACGGAGCTCGGCCTTGGCACCTTCGAGGCGCACCTGGGCCGGACCGCCGGGCCGCCGGCCCCCGGCACCACCTTCTTCGACACCCAGACCGGCTTCGCGGTCCGGCGCTGGTGTCCGCCGCTGCTGGGGCTCGAGCCGCACTGCCCGCCGGCCCGCTATCTCGCCCGACGGCGTGAGCTGGGCGTGCTGGAGGCGGGCAGGCGGCTGCTGAGGGGCAGCGGCATCTCCACCTATCTGGTGGACACCGGGCTGCCGGGGGATCTCACGGGCCCGCCCGAGATCGCCGCCGCGGGCGCGGCCGAGGCTCGCGAGATCGTCCGCCTGGAACTCCTCGCCGAGCAGGTCGCCGACACCTCGGGCACCGTCGAGAGCTTCCTGGCGAACCTCGCCGAGGCCGTGCACGGAGCCGCCGCGTCCGCCGTCGCCTTCACCTCCGTCGGCGCAGTGGGCCACGGGCTCGCCCTCGCGCCCGAGCCGCCCGGCCCGGGGGAGGTACGCGGAGCGGCCGCCCGCTGGCTGGCCGCACGGCAGGTCGGCGGCCGGATCACCGATCCCGTACTGGTGCGGCATCTGCTGTGGATCGCGGTCGCGTCGGGACTGCCGCTCCAGCTCCATGTCGGCGTGGAGGACCCGATGCTGATGACCGGCTTCGCGGCCGCCACCTCGGGGCTCGGCACCGATCTGGTGCTGCTGCACGGCTATCCGTACCACCGCCACGCCGCGCATCTGGCGAGCGTGTACCCGCATGTGTACGCGGATCTGGGGCCCGCCCTGGTGCACACGGGGGCGCGGGCCGCGGCCGTGCTCGCGGAGATCCTGGAGCTGGCGCCGTTCGGAAAGCTGCTCTTCTCCAGCGGCGCGCACGGGCTGCCCGAGCTTCACGTGGTGGGCGCCCGGATCTTCCGCGAGGCGCTCGCACGGGTGCTCGGAGGCTGGGTCGGCGACGGCGCCTGGGCCCGTACGGACGCGGAACGGGTCGCCGGGATGATCGCGGCCGGCAACGCCGCCCGCGTCTACCGACTGGGGTGACTCACCAGGGCCGGCCCGGGTCATTGACCTTAGGTGCCGCGCGCTTGCGCGGGGATGGTCCCTGGACGTAGCCGATCGAGCCTCGGGACGAGGTGCTCCCCGTCGGCGCGTGGCAGCCCTCAGGCAGCTGACACGGCCGCGTCGCCCACCCGGGTCTGCGCCGGGGCCGTGCTGCTCGGCCGCTCGCGCAGGCTCAGCGCGAGCCGCACCACCGCGATCCACATCAGCGCGGAGCCGAGCATGTGGGCGGCGACCAGTACCTCAGGAACCCCGGTGAAGTACTGCACATAGCCCACCCCCCCTTGCAGGAGCAGCACGATCAGCAGGTCCCGGGCGCGCGCCCGGGTGTCGTCGGGTGCGTCGACCACGCGCAGCACCAGCCACATCGCGACGGCCAGCGCGCAGAGAACCCATGCGGCGACCGCGTGGACGTGTGCGGCGTCCGCCCAGTCCCAGGGCATGCGCGGCACAGCGCTGCTGTCGCCGGCGTGCTTGCCGGAACCGGTCACCGATGTGCCCAGCGCGATCAGCGCCACGGAGGTGACGACGATCGCCCAGGAGAGCCTGCGGACCGGGCGCGGGACGCGCGGGCGCGGTGCGCCGTCTCCCTCGCGGGCCCGCTGCCAGGTGACGGTGGCTACCGTGAGGAGCCCGGTGGCGAGCATGAAGTGCCCGGCCACCGTCCACGGGTTGAGGCCCGCCCACACGGTGATGCCGCCGAGTACCGCGTTGCCCATCACGATCCAGAACTGCGACCAGGCGAGCCGGGTCAGCCCACGCCGCAGCGGCTTGACCGCGCGCGCCGCGATGATCGCCCAGCCAACCGCAGCCGACAGGACGTACGTCAGCATCCGGTTGCCGAACTCGATCGCGCCGTGGATGCCCTGCTCGGGCGTGGCGAACAGGCTGTCGTCCGTGCACTTGGGCCAGGCGTCGCAGCCGAGGCCGGAGCCGGTCAGCCGGACCGCGCCGCCGGTGACGATGATGACCACGCTCATCACGACGGCGGAGAGCGCGGCGCGCCGGAGCGTTTTGGGAGTGGGCGTCCAGCGCTGGGCGATATAGGCGAGGGGGGTCAGCACGGGCCCTATCGTAAGCGGGGGATTGTGCACGTTTTCACGAGGGGTCCGGTCCGGGGCCGATCCGGGTGTGGCCCCGGCCCGCGGTCCAGGTCAGGGCGGTACGTACGTCAGCCGGAAGCGCGAGCCGTCGAGGTGGCACTCCTCCTCCCACCACACGGCGACCCGCCATCCCACTGACGGCGGCGGGCCGGTCCGGCGAGTGCAGGAAGGCGTCGGTCAGCTCGGCGGCGCCCGCCTAGGCGCCGCGGTCGGTCACCGCGCCGTACCGCAGGCTCAGCCTCGCGGCGAGCGAAAGATCGTCATCGGCGTGCGGCGCCAGCGCCGCGATCAGCTCCGTCAGCATGCGCTCGCGCTCGCCGGGTGAGACGCCGGACCTGCCGGACCTCACCCTGGCCCATTCGGCGTCCAGTCGCAGCGCGGCGGTCCGCTCCATCGAAGCCTCCCACCGTGCGGATCTCGGCAGGCTCATCCTGGCGCTTGCGTCACTCCCAGCGGAAGAGCCGGGCGGCCGCGCCCAGTGAGAGCAGTGCCCAGACGGCGAGGATGCCGAGATCGCCCCACGGCATCGCGGCACCGTGCTGGAGCACATCGCGCAGCCCGTCCGAGAGCGCGGAGATCGGCAGTAGCGCGAGAACCGACTGCACCCCCTCGGGGAACCTGTCCAGTGGCACGATCACCCCGCCGCCCACCAGGAGCAGCAGAAAGACCAGGTTGGCGGCTGCCAGCGTCGCCTCGGCCCTGAGCGTCCCGGCCATCAGCAGACCGAGGCCGGAGAAGGCGGCGGTGCCGAGGACGAGCAGCAGCAGTACGGAGAGAGGGTTGCCGGCCGGTGACCACCCGAGCGCGAACGCGATCATGGTCAGCAGCGCGATCTGGAGGACCTCCGTGGCCAGGACCGAGAGCGTCTTGGCGGTCATCAGTGCCCAGCGGGGGAGCGGGGAGGCGCCGAGCCGCTTGAGGACCCCGTACCGCCGCTCGAAGCCGGTCGCGATGGCCTGCCCGGTGAAGGCGGTGGACATCACGGCGAGGGCGAGGACGCCGGGGGCCAGGAAGTCGACCCGCCTGCTCCCTCCCGTGTCGATGATGTCGACGGTCGAGAACAGCACGAGCAGGAGCGAGGGGATGATCACGGTGAGCAGCAGCTGCTCGCCGTTGCGCAGCAGCATCTTCGTCTCGAACGCGGTCTGCGCCGCGATCATGCGGGGCAGCGGCGCGGCGCCGGGCGCCGGGGTGTACGTACCGACGCTCATGAGCGCAGCTCCTTGCCGGTCAGCTCCAGGAACACGTCCTCCAGGGTGTGGCGCTCGACCGAGATGCCCTCCGGCATCACGCCGTGCTGTGCGCACCAGGACGTCACGGTCGCCAGCAGTTGGGGGTCCACCTGGCCGGTGATCCGGTACGCGCCGGTCGTGAGCTCCACCGCCTCCGTGCCGTCAGGCAGGGCCTTCAGCAGCGAGCCGACGTCCAGGCCGGGCCGCCCCATGAAGCGCAGCGTGTTCTCGGCGCCGCCGCGGCAGAGCTGTTCCGGGCTGCCCTCGGCGACTACCTTGCCCGCGTCGATGATCGCGACATGGTCCGCCAGCTCTTCGGCCTCGTCCATGAAGTGGGTGGTGAGGACGGTGGAGACGCCGTCCGCGCGCAGTTCGCGTACGAGCTCCCAGGTGGAACGACGGGCATGCGGGTCCAGGCCGGCGGTCGGCTCGTCCAGGAAGACCAGTTCGGGGCGGCCGACGACGGCCATCGCCAGGGCGAGCCGCTGCTGCTGGCCTCCGGAGAGCCGACGGTAGGTCGTACGGCCGCAGCGGCCGAGGCCGAGCCGTTCGATCAGCGCGTCCACGTCGAGCGGGTGGGCGTGCAGCTTCGCCATGTGGCGGAGCATCTCGTCGGCGCGGGCGCCGGAGTAGACGCCGCCGGACTGGAGCATCACGCCGATCCTGGGGCGCAGCTTCGCCGCGTCGGCGACAGGGTCGAGGCCGAGGACCCGCACCGTTCCGGCGTCGGGGCGGCGGTAGCCCTCGCAGGTCTCGACCGTGGTGGTCTTGCCCGCCCCATTGGGGCCGAGGACGGCGGTCACGGAGCCCTGGTGGACCTCGAGGTCGAGGCCGTCCACGGCCGTCTTGGATCCGTACCGCTTGACCAGTCTCCGGATCTGGACGACGGACTCGCTTCGCATGCCGGGAAGTCTAGGCGGGGCCGCAAGGCCGCCGGGGGCGGGGGCCCGGCTCCCCGCCGAAGGGCAGGGACACCCGGGACGGGGCGCAGCACCACTGATCTCTCCGTCACTCGCTCGATCAGCACTCGCTCGATCAGCACTCGCTCGATCAGCGGTGCGGCCGTCCCGAATCTTTACCGGACCGGGCCTTCACGGCGCAGGTCACCCCGCTCAACCCCCGTTTCGGGGCGAATTCCGGCAAGCCTCCGGCGAATTCGATCAAGGTGACCGACCGTCCGGATCTCGCCGGGTAATTCGCGGTGATTCCCTGGTCAGCGTCCGTGCGGCAGCTGCCCGACGGACCCTGCTCTTAGGTAACCCTTAGTGATGCAGCGCACCGGTTCACGCCTCGGACGGCGGTTGTCACGTTCAGAGGAATTACGCAACAATGGCGTTGTGAAAAACGTCGGCGAGGCTCCGCACGAGGAACTCGCGACCGGTGAGCACTCCACGCGCAACCGGGTCGCGCGGTCCATCCTGGACCACGGCCCGTCCACCGTGGCCGACCTCGCGGGCCGCCTGGGCCTCACTCAGGCCGCCGTCCGCCGCCACCTCGACTCGCTCGTCACCGAGAACGTCATCGAGCCCCGTGAGCAGCGGGTCTACGGCGCACGTACTCGTGGGCGGCCCGCCAAGGTGTTCGCGCTGACCGACTGCGGCCGGGACGCTTTCGACCAGTCGTACGACACGCTGGCCGTGGACGCGCTCCGCTGGATCGAGCGGACCGCAGGGGGCGGGGCAGCCGGAGAGGCGGCCGTCGCCGCCTTCGCCCGCGACCGCCTGGAGGCACAGGCGGAGACCTACCGTGAGGCGATCGAGGCCGCACCGCCCGAGGGACGCACTGAAGCACTTGCCAAGGCCCTCAGTGCCGACGGGTACGCTGCTACGGCGCGTAACGCACCGGTCGGCGAGCAGCTCTGCCAGCACCACTGCCCGGTCGCCCATGTGGCCGAGCAGTACCCGCAGCTGTGCGAGGCGGAGACTGAGACCTTCTCCCGCCTGCTCGGGACGCATGTGCAGCGACTGGCCACCATCGCGCACGGCGACGGGGTCTGCACGACTTTCATCCCCAAGACGACACCATCACCGTCACCATCAGCATCTGCAAGTACGGCCGGGAGGAACCCCGCATGACTCTCCCCACGGAGACTGCCCACCCCGAACTCGAGGGCCTGGGTACGTACGAATTCGGCTGGGCCGACTCCGACGCGGCGGGTGCCGCGGCCAAGCGCGGCCTGTCCGAGGAAGTCGTCCGCGACATCTCGACGAAGAAGAACGAGCCGGAGTGGATGCTGAAGCTGCGCCTCAAGGGGCTGCGGCTGTTCGACAAGAAGCCGATGCCGAGCTGGGGCTCGGACCTGTCGGGCATCGACTTCAACAACATCAAGTACTTCGTTCGGTCCACCGAGAAGCAGGCGGAGTCCTGGGAGGACCTGCCCGAGGACATCAAGAACACGTACGACAGGCTCGGCATCCCGGAGGCGGAGAAGCAGCGCCTGGTCGCCGGTGTCGCCGCTCAGTACGAGTCCGAGGTCGTCTACCACCAGATCCGTGAGGACCTGGAGGAGCAGGGCGTCATCTTCCTCGACACGGACACCGCGCTGAAGCAGCACCCGGAGCTCTTCCAGGAGTACTTCGGCACTGTCATCCCGGTCGGCGACAACAAGTTCGCCTCGCTGAACTCCGCCGTGTGGTCCGGTGGCTCCTTCATCTACGTCCCCAAGGGCGTGAAGGTCGACATCCCGCTGCAGGCCTACTTCCGTATCAACACGGAGAACATGGGCCAGTTCGAGCGGACGCTGATCATCGTCGACGAGGACGCCTACGTCCACTACGTCGAGGGCTGCACCGCCCCGATCTACTCCTCGGACTCGCTGCACAGCGCCGTGGTCGAGATCATCGTCAAGAAGGGCGGCCGCTGCCGCTACACGACGATCCAGAACTGGTCGAACAACGTCTACAACCTGGTCACCAAGCGCGCCGTGGCGTACGAGGGCGCGACCATGGAGTGGGTCGACGGCAACATCGGTTCCAAGGTCACCATGAAGTACCCGGCCGTCTACCTGATGGGCGAGCACGCCAAGGGCGAGACCCTGTCCATCGCCTTCGCGGGCGAGGGCCAGCACCAGGACGCCGGCGCCAAGATGGTCCACATGGCCCCGAACACCTCCTCGAACATCGTCTCCAAGTCGGTGGCACGAGGCGGCGGCCGTACCTCCTACCGCGGTCTGATCGAGATCGGCGAGGGCGCTGCGGGCTCGAAGTCCAATGTGCTCTGTGACGCGCTGCTGGTCGACACGATCTCCCGCTCCGACACCTACCCGTACGTGGACGTCCGCGAGGACGACGTGTCCATGGGCCACGAGGCGACCGTCTCCAAGGTCTCCGACGACCAGCTCTTCTACCTGATGAGCCGCGGTATGACGGAGTTCGAGGCGATGGCGATGATCGTGCGCGGCTTCGTCGAGCCGATCGCCAAGGAACTGCCCATGGAGTACGCGCTCGAGCTCAACCGGCTGATCGAGCTGCAGATGGAGGGGTCGGTCGGCTAAGGCCCCGCCCTCCCGGAGCAGCAACTGTTTTTCGACGTAGGAAGAGAGCAAGACGACAGCCATGGCTGAGGCTCAGAACATTCCGGCGGGGTCCACCACTGCCGGTTCGATCGCGGTGGCCGCCGAGTCGACCGTCGCCACCCGCATGAGTGCGCCGCCGTCCTTCGACGTGGCGGACTTCCCGGTCCCGCACGGCCGGGAGGAGGAGTGGCGTTTCACTCCGCTGGAGCGGCTGGCCGGTCTGCACGACGGCACCGCCGTCGCGACCGGCAGCGCCATCAAGGTCGCGATCGACGCCCCCGAGGGCGTCATCATCGAGACCGTCGGCCGCGATGACGCGCGGCTCGGCAGGGCGGGCACCCCGGTGGACCGTGTCGCCGCCCAGGCGTACTCCTCCTTCGAGACGGCCTCGGTAGTCACGGTGCCCAAGGAGACCGTGCTCACCGAGCCGGTCCGCATCGCCGTGCACGGCGAGGGCGGCACCGCCTACGCCCACCAGGTCATCGAGCTCGGCGCCTTCGCCGAGGCCGTCGTGGTCATCGACCACACCGGTGACGCGGTGCTCGCCTCCAATGTCGACTACCTGCTCGGCGACGGAGCGAAGCTCACCGTCGTCTCCGTCCAGGACTGGGACGAAAAGGCCGTCCACGTCTCCCAGCACAATGCGCTGGTCGGCCGGGACGCCTCCTTCAAGTCGATCGTCGTCACCTTCGGCGGCGATGTCGTACGCCTGCACCCGCGCGTTTCCTACGCGGGCCCCGGCGGCGAGGCCGAGCTCTTCGGTCTGTACTTCACCGACCAGGGCCAGCACCAGGAGCACCGCCTCATGGTCGACCACAACGCCCCGCACTGCCGCTCCAACGCCGCCTACAAGGGCGCGTTGCAGGGCCAGGACGCGCACGCGGTGTGGATCGGCGATGTCCTGATCGAGGCCACGGCCGAGGGCACGGACACGTACGAGATGAACCGCAACCTCGTCCTCACGGACGGCGCGCGTGTCGACTCCGTACCGAACCTGGAGATCGAGACCGGCGAGATCGTCGGTGCGGGTCACGCCTCCGCCACCGGCCGCTTCGACGACGAGCAGCTCTTCTACCTGCAGTCCCGCGGTATTCCGGCCGACGAGGCCCGCCGTCTGGTGGTCCGCGGCTTCTTCGCCGAGCTGGTCCAGAAGATCAGTCTCCCCGACGTCGAGGAGCGCCTGCTCGCCAAGATCGACGCGGAGCTGGAGGCGTCCGTCTGATGGCAGCCTTCGTCCGAGCCTGTGGACTGAGCGAGCTGGAGGAGGACACCCCGAAGCGGGTGGAACTCGACGGCACGCCGGTCTCCGTCGTCCGTACGTGCGGCGAAGTGTTTGCGATCAACGACATCTGTTCGCACGCGAATGTCTCGCTGTCCGAGGGCGAGGTGGAGGACTGCCAGATCGAGTGCTGGCTGCACGGCTCCAGCTTCGACCTCCGCACCGGCAAGCCGTCCGGTCTCCCCGCGACGCGCCCCGTCCCCGTATACCCCGTCAAGATCGAAGGGGACGATGTGCTCGTCTCCGTCACCCAGGAGTCCTGAGTCACCCATGGCAACGCTTGAAATCCGCGACCTGCACGTCTCCGTCGAGGCCGAGAACGGCCCCCGGGAGATCCTCAAGGGCGTCGACCTGACCGTGAAGCAGGGCGAGACCCACGCCATCATGGGCCCCAACGGCTCCGGCAAGTCGACCCTCGCCTACTCCATCGCGGGCCACCCCAAGTACACGATCACCAGTGGCACCGTGACTCTGGACGGCGAGAACGTCCTTGAGATGACCGTCGACGAGCGCGCCCGCGCCGGCATGTTCCTGGCCATGCAGTACCCGGTCGAGGTCCCCGGCGTCTCGGTCTCCAACTTCCTGCGTACGTCGGCGACGGCGATCCGCGGCGAGGCCCCCAAGCTGCGTACCTGGGTGAAGGAGGTCAAGTCCGCCATGGAGAAGCTCCAGATGGACCCGGCCTTCGCCGAGCGCAATGTGAACGAGGGCTTCTCCGGCGGTGAGAAGAAGCGCCACGAGATCCTTCAGCTGGAGCTCCTCAAGCCGAAGATCGCGATCCTGGACGAGACCGACTCCGGCCTGGACGTCGACGCCCTGCGCCAGGTCGCCGAGGGCGTCAACCGCGTCCACGGGACCGGTGAGGTCGGCACGCTGCTGATCACGCACTACACGCGCATCCTGCGCTACATCAAGCCCGACTTCGTGCACGTTTTCGCGAACGGCCGCATCGCCGAGTCCGGCGGCGCCGAGCTCGCCGACAAGCTCGAGGCCGAGGGCTACGAGGCATACACGAAGGGTGGCGTATCCGCGTGACTGTGGCCCACCAGGGGCTCCCCGGCCTCCTCGACACCGAGGCGATCCGCAAGGACTTCCCGATCCTGGATCGCTTGATCCATGACGGGAAGAAGCTCGTGTATCTGGACAACGCGGCGACGTCCCAGACGCCGCGCCAGGTGCTCGATGTGCTGAGCGAGTACTACGAACAGCACAATGCCAACGTCCACCGGGGCGTGCATGTGCTCGCCGAGGAAGCCACGGCGCTGTACGAGGGCGCCCGCGACAAGGTCGCCGCGTTCATCAACGCGCCGAGCCGCAACGAGGTCATCTTCACCAAGAACGCCTCGGAGTCCCTCAACCTCGTGGCCAACATGCTCGGCTGGGCGGACGAGCCCTACCGCGTGGACCACGAGACCGAGATCGTCATCACCGAGATGGAGCACCACTCCAACATCGTTCCGTGGCAGCTGCTCTCGCAGCGCACCGGCGCGAAGCTGAAGTGGTTCGGCCTCACCGACGACGGCCGTCTCGACCTGTCCAACATCGACGAGATCATCACCGAGAAGACGAAGATCGTCTCCTTCACGCTGGTCTCCAACATCATGGGCACGGTCAACCCGGTCGAGGCGCTTGTGCGCCGTGCGCAGGACGTCGGCGCGCTGGTCCTGATCGACGCCTCGCAGGCCGCGCCGCACATGCCGCTGGACGTGCAGGCGCTGCAGGCCGACTTCGTGGCCTTCACCGGCCACAAGATGTGCGGCCCGACCGGTATCGGCGTGCTGTGGGGCCGGCAGGAGCTGCTCGAGGACCTGCCGCCGTTCCTCGGCGGCGGCGAGATGATCGAGACCGTGTCGATGCACTCGTCGACGTACGCCCCCGCGCCGCACAAGTTCGAGGCCGGTACGCCCCCGATCGCCCAGGCCGTCGGCCTCGGCGCGGCCGTGGACTACCTGTCCGGGATCGGCATGGACAAGGTCGCCCAGCACGAGCACATCCTCACCGAGTACGCGGTGAAGAGGCTGCTCGAGGTCCCGGACCTGCGGATCATCGGCCCCACCACGGCCGAGGAGCGCGGCGCCGCGATCTCGTTCACACTCGGTGACATCCACCCGCACGACGTGGGCCAGGTTCTCGACGAGCAGGGCATCGCGGTCCGGGTCGGCCACCACTGCGCGCGGCCGGTCTGCCTGCGGTACGGAATTCCTGCGACCACGCGGGCGTCGTTCTATCTGTACTCCACGCCGAACGAGGTCGACGCGCTGATCGACGGGCTGGAGCACGTACGGAACTTCTTCGGCTGAAGGGCTGGGACGTGAAGCTTGATTCGATGTACCAGGACGTCATCCTGGACCACTACAAGCACCCGCACGGGCGGGGCTTGCGGGATGGCGATGCCGAGGTGCACCACGTCAACCCGACCTGCGGCGACGAGATCACTCTGCGCGTGCGGTACGACGGTTCGCTGATCGCGGACATTTCGTACGAGGGCCAGGGCTGCTCCATCAGCCAGGCCAGTGCGTCCGTGCTCAACGAGCTGCTGGTTGGCAAGGAGCTCGCCGAGGCGCAGAAGATCCAGTCGACCTTCCTGGAACTGATGCAGTCCAGGGGTCAGCTGGAACCGGACGACGCGATGGAGGAGGTGCTGGAGGACGCGGTCGCGTTCGCCGGCGTCTCCAAGTACCCGGCCCGCGTGAAGTGCGCGCTGCTGAGCTGGATGGCGTGGAAAGACGCGACCGCCCAGGCGCTGGGTGAGGCCCCCGAGAGGAAGACGGCATGACCGAGAACGCAGGGACCGCACTGAAGCCGGCCTCCGAGGAAGAGATCCGCGAGGCGCTGTACGACGTCGTCGACCCCGAGCTGGGTATCGACGTCGTCAACCTCGGCCTGATCTACGGCATCCACGTCGACGACTCCAATGTCGCGACCCTGGACATGACGCTGACGTCCGCGGCCTGTCCGCTGACCGATGTGATCGAGGACCAGGCGAAGTCGGCGACGGACGGCCTCGTCAACGAGCTGAAGATCAACTGGGTCTGGATGCCGCCGTGGGGCCCGGACAAGATCACGGACGACGGGCGCGAGCAGCTGCGCGCGCTGGGCTTCAACGTCTGAGCGCTCTGAACCGGCTTAGCCGTCTGAGCCGTCTGAGCCGTCTGAGCCGTCTGAGCCGTCTGAGCCGTCTGAGCCGGCTGAGCAGTCTGAGTTCTCCGGCCGTCCTGAGGTCAGGTGTCCGAGACCGGCCCTCCAAGACCCGGCTCCGCCGAGTTCCACGAAGCGGCCATGCCCGCCAGGCACACTGGCGGGCATGGCCGTTTCGCTGTACACCGTCGTCGTCGACGCCCACGATCTGCCGGCGCTCGCCCGCTTCTGGAGCCGGGTCCTGAACTGGAGGGTGGTCTTCGAGGCCGATGACGAAATCGTCATCGGGGCCGACGAGTCGACCCTGCCGGGGATCACCTTCGTGCCTGTGGCCGAGGGCAAGACCGTGAAGAACCGGCTGCACATCGACCTCACACCGGACGACCAGGCCGCCGAGGTCGAGAGGATCATCGGGCTCGGGGCGCGGCGGGCGGATGTCGGGCAGGGGCCCGAGGCGACGTGGGTGGTCCTGACCGACCCCGAGGGCAATGAGTTCTGTGTGCTGCGGCCGAAGAAGACCTTGCTCGATTAAGGGCGGGTGGGCCGGGCGCGGCAGTGTTGCGTACAACCGTACGCAACGTTGTGTACCGTCGTACGCATGGAATACGGACTGCTGGCCGCGGCCATCGCGGCGGAGGTGGCCGGGACGACGGCCATGAAGTACAGCGACGGCTTCACCAGGCTGTGGCCCTCGCTGCTCACCGTCGCGGGCTATGTGCTCGCCTTCTCGCTGCTCGCCCAGACTCTCAAGACCATGTCGGTGGGCACCGCGTACACGATCTGGGCCGGCGTCGGCACGGCCGCGATCGCCGCCATCGGCATGATCTTCATGGGTGAGTCGACCAGTCTGGTGAGGCTCACGGGCATCGCGCTGGTGATCGTCGGCGTCGTGGTGCTCAACGCGGGTGGTGCCCACTGATGGCCCGGCGGTACGACCCCGAGCGGCGTCAGCGCATCATCGACGCGGCGATCCGGGTGGTCGGCAGGAGCGGGATCGGCGGGCTCAGCCACCGCACCGTGGCGGCGGAGGCCGATGTGCCGCTCGGCTCGACGACGTATCACTTCGCCTCCCTCGACGAACTGTTGGTCGCCGCGTTGCGCCAGGCAAACGAGGGGTTCGCGGCGGCGGTCCGGAAGAGCGGCGCGCTCGTCGATCCGGACGCCGACCTCGCCGAGGAGCTCTCCCGGGTGATGGGGGAGTGGCTGGGCGGCGAGCGTACGGGTGTGGAGCTGGAGTACGAGCTCTATCTGGCTGCCCTGCGGCGGCCCGCGTTGCGGCCGGTCGCCGCGGAGTGGTGCGAGGAACTCGCCGAGACCCTGGCCCGGCGGACCGACCCGGTCACGGCGCGGGCGCTGGTGGCGTTGATGGACGGCATGTGTCTGCAGGTGCTGCTGACAGACGCTCGGTACGAGGCGGAGTACGCGCGGGAGATGCTGGCGCGGATCATCGGCTGAGGGGGATTCGGCGGCCGGTGACTCGACTGAGGGCGGTGCGCCTGAGGTGGTGCGGTGCGGCATCGGCGGTGCGCCTGAGAGGGCGCGGTGCGGCGTCGGCCGTGTGCTTGGGGGCGCGGCGTCGGCGGTGCGCTTCAGGGGTGCGGCGTCGGCGTGCGCCTGAGAGCGTGCGGCGCGGCATCCGAGGCGCCGGGCCGCTTCCAGAAGCTGTACGCGGGAGTCTCCGCCCAGCGGGCCAGGTAATCGCCCCGCCGCCGCGCGGAGCCCTCTACGCCGCCGCACCAGGCTTGCTCCCGCCCGCCTGCGCGGT
This sequence comes from Streptomyces sp. ISL-1, assembly GCF_018614585.1. GTDB lineage: Bacteria > Actinomycetota > Actinomycetes > Streptomycetales > Streptomycetaceae > Streptomyces > Streptomyces maoxianensis. Next base: position 79,742 of record NZ_JAGGOI010000016.1, on the reverse strand, counting down.
CCTCGCAGGGGCGGCCCGAGCCGCCGTTCTCGCCGCCGGGAGGCTCCGCACGCGCCCGTCAACTGAGACCGGTTCGCTCCCGCGGGCCCTTGCCGGTTAGCGTTTCACTATGACTGACTCGCCCGACAGCACCACCGCTACTCGCACCACCGGCGCCGTCGCCGCTGGACTCGCCACCCTGACCGCCGAGGGCAACGTCCTGGACACCTGGTTCCCCGCCCCCGAGCTCGTCGCCGAGCCCGGGCCCGCCGGGACCGAGCGGCTGAGCGCCGAGCGTGCCGTCGAACTGCTCGGCGAAGGCGCCGCCAAGGTCGTCGGACCGGATGCCCGCCGCGGCGTCGAGGTCGTCGCCGTCCGCACGGTCATCGCCTCGCTCGACGACAAGCCGCTGGACGCGCACGACGCGTATCTGCGCCTGCACCTGCTGAGCCACCGGCTGGTCAAGCCGCACGGCCAGAACCTGGACGGTCTCTTCGGGCTGCTCTCCAATGTCGCCTGGACCTCGCTCGGACCCGTCGCCGTCGACCAGGTGGAGAGGGTGCGGCTGAACGCCCGCGCCGAGGGCCTGCACCTGGCCGTGACGAGCATCGACAAGTTCCCGCGGATGACGGACTACGTCGCGCCCAAGGGCGTCCGCATCGCCGACGCCGACCGCGTCCGGCTCGGCGCGCACCTCGCCGAGGGCACCACCGTGATGCACGAGGGCTTCGTCAACTTCAACGCCGGCACGCTCGGCACGTCGATGGTCGAGGGCCGAATCTCCGCGGGCGTCGTCATCGGCGACGGCTCGGACATCGGCGGCGGAGCGTCCACCATGGGCACCCTCTCCGGCGGCGGCAACGTCCGCATCGTGATCGGCGAGCGCTGCCTGATCGGCGCGGAGGCGGGCGTCGGCATCGCGCTCGGCGACGAGTGCGTCGTCGAGGCCGGCCTGTATGTCACCGCGGGCACCCGGATCACCATGCCCGACGGGCAGATCGTCAAGGCCCGTGAGCTCTCCGGCGCGAGCAATATCCTTTTCCGCCGCAACTCGGTCACCGGTGCCGTCGAGGCCCGCCCGAACAACGCGGTCTGGGGCGGCCTCAACGACATCCTGCACAGCCACAACTAATTGCCCGGGCCCGCCGGGGGGACCCCTGGCGGGCCCGATTGCGCAATCAGCTCTTCGTACGCCGCGCGCAGCCCGCGGGTCGCCTCGCGCCCCGCGGGCTGCAGCGGTTCCCGGACCGGGCCCGCGTCCAGCAGCGCCTTCGCCGTCACCGTGCCGGGCAGTCCCGACGCCATCATCAACTCGGCCAGGGGGAGGGTGAGGCCGTTGAGCCGGGCGGCCTCGGCGGTGGCGCCCTTGTCGTACGCGTCGAGCACCGCGCGCAGCGCTCGCGGCGCGACATTCGCGACCGTGCTGACGAAGCCCGCGCCGCCCACCGCGTAGAGCGGCAGATTCAGCTCCTCGCAGCCCGCGTAGTACGCGAGCGAGGTGCGCGCGATCACCTTGGCCGAGCCGAGCAGGTCGTACGCGCAGTCCTTGACCGCGACGATGCCGGGGTGCCCGGCGAGGCGCAGGACCGTGTCGGGCTCGATGCGAGTGCCGGTGCGGCCGGGGATGTCGTAGAGCATCACGGGGAGTGCGGTGGCGTCGGCGACCGTACGGAAGTGGGCCTCGAGCGCGCTCTGCGGCGGACGGCTGTAGTACGGCGTGACCACCAACAGGCCGTCCGCGCCCGCCTGTTCGGCCGCGCGCGCCAGCTCGACGGTGTGCCGCGTGGATGCGCTGCCCACGCCCGCGACGACGGTGGCTCTGTCGCCGACCGCCTGGCGCACGGCCCGTACCAGCGCGGTCTTCTCGGCGTCGGTGGTGGTCGGGGACTCGCCTGTGGTGCCGTTCAGGACCAGTCCGTCGCAGCCTTCGGCCACCAGATGGGCGGCGAGGTGCCCGGCCGCGTCCAGGTCCAGCTCACCGGTGGCGGTGAAGGGCGTGATCATCGCGCAGAGGGCCCGGCCGAACGGGCGTGGTGTGGTCATGCTCCGCAGTCTCGGTCGACCAGACCATGAAGGTCCACTTAGATCTTCTTGATGTCAGGTGAAAGCAGCGCTGAACAGTAGGCCTGGCCGACGCGTGAGCCCCGGCGGGATTACCTCACTCCCGCTGTTGACCTCAACCATGGTTCATGTTTCACGCTGGTGATCAGCGGCGCACCGCAGCGGCGCGCCCGGTGAGGAGACCTCGTCATGACCGTGACCGTGAACGTGCAGCCCGACGCCCGGCCCGACCTCGGCCGGCCCGGCGTCGGCGTCGTCAAGGTGTCCACCTGGGACGTCGGCACGCCCGAGCGGCAGCGGGCGGCCGTCGAGGCCGTCTCGAAGGCGTGGCAGAGCCGGGACTGGCCCAGTGCCGGGCTGCTGTCGTACACCGTCCACATCGGCGAGGACGGCAGGACGCTCCTGCACTACACACAGTGGACGGACGAGGACGCCGCCCAGGACTTCTCCGACAACCACCGGGACGGCCGCGTCGCCGAGATCGACGCCGCCGTGCCCGGCATCGAGCGGCTCGGGATCCACTCGTACACGCTCTACCGCAGCGGCGGGCTGGGAGCGGACGAGCGGCGGGTCCCCGGGTGCCTCGTGATCGTGGACGTGGAGTTCGACGGGCCGGACGCCGCGCGGCAGCGGGCCTGGGTGGACGGGGTCTTCGAGGCTTTGGAGTCCGATTCGCACCTGCACCCCGGCGGGATCGCCGGATACTTCCACATCAGTGTGGACGGGACCCGGGTGCTCAACTACGCGGAGTGGGAGAGCGCACAGGCCCACCGCGAGGCCCTGGCCGGGCCCGGCGACGGGGTGGGGTCGACAACCCCGCAGTGGGCGAAGGTGCAGAGCTTCCCGGGCGTGAGTGGCGGCGGCGTGAACCGGTACACGCCCGCGCTGAGCCTCAGCGCGGGCGTGTGACACCGGCTGAGGCGGCTACGGACGGAAGCGCAGCACCTGAGGGTCGTGGTCGCTGTTCTGGTCCGAGAACTCCGCGTTGATGTGCACGCTGTCGTACGCGAAGTCGTCGATCGACGGGCTGGTCAGGATCTGGTCGAGGACCTGGCTGTTGCCCTGGTAGACGTAGGAGTAACGCTCCGAGCGCGGCAGCGACTTGACGGCCGGGTGGAGCGCGCCGCCGTCGGTGAGGGCCTTCGTCGTCTGCGAGAACTCGAAGTCGTTGATGTCCCCGAGGACCAGCACGTCGGCGCGGCGGTCGGCCTTCAGGATGTCCTTGACGAAGGCGTTGACAGCCTGCGCCTGCTCCAGGCGCTTGGTCTCCGAGGAGCGGACCGGCGGCTGGTGGTGCGAGGTCAGCCCCTCGTCGCCGCCCTTCGAGCCGAAGTGGTTGGCGATCACGAAGACCGTACGGCCGCGGAAGGTGAACTCGCCCGCCAGCGGCTTGCGGCTGTTCGCCCAGGCGGCGTTCGCCGGGTCGATCCGGCCGGGGGAGAGCGTCAGGGCCGCCCGGCCCCGCTCCTGCACCACACCGGTCGCCGTCTTCGAGTCGCCGCCCGGCCGGTCGGTGAAGGAGACCCGCTCCGGGTTGAAGAGGAAGACCTGACGGATGTTGCCGCCGGGCTCGCCGCCGTCCTTGTTGTTCTCGGGGTCGATGGTCCGCGACTCGTACGCCGGGCCGCCGGCCGCCTCGATCGCCGCGGTGAACTTCTTCAGCGTTTCGCCGGCCGTGACCGTGCCGTCGTTCTTGGCGCCGTTGTCGTCCTGGATCTCCTCCAGGGCCAGGATGTCGGGCGAGGCGAGGTTGTTCACCACGGCGGCCGCGAGCGCGTCGAACTTCGCCTGCGGGTCGGAGGGGTCGAGGTTCTCCACGTTGTACGTGGCGACCGCCAGCTCGCCGCGCCTCTGCTCGCGCGTCGACTCACGCTCCAGGCCGCGGTCGGTGACCGTTCCGAGCGTGCGGGCCGTGATCGTGTAGCCGCCGAACTGGTTGAAGTCCAGGGGCCCTTCGGTCGTTCCGGCCAGCACATCCCCGACGTTCGCCTTGGGGAAGGGCTTCTGGGCGAGCGGCGTCAGCGACTGGATCTGGAGCCGTCCGGTGTTCTGTGCGGTGTACGAGCCGTAGACCGCGCCGCCGCGGCGGTTCGGGTTCTCGAAGGGCTTCACCGTCACCCACAGCTCCGCGAACGGGTCGGTGGCGCCGACGACCCGGGAGGTGCCGATGCGTACGTTCGTGCCCTCCAGCGACTCGTAGTAGTCCAGGGCGTACTTACCGGGGTTGAGGGGGAGGGCGTTGATGCTGCTGCCCGCCGCCGCGTCGCCGGCCGGGGCGTACGCCGAAGGCACCGACGCGGAGACCGTGACCGGTGCGGGCAGTTCGTTGCCGGAGGAGACGACGGTGACGACCGGCTTGCTGATCTCCGTCAGGGACTGGTTGCCCGAGGACGTGCCGCCCGGGACGTACTCGGTGACCGTGCCCGAGACCAGCACCTTGTCGCCGACGGCGACGGTCGGGGCGGAGCCGGTGAAGACGAAGACGCCCTCGCTGGTGGCGGGGTTGGCGTCCGCCTCCGGGTCCTGGAGCCAGAAGCCCTTGGAGCCGAAGGTCCGTACACCCGTGACGACTCCGGGTACCTGGGTCACCTGCTGGCCGGCCAGCGGGGATATCCGGCTGGAGCCCTGGATGTCATGGATCCGGACCTCGGCGGCGGAGGCGGCGTCTGCGGACGCGGCGGAGGAACCGGCGAGCAGGCCGGCGGCCAGCGCGGCGGCGACGACAGCCGCGAAAGCGGCCGTTCTCGGTGCGACGGAGGAAGGCATCAAGGGACTCCGGAGGTGAGGGAATGAGAGACGGGGATCTGATTCCCCGTATAGTTCTACGCGCGTCAATCTCTTGGTTGGACAGGGGAGTTGTCAAGAGTCGACGGGTGTACACAGGCCGACGGAACGGTGAACCCGTGAGTGGGAACGGCGAGGCGCGCGGCGCTCTCCTGTGCGTACTGCCCGGGCGCGGCGAAACCCGGTGAAATACGTCTACGCTGGGGGCCGCCCACAGGGCCGCCCGGAACCCGCACGCCCCGAGGAGAAGCACCCGATGCCCGAAGACCGCCCCACCCTGCCACCGGTGCGGCTGCACCCGGACGCGGAACTGGCGCGGGACGCGCTCGCCACGCCGCTGCTGACCAGGGCCGTCCGGCTCGCCCGCTGGGCCGGGCCGGACGCACGGGTCGGCGCAGGCGGCGAACTCGTTGACGAGCAACTGCCCGCGGCCGCCGAAGAGCTGGGCCTCGGCACCGGCGGCGACGGACCGGCGTACGCGAGCGAGGCGTGGCGCGTGGCCGTCGATACCGGGCTCGTGGAGGTCCAGGACCCGGACGCCGCCGATGCCGCCGCCGAGCACGGCACGGTCACCGCGGGGGAGAACCTCGCGCTGATCACCTCCGGCGGGCCGCAGGACATCCTCGCCATCTGGCTCGATGCCCTGGAAGCCGTGCACGCCGACGCCATCGCGCCGCTGCTCGACGAACTGGCCGATGCGATCGGCGAGGACGGCGAGATCGACTACGAGGTGCTGGACTGGGACCCGGACGCGGAGGCGGAGTTCCTCGACGGGGTCCTCGGGAACCTCTATCTGCTCACCGTCTCGGAGGGCGGCGCGGGCGAGCTGCCGGTGCCGCTGCCCGCACTCGCCGCGTCGATGATCGTGCCCGACGACATGGGCGAGCCCACCGACGACGTACTTGAGCAGGTGTCGGTGGCGATGATGCGGCTGGACGACCAGTTCCGGCTGTTCGAGCCGGTCGGCCTGGTCGAATACCGGCCGGTGGACGAGGCGTTGATGGCGGAGGAGGGCGAGGAGCCCGTCGAGCCGGTGGACGAGGAGGATGTCTCCCGGTACGGAATGGTCAAGCTCACCCCGCTCGGTCTGTACGGCATCAGGGCCCGGATGCTCGAGGCGGGAATCGACGCGCCGGCGGTGGGGGATCTCGCGGACAAGGGCGCGGACGTACTCCTCGACGGACTCGCGCTGTTCCCGGAGCCGGCGGCCCGGGCCGAGACCGAACAGTGGCTCGCCCGGCGTGCCCCGGCCGACGCCGCGCGTGACCTGCTGGCCGCGGCCCGGGGCACCGACGCGGGCGCTCCGCTGCGCCGCCTCCACTGCCAGCAGGCGCTGGCCCTGGTGGGCCCGCAGGCCGAACCGGCGGTGCGCGCGGTCCTCGACGACGCGGAACTGGGCGGCCTGGCGCGGGTCTGGCTGGCGGAGCGCGGCGCGAGCGACGTACCGGCGCCGCCGGAGTCGATGATCTTCTGGCTGGCGATCGACACGATTGCGGCGCAGCTGGACGCGGAGGGCGAACTGGAGGAACTCCAGGGCCTGGTGGAGGATCTGGTCGGTCAGCACAGCGGCTTCTTCGACGCGGCGTGGCGGGTGGACCACCCGGCCACGGCGGAGGTGCTGGAGGCGATGGGCAGGGTGCACCGGGACAGGACGGCGGCGAAGGAGGCCCGCAAGGCGGCCTTCAAGGCACGGTCACGGTCGGGCGGCTGAGCCCGGTCGTACGACCGGCGGCGGGCACCCTGAGGTGTCCGCCGCCCGGCCGTGCGGGGAGCGTCAGCGCTCGTACCGTGTGGTGCGCTTGAACCTTGAACCTTGAACGAAGACGTCGCGTCCTCGGTACGCCCGCGGGTGCTGGTACGCAGGATTCGTCGGGTGGGCCGCGTCAGGTGGGCCGCGTCAGGTGGGCCGCGACGGGAACGCGGCGGCCGGCGGCGGGGATATGCATGGGCCGCGGGCCTTTGGATGTCGGCAGGTGTTCAAGTGCCGTTTATGCGCGGGCGGAAGTCTGAGGCCGTCATCAGCCAAGCCGGATGCGTCTCTTCAGGCCTTCAGGAGTACTCGATGCCGCTCACCCGCAGGGAATTCACCAGACAGTCCGCGTTCACCGGCGCGGGGGTCGCGCTCACCGGCGCCGTCGGCTCGCTCGCCACCGCGCCCGGCGCGCTCGCCGCCGAGGACAGCGCCGACATCGCCGGACAAGGGCTCGAGCAGGGCGAGCACGGCCACGGCAGCCACGGGCCCGGCTACGGCCCTCTGATCCCCGACCCCGAGGGGCTCCTGGCGCTGCCGGCCGGATTCTCGTACCGCGTCCTCGCCCACGCGGGCGTCACCAAGCTGGAGTCGGGCGAGTTCACCCCCTCCAAGCACGACGGCGCCGCTGCCTTCGAAGGCCCGCGCGGAGTGACCCTCCTCGTCGTCAACCACGAGCTCAAGGGCGCCCGCACCAAGGTGAAGCACCCGGTCCCGCTCACCGAGGGCCTCGTCTACGACCCCGCCGCGGCCGGCGGCTGCACGGTCGTGGAGACCCACCGCAGTGGCGAGGTCGCCCAGTGGGTCGGCATCGCGGGCACCTCGCAGAACTGCGCGGGCGGCAGCACCCCCTGGGGCACCTGGCTCACCTGCGAGGAGACCGAGGACCGCGCCGGCCAGAACGGCATGACCAAGGACCACGGCTATGTCTTCGAGGTCGACCCCTGCGACCGCCGTGCCAACCGGGAGCCCCGGCCCATCAAGGCACTCGGCCGGTACGCCCACGAGGCCGTCGTCGTCGACCCCAAGCGCGCCCACCTCTATCTGACCGAGGACGCCGACACCCCCAACGGCCTGCTCTACCGCTGGGTCCCGCCGCACGGCTTCAAGCACGGCCGCGGCCACCTGAGGCACCTCGCCGACGACGCGGGCGTCCTCCAGGCCGCCAAGTGCTACGACTCCGGCGGCCGCTTCGTCGACGACCTGTCCCGCGCCACGAAGATCGGCACGGTATACGGCGTGGACTGGGTCGACGTGCCGGACCGCGACGGCCGCACCGTCCCGGTGCGCAAGCAGTTCGCCGACAAGGACATCACCCGCGCACGCAAGCTCGAAGGCATGTGGTGGGGCGACGGCGGCGTGTACATCGTCTCCTCGTACGCCCGTGACGAGAGCCCCCTCCACCACGACGGCCAGGTCTGGTTCTACGACCCCAAGCGCCGCACCCTCACCCTGAAGGTGCTGCTCGGCGTCAACCCCGACCCGTCCAAGGACGGCGCGTACGACGGCCCGGACAACATCACCGTGTCGCCGTACGGCGGGCTGGTGATCGCCGAGGACGGCGCGGGCGTCCAGCACCTCTTCGGCGCGACCGAGCGCGGACGCACCTACCCGATCGCGCGCAACGAACTGAACCTCGGCAGCGCCGAGGATCCGGACTTCAGCGAGTTCGCCGGCATCGTCTTCTCGCCCGACGGCCGGACCCTCTACGCCAGCATCCAGACCCCGGGCATCATGTTCGCGATCACGGGCCCCTGGAAGCGCCAGTCGCACCGCGACTGACCCCGGCACTGGCACCGACGCCGGCTGCCTGCCGAGGCCGTTGTGCTCCCATGAACTGACATCTGACATTTCAGTTCATGGGGGCGCTGCGGCCGATACAGCGGACCCTGCTGCGCGACACGGCGTACGCGGCCGTCCGCGACGCCATCGTGCGGGGCGAGCTCCCGCCCGGGGACCGCGCCGGGGGACCCCCGTGCGCGAGGCCGCTCGCGGAGCGGCTCGGGGCTCTCCAGCGCCCCGGTGCGGCGCTCGCGCGGCTCGGCGAGGAAGGGCTCGTCGAGACCGAGCCGCAGAGCTATGCCCGGGTCACCAGCCTCGACCCACGTGCCGTGCGTGAGGCCGCGGTCGTCGTACGCGCCATGCACGAGCCGGCCGCCCGCGCCGCCGTGCCGCTGCTTACGCCTGGTGTGCTCGGTGACCGGAATCACGCGGGCCGGGATGGTCGCGGGCTTCGCGGCGCTCGAAGAGGCGGGTCGCCTGCCGCGGCGGGTGATCGGCGTCGACGCCTCCGCGGCGCCGGAGCGCGCCAGATCGGGGGATCAGGCGGAACGCCGCCTCACTCATCGGGGTGGAGCGTGAGCTGCGGGACGCGGACATCGAACGGAAGAGCGGTACCACGCGGGCACATGCGGCATTGCGGACGACACGACGCTGGAGGCGATGCGGCTCGCCGCCCGCACCGATGGGGATGGCGACCGATCCGGTGTACGAGGGGGAGGCCGATGGCAGGGCTGATCCGCCTGGTCACATGCCGTGAGATCGGGTCCGATTCGACGGTACTTTACGCACATCTCGGCGGTCAGCCCGCACTCAATGCCTACAGGGTCCTCTTCTGACGTGGCGTGGCGGGGCCCTGAGGGCGCATACTCCAGGTAATGACAAAGTCAGCCGGATCCCGGCGTTACCTGCCCTCCAGTCCCTTCAACAAACCGGCCGCGGCTGCCCCGCCGATTGAGCAGTACGAAGTGGGCGACCGGGTCTCGCACGACCAATTCGGACTCGGAAGAGTCATCGCAGTCGAGGGCGACAACGCAGCTGTGCTCGTCGACTTCTCCGGGCGTCAGGGGAGAATCCTGAGCCCGTACTCCAAACTGGCCAAACTCTGAGGACCGTGGCCCCCGGGTCCGCCACCACTCATCGGATGGCGGGCCCGGCGGCGTCGGTCACAGCGCCTTTGCCGCGGGCTTGACCATGCCGCGCACCGTGCGGGACTTCACGAAATCGCCTATGGCGGTCATGTCCCATTCGCCCGAGAACTGCTTGATCAGCTTGGCCATCATCACGCCGGTCTGCGGCTCCGCGCCGGTCAGATCGAAGCGGACCAGCTCCTCGCCCGTCGCCGCGTCGATCAGCCGGCAGTAAGCCTTGGCGACCTCGGTGAACTTCTGTCCCGAGAACGAGTTGACGGTGAAGACCAGTCCCGTCGCCTCCGCCGGCAGCCGGCCGAGATCCACGACGATCACCTCGTCGTCGCCCGCGCCCTCACCCGTCAGGTTGTCGCCGGAGTGCTTGATCGCGCCGTTCAGGATCGACAGCTTGCCGAAGTAGCAGCTGTCCAGGTGGTTGCGGTTGGGGCCGTACGCGATCACGGAGGCGTCGAGGTCGATGTCCTTCCCGCGGTACGCGGGCTCCCAGCCGAGGCCCATCTTGACCTGGGAGAGCAGCGGGCGGCCGCCCTTGACCAGCGAGACCGTCTGATTCTTCTGAAGGCTCACCCGGCCCTTGTCCAGGTTGATCTTCCCGGCGCCGGGCGCGGGAGCGGCCGGCGGCGCGGGCGGCGCCGGCGCGGCGAGACGCGGGTCGACCGGGGCAGCAGGCGCGACCGGCGTCGGCGGAGCGGCCGGTGCGGGGGCCGTGGCGGGCTCCTCGTCGACGGAGACGCCGAAGTCCGTGGCGATGCCCGCCAGCCCGTTCGCATAGCCCTGGCCGACCGCACGGGCCTTCCAGACGCCGTTGCGCAGATAGATCTCCACGACGACGAGCGCGGTCTCGGCGCCGAGCTGCGGCGGGGTGAAGGTGGCGAGCGCGCTGCCGTCGTCGGCGCTGCGGATGGTGGCGGTCGGCTCGATGCCCTGGAAGCTCTGCCCCGCGGCGTCCGGGCTCGCCGTGACGACGATCTTCTCGATGCCGGGCGGGACGGAGGAGGTGTCCACCACGATCGCGTCGGGGGCGCTGCCCCCGCCGGAGCGATGGCTGACGCCGGGGCCCGTCGGCTGGTTGTAGAAGATGAAGTCGTCGTCGGAGCGCACCTTGCCGTCGGCGGTGAGCAGCAGGCCCGATACGTCGAGCCGCACCGGAGCGGTGACGTCCACCGCCACGCGGGTGACGGCGAGAGGGATGTTCGAGCCGGGGGTCATAACTGTCATGCCAGGGGTAACGAGTGAGGCCGCTTTACCGTTCCCTTACCTTCTTCACCTCCTTCACCTTCTTCACCACCTTTATCGGTTGCGCGGGTGATTCCGGGCCGTGCGCTCATTGCCGAATTTGTACGCACCTGTCCAGCGGGCCATCACGAGCTGGGCGTCCGACGACTCCACCTCGGCCAGGAACTTCTCGGCGCGGGCACCGCGCAGGGTGGCGGCCGCGCGGCCGCGGTGGGTGATGACGACGCTGCCGTCGCCGTGCTGCGCATAACTGAATCCGAAGGGCCTGGCCATGGCCGACATCCTGGCCGATTGGCGACACCTGCAGCACGTGAAATATGCGGGACCGGCGCCCCCGCAAGTGCTTGCCGGGCCCGCCGCTCAGTACGGCCATTGGGGCGGGTTGGTGGTGAAGTGGCCGCCCAGATGCGCGTGGTCGGGGTTGTCCGGGTCGAGCTCACCCTGCTGCGCGACGAGCTTCTCGGCGTACTGCTCGGAGTCGTCCTGCGGCTCGTAGCCCAGCGCCCGCGCCGTCGAAAGATCCCACCACAGACGGGTGTTGGCGGAAGAGCCGTAGACGACGCTGTGGCCGACGCTCTCGGCGGTGAGCGCGGCGTGGAAGAGGCGGGCGCCGTCGCCGGGGCTCATCCAGACCGACAGCATCCGTACCGAAGTCGGCTCCATGAAGCAGGAGCCGATGCGTACCGAGACGGTTTCCAGGCCGTGCAGGTCCCAGTAGAGCTGCGCCAGGTCCTCGCCGAAGCACTTGGACAGGCCGTAGTAGGTGTCGGGCCGGCGCGGGGTGTCGATGGGGATCAGCGCGTCGGGCGGGAAGGGCGCCTCGCCCCGCGGCCGCGGAGTGAAGCCGACGGCGTGGTTGCTGGAGGCGAAGACGATCCGGCCGACGCCCTCTTCGCGGGCCGCCTCGTAGAGGTTGAAGGTTCCTTCGATGTTCGAGCGGAGGATCTTCTCGAAGGGGGCTTCCAGGGAGATGCCCGCGAGGTGGATGATCGCGTCGACGCCCTGTACCGCCTCGCGCAGCGCTCCCTTGTCGCCGAGGTCCGCGGTGATCGCGTCCGGCACTCCCTCTATGGGGGTGGCGTCGAAGAGACGGAGCTCGTAGCCGTACGCGGGCAGCAGCCCCCGCATCAGGGTGCCGAGGCCGCCGGCGGCGCCGGTGAGCAGGACTGTGCGGGGAGCGGGCATGGATGGATCTCCTTGAAATGCTCAGGTCCGTAGACGGCATTCACATGCATGGACAAGCTAGGGAGCGGTCCCGACACCGTCAAGTGTGGCGCGGAGTAGCCGACTCCGCCTCTGAGTTGCGGTTTTCCGTCTTGACCCGGGCGATGTGGCTGCCATAGCTTGACTGCGTTCAGGGATATGGACGTCGATCAGAATTGTGCACGGGTCCGCAGGCTCGGTGCACGGCCCAGGGAGCGCCCGTGACCTCAGCCCCGCTCGCCGCCCGGCTCACCCGGGTCCAAGGACCGCTGTTCTTCCCCGTCACCGCGTACGGACCGGACGGCGCTCTCGACCTCGATGTCTTCCGCGCCCATGTGAGAAGCGGCATCGACTCCGGCGCGGCCGCGGTCTTCGCGTGCTGCGGCACGGGCGAGTTCCACGCCCTGACCCCCGAGGAGTTCGGCGAGTGCGTCGCCGCCGCCGTCGCGGAGACAGCCGGCGAGGTGCCCGTCGTGGCGGGCGCGGGCTACGGCACCGCACTCGCCGTCCAGTACGCGCGGATCGCCGAAGCGGCGGGCGCCGACGGACTGCTCGCCATGCCGCCGTATCTCGTCGTCGCCGACCAGGCCGGGCTGCTGCGCCACTACGCCGCGCTCACCGCGGCGACCTCCCTCGACGTCATCGTCTACCAGCGCGACAACGCCGTCTTCACCCCTGAGGCCGTCGTCGAACTCGCCCAGGTGGACGGCATCATCGGCCTCAAGGACGGCTACGGCGACCTCGACCTGATGCAGCGCATCGTCGGTGCCGTCCGCCGAGACCTGCCCGACCACGACTTCCTCTACTTCAACGGGCTGCCCACCGCCGAACTCACCGGCCTCGCCTACCGCGGCATCGGCATCACCCTGTACTCCTCCGCCGTGTTCGCCTTCGCCCCCGACATCGCGCTCGCCTTCTACCGAGCGCTGATGACCGGCGACGACAAGACTGTCAACCGGCTGCTCGACGGCTTCTATGTGCCGCTCGTGGAGCTGCGCAATCTCGGCCGCGGCTACGCCGTCTCGCTCGTCAAGGCGGGCGTACGCCTCGGCGGCCTCGACGTCGGCGACGTGCGGTCACCCCTGAGCGAACCCCTCGACGTCCACATCAAAGCCCTGGCGGCGCTCATCGAGCGCGGCCGCGCCCTCCTGAAGGACGGTGCGTGAAGACCTCCGCCTTCCTGTACCCCTGGGACGTCGTCGGCGACCCGGACGCCGCCGCCCGTATCGCGGACCTCGGCGTCCAGCAGGTCACTCTCGCCGCCGCCTACCACTCCACACGCGCCCTGACCCCGCGCCACCCCCGGCACCGGATCGTCATCGCGCAGCACGCCGCCGTGCTCTACGAGGTCGACGAGGAGCGCTGGGCGGGGCGCGAGCTGCGCCCGTACACCGCGGGGGACTGGGCCCCGGGCGACGCTTACGGCGAGGCCGCAGCGGCGCTGGCCGACGCCGGAGTCGAGGTCCACAGTTGGGTGGTCCTCGCCCACAACTCCCGCCTCGGCGCCGAGCATCCGGACACCTCCGTCGTCAACGCGTACGGCGACCGCTACCCCTGGGCACCCTGCATCGCGCAGCCCGCCGTACGCGCTCTGGTAACGGATCTGGCGGCCGAGGCGGCGACCCGTCCGGGCACGCGTGGCACCGAGCTGGAGTCCTGCGGCTGGTACGGCCTCGCGCATCTGCACGCCCACGACAAGATCGCGGGCGTGGGCCTGGGTGACGCGGCGCAGTATCTGATGTCGCTGTGCTTCTGCACCGCCTGCCGCGACGGCTACGCACAACAGGGGCTGGAGCCGAATCTGCTGGCCGCCGCGGTACGGGGCGCCCTGGAGCCGGTCTGGGCGGGTGCCGCGTCCGCCGACGCCGCCGTCGAGGAGCTGCTCGGCACCGAACTGGCCGCCGCGACTGTCGACTTCCGGACGCGGACGGCCCGGACGCTCCAGGAGGCCGCCGTCGCCGCGGTGCGGGCCGCCGCGCCGCGGGGCTTCCAGGTGCTGCTGCACGCCGACCCCGTCGCGCACCACTGCGGGGCGAACGCGGGCGTCGACCCGGCACACATCCTGTCCGTCGCGGACGGCGTGGTCGTACCGTGCGCGGGCGGCGCGCGGGCACTCGCGCCGTTCGCCGAGCAGGGCGTGCAGGGTGCTGTGCTGGCCGCGAACCTCACGGTGGTCAGCGGCATGGGAGGCAGCCCGGGCACGCTTGCGGACGACGCGGCCGGAGCGGCGGATCTCGGGGCGACCGAGCTGCGGCTCTACCATGCGGGGCTGGCGTCGGACGCGGACCTGGCGCTGGTGCCGGACGCGCTGTCCCGCGTGGGGTGAGGCCCGACCCCCGGGCAGGGCTTGTTCCCCTACCGCCCCTTGCCCCAGGAGGACGAAGCATGACCGAGCACCCGTTCCCCGCCCGCCTTTCTCGCCCGCCGGGGCAACAGCCCCGATCCATACGCGGGTTGAGCGGGACGGCCGGGACCGTCGGTCCGGGCGGCCCCGGACGATCAAGTGCCGGGCGGACGTGACGTAACACCGTCATAACCTGAAACGCTCTTCACAGGGGAACAATCCAGCTACCCGCCAGCAGGATCCCCCCCGAGGAGAGCCATGTCCGCACAGGTCGACCGGTACTTCCACATCAGCGCACGAGGTTCGACCTTCGCGCGGGAGATCCGTGGCGGCTTCGCCACGTTCTTCACGATGGCCTACATTCTCGTTCTCAATCCGATCATCCTGGGCAGCGCCGAGGACAAGTTCGGCGCCCATCTCTCCGGTCCCCAACTGGTCACCTCCACCGCCCTGGTGGCCGCCGTGATGACCGTGATCATGGGGCTCGGCGGCAATCTGCCGCTCGCCATCGCCGCCGGACTCGGCCTCAACGCCGTCGTCGCCTTCCAGATCGCGCCCCTGATGAGCTGGCCCGACGCGATGGGCCTGGTGGTCATCGAGGGAATCCTCATCTGCGTGCTGGTCGTCAGCGGACTGCGCGAGGCTGTCATGCACGCCATCCCGGGCTCGCTCAAGCAGGCCATCAGCGTCGGCATCGGTCTGTTCATCGCGTTCATCGGCTTCGTGGACGCGGGCTTCGCCACCCGCATACCCGGCGACACCGGCTCCGTCCCCGTCCAGCTCGGCGCGAGCGGTCACCTCTCCGGCTGGCCCGTCCTGGTCTTCTGTCTCGGCGTGCTGCTGACCGTCGCGCTGATGGCCCGCAAGGTGAAGGGCGCGATCCTCATCTCCATCGTCGTGATGACCGTCGTCGCGATCGTCATCAACGAGATAGCCGGCATCGCCCCGCTCGCCTGGGGCCTGACCGTCCCGTCCGTACCGGACGACATCGTGGCCGCCCCCGACTTCGGGCTCGTCGGCTCCTTCAGCCTCTTCGGCGCCTTCGAGCAGATCGGCGTCGTCACGATCGTCCTGCTGGTCTTCACCCTCATACTGAGCGACTTCTTCGACACCATGGGCACGGTCGTCGGCATCTCCAGCGAGGCCGGTCTGCTCGACGAGAGCGGCAAGGTCCCCAACATCGGCCGGGTGTTGCTCATCGACGGCGCCGCCGCCGTGGCGGGCGGCGCGGCATCCGCCTCCTCCAACACCTCGTACATCGAATCGGCGGCCGGCGTCGGCGAGGGCGCCCGCACCGGACTCGCCTCGGTGGTCACCGGCGCGCTCTTCGGCCTCGCCCTCTTCCTCACCCCGCTGGCCACCGTCGTGCCCGCGCAGGCCGCCGCACCCGCGCTCGTGGCGGTCGGCTTCCTGCTGATGGCGCAGGTACGGCACATCGACTGGGAGCGCTACGAGATCGCCATCCCGGCCTTCCTGACGATCGCGGTCATGCCCTTCACGTACTCCATCACCAACGGCATCGGCGCCGGCTTCATCGCCTACGTCGTCATCAAGGCGGTGCTCGGCAAGGCGCGTGAAGTGCACTGGCTGCTGTGGGGCACGTCCGCGCTGTTCGCGGTCTACTTCGCGATCGACCCGATCGAGCAGCTCCTCGGCGTCAATTAGCGAACGGCCGGTTCAGCTGCCGGCAGCCGAAGTCAGCCGTTGAGGGCCGCGGCCATCATCTTCTTCGCGACGGGCGCGGCCAGGCTGTTGCCACTGACCTCCGAGCGGGCCGCGCCCGAGTCCTCGACCACGACAGCGACCGCGATCTCCTTGCCGGTGGACGAGTCCTTGGCGTAGGAGGTGAACCAGGCGTACGGCGTCCGGCTGTTGTTCTCGCCGTGCTGGGCAGTGCCCGTCTTGCCGCCGACCTCGGCGCCGTCGATCCGCGCGTTGGACCCGGTGCCCTCGTCCACCACCGTCACCATCGCGCTGCGCAGCTGCTCGGCGGTCGAGGAGGAGACGATCCGCTTCGATGCGGCGTCCTCGTAGGACTGGAGCGTGTCGCCGTCCGCGTCCACGACCTTGGAGACCATGTGCGGCGACTGCATGACGCCGTCGTCGGCGATGGCCGCCGAGACCATGGCCATCTGCAGCGGGGTCGCCGTGACTTCGAACTGGCCGATGCCGCTGTAGGCCGTCGACGGCCTGTCCATCCCGGACGGGAAGACGCTCTTGCTGGCGCGTACCGGCACATCGAGCTTGTCGTTGTTGAAGCCGAACCTCTCCGCCATGGCCTTGACCTTGTCCTGGCCGAGGTCGACGGCCAGCTTCCCGAAGACGTTGTTACAGGAGTACTGGAGCGCGACGCGGATGCTCGCGTTCTCGCAGGGAGCGGACTTGTTCTCGTTCTCCAGGGGCCTGGTCGTGCCGGGCGGGGTGTACGGGTCGGGGCTGTCAGTCCTGGTGTCCACCGAGCCGTAGAGACCGTCCTCCAGCGCGGCCGCCGCGACCACCAGCTTGAAGGTCGAGCCGGGCGGCAGCGGCTGCCGCAGTGCCCGGTTGACCAGCGGCTTGTCCTCGTCGGCCAGCAGCTTCTTCCAGGCGTCGCCGTCGCTCACCCCGCTGATCTTCGACGGGTCGTACGAGGGTGTGCTGACCACCCCCAGGATCTTCCCGGTCTTCGGGTCGATGGCGACGGCCGCGCCCTTCTTGTCGCCGAGCGCCTCGTAGCCCGCCTTCTGCACCGCCGGATCGATGGTGGTGAGCACATCGCCGGGCTCCTGCTGCTTCCCGGTGAGCGCGTCGACCGGGTTCTTCAGCCGAGTGTCGGTGCCGTCGAGGACATGGCTGTAGATGCCCTCCAGCTGGGTCGCGCCGTACGCCTGCGAGCTGTAGCCCGTGACCGCCGAGTAGAGCGAGCCGTCGGTGTATGTGCGCTTGTGGGCGAGATCACTGCCCTGCGTCTCTTTCGAGCCGGTGACCGGTGATCCGGCCACGATGATGTCGCCGAGCGGCTGCGCGTACTGCGCGATGATTTTCCGCCGGTTGTGGCTGTCGTCCGCGAGAGCCTGGGCCTTGTAGCCCTGCACCCAGCTCGCCCGCACCAGCAGGGCGAGCACGAGCAGCAGACTGAAGACCGCGGCGTTCCTGATCGTCTTGTTCATCCCGTAGTAGGGACGAAGGGGGCGGGGGTGACGTTCCCCGCCGACAGCCTTCTCAGGAATTCCTCATGTGAACTTGTGCATGTAGGCATGTGCATGTCCGCGCTTCAGCGCGGCGTGATGAATCCCGGCTCGTACGCCGCGATCACCGCCCGGGTGCAGTCCCGGGCACGCCGTCCATCAGGACCGTGACGCTGCCTGCGACGGCCACGAGGTGTCTGTGCCATGCCCCCGACGCTCCCGGGCGGGGGCGTCCCGCACCTTCTGCCCCGAGACGATCTGCCCCGAGACGATCCTCCTCCGCCGCACGGCGGTGACCGGTCAGCGGGTGAGGATGAGGAGCAGCTCGTCGATTTCCGCGCCGCGGGCGTTGGCGAAACCCCGGTCGTTGCCGATGACGGTGAAACCGCACTTCTCCAGGACCCGGATCGAGCCGGCGTTGTCGGCGGCAGTGCGGGCGGCCAGCGGCCGCTTCGGTACGAGCTCGAGCAGGGCCAGAAGAGCGGCGGTGGCGATGCCCCTGCCCCAGTACCCGCGGTCGATGCAGTACGTCACCTCGCGCTCCTCGGCCGGTCCGTACACCGCGGCGTGGCCCACGACCACGCCGTCGGCGAGAACGGTCCGTGTGACGGCGTCCGAGGCCCGGATCCGCACCCAGTGCGCGTCGAAGGCGGCCCGGTCGGTGGGGTCCTTGGCGGTGAAGGCGGCCATCCGGTTCGACTCGGGATCGCTCATGTGCCGGAAGAAGTCCGGCAGATCACTGTCGGTCACCTCGCGGAGGGTGACATGCGGGGCCACTCAGAGCCTCCTGGTCGCCAGCGTCAGCCGGTCACGCGCGTCGAAGAGCGCGTCCTTGATCATCTGCTCATGGCCGGGGGTGAGCCGCGCGACCGGAACCGAGCAGCTGATCGCGTCCCGCGCCGGCGTGCGGTACGGGATCGCGATGCCGAAGCAGCGCAGTCCAAGAGTGTTCTCCTCGCGGTCCACGGCATAGCCCTGCTCGCGGATCATGTGCAGCTCCTCGATGAGCTTCTCGCGGTCGGTGATCGTGTGCTCGGTCAGCGACGCCATGGTCTCCGGCAGCATCTTGCGCACCTGCTCGTCGCTGTGGGTGGCGAGCAGCGCCTTGCCCAGCGAGGTGGAGTGCGCGGGCAGCCGCCGGCCGACGCGGGTGAAGGGGCGCAGGTAGTGCTGCGACTGGCGGGTGGCGAGATAGACGACATTGGTGCCGTCGAGGCGCGCGAGGTGGATGGTTTCCGTGGTGTCGTCGGAGAGCCGGTCCAGGGTGGGCCGGGCAGCTGCCACGACCTCGTCGCCGTCGATGTACGAGGTGCCCACCAGCAGGGCCCGTACGCCGATGCCGTACCGCGTGCCTGTCGCGTCCGTCTCCACCCAGCCGAGCTCGACCAGTGTGCGCAGCAGCATGTAGAGGCTGGACTTGGGGTAGCCGACCGCCTCCTGGACGGCGGCGAGAGAGTGCATGCCGGGGCGTCCGGCGAAGTATTCGAGCAATTCCACCGTCCGCACCGCGGATTTGACCTGTGCCCCACCGGAATCCGCAGCTGACATTGCTCTTCGCCCCTTCTTGACCGCGCAGAACGCCCGGAAATAGAGTCCCCACAGATTCACCATCAGGAACTTTGTTCAGAATACCGAACAAAAGCCCTGATGGGTGGCAGTAGACCGGAAAGGAAGCCGCGGTGGCAGCAGCACCAGTCTGGAGTGTCGACCCCCGAACCGGGAACCCGCGTGAGCAGGTTGCGGTCGAGTCCACGGCCGAGGAGATCGACCAAGCGGTCCGCGCCGCGCACGCCGCCCTCCCCGCGCTCGCCGACCGGAGTGTACGCGCGCTGCTGCTCCGTACCGCCGCCGACCTGCTCGACGAGGCGCGCGAGTACGTCATCGAGGCCGCCGACGCCGAGACCGCGCTCGGCCCCACCCGCCTCACCGGTGAACTCGCCCGCACCACCGCCCAGTTGCGGGCCTTCGCCGGCGTCGTCGACGAGGGCGCCTTCCTCGACATCCACATCGACCACGAGGACAGCACCAGGACCCCGCCCTGGCCGGATCTGCGCCGCTACAAGATCCCCCTCGGCGTCGTCGCCGTCTACGCCGCGAGCAACTTCCCGCTCGCCTTCTCCGTGCCCGGCGGCGACACCGCCAGTGCCCTCGCGGCCGGCTGCCCGGTCGTCGTCAAGGCGCACCCCGACCACCCCGGCACCTCGGAACTCTGCGCGTCCGTCCTGCGCAGGGCCGCCCAGCGCGTCGGTCTGCCCGAGGACGTCGTGATCCTCGTGCACGGCTTCGAGGCGGGCATCGAGCTGGTCGGGCACCCCTTGGTCGCGGCCGCCGGCTTCACCGGCTCGGTACGCGGCGGGCGCGCGCTCTTCGACGCCGCAGCCGCCCGGCCCGTACCCATCCCCTTCCACGGCGAACTCGGCTCCCTCAACCCCGTCGTCGTCACCGAGGCCGCCGCCGAGGAGCGGGCCGAGCAGCTCGGGGCCGGGCTCGCGGGCTCCATGACCCTGGGGGCAGGGCAGTTCTGCACCAAGCCCGGCTTCGTCCTGGCCCCCGCGGGTGACGCGGGCGACCGGCTGCTCAAGTCCCTGACGGCCGCGGTCAGCGAGACCGAGCCCGGCGTGATGCTCGACCACCGGATGCGCTCGGCCTTTGTCGAAGGCGTACGGGAACGGGCCGAACTGCCCGATGTCCAGGCCCCGATCACCCCTGGCGCGGGTGGCGCGCACACCGTGAGCGCCGGCTTCCTGTCCGTACCGGCACGGCTGCTGGCCGCCGAAGGACCCCACGACCTGCTGCTCGAAGAGTGCTTCGGACCGGTCACCGTCGTCGCCCGCTACGAGTCGGCCGCCGAGATAACCGCGGTGCTCGGCCGACTCCCGGGCAACCTCACCGCCACCCTGCACCTCTCCTCCCTCGAGGCCGACGGCGACGGCCGGGGCGCCGAACTGCTCGCCGAACTCACCCCGCTCGCGGGCCGCGTGCTCGTCGGCGGCTGGCCGACCGGCGTCGCCGTCGCCCCGGCCCAGCACCACGGCGGCCCCTACCCGGCCACCACCTCCACCTCCACCTCGGTCGGCGCCACCGCGATCGAGCGCTGGCTGCGCCCGGTCACGTATCAGACGACGCCCGAGGCGCTGCTGCCGCCCGAGCTGCGCGAGGACAATCCGCTCGATCTGCCGCGTCGGGTGGACGGCCGCCGGGAAACTCCGGGAAGCTGAGCGACGTGGCGGACCCGATCGACCTGCCCGAACTGCCCTTCCCGCTGCGCCCGTACGGCCCCGACGCCAACTGGTCGTACGACAAGGGCGCGCTCACCGGCTGGGCCGGAGCCCGGCAGGACCTCTTCGTGCCGCCCTCGGGCGAGGCCCTGGACCCCGTCTCCGACGCGCCGCGCCTGCTCGGCGCGCCGCAGGGCGACTTCCAGCTCATCGCGCGGGTCACCGTCGGCTTCGGGGCGGCCTTCGACGCAGGTGTGCTCTATCTGCACGTCGGCGAGCGGGAGTGGGCCAAGCTCTGCCTTGAGCTCTCCCCGGACAAGCCCACCATCTGCACGGTCGTCACCCGCGGCTACTCCGACGACGCCAACTCCTTCGTGGTGGACGGCGACAGCGCCTGGCTGCGGATCAGCCGTACCGGCAAGGCATTCGCCTTCCACGCGTCGACGGACGGCGAGCGATGGACCTTCGTCCGGATCTTCGCCCTGGGCGACGAGGCGAAGGCGGGCGCGGCACTGGTCGGGTTCATGGCCCAGTCACCGGTGGGGGAGGGGTGCGTGGTCACCTTCGACCGGATCGAGTACCGCCCGAGCTGGCCGGAGGGCCTGCGCGACGGCAGCTGACGGCGGCCTTCTGACGGGCGTCGCCGCGGTCCGGTACGGCGCCGGCACCCCGAACCGACTACAGCTCGTCGTATGCCGCACTGGTGCACAGTGGCCCCTACGAGGGGCCGCACTGCGAGCAGTTACGGATACGAGGTCAACGGCGGAAGATCCGTTCGCAGCGTGAAGCCGGACGACAGCACAAGGCCTGGGCAGACTCCCGGCCGCACAACACTGGAGGAACCTGGTGGCCGTGGACCTCTCCTTCTACACCTCACCCCTCTCGGAAGAGATCCGAGACGAAGGCCGTGCCCAGGGCATCGCGCAGAGCATCCTTCTCCTGCTCGAGCAGCGCGGCATCATCGTTCCCGTAGACGCCCGCGAACGCATCACCGGCTGCGGCGATCCCGAGATCCTGCGGCACTGGCTCGCCCGGACCATCACCGCATCCTGCCTGGAGGAGATCTTCGCAGAGGAATAGTCCCGCCCCGGCGAGGCGCAATCGGCCAGGGCGGACCGCTGGCGCGAACGGCCTGGTGTCAAGGCCGGCCGGCCGCGACCACGGATGCCTAGTGGAGCAGGTATGTGCTCTGGGGATTCGGGGCGTTGAGCGAGACTCAGACGACAGGTTGTACGTCGCGAGCCCGATCGCGGTCAGTGCCCAATTCGGCGTGCCCCCGCGCCCCGACTCCTGGCCCGCCGGATCCCGGAGAGCCGGGATCCGGTCACACCCGTGTCCGTCCCTGCGTAACGCCTGGATCGGGTTCGTGCCGCGCCTCACACCGGCAGCCCATGCGGAATGAGGCGGGTCCCCGTGCGCGTTCACCTCCCGGCGGAGGTGGCCTCAGCACCGTACGACCCTGGAGTGATGAAGAAGATGCGCGTCGAGATCTGGAGCGACATCGCCTGCCCTTGAACCAACGGAACCCCAGGTTATCGCAGGTCGCGCACCTCACACCACGTACGTCCCCTTGGCTGGCAGCGAGAAGCCCCGCCCATGCGCCACGGGGGAAGCACACGAACGGGGCTGGGCCGACACCCTGAGCCATCGGCGTAGCTCAGCGAGTCGGGGCCTAGTGCCAGCGGCCAGCGCCGCACCGATCGCACCGGCACGGGGGCCATTGGGCAGACATCAGCGGGGGAAGGTCGTCTGAGCTGCGTACGGCTCGCTGCGGCCCGTACGTCCGTCCGCTGTCCCGAGAGATCCGAATCGTCATCAACGGGCGCTCAGCGCTCACCGAGTCACCCCCGGGCACTTTTCGGCGTGCCGGTAAACGACGATGGGCGGCTCTGACTGCCTTTCCAGCAACCCCCTGCGGCAGGGGTCAAGACTCTTGATCAGCTGTTTGCATGCCGGGCAAGTCTCGCCAGCGGGCGCATAGGTCACGTACTCCCATTCGGTCGCGCCGGTATCGCGCTGGGCATTGGTGGCCATCGTCTCGCCGTCCCCTCGAATCGCTTGCGCTGATCGTCGTCCCGGGGCCGGGCACCCACTAGGGGCAGCGATAGTGGCAAGTGCAAGCACAGCGCCGCTAGTTGGCTGTCTAGGGGCAGCACTGGGGGCAAGATGGAACCCATGGCCATCGGTGCTCTGATCAAAGATCTACGCGAGGCACAGGGCTGGTCGCAGGGGCGACTAGCAGACGAGATCAACGCTGCGTTCGGAACCGGGCTCAATCGGGAGTACGTGAGCCGCTGGGAGCGTTCCAAGGTGGCACCGGGGAACTTCTATCTCCGGTGTCTCTCGGCCGTCCTAGACGTGCCCCTAGCGGTTCTAGAGGGTGAAGTGAAGCGACGTACGTTCCTGTCCGATGTGGCAGCGACCGCCATAGCGCCCGTGGTCGCCTCGGATCTGCTCAGCGCCGGATTCGCTGCCAGGCTTAACGGCGGCCCGTCCGTGGATGACTGGGAAGGGAAGCTAGCCACCTACGGCACGGAGTACATGAGCCTTGGCGCTGCCGACATTCAGCGCAGGGTTTCCGGCGAACTAGTCGTAGTGCAGCAGCAACTAGAAAACCCTCGGCTATGGTCTGTGGCAGCACGGCTCATGACCCTTTACGCAAAGACGTTCCCCGGTTCCGATGGCGCTAAGGCAGTGAACTGGTACCGGCTTGCCGCACAGGCTGCCGACCAATCCGGCGACGAACAGGCGCGCGTCTGGGTGCGCGGAAGAGCGGCTATCGCGCTGGGATACGAGGGGGCCTCACTCGGCGTTGCGGACATGTTCGCCGATCAGGCAATGGCCATCAGCGACAAGCCGTCCCTTGGGCTGCTCAATGCCCTCATGGGTAAGGCTCATGCCGCAGCAATCCGGGGCGACTCGCAGACAGCGCGACGGCTGATGGACGACGGGCGGCGGATCTTCGATAGGTCCGGATCGTACGAACAGACCTCGGATTACGCCGTTCCCTGGTGGCGCATGAACGTGTTTGTCTCGCTGCTGGCGGCACGCCTAGGGGACGAGTCGACAGCAGTAGCAGCGCAAGAGGCGGCACGGCGTGAACTTCCAGAAACGCTCCCCAGGTTCGCCACTCACCTTGAAATGCACCGGGGGCTGATGCTCGCCCGGTCCGGCGATAAGCAGGGGGGAACGGCCTACGCTCGCAATGCTCTCGACGCGCTGCCCCCGGAAAAGCACTCGCTCACGCTGCGATTGCTCATGGCCGAGGTGGAGCAGTCCTGAACGCAGAGAAGCCCCGTAAACAGCCTGGGAACCATCCAGGGTCTACGGGGCCTTACTCATGCCTGCGGGGCGCTCAGACAGGCTCGCAAGACTACTGACTCACCGTTCAGTAGAGCGTTCAGCGGCATAGAGGCGAAGTGCAGCGCGAAGTACCTGCGTGAACGTGCGGCGCCGCTCTTCCGACAGCTCGCGTAGTAGCTGGTACTCGGGCTCATGCATTCGAACGCGTATTCGATGAATCATGAATCTCTCCTTCCTGGTAGCGGAGCAACGGGCATGTACACGTGACCCTCAGGGCCAAACTCGACCTGAGTCTGTAGCAAAGCGCCGGGGTAACCGCCGACTCTCAGACTCTCGGCAGCGCGCCAATCGTCGTACAGGCGAGTCAGGGCAGCGCGGAGAATCGCATTCGCTGATGTGCCGGTATGAGTCAGCGCGTCCAGCATGGCGGCTTGTGAGTCATCAAACCTCGCTGTCACTTGTCGCATTCGCTGTCCTCTCGCTTACGTCTGCGCCACTCGCGCTTGTACTCGCAGATGCAGACCCGACACCACCACTGGCGACCCCGGGGCGAGCTATTACGGATATGGAAATCCGTGTCAGGCAAATGCTGTGCACAGCGCGTACACGTCATGTAGGTAGGTGGCATTGGTGTCTCATTCGTCGTTGCGGCGCTGCTGTCTGCGCTCACGGGTATAGTCGGTCTTGCATTCGCGGCACCATGGCTGGGCACCCCGGCGGGTCTCATAGGCGAACTCATTGCCTGGCTTCTCTTGCTGGCAGCGGGAGCACCAATAGATTTCGTATTCGTCCATGCGGATCACTCTCTGTGTGTAGAACCATGTCTTTCAACCGGGCAGACCTCTTTCCGCCCTCCCCTGCGTGCCTGGTCCCCTCATGATCATTTAAAGACCCCCTACTCTTAGTGACTGCCAAATCCAAAGTCACGACCTGTGTAGACAGCGTGGCAAGACTTGCAGCACGCAAGCCAATTGCTCTCGTCATTCCAGCGCGGACCAGCCAGGCCGAGCCCGTCAATGTGATGAGTCTCGGTCGCTGCATTGCGCACCAGCGGATTGACCTTGTCGCATTGCTCGCCAGCGCAGATGGGATGCTCACGCAGGAATGCGCGCGACAGTCTGGCAAACGCCGTGCGCCGTCCCTTGGGTACCTCACGCTGGGAACTCCGGTACCGCTCGCCAGTCGTCGACGACACGCGCCTATGGGCAGGGCACTTCCCCCCGTCAGGCACGAACTCAGGGCATCCGGGCTGAGCGCACACGCCGCCTGCCTTGCGCTTGCGGGGAGCAGACTTGGCCGCCTTGCCAGGCTTTACCAGCGGCTTGGCATACTCGGCGGGATCCGGCGCTGACGCCTTCGGCTCGGGCGTTACCAGGGCAATCCACTCAGCGTCACTAAGCGGCTCCACCGGCGACACCATGCCCGTTCGCAGCCAGTTACCCGCTGCCTCATCGGGGATATCAAACTCGTCACCAGGCCCGTACACCGTGTCGCCATAGGCGAGCCGGTTAAGCATGCCTACTCGTACTCGCATGGGTACCTCCTCATTTCAGTAGGCAGCGGAGAGGGGCCACCAGGACAATTCCTGATGACCCCTCAGAGCCGGCCAGGGGCCCGGAATTGCCAGGCCCCCAACTTGCTTGCGTCTACTTACCGTTCAGCTTGTGTCGGGTGTAGCTCATGGCAGCCGCACGGGCGCGCTTCAGCTCGACCAGAGCCTGAGAGGTCTTGGCGGCAGCCGCACGCTTCGGGTCGCCGGAAGCGGCAGCAGCCTTGATTACCTCAGCGCGCACACTGATCAGCATCGCGTCACGCACAGAGGGATCAACTCCCTGCGCATCAAGGAAGTCGGAGAGGTAGCTCTGATCGGCCACCAGTGCGCCGACTGCGTCACTTCGCTGGGCCAGCCGCTTTAGCGTTCCCGCCAGAGCGCCCGGCTTGTCGATGTGGCGCTGAGTCATCATCTGGAGATCAGCGCGAGCAGGCATAGCGGCATCCGCCGGAACGCGCGGACGGGCAGCCTCGTACGTCAACGCAGAGACAATCTCAAGCCGGGTGTCTGCATTGTTGAAAGACTCAGCGACCTCGCCGGTAGCCGCCTTGATTGCCTCGCTGGCCATGTAGTCACGACCAGCCGGATACATGGTGACGTTGTTACGGAATCCGTCCGCCTTGCTTCGCGCGCTATCGGCCGTGACCACAGTCGCCGTAATCGCGCTGGCGGCTTCACTGACGAGCTGGCGCAGGTCCGCCGGAAGGTTGGCCGACAGGTCAGCGGCAGAGTGGAAAGCGGCCTCATAGCGCTCGACGATAGGGCGCAGCGAAGCAACGGCGGCGGCCGCCTGGTCCGGGGCAGGCTTGCTCATCACGTCGAAAACGAGCGGATTCGCCTCGCTACCAACGGGGGCAGATGGGTCGCTGGTCATCGGGGTGGTGATTTCAGTCATGGGTGAATCTCCCTAGTTGGAAGTGGTGTTGGTGTGCGGCGGATTGACCAGCGCACGGTAATGGGCGTTGCGCGCGGGTTAGCGCTCTTCAGCGATAAAGCGGCGGGCTTCGGCCTCTTCGGCTAGCGTCGGATCGTTCCAGGCAGCGTCACGGATCATCTTGGGTGGCCGCTTACCGGATCGGCGCGCACCGCTCTGGACAACGCGATAGCCAGCGGCCCGAAGTGCCTCGACATAGTTCAGCAGCGGGGTGTAATCCTCGCCGCCTTCCTCGCTGTACAGCGTGCGGCAGGAATGGGACACATCGCTAAGCCGGACAGAAGCGCCAGGCTCAGCGTGGATGAATACGGGGATCAGGTCAGTTGCGTCAGCCATCAGCGATCAGCCGTTCGCTGAACCTGCGCAGACAGCAGCGCGGTATAGGCCGCCACAAGGCCCGTAAGAACCTCCACGCCGTCAAGGTCAATGGTCTTCGGGTCGTCCTCCAGGGCAGTAGCCAGCGACGTAATGAGGGTCGCTATCGCCGCCGTGAGGCTCAGCTTTGCGCCAGGCATAGCGGCGGGGGTGGGAGCGGTCATGGGCACATACTCTTTTCAGTAGGTGGGCACGCTTTGCGCGTGCTATCAGGTGGCCTGGCCGGCTCAGGCATCAGCGCAGCTCAGCGAGAGTGCGGCCGTTTGCAGCAGGGTTCACAGCGGGAACGGCGCGCAAGCGTCAGCAGCAGGTATCTGCACCGGGCACAGCTACGGGTTCCGGCTCGCTCTTGGCCAGCTCGTGAGAGCCGCACTGGATTAGGTCAATCACCCGGTCGTGATAACGCTCGATGTTGGCTCGCTGACGACAACAGGCACACCAGTCCAGCGGTATTCCGCCGACACGGGGCATGGCAGTGTGTGAGCAGCGAGAGCAGCCGTAAGGCATGGGGGATCCTCGATTCTTATCAGGGGAGACAGCAGGGCAGGGGCTGTTGTCACGCTTGTCCCGGGGTACCTCAGCCCTTCTATAGGGAATTGAAAATAATTCCTAAGAACGACCTAAACACCCCGGGACACACGTGACAGATGACGATTCGCCCTATCCCGCTGTCGGGCGGAGTCCTGTAACCATCCGTTCGCGGTCCTTCAACGGTCTGCCGCTGGTGTTGTGCACGCGCCAGCCCTTTGTGCGTACGCTGCTGTCCTGCTTCTCAATCTCGCCGCTGGTGAACCAGTTATGATGTCGGGCGCGGGTCCAAAAAAGCTTCTCCCCCCATTTGCGGATACCGCGCACCTCGGCCCACTCCACAAAGTCGGCGTAGATGTCCATTGCCCGTACCGCTGAATCGGGATCCGGCTCGTATCGCTCGTCCAGGAACTTGGCAGCGTGGTTAGCGTCGTATTGCCATTTCGTCGTGTCAGCCTTGACGCTGTCGGGCGCTGGCGGGATTACCTCGTTGCTGTCGTACCAAACAGCGGCACCATGAACGAGCCAGGCGAGGACGGCCTCATGTTGTCCCTCGTTGCCATCCAGGATGCGCTTTCGTAGCGTCGGGTCCTTGGGGTGCTCAGGGTCGCTACCGTCGAACGTGTACGGGAACATGACCAGCGCCAGACGCCGCCACGTGCCGTAATCAACAGCGTCCACCTGTACTTCGTAGTTCGTCGTGACAAACAGCGAGTGCGTTGCGTCCCAGGTGACATTGTCCTGCCCGATGTAACGGGCCGTCATGCTATCGGTACCCGCTGCCTTTTTGAGCCGCTGAGCGTTCAGGTAGTCGCCCTCCGGCAGCTCTTCGATATAGGCGAAGCGCGCACCAAACAGCGTCATCATTTCCGTGGGATGGTCGGACGGCGAAGCAAGTAGAACCTTGTCAGGCACCATCACGCTGAAATCTCCCAGCGCGCGTGTGACGCCGTCCAACATTGTGCTCTTACCGTTGGCTCCTCCGCCCCTCAGGAACGGCACCACGTCGTCTTGCGTGGCGTGTCCGGTCGCTGCCTGCCCGAACCGAATTTGCATCCAGTTGGCGACATCCTCAGGCAGCGCAGTGAGTGCCGATTCCCAATCGGGGTGCACAGCATCCGGCCGGTAGTCGACCGGGGTTACCTTGGTGAACATCAGCCGGGGGTCATGCGGGCCAAGTTCCCCAGTGCGGAGATTGACCACGCCATTGCCCACGTTCAACAGATCAGGGTGCGCGTCGAATTCGGCCTGATCCCGTTCTAGGACCCCCCGCGCTACCCGCTGGAGGCTTGCCACCTTGCCAGCGAACCGGAGGGCGTTGAGTTCTTTCACGCGTCTGTCGCGCATTGCGTTCGCTGCTGCCAGCGCTGCCTTACCCTCCTCCTCCTTTGTCTCAGAGAGCTTCGCAGCCCCAGCAGTTGCCGTTGTGTGCCGCTCGTTTACCGCTGTTATCTCAGCGACGTACAGGCGGAGGATTGCCTTACGTACGGCGTCAAACACAGCGGAGTCAGAACAGCGTGCCCAGCGTCGGCCATCCCAGCGGGACCACGCGTTACGGCCCCATGCGATGAACTCTCCATCCAGGTACTCACGCGCTATGCGCTCGCCGAGATGGATTTCGGAGAGGTCGCTGTCCCGGTATCCCTCGGAGGGTTCGGGGGTGACATCGTCAGCGGGCAGGGTTCCGGCGTCAGCCGTGCTGTAGAACAACTTGCCCTCATCACTGAGGATGAATTCGCCCAGGTCCGTAAGGGTCATCGCTGCACCGCCGGAACCAGGTTGTAGGACAGCGAGGTTGAAGGCTTCTCGAACACGAGACGGCCATTACGCATGACGTTGGTGCAGTGGGCAACCCGGTGACCGTAGGCCATGTGAGCATCGGCGGCAGTGGGGCCAGCGCCGTGGATGTGAATGCGCGGGCAGTAGGGGCACTTGACGCGAAAGGTCCAGTGCGAGTCCTTGTCCGCTGGGCTGACTAGTCGTGCGGGAGCATCAGGTATGTGGCTCATGCCATTCTCATTTCGTTGACGGGGGTGGGTTAGCGGCGGGTCCAGAGCCGAATCGTTCCGACGTCCAGGCCCGTTGCGTCGCGAATCTGTGCGTGAGTCATTCCGGGGCGAGCCTGCGGGAGAATGGCTTGTAGCTCGCTGTCAGCGGCCGCTAGCTCCCCCTTGAGCCTCTTACGTCGTGCGCCGATTTCTCGTACGCGCCTTGTCAGTTCGTCCATGGGTTTCGTCTCCCTATTTCGGCTCCCCCTGTCAGCAGGGCAAGTAAAAGACCCCAGTCAGTGACTGAGGTCTGATGCTGTTCCCCCGTCAAGGAGATGCTTCGGTTGGGCGCTGTTCGCTGCCCTTTAGTTATCTAGGAGCGCAAGGACTTCCCGCCGGGGCCGGAATCGAGTGTTTCTGACCCACCGTCAGGAACACTTTACCTTCTCTTTACCTTCCTGCACTGCCCTTCGAAGGGGAGAGAGCGCGCCGGTTACCTGCCCTGGAGCGCAGGCACTTCCTACGGCTGTCAGCGGGCATGAGAAAGCCCCGCCGGGTCCTGGGACCAGACGGGGCCGGTAAGGCTCTCAGCGGGCTCTCAGCCCAGCGCGGCAGCGTTCCCCAGCAGCGCGGACATAAGGGCCTCTACGCGCCGCAGACGCTGCCGGACTAGGACTCCGTCCCCCTCGACCCTCAGGGCCTCCCAGCGGGCGGACAGGGCGTTGTACTCCGCTTCCCAGAGGGCAGCCTCAGCGGGACTCACGCCGGGCCTCCCAGGCATCAAACGCAGCGTCGATCTGGCTGCTGTCCGTATCCCGCCAGGCAGCATCCAGCCGGTCAAGGATCGGCGTTCGGTCGCCTCGATAGCGCGCCGGTGCCAGCGTTATGCCCGCTTTCCCCAGCGTCGCCCGGAGTAGTGCCCTCTGCCCGCTGATACCCGCGCCGGTCCACAGCTCCGCCAGCGCCTCAGGGTCCATGAGCGGCGACAGGTCCGCTTCCTGGGTCAGTTCGGCCAACTCGCCTTTCAGCGCGCTGATTTGAGTTGCCAGTGCGCCGCGCAAGTAGTCGTAGGTGGCCTCAGTCATCCGGCCCAAGATGAACCGTTCTTTATCTAGCTGCATCTCGCGGCCAACAGCCGATTCCAGCGCAGCAGCGACATGGGCTTTACGGGACTCCTGCTCAGGGTCGTTGTACGAAAGCCACTCACGGGCAATGGCGCGAATGGTCAGCGATTCGGGCGCGAGGCTTAGAAGGTGGTTGAGCCACATCACCACCGCTGCTTCATCAGCGCGAGCACGGTCCGTCGACACACCTACGCAGGATGACGCACCCTCTACCTGTCTTGCGTAGCACCGGTAGTTGACCCCGCCGTTAGCCATCGGTCCCCGGCAATGCCCACAGCGAAGAACGCCGGAGAGTAGCGCCACAGTTTCCCGCTTGCCCCGTGTCCGGTCACCGATGCTGGTTCCGGCCTGGGCACGCTCAGCGAGAATGGCGGCGATCTTTACGTGTTCGGCAAACGTGACGACACCCTTTCCCAATGCGATCGGGTGCCCTTCCCTATCCAGCAGCGGAGTGCCGCCACGGTGGTACTTGCCGAGATCCTTGCCGTTCGCGTCGAGCATCTTTTCCCGACTGGCAACCAGCCCCGCCCACGTCACGCTGTGAGCCAGGCTGACAATGCCCGGACCTTTCCAAGTCTTCCCGTGACGGGTGAGGGCCTTTTCACTGTTGAGCCTGTCAGCGATCCACGCAGGCGTCTTACTGGCGAGCAGCCACTCAGCGATACGGCGCGCTGTCGGGTACTCCTGCGGGTCATGGGACAACTTCCCCGACTTAGGGACGCAGCGCAGACCGTACGGCGTCACTCCACCCGTGAAGCGCCCCTCAGCCTTGTTGGAGTCGATGCCCAGTTTGGTGAACGTCGAGATGTCCGCCGCTTGCTCACGCGCTTGCTCGCTGAGAATCGCCAGGATCATTCGGCTACGCGTCGAGTCGATGTTCTCAGCGACGACGTAGATACGCGCTCCGCGATCCTCGAATGCGTCCAGTAGTACACCGACCTGGCCCATACCCCTGCGGCTGAGTCGGGAGGTCTTGAAGACATACAGAGTCTTGGACAGCCCAGCGTCGACGATTGCCGCTGTGGCGCTCTCGAACTCCTCACGGCGCACATAGGATTTGCTGGCGGACTTCTGTTCGAACCAAACGTGGCGAATTGCCTTGCCCTCTTGCGCAGCGTGAGCGCACATACGGCGAACCTGTTCCCGCAGCGAGCTAACGGTGTCTTTCCGCTTGCTACGTCGCACGTACATTTCGGCGAGATCAGCGGGAGTGCCGGTGGCGGGCTCCACTAGGCCCAGCTCTGCTAGTTCGGTGTCGGTGAATCCCAGCGCGCGCAGGGCGGGGAGGTCGTAGCGTTTCATGAGGCGTTCCGTTCGGTCGGAGGTGTCGACCTCTCCAAGCGCGTCGGTCGCCCGGTACTCGGACGCGAAGCGCAGGTACGCCGCTGGTTGAGCGCAAGGGCTTCCCCTCAGCGCTGTTTCCGCAGGTCAGAGGTCGTATGGCTCCGTTGGTCCATGGGTGCCCCTGGTGCTACATCGGCAAGGCCCGCTTCGAGAAGGGACTCGCGGCCTTCGCCCACCGCGACGAGGTCGAGGTGGTCCACCGCTCCTTCGAGCTCGACCCGAGCCGGGCCAAGCACGACACCGCTCCCGTGGTCGAGATGCTGGCGAAGAAGTACGGCCGCACCCTCGACGAGGCCCGCGCCATGGAGGAGCACGTCGCCTCCAACGCGCGCTCCGAGGGTCTCGGCTACCGCACCGAGGGCCGCGACCACGGAAGCACCTTCGACATCCACCGGCTTCTGCACCTGGCCAGGGCTCGCGGCCGCCAGGACGAGCTGCTGGAC
The DNA here is from genome assembly GCF_018614585.1 of Streptomyces sp. ISL-1. Lineage (GTDB taxonomy): Bacteria > Actinomycetota > Actinomycetes > Streptomycetales > Streptomycetaceae > Streptomyces > Streptomyces maoxianensis. The sequence continues at coordinate 47,479 of NZ_JAGGOI010000016.1, read as the reverse complement.
CTCGCCTACCGGGCGAACTTCGCCGAGGAGCGCTCCGTCTTCGACGCCGAGGTCCTCGTGGACCTCGCGGCCGAGGCCGGTCTGGACGCGGACGAGGCAAGGGCCGTCCTCACCGACGAGGACGCCTACGCAGACGACGTACGGACCGACGAGCGCGAGGCCGCCGAGCTGGGCGCGACCGGGGTGCCGTTCTTCGTCCTGGACCGCCGTTACGGAGTCTCGGGCGGCCAGCCCGCCGAGGTCTTCACCCAGGCGCTCGAGCAGGCGTGGCAGGGCCGGGCGATCACGCCGATCGGCGCGGATGCCGGGGCCTGCGACGCCGACGGCTCCTGCGAGGTTCCGCAGGCCTGATCCGGCGGCCGGCGGCGGGCGGCCGACGATTGAGCGCTGCTGTGGAGTGCCCTTCAACGATTCGCGATTGACCAGCGGTTGACTGGGCCGCAGGGTGATCCCATGGAGACCCTGGGCGGCGCCGAGTTCGCGCCGCAGATGACGTATCTGAACACCTCCAGCTGCGGGCTGCTGCCCCGCCGGACCGTCGCGGCCGTGAAGCTGTTGGCGGACGAGCTCGCGGCCGGGCGGCCCGCCGGGGCCGGTGACTTCTCGGCGGTGACGGCCGCCCGGCAGTCCTTCGCGCGGCTGACCGGCGTGGAAGCGGGGCGCGTGGCCGTCGGCGGTTCCGTCTCGGTGCACGTCGGGCTGATCGCGACCTCGTTGCCACCCGGCGCGGAAGTCCTCTTCCCGGAGGGGGAGTACGCCTCGGTCATCACCCCCTTCGTGGTGCGCGGGGACCTCAAACTGCGGTACGCGCCGCTGGAGGGCCTGGCCGACGCGGTGCGCCCGGGTACCTCGCTGGTGGCGTTCTCGTCGGTGCAGTCCTCCGACGGCAGGATCGCCGATCTGTCGGCCGTCCGAGCCGCGGCGGCCGCGCACGGCGCCCGTACGCTCGTCGACGCCAGCCAGTCGGCGGGCTGGCTGCCGCTTTCCGCGGCCGCCTGGGACTTCACCGTCACCGGCGGCTTCAAGTTCCTGCTCTGCCCGCGCGGCGTCTCGTTCCTCACTCTGACCGAACAGGCCCAGGAGTCCCTGGCGCCGATCCACGCCGGGACCTTCGCCGCCGAGAACCTCTGGGAGACGACATACGGGCCGATCGAGGATCTGGCCCACTCGGCCCGCCGGTTCGACGAACCTCCGGCCTTCCTCTCGTACCACGGCGCCGAGCAGTCGCTCTCGCTGCTGGAGGAGATCGGCATCGACGCGGTGCACGCGCATGACACTGCGCTCGCCCGCAGGTTCCGGGCGGGGCTCATGGAGCTCGGCCATCGGCCGGTGCCGGGCGATTCCGCCGTCGTGGCCGTGCCGGAACTCGGCCACCGGGTCCCCGAGCTGGCCGATGCGGGAGTCATCCTCTCGGAGCGGGCCGGCAATCTGCGGGCCGCCTTCCACCTCTACAACTCGGCCGCCGAAGTGGACCGGGTGCTCGACGTCCTGTCCGGCTGACGGGGGCAGTCCGCGGTCTGGACGCAGAGGTTCTCCTCGACCCTGCCGAGCAGCCGGATCAGCTCCCGGCGCTCGTCCGGGTCGAGCCCGGCGAGCGTGTGCTCCTCCAGATTCGCCCAGGCCTCCTCCACCGAGGAGTGCAGTTCGCAGCTCTCCTCCGTGGCCTCGACGAGCACCGCGCGACGGTCGCCCGGGTCGGGGCAGCGGCGGACGTGTCCGGCTTGCTCAAGACGCTGGAGCATCTTCGTCACGGTGGAGGGGTCGAGCTCGACTGCCTTGATCAGCTCCGACTGGCGCACCGGGCCCGCGTCCCACAGGTGCATCATCACGAACTCCTGCCCCGGATAGAGGCCGGCTCCCCTGAGCAGCTTGCCCGCCACCATGCGGTGCAGCCGGGCGACCCGGGAGACGGCATGGCTGACCGGCCCGCCGAGCGCCGAGCTCGGCAGCGGCTCGGTACAGACGGGGTCGGCCGCGGTCTCGGGCTTCATCGGGCCTCCTCGGGAGGTGTGGCGACTGTCTGGTGGACAGTGTCCCTAAAAATATTACCTTGGTCGGCCAACTAATGGTCTACAGTGGCTCTCGGCCCGATTGCTTGGCCGACCACATAATTTCTTGGGGAGATTTATGACCACCGCATTCGACCCGATCGACCTGTCCGGCACACAGCTGGGCAACCGGATCGCCATGGCGCCGATGACCCGTAGCAGGGCGCACGGGGAGGGTCTCACCGTCACCGACTCCACCGTCGAGTACTACGGCCAGCGTGCCTCGGCAGGCCTCATCATCACTGAGGGCATCCAGCCCTCGGTCGTCGGCCGCGGCTACCCGAGCACCCCGGGCCTGCACAGCGCCGAGCAGGTGGCCGCCTGGCGCAAGGTCACCGACGCCGTGCACGCCAAGGGCGGGAAGATATTCGCCCAGATCATGCACGCCGGACGCATCGGCCACCCGGTGCTCTTCGCTGACGGCCGGTTGAGCGTGGCCCCGTCCGCCGTCGCCGCCGCCGGTCAGCTCTACACGCATGAGGGTCCCAAGGACTTCGTCGCCCCGCGCGAGCTGCCCGGCGACGAAGTACGCGCCATCGTCGGCGAGTTCGCCGAGGCGGCCCGCAACGCCATCGAGGCCGGCTTCGACGGCGTCGAGCTGCACGGCGCCAACGGCTACCTCATCCACCAGTTCCTCGCCCCCAACACCAACCTGCGCACCGACGAGTGGGGCGGCTCCGTCGAGAACCGCATCCGCTTCGCCGTCGAGGTGACGAAGGCCGTGGCCGCGGCGATCGGCGCGGAGCGAACCGGGCTGCGGCTCTCTCCCGGCAACCCGTACAACGACATCGCCGAGACCGACCCGGAGACGGTCTACCCCGCGCTGGTCAAGGAGCTGGAGCCGCTGGGCCTCGGTTACCTGCACATCGTCGAGATGGTCCCGGGGCTCAGGGACGTGACGCTCGCGCTGCGCAAGCAGTTCAGCGGCACCTTCATCCTCAATCCGGCGACCGAGGGGCCGACCGACCACAGGGCACTGGGTCTGATCGAGGACGGGACCGCTGACATCCTCGCCTTCGGCGCGCTGTTCCTGGCCAACCCGGACCTGCCCGTCAGGCTCAGGTCCGAAGGTCCGTACAACACCCCGGACACCGCCTCGTTCTTCGGCGGTGACGACAAGGGCTACATCGACTATCCGACCCTGTAAGGCAGTTGTACGAATGGGCCGGGCGCCCCTCTCCGCGAGAGGCGCCCGGCCCATTCGTACCGTGCGACCTAGCGCACCGGAGTGAAGTCCCGCGCACCGATGTACGACGGCCGGGGCACCGGCGCGGCGAAGGGCGTGACCGCCGCGTTCTCCACGCTGTTGAAGACGATGAAGACATTGCTGCGCGGGTACGGGGTGATGTTGTCCCCGGAGCCGTGCATGCAGTTGCAGTCGAACCAGGTCGCGGACCCGGCCCTGCCGGTGAACAGCCGGATGCCGTGCCGGTCGGCGAACCGCGTCAGCGCCGCGTCCGAGGGCGTGCCCGCGTCCTGCATCTGCAGCGACTTCTTGTAGTTGTCCTGCGGCGTCTCGCCCGCGCAGCCCAGGAACGTCTTGTGCGACCCGGGCATGATCATCAGCCCGCCGTTCGTGTCGAGGTTCTCGGTCAGCGCGATCGAGACCGAGACGGTGCGCATGTTCGGCAGACCGTCCTCGGCGTGCCAGGTCTCGAAGTCCGAGTGCCAGTAGAAGCCCGAGGCGCCGAAGCCCGGCTTCACATTGATACGGGACTGGTGGATGTACACGTCCGAGCCGAGGATCTGCCGGGCTCTGCCCACCACCCGCTCGTCGCGCACCAGAGCGGCGAAGATCTCGCTGAGCTTGTGCACCTCGAAGACCGAGCGCACATCCTGGGACTTCGGCTCGATGATGGAGCGCTCGTCGGCCCGTACGGCGGGATCGGCGATCAGCCGGTCCAGCTCGGCGTGGTAGAGCGCGACCTCGTCCTGCGAGATCAGCTCGTCGACGGTGAGGAAGCCGTCGCGCTCGAACTCCATCAGCTCGGACGGAACGATGGGCCCCGGAGCGCCGGGCGCCGACCAGAGGACCGGGTCCTCACGCGGGGTCGTCACCTCGTTCACGCCACGAGTCGGGTACAGGTCGGTGCGTACGGGCGCGGTGGTCATGGATCAGCCCTCCTCGGTGAGCAGCGGATAGATGCCGTTCTCGTCGTGGTCCTCCCGTCCGGTGACGGGCGGGTTGAAGACGCAGACACAGCGGAAATCGGTCTTGGGACGCATGGTGTGACGCTCGTGTCCGTCCAGCAGATACATCGTGCCGGGCTCGATCCAGTGCGTCTCGCCGGTCTCGTCGTTGGTGAGCTCGGCCTCGCCCTCCACGCAGAGCACGGCCTCGATGTGGTTCGCGTACCACATCGACGTCTCCGTACCCGCGTACAGCACGGTCTCGTGCATGGAGAAGCCGACCTTCTCCTTGGCGAGCACGATGCGCTTGCTCTCCCAGGTGCCGGACGCCGCCTTCACATGGCGGTCGGTGTTCTCGATCTCCTTGAACGATCGGACAATCACGGTGACTTGTCGCCTTTCCTGTTCGCGCGGGGTTCCCGCAGGGGTGCGTACGGGGTGTGTCAGGCCGTCTCGCGGACGGAGCGGGCCAGTATGCGCAGGCCCTGGTCGAGCTCCTCGGGGGAGATGGTGAGCGCGGGCAGCAGCTTGACCACCTCGCTCTGCGGGCCGGAGGTCTCAAGGAGCAGCCCCAGCTCGAAGGCGCGGGCGCAGATCGCCGAGGCGCGCGACTTGTCCTCGAACTCCAGGCCCCACACCAGACCGCGGCCCCGGAAGCTCACGCCCGGCTCGCCGCTCTCGCCGGCGATGGCCAGCAGCGTCTGCTCGACCTGCTCGCCGCGGGCGAGGGTCTGCTTCTCCATCTGGCCGTCGGCCCAGTAGGTGTCGAGCGCGGCCGCGGCGGTGACGAAGGCGGGGTTGTTGCCGCGGAAGGTGCCGTTGTGCTCGCCCGGCTCCCAGATGTCCAGCTCCGGCTTGAACAGGCAGAGCGCCATGGGCATCCCGTAACCGCTGATCGACTTCGACAGGGTGACGATGTCCGGCGTGATGCCGGCCTCCTCGAAGGAGAAGAAGCCGCCGGTGCGGCCGCAGCCCATCTGGATGTCGTCGACGATCAGCAGCATGTCCTGGCGGTGGCACAGGTCCTGGAGCGCGCGCAGCCACTCGGCGCGGGCCACATTGATGCCGCCCTCGCCCTGCACGGTCTCGACGATCACGGCGGCCGGCTTGTTGAGCCCGGAGCCCTGGTCCTCCAGAAGGCGCTCGAACCAGATGAAGTCCGGCACCTGGCCTTCGAAGTAGTTGTCGAACGGCATCGGTGTGCCGTGCACCAGCGGGATGCCGGCGCCGGCCCGCTTGAAGGCGTTGCCGGTGACGGCGAGCGAGCCGAGCGACATGCCGTGGAAGGCGTTGGTGAACGAGACGACGGACTCGCGCCCCTTCACCTTGCGGGCCAGCTTGAGCGCCGACTCGACCGCGTTGGTACCGGTCGGGCCCGGGAACATGACCTTGTACGGAAGGTCGCGCGGCCGCAGGATCACATTCTGGAACGTCTCCAGGAACGCGCGCTTGGCCGTGGTGGCCATGTCCAGGCCATGGGTGATGCCGTCGCGCTCGATGTAGTCGATCAGCGCGCGTTTCAGCACCGGGTTGTTGTGTCCGTAGTTGAGTGATCCGGCTCCGGCGAAGAAGTCGAGGTAGGTGTGGCCGTCTTCGTCGTGGAGGTAGCTGCCCTGCGCGCGGTCGAACACAGCGGGCCAACCGCGGCAGTAGCTGCGCACCTCCGACTCCAGGGTCTCGAAGACACTCAGGGCGGGCGGGGTGATGGTCACAGCAAGTCTCCAGATGTGGGGGTCAGGCGGAGAGGGGGCCTATGCGGTACAGCACTTCCGGCTCGTGCGTTCCCTCGGGGAACATTCCGCCGTCGAAGAGGACTTCACGTGTAAGTGGCGCGCCGTTGCGCTTGGCGTACGACGTGAACAGTCGGTCGGACGCGGTGTTGTCGGGGGTGACGGTCGTCTCGACCTCGCGCACCCCGCGCTCGCCCGTGACCTTGGCGGTCAGGGCGTCGAGCAGCACACCGGCGAGCCTGCGGCCGCGGTGCGCGTGGTCGACGGCAACCTGCCAGACGACCAGGGCCTCCGGGCGGTCGGGGCGCACATAGCCGGTGACGAAGGCGATCGGCTCGCCGTCACGGCCGCGCGCCACCAGCGAGGTGGCTGCGAAGTCGCGGCACCACAGCAGATAGCTGTACGAGGAGTTGAGGTCAAGGACCTCGGAGTCGCGGGCAATGCGCCAGATCGCGGCTCCGTCCTCCACTCGGGGGGTGTCGATCTCCGGGAATTCGCTTGTGGGGGGGTTGGCTCGTACAAGGTCTTCTTGTGCGGCGGTCATGCCGAGGAAACTTACCGAGCTAATTCAGAAAATGCATTGTGGGAAGGGGTTGGGTCGAGCGCCTCATTGTGTTATCGCGCGGGCGCGGCGATCACTGCGACCCTCGATGGTTTGTGGTGATTTGTTCCGTAAATAAGGGATGAACCGGACGCCTTGTGGAGTCGGTCACATATCCGTAACGACAGCGAGACCAGTCCGAATTACGTCGTTCGATCCTCTCGAAAATCTTGGCGTTTAGGATCGTGAAACGGGGGCAGAAGAATGTGGGAAGCTGCCTGAAATAAAGCACCTTCCCGCATTCTTAATTAACGCAGACTTTGATGCAATGGGAAATGCTGTTCACTGTCGCAGTCACCGTCGGCATCAGGCCGTCGTGACCGCGCGCCGGGCCGCTTCCAGGTCCACCGCCGCGCCCGCCCCGGCGAGCGCCGCCCCAGGTGTCTTCGGGCTCTCGGCCGAGGGGACCCAGCGCCTCGTAAAGTGCTCGATATGAGCGATCACACGGTGCTGCATGTGAAGGGGCGGGTGCTCGTCGGGCCCGAGGAGGCGCGGGACGAACTGTGGGTGGTGGACGGCAGGATCACCTACGACCGGCCCCGCGCCGAGGCCGTCACCGTCCAGGGCTGGGCGCTCCCCGGCCTGGTCGACGCGCACTGCCACGTCGGGCTCGACCACCACGGCGCGGTCGACGAGGCGACCAGCGAGAAACAGGCCCTCACCGACCGGGACGCGGGCACGCTGCTCATCCGGGATGCGGGGTCCCCGTCCGACACCCGCTGGATCGACGACCGGGCTGACCTGCCGAAGATCATCCGGGCGGGCCGGCACATCGCGCGCACCCGCCGCTACATCCGCAACTTCGCCCATGAGATCGAGCCCGACGACCTTGTCGCGTACGTCGCCCAGGAGGCCCGGCGCGGCGACGGCTGGGTCAAGCTCGTCGGCGACTGGATCGACCGGGATACCGGGGACCTGACCGCCTGCTGGCCGCGCGGCGCGGTCGAGGCGGCGATCACCGAGGCGCACCGGCTGGGCGCGCGGGTGACCGCGCACTGCTTCGCCGAGGCAGCGCTGAGGGACCTGGTCGAGGCGGGCATCGACTGCATCGAGCACGCCACCGGGCTCACCGAGGACACCATCCCGCTGTTCGCGGAGCGGGGGGTGGCGATCGTGCCGACGCTGGTCAACATCGCCACGTTTCCGGACCTCGCGGCCGGCGGCGAGGCCAAGTTCCCTGTCTGGTCCGCCCATATGCGGCGGCTGTACCGGCGCCGCTACGACACGGTGCGCGCGGCGTACGACGCGGGGGTGCCCATTTTCGTCGGCACGGACGCGGGCGGCTCGCTGGCGCACGGTCTGGTGGCGGCCGAGGTGGCCGAGCTGGTGAAGGCCGGCATCCCGCCGCTGCGGGCCCTGTCCGCGACGGCCTGGGGGGCGCGTGAGTGGCTGGGCCGCCCGGTGCTCGAGGAGGGCGCACCGGCGGACCTGGTGGTGTACGACGAGGATCCGCGGGCTGACGTCAGGACGCTGGCGGGGCCGCGGCGAGTGATCCTGAACGGCCGGGTGATCGGCTGACGGGACACCCCGCCGTGTTGACCGAGCGTGACCCATGGCCGAAAACCTTCGTTGAAGCACTCCGCGCCTGCTCCCACGAGGTCGACCGGCGCACCACCCTGTCGCCGTGACAAGCGTGGCTGAGGGGAACAGCCGTGCCTCAAGAATCGAATATGAGCGCGGAAACCCCACTTTGGGGTGAACTCACGTCAGGTGTCAGTCAGTTCACTCTCAGTGCGTAAAGATTCCGGTGTCCTGGTCGCCGCCGCCCACGCGCGTCCCCGTGGCCGGCAGGCGACGCCGTGTCTCTTGTGGGGGTTCCACCACCTTGAACAGCAACACCTTCCGCATGCCTGTCGCACGCCGCTGCGCCGCCGTCACGGCCGCCGCCGCGCTGGTCGCCGCCCCCATGGCCCTCGCGGCCCCGGCGCACGCCACCGGGGGCGGCGAGGGCCGGGCGAGTGCGGTCGTGCTCCGTACCGGTCTCGATGTGTCCCTGCTCAACAAGACCGTCGACGTCCCGCTCAAGGCCACGCTCAACGAGGTGCAGGCCCCGGCGAGTGCCGAGAAGACCGCGCTGAGCGTGCGGTTGGACGGGGTTGACCAGGGCAGGCCCTTCCAGGTGCTGCGCGCGGACGTGGCCACCGCGAAGGCGACCGTCGACAAGCACAGGGCCGAGGGGTACACCAACCTCGTGCGCGCACGGGTGCATGTGCCGGGGCTGCCGCTGCGCTCCCTGATCGAGGTCGAGAAGGTCACGTCCAAGGCCGTCTGCGAGGCGGGCAAGCAGCCGGTCGCCGAGTCGAATGTGCTCGGCCCGGTGACGGTGCTCGGCAAGAGGACCACGCTTTCCACCGGGGGCACCACCCGGGTCGAGGTGCCCGGCACCGGCGAGGTGACACTCGATCTGTCGAAGACGCACACCACGTCCCGTACGGCCGCCGCCACCGCGCTGGAGCTCAAGGTCTCGGTCAACCCGGCGAAGCTGAACGTCGCCGAGGTGACCGGCGTGGTCACCCTCGTCGAGGCGAAGTGCGAGTCGCCCAAGGCCGGTGCCCCCGCCACACAGGAGCCGTCCGCCAAGCCGAGCGAGGGCGTGCAGGCCCAGTCCGGTGAGACTCCCGCGGAGGAGAACCTCGCGGAGACCGGCGGCAGCGCCACGACGATGTACATCGCGGGCGGGGCGGCCCTGCTGCTCGCGCTCGGTGGAGGCGCGCTGCTGCTGGTCCGCACCCGCGCCCGGCGCCCGAGGACGGACCTTCGGCCCGAGCCGGGCAGCGGCACCGGACAGGCAGCCCTCAGGCATCGCGCCCGGGAGGCCAATGCAGGAGGCCCAGGTGTCGCGCCGGGGAGGCCAAGGAGACAGGCCCGGTCGTCGCAGACCGTACGCCAAAGCCGGAGGTCTAGTCGCCCACCATCGCCAGCGCCTGGTCGAGCGCCTGCAGAAAGCGGTTGGTCGTCACCCGGTCGCGTACCGCCAGCCGCAGCCAGCCGGGACCGAGACCCGGAAAAGTGTCGCCGCGGCGGGCAGCGAAGCCCAGGCCGCGCAGCCGCTCCCGCACCTCGGCGCCCCGCCGGACATGTACGAGCACGAACGTGGCCTCGGCCGCCGCCACCACCCGTACCTCCTCGAACTCCGCTAGCCCCGCCAGCAGATGGGCCCGTTCCGTCGCCAGCAGATGGGCCGCCTGCTCGGCCTCCTTGAGCGCGGCCGGTTCCATGCACGCCTCGGCCGCGGCCAGCGCGGGCGTCGACACCGGCCACAGCGGCTGGGCCCGCTCCAGTGCCTCGACGGTCTCCGGCTCGGCCAGCACATAGCCGATACGCAGGCCTGCCAGACCCCAGGTCTTGGTCAGGCTGCGCAACACCACAAGGCCCGGCACGTCGGTCCGGGCCGCCAGCGCCTCGGGCTCGTCCGGCACCGCGTCCATGAAGGCCTCGTCCACCACCAGCAGTCGCCCGGGACGGGCCAGTTCGGCGAGGTCGGCTGCCGGATGCAGTACGGAGGTGGGGTTGGTCGGATTGCCGATCATCACCAGATCCGCCGCGTCGGGCACGGCAGCCGGGTCGAGCCGGAAACCGTTCTCCTCCCGCAGCAGCAGCCGTGCCACCTCGTGCCCCGCGTCCCGCAGCGCCGCCTCCGGCTCGGTGAACTGCGGGTGGACCACCAGCGGGTGACGTACCGTCAGCGCACGCGCGAGCAGGACGAACGCCTCCGCCGCCCCCGCCGTCAGCAGCACCCGCTCCACCGGCAGACCGTGCCGACGCGCGATCGCCGCCCGCGCTGCCCGCCCGTCCGGATAGGCGGCGACGCCGGCCAGCGAGCCGGCGATGCGCTCACGCAGCCAGGCCGGGGGAGTCCCCGCGCGGACATTGACGGCGAGGTCGGTGAGATCGGCGTCGCGTACCTCCGCGTCACCGTGGTGACGCAGATCGTGTGCGTCAGTGTGAGTGCGCATGGCTGCCGTGGTGGTGATGGGCGTTTGGGTGCCCGTGACCGTCGTGGTGCCCGTCGTCGTCCGGGTGGAAGTGCGGCTGCTGCGGAAGGCCCACCTTGTTCTCGAAGCCCGGCAGCGCGATCCGGTACACGCAGGTGTCGCAGTTCATCCGGATGTCGCCGGCGACGGCCTCCCGGTAGCGCTCCATCACCAGGTCGAGCAACTCCTCGGCCGGGCCGATCACATCGGCCGAAGCGACCTCCACCTCGGGATGCGCCGCCGCCCAGCCCTGCGTCTGCTGAACCACCCGGTCCGGCAGGATCCCGGTGAACAGGAAGTACGGCAGCACCACGATCCGGCGCGCCCCCAGCTTTACGCACCGGTCCAGGCCGCTCGGCACATCGGGCGCGGCGAGCGACACGAACGCCGTCTCCACGCCCGCGTAACCGCGCCCCTCCCACAGCAGCCTGGCCGCCTTGTGCACCTCGGCGTTGGCGTCCGGGTCGGTCGAACCGCGGCCCACCAGCAGCACGGTCACATCGGCGCGGTCCGAGGGCGTACGGGAGACGGAGCCGAGCGCCTCGTCGAGCCGCCGCTCCAGGACGCGCAGCAGCGAGGGATGCGGGCCGAGGGGACGGCCGTAGGTGTACGAGATTCCGGGGTGCCGCTCCCGCTCGCGGGCCAGCGCTGCCGGGATGTCGCCCTTGGCGTGCCCGGCGGACACCAGCATCAGCGGCACCGCGGCGAACCGCTGTACACCGCGCTCCACCAGCTCGGCGACGGCTTCGCCGAGCGGCGGCGGGGACAGTTCGATGAAGCCGCCCCCGACGGGGAGTTCGGGATGGCGCCGCCCCAGCTCCCGTACGAAGTCCCGGAAGGCCTCGGCCCCGGCTTCGTCACGGGTGCCGTGGCCGGCGATGAGCAGTGCGGGCGGGGTGGTCACGCGTTCTCCTTGAGGTGGGGGTGGTGCGGCTGAGCTTGCGGCGGGTGCGGCGGGTGCGGCGGGGCTAGGGGTGCGGCGTCGGTGCGGTGCGCGGCGAGGTGTGCCCGCGTGGCCGGCGGGGTGGCGTCACGACTGCCACCGGTAGCCGCGCGGGGTCACCATGCGGCCCGCGATCTCGCGCGTGGCCGTGTTGCCGACCGTCACGACCGTCATCATGTCCACCATCGCCGGATCCAGTCCGGCAAGTGTCGTGAGGTGGCTTGATTCGTCCGGCCGGGACGCGTTGCGTACGACACCCACCGGCGTCCGCGGCTCCCGGTGTCCGGCGAGGATCGACAGCGCCTTCGGGAGCTGCCAGTCGCGGCCGCGGCTGCGCGGGTTGTAGAAGGTCACGATGATGTCCGCCTCCGCGGCGGCCCGCACCCGGCGTTCGATGACCTCCCACGGTGTGTGCAGATCGGACAGGCTGATCGAGACATGGTCGTGCCCGAGCGGCGCGCCCAGGATCGCGGCGGCGGCCAGCGCCGCGGTCACGCCGGGCACGCCCACCACGTCGATGTCGTCGGACGCCTCGGCCAGCGCGGGGGAGGCCATCGCGTACACGCCCGCGTCACCGCTGCCGATCAGCGCGACCGCGTGCCCGGCGCGGGCCTCGGCGACAGCCGTACGGGCCCGCTCCTCCTCCGCGCCCAGGCCGGACTCGATGACCCGGGTGCCGGGCCTGAGCAGGTCGCGGATTTGGTCGACGTACTGATCGAGCCCGACGAGTACGGACGCGCGCCGCAGCTCCTGCGTGGCGCGCGGGGTGACCAGATCGCGGGCCCCGGGGCCGAGGCCGACCACTGCCAGCCGGCCGCGCGGCGTCCTGCGCACGACCGCGCAGGTCGCCATCGCGGCCTGCCCCTCGGGGCTGGACTTCCGCTTGGGGACGAGGAGTTCACCTCCGCCCGCCAGCGCGGCGGCCTCTGCGACGGACGGTGTGCCCACCGCGACGAGCGGCGCGCCGGACGGGTTCGGCACAGCGATCTCGGCGAGCCGCTCGGCGGCGTACGTCACCAGGGGCACCCCGAGCCGCTCCGCCGCCCCGACGATGCCCGGCTCGTCCGCCTTCGCGTCCACGGTCGCCAGCTCCGCGACGCATCGAACCGACAGCCCCGCATCGCGCAGCGCCGCCTCGACCAGCGAGAGGATCTCCTCGACGGGAGCGCCCTTGGAGGCACCGACCCCGACGACCAGTGACGGCGGCCGCAACACGGCTTCGTACGCGCCGGTTTCGACGAGTCGGTCCGTGACATGGAGAGCGGCGGCAGCGCCCTCGCCCCCCGGCGTCACATTCCCCGGCAGCGGCGGCAGCGGCCACACCGCGTCCGCCCGCAGCGCCACCGGGTCGCCGTCGAGCACCGCCCGCGTCACGGACGCGACCGCGCCCTCGACCGGCCAGCCGAGAGTGTCCAGGCCCGGGATCCCGGCCGAGTCGGTCGCCGTGGTGATGACCGGCTCCGCACCGAGAACGTCACCGACCGCCGCCGCCAGGGCGTTCGCGCCGCCGCCATGGCCGCCCAGCAGGGAGACGGCGTACCGCTGCCCCTCGTCCACACACACCACGCCCGGATCCGCCGACTTGTCCGCCAGCAGCGGGGCGACAATCCGTACGACCGCGCCCGCCGCCAGGAAGCACACCAGCTGCTCGCACTCCGCGAAGGCCCGCTCGACGCTGTCGCGCACCGGCCCCTGGTACACCTTCGTGCGGCCGGGCCACGCCGCCGCCAGCCGGTCACGGGCGCCCGCGCCCGCCGCCGTCGCTGAGATCAGGCCGATCACTTCTGCGTCGCTCCTTCGATTGCTCCTCCGATTGCTCCTTCGTTCGCGCCCTGTGCCCGCAGCGCCTTGCGGGCGGCCGGGTCGGCCTTCCGGAAGCCGTGGAAGTGCCCCGGGTGGTAGAGGTGCGAACGCGTCCCGGAAGCCGCCAGCGCCGGCCCCACCAGGAACAGCGTGTGCTTCCAGAGCTTGTGCTCCTTGACGGTCTCCTCCAGCGTGCCGATCGTGCAGCGCAGGATCAGCTCCTCCGGCCAGGTCGCCTGGTACGCCACGACCACCGGCGTACTCGTCGGATAGCCGCCCTCCAGCAGCTCCTGCGTCAACTGGCCCGAGCGGGCGGCCGACAGGAACAGTGCCATCGTCGTGCCGTGGCGGGCGAACTCCCGGACCTCCTCGCCCGGCGGCATCGGCGTCTTGCCGCCGCCGAGCCGGGTCAGGATCACGGACTGCGCGACCTCCGGGATCGTCAGCTCGCGGTGCGCGATCGCCGCGACCGCCGAGAACGACGAGACGCCCGGCACGATCTCGACGTCTAGGCCCAACTCCACGCACCGGTCGAGCTGCTCCTGCGTGCCGCCCCACAGGGCGGGGTCGCCGGAGTGGATGCGGGCCACCTTCAGGTCCTCGTCGTGGGCCCGCTCGTACACAGCGACGACGTCCTCGAGAGACATCGCCGCCGAGTCGAGGATCTCGGCGCCCTCGCGTGCGTGGTCGAGAACGTCGGCCTGCACCAGGCTCGCCGCCCAGATGACGACGTCGGCCTCGGCGATGGCCCGCGCGGCCCGGAACGTCAGAAGATCGGCGGCGCCCGGGCCGGCGCCGACGAAGGTCACCTTGCCGTGGGTGGCGGCATCGGCCATCAGCAGTGGTCCTCTCGGATGGTTCGTGTCTTACGTGTCGCTCGTGTCATTCGGGTGGATCTGGATCTGGGACGTGCCATGAGGCGGGTCAATCCGCTAGCAAGGGCGCATGGCGGTGTTCGTCGCGCTCGGCGCGTTCCTCATGACGCTGTTCGGCGGCTGGACGGCTGGGCGCGTCACCGACCGCCGCCACCTCGTTCTTGGCCTGGCCGGCGGGCTGATGCTCGGTGTGGTCGGCCTGGACCTGCTGCCCGAAGCACTTCAGGCGGCGGGCAACGAGGTGTTCGGAGTGCCGCAGGCACTGCTGCTGTTCGTCGGCGGCTTCCTCGCCGCGCACCTGATGGAACGGCTGCTGGCCGTCCGTCAGGTCGCACACTGCGCCGTTGACGCAGCCGCGCGAGGCGTGTCGATGAGTGTCGGTGGCCGGGCGGCGGGCGGGGGAATCGCGCAGGTCGGTCAGAAGGCGGGGTCGGGCGGGGGAGTCGGGCAGGTCGCTCTGAAGGCGGGGACGGGCGGGGGAGTCGCGCAGGTGGGTCTGACGGCGGCCGGGGCGATGGTCGGCCACAGCCTGATGGACGGCATCGCGATCGGCGCGGCCTTCCAGGTGGGCGAGGGCATGGGCGCGACGGTGGCGCTCGCCGTCATCACTCACGATTTCGCCGACGGCTTCAACACGTACACGATCACCAGCCTGTACGGGAACTCCCGCGGCAGGGCGATCGCGATGCTGGTCGCCGACGCGCTCGCGCCCGTCGTCGGCGCGGCGTCCACGCTGCTGTTCACCCTGCCGGTCGAACTCCTCGGCAGCTATCTCGGGTTCTTCGGCGGCGCACTGCTCTATCTCGCCGCGGCCGAGATCCTTCCCGAGGCGCATCACTCCCACCCCGCCCGCTCCACGCTGCTGTGCACGGCAGGGGGAGTGGGCTTCATCTGGCTGGTGGTGGGCCTCGCCGAGTGAGGAACTCACAACTTGCCCCCGCGGCCAGCGCGCGGCGCGGGCGCGATCAGCGTCGACAGATACGGCAACGGGCCGTCTGCCAGCTCCGCCGCCGGCCGGATCGACTCCTCGGGCAGCCCGAGCGCCGACCCCCACACCGCGTCCTCGGTACGCCCCGTCTCCCGCAGCGCGGTCGCCACCTCCGCAGCGAGCCGGCCGAACTTGTACGCGACGACCGTCCCTGGCCCCTCCAGAGCGTCCTTGAGCACGGCGGCCCCCGCGGTCACCGGCACCAGGGTCAGCGGCTCGGTGCCCTCGGTGAGAACGGCGCCGCTGCGGGCCGCGAGGTCCTGCATCGCGGTGATGCCCGGCACGGTCTCGACGACGACGTCCGGCACGAGTCCGCCGATGGTCTCGGCGAGATAGGTGAACGTGGAGTACACGTTGGGGTCGCCGATGGTCGCGAAGGCGACGGTGCCGTGGTCGCGCAGCAGCGCGGCGACGGACTCGCCGGCGGCGTCCCAGGCCGCCTCGCGGCGGGCCCGGTCGGTGCGCTCGTTGAGCGCGAATATGACCCGTACGACCTTCTCCGCGCCGACGTAGTGCAGGACCGTCGCCTCGGCGCGTCCCGGTTCGCCGCCGTCTTTTCCGTCGGGCGCCGCCATCACGGGTACGACGACGACGTCGGCCTCCTGAAGGGCGCGCACTCCCTTCACGGTCACCAACTCCGGGTCGCCGGGCCCCACTCCGACCCCGATCAACCTGCTCATCGCGTACACCTCTCAACGAATCGGCGGGCCGTGCCGGGCTCGGAGGCCCAGTGCGTATGCAGATAGCTCGCATGCACGCCCTGCTGTACGAACCCCTCGACGCGGCGCTCGGGCCGGTGCATCCCCCAGGCGGGGGAGGGACCCGCCGCCGGTTCGACGACGGTGCGGTGGAACTCGTGCCCGCGCATACGCGTCCCGGCCGCGGCGAGCGTGCTGTCGCTCACCGCGACGGCCTCGCGGTAGCCGAGCGTCAGCCGCTCCGCCATCCGCGCCTCGGCGTCCAGCACCCCGCACATCGGCTGCCCGTCCAGCGACCGTGCGAGATAGAGCAGCCCGGCGCACTCGGCGGCGATGGGCGCACCGGAGTACGCCAGCTCGGCGACGGCCTTGCGCAGCGGCTCGTTGGCGGACAGCTCGGGGGCGTACACCTCGGGGAATCCGCCGCCGATGACGAGTCCCGCGGTCCCGTCGGGCAGCTGCTCGTCCCGCAGGGGGTCGAAGGTGACGACTTCGGCGCCGGCGGCGGTGAGCAGTTCGGTGTGCTCGGCATAGGAGAAGGTGAATGCGGGGCCGCCGGCGACGGCGACGAGCGGCCGACGGCGGGCTTGTTCCCCGGGGCTCCGCCCCGGACCCCGCGCCTCAATCGCCGGCGAGGCTGAAAATGTCGGCCTGGCCGCACAATCAAGCCCCTCCGGCGATTGAGGAGCGGGGGTCTGGGGGCGGAGCCCCCAGTTACGGGATGGGGGTCCCCCCACGCCCGCAGGGCGTAGGGGGAGGGCGGGGTGGGGAACAGCGCCGCAGGCCACCCCCGGGTCCCACGCCGCGTCCGGCAACGCGGGCGCGCTGCGCGCCAGCGCGAGCAACGCCTCCAGGTCGCAGCCCTCCCGCACCCGTGACGCCAACGCCCCCACCGACGCCACCGCATCCGCCCGCCGCTCCGCGACCGGCACCAGCCCCAAGTGCCGTGATGGCGAGGCCACTTCAGCCATACGCCGCAGGACCCCCAGAACCGGCACCCCGCCCTCCTCCAGCGCCTCCCGCAACAGCTCCTCGTGCCGGTCCGACCCGACCTTGTTCAGGATCACGCCCCCGATCCGCACCTGCGGATCCCACGACGCGAACCCGTGCACCAGCGCCGCCACCGACCGTGACTGCGACGACGCGTCCACCACCAGCACCACCGGCGCCCGCAGCAGCTTCGCCACCTGTGCCGTGGACGCCAGCTCACCCGCCCCCGCCGCACCGTCGTACAGTCCCATCACGCCCTCGACCACCGCCAGGTCGCATCCCGCCGCGCCGTGCGCGAACAGCGGCGCCATCAGCTCCGTACCGCACAGATACGGGTCCAGGTTCCGACCCGGGCGGCCGGTCGCGAGACAGTGGTAGCCCGGGTCGATGTAGTCCGGGCCGACCTTGTGCGGGGACACCGAAAGCCCCGCCGCGACGAAAGCCGCCATCAGGCCTGTCGCGACGGTGGTCTTGCCGCTGCCGGACGACGGCGCGGCGATGACGAGACGTGCTACCACTCGATGCCCCGCTGCCCCTTCTGACCGGCGTCCATCGGGTGCTTCACCTTCGACATGTCGGTCACCAGATCGGCGAAGCCGACGAGCTCGGCGGGAGCGTTGCGGCCGGTGATGACCACATGCTGGGTGCCGGGCCGGCCGCGCAGTACGTCGATCACCTCGGCCGTGTCCACCCACCCCCAGTGCATGGGGTACGTGAACTCGTCCAGCACATACAGCTGGTACGTCTGGGCTGCCAGGTCGCGCTTGACCTGCTCCCAGCCCTCACGCGCCGCGTCCTCGTTGCTGAGCTGTCTGTCGCGCTGGACCCACGACCAGCCCTCGCCCATCTTGTGCCAGGCGACCGGGCCGCCCTCGCCGGAGGCGCCGAGGACCTTCAGCGCGTTCTCCTCGCCGACTTTCCACTTCGCGGACTTCACGAACTGGAACACCCCGATCGGCCAACCCTGGT
The DNA here is from genome assembly GCF_018614585.1 of Streptomyces sp. ISL-1. Lineage (GTDB taxonomy): Bacteria > Actinomycetota > Actinomycetes > Streptomycetales > Streptomycetaceae > Streptomyces > Streptomyces maoxianensis. Next base: position 29,730 of record NZ_JAGGOI010000016.1, on the reverse strand, counting down.
TCCAGGCGCGCAGCGCGAGCCCGAACGCGGCCGTCGACTTGCCTTTGCCGATCCCCGTATGCACGACGACGAGCGGGCGGTTACGGCGCTGACGCGTCGTGAGTCCGTCTTCCGGCACGACGGCCGGCTGTCCCTGTGGCATCAGGCTGCCCTCCTTGATCCTTGGACGTCGCGGACGAGCCCGGCGATGGAATCGGCCCGCAGTTCGTCGAGGGTGACGGCGGTGCCGCCGAGATCGCGCGCAAGCGTGCCGGCAAGACCGAGGCGTACCGGCCCGGACTCGCAGTCCACGACGATCGCGGCAGTGCCCTCCGCGGCGTGCAGCCGCGCGGCCCGCGCCGCCAGCGCGACCGGATCGACCCCGCCCGTCGCGCGGCCGTCCGTCACCACGATCAGCAGCGGGCGGCGGGACGGGTCGCGCAGGCGCTCCACGCGCAGTACGTCGTGCGCCCGAAGCAACCCGGCCGCCAGCGGCGTACGGCCACCGGTCGGCAGCGTCTCCAGACGCGCGGCGGCCGCCTCCACCGACGACGTCGGCGGCAGCGCCACCTCCGCATCCTTCCCGCGGAAGGTGATCAGGCCGACCTTGTCGCGCCGCTGGTAGGCGTCGAGCAGCAGCGAAAGCACCGCGCCCTTGACCGCGCTCATCCGCTGCCTGGCCGCCATCGACCCGGAGGCGTCGACGACGAACAGCACGAGGTTGCCCTCGCGCCCCTCCCTGGTCGCCTGCCGCAGATCGTCACGCCGGACCACCAGGCCCCGGCCGCTGCGCCCGCGCGCCCGCTGGTGCGGGGCCGCGGCCTGCACGGTCGCCGCCAAGTGCAGCTTGGTGAGGGCCCCTCGGGGCCGCCGGGCCCCCGTCGTACGGCCGTGCTCGGTCCGCGCACGGGACCTGCGCCCCGCCGCGCCCTCGCCCAGACCGGGCACGCTCAGCATCTTCGTACGGAACGGCTCCGCGGCCCCCGCGGCCTGCTGCTCCCCACCGCCCGCGCGCTGCGGCTCCCCGCCCTCGGCCTCCTGCGGCGGCGCGGCCGTGTCACTCTGCCCGGCGTTGCCCTGCCCCGGATCGCCCTGCCCCGCGTCGTCCTGCGGCGGTGCGTCGGGACCGTCCTGCGGCGGGCGGCCACCGCCGCCCGGACCGTCGGGATCCGGGTCGTCCTCCCCGTCGCCGAACTCCTCCAGCGTGTCGTCGAGCTTGTCCTCGTCCAGACCGGGCGCGTCGAAGGGATTGCGCCGACGCCGATGAGGGAGGGCCAGCAGAGCGGCCTGCCGCACGTCCTCGGCGAGTACGTCCGCGCGCCCCGCCCACGCTGCCAGCGCCGTCGCGGTCCGCGCCATCACGATGTCCGCCCGCATGCCGTCCACCTCGAAGGCCGCGCAGGTCGCGGCGATCTGCCGGAGCGCGCCGTCCCCGAGCCGGACGTCGGGCAACAGCGCCCGCGCGGCCACGATCCGCGACCGCAGGGCCGCCTCGTCGTCCGCCCAGCGAGCGGCGAACACGGCCGGATGGTCGTCGTAGGCCAGCCGCCGCCGCACCACCTCCACCCGCTGGTCGGGCTCGCGCGAGGCCGCAACCTCGACGGTGAGCCCGAAGCGGTCCAGCAACTGCGGCCGCAGTTCGCCCTCTTCGGGGTTCATGGTCCCGACGAGCAGAAAACGTGCGGCGTGCCGCACCGAGACGCCTTCACGTTCGACGTACGACGCGCCCATGGCGGCCGCGTCGAGCAGCAGGTCGACCAGATGGTCATGCAGCAGATTGACCTCGTCGACGTAGAGAATCCCGCGGTGCGCGTCCGCGAGCAGCCCCGGCTCGAAGGCCTTCACGCCCTCGGCCAGCGCCCGCTCGATGTCGAGGGCCCCGACCAGCCGGTCCTCGGACGCCCCGACGGGCAGCTCAACCATCCGCGCGGCCCGCGCCACACCGCCGCCGGCCTCGTGCGGACCGTCGGGGCACGCCGGGTCGGGCGCCGCGGGGTCGCAGGAGAACCGGCACCCGGCGACGACCGACACCTCGGGCAGGAGGGCGGAAAGCGCCCGTACGGCAGTGGACTTGGCGGTGCCCTTCTCGCCCCGCACGAGCACACCGCCCACGGCGGGTGAGACGGCGTTCAGCAGCAGCCCGAGCCGCAGGTCGTCCATGCCGACGATCGCGGTGAAGGGGTAGGGGGTGCTCATGCGGCCTCCTCGATCGTGTTCGGGCGACGGACGGCCTTCGGCCGTGTCCTCGATCGCCGGACGGGCTGCATGTGCAGCCTCGCCGGCGTATGAGGCGCAGGGTCCGGGGCGGAGCCCCGGTTCTTGAAGCCCGCCGCAGACGTAACCCTCACGCGTCCCCCTCCAAGTCGCCCTCGAGCTCCAGGTACGTCTGTCGAAGCCGCTCCAGCGTCTCCTGGTCCGGCTCCGCCCACAGCCCGCGCTCGGCCGCTTCCAGCAGGCGCTCCGTGACGCCGCGCAGCGCCCACGGGTTCGACTTCTGCATGAACTCCCGGTTCTCCGGGTCGAATACATACTCCGCCGACAACTTCTCGTACATCCAGTCGTCGACCACGCCCGCCGTCGCGTCGTACCCGAACAGGTAGTCCACCGTCGCGGCCATCTCGAACGCGCCCTTGTACCCGTGCCGCCGCATCGCCGCCATCCACCGCGGATTGACCACCCGCGCGCGGAACACCCGGTGCGTCTCCTCGCCCAGGGTGCGCGTCTTCACCTGGTCCGGCACTGCCGAGTCACCCACATACGCCTCGGGCGACTCACCCGTCAGATGCCGCACCATGGCGACCATCCCGCCGTGGTACTGGAAGTAGTCGTCGGCGTCGACAAGATCATGCTCACGCGTGTCGATGTTCTTCGCGGCGACCGCGATCCGCCTGAACGCCGTCTCCATGTCCCCGCGCGCCGCCCGCCCTTCCAGCCCGCGCCCGTACGCATAGCCGCCCCACACGGCGTACACCTCGGCGAGGTCGGCGTCCGAGCGCCAGTTCCTGGCGTCGATCAGCGGCAGCAGCCCGGCTCCGTACGCCCCCGGCTTCGAGCCGAAGATCCGCGCCGTGGCCCGCCGCCGGTCGCCGTGGGCTGCCGTGTCCTCGTCCGCGTGCGCCCGTACGTAGTTGACCTCGGCCGGTTCGTCCAGCTCCGCCACCGCTCGTACGGCATCGTCGATGAGTCCCACCACATGCGGGAAGGCGTCCCGGAAGAAGCCCGAGATCCGCACCGTCACATCGACGCGGGGCCGTCCCAGCTCCTGCGCCGGCACGATCTCGAAGCCCGTCACCCGCCGCGACGCGTCGTCCCAGACCGGCCGGCAGCCCAGCAGCGCCAGGATCTCGGCGATGTCGTCGCCCTGTGTGCGCATCGCGGAGGTGCCCCAGACCGTCAGGCCCACCGACTTCGGGTACGCGCCCGTGTCCGCCAGATAGCGCTCCACCAGCGAGTCGGCGAGCGCCTGGCCGACCTCCCACGACAGCCGGGACGGGATCGCCTTGGGGTCGACGGAGTAGAAGTTACGGCCGGTCGGCAGGACGTTGACCAGCCCGCGGGTCGGTGATCCGGAAGGACCTGCGGGCACATAGCCGCCGTCCAGCGCCAGTAGGATGTTGCCGATCTCGTCGGTCGTCCGGGCGAGCCGTGGCACGACTTCCTCGCAGGCGAACCTCACCACGGCGACCGCGTCCGGGATTTCGACCCCGAGCACATCCCGTACCATCCCGGCCGCAGCCGAGACGTCCCAGCCCCGCTGCTCCATCCCCTCGGCGAGGCGGCGGCACAGCTGCTCCAGCAGATCGATCGTGTCGGCACCCGACCGCGCGGGCCCGTCGACCAGCGAAGTCAGCTCCACCGGCACCTTCACCGCCGCGCCCGGCTCGGTGAGCAGCGACTTCTCCTCGAGGCCGAAGTGCTCGGCGAGGGCGGCCCGCAGCCCCGGCAGGGCGTTCGCCCGGCCGCCCCACACCTGGGACGCGCGCAGCACCGCCAGTACGAGATTGACCCGGGCCTCCGCCTCCGGCCCGCCGCCCAGGATGTGCAGACCGTCCCTGATCTGGACGTCCTTGATCTCGCAGAGGTAGCCGTCGATGTGCATGACGAACTCGTCGAAGTCGCCGTCGTCCGGCTGCTCGTCGATATGCAGGTCGTGGTGGAGCTCGGCGGCCTTCACGAGCGTCCAGATCTGCGCCCGTACGGCCGGGGCCTTCGTCGGATCGAGATCGCTGACGAGTGCGTACTCGTCGAGCAGCTGCTCCAGCTTTGCCAGATCGCCGTAGGTGTCCGCGCGCGCCATCGGCGGCACCAGATGGTCCACGACCGTGGCGTGACCGCGGCGCTTGGCCTGGGTGCCCTCGCCGGGGTCGTTGACGATGAACGGGTAGACGAGCGGTAGTTCGCCGAGCACCGCGTCCGGGCCGCAGCCCGCCGACAGGCCGAGGCCCTTGCCGGGCAGCCACTCCATGGTGCCGTGCTTGCCCATGTGGACGACCGCGTCGGCGCCGAAGGAATTGTCGAGCCACCGGTACGCCGCCAGGTAGTGGTGCGAGGGCGGCATGTCGGGATCGTGGTAGATCGCGATCGGGTTCTCGCCGAAGCCGCGCGGCGGCTGGATCATCACGACGACATTCCCGAACTGGAGGGAGGCGAGGACGATCTCGTCGCCGTCGACGTAGAGCGAGCCGGGCGGCTCGCCCCAGTGCTCCAGCATGCTGTCGCGCAGCCGCGGCTCCAGCTTGTCGAACCAGGCGCGGTAGTCGGCGAGCGGCACTCGGGCGGGAGCTGTAGCCAGCTGCTCCTCGGTCAGCCACTCCACATCGTGGCCGCCCGCGTTGATGAGCCGGTGGATGAGCTCGTCGCCGTTGTCCGGATACCCGTCGACGGCGTATCCGGCGTCGCGCAGGGCGTCCAGGACCCGTACCGCGGAGGCGGGCGTGTCGAGACCGACCGCGTTGCCCACGCGTGAGTGTTTCGTCGGATAGGCGGTGAAGACGATCGCGAGCTTCTTCTCCGCGTTCGGCTTGTGCTTCAACTTCGCGTGGCGTACGGCGATTCCGGCGACGCGACCGGCCCGCTCGGGGTCGGCGACGTACACCGGCACATCGTCGGGGCCCTGCTCCTTGAACGAGAACGGGACCGTGATCAACCGCCCGTCGAACTCGGGGATCGCCACCTGCATCGCCGCGTCCATCGGGGACAGCGCAGCGTCCGACGCCTCCCAGACGGCCCGCGACGAGGTGAGGCACAGTCCCTGGAGGACGGGCACGTTCAGGTCGGCGAGCGCCCCGATGTCCCAGGCCTCGTCGTCCCCGCCGGCGCTCGCGTCGCTGGCGCGCGTGCCGCCGGCGGCCAGGACGGTGGCGACCAGGGCGTCGGCCTTGCCGAGCAGCTCGTACAGCGCGGGGTCGGCGCCGCGCAGTGAACCGCAGTACACGGGAAGGGCGTTGGCCCCGCGCGCCTCGATCCGGTCGCAGAGGGTGTCGACGAAGGCGGTGTTCCCGGAGAGCTGGTGGGCCCGGTAGAAGAGCACGCCGACACTCGGCCGCCCCTCGATGTACGCGCGCGTGCCGTGCACGCCCCACTCGGGCATCTTCTGCGGCTCCGCGAAGCCCTGGCCGGTCAGCAGGACGGTGTCGGAGAGGAAGCGGGCCAGCTCCACCAGGTTGCCGGGGCCGCCCTCGACGAGATAGCGCAGCGCCTCGGCGACCACCCCGGCGGGCACCGACGACTCGGCCATCAACTCCGCGTCGGGGACTGTCTCTCCGCCGAGCAGCACGGTCGGGATGCCTGACGCGCGCAGCGCGGCGAGCCCGTCCTCCCAGGCCCGCTTGCCGCCGAGCAGCCGTACGACCGCGACGGACGCGCCCGCGACGAGTGCGGGCAGCTCCTCCGTCACATCGATACGGGTCGGGTTGCCGATCCGGTACGGCGCGCCGGAGGCCCGGGCCGCCAGCAGATCCGTGTCGGCGGTGGACAGCAACAGCACGGTGGTCTCGGTGCTCATGGCGCTCCAGGTGCGATGAAGGGAAGTCCTGAGGGTGCGCCCGACTCGATGAGCCGGAGCAGCGCACCGGTGTCCGTGTGCTCTTCGATGAGATCGCCGAGGCGGTCGAGCTGTTCCTCGCGCAGCGCGCCGAAGCCGGTGTCCGGCGCAGGGACGAAGCGGCGGCCCGCCGTCCGGGCGACCTCGCGCAGGAAGGCGCGGCGGAAGCCGTCGCTCTCCAGCGAGCCGTGCCAGTGAGTGCCCCAGACCGCCCCGACCCGGCAGCCGTCCAAGAAGGCTTCGCCACCGAGCACCTCGGCGACGCCGTGGTGGATCTCGTAACCCTCGACGGCTTCGCCGAGCGCCTCACCGACGGGCCTGGCCAGCGTCTTGTCGACGGCGAACCGGATGCGTACGGGCAGCAGTCCGAGGCCCGGGACACGGCCCGCCCGTGACTCGACCTCGTCGTCGATGTGCTCGCCGAGCACCTGGAATCCGCCGCAGATGCCCAGCACGGGCCTGCCCTCGGCGGCCCGCCGCTTCAGCGCGTCCGCGATCCCCCGCTCCCGCAGCCACTCCAGGGCGCGCACGGTCCCTCGCGTGCCCGGCACGACCACCAGGTCGGCGTCGACGAGCTCCTCGGCACGGTCCACGAAACGCACGACGACGCCCGGTTCGGCGGCCAGCGCGTCCACGTCCGTGAAGTTCGACATCAGCGGCAGGGCGCACACGGCGACGCGCAGCACGTCCTCGCCGACGGGCGGCGCGACCACCGACTCCCGTACCGCGCCGCGCAGCGAGACGCGGAGGCCGTCCTCCTCGTCGATGCCGAGGCCGTGCGCGAAGGGCAGCACTCCGTAGGTGCGCCGTCCAGTCAGCCCGTGCAGCATCTCCAGGCCAGGCTCGAGCAACGACACATCGCCACGGAACTTGTTCACCAAGTACCCCGCGATCAGCGCCTGGTCCTCCGCGTCGAGCAGCGCCGTCGTACCGAAGAAGGAGGCGAAGACGCCACCTCGGTCGATGTCTCCGACGATCAGCACCGGGAGCCGCGCGGCCCGGGCGACGCCCATGTTCACGATGTCCGTACGCCGCAGATTGATCTCGGCCGGACTTCCCGCCCCCTCGCAGATCACGGCGTCATACGTGCCCCGCAGCTCTTCCAGGCACTCCACGACCGTACTCAGCAGGGCTTCCTGCCGCCCGCCGTGATAGCCGCGGGCACTCAGCTCGCCGACCGGCCTGCCCATCAGCACGACCTGGCTGGAGCGGTCGCTGCCCGGCTTGAGCAGCACCGGGTTCATCAGCGCGCTCGGCTCCACGCGGGCGGCCTGCGCCTGCATGGCCTGCGCCCGTCCGATCTCCGCGCCCTCGCGGGTCACGAACGAATTGAGCGACATGTTCTGCCCCTTGAAGGGGGCGACCTTCACTCCCTGCCGCACGAGCCACCGGCAGATCCCGGCCGTGACGACGCTCTTGCCCGCGTCGGAGGTGGTTCCCGCGACCAGCAGCCCCCCGGCCCTCCGTCCGCTCATCCCCGCCCCTTTCCGGCGCGCCGCACGCGCAGCGCGTGCCCCGCCACGCGGCCCGCCGCGCAGGCCGCCAGTGTCAGCAGGCCGACGCGGCGCGAGAGCCGCACGGCACGTTCAATGTCGCCGAACTGCACAGGGCGGCCTCTGGCGTTGAGTACGGGACGGTGCTCGACGCGGCCGCCGTACGAGAGGGTTCCGCCGAGCCGTACGCCGAGCGCCCCCGCGAACGACGCCTCCACCGGGCCCGCGTTCGGACTCGGATGCTTCTTCGCGTCGTCCCGCCACGCCCGTAGCGCTGCGCGCGGATCCTGGCCGGCGAGCACCGTCAGACCCGCGGTGAGCCGGGCGCCCGGCCAGCCGGCCACATCGTCGAGGCGCGCCGAGGCCCAGCCGAACCGCCGGTAACGGGGCGACTTGTGGCCCACCATGGCGTCCAGCGTGTTGACCGCCCGGAAGGCCACCAGACCCGGCACACCCGCGAGCGCTCCCCAGACCAGCGCGCCCACCACCGCGTCCGAGGTGTTCTCGGCGACGGATTCCACGACAGCGCGGGCGATCTGCTGCTCGTCCAGGCTCTGCGGGTCTCGCCCGCACAGATGCGGCAGCCGCTCCCGGGCCACCTCCACGTCCCCGGCGGCGAGCGCGCCGCCGACGGCCCGTGCCTCCCGGCCCAGCGAAGTGCCGCCGACGACTGCCCAGGTGGCGGCCGCGGTCAGCGCGACGGACGCGGCGGAGCGGCCGCGTACCCCGCGGGCGAGGAGTGCGGCGGCAGCCGCGGCGCCCCCGGCGCACACGGCGGTGTGCAGCGCGCCCCAGCCACGGTGGTCGCGCCACAGGACACGCTCGACGGCGCCCGCCGCCCGGCCGAACGCGGCGACCGGATGCCCCCGGCGAGGGTCGCCGAGCAGCAGGTCGCCGATCAGGCCGGCGGTGGCGCCGTACGCGAAGATACGGTCGGCACGCATCGGTTCAGGCCGACGTTTCGCCTGGTTGGGCCCTTGTACTCACAGCAGGAACTGAACCGCAGCCGCGCATGGCGATATGTCCTCACTCAGGGTGTCCGCGCCCTGGTTCGACGTGACCGGCGGTGAGAGTTCCTGGCTTCCGGGGGATTGCTCCCCCGGTGACAGTGGCGGGACCGCGCCGGATTCGCACCGGCTTCCTCTTCTGCCGCCGTAGATGGCCTGGGAAGTCCACCACGTGCGAGAACGCCCGTCAACTCACCCTTGACCTGCGGCGGGAGAGTGTGCCGAGCCCCACATCGACGGCACAGAAAAGGGCCGGACCGGGTCACCCACGGGGGTGCCCGGCCCGGCCTGGTGCTCAGTGAGCCGCCGTCAGACGACGATCAGATAGATCCCGTACGACACGGCCGCCGCGCAAGCCGCGAAGCAGGCGTACGCGCCGGTGCGCGCCAGGACCGCGGAGCCGCCGCCCCCCGCGGCTGCCGCTTCCTGCTTGGTCAGGCCCACGATGCCCAGGGTGAACAGACCCACCAGGGCGACGGTGGCGACGAGGCTCACGCCGAAGACGGAACCGAGAGCTGCCCAGTCGATGTTCATGCTGATCTGTCCTTATACCCTGGCCGGCTGCGTCGCCGGCTCCTCGGAGTCGGCCGCCTGGGGCTGGGCCGGGATGTTCGCCTTGAGGTCCTGCGCGGGCGTGCCGGCCGGCGGCGGAGTGACGGCCGCGATGGCTGCGGTCACCACACCGGCGGGCTCGGCGTCGCCGGTCACGTCGTTGACATTGGTGTGATCGACCACCTGGCGGCGGGAGACGAACCAGATCGCGGCACAGGCGCCGATCAGGAAGGCCGCGACGGCCGCGACACCCCAGTCGCCCTGCTTGGTCACGAACTCCGAGCCCGCGGCGACCAGACCGGCGGCCGGCAGGGTCAGGCCCCAGGCGACGAACATCCGGGTGGCGGTGGACCAGCGGACCACGCCGCCCTTGCGGCCGAGTCCCGCGCCCATCACGGCGCCGGAGCAGGAGTGCGTGGTCGACAGCGAGAAGCCGATGTTGGAGGAGGCGAGGATGACGCTGGCCGCGCTGGTCTGGGCGGCGAAGCCCTGCTGCGGCTGGAGGTCGGTCAGGCCCTTGCCCATGGTGCGGATGATGCGCCAGCCGCCGAGGTAGGTGCCCAGCGCGATCGCGAGACCCGCGGCGAGGATGACCCACATCGGAGGGTTGGAGCCGGGGGAGAGAATGCCGCCGGCGATGAGCGCCAGCGTGATGATGCCCATGGTCTTCTGCGCGTCATTGGTGCCGTGGGCCAGGGAGACCAGGCCCGCCGAGGTGATCTGGCCGGCGCGGTAGCCCTTCGCGGTGGCCTTCCCGTCGGCGTTCCGGCCGATCCGGTAGGTCAGCCGGGAGGCCAGGAACGCGGCGATGCCGGCGACCAGTGGGGCGGCGATCGCGGGGATCAGCACCTTGGTGACGACAGTGCCGCCGTTGACTCCGCCGACGCCGACCGAGGCGATGGTGGCGCCGATCAGTCCGCCCATGAGGGCGTGCGAGGAGCTGGACGGCAGGCCGATCAGCCAGGTCATGAGATTCCACAGGATGGCGCCGACGAGCGCCGCGAAGATGACCTGAGGTGTGATGCCGTCCTCGGTGACGATGCCACTGGAGATCGTCTTGGCGACCTCCACGGACAAAAACGCGCCGACGAGATTGAGCACGGCGGACATGGCCACCGCCGTCTTGGGTTTCAGAGCGCCGGTCGAGATGGTCGTCGCCATCGCGTTGGCGGTGTCGTGGAAACCGTTCGTGAAATCGAACACGAGCGCTGTCACGATCACAATCGCGAGCAGCAAGGTGATGTGTTCCATTTACCCAGGCAATCGTTTGACGTCAGTGGCCCGGCGAACGTAGTTAACCTGGATGAACGGAAGATGAACTGAGACGGGCTTTGCGGTGTCCTCAAGTGAGGATCCGTCAGTCCACGTGTGTCCGCCGCCGTGTCGGCCCGGTGACAGCAGGAGGAGGGCGTGGCAGCGACGCCGAACCGAAGCGAAAACCGGCTCTTTGTTGCGCTTTGCGTGATCTTCGTCACCCGCCTGCCGCTGCGGCCTCCGGCACCGCCTGACAGGATCGCCGCATGACCGATCAGGTGCGGCAGAACGCGATCGAGCGGGCATGGGAAGACCTCGTGGCCACGGCCCGCAGGACTGCGGCGGCAGGCCTCGTGGTGGGCACATCGGGCAATGTCTCGACGCGGGTCGGCGGACTCGTCCTCGTCACCCCGAGCGCAGTCCCCTACGACCGGCTCACCCCCGAGGACACCGTCGCCGTCGATCTCGACGGCAACCAGCTCCTCGGCGAGCTCGCCCCCACCAGCGAGTTGCCGCTGCACCTGGAGGTCTACCGCAACACTCAGGCCGGCGCCGTCGTCCACACCCATGCCGTCTATGCCACCGCCGTCTCCACGCTCGTCCCCGAGCTCCCGCCCATCCACTACATGGCCGCGGCCCTCGGCGGCACCGTCCGCGTAGCGCGGTACGCCCTGTACGGAACGGACGAGCTGGCGGCGAACATGCTCCACGCACTGCGCGAGCGCAGTGCCTGCCTGCTGCAGAACCACGGCACCGTCGCCTACGGCGACTCCCTCGACCAGGCCTACGACCGCACCGCCCAGCTGGAGTGGATGTGCCGCCTCTGGCTGACCGCGGCATCACTGCCCGGACACACGCCCAGCCTGCTCACCGGCTCCCAGCTGCGCGAGGCCGCGGACAAGCTCCAGGGGTACGGCCGGCCTCGCTGACACCACCTGCGGCCGCTGTCCACTGGCAGTGCGGCGGGCTGGTGCCGACACTGGAACGATGCGCCCGGCTAAAGCGACGGCAGCGGCCGTCACCACTCTGATAGGTGTCGGCGCGGCCGCGATTGCCCTCGGCCGCTACGCAAGCGACGCCGCGCTCAAAGCGCAGCCAGGACGGCCGCTGCCCGGCGAGCCCCGGCCCACCGTGCATGCCACGGCCGACGGCCAGGTGACCCTGACCCGCAGCCTCGCCACACAGCGCCCCGGCACGTACGCACTCGACGGCGAGGATGTCCACGCGGTCGTCGGCCCCGTACTCGACGGGGTGTCGCACCCCGTCGACACCGTCGTACGCCGCTTGGAGCGGGTCAACCGCGGCAGACTGCGGCCCGGCAGCAGGGTGCGGCTCACCCCGCAGGTGCACAGCGGTGACCCGTCGAGCGCGCTCGGCATCGCCCACCGCGATGTCGGGATCCCCGGCGAACTCGGCGCGCTTCCCGCCTGGTTCGTGCCGGGCCCGCGGGAGACGTGGGTGATCACCGTGCACGGCCTGGGCGCCACCCGGGAACACCCGCTGAACCTCCTGCCGTTCCTGCACGCCCAGCGGTTCCCCGTCCTGGACCTCGCCTACCGGGGGGACGAGGGCGCCCCCGAGCCCCCCGACGGGCTCGGCCACCTCGGCGACTCCGAGTGGCGCGACCTGGACGCGGCCATCCGCTTCGCGGTACGCCACGGCGCCGAGAACGTCGTCCTGTACGGCTGGTCCACCGGCGCGTCGATGGCCCTGCACGCCGCCGCCAACTCCGCGCTGCGTGACCGGATCAGCGGGCTCGTCCTTGACTCCCCGGTCCTCGACTGGGAGGCCACCCTGCGCAATCTGGCCGCCCGCCGGACCCCGGCGGTCCTGCTGCCCCTCGCCGTGAGGGCGGCGCAGGGCAGGACCGGACTGCACGGCGACCGGCTGCTCAGCGCCTCGGACCCGGATTCCCTGCGTGTGCCGACGCTGATCTTCCACGGCCCGGAGGACATGCTCGCCCCCTGGCAGCGGTCCCGCGAACTGGCCGCCCGCCGCCCCGAGCTGATCAGCCTCCACACGGTTCAGCACGCCCCGCACGCCGCCATGTGGAACGCCGACCCGGCAGGCTACGAAGAAGTCCTCCGCCGCTTCCTCACCCCCCTGATGTAGCCCTGACGTGGTCATGACGCCTCCGGCGGGGTCCTGGCGGAACGGCCGCGCGGCACGGCCGACCAGGTTCCGTTTGGGCTTTCGGGCCGTCAGCGGGAAGACTGCCCCTCGTGACGTCCCGAAAGCCTGATGAGCAATTGGCGCGCAACTCCAGACTCCGTCTTGTCCGCCCGCAGTCGCTGGCCACCGCCAGGCGGGCCGTGACGACCCGGCGCACCCGGCCGGCCCCCCGGCCTCCCGAGGGCACTCCCGCCCCCTCGGAACTGGCCCGCCAGGCGAGGGTGGTACTCGCCGACGCCGTACGGATCGCCCGCTGGGCGGCTGTCGAGCGGGACCCCAGCTCCTCACAGCTCACCGAGCGGTCCCAGCAACGGGCGGCCGCCGCACTGGAGTTGACCCCGCTCCAGGTACGCGCGGGCTGGGACCGGGCCCGCCTCGCCGGCCTGGTCGAACTGCACGGCGACACCGCGCGCCCCGGCTGGCGGCTGCGCGCCTGGGACCGCGACGACATGGCCGTACTGCGTGGCTGGGTCGCCCTCTTCGACGCCTGGTCGCTGGTCCACCCCGCCCCCGAGGACGTCGCCCCCACCGCGGTCGCCGAGGTCGTCGAGGCCGTGCCCCAGGTGCTCTCCCTCCTTCAGCTCTCGGCCGGGCCCGTGCTCGTACCGCTGCTGCTGGACCTGTTGCAGCAGCGCGTCGCGGAACTGCGCGAGGAGCGCTGCGAAGTGCCCTACGGCCCGCAGCCCGACCTGCCCGAGGCCGGGCAGGAGGACATCCCCGTCTCCGCGCTTCTCCACTGGGCTCTTCAGGGCCTGTCGGCCGTCGGCGCCCTGACCCTCGACAGGGGCCGGTCCGCCACTCTCACCCCCCTCGGCAACTGGGCGGTCTGGGTCAAGCTCGAGCAGATCTGCGTCGCCGCGCAGAGCCCCGCGGGCAACATCGAGCAGTCCGCCGAGGACATGCTGCGCGGCTGCGCCCGCCTCACCCCGGGCCCGGCCCGCGCCGAGTACCGCGCCTGGCTCGCCGCCCGCACCGTCCCGAGCGCCGTCGCGGAGCTCCTCGCCGTCGCCCGCGGCGAGGACGCCCTGCTGCGCGGGCTCGCCTTCGAGGCGCTGCGGGTCGTCGGCGCCCCCGCGGAGGCCGAGGTCCGCGCCACCGCCGACGAGCCGTCGCTGCGTCCCTATGTCCTGCTCTGGCTCGCCGAGCAGGAAGGCGCGGACCCGGAGGACGCCGCCGACGTCCTCACCCGGGCGGAAGCGACGTGGCTCTGGGTGGACACCGCGGCGGCCGTCGCCGACCACGGCGAGCCCGAACTGCTGCTGCGCCATCTCGACTCCGCGGTGCAGGGCACGGTCCCGGCGCTCCTCGAAGAGGTCCGGGCCGGGGGACACCCCCGCACCGTCCAGGTCCTGGTCGCTCTGGCCGCCGCGCACCCGGACCCCGCTCTGGCCAAGGCCGTACGCCGTGCGGCGTTCCAGGTGCACACCGGAGACGCCTAGGGCGACCCGGCTTTTCCTCGGCCGCCGGAGGGGCTTGGAACCAAGCCCCTCCGGCGACCGAGGACACGAGCCGGGCGCAAGGGGGCTAAGACTCCTCCGCCCCTGGCGTGTACGTGCCGAAGCTCCATACGTTGCCCTCGATGTCACGCGCCATGTAGTCGCGCGCGCCGTAGTCCTGGTCCGTCGGCGGCATCATGATGTCCGCTCCGCGCTCCACCGCCCTGGCGTGGTGTGCGTCGACGTCGTCGACATGGACGAACACCCCCACCGGACCGCCGTCCTTCATCAGCTTGTCGAACTCGCTGCCGGTGCCCTTGCTGCCCAGCATCACCATGCCGTTGCCAAAGATCAGCTCGGCGTGCACGACCGCGCCCGCCTCGTCCTCGTACACCGCGCGCTCGGTGAAGCCAAAGGCTTCGGTGAGCTGTTTGATCGCGGCCTTCGCGTCCGCGTACAGCAGCGTCGGACAGATGCTCGGGGACTCAGACATCTCGATCACTCCTTCATGCTCGACGGTGGAACGTGATCTGCGTCTCAGTCTCGCAGCCGCCACTGACACTCAGCGGAAGGTGTCGCACCGGGCCATGTCGCCCGTACGGAAGCCGTTGTGGAACCACTGCCGGCGCTGCGCGGCCGAGCCGTGCGTCCAGGACTCCGGGGTGACCCGCCCCTGGAACCTCTCCTGGATCCGGTCGTCGCCGACCGCGGCGGCCGCGTCCAGGCCGTCCTCGATGTCCTGCCGCGTCAGCGTGGTCAGCACAGGCCGCCCGGTGGTCCCGTCCGGCGTGGTCGTCGCATGGTGCGCCCACACCCCCGCGTAGCAGTCCGCCTGCAGCTCCAGCCGCACCGCGTTACTGCCCGCGCCCCGCTGCCCGTCCTGCGCCTGCCGCAAGGTGCCCATCAGGTCCTGCACATGATGGCCGTACTCATGAGCCACCACATACGCCTGGGCGAACGGCCCGCCGTTCGCCCCGAACGTGGTCCGCAGATCGTCGAAGAAGCCGAGATCCAGATAGACCTGCCTGTCCCCGGGGCAGTAGAACGGCCCGACCGCCTCGGTCGCCGTTCCGCACGCCGTACCCACCCGGCCGGTGAACATGACCGTCCGCGCGTCCGAGTAGCGGCCCTGCCGCCGTGGGAACTCCGCCCGCCAGTAGTCCTGCACGCTGTTGACCACCGCGACGATGCGGCAGTCCTCCCGGGTGTTGGCGTCCGAGCCCCTCCTGCATGCCTCGTTCACCTGCGTCTGTGACGAGGTTGTCGCTGCCGGATCGGAGTCGCCGGACGACAGCCCCAGCTGCTCGGGACGCACCCCGAAGAGCAGTCCCAGGATCAGCGCGATGACGCCGGCGATGCCACCTCCGACGGTCGCCCTGCCGCCGGGGATACGGCTGCCGCGCCCGTCCTGGACCTCGGAAGTGTCCAGGTCGGCGTCGTCGTCGAACTGCATGGGCCACCGCCCTCGGCTGCACAGCGGCGGCAGCCCGCCGCCCTGCGCCGAGTATCGATCACTCCGATGCGTCTTGCCCTTTTTATCGCGATAGCCCCGCTATCAACCCCTCTCGCGGCTGGACCGAGCCCGGGGGCAGCCGGGAAAGCCCGCGCCAAACCACTTGCACGACCCCGGTACAGTGGCCGGTATGGCAATTCTCCTTGCGCATTAGACGGCGTCGAAGCTCCCACGACCGTCCCTTCCGCCGTCAATACCGCCCTGGAGTCTTTCCGTGATCACCACTTCCGGCGTCGAGCTGCGCGCCGGCGCCCGCGTCCTCATCGAGTCCGCATCCTTCCGTATCGCCAAAGGCGACCGCATCGGGCTGGTAGGCCGCAACGGAGCGGGCAAGACCACCCTCACCAAGTGCCTCGCGGGCGAAGGCACCCCCGCCGCGGGCACCATCACCCGCTCCGGCGAGGTCGGCTACCTCCCGCAGGACCCGCGCACCGGCGACCTCGACACCCTCGCCCGCGACCGGATCCTCTCCGCCCGCGACCTCGACTCCGTACTGAGGAAGATGCGCGAGAACGAGGACCGGATGGCGAACGGCCAGGGCGCCACCCGCGAGAAGGCGATGAAGAAGTACGAGCGCCTGGAGACGGAGTTCCTGACCAAGGGCGGTTACTCCGCCGAGGCGGAGGCCTCCACCATCGCCGCCGCGCTCGGCCTGCCCGACCGGGTCCTCGGCCAGCCGCTGCATACGCTCTCCGGCGGTCAGCGCCGCCGCGTCGAGCTCGCCCGCATCCTCTTCTCGGACGCCGACACCCTGCTCCTCGACGAGCCGACCAACCACCTCGACGCCGACTCGATCGTCTGGCTGCGCGACTACCTCAGGACCTACCGCGGCGGCTTCATCGTCATCTCCCACGATGTCGACCTCGTCGAGACGGTCGTCAACAAGGTCTTCTACCTCGACGCCAACCGCTCCACGATCGACGTCTACAACATGGGCTGGAAGCTCTACCAGCAGCAGCGCGAGGCCGACGAGAAGCGCCGCAAGCGCGAGCGGCAGAACGCCGAGAAGAAGGCCGCCGCCCTCAACTCGCAGGCCGACAAGATGCGGGCCAAGGCCACCAAGACCGTGGCCGCGCAGAACATGGCCAAGCGGGCCGAGCGGCTGCTCGCCGGTCTCGAAGAGGTACGGGCCTCCGACAAGGTCGCCAAGCTGCGCTTCCCGGAGCCCGCGCCCTGCGGCAAGACCCCGCTGACCGCGGAGGGCCTGTCCAAGTCGTACGGCTCGCTCGAGATCTTCACCGATGTGGACCTCGCCATCGACAAGGGCTCCCGGGTCGTCATCCTCGGCCTCAACGGAGCGGGCAAGACCACCCTGCTGCGGCTGCTCGCCGGAGTGGAGAAGCCGGACACCGGAGCGGTCACCCCCGGCCACGGCCTCAAGCTCGGCTACTACGCCCAGGAGCACGAGACCCTCGACCCGGACCGCACTGTCCTGGAGAACATGCGCTCCTCCGCGCCCGACCTCGATCTCGTCGAGGTGCGCAAGACCCTCGGCTCGTTCCTGTTCTCCGGTGACGACGTCAACAAGCCGGCCGGGGTCCTCTCCGGCGGTGAGAAGACCCGACTCGCACTGGCCACGCTGGTCGTCTCGTCCGCGAACGTCCTGCTTCTCGACGAGCCCACCAACAACCTCGACCCGGCCAGCCGCGAGGAGATCCTCGGCGCGCTGCGCACCTACAAGGGCGCCGTCATCCTCGTCACGCACGACGAGGGAGCGGTCCTGGCGCTCGAGCCGGAGCGCATCATCCTGCTGCCGGACGGGGTCGAGGACCTGTGGGGCGCGGACTACGCGGACCTGGTGGCGCTCGCCTGACCCGCTCGTTCCCGGCTTTCCGGTCCGGTCCGGCGCTGATCCACTCCGTATGGATCATTCGGCTCACCGGTGATCCATCATCTGAGTGAGTGCGTCTCGTACTACGGCGTGGCGCCGAGCGGATCCTCTCCGTCCGGTGCTGCGCCGCGCCCGTCTCCCCGGCGCGCCGCTGACCTGCTACTTCTGGCGGGAACCCGCCCGGGCGTGCGTACAAGGACGTGCGGAATGAGTAATTCCGGTCGTGGCGACCACTCGGCGCACGGCAAAGCTTGTCGCACGGACCTTGCCGAATGGGTGGCCAGGAAGCTCCGGAGGGGTGATCATGAGAGTCCAGAGCGCACTTCCCATGAGGAGGCACGGGTGGCCGAGACTCTGAAGAAGGGCAGCCGGGTAACCGGCGCCGCGCGCGACAAGCTCGCGGCAGACCTGAAGAAGAAGTACGACTCCGGTGCGAGCATCCGGGCGTTGGCCGAAGAGACCGGCCGCTCCTACGGATTCGTCCACCGGATGCTCAGCGAGTCCGGAGTCACGCTGCGAGGACGCGGCGGAGCGACGCGAGGCAAGAAGGCCGCTTCGGCCTGACGGCCGGGCTCCTCCGGTCCACCGGTTTCCATGGTGGCCACCCGGTCGGTCGTACGTGCGGCCGGGTGGTTACTGTGCAGTCACTTATCTTCGTCTGCACTGACTGCACCCGAACCGGAGGCGCCCCATGACTTCGCTCGACTCTGTGCTCGACAAGGACGGCGTACGGCTCACCGTCGAGGACGCGGTTGCCACGGTGACCCTGGCCAACCCGGACAAGCGCAACGCCCAATCTCCCGCGCTGTGGCGGGCGTTGGCGCTGGCGGGTCGGTCGTTGCCGGGCGATGTGCGTGTCGTGGTGCTGCGCGGCGAGGGCAAGTCCTTCTCCGCCGGCCTGGACCGGCAGGCGTTCACGCCCGAAGGTTTCGACGGCGAGCCGTCCTTCCTCGACCTCGCACGCGGCTCCGACACGGAGCTCGACGCGGTCATCGCCGAGTACCAGGAAGCGTTCACCTGGTGGCGCCGCAGTGACATCGTCTCCATCGCGGCCGTCCAGGGTCATGCGATCGGCGCCGGATTCCAGCTCGCCCTCGCCTGCGACCTCCGGGTCGTCGCGCAGGACGTGCAGTTCGCCATGCGCGAGACCAGCCTCGGGCTCGTCCCCGACCTCACCGGCACCCATCCGCTGGTGTCGCTCGTCGGCTATGCCCGCGCGCTGGAGATCTGCGCGACGGGCCGCTTCGTGCACGCCGAGGAGGCCGAGCGCACCGGCCTCGCCAACCTCGTAGTGCCGGGAGACGAACTCGACAGTGCGGTTCGGGACTTGGCAGGCGCGCTGCTCGCTGCGCCTCGGGACGCGGTCATCGAGACGAAGGCGCTGCTCCAGGGCGTGGGCGGGCGTTCGTACGAGGAGCAGCGCACCGCGGAGCGGGCGGCGCAGGCGCGCCGACTGCGTGATCTCGCGGGCATCGGCGACTGATCCCTGCCGACCGGCTCACCCCGCCCCCTTCAGGCCCAGACCGAGCTGACCAATACCGCCACCGGGCGGCCGTCCGCGAGCGCCGTCGTCACCGCCTCGCGGACCGCCCGGACCACCTCCAGCGGGCGGTGGCCGCTCGCCGTCGCCACCTCGACGCGTACATGGTCGGGGGCGAGACGCACTGCAGTGCCCAGGGTGGCCGTCAGATGCGCGACCCCCGGGACCCGGGACGCCGCCGTGCCCGCCGGGTCTGTCGGGGCGGCGGCCCGTACCTCGGCCGGGGGAGTGGGAGCCGGCGCCTCCGGGGCGGCGTCCAGCAGCTCCGTCACCCGTAGATCCACCTCCGCGACCTCCAGATCCAGCTGGGCCGCGGCCGCGAACAGCACGGTGCGCAGCGCGGACGCGGTGTCGGGCAGCGGATCCCGCGCCGCGGCGGCGAAATCCGCCTCAATCCGCAGCGGCCCCGGCGGCAGCGCGCTCGGCGGGGCCGGCACGGTGGGTGCGGCCGCAGTGTCGGGATCCGCCAGTGCCAGCCTGAGCCGACCGGGAGTCACCCCCGGGACCTCGCCCGCCGCCCGCCGCAGCACCGCCGCGGCCGCCTGCTCGGCCAGCCAGGCGCCGTCCGCCGCACCGCCCAGCGGAAGCAGCCTGCCGAGCCCGAGACGTCGCCGTACCGCATCAGCCGTGGTCATTACTCCAGCTTGCCGCATCTCCGGCGCGAAATGGGGCAAACGCACCTAAGGTGGGCGGCGGAGTCCCCCCGCCCCCCGGAAAGGGAGTCCCCACCGCCCGGAAAGGACGCATGGCCATGACCGAAACCTCTCAGCGAAACCGTCCCGAGAACCCTGGCGGCGAGCCCTCCGGCTCGGACGAGGCGCCCAGGAGGACCTCAGTGACCAAGCGTGGGGGCGGCGATCCCGCGTCCCGTGGCCGTACCACGATCGCCGACGGGGTGGTCGAGAAGATCGCCGGGCTCGCCGCCCGCGATGTGGTGGGCGTCCACGCGATGGGCAGTGGCCTCGCCCGCAGCTTCGGCGCGGTCCGCGACCGGGTGCCCGGCGGCAGCAAGTCCACTGCCACCCGCGGGGTGAAGGCCGAGGTCGGCGAGGTGCAAACGGCCCTCGACCTGGAGATCGTCGTCGACTACGGCGTCTCCATCATCGACGTCGCCGGCGCCGTCCGCGAGAACGTCATCTCCGCGGTGGAACGCATGACAGGACTCGAAGTCGTCGAGGTCAATATCGCAGTCAGCGATGTGAAGCTGCCTGATGAGGAAGAGGACGAGCCGGAGCCGCGTCTCCAGTAGAGGAGCCCACGATGAGCATGACCGTGGTCGGCCTGTTGGCCGGCATGGCACTCGCCTTCGCCGGATACTTCGGCGGATTCGGTGCATTTCTACTCGTCGCCGCGTTGGGGGCGGTCGGCTTCATGGCGGGCCGGATCCTCGACGGCGACATCGAACCCGGCGACTTCTTCCGCAGTCGCGATCGCGGCGAGCGGCGGCGGTGACACGCCGTGGCCGACGGGGGTGCCCCCACCGAAGATAGAGGGAGCGTTGCAGCCGCCGAGCGCGGGGCCACCGTCATCGCCGACCGGGTGGTGGCGAAGATCGCCGCGCAGGCGGCGCGGGAGGCGCTCGACGGCGTGCCCGAGGGCGGCGCGCCGCCCCGTGCCACGCTCACGGTGCACCATGACGTCGCCCGCGTGCGGGTCAGCCTGGAACTCGACTACCCCTCCGACATCGGCGGCCAGTGCGGTGCCGTGCGTCACCGAGTCGCCGAGCGGGTAAAGGCGTTGGCGGGGATGGATGTGCCCGAGGTGGCCGTGCAGGTCGAACGGCTGCACTCGGTGCACTCGCGCAGGGCGGCACAGGGGAGGATCCGATGACCGAGCCCGTACGGCCCGTGCTCGATCTGGACCAGTCGGCGTCGGCCGCGGCCTACGAGCCGCGCGTGGCGCCGGACGACGGCGACGGCGGCAAGGCCGGGCGCTTCTGGTCCGTACGCCGGGTGCCGGCCGGGCTGCTGGCCCTGGTGGTGCTCGGCGGCGCGGGGCTGCTCCTGTACGACATCGCGGCAGTACGGGCCAACCGCCCCGCCATGCAATGGCGCCGCGCTCTCGCGGCGGACCTCGCGAAGTGGCGGGTGGACGAACTGTGGGTGCTGGCAGTCGCGGTGGCCGCGATGATCCTCGGCGTCTGTCTCATCGTCATCGCCGTCACGCCCGGACTTCGTTCGCTGCTGCCGATGCGCCGCGACATCGCGTCCGTACGAGCGGGACTCGACCGGGATGCCGCGGCGCTCGTGCTGCGGGACCGGGCGATGGAGGTCTCCGGGGTGCAGTCCGCGCGCGTACGGACGGGGCGTAGGAAGGTCTCCGTGCGGGCCGTGTCCCACTTCCGCGAACTCGACGACGTACGCGCGGACCTGGACGCAGCGGTGGGCGCCGCCATCAAGGAACTCGGCCTCGCCAGGCCGCCCGCCCTGACTGTGCACGTCCGCCGGCCGCCCGCGAAGAAGAGGTGAGACCGGATGCTTCGGGTGATCAATCGCGTGGTGCTCGGCCTCGCCGGGCTGGTGCTGCTGTGCGTGGGCGGCGGGGTGCTCGCCGCGGGGGCGGGTTGGCCGGTGCCGTCCTGGTGGCCGTGGGACGGGCCGAACGATGTGCTGCTGAGCGAGGCGGACCGGGACCGCTGGCGCGCCGAGGGCTGGTGGTGGCCCGCGGTCATCGGGGGACTCGCGGTGGTGGTGCTACTGGCGCTGTGGTTGGTGCTCGCCCAACTCCGGCGCTCCCGGCTGGCGGAGGTTCTCGTCGACAGCGGTGACGGCGAGGGTGCGCTGCTGCGGGGCCGAGCGTTGGAGGGCGTGCTGGAGGGCGAGGCGGAATCTCTGGAAGGCGTGTCCCGCGCGCATGTGACGCTGACGGGCCGCCGGAGCGCGCCCGAGGCGCGGGTGGGTCTGCTCCTTGAACCGCACGCGTCGCCGGGCGAGACGCTGACGCGTCTCTCGGAGGAGGCGGTGGGTCACGCGCGAGACTCGGCGGGCCTGGCGGTGCTGCCGACGGAGGTCCGCCTGCGAGCTGCGAAGCACCGGGCGCAGAGGGTGAGTTGAGGGTGGCGGGGGCTCCACCCCCCGGACCCCTGGAGGTGAGGGAGCAGGGCGCTTCGCCACCGGGCCGCGCCCGACGCGGCGAGGTCGGCGCCTCACCGCCTCCGCGGCCCGGGGGCTCCGGGCACAGCGCCCGGCGGTCGCGGGGTCGGCGGACCCCCTGCTCACACTCGCGGACCGGAGTGATCGGACGGGCGGGTGGGACGCACGCCCCCGCGCAGCGCGGGAGCTTCTCCCACAAGGCCGCACCCGGCGGGCGGGGAAAGCGCACAACCCAGCCCCCCGCACCCGGCGACGGTCCCGTCCCCGCGCCCCGCCGACGACCCCCGCGCCGCCTCAGAAGCCGTGGCGCATGCCGCCGTCCACCGGGAGCATTACGCCCGTCAAGTACGACGCCGCCGGCGACAGCAGGAACGCCGCCGCGTTGCCGAACTCCTCCGGCCTGCCGTAGCGCCGCAGCGGGATGCGGGACTCGTTCGCCGTGCGTGCCGCGTCCGCGTCGCCCGAGAGCGCGTCGAGTTCGCGGACGCGGTCCGTGTCGATGCGGGCCGGGAGCAGGCCCACGACGCGGATGCCCTGGGGGCCGAGTTCGACCGAGAGGGACTTCGCGAAGCCTGCCAGGCCGGGACGCAGACCGTTGGAGATCGTCAGGCCCGGGATCGGCTCATGGACCGAGCCGGACAGGACGAAGCCGATGACACCGCCCTCGCCGAGCGCCGCGGCCGCCGTGCGGGCCAGCCGTACCGCGCCCAGGAACACCGTCTCGAACGCCGCCAGCCACTGGTCGTCCGTATTGTCCGCGGCGAACCCCGGCGGCGGGCCGCCCACGCTGATCAGAATGCCGTCGAAGCGGCCGAAGTGCGCCCGGGCCGCGGCGACAAGCCGCTCCGCCGCCGCCGGGTCGCCGTTGTCCGAGGCGACGCCCACCGTGTTCGGGCCGACTTCGGCGGCGGCGTCCGAGACGGACTTCTCGTCGCGGCCGGAGATGACTACTTTCGCGCCGCCCGCGACCAGCGACCGCGCAGCGGCGTTGCCCAGCCCCCGCGACGCACCCGTGACGACGTAGACGCGGTCTTTCAGTCCAAGATCCATGGCCCCTATCCTGCCGTCTCCTCCTCGTTCAGCGCGAGGGCCGAGTTCGCCAGCGCGATATGACTGAACGCCTGCGGGAAGTTCCCGAGCTGGCACCGGGCAACCGGGTCGTACTCCTCGGCGAGCAGCCCGACGTCGTTGCGCAGGAGGAGCAGCCGCTCGAAGAGCTCCCGCGCCTCCTTCCCCCGCCCCGTCATCCGCAGCGCGTCCACCAGCCAGAACGAGCAGGCCAGAAAGGCCCCTTCGCCTCCCGGCAGCCCGTCGACCGTCCCGCCCTCCGTGCTGTAGCGGCGTACGAGAGCGCCGTTGGCCCCCAGCTCGTTCCGTACCGCGTCCACCGTCCCGATCACCCGCGGATCGTCCGGCGGCAGAAATCCGACCCGCGGAATGAGCAGCGTCGCCGCGTCGAGTTCGAGGGAGCCGTAGAACTGCGTGAAGGTGTTCCGCTGCGGGTCGTACCCCTTCTCGCACACCTCCTGGTGCACCTCGTCCCGCATCGTGCGCCACCGGTCCGCGTCGCCGCGCAACGAGGGATTCGCCTCCAGGGTGCGCACCGCTCGGTCCGCCGCCACCCATGCCATCACCTTCGAATGCACGAAGTGGCGCCGCGGGCCCCGCACTTCCCACAGCCCCTCGTCCGGCTCGCGCCACTTGGACTCCAGGAAGCCGAGCAGGCTGAGCTGCAGATTCCAGGCGTGTTTCTCCGTGGCCAGACCCGCCTGCTCCGCCACATAGAGGGAGTCGATGACCTCTCCGTACACATCGAGCTGCAGCTGCTCCACGGCCCGATTGCCGATGCGGACCGGCGTGGAGCCCGCGTAGCCGGACAGCCACGGAAGCTCGGTCTCGGGCAGCCGGCGCTCGCCCGACAGCCCGTACATGATCTGCAGGTCCGCCGGGTCGCCGGCCACCGCGCGCAGCAGCCAGTCACGCCAGGCCTTCGCCTCGTCCAGATAGCCCGCCGTCAGCAGTGCGCCGAGCGTGAGAGTGGAGTCACGCAGCCAGCAGTAGCGGTAGTCCCAGTTGCGTACGCCGCCGAGCTCTTCCGGCAGGGATGTGGTGGGCGCGGCGACGATCCCGCCGGTCGGGGCGTAGGTGAGCGCCTTGAGGGTGATCAGGGAGCGCATGATCGCCTCGCGGTAGCGGCCCTCGCTCCGGCAGCCCGAGGACCACGCGGCCCAGTCCTCCAGGCTGCTCTCCAGCGCTTCGTAGGGGTCGATGAGATCAGGCCGCGGCATGTGCGAGGGATACCAGGTCAGGACAAACGCGATCTTTTCGCCCGCACCGACCGTGAACGCCGAGCGGGTGCTGAACTGCTGACCCCACGTCTTGACGTTCGGCTCGCTGCGCAGCCATACGGAGTCGGGACCGGCGACCGCCACCCGGTGGCCGTCCGCGCGCCGCATCCACGGCACGATGGAGCCGTAGTCGAAGCGAATCCGCATGACGGCGCTCATCTCGACCGTTCCGCTGACGCCCTCCACGATCCGCATGACATCGGGGGCCCTGTCGCGCTGCGGCATGAAGTCGATGACCTTGACCGTTCCGGTGTGCGTCTCCCACACCGATTCCAGGACGAGCGAGTCGCCGATGTAACGGCGGCTGGTGCACAGGCCCGCGCCTTTCGGGGCGATCCGCCACTGACCGTTTTCCTCGTCGCCGACCAGTGCGGCGAAGCAGGCCCCCGAGTCGAAGCGGGGCAGGCAAAGCCAGTCGATGGAGCCGTCCTTGCCGACGAGTGCGCCGGTCTGCAGATCCCCGATGAGGGCGTAGTCCTCGATGCGTAGCGTCACGCATTGGCGTGTTCCCGCCCAGTGCGGGGGTTAAGCAGCCGTGACCGTGCCACGGGTGGTTGCTAGACCGTCGCGGGGGAGGGCTCCCGGGCGTCCTGCGTCGCAGCGGTCTCGCGGTCGCGCTTCTCACGGCGTACGAGAATCACCCAGCCGACGGGTACCGCGGCCGTGAAGAGCCACCACTGGACCGCGTACGCCATGTGCGCGCCGATGGAGTCGTAGTCGGGGTCCGGGATCATTTCAGGGCTTTTGCCGGCCGGCTCGGGCGCGGTCTGTTCCAGATAGCCGCCGAGCACGGTCCGGCCAAGGGACTTGGCCTGCTGCGCGCTGCTGATCAGCATGACCTGGCGGGGCGGCAGACCGGTCAGGTCCTTGATGCCGCTTGCCTTCGTCGTCTCGTCGGCCTTGAGCCGGCCGGTGACGGTCACGGTGCCCTTGGGAGCGGGCGGTACGGAGGGGAAAGCTCGCTGGTCGGCGGCGGTCGGGATCCAGCCGCGGTTGATCAGGACCGCCCGGCCGTCGGCCAGGATCAGCGGGGTCAGTACATGGAAGCCGACCCGGTCGTCCGCGGAAGTGCGGCGGCGTACGACGACTTCGTGCGCGGTGTCGTAGGTGCCGGTGGCGGTGACCTGACGCCAGTAGTCGGCGCGCGGGACGGTGTGCCCGGGGGAGGTGAGCTCGGTCACGAGGACGGGCTTCGCCCCGAGGTTCTCGGCGATCAGGGTGTTCTGCGCGACCCGGTGCTGGTGCCGGTGGAACTGCCAGAAACCCAGCTCGATCATCGTGGGGATGAACACGAGACCGATGAGGGTGAGGATCACCCACTGGCGGGACAACAGGAAGCGGTACACGGTTTCGACCGTACCCGCTGTGGCCTGCGGCCCGGACGGTGGGTCGACGTCCGGGCCGCGAACCCCGCTGTCGCGGGACAACTGACCCCGCTCGCAGGGTCACGGGGCCTACCGCGGATCATCCCCGCGCGGCCGGGAACTGAGCACGTCGTGCCGCGGCATGGCACTCAACGACCGGGCTCGCGCCGGTCACACCTTGTCGACGATGCCCGCCCTCCCCTCCGCGCGGGCACAGTGCCCGCCGCAGTACCAGTGGCCACCGACCTCGACGCCCTGGCCGATGATCTGGACCCGGCAGTGCTCACAGATGGGCGCCATGCGGTGAATGGCGCAGGAGAAGCAGTCGAAGACGTGCACCGCGCCCTGCGCGTGCACCTCGAAGGACATCCCGTAGTCGTTTCCGCATACTTCGCAACGTGCCATGCGCCACAGGGTGGGACGGGAAGCCGCCGCTGGGCGAGCGGGCGGCGGGCGAGTCGCGCCGGGTTCACTCCGATGCGGGTGCGGGTGCGGGTGCCGCTGCCGATCGGGGTGCGGGTGCCGGTCCCGCCGATCCGGGCGCCGGTGCAACGTCACGCAACAGCTGTGTGAAGGCAGCCTCGTCGATGACCGGCGTGCCGTGCGACTTCGCCCTGACGGTCTTCGAGGTAGACGCCTCAGGGTCGTTGGTCACCAGCAGACTCGTCAGCCGGGACACGCTGGTCGCGACATGCAGCCCCGCCTCGATCGCCCGGTCCTCCAGCAGCTCCCGTTCGACGGAGGTGTCGCCGGAGAACGCCACCCGCATGCCCTGCGTCAGCGGCCCGCCCACCTCGTACCGCCCCGGGTTGGGATGGGGGCAGGCCGGGCGCTTGCGCGAGGGTCGCCAGCTGCCCTGTCCGTACGAAGCCTGGTAGCCGATCCGCGGGGTCACGGGGGAGTCCGACCACTCCG
Source organism: Streptomyces sp. ISL-1 (assembly GCF_018614585.1). GTDB lineage: Bacteria > Actinomycetota > Actinomycetes > Streptomycetales > Streptomycetaceae > Streptomyces > Streptomyces maoxianensis. The sequence continues at coordinate 3,191 of NZ_JAGGOI010000016.1, read as the reverse complement.
TCAGCGGACGGCACTCGAGCAGCGGCAGCCGCACCCCGTCGCGGGCCGCGCTGTGCAGACTCGGCCGGAACGCCTCGGCCAGCACCCGCGCATCGTCCAGCGCGTGGTGCGCCCGCTGCTGTACGACGCCGAAGTGCGCGGCGAGCGACTCCAGCTTGAAGTTGGGCAGCGGCAGCCGCAGCTCCTTGGAGAGCGCGATGGTGCACAGCCGCTGCCGGGTGGGCGCGGTGCGCTGCGCCCGCGCGTACTCCCGGGCGATCATCGACCAGTCGAAGATGGCGTTGTGCGCGACGAGGACCCGGCCGTCCAGCCGCTCGGCGAACTCAACGGCGATCTCGCCGAACAGCGGCGCGCCCTCCAGCACATCGCTCGTCAGACCATGGATCCACACCGGACCCGGATCCCGCTCCGGGTTGACGAGGGTGTACCAGTGGTCCTCGACATTGCCCAGGGCGTCGAGGCGGTACACGGCAGCGGAGATTATCCGGTCGTCGCGGGCGAGTCCGGTGGTCTCCACGTCGACGACCGCGTACCCCTCGGGATACGCGGCCGGCCACGCCGTTGCTGCGGTTGTACGGTCGTCGAGCATGGTCACAGAGAATACGGGCCCGCACTGACAGCGACGGATCGGCCCGGTCCTCGCGCGACCCACCGGAGCCGGGTACGCGGGCTTTCGGCGGTGACCGTGCCAGGTCACGTGCCTGCCGGCCGGCAATGCCGGTCACCCCCTCGGGGGACACGCGGCCCGCGGCAACGGCGCAACACCCGCCTGCCTGCGGCACCTTCGGCGGCCACGCTCCGGGACGAGCTCCGCCCGGCCGTCCGGCTCCGCGCCCACCGAGCGGGTCCGCGCACCGCGGGAGCCGCACAGGGCGCAGGCGCGTTCCTCACGGACTTCCCTCATGGCTGCAGCAGCGCGCTCACCAACGCCCATACGGACGCGGTGAATAGCCTCTTCGGATCCGCCGGCCGCGCCGGCGCCCGTGCCGGGGCCGGGTCGTGTTCCGCCGTCTTCACGTCCCGAGTTGGCTCTCGCCCGGCGACTGGACCGACCACCTCGTGGACGGCGTACACAACGAGGCATTCGCGAACAGGGCCGTCGCGAACAAGTGGTTCAACGACAACGAGGAAGGGCTCAAGGGCGGTTGGCACACGGCCCAGCGACTCAAGGAGCTCGACGGCGAGGGGGTGGCTGCCGAGGTCGCCTTCCCGGACGCGGACGCGGATGCGGATGCGGATGCGGCCAGCGGATACGGACGCCGTCGCCAGCCGGACCGCCGCGCCCCACGACCGGCGTTACGACCCCGTCCGAGACCGCCGAGCCGCCGGCGCAGATCCCGGTGGACGCGATGAGCTCCGCCTGCCCGGGGCGGGTCGGTGCGCGTGTGGTGAACTCCGGGGTGAGACCCTCCCCGGGTGACTGACGGTTTCCGGGACGTGCCCCACGACGAAGCTCACGGCGGGCCCCTCGGCGTGCGCCTCAACTGGCTCCGCGCCGCGGTCCTCGGCGCCAATGACGGCATCGTCTCCACCGCGGGCCTCGTCGTCGGCGTCGCGGGCGCCACCGGCTCGCGCGGCACGCTGCTCACTGCCGGACTCGCCGGGCTGCTGGCCGGGTCGATGTCCATGGCGGCCGGTGAGTACGTCTCCGTATCCACCCAGCGCGACTCCGAGGAGGCGGCACTGGAAGTGGAGCAGCGCGAGCTGAGCGAACAGCCGGAGGAGGAACTGGAGGAGCTGACCGGCCTGTTGGCGGACTACGGTCTCTCGTCGGCGGTGGCCCGCGAGGCCGCCGTCCAGCTCACCGAACGCGACGCGTTGGGCGCCCACGCGCGCGTGGAGCTCGGCATCGACCCGGAGGCGCTGGCCAACCCGTGGCACGCGGCGGGTGCGAGCTTCCTGGCGTTCACGGTGGGCGCGCTGCTCCCACTGCTGGCGATCGTCCTGCCGCCGTCGTCCCTGCGCGTGCCGGTCACGGTCCTCTCGGTGCTCGTGGCCCTGTCCCTGACGGGCTGGTCGAGCGCCCGCCTGGGCGGGACGGCGGCGGGCCGGGCGGTGCTGCGCAATGTCGTCGGCGGAGCGCTGGCGATGGCGGTGACGTACGGCGCGGGGTCGCTGCTCGGCGCGGCGGGGGTCTGAGGGCTGGACCGCCTGACGGCCGAATTGGCAGAAGTCACCAAAAGCAGCTGACAAGTCGTCTCGCATACTTGTCGGTAACAACGTCTAGCCGTGGTCCGGTCCCCGCCTCTACGGTGCTCGCATGCCGAACCTGCCCGATGTCGTGCTGTGGTCGATACCCGCCTTCGTCCTGCTCACCGTCCTGGAGATCGTGAGCTACCGGTTCCATCCGGACGAGGACGCCGCCGGCTACGAGACCAAAGACGCCGCCACCAGCATCGGGATGGGGCTCGGCAGCCTCGTCTTCGACGTCCTGTGGAAGATCCCCATCGTCGCGATCTACACCGCGGTCTACGAACTCACGCCCGCCCGTGTCCCCGTCCTGTGGTGGACCATCCTGCTGATGCTGCTGGCGCAGGACTTCTTCTACTACTGGTCCCACCGTGGCCACCACGTCATCCGGATCCTGTGGGCCTGCCATGTCGTCCATCACTCCAGCCGGAAGTTCAATCTCTCCACCGCGCTGCGTCAGCCCTGGACGAGCCTGACGGTCTGGCCGTTCTATCTGCCGCTCATCGCCTGCGGCGTGCATCCGGCCGCCCTCGCCTTCTGCTCGTCCGCCAACCTCGTGTACCAGTTCTGGGTGCACACCGAGCGGATCGACAAGCTGCCGCGGCCCTTCGAGTTCGTACTGAACACGCCCTCCCACCACCGGGTGCACCATGCGTCCCAAGGCGGTTATCTGGACCGGAACTTCGGCGGGATCCTGATCGTGTGGGACCGGCTCTTCGGGTCCTTCGCGCCGGAGACCGAGCGGCCGGTCTTCGGGCTCACCAAGAACATCGGGACGTACAACCCGCTGCGGGTGGCCACGCACGAGTACGCGGCGATCGCCCGGGACGTACGGGCGGCCCGCACCTGGCGCGAGCGGGCCGGCCGAGTATTCCGCGGGCCCGGCTGGCAGCCGCCCGTCCAGGTGGCCGCCGCCGAGCCGGAGCGGGTCGCGTGAGCCGGGGCAGTCGACAGGGCCGCGCCGAGCCCTCGGAGCCGCCTGTGCCTGCGGGGCAGTCGGC
>NZ_JAGGOI010000015.1:173101-210291 GCF_018614585.1 Streptomyces sp. ISL-1 | reverse complement strand
GGCCGCCGCACCCGCCGCCACGCCGGCCGCCGCGCCGGCCGCTTCCGCCTCCGCTTCGCTCGCGGGGCGGCAGGCCGGCGAAGGGCGGCAGAGGCCCGGTCGGGCTCCCCAGTCGCCCAGCCCGGACGAGTCCGAGAGCCCGAACGGTGAGATCCGCCCCGACCGTGCGTCGTCCGGGACAGGGTCCGCGTCGCCTTCCGCGTCTCGTTCCGCTTCGGCCACTTCCTCGCGTACACGATCCTCCGCGCCGGATCACCTTCCTGAGGAGGACGAGGCACCCGAGACGGAGGAGCGGGAGGAGACCGGGGAGTTCCTGGCGCCCATGCCCCGCCCGACACCGCCCGCCGCCGCCCGTGACCAGGAACCTCAGGCCGTGCCCGAGCCCGTCGTGCACCAGATCTCCCCGCTGTCCCTGGGGGTCGGGATGGCGCTCATGGGGCTCGGAATCGGCTTCCTCGGGGTGCGGCNNTACTCGGTATATATACCGAGTATGTCCATCCGCCACGGGCTCCTTGCCCTCCTCGAGCACGGCCCTCGCTACGGCTCCCAGCTCCGTACGGAGTTCGAGTCGCGCACCGGGGCCACCTGGCCGCTCAACGTCGGTCAGGTCTATACGACCCTCAACCGCCTGGAACGCGACGGCATGGTCGCCCAGGGCGGCGAGGACGATGCGGGCCATGCGCTCTACGTCATCACCGATGCCGGGCGCACGGAGCTGAAGAGCTGGTTCGCGACGCCCGTCGATCGCAGCAGCCCGCCCCGTGACGAGCTGGCGATCAAGCTCGCGATGGCGGTGGGGGCGCCGGGCGTGGACATCCGTGCCGTCATCCAGTCCCAGCGCCACCACACCGTGAAGGCGATGCAGGACTACACCCGGCTCAAGGCGCAGGCACTGGCCACCATCGAGAACGAGGGCTCACAGGAGCGCGACGACGTGGCCTGGCTGCTTGTGCTGGAACAGCTGATCTTCCAGACCGAGGCGGAGGCGCGCTGGCTCGACCACTGCGAGGTGCGGCTCATCCGCCTCTCCGCGGCGGCCGGCCGGGGAGCGGGCCGGGAAGCGGAGCAGACGACGGCCGCGTCTCTGCTCGGTACCCCGGCGTCCTCGGCGTCTTCGCGGGGGCCGGCGGGCCCCGCGTCTGGGGAGGCGCGATCGGGCTCGGCGCGCGCACGGCCCGCGCCGCCGACTTAACTCACTGCCGTCGCCGTCGACTCAACTCACCGTCGCCGCCGCCGAGTCAACTCACCGCCGCCGTCGCCGACTTAACTCACCGCCGCCGTTGACGTAGACCACCGAATGCCGAAGCGGCCGACTCTCACAGCTCACCCAGCTCTCGCAATCTCCGTACATCCGCTCGCGGCATCCGGCCGCTCGTACACCGTCCGTCCAAGGGGGGACCCTTCCATGTCCGACCACCAGTCACAGAAGTCACAGCAGCCCGTGCTGCGACTCCAGGAACTCACCCGTGTCCATGGCAGCGGCGCCACCGAAGTCCATGCCCTGCGCGGCATCAACCTCGATGTCTTCCCCGGCGAACTCGTCGCCGTCATGGGCCCGTCCGGCTCCGGCAAGTCCACGCTGCTCACGATCGCGGGCGGACTCGACACCCCCACCTCGGGGCGGGTGATCGTCGAGAACACCGACATCACCACCGCCGGCCGCAAGACACTCGCCGCTCTGCGCCGCCGCAGCATCGGCTATGTCTTCCAGGACTACAACCTCATCCCCGCGCTCACAGCCGCCGAGAACGTCTCCCTGCCGCGCGAGCTGGATGGCATCTCCGCACGCAAGGCGCGTACCGAGGCCGTCGCCGCGCTTGAGGAGATGGATCTCGGGCATCTCGCCGACCGCTTCCCCGACGAGATGTCGGGCGGCCAGCAGCAGCGCGTGGCCATCGCCCGTGCCCTGGTCGGCGAGCGCCGGCTCGTCCTCGCCGACGAGCCCACCGGCGCCCTGGACTCCGAGACCGGAGAGTCCGTACTCGCCCTGCTGCGCTCCCGCTGCGACGGCGGCGCCGCCGGCATTCTCGTCACCCACGAACCGCGCTTCGCGGCCTGGGCGGACCGTGTGGTCTTCCTTCGCGACGGCGCGGTCGTCGACCAGACGATCCGCAGCCAGGCCGACTCGCTGCTCTCGGGCCAGGCGGCCGAGCTGTGAACGGTTGGTATCACTCCTGGCGGGCCGCGATCCGGATTGCCCGCCGCGACGCCTGGCGCTCCAAGGGACGCAGCTTCCTCGTCCTCGCCATGATCGCCCTGCCCATCCTCGGCGTGAGCGCCGCGGATCTGACCCTGCGCAGCGCCGAACTGTCTACCGAGCAGAGCCTCGAGCGCTCGCTGGGCGCCGCCGACGCACGGTTCACCGACCCCGGCATGGGCGGCGTGCCCCTCATGCAGACGCCGGACGCCAACAGCTCAACGCCGGTGGGGGACTTCGAGAACAAGCCGTATCCCGAGGGCCGGACCGACGTCAGCAAAGTACTTCCCGCGGACGCCAAGTCCCTGACGGATGCGTTGGGTTCGGGCAAACTGCGCACGGCGCACGGTCTGCTGAACACCGAGATCCGTGAGCTGAAGGCCTCGGCCCCCATGGCCAAGGGCATCATGGTCGTCGATCAGGGCCGGCTCCCGCAGAAGGCTGACGAGGTCGCCGCGACCACGCACTTCCTTCAGACCAGCGGTCTGAAGGTGGGCTCCAAGCTCGCGGCCCGTGGACTCGACCGCGAGTACAAGATCGTCGGCGCCTACGAACTCCCCGACGCGCTGGACACCGACCAGGTCAACGCGCTGCCGGGCGCGTTCCTCGTCCCGCTGGACAAGGCCCTGGAAGAGGCCGGGCTGCCCGTGACCGAGGCGAGCACCACGCATCTGGTGAGCATTCCCGGTGGTTTCACGTGGAACATGGTCAAGGAAGCCAACACCAAGGGCGTAACGGTCAATTCGCGCGCCGTGGCCCTCGACCCGCCCGCCAAGTCCGACGTTCCGATCTACCAGCAGGAGGGCTGGGGCCAGTACCAGGAGAGCACGGCCGCCAAGGCCGCGGCGCTCGCCGCGGTCGGCACCGTGGTCGGCCTTGCGATGCTGGAGATCTGCCTGCTGGCAGGACCCGCCTTCGCGGTCGGCGCCCGGCGCTCCCGCCGCCAGCTCGGCCTGGTCGGCGCGAACGGCGGCGACCGCCGCCACATCCGCGCCATCGTCCTCTCCGGCGGGCTGGTGATCGGCGCCGCCGCGGCGGTGGTCGGCACGGTCCTCGGTCTGCTTCTCACCTTCGCGCTGCAGCCGCTGCTCGAGGACTACATGGGCGCGCGCTTCGGCAGTTTCGACATACGTCCGCTGGAACTGCTCGGCATCGGGCTGCTCGCCGTGTTCACGGGCCTGATGGCCGCGATCGTCCCGGCCATCACCTCATCCCGCCAGTCCGTGCTGGCCTCGCTCACCGGTCGTCGGGGCGTACGCAAGAGCAGCCGGGGACTGACCGTGGTCGGACTGATCGCGGTCGCGCTGGGCGCGACGACAGCGCTCTACGGCTCGGTGATGACCGACCAGTTCATCATCGTGGCGGGCGGCAGCGCCGTCGCCGAGCTGGGTGTGGTCGCGCTGACCCCCGCCCTGGTCGGCCTGTTCGGGCGGACCGGACGCATCCTGCCGCTCTCCCCGCGCCTCGCGCTGCGGGACGCGGTACGCAACCGTGGCCGTACGGCTCCCGCCGTGGCCGCGGTGCTGGCCGCCGTCGCGGGCACCGTGGCCGTGGCGACGTACGCCGCGAGCGACGACGCCCAGGGCCGGTCGGCCTACGAGGCAAGCCTCCCGCACGGCGCGGTCTCGGTGACGCTCGACGAGGCCGGCGGCCGGGACGTTCCGGCGGTGCGCGCCACCGTGCAGAAGATGCTGCCCATCGACCTGCGGGCCGATGTGGACCGGATCTCGGTCGGCAAGACCAACTGCTCGATGTACGGCGGCGGGGAGGGCTGCGGCCGCTACGAGGTAGTCGTACCCGAGGCGAACCAGTGCCCGCTGTGGAAGACCGACCCGGCCCACCCGGACGAGAACCCCTCGTCGAAGTTCAGCAAGGCCGAGCGCCGCAAGCTCGCCGAAGACTGGCGCTGCAAGGAGCTCCCGGGCGGCGGCACCTCTGTCGACGGCGGTGTGCTGGTCGGTGACGCGAAGCTGCTGAAGGTGCTCGCGATCGACGACGCTGCCGCCGAGAAGGCGCTGGCGGCCGGGCAGATCGTGTCGTTCGACAAGCGCAACGTCGACGCAAAGGGCAAGATCGGCATCCGTCTGATCACCGATCCCAAGAAGGCCGACGAGGCCGCGGAGAAGGGCAAGGAAGCGCCGGGCGAGATCAAGACGTTCACCGCGCACCAGGTCTCGGGTGAGCCGAATTCGTACGGCGTCGCGATGATCCTGCCGCCTGCCGCAGCCAAGTCGGCGGGTGTTAACACCGTGCCGTTCGGGGCGTACTACTCCACGGACAAGATGCCGAGCAGCGAACAGCGCCAGCGGCTGGACGGCGAGCTCGACAAGACCGGCTCGGACATCAACCTCCATGTCGAGGAGGGCTACACCAGCGAGAACAACATCATCCTGCTGGCGCTGACCGTCTTCGCCGGGCTGATCACGATCGGCGCGGCCGGTATCGCCACGGGCCTCGCCCAGGCGGATGCCGAGGCCGATCTGAAGACGCTGGCGGCTGTAGGCGCGCCGCCACGGGTCCGCAGGACGCTCAGCGGGTTCCAGTGCGGTGTGGTGGCCGCGATGGGTGTGGTCCTCGGCTCGGCGGCGGGTGTCCTGCCCGCGATCGGGCTCCGGCTCACCGAGAGGCGCGACCAGATGAAGTGGTACCAGGAAGCGCTGGACCAGGGCTACGGCTCGCTCGACTCGGTGCCCCACGTGCCGATCATCGTGCCCTGGGAGACCCTGGCCGCGCTGCTCATCGCGGTCCCCGTCGGTGCGGCGCTGCTGGCGGCGCTGGTGACCCGCTCCCGCGGCGCACTGTCCCGCCGCGAAGCGACCTGATCGGCTCAGCGACGCGTTTACGGCCATATTCAGCGGCTCTGTGCCCCCGTACGAGGGTGGATCACCCTCGTACGGGGGCACACCGTGTGGTGAGGCGCATGTGCGAGAGAATGGCGGCATGGAGATGCCGAGGAATGAACGGTCGCAGGAGAGCCCCCACGTACTTGTCGTGGGACAGGACGGGATGGCGCTTGGCGGCGGTGGCGGTGGCGGTGACGACGAGTCGCGCGAGGTCCCGGTGACAGAGATGGTGGAACAGCCGGCCAAGGTCATGCGCATCGGCAGCATGATCAAACAGCTGCTGGAGGAAGTCAGAGCGGCACCTTTGGACGAGGCGAGCCGAGTGAGGCTCAAGGAGATCCACGCCAGCTCGGTCAAGGAGCTGGAGGACGGCCTCGCCCCTGAGCTCGTCGAGGAACTCGAACGCCTCTCTCTCCCCTTCACTGACGAGGCAATCCCTTCCGAGGCGGAACTGCGCATCGCACAAGCCCAGTTGGTGGGCTGGCTGGAAGGCCTGTTCCACGGAATTCAGACGGCTCTGTTCGCGCAGCAAATGGCGGCCCGCGCCCAACTCGAACAGATGCGGAGAGCACTCCCCCCGGGAGCCTCGCACGAGGACGACGAGGACGGCCAGCACGGAGCAATCCGCTCGGGACCGTATCTGTAAGGGGCGCGGGGGTTTTGCGTGCCCCCTGTCGGGCCAGTTACGCGGCGGGGCTGACAGCCGGCGCCGGGGGTACTGCGTCCCCCGGCGCCGGGCCAGTTCCACGGCGATGCTGACGGTGCACCGGCTGGGAAGGCCGGTTCTGCGGCGCGGGCCGACAGGACGGCCCGGGGGCCCGAGGCCGCGTACCAGCGGGGGTGGACAGGACGGAGCTTGTGCCCACTCCCGCCCGTGCGGGCGGGAGTGGGCAGGCCCCGGACCGGCCGGGGGCCGGGCCCCCGCGCGGTGAGCGGGCTACGGCAGCCGGGGCGTGGGGCTACGCAGTACCCCACCACTCCCCAAAGCGGGGACCCGCCGTGCCGGGAAGCCGGGCCCGGCACCGCGGGTGCCGGGCGTGAACGACCCCGCCGCCCACACCGGGGCCCGCCGTGAGGCGAAGCCGACACGGCGGGAGGTAGTGCCGGGAGGGACGCCCCCGCCTTCCACACCGGGCCCGCCGCGCGGCGAAGCCGACACGGCCGCCCGGGGTGTGGGTACGCAGTAACCCCCCACGCTCAAGGGCGGGCGGGTGGGACCACCCAGCCCCGCACCCGGACCCTCGCCACGCAGCGCGCTCGGCGCGTCAGCCGACGGCGCTGTCAGCCCCCGCCGGCGCCACCAGCAGCACCTTGCCAACGTTCTCGCCCGCCTCCAGCACCCGATGCGCCTGCGCCGCATCCGCCATCGCCAGCTTCCGGTCCACGACCGGACGCACCCGGCCCCCCTCGATCAGCGGCCACACATGCTCCCGCACCGCCGCCACGATCGCCGCCTTCTCGCCCAGCGGCCGCCCCCGCAGCGAGGTCGCCGTCACCGCCCCCCGCTTCCCCAGCAGCGTCGCCAGGTTCAACTCACCCTTGACGCCACCCTGCAGCCCGATCACGGCCAGTCGGCCGTTGACCGCCAGGGCCCGCACATTCCGGTCCAGATACTTCGCGCCGACGATGTCGAGGATGACGTCCGCCCCTGCCCCCTCCGTCGCCTTCCGCAGTTCCTCCACGAAGTCCTGCTCGCGGTAGTCGATCAGGAGGTCCGCGCCCAGCTCCGCGCACCGCGCCAGTTTCTCTGGCCCGCCCGCCGTCACGGCCACTTGCGCACCCACCGCCTTGGCGAGCTGGATCGCCATCGTGCCGATCCCGCTCGCACCCCCGTGCACCAGCAACGTTTCACCCGGCCGAAGGTGCGCGATCATGAAAACGTTCGACCACACCGTCGCGGTCACCTCCGGCAGCGCCGCCGCCGTGACCAGATCCAGCCCCTCCGGCACCGGCAGCAGCTGCCCGGCCGGCACGGCGACCTTCTCCGCGTAACCGCCGCCGGCCAGCAGCGCACACACCTCGTCGCCCACGGCCCACCCGGAGACACCCGGCCCCACGTCGATGATGCGCCCAGAGCATTCAAGGCCTGGGTAGGGCGACGCCCCGGGCGGCGGGTCGTAGAAACCCTGCCGCTGCAGCAGATCGGCACGGTTGACGGCACTGGCCACAACCTCGACGAGGACTTCGCCTTCGCCGGGTACGGGATCGGGCGCCTCGGCCCACACAAGCGCCTCGGGGCCGCCAGGTTCAGGAATCGTGATCGCATACATGGCCGCGAGGCTACTCCGGAGCGGCCCTATTCAGGGTAGTTGAGGGATGCGCCTTTCCCGGCGCGCACGATGGTGATGAGGCGGTCCGTCAACTGCAATGGGCTGGCGGCAGGATCGTCGTATCCGATCAGCCGGTGTCCCCGCAGCACGCTCACCACCAGGTCGTCCGCCTCCCGCACATCAAGCCCCACCTCCGCCTTTATCACCGGCCGCTCGATCAGGTCGAGCCCGCTGCCCTGCTGGATCAGGTCCTCCATCACCGCGCCCGCGCTGGGGCTGAGCACGGACAGACCCAGCAGCCGCCCCGCAGCACTGGCGCTGGTGATCACCGCGTCGGCGCCGGACTGGCGCAGCAGGGGCGCGTTCTCCTCCTCGCGCACCGCGGCGACGATCTTCGCCCCGCGGTTGAGCTGCCGCGCGGTCAGCGTGACCAGCACCGCCGTGTCGTCGCGCTGCGTGGCGATGACAATCTGGCGCGCTCTTTGCACCTCGGCGCGGATCAGCACATCGCTACGGGTCGCATCGCCGACCACTCCCACAAAGCCCGCGGCGTTCGCGGCCTCGATCACCTTGCTGCCGGGGTCGACAACAACGATCTGCTCCTTCTTCAGGCCCGTGGCTGTCAGCGTCTCGATCGCGGACCGGCCCTTGGTGCCGAAGCCGACGATGACGGTGTGATCACGCAAGCGAAGCCTCCAGCGGTTCAGCCGCCATTCGTCCCGCGTCCTCTCCGTGAGGACCTCGAGAGTGGTGCCGACCAGGATGATCAGAAAGAGCACGCGCAGCGGCGTCACCAGCAGCACGTTGGTGAGGCGGGCCCCGTCGCTGTGCGGGACCACGTCGCCGTATCCCGTGGTGGAGAGGGTGACCGTCGCGTAGTAGACGGAGTCGAGGAAGCTGACGGAGCCGTCAGCGTTGTCGTGGTAGCCGGCTCGGTCCACCCAGACGATAAGCACCGTCAGCGCCAGTACCGCCAGAGCCATCAGCAGGCGTTTTCCAACCTGGCGCAGCGGGCGCTGCACGGCACGGCGGGGGAGTTTCACCCGGCTGGTGACCAGCTGCTCGTCGGCTTGCCTGGCCATGGCGTCATGGCCGGGAAGTTTCACGTGAAACGTCCTCCCTCGACAAGCGAGGGTGTCCAGGACGTCCACGGCAGATCGAGGACCTCCAGCTCGTCACCGGCCTGCGCGCCGCCCGGCGGCACGACGGCAAGTCCATCGGCAGCGGCGATACCGCGCAGCATGGCCGGCCCGTTGTAGTGCAGCGGCACAAGATGGTCGGCGCGGTGCACAAACGGCACAAGGCGGGTGTCGTACGGATGCCCGTGCACCTCATCATGCACGGGGGCGCGATACGGGAGTGGCGCCGGGCGTCCCGCGAGTCCGCGCAGCAGCGGTTCGGCAAGGGTGAGGAGCCCGGAGACCGCGGCCAGGGGATTGCCTGGCAGACCTACCAGATGCCTGGCCGGGAGATCGCCGTCCGCGGCAAGCCGGGCCAGCAGCATCGGATGGCCGGGCCGTACGGCGACGCTGTCAACCAGCAGCTCGGCGCCCGCCTTCCGCAGGACCGGGTGTACATGGTCCACCGGGCCCGCGGCCGTACCGCCGGTGGTGAGGATGAGATCCGCATCGGACGTGGTGACGGCACGGTAGAGGGCTTCGGCGTCGTCGCCGAGACGGCGTGTGGCGACGACATGGACGCCGAGGGCGTGCAGCCAGGGACCGACCATCGGCCCGAGGGCGTCGCGAATGAGACCGTCGTGGGGGAGTCCGGCAGTGAGCAGCTCATCGCCGAGGACCAGGACTTCCACGCGCGGCCGGACAACGGTGAGCAGTTCGTCGTATCCGGCGGCCGCGGCGAGACCGAGTACTGCGGGGGTCACCAGGGAGGCGGCGGGCAGGAGTTGGTCCCCGGAGCGGCACTCCTGGCCTCGCGGACGGATGTCCTGACCGGGGACCACCTCGCGCTCGGCGTACAGCTGGCCCTTGTCCGCGTCGGTACGGGCATGCTCGCTGCGGATCACCGCAGTGGCCTCGGGCGGGATACGGGCGCCGGTGGCGATCCGTACCGCAGCCCCGTCGGGCAGCGGCGAGGCTTCACCGTGCCCGGCGAGAATCGAACCGCCCACCTGAACCGTCCATGGCCCGGGACCCGCGACGATCCAGCCATCCATGGCGGAGGTGTCGAAGGAGGGCAGATCACAGAGCGCGGCGAGCGGCTCGGCGAGCACCTGTCCGAGGGCCTGATCAAGAGGCACACGCTGAGTACGGGGCGGCGCGGCGCGCCCGATGCGTTCGGCGAGCGCGCGGGCGTCGGGCCAAGGGGTCGCCCGGTGCCGAGCTGTCGAGGGACCGGCGGCCGCTGCTGGGGCGCCCCCTTGGCTTGTCTTGCGGCCGACCAGCGCGAGGGCCTCTTCGACGCCGTCCGACTCGGCTTTGTCGCTCCGGCTTGGAGGGGTACCGGTCACGTCTGATCCGTCCGCGGCGTCGAAGTCGTGGTGCCGACCGTTCATCCGGCGTCGGCCTGGTCCTGATCGACGGGCTTGGAAGGCTTGGCGGGGCCCGGTTCCGGGTTCGCCGCTTCGGCCTCCTCCGCCCAGCGCGCGGCGAGCGCGACCGCCTTTCGGGCGGCCTCCGCGACCGCCTCCGGGCCGCCATTGCCTGCCTGGGCCGCCGCGTACCCCACCAGAAACGTGGTGAGCGGCGCGGCAGGGCGGGCGACGCCGTGCGCGGCATCCCGGGCGAGGTCGAGCAGGACGCCTGTGTCGACGTCGAGATCGATCCCGAGTTCGTCCTTGACTGCGGTGATCCATTCGTCCAGCACGTTCCCATGCTCCCGTATACGGGCCCGGGCCGCTGAGACGTCCGCCCAGGTGTCGCAGTCGAAGGAGGCGAGCGGCTCCGCGTCGATCCGGGCGAGGTCCAATCCCTGCGTCAGCAGACGCAACGGCAGTCCTGTCAGACTCCCGTACTCGGTGGCGAGGAGGGCGAGTTCGCGTCGCAGCGGTTCGGTGCGGTAGGCGGCCACGAGCGGCTGGTCGCGGCCGCCCGCATCGGTGAGCAGCGCCGCCTCACGCCCGCTGGTGCCGAGCGTGCCGATCAGCTGCCGCACCGTCCGCTCCCCCAGGAACGGCAAATCGGCCGAGAGCACGAGAACGGCCTGCGCCTCGACCTGCCGCACCCCCGCCCCCAGCGCGGCCAGCGGCCCGCCGCCCGGGGGCTCCTCGCGCGCCCAGACCACGGGGCGCGCGGTGGCCCGGCGCCCACCGACGACAACGGTGCGCCCCGCGTCTCGGCACACCCCGAGAACCCGGTCGAGCAGGGCCCGCCCGCCCACGCTCACCGAAGGCTTGTCAACCCCGCCCAGCCGCTTGGCGGCACCTCCGGCGAGCACAATGGCGTCATACGCGGTCATGCCTGAAGTATGGGCCGCGATCGCCTGGGCGGGGAGCCCCGAGTGGATCTCTCTTGCTTCTCCGCTTTGTCCCTACAGGCTGCGCAGCAGCACCGCAGGATGCTCCACGCAGTCGGCGACGTAGCGCAGGAATCCGCCCGCCGTGCCGCCGTCGCACACCCGGTGGTCGAAGGTGAGCGAGAGCTGAACGACCTGGCGCACAGCCAGTTCGCCCTGGTACACCCACGGCTTCGGCACGATCCGGCCGACCCCGAGCATCGCCGCCTCCGGGTGGTTGATGATCGGCGTGGAGCCGTCGACGCCGAATACTCCGTAGTTGTTCAGAGTGAACGTCCCGCCCGTCAGATCCGCCGGAGTCAGCTTCCCCTGCCTGGCCGCCTCCGTCAGCCGTCCGATCTCCGCGCTCAGCGACTCGGCCGAGCGGCTGCGCGCATCCCTTACGACGGGAACGACCAGACCGCGCTCGGTCTGTGCCGCGAACCCGATATGCACCTCGGGCAGGCGCACGATCTCTCTGGCGTCCATGTCCACCGTGGAGTTGAGCTCCGGGTGGCGGGCGAGGGCGGCCGTGCAGATCCGGGCGAGCAATGCCAGGAGTGAGACCTTCGGGCCGCCCGCGGCGTTCATCGAGGCCCGCGCCGCCATCAGCTCGGTCGCGTCCGCGTCGACCCAGCAGGTGGCGTCCGGTATCTCGCGCCGACTACGGGACAGCTTGTCGGCCACAGCTCCGCGTACGCCGCGCAGCGGTATCCGCTCACCGCGCGACGCGGTGGAGGCCGGGGCTGCGGCGACGACGTGCTCGAGCTCGGCAGGTGCCTCGGTGGCCCGCATCGCGGACTCGACGTCGGCACGCAGGATCAGGCCGTCAGGCCCGGACCCCGTCAACTTGCGCAGATCGAGACCGTGTTCACGGGCGAGCCGGCGGACCAGCGGCGATATGACCGGCACGGGCCCGCCCTGCACCAGGTCCTCGACCTCCGCCGCGCGCACCGCCCGCCGCTCGGGCTCCGCAGCCGGGGTCCCAGCCTCAGCCGGCGCCGCAGCGGGGACTGCCGGTGGCACCGCAGTCGGCCCCGGTGCCGGGACCGCGGCAGGCCGGATCCGGCGGCGGCGGGCAGCGGGCGCCCCAGTCCCATAGCCGACGAGAACGTTGCCGGACGACTCGTTCGAGGACCCCGCAGAGCCCCCGGCACCCGAGGAGCCGATACCGGCACCGTCGGAAACGGCCGACTCAACCTCCCCCACCGCAACCGTCAACAGTGGTGCCCCGACCGGTAGTTCCGCGCCCTCCTCGCCGAAGCGCGCGGTCACCACGCCCCCGTACGGGCACGGCACCTCCACCATCGCCTTGGCCGTCTCGACCTCGACGACCGGCTGATCGATCGCGACGACATCGCCCACCGACACCAGCCACCGCACGATCTCGGCCTCGGTCAGCCCCTCCCCGAGGTCCGGGAGCTTGAATTCGAGCACCTGAGCCATCAGCTCCCCGCCTCCCATTGCAGCCGTGCCACCGCGTCCAGCACGCGGTCGACTCCCGGCAGATGGTGCCGCTCCAGCATCGGCGGCGGATAGGGAATGTCGAACCCGGCCACCCGCAGCACCGGCGCCTCCAGATGGTGGAAGCAGCGCTCCGTCACCCGCGCCGCTATCTCCCCGCCCGGCCCTCCGAAGCCCGTCGCCTCATGGACGACAACCGCCCGTCCCGTACGCCGCACGGACGCGCAGACCGTCTCGTCGTCGAAGGGCACCAGCGAGCGCAGATCGACGACTTCCAGGTCCCAGCCCTCGGAGGCGGCGGCCTCCGCCGCCTCCATGCATACCGGCACGCTGGGCCCGTACGTGATCAGCGTGGCACTGCGCCCCGGGCGCCTGACCACGGCCCGGCCTATCGGCTCGACCGCAGACGGCGCGTCCGGCGACCACGTCGCCTTCGACCAGTACAGCCTTTTCGGCTCCAGGAAGACCACCGGGTCGTCGGAGGCGATCGCGGCCCGCAGCAGCCCGTAAGCGTCGTCGACCGTGGACGGCGTGACGACATGGAGCCCCGGAGTCGCCATGTAGTACGCCTCTGACGAGTCGCTGTGGTGCTCGACGCCGCCGATTCCGCCGCCGTACGGCACGCGCACCGTGATCGGCATCGGCATCCCGCCCCGCGTACGGTTCCGCATCCGCGCCACATGGCTGATCAGCTGCTCGAACGCCGGATAGGCGAAGGCGTCGAACTGCATCTCGACGACCGGCCGCAGCCCGTACATCGCCATGCCGACGGCGGTGCCGAGGATGCCCGCCTCGGCGAGCGGCGTGTCTGTACAGCGGTCCTCGCCGAACTCCTTGGCGAGCCCGTCCGTGACCCGGAAGACCCCACCGAGCGTGCCGACATCCTCCCCCATCACATGGACGGTCGGGTCTTCGGCCATCGCGTCCCGCATCGCCCGCTGCAGGGCCTGCGCCATCGAAGCGGGCTTCACCGCAGCCGTGGTCATCGCGCTTCTCCCTCGGCGGCGAGCTCGGCCCGCAGCTGCGCCGCCTGCTCCCGCAACTGGCTGGTCTGCTCGGCGTAGACATGCGTGAACAGGTCCATCGGGTCGAGCACGGGGTCGGCGTTCATCCGCTCGCGCAGATCCGCGGCCATCGTCTCGGCCGCGTCTGCCGCCGCTCGTTTGCCGTCGTCGTCGAGCAGTCCTCGCTCTGTCAACTCCCGCTCCAGCAGCCGGATCGGATCGTGCGCACGCCAGGCCTCGACCTCGACCTCGCCCCGGTAGCGCGTCGCGTCGTCAGCGTTCGTATGGGCGTCGATGCGATACGTCACGGCCTCGATCAGCGTCGGACCGCCACCGCGCCTGGCTCGCGCGAGGGCCTCCCCGAGCACCTCGTGGACCGCGGCCGCGTCATTTCCGTCGACGAGCCGGCCCGGCATGCCGTACCCCACGGCTTTGTGGGCGAGCGACGGCGCGGCGGTCTGCTTGGCCAGCGGCACCGAGATCGCGAAGCCGTTGTTCTGCACGAGGAAGACGACCGGGGCCCGCCAGACCGCGGCGAAGTTCAGCGCCTCGTGGAAGTCGCCCTCACTGGTGCCACCGTCACCGACCATGGCGAGCGCGACGACGTCGTCCCCCTTGAGCCTGGCGGCGTGCGCCAGGCCCACGGCGTGCGGCAGCTGGGTGGCGAGCGGGGTGCACAGCGGCGCTATGCGGTGCTCGCGTGGGTCATAGCCGGTGTGCCAGTCGCCGCGCAGCAGGGTCAGGGCCTGCACGGGGTCGAGGCCGCGCACCACGGCCGCGAGGGTGTCGCGGTAGCTGGGAAAGAGCCAGTCCCGATCCTCCAGCGCCAGCGCCGCCGCCACCTCGCACGCCTCCTGCCCGGTGCTCGACGGGTAGACGGCGAGCCTGCCCTGCTTGGTCAGGGCTGTGGCCTGCACGTTGTACCGGCGGCCGCGCACCAGCGCCGCGTACAGCCGCAGCAGCAGCTCGGGGTCGGCCCCGGCTGCGGCGTCCGTGCCGAGCACGCGGTACGGCTCCGGATCCGGGAGCAGTGGTGCGGGATCGGTCCGGGGCTTCCACGCCGGGGGCGGCGTGGGCCGGTAGGCGGCGGCTCCGGGCAGCTCCTGGACCGTCATGCTGCTCTTTCTCAACGCGAGCACCTCCTCGTGGGAGCGACGACGAAGCGGCCCGAGTGTGGCGCGCCTCACCTACCGATTGTTCGGTCGTGGACGCATTTTGGCTACAGGCACCTTCAGCCTGTGGACAAACGGTTCTCCACAGCCTGGGATAGAGACAGGTCGTCCATGCGAGGAAGGCGGGGGGATATGGCAGCTGAACAAATGGCCGAGGGCGGGGACCGGACGGACCAGGCCCCTCCGCCACGCCCGCTCGATTCCATCGACCGAGACATCCTGCGGATCCTCCAGACGGAGGGTCGCGCCTCGATACGCTCCGTGGCCGAGCGCGTCCATGTGTCCCGCGCCAACGCGTACGCCCGGATCAACCGGCTCATCGACGACGGCGTGATCCGCGGTTTCAGTGCCCGTGTGAATCACGAGCGCGCAGGTCAGGGCGCGTCCGCCTACATCACGCTGAAGATCGTGCAGAACTCCTGGCGCACGGTGCGCGAGCAACTGCAGGCACTGCCCGGAGCTGCGCACATCGCGCTGGTCAGCGGCGATTTCGACGTACTGCTGCTGGTGCACACCCCGGACAACCGCACCCTGCGCGAGCTCGTCCTGACCAGGCTCCAGTCGATTCCCGAGGTCCTGTCCACCCGCACCCTGCTGGTCTTCGAGGAGACGGACCTCGACCCGGGGCCGGGGCAGGGCCCACTCCCGGCGCCCTCTCCGGACGCCGAGCCACTGTAGGACCGCAGTAGGACCGCCGGCAGCGCGAGGAGACGCCGACGGCCCCAGGAGTCCCGGCTAGGAGTCCGTACGCAGGCCGTCGAAGGCGAGCCTGACGACCGCCTCGGCGACCTGGTCGCCGTCGTAGCCGCCGCCCGGGAGCGGCCGGTACCACTCGACCAGGGAGTTCACCATGCCGAAAAGCAGCCGGGTGGCCAGCCTCATGTCCATGTCCGCGCGCAGATCGCCGTCCGCCGCGGCAGCCTTCAGCAGATCGGCGACCCGCTGGTCGAACTCCCGGCGCCGTTCCATGGCCCACCGCTCGGTCTTGGTGTTGCCCCGTACGCGCAGCAGCAGCGTCACATAGGGCAGCTCGGCCATCAGCACCTCGACGGTGCGCCGCGTGACGTACTCGACCCGCTCGATGGTCCGCCCGCGGACAGCTCCCGGCTCGTCGAGGATCGCGAAGAGCGCGTCGAGCGCCCGGCTGACGGCGCGGCGCAGCAGTTCCTCCTTGCCCGCCACATGGTGGTAGATCGAGGACTTGGAGATACCGGCCGCCTTGGAGAGATGCTCCATGGAGGTGCCGTCGTAGCCACGCTCGTTGAATATCCGTACGGCGACGGTCAGCAGCGTCTCGGGCGTGTACGTGTCGCGCTTGGCGGTGGTCATGAGGCGTCCTCCTGGGAGGTCGCGTACGACCACTGATGGAGCGCGAGGGACCGCGCGTAACGTCCGGTCGGCACACTCTCATGGAGATTTTGGAGCAGTTCCCACGCCCAGTCGCGCCCCAGGCTGTCGTTCCATTCGATGGGCCCCAGGGGGTAGTTGACCCCCAGGCGCATCGCCGTGTCGATGTCCTCCTTGGTCGCGACCCCCTTGGCGACCGCGTCCAGCGCCAGGTCCGCGAGCATCGCGACGGTGCGGGCGACGATCATGCCCGGCACGTCACCGATGACGCTGACCTGCTTGCCGAGAGCCTGAAAGAGGCCGGTCGCCTGCGCGAGCGTGTCGTCCCCGGTGTGGTCGGCGGCGGACAGCGCTATCCGGGTCGCAGCCCGGTAGTCGAGTGCCAGGTCGAAATAGACGACATCGCGGAATTCAACAGATGTCTGACCGTCGGCGAGCACCAGCTGCCCGCCACTGGGCAGAACGAGCCGCGTTCCCCGGTCCTCGTCCTTCTGCCGCACCTCGATGCCCGCTTCCCGGATCATCGCGGTCAGCTCGCCGGCGGGCCCGAGATCGCCCTCGATCACGACGTACTCGGGGGCCTCCGCCGGCTCCGCCGTGTGCGGCGCGGGCTTCGGGGCCCCTTCGGCGTACGAGAACCAGCCGTGGCCTGACTTCCGGCCAAGCCGTCGCGACTCGACGAGACGGCGCTGCGCGAGGGAAGGGAGAAACTTGGGGCTGTGGAAGAAGGACTCCCAGACGGAACGGGTGACGGCCTCATTGACATCCTGGCCGATCAGATCGGTGAGCTCGAAGGGGCCCATCCTGAAGCCGCCGGATTCCCTGAGGACCGCGTCGATGGTGGCGGGATCCGCGCCCTGCTCCTCGTACACCGCGAAGGCCTCGGCGTAGAAGGGCCGGGCTATGCGATTGACGATGAATCCGGGCAGGTCGGCGCAGCGCACCGGGGTCTTTCCCCAGGCGGCGGCCGTCGCCCACGCGCGCGTGGCGGTCGCCTCGTCGGTGGCGTTGCCGCTGACAACCTCGACGAGGGGCAGCAGGGGCGCCGGGTTGAAAAAGTGCAGCCCGACGAAACGGCCGGGATGCCTCAGGGCGCCCGCGACGGCCGTGACGGAGAGGGAGGAGGTGTTGGTGGCGAGCAGACAGTCGTCGGCGACGATCTCCTCCAGCGCCGTGAACAGCTCCTGCTTGACCGACAGTTGCTCGAGGACCGCCTCGACGACGAGCGCGGCATCGGCCAGCTCGCCGAGGCCCACTGCCGGACGCAGACGCGCCCGCGCCGCGTCGCGCTCGGGGGCGTCCATCCGGCCCTTCTCGACCAGCCGGTCGAGGCGCGCGCCGATCGCGTCGGCAGCTTCGCCGGCCCGCCCGGGAAAGGCGTCGTAGAGGCGCACAGGATGGCCTGCGGCAAGGGCGACCTGGGCGATGCCCTGCCCCATGGTGCCGGTGCCGACCACGGCGACAGTGCGGCTCTGATCGATGGCGGTCATGGAGCGATCCTCCCGGATGAGTTATCCACAGGCTTGACAGGCCCCCTTGTACCGACCGATCGTTCGGTTACTCTAACTCTGTCATTCCTTCCCTGCCCAGCTCGACGAGGAGTTGGTCCTTCATGCAGCTGACCGAGACCCACCGGCCAAGGCTCGACCAGGCCCTCGAAACCATCCGCACACGCGCCTACTGGTCCCCGCATCCCGAGCACCCCAAGGCCTACGGCGAGAGCGCGCCGGCCGACGGACTCGCGGCGTTCGAGTCCCTCCGCGGCACCCGCTTCGAGCTGGACCAGCCGGGCACGGACGGCTGGACGGGCGCTGAAGTCTCGCCTTACGGCCCGGAGTTGGGTATCGAGTATCCCCACCCCGACATCGACGTCCTGCTGCCCGCGATGCGAGCCGGCATGGGCGCCTGGCGCGAGGCCGGTCCGGAGACTCGGGCCCTGGTCTGCCTGGAGATCCTTTCGAGGATCAGTGCCCGCACCCATGAATTCGCGCACGCGGTGATGCACACCAGCGGGCAGGCCTTCATGATGGCGTTCCAGGCGGGCGGCCCGCACGCCCAGGACCGCGGCCTGGAGGCCGTGGCGTATGCCTACGAGGAGCAGATCCGCACCCCCGTGGCCGCCGACTGGTCCAAGCCGCAGGGCAAGCGCGACCCCCTGGAACTGCGGAAGACCTTCACCACGGCGGGACGCGGCATCTCCCTGCTGATCGGCTGCAACACCTTCCCCACGTGGAACGGCTACCCGGGGCTGTTCGCCTCCCTGGCCACCGGCAACCCTGTGCTGGTAAAGCCGCACCCCCGCGCGGTACTGCCCCTCGCTCTCACGGTGCGGGTCGCCCGCGAGGTGCTGGCCGAGGCGGGCTTCGACCCGAACCTGGTCTGCCTGGCCGCCGAGCGACCGGGCGAGGGCATTGCCAAGACCCTCGCGGTACGCCCGGAGGTCAAGATCATCGACTACACGGGGTCCACCGGCTTCGGCGACTGGCTGGAGGCCAACGCCCGGCAGGCGCAGGTCTACACCGAGAAGGCCGGCGTCAACACCGTCGTCGTCGACTCCACCGACAACTACAAGGGAATGCTGTCCAACCTGGCCTTCTCGCTCTCCCTGTACAGCGGCCAGATGTGCACCACCCCGCAGAATCTCCTCATCCCCAGGGACGGCATCACGACGGACGCCGGCCACAAGTCGTACGACGAGGTGGTCACCGATATCGCGGCCTCAGTAGGCGGCCTGCTCGGCGACGACGCCCGGGCGAATGCCCTGCTGGGCGCGCTGGTCAACCCCGACGTGAAGGCACGCTTGGACGGTGCCACCGGGCTGGGTGAGGTTGCGCTGCCCTCGCGGAAGATCGCCAACCCGGAATTCCCGGATGCTGTCGTCCGTACGCCGGTGATCGTCAAGCTCGACGGCGCGCGGAAATTCTGGGAAGGGGCCGACGCGGAGGCTGCGTATCTGTCGGAGTGCTTCGGCCCGGTCTCCTTCGCCGTCTCCGTGGACTCGACGGCGGACGCGCTGGAGCTGCTGCGGCGCACGGTCCGCGACAAGGGCGCGATGACGGTCGGCGCGTACACCACGTCGGCGGAGACGGAGCGCGCGATCGAGGACGTCTGCCTGGAGGAGTCGGCGCAGCTCTCCCTGAACCTGACGGGCGGGGTGTACGTCAACCAGACGGCGGCGTTCTCCGACTTCCACGGCTCGGGCGGCAACCCGGCGGCGAACGCCGCGCTGTGCGACGGGGCGTTCGTCTCGAACCGCTTCCGGGTGGTGGAGGTCCGCCGCCAGGCGTGAGACTGCGGCGATCCACGCGTGCGTGCCGACGGCGAGGCCATGCTGCCGGCGCGCACGCGGGGGGGGCCGCCTGACAGCCGCGCCCTCTCGCTTACGGGTGCTCGATGTCCGCGTACCGCTGCACCCAGGCGTGCATGGCGATCGCCGCCGCCGCGCCCGCGTTGATCGAGCGGGTCGAGCCGAACTGCGCGATCGAGCACACCATCGTCGCGTGCTTACGCGCCTCCTCCGTCAGCCCCGGCCCCTCCTGTCCGAAGAGCAGTACGCAGCGCCGCGGCAGCTCGGTGCGCTCCAGCGGGACCGCACCCGGCAGGTTGTCGATGCCGATGATCGGCAGATCCTCTGCCGCCGCCCAGGCGGTCAGGGAGTCCGTGTCCGGGTGGTGGCGCACATGCTGGTACCGGTCGGTGACCATGGCTCCGCGCCGGTTCCAACGCCGGCGGCCGACGATGTGGATCTCCTTCGCCAGGAAGGCGTTGGCGGTACGCACCACCGACCCGATGTTGAAGTCGTGGCCCCAGTTCTCCACGGCCACATGAAACCCGTGCCGGCGTGTGTCCAGGTCGGCGACGATCGCCTCGCGCGTCCAGTACCTGTAGATGTCGGCCACATTGCGCCGGTCGCCCTCGGCCAGGAGCTGGAGGTCGTACCGCGCGTCCTGCGGCCACGGCAGCGGATGCGGCCCGACACCGATCTCGGGGCCGTAGGCGTCGTCGTACTGAATCGGTTCCTCGGTGGTGCTCACCCGACGAGCGTACGGGGCTGGTCCGGGCTACCGCGCTGCTGCTCCGGCCGCCCCGCGACGTCCGCGCGCGAGAACAGCCGGTCTCGCCCACGCGCAGCCCGCCCGCCGAGCCAGATCAGGAAAGCGGTCGGCAGGAAGACCGCATCGGCGGCGATCATCGCGAGTGAGAAGAAGGGCAGCCCGAGCAGTACGGCGATGGCCGCGTGCTCCAGCATCATGGCGGCCAGCAGGACGTTCTTGACGCGCCGGTTGAAGAGCGTGAACGGGAAGGCGACCTGCACGATGACCGTGCCGTATGTCAGCACCATCACCATCACGCCGCCGGAGGCGAGGAGGTCGGAGAGGGCCGGCCAGGGCGTGAAGTAATCCAGCTTGAGCGGGTAGTAGAGCGCGGTGCCGTCCTGCCAACGGGAGCCCTGGATCTTGTACCAACCCGCGGTGGCGTAGATCAGGCAGACCTCGGCCATGATCACGACGAAAGCGGCATTGTGAGCAAGGTTGGCGAGAACGTCCAGCAGGGCGCGCGGCTCACTGTGCGGCGCGAATCGGCTCACCACCCACCACAGCCCCAGCCCCACCCAGAGCAACCCGAGAAGCAGCATGACCAGCCAGCCGGTCTGGTTCAGGAATGTGGCGGTGATCAGGGCGAGTCCCAGCACCGCCCAGAGCACGGGGCCGACGCGGTCGCGGGACGGCCCGCCCGTCACCCCCGGCGCCGCTCGGGCGGCTCGCCGTGCGTCCAGGGACCAGACCTGCCCGCAGCGCGTCAGAACCAGATAGATCGCCATGAGATGGATGACGTTGTCGCCGCCGTCGCCCATGAAGATGGAGCGATTCTGCAGGGAGAGCACGCCGATCATGAAAAGCACGGACATGGTGCGGGTGCGCCAGCCAAGTATCAGCAGCACGCTGGACAGCACGGCGATGCCATACACGAGTTCGAACCAGAGAGTGGTGTCCGACCACATGAGCGCGGTGAAAGCGTCATTGGCCGCTATGAGCTGCCGCGCCATGCCCCAGCTCCACGGACCGTTGGGGCCGTACATCTCATGGCGATTGGGCAGCTCGCGCAGCAGGAAGAGCAGCCAGGTGGCGGCGAAGCCGATCCGGACGATGGCGCTCTGGTACGGGCCGCGAGCCGTGGAGGTGATGCGCTGGACAGCGCGCGCAAGCCCGCGGTCGGCAGTGGTGTTCACGTGCCCGCCTCCGTCCGGCCGCTGCTGACGCCCTCGGGCAGATCCGCGGCGGTGACCGTCCACCAGGGCAGGACCCGGTATGCGGGGCGGGTGTCGATCTTCTCGTCGCTCCACTCCGGGGGCTTGACCGAGCGGGTCGAGGACCTGAGCTGGATGCGCTCGACGGGGCCGCCCAGGTCGTGCGCGTCGAGGCGCATCATCACAATCCTGCGGACGTAGCGCTCGGCGAGCTGGCCGCGCACGCCGTCCGCGCGGTTCTCGTTGTTGTGGGAGTTGACGTAGTAGTCCCACGCCCGGCGCAGCTCGTTCTGCTGGACATGGCTGGGGAGGAGATTGCCGCGGATCGCCTCGCCGTCCTCGGCGGTCAGGTCGATCCAGTCGGTGGTCTTGCGGCTGCCGTCGGCGGCCGACAACTCGACCTTCACCTGAAC
Source organism: Streptomyces sp. ISL-1 (assembly GCF_018614585.1). Classification (GTDB taxonomy): domain Bacteria; phylum Actinomycetota; class Actinomycetes; order Streptomycetales; family Streptomycetaceae; genus Streptomyces; species Streptomyces maoxianensis. The sequence continues at coordinate 188,883 of NZ_JAGGOI010000015.1, read as the reverse complement.
GGCGATGTTCTGCTGGAGCGGGTTGGGAGCGAAGAGCTTCCAGTTCTGCTCGAACTCGGGGTAGACCCAGCCGTCGACCGCCTTGCCGTACTCCTTGGTGACGGTGTTGGACGGGGCGACGTGCAGAAACACCATGGCCAGGTGGACGCAGGCGAGTGCGCCGATGATCGCGAACGAGACGGCGGCGGCGACCTGGTAGGGGAGGGAGAGCGCCGCCATGCCGCGGACGGGGGCGGGCTCGGGGACTGCGGACTCGGGGGCGCCGCGGGGCGCGACCGGCGGAAGCCGGTGCCACTGCTCCCGCTCCCGCTCGTGCTCCGGCTGGCGCTGGTGCTGGACCTCGGCCTCGGCCTCGGACCGAGGCTCGGTCCGGGAGGCGGGGACTCGCCCGGCCTGGGCGAGCTGAGTTTTGGGCTGGGAGACGGGGTCGGCAGCGGGTTCGGCGGCGGGCGCGGATTCCTGCGCGGGCTGACACTCGGACTGGGACTCGAGCTCTGATTCGGGTTCGAATTCAGCTGGGGATTCGGGCCGCGTGCGTGCCTTGGGGACGCGGCCGGGCTGCGGCTCGGAGCTCAATCTCCTGGCGCCGTTGACGTCCTCGTCCTCGTAGGAGTCCATCCCGCCCCGATCCCCATCGGTCCACCTCAGTTATCCACAGGGTTGACACCCTACGGGCCGCCGACTCACCATTGAAGTCAATGAACCGAACGATCGGTCGGTAGGGGGCCCGGATGACGGCAGTGACTGCGGATACGTACGAGGCGGTTTTCGAAGCCGCCGTGGCCGCCGACGAGCGCATCGAGCCGCGCGACTGGATGCCCGACGCCTATCGGGCCACGCTCGTCCGCCAAATGGCGCAACACGCCCACTCCGAGATCATCGGTATGCAGCCGGAGGCGAACTGGATCACGCGGGCGCCCTCGCTGCGGCGCAAGGCGATCCTGATGGCCAAGGTTCAGGACGAGGCGGGCCACGGGCTGTATCTGTACAGCGCCGCCGAGACCCTGGGCACAAGCCGTGAGGAGCTGCTCGACAAGCTCCACACCGGCCGCCAGAGATACTCGTCGATCTTCAACTACCCGACGCTGACCTGGGCCGATGTCGGAGCGATCGGCTGGCTGGTGGACGGTGCGGCGATCACCAACCAGGTGCCGCTCTGCCGCTGCTCCTACGGTCCGTACGCCCGCGCGATGGTCCGGATCTGCAAGGAGGAGTCCTTCCACCAGCGCCAGGGGTACGAGCTGCTGCTCACCCTCTCCCAGGGGACGCCCGCCCAGCACGAAATGGCTCAGGACGCGGTGAACCGCTGGTGGTGGCCGTCACTGATGATGTTCGGCCCGCCGGACGACGAATCGGCCCACTCTGTGCAGTCCATGGCCTGGAAGATCAAGCGGCACTCCAATGACGAGCTGCGCCAGCGCTTCGTGGACATCTGCGTCCCGCAGGCCGAAGCCCTCGGGCTCGCCCTCCCGGACCCCGACCTGCGGTGGAACGAGCAGCGGGGCCACCACGACTTCGGCGCGATCGACTGGGCCGAGTTCCAGGACGTCCTCAAGGGCAACGGCCCGTGCAACGAAGAGCGGATAACGCAGCGCCGCCTGGCCCACGAGGAAGGCGCCTGGGTCCGGGAAGCGGCCGTGGCGTACGCCGCGAAACACCAAGCACAGCACGCGAAGCCCGGGGAGGCGACAGCATGAGCAGCTCGACCGACTGGCCGCTGTGGGAGGTCTTCGTGCGCTCGCGCCGCGGGCTCTCCCACACCCACGCGGGGAGCCTGCACGCCCCGGACGCGGAGATGGCCCTGCGCAACGCCCGCGACCTGTACACCCGGCGGAACGAAGGCGTGTCGATCTGGGTGGTCCCCTCCACCTCGATCACCGCGTCCTCGCCCGACGAGAAGGACCCGTTCTTCGAGTCGGCTGCCGACAAGCCCTACCGGCACCCGACCTTCTACGAGATCCCGGAAGGGGTGAAGCACCTGTGACCGCGACGGCCAATGCCGCGGCGCTCGCACTCGGCGACGATGCGCTGGTGCTCTCGCACCGGCTGGGGGAGTGGGCCGGCCATGCGCCCGTCCTGGAAGAGGATGTCGCCCTCGCGAATATCGCGCTGGACCTGCTGGGGCAGGCGCGGGTGCTGCTCTCCCTCGTCGGGGACGAGGACGAGCTGGCCTATCTGCGCGAGGAGCGGGCGTTCCGCAATCTCCAGCTGGTCGAGCAGCCGAACGGCGACTTTGCCCACACCATCGCCCGCCAGCTCTACTTCTCCCTCTATCAGCGACTGCTGTATGCGCAGCTGGCCGTGACAGACGGCGAGTTCGCCGGGCTCGCGGCCAAGGCCGTCAAGGAAGTGGCGTACCACCAGGACCATGCCGAGCACTGGACCGAGCGCCTCGGCGACGGCACGGCCGAGAGCCATGAACGGATGCAGCGGGCGTGCGACGCCCTGTGGCGGTTCACCGGCGAGATGTTCCAGCCGATCGAAGGGCTGGACATCGACTGGCAGGCTCTGGAGGCCAGTTGGATGGAGGCCGTCACCGCTGTTCTGGAGCGGGCGACGCTGACAATGCCCGCCGGGCCGCGGGCAGGCGGCTGGGCGGCGGGCGCGGGACGGCAGGGTCTGCACACCGAGTCCTTCGGGCGGATGCTGGCGGAGATGCAGCATCTGCACCGCAGCCACCCGGGGGCGTCATGGTGACCCACATGACGGACGTGACTGACATGCCTGACGTGAATGGCGTGACCGAGACGACTGCCTGTGGCACCCCAGTGGCCACCGGCGAGAGCGCGACGGTAGGTGAGACGCGGCTGGAGGCGGAGCTGCGCAGGCTCGCCGGCTCCGTGCCCGACCCTGAGCTGCCGGTGCTGACGCTGGAGGAGCTCGGCGTGCTTCGCGGGGTTCAGATTCTGGCGCCCGGCACGGTCGAGGTGAAGCTGACCCCGACCTACACCGGCTGTCCGGCGATCGAGGCCATGACTTCGGACATCGAGCGGGTGCTGCACGACCACGGAATACCGGAGGTCTCGGTCGTGAAGGTCCTCTCGCCGGCCTGGTCGACGGACGACATCAGCGCGGAAGGACGGCGCAAGCTCGCTGAGTTCGGGATAGCCCCGCCCCGCGCGCACGCGGCGGAGGGGCCGGTGCCGCTTACGCTCTCCGTACGCTGCCCGAACTGCGGCTCCACCGATACCGAGCTGCTGAGCAGGTTCTCCTCCACTGCCTGCAAGGCACTGCGCCGCTGCGTCAGTTGCCGCGAACCCTTCGACCACTTCAAGGAGTTGTAGATGTTCCATCCGCTCCGGGTCAGCGAGGTCGAACAGCTCACGGACGACTCGGTGGCCGTCACCTTCGAGGTGCCGCCCGAGCTGCGCGAGACCTTCCGCCACACCCCCGGCCAGCACTTGGCCCTGCGCCGGCTGGTGGACGGCGAGGAGATCCGTCGTACCTACTCGATCTGCACCCCGGCCGCCCCGGCCAACGGTGATCCGATACTGCGCGTGGGCATCCGGCTGGTAGACGGCGGCGAGTTTTCGACGTTCGCGCTCAAGGAGCTCGGCGTCGGCGACCTCGTCGAGGTGATGCCACCGATGGGCCGCTTCCTCCTCGCCCCGCGCCCCGGGTACTTCGCGGCGGTCGTCGGCGGCAGCGGCATCACCCCCGTGCTGTCGATGGCGGCGACGCTGCTGGCGCGGGAGCGGGAGGCCCGGTTCTGTCTGATACGCAGCGACCGCACAGCGGCGTCGACGATGTTCCTGGACGAGGTCGCCGACCTCAAGGACCGCTTCCCGGACCGTTTTCAGCTGGTCACCGTGCTCTCCCGGGAGGAACAGCAGTCAGGGCTGCCGTCCGGACGGCTGGACAAGGAACGGCTGACCGGGCTGCTGCCAGCCCTGCTTCCGGTGGCCGACGTGGACGGCTGGTTCCTGTGTGGGCCCTTCGGTCTGGTCCAGGGCGCCGAGCGCGCCCTGCGCGGGCTCGGGGTGGACCGGAGCCGTATCCACGAGGAGATCTTCCATGTTGACGACGGTTCGGCACCCGGCCGAGCAGCGGTGAAGGCGCCGGCCCATGCCGAGCTGACCGCGACCCTGGACGGCCGTTCCGGCAAGTGGCCGGTGCTGGAAGGCGAGTCGCTGCTGGAGACCGTGCTGCGGAGCCGCTCGGACGCGCCGTACGCGTGCAAGGGCGGGGTCTGCGGTACCTGCCGGGCCTTCCTGGTCTCGGGCGAGGTGCGCATGGACCGCAACTTCGCGCTGGAGGCGGAGGAGACCGAGGCGGGCTATGTGCTGGCCTGCCAGTCTCATCCGGCCACGCCAGAAGTGGAGTTGGACTTCGACCGCTGAGCAGACCCCAGCGGTCCCTCCTCCCGCGCTGTGTTCTTTTTCGAGAACCTGTTCTATCTTGACGATTCGTCAGATACGGATTCAGAGACAGCAGCGGTGCGTGGGAGGACAAGGCAGTGGACTTCACCTTCACCGAGGAGCAGCAGGCGGCGGTCCAGGCTGCGAAGGCGGTCTTCTCAGGCGTCGCGCCCGACGGCGTGCCGAGCCCCGCGCTCACCCGGGGCGCGGTGGCCGAGGAGTTCGACCGGCCGCTGTGGGCAAAGCTCGCGGACTCCGATCTGCTGAGCCTGGTCCTGTCGCCACAGCACGGAGGAGCCGGCCTCGATCCAATCGCGCTCTGCCTGGTGCTTCGCGAGTCCGCGAAGGTGCTGGCGCGCGTGCCGCTGCTGGAGACGAGCGCGGTCGCCATGGCCGTGGAGCGTTACGGCAGAGCCGAGTTGAGCGAAGAAATCCTGTCCCCCGTCGGCCGCGGCCACCTGGTGCTCACCGTCGGGGCCAATGGCCGCACCGGCCACGACCCCGCCGAGCTGGCCGTCACCGCGCGCCCTGACCCCGGGCACGGGGGCGGTGAGGGGGCCGGCTGGGTGCTCGACGGGGTGCAGACGGGCGTGCCCTGGGCCCAGTCCGCGGACCGGATCGCCGTGCCGGCGCACACCGGCGACGGCCGGGCCGTGTTCGCCGTGGTCCCCCGGGGCCGGGAAGGCCTCACGCTCGGCGAGCAGATCTCCACCACCGGCGAGAGACTCGCCGAGGTCAGCCTCGACTCCGTACGGATCGACAGCCGCGAACTGATCGACGCCGACGGCGCCTGGGAGTGGCTGCGCCAGCTCCTGGCCACCGGGACCTGTGCGCTGGCCCTGGGGCTCGGTGAGGGCGTGCTCGCGATGACCAGCGAGTACACCGGAAAACGCGAGCAGTTCGGCTTCCCGGTCGCGACATTCCAGGCAGTCGCCGTACAGGCCGCCGACCGCTATATCGATCTGCGCGCGATGGAAGCGACCCTTTGGCAGGCGGCTTGGCGGCTGACCCCGGTGCAGGGGAGCGCGGGAGTCGGCGGCCCGCTGCCGGTGTCCGGCGATGTCGCGGTGGCGAAGGTCTGGGCCTCGGAGGGCGTACGCCGCGTCGTCCAGACCGCGCAGCATCTCCACGGCGGCTTCGGCGCCGACACCGACTATCCGCTGCACCGCTACCACGCCTGGGCCAAGCAGCTCGAGCTCTCACTCGGCCCCGCCGCTGCCCACGAGGAGGCGCTGGGCGACCTCCTGGCCGCCCACCCCCTCGGCTAGCGCTCAGCAGCCGCCCGGGGTCCTGTGTCTCAGAGGACGAACGCCGGGTTGGTGGTGCCGGTGACCATCGGGCGTCCGGCTCCGTCCCAGGCGAGCATGCCGCCCTCGACGTTCACCGCGTCGATGCCCTGCTGCACCAGATACTGGGTGACCTGCGCGGACCGCCCGCCGACCCGGCACATCACGTATGCTCGGCCCCCGGCGGCCAGGGCCTCGGTCACCTCACCGAAGCGGGCCACGAAGTCGCTCATCGGGACATGCAGCGCGCCCTCGACATGCCCAGCCGCCCACTCGTCGTCCTCCCGGACGTCCAGTACCAGGCCGTCGGACGGTACCGCCGCGGCGTCCACCGAGGGCAACTGGGCGAAATTCATGGGTCCATGCCTTCTCTCGTACATCTCGTGCTCGTGTGTCTGATGCTCGTGCATTTCGTGCTCGTGCATTTCGTGCATACGCGGCAGGTTCCTGGGGTCCTTAGGACCTTGAAGAAACCTACTGCACCAGTCCGGACAGTTCCCTCTCACGCTCGGCGACCTGCCCGAGCAGCTGCTCGGCGATCTCCTCCAGCAGCCGGTCCGGGTCCTCGGGCGCCATCTTCAGCATCGCGCCGATCGCGCTCTCCTCCAGCTCGTGCGCGACCACGGTCAGCAGCTCCTTGCGCCGCGACAGCCACTCGAGCCGGGCGTAGAGCTCCTCGCTCTCGCTGAACGGCTGCTCGGCGGGCACAGGCCCGGCAGCCCACTCCTCGGCCAACTCCCGCAGCCGCGCCGCGTCGCCGAGCCCGTAGGCGGCGTTCACGCGCGTGATGAACTCGTCGCGCCGTGCCCGCTCCTCCTCGTCCTGCGCCAGGTCCGGGTGCGCCTTGCGGGCCAGCTCGCGATAGAGCTTGCGTGCCTCCTCGCTGGGACGGACACGCTTCGGCGCCTGCACGGGCTGATCGTTGAGCATTGCGGCGGCCTCGGGGGAGAGTCCCTCGGAGTCCATCCAGTCGTGGAACAGCTCCTCGACGCCTGGCATCGGCATCACCATCGCCCGCGCCTCCTGCGCCTTGCGCAGATCCTCCGGGTCGCCGCTACGAGCGGCCCGGGCCTCCGCGATCTGGGCGTCCAGCTCGTCCAGGCGCGCGTACATCGGGCCGAGCTTCTGGTGGTGCAGCCGGGAGAAGTTCTCCACCTCCACCCGGAACGTCTCCAACGCGATCTCGAACTCGATCAGCGCCTGCTCGGCCGCGCGCACCGCCTTCTCCAGCCGGGCCTCTGGCCGCGGCGGCACGTCCTGCTCTTCGTCGTTCCGGGTCGTCCGCCCGCCGGATGCATCCTGGGTCACCCGCCCAGCCTACGGGCGCGGCCAAGCACGACGTCACACCCCCAGCTCAGCAGCTATCCGTCCGCTCTTGATCGCCGCCAGCAGCTCTGCGTGGTCCGCTTCGGTACGGTCCGCGTAGGTCACGGCGAAGCGAGCCACCGCCTCGTCCAGCTCCTCGTTCTTGCCGCAGTACCCGGCGAGCAGACGCGGGTCGGCGCTGTGCGCATGCGCCCGAGCCAGCAGCGCGCCGGTCATCCGCCCATAGTCGTCGAATTCGTCGGCAGCAAGCGCAGTCGGGTCCACGCTGCCCTTGCGGTTCCTGAACTGCCGTACCTGGAAAGGCCGACCGTCGACCGTCGTCCAGCCGAGCAGAATGTCGCTGATCACCTGCATCCGTTTCTGGCCGAGCACCACTCGGTGCCCCTCGTGGTCCACCTCCGGCACCTGGAACCCGGCGGCCGGCAGATACGGCAGCAGTGCCGAGGCCCGCGCCTCCTTCACCTGAAGCACCAGCGCCTCGCCCCGGTGGTCGAGCAGCAGCACCACATAGGAATGCGTGCCCACGCTCCCTGTCCCGACCACCCGGAATGCCACATCGTGGATCGCGTACCGCCCGAGCAGTGGCAGCCGGTCCTCCGACACCGTGCGCAAATAACCCCCGAGCGCGGAGGCGACGGCCGCCGCCTCCGCGTCCGGCACCCGCCGCAGCACCGGCGGCGCGTCCACGAAGCGCCGTCCCCCGTCGCCGCACTCCTCCGTCGCCTTGGCGGCGAAGCGCGCGCTGGTGTTGTTGCGGGCCTTCTCAGAGACCCGTTCCAGCGTGCCGACCAGATCGCGCGCGTCCGTGTGGGAGACGAGCTCCTCGTCGGCGATGGCGTTCCACGCGTCCAGCGCGGGCAGCTTGGCCAGCAGCCGCATGGTTCGCCGGTACGCCCCCACCGCGTCGAAAGCGGCCGATTTGCAGACAGTCTCGTCCGCGCCCGCCACTCGCCCGGCCAACACCAACGAGACGGCCAGCCGCTTGACGTCCCATTCCCACGGGCCGACGACCGTCTCGTCGAAGTCGTTGAGGTCGATGACGAGGCGGCCGCGCACATCGCCGTACAGCCCGAAGTTGGCCGCATGCGCATCGCCGCAGATCTGCGCGCTCACCCCGGTGACCGGAGTGCCCACCAGGTCGTAGGCCATCAACCCCGCCGAGCCGCGTAGAAACGCGAACGGCGAGGCGGCCATCCGGCCCACCCGTATCGGCGTGAGTTCGGGCACCCGGCCGCGGTTCGACTCCTCGACGGCCTCAACCGTGCCGGGCCGCGCCACCGCGAGCACCAGCGAGTCGTGCGATGCCCGCGGCACCCTGTCCCGCAGCGCCTTTCCCTCCTCCTTCGGCGACCGGGCGGAGTCAGGCGTTCCCTGCCCCGGACGCCGCGCGAAGCCCGGCACCACCGGAATGCGCTCTATGCCCGTTGCCTCTGCGCCGTCCTGCTGCACCGGCATCACCGTCTCAGATTCGATCATGAGGCGCTGCCTCCCCCGTCGTCGTACGGCTTCAACATCAACTGTCAACGACCGTACCGCCGCAGCCCGACAACCGTCTCCCCCTGTGGACAACGTGCGCAACTGCGCGGCCTGCAATGGATGAAGCGCCCATGCCCCGGCCTGAGGGCTTGCCCCGGCCTGAGGCCCCGCTAACAGGGGTCCGAGTCGCCCTGCGTCAGATGCGCGTCGGCCCACAGCGCCAGTTCCTTGAGGGCGGGTTCCATCGCGGACCCGGCCTCGGTCAGTCGGTATGCGACCCGCAGCGGCGGCCCCTCGTCGACCTCGCGCACGACCAGCCCCGCCGCCGCCAGCTCGGTCAGCCGGTCCGAGAGCATGCGCTCGCTGATGCCCGGGATGGCCCGCCGCAGCTCCGCGAAGTGCACCGCGCGCTGCATCAGCACCGAGACGATCGGACCCGTCCAGCGCTTGCCGAGCAGCTCGAAGACGCGCGTGATGCCCCCATCGACCCTCTTGCACGCCTCTTCGCTGTGTTCCGTCATGCCTCCAGAGTACTGCGCCATCCGCATGAACTTACGAAAGATAAGTCCCTATGTTATTAATAGGTGCGTACGGAATATTAGCTAGCCCCCACCCCCTCATGGAGAACCTCATGGCCACGCTGCTGCACCTCGACTCCGCCGTCTTCCCCCAGGGCTCGGCCTCTCGCGAGATCACCGCCGCCTTTGTCCAGGCCTGGCAGGGGCAGCACCCCGAGGGCACGGTGGTCTACCGCGATCTCGCGGCCACTCCGCTGCCCCACCTGGACTTCGCCGCTGTCTCCGCAGGGATAGAAGACTCCCTGCGAGCTGAACTCGCTTCCGAACTCGAGGCGGCGGACGCCGTTCTGATCGGCGCACCGATGTACAACTTCACGATCCCGTCCACCCTCAAGGCATGGCTGGACCAAGTGATCGTCGTCGGCCACAACGCCGGCCCCGACAGTCCGGTGGCCGGCACCCCGGTCACGGTCGTCGCCAGCCGCGGCGGTTCGTACGCTCCGGGCACCCCCCGCGAGGACTACGAATTCGTCCAGAGCTACCTGGAGAAGGTGCTGACCGGCATGCTCGGCGCCGAGGTCGACTTCATCGTCCCCGAGCTGACGCTGGCGCGCTCCAGGCCCGAGATGGCGGAGCTGATTCCCCTCGCTGACGCCTCCCGTACGAAGGCGCTGGACGACGCCGCCCAGAAGGGCAAGGCCCTGGCTGCCCGTCTCGCCGCCTGACCACAGGTGCCGCGCGCACAGCGCAGACCACACGCGAACGCCCGCGGAGGTGGACCCTCCGCGGGCGTTTCACGTGAAACAGTCAACGCGGCTGTTCCAACCCGGCGTCCCGCGCCAGCAGTGCCGCCTGCACCCGGTTCTCGCACCCCAGCTTCGCCAGGATGCGACTCACGTACGTCTTCACCGTGGCCTCGCTCATATGCAGACGCCTCCCCGCGTCCGCGTTGGACAGTCCCTCCCCGAGCAGCGCCAGCACCTCCCGCTCCCGCGCGCTCAGCGCGGCAACACGAGCCCGCGCCTCCTGGCCGCGCGCAGCCGTTCGCCCGGACGCGAGCTGGTCCACCACATGCCGGGTCGCTGCCGGGGAGAGATATGCCTCTCCCGCGGCCGCGGCCCGTACCGCTCGGATCAGCTCCGCGGGCGCAGTGTCCTTGAGCAGGAACCCGGCGCCCCCGTGTTCCAGCGCTCGCAGTACGTTCTCCCGCTCGCCGAAGGTCGTCAACACGATCACCCGCGTCGCCGGTGCCGCCCTGCGAAGTTCCCCCAGAGCTGTGAGGCCGTCCATCACCGGCATCTGGATGTCGAGCAGCACCACGTCGGCGGAGTGGGATCGCGCCAGGTCGACGGCCTCCCGCCCGTTCGCCGCCTCCGCCACGACCTCGATATCGCGGTCCGAGGTGAGGATCATCCGGATCCCGGCCCTGATGAGTGGCTCGTCGTCGGCGACGACGACCCGGATCGGCGAGCCGGCCGGCGACCCTGTCGACGAACCCGTCGGCGACCCCGTCACATGCACCCCCACACCACAGGCACCCCCACAAAAGATCCACTCTCACGCCTACCGGCGTCTGCCGCCGCGCACCGCCTTCAGCGGCTGACCTCGTAGGACTTCTTCTCGATCAGCTTGTCGCCCTTGAAGCAGAACCGGAACACCGGTTCGGTCTCGATACTGTCCCCAAGCTCCGACGACATCAGCACCAGGCACCTGGAGCCCGCGGGCTCCTTCGGGCCCTTGCCGCTCAGCCCCGTTGTCGTGACCGTGTCCCCGCTCGGCAGCTGGTCTCGCACCTCTTCCTCCGATGCCCCGATCTCCACCCGCTCGTACTCGGCCGGATCGATCATCCCGTCGTTCACCGACCCCACCAGGAAGAACATCCCGAAGACACCCGCGGCCCCCAGCACCAGCAATGCCGCCAGGGCAATCCCGCAGCCCAGCGCGAACCCCCCGCCACCGCTCTTCCCACCCATCGCCAACTCCCGCTCCGAAACAGTCCAGTCCATGACCGGATCACCGTTCCCGAGCGCGGCCACCGGCGACTGCTGGCGGAAGTCGTCCTCCGCGGCGACGAAGGGCGCGGCCTCCACGACTCCGTACGGCAGCACTCCCGCCACCCGGAAGCCGCCGTCGTCCGCCGGTCCGGCGTGCACGATGCCGCCGACCAGCCGCGCCCGCTCGCGCAGCCCGGTCAGCCCCTGCCCGCCGCTGACCACCTCGCCACGTGCCGGCGCGCCAACTGCCCCACTCACGATCTCGACGACGACCGAGTCCGGCTCGTATCGCAACTCCACCTCGATCGGAGCGCCGGGAGCATGCTTGTACGCGTTGGTCAGGGCCTCCTGCACGATGCGGTACGCCGCGTGGTCGGCCGCCGCGGCGAGCGGCCGCACCTCGCCCTTGTACCGCAGCTCCACCGCGTTGCCCGCCGCGCGCGCGGAGTCCACGAGGCCCCCTATACCGGCCGTCCCACGCGCGACGCGCCCCGACTCGTCAACCGGCGCGGGCCCCTCGACCCCGTCCCGCAGAATCCCGACGACCTCACGTAGCTCATGCATCGCGGTCACCGAAGCGGCCCGCAGCACCCCGACCACCTCCTGCTGCCGCGGCGTCAGCTCAGGATCCACCTCCAGCGCGCCGGTGTGCACGGAGATCAGCGCCAGCTGGTGGCCGAGGCTGTCGTGCATGTCCTGGGCGATCCGCTGGCGCTCACGCAGCCGCGCCTGCCCCTCCACCATCGCGCGCTCCCGCAACAGTTGGCTGTTGCGCTCCTGGAGGGCGTGCAGCAGGGTCCGGCGCTGCGTCCAGTAACGGCTGGCCAGACCCGGCACGACCGCAGTCGCAAGGAAGTACAGAGTGGTGAGCAGCACCAGTGTCAACGGCGTCTGTTGCGACCAGGTGTCCAGGAGCATGGTGCCGACAAAGAGGGAGTACGCCACGGTGAACGCGACCAACGCCCGCCCGGCGCCCACGATCCTGCGCCCCGCCGACCAGCCCACGACCATCATCAGCGGCGCGAAGCCGCTCATGAGCGGCGCGAGCGCCCCCGTGATCGCCAGCACCGGCGCGGGCAGCCGGCGCCGCAGCAACGACAGCAATGGGGTCACAGCCCCGACGACAAGCAGCCGCAGCCCCGCGCTGCCGGTCAGTTCCTCGGTTCCGGCGGCCATGAGACCGAGCACCAGCGCGAGCACCACTTCGCCGGCGGTCCGCCTGCGCGACCACAGCTCGGGTGCCGCCAGCCACATCCAGCAGGCCCGTATCTTCAATGACGCGTTCACGCCCGCACCCTAAGCAGCGCGCCCGGCCGCCCACGGCCCACTTTCGTCTCGCCGCCCAGCGACGAACGTCGCGCAGCGGCACATCCGTCGATGACATTCGGGGCGTTTGAGAACCGTCTCCCCGGCTGCGTCAGTCGCCGGCCCCGTGGTCTCCGCGACCACCCGGCTGCACACCGCGGGACCGCGGGACGAGGGGCCGCCAATGGTTCTGCGGCCGCTGGCCTACGTGGCCCTCGCGCCCGCCCTCTGGGGCGTCCGGGCCCTCAGCAACATCCTCGCCAACGCGGCCTGAGCTGGTCGCACCGAACTCGCTGAACGCGCGTCGGCCTCGGCCGTGTTCTGCGAGCGCGAGCGGGGCAGCTCCTGGGAACGTCACGTCGTCGAGTGACGCCCCCTCGCGATGTGGCGCAAGACACACTTCAGCGGTACATCGAGCAACCCACGTTGTGAGTCCGAGTGTTGGCACGAAAAGAGATCAAGGAAGTGACAACAGGTGACCAACCGCAAGATTCTGGCCGTGGCGGCGCTGTGCGTGACCGCCGCCGTCGGCCTGACCGCCTGTGGCGGCGGACAGAGTGAGGACACCGCGGACAAGGCAGCGAGCTCCCCGCCGTCGCCAAAGGCCCCGGTGGACCCGTTCGAAGGCCTCACCGCCGACCAGATCGCCGACAAGGCGCTCAAGGCCACCAAGGCCGCCAACTCGCTCAAGGTCGCGGGTGAGGGCAAGGACGACGGCAAGGACCTGTCTCTGGAGTTCGCGCTCAGCAAGGCGGGCGACTGCGCCAGTCGCGGTCACCGCCCCGCCCACCGACCAGATCTTCGACCTGGACAAGGTCAAAGCAGCCGGTTCCTGAGCCGTGACTCTGTGAGCCACCGGGGCCCACTGGCGCCTGGCACCGTCAGTGGGCCCCGTCAGCTTCTCCGAGGTGTCCGCAAGCGTCACCGACCCCCGCGCCTGCACCACTGCGACCTGCGTCGATACGGCCCAGCTTGCCGGTGGGAAACAATCAAGCTCTTCCCGGGAAACGATCTTCTTCGGCGGCGCGTAGGCGCTGACCAGTGGTGCCGCGTAGGCATGTCCCGCGAACAGGAAGATCGTTTCCCACCGGGCTGCTCAGCAACGGTGACGTGAAGCGGGCCCGCCGACCCCAGGAAGCTCAAGAACGCGAGCCACGGCGGTGTCTTCTCGGGCCGGGTTGCCACCCCACCGTGTATGCGGTGGAACTTCCTCGCCCTTCATCAGGAAGGTGTCCGCGGCGAGCTGTGACTGGTCGCCGACGGTGGTGCCGTAGTGGACGAACGCGTTCACGCCGAGGGTCACGCCCGCGCCGATCGTGGCGCGGTCGGACTTGAAGGCTCCGTCCTCCTGCGAGTGGCACTGGATGATCGTCCCGGCGTTGAGGGTACAGCCGTCCCCGATGCTGACGAGGGTCCGCTCGGTGATCGAGCAGCCGTCGTCGAAGACCCGGCGGCCGATCCTGACGCCCAGCAGCCGCCAGACCATGGTCTTGAACGGGGTGCCGTTGAAGGCCTGCATGTACTGGTGCGACGTCAGCTTCCAGAAGCGTTCGTGCCCCCAGAAGTCAGGCTCGTAGATCGAGCAGTACAGCGGCTTCACCGGGCGGATTCTCGTGACGGCCCGTTCGACCAACGTGAAGTAAACGATGGTGAACAGCAGGGTGAGCAGACCGGCCAGCGCGAAGGCCGGCACCCCGATGCTCTGATACAGCTCGACGGCAGCCATGGTGATGAGGGCGAGTACGAAGAAGTGGAACCATCTCACCAGCAAGTGCAGGCCCGCGGTGAGCGCGTTGTGCCTGTTCTTGGCGGCAAGGCGGCGGCGCAGCTCATCACCATGGGCCAGGTGATCGAACCGGGTGTCGCGCAGCACCGTGCGCGGGATCTCGAAGCTGGGCGATCCCAGTAGTCCCACGCCTTCGCGGACCGGCCCGTCGATGGGCACCATGACCTTGGTCGCGAGCAGGCAGTTGTCGCCGGTCCGGCCGCGTGAAGGGTAGGCGATGCGGTTGCCGACGAAGTTGCTCGGCCCGATCGAGGTCGGGGTGAAGCGGAAGGACGAGCTGGAGAAGTCGGCGTTGATGATCGACAGCCCGTCGGCGACCATCGTCCCGCTGCCGACCGTGCTGAGGTAGGGGGTGTCGTGCTTGACCAGCGTGCCGAAGTTCGACCCGGTCTGCTCGATGTGGCACAGGTCGTATCCGAGGCACCTCAGGTAGTGCACGATCGCGGAGCTGTCCCCGAAGAGCGTGGTGAAGAACCTGATGTTGGTCAGCCGCATGATCGCCCGCTGGATGCCGTGGTGGAAGCCGTACAGCGGGTAGGTCCTGCCCGGTTTGATCGCCAGGCTGAGCAGCCGCGGCACCGTGCTCACCACCAGCACGCCCACCAATATGCCGCCGAAGAAGGCCACCAGGGAAGCGACGAGCCCCTCGAGGTAGAACGCGGGGCTGGTGAAGGCCGGCGGCCCTTGGGCGAACACCGCGTTGAGCTGCGGCACCGCGGTGAACACGAGGCTTACGCCCGCCAGGGTCAGCGGCAGGTACACCAGCAGCATGGCGAGCAGCTGCAAAAGGCTGTAGGCGGCCCTGCGAAGGGGGCCGCACGCGGCGGGTTCGACGGCCCGGAAGTCGGTCGTCGTCGGCTGCGCCGGCGTGCCGTGCCATGCCTCTCCGGCCGGCACCATCTGCCCGGAATGCAGGGAGGAGGCGTGGCCCAGCTGGGTGTCGTCGCCCATCGACGTCCCGATGTCGACGACGGCCTGTTCGCTGACGGTCACATTCGCGCCAAGGGTGACGGGGCCCGTCTCGATCCAGCCGTCGTGCGCCCGGTAGCAGGACATCAACACGTCCTTGCGGACGACCGTGCCGTCACCGATGGACAGGAGGTCGGTGCAGACCGGGGCGGTGCGGGTAAGGATGGTGACGCCCTTTCCGATGTGTGCGCCGAGGGCCCTGAGGTACAGCACGTACAGCGGTGAACCGGTGAACAGACGTACCGGGCTGGTACGGATGAGGGTCTTGACGCACCAGAAGCGCAGGTAGGCAAAACTCCACACGGGGAACCTGCGTGGGGTGAAACGGCCGACGAGTATCCACTTGGCCGCGATGGGCAGCGCGCAGACGCCGAAGAAGAGCGCCGTACTGAACAACACCGCCCGCAGGTAGATGCCGGCCGTCCCCGAGCCTTCCAAGGTCCACTCGTAACCGAGGACGGCAATCGTGGCGCCGAGGGAGGAGAAGACAAGGAAGATCAGTATCTGGGCCGTCCCGCACGGCGTGTACCGCCATGAACCGGACTGCGGCGCGCCCGATGCGCCGGATTGGGCATCGCCACGCCCCGGGGCCGGCTGGGAGGTCTGTGACGGCGCGTGTGAGGAGGCCGGGGACCGGGCAGGGGCGGGAGCCTCCTTGAACGCGGCGGCCAGGCCCCGGATCGTGGGGTGCCGGTAGATGTCCTTCATCGATACCGTCGGCAGGTCGTCCCGCTTGCGTACCCGCGCACAGAACTGAGCCATCA
>NZ_JAGGOI010000015.1:0-172975 GCF_018614585.1 Streptomyces sp. ISL-1 | reverse complement strand
ACGCAGAACACCCGCCAGAACCCCGGCCAGGAGCCCTTCCGCGCCAACCGCTGCACCATCAGTGCCCGTCGTGGTCTCGGAAGACATGTGCCGTCGCCTCCAGTCAGGCCGTCCACTGTCGGATGACCGCCGAAACCGTCACGCCCCTGCTGCGCACATCGGGACGTGACACCAACAGCGGCGCCCAGCGCCTCCCGCCCGCCGGTTGACCGGCCAGGGGCAGCGGCAGCCACCCGGTACGGAGATCGGATCGCGACCGATCAATCGCCCGTTTGCCCACGCATAGAAGGGCGTACACAAGGAAGGGTCGTCCGAGGCTGGCGACACGGACGGCCTGGCCCAGAGCTGAAAGGCCGTATCCCATGCTTCCAGGCTCCGAAAAAATACTGATTTCAACCATCCGTCACGTGTCCGAACCACCCCCGCCGACCGGCGGGGAGCCTCCGGCCACGTGGCTGGTAGGGGAATCGCGAACAAGTGCCTCACAAGGTCTGCCGCCAGCGCAGCGTCACCCTCGCCCCAACCTCCGAAGCCATGCACTGGCAGGCCCTCGAGTACGGCGACGAGGAATGGCGGAAGATCTACTTCCGGCTCCGGAACAGCGTCGAGGGCTTCAATGGCTACGCGAAGAACCCCTCGGCGAGGGCATCGAGGCGGCCGGC
This sequence comes from Streptomyces sp. ISL-1, assembly GCF_018614585.1. Classification (GTDB taxonomy): domain Bacteria; phylum Actinomycetota; class Actinomycetes; order Streptomycetales; family Streptomycetaceae; genus Streptomyces; species Streptomyces maoxianensis. Next base: position 172,313 of record NZ_JAGGOI010000015.1, on the reverse strand, counting down.
TCCCGGTGTAGCGGCCTGCTCCCGGCGTATCCGCGGCATCGCCGCCCAGACGATCCTCCTGGCCTTCCAACTGGCACACGCCAACTGCCGGAAGATCAAGGAATGGGTGGAGACCCTCGCCCTCAACGGGCAGCGCCCACGCAAGCGCACCCATCACAGGCGCAGAACCAAGCCGCTGGCCATGTAGACCCCCCACCGGCTACCTCGCACCGACCGGCTAGTGATCAACTCCGCCGCACCAGCTGAAGATCAACCAAAGATCAGGGCCCGCATCGTGACGCATGCCACGGTGTGTGACCTTTCACGCCGAAACGCCCGAATCCGCCCTCAACTCGGACCGCGGCGCCCCGGACAACGAGAAACGGGCCCCAGCCATGACTTTCGTCACCGGCCGAGACCCGTTTCGTCGGTTTCTCTCTGTGGGCAACCGACGAAATGCGCTGGTCAGCACCTACGCACAGTCAATCAAGATCGTTCCCAGCGAATACCTTGATCGTTTCCCACCACCCAGGGCTGCTTGAGTACTTCGACGGTCGCTACCGACCATGCCCCCTTTGGGGTGGCAAGAATCAAACGGACTGGTTCCTCGGTCTGGCCTGCGGCGCGGGCGGCCTGATCGGCGGCCGCAGGCCGCGTTCCTGGCCACCGCCGTAGACGCCGCCCTCACTGCAGCATCCGGGATCCTCGTGGCGTTCCGTATGTACGAAACCCACCCCGAGCCGCCGCCTGATCACCAGGTCACTGGGAGTGCCTCCAGGCCGCCGGTCAGGATGTCCGTACGAACGCGCGGCTTCATCGGCGCTCGCCTCGTCGGTGCCGTCGTGGGCCTGGCACTGGGGCGCTCATCTTCGTGCCCGGCCGAGGCGACGAGGCGCAGGACGCCGCATGCCCCACAGACGCAGGTGTTGGTGATCGGCGGCCCGGCGGGGCTCGCCGCCGGTTACCACCTGTGTCGCCTTGGCGTGGCACCTGCGCCCGTTCTCGTCGGCAGCCGAGGCGTCGGCGGGCTGGGGACTCGGCCCTGTGCATGCGCGGCACGTTTGCTGTCGGCGCAGGCCTTGCAGCCCTTGCCGGTCAAGTCTTACCGTCCAGCTCAGAACGCATGGCGCCCCTGACGACCTTGAAAGCCCGTGAACTCCTTGGGGCGCTGTCCCAGTTGGCGCTCTTCTGCGACGGCGAGGGCCTGCCCGCGTCTGCTGACGTATGGCTGTCGCGGGAGGTGATCGAGCGGTTCATCGCCGTCGGCTGCCCCCAGGTGAAGGAGTCGACCCGCCGGAACTACCGCTCCCGACTCCTGCGCCTGCGTGAACTCGTCATCGGCAGCGACTGCCGGACCGGCAAGCCCGCGGAGCTATCCGCGTCCGGCGCAAACCCGCCCTCCAGCCCGACGGAGCTCGCCGATCTGTGGGGCTGGGCCGGCGGGCAGCATCAATACCTGGCTCGAGGGAAAGCCGGGCGCCAGCGACCGACAGCTCGTGGCCTTGACCGCGGTGATGACGATGCTGCTGACTCCGGCCATGATGACCGCCGCGGTGAGGATCAGGCGCTCCTGTGCAACCTGCGCTCGCGCCGGAGTTCGGTCTTCGCCGAGGAGGCGAGGCTGTGGGCCGATCCGTTGAGGGTTGCTGCGGCCGCATCGTTCGCGCATCGACTGCTGGGCGCCGACTCGTCGCCCGCCGATGTGGCTCGACATGGATTGGGCCTACGGATCGGCTCTGCGGCCGAATCCCTTCCTGGACGAGCTCGTGCACCGGGGAGTGATCGTCATCGGCGCGTACCGCCACAGCTGAGCTCAGGACGCGGCCATCATAGCCGTTCCGCGACTTTGGGCCAGGTCTGGCAAGGCTCTCCGGCAGCTCAGAAAGGCCCGTGGAGTTCGCCGAGCCGATCCGTGAGCCGCAGGTTCTCCGAGTAGTCGACCGGGCAGGCGATCACGGAGACCCCATCGTCGTCCAGTGCACGCCGCAGCGTCGGAAGCAGCTCGTCGGCCGCCTTGATCTGGTAGCCGCGCGCGCCGAAGCTTTCGGCGTAGGAGACGAAGTCGGGGTTGGTGAAGTGGGTGTGGCTGTGGCGCTCGAGTTCCAGCTCCATCTTCCAGGTGATCAGGCCGTACTCCTCGTCGACCAGGACGAGCACCACTAGGGGGATGCGCTCGCGGACGGCCGTCTCCAGCTCCTGGGAGTTCATCAGGAACGAGCCGTCCCCCATCATGGCCAGCACGCGCCGCTCCGGACGGGCCAGCTTGGCCGCGATCGCACCGGGCAGGGCGAAGCCCATGGTGGAAAGGCCGTTGGAGACCAGGCAGGTGTCCGGCGCATAGGCGGGGTAGAGCCGGGCCATCCACATCTTCCCGGCGCCGGTGTCGGCGAGGACGATGTCCTCCCGGCCGAGCGCGGCCCGCACGTCCGCCACGACGCGCTGCGGCACGAGGGGGCAGGCGTCGTTGTTCCGGCCGTAGTCGAGTTCTTCGGCAAGCAGGGAGCGGATGCGTTCACCGGCTCCCACTCCGAATGTGAGGTCGTCCGGCAGCGCGGTGGCAAGCGCGTCCAGCCCCAGTGACAGATCGCCCTCGACGCCGACGGTGACCGGGTAGCGGGAGTCGACCTCCGCGGGGAAGCGGTGCAGGTGGACGATGCCCTTGTCACCGTCCGGGTTGACCTTCACCGGGTCGAACTCCTGGATCTCGTAACCCACGCAGATCAGGACGTCTGCCGAGTCGAATCCGAAGTTGGCGTAGTCGTGGCGCATGAAGCCCACCGCGCCGAGCGCGTTCGCGTGGTCGTCCGGGAAGACCCCCTTTCCGTGGAAGGTGGTCGCCACCGGGACGTTCAGCCGTTCGGCGAAACGCAGCAGGGCCGCCGACGCACCCGCCCTGGCAGCACCATGACCGGCGAGCACCACCGGATGCTGCGCCCCCGCGACGACCTCCGCGGCGCGGGCGACCTGCGACGACGACGGAGCATCCGCGTAGACCGCATCGACCTGCAAGGGAGCGAGCGGCGTCCTGGTGCGCGAGGCCTCGATGTCCTCCGGGACTGCAAGGAAGACCGCCCCGGGACGCTCGCTCTGCGCGGTCTTGAACGCCTTGCGCACCATCTCCGGCACCGCTTCGGGACTCTGCACGCCTGCCGACCACTGGGTGACCGGAGCGAACATGGACACCAGGTCGATGACCTGGTGGGACTCCTTGTGGACCCGGCCCAGCGAACCCTGCGCGGCCAGCGCCACCAGCGGGGTGCTGTTCGTCATCGCATCAGCGGCGCCCAGTGCCAGATTGATGGCCCCGGGGCCCAGTGTGGCCGAGCACACCCCCGCCTTGCCAGTGAGCCGCCCGTAGATCTCCGCCATGAAGGAGGCACCCTGCTCGTGACGGACCAGGATGTACCGGATGGCCGAGCCGTTCAGGGCGTCGACGAACCGGATGTTCTCCTCCCCCGGGATCCCGAAGACGTATTCCACGCTCTCGGCCTCCAGGCAGCGCACCATGAGATGGGCGACGTCGTCGGTCGCAGTACCGGAGCTCTGCGGGCCCGGGCGGTGGTGAGTGTCCATGGGCCGAACCTAGGCATGGCGAGTGCGCACGGACCAGGCACCGGCGCCCGGCCGGGTGAACGCCCGTCAGCCGTCGCGCCGTGACAGTTCGGCCGTCGGAGTGATCGTCATCGTCTTCCTGCGCCGATACGGAGACGGCGACGGTCCCAGCCCGCACGATGGAGGGCGTCGCACCGCTGTGAACGCCACGGCGGCAGGATCCAGGAGCACTCTGTGAACACCCAGCCGCCCCCTTCGTACGACGGTCTCCGTGCGATGTTCATCAACTGCACGCTCAAGCGAACTCCCGACGTCAGCAACACCCAGGGGCTGATCGACAGGAGTCGCTCGGCGATGGAGTCGAACGGGGTCGCCACCGAGCTCGTCCGGGCCGTCGATCACGACATCGCGACCGGCGTGTGGCCGGACATGACCGAGCACGGGTGGGCCACCGACGAGTGGCCGTCACTGTACGAGCGAGTGATGGCGGCCGACATCCTGGTGCTCGCGGGGCCGATCTGGCTGGGGGACAACAGCTCCGTCATGAAGCAGGTCATCGAGCGGCTCTACGCAGGCTCGTCACTGCTCAATGACCGTGGACAGTACGCGTACTACGGACGCGTGGGCGGGTGCCTGGTCACCGGCAACGAGGACGGCGTGAAGCACTGCGCCATGAACGTCCTCTACAGCCTCCAGCACCTCGGCTACACCATCCCGCCGCAGGCCGACGCGGGCTGGATCGGCGAGGCCGGGCCCGGACCCTCGTACCTCGATCCCGGGTCGGGTGGCCCGGAGAACGACTTCACCAACCGCAACACCACCTTCATGACCTGGAACCTGCTGCACCTCGCCGCCATGCTCAAGCAGGCCGGCGGCATCCCCGCACACGGCAACCAGCGCTCCGAGTGGGACGCGGGCTGCCGCTCCGACTACCCCAACCCCGAACACCGCTGACGACCTGGGGAAGTTGCTGTCGGGGTGTCCTGGCCCAGTGTTCGGCTGAGGTGATCGGTAGCTGGCCGGGACGAGCATCAGCTCGGTGTGAGCCGGCAGCGTGTCGTCTCCTTCGGCTTCCCGACGGGCTCTGACCTCGTCACGGTCTCAGGGGGTGTCCGGGCCCGTCAGTCCTGGGTGAGGGTGTCGGAGGCCGGCCAGATGCCGTTGTCCGGCATCTCCAGCCGTTCGGACAGGGGCCGCCGCCATTCCGGCGGTGTGAACGGCTCGCCCCAGTAGTCGGTCACCCGGACGGCCTCCCCTGCCGCCAGGTCAGCTACGGACACGTTCCGGTATACCCGGCCGTCGCCGTAATCCGTGCTCCACTCCACAACGAGGATGTCGCCGCAAACGTGGCGCCTGCCGACACCGAGCCTCAGGCCGACGAAGTGGGACTCCACGTCCGCGATGCGGGACCTGCCGCGGATGAGTTCGCCACTCTGCGGCCACTGCCGCACCGCGCTCTCGGCCAGCGGAACGCCAAGGATCCGCTCGAGACGCGTCTGGTACGCCTTCTCTTCCATGTCATGGACAACCCGTGCGGTCCCTGTCACGTCACGGCCCGACCGGGCCCACGATCCCTTTGCTCCCGTGGTCGTAGCCGAACGGTGGCCGTGCCCACACAGCTGTCGGCCGACGGGACGTGGGCCTGGCAGGCGTTGGTGTCCCTGAAGCGGGTGCGCTGTCGTCGCGGCAGACACGATCGATGCCCCGTACGACCGGCCCACCGGACCTCAGGACGCGCGTGAGGTGGCGGCCGACACTCCGGGCAGCCACTTGGCCACGGCAGTGGCGCGGCTGACGCAGGCGGGAGCGCAATGACGGCGACGGTACCGACGGGAACGCACACTGCTGCGGTGTGCGGGCCGATCCTTGCTCCGACGCCTTGCTGACCGGTCGCGGCCCGCTGTTCCTGCGCCGCGCGGACGGCTGGCGGCTGCCGCTGGAGGTGGAGCGCTGGTGCGCGGCACTGGACGAAGCGGACCTCACGGTGCCGGAGCGCTGCCGCGGGCCGGACCTATACATCGGCGGACGGACTGCCACCAGTACGTGGCGTAGGAGCATGGCGATGGCGATGATCAGGACAACGGCGACGAGCAGGCCGATGCCCACGGCGATGGCATCCATGAGAAGTCCTCGGGTGAGAGGGGAGAAAGAGCGAAGGCTCAAGCGGCGGAAGGGGGTTCGAGCGCCGTGTCGTAGGGAGCGACCCAGAAGTATTTGCCGGCGTCGTCGTACGCGTACAGCAGCCCCGTGCTGCCCCATGCCAGTGCGTCCGTGCCGCTCTGGCGGACCTGTATGACGGCCGTGGAGCCGTCCTGCGCGACGACTTCTGCCTGGCCGAAGTCAGCGTCCACCCACCCTGTGCGGATGGTGCAGGTCAGCCCGACGAAGTCCTGGCGGGACGGCCCGGGTTCATCGGGGAACAGCTTCGCCAGCGGCCGCACGAGCAGCCGTGTCACGCGCCACGCGAAGAGCAGGGACGCGAAGAGCAAAGCCGCGCCGAGCAGATGGAGGAGGGCACCGGACATGCCCGTACGGTTGAGAAGTACGGAGCCTGTGAAGCTGGCGAACCAAGCCAGGGCAATCACCAGCGAGGCCGACACCGAGACAGGCACTCCACCGAGGCTCAGCGCGTCGGTGTCCACGTCGGTGTCGAACATGTCGGACTCGGCGGCGCCGAGCAGCACAAGCAGCCAGAAGCCGATCATGACCAGCAGCGCCGATGTGCACAGCACTGTAGGGAACCCGACAGCCGCATCAAGGAACTCAGTCATCGGTCATCCCCCTTCATGCGTCGGACTCTCAAGTCACGTCCGCTGGATCCCGGAGCAGCGTGCTTCTTCCGGCTTCCGGCAGAAGATCTGTCCCTCCGCCCGGCCCAGCTCATGCTGACAGTGCGGCACGCCTGTTCGCATTGCCGTACACCGGCAATCTTTATGGCTCCCTGATGCCGGTCACCGCCCCTGGGCGTGCCACCCTTGAGCTCCGTGCGTAGGAAGTCGCCATCGGCGCGTCAAGAACGGGGAGGGGCCCATGGCCGAGCAGGGGATACCCGAGGAGTATCTGGCGGGGTATGCCCAGGTCCTGGCACGTGCCAGCGCCACCGGCCGGAATCTGACCCGCGACGAACTGGAATCGCTCCGGACCCGGGGCGAGCGGGCCGCAGAGGCAGGCATCGGGCTGCGTGCCCTGGTCCGAGCCCACCTCTGTGCCGCCCAGGCCGTCCGACCCGAGCTGCCCCATTCCGCCGCCGACCATCTCCTTGCCGCCGTCGAGCAGGCCGTGGACGCCTTCGCGGAAGGCCATGAACGGGCACAGCGTCTGGCGGTACGCCAGGAGGAGGCGGCCCGCCGCGAGTTCATCGACGACCTGCTGTACGGGCGCAGCGACCTCGGCCGCCTCGCCGAACGCGCCGAGCGCTTCGGACTGCTTCTCTCCCACGCCCACGCGGTCGCCGTGGCGCAAGGCGCCGAGCAGTACGACGACGGCTACCCCGTTACCCGGCGAATCGAGTCGTCCCTCGTTGCCCGTTTCGGAGACCGACGCATCCTGCTCACCACGAAGGACGGCCGGCTGATCTGTATCGCGCCCGGCGATCAGCCGGATGTGCTCAGCTTCTTCGCCAAGCAGGCATACGCGGGGACGGACGGCGGCCGCGTGGCCATCGGCCGTGCCCACCCCGGCGCCGGAGGAGTTGTCCACTCCTACGAGGAGGCACTCAATGCCCTCGACCTGGCCGCACGCATGCACCTCGAAGGCCCGGTTCTGCACGCAGCCGATCTGCTGGTCTACCCGGTGCTCACCCGGGACCGGCAGGCCATGGCCGACCTCGTGCGGAGCGTTCTCGGTCCGCTCCAGGAGGCCCGGGGCGGAGCCCAGCCACTGATCGACACGCTCACCTCGTACTTCGACGCGGGCTGCGTGGCCGCCGAGGCGGCCCGGCGGCTCTCCTTGAGCGTGCGGGCCATGACGTACCGGCTCGACCGCATCCACAAACTGACAGGAGCCGATCCCAGCGACCCCGTCCACCGCTACACCCTCCAGACAGCGGTCATCGGCGCCCGGCTCCTGGACTGGCCGGCTCAGGAGCTCTGAGGGGTCAGGCCGTCGGTGGGCCCGGACGGGCTCCGGTTCGGCGCCCCGAAGAGTTCAGCTGATTGAGCAGCCCTTGCGGATGCCGGCACAGCTACCGGCTCGCCGCCGCCGAACAGCCGGGCGGCGGTCCGGCTGTTCGGGCCCGCATCCGCTGTCCGGCAGCGTCCCGGCCGGGCAGCGGTCAGCATGCGTGCGGGTCGGAGCTCTGTTCCCGCACGCGCAGACGGCCGGCGGCCGCCAGCGCGTCCAGGCGACGCTGCTCGGCCGCGGCCCAGGTGCCGACGCGCGCGGGATCGAGGGGGATGCCGTGCCCGACGTGAAGCCTGGTCGGGTTGAGTGCGAGCATCTCGCGCAAGCTGGCCAGGTTGCGCTGAGGGTCGTCGTGGAAGGGAGGGTTGGCGGGGCGGCCGGGGATCAGGCCCATGAAGGAGTTGGCGACGAGGTCGCCGGCCACCAGGTCTCCGCCGTCGGTGAGGACGGAGATCGAGCCGGCGGTGTGTCCGGGAGTGGGCATGATGCGGGCGTCGACGCCGAAGTCGTGCAGGCTCGTCTCCCCGCGGACCAGGACGTCGGGCTCGAAGGGTTCGGCAGTGGCATGCAGTTTGGGGTTGCGGTCCATCAGGCGGCCCATTGGGCCGGTCGGCAGGTACGGCTCGCGGACCCGGCCGGTGCGGAACGGCTGGAGGTCGGCGATGTGGCCGGCGACGGGGGCGCCGGTGAGGCGGTGGAGTTCGGCGGCGGACCCGAAGTGGTCGATGTGCCCGTGGGTGATGACGATCAACCTGACGTCGGTGGGGTCGATGCCGCGGCGGGCGACGGCGTCGCGGATCAAGGGTCCGCTGCCGGGGGTGCCGGCGTCGACGACCACCGGGTGGCGGCCCAGGAGCAGGTAGGCGTTGATGGCGTGTTTGCCCAGGACCGGGATCGCGATGACCTTGGTGCGTGACATGAGGGGCTCCGTTGCGCTGTGGGCAGGGCGAGACGGACAGGCCGCGCCCGGGCGGGCGCCGTCCTGCCGTACGTGGTGAGGATGATCAGGCGGCCGGGCTTGCGGTCGCGTCTGGCGAGCGGAAGCGGCGTCGGTACTCGGCCGGAGTGGTGCCCAGTCGGTTCCTGAAGACGCGGTGCAGGGTCTCGACGGAGCCGAGGCCGGTGTCGGCGGCGATGCCCGGCAGGGTCCGGTCGCTCTCCTCCAGTAGGCGTCGGGCGGCCTCCAGCCGGACGGCTTCCAGGTAGTCGGAGGGGGTGCGGCCGGCCCGGCTGCGGAACAGCCGGGAGAAGTGCCGCACGCTCAGGTGCAGTTGGTCGGCGAGGACCTGGACCGGCAGGTCCTCGGCCAGATGGTCCTGGATCCACAGGCGCAGGCCGTCTATCCGGTCGTCGGCCGGCGCCTGGAGGGACAGGGGAACGCTGAACTGGCTCTGCCCGCCGGGGCGTTTGAGGTACATGACCATCGCGCGGGCCGTGTCCAGGGCCAGCGCTTGGCCGTGGTCCTGCGCGACCATCGCCAGCGCCAGGTCCAGGACTGCGGTGACACCGGCGCACGTCCACACCCGCCCGGCCCGGACGAAGATCGGGTCGGGGTCGACGGCAACCGACGGATAGTCGGCGGCGAGCTGCTCGGCGGTGAGCCAGTGCGTCGTGGCCGAAAGGCCGTCAAGCATTCCGGCGGCGGCGAGCAGGTGCGCGCCCGCGCACAGCCCTGCCACCCGGCGTGTCCCCGGGACAGCCCGGGTGAGCCAGTCGGCCACGACCGGGTCCACGACCGCCTCGACGCGGCCCGCCGACAGGTCCATCGCACCTGCCACCAGCAGAGTGTCCACCCCGTCGCCCACCGCTTCCAGCGCCACGTCGGCCACCAGACGTATCCCGCCGGAGGTGTGAAGCTCTCCAGCTGCTGCCGCCGCGACCTCCACCCGGTAGCCGGGCTTGTCGGGGCCCAGCAGACGCGAAGCGATGGAGAACACCTCCGCCGGCCCTGTGACGTCCAACAGCTCGACGCCCGGGAAAGCGGCGATGACAACTCTGCGCGGTGCGGTCATGCCACGATCCTCACGTCCCGGCAGGTCCGTCTGCAATGACCAGGAACTGTCAGAAACAGCCATGCACTGCTGCTCCGGTTCGCACCGGGAACTGCCTGGCGGTTTCGGTGTCATGGGTGTCGTGGGCGTGGTGGTGTGGCCACAGGCACTGGTGTCGGGTTCCTGCCACTGGTCTCGCTCGGCCCGGCCTTCTCCGGACTCGTCGGCGGCCGGCGGCGTACGGCCCTGATCGGCGCCGTAGCGCTCGCCCTGTGTCTGGCGCTTGGCTTCTACGACGGGCTGTTCCAGTCCCGGCGGGGTTACACCGCACTGGCCTCGGTCGGCGGAGTGACGGCCGCGGGCCTGGTTGCGGTGGTCATGCGGCAGCGGCGCGAGGCCGAACTTGCCAGTGTGCGATCCATCGCGGAGGTTGCGCACCGTGTGCTGCTGCGGCCGGTGCCGCGCATCTGAGGGCTGCCGTCTCGTACACGTCCGCAGTGGCCGAGGCGCGCATCGGCGGCGATCTGTACGAGGTCGTGGCCGCGCCGGGCGGAGTACGAGTGATCATCAGCGATGTCCAGGGCAAGGGCCTGGAGGCAGTGGAGACCGCGGCAGCTGTCCTCGGCGCCTTCCGCGAGGCAGCCTATGACGAACCGGACCTTGCGGGCGTCGGCGACCGCGTGGAGAGGGCCGTCCACCGGGAACTGCTGGGCGAGAAGTTCGTCACCGCACTGTTCGCCGAGATCAAGCCCGGGAATGAGGCAGTGCTGCTGAACTACGGGCATCCCGCCCCCATGGTCGTCCGGTCCGACGGCCGTTCGGAATTTCCGGAGCCGGATCAATACGCGCTGCCACTCGGACTCGGCGCCCACGGCGCCGATGGGCCGCACCCCTACCGGATTGACATCGGGCCGGGAGACCAGCTGCTCCTCTACACCGACGGAGTCGCCGAGGCCCGCAACCAGGATGGCAGCTTCTACCCCCTCGGTGAGCGCGCCCATCTCCTGAAGGACCCCGACCCGGTGGCCGCACTGGAGGCGCTGCGCACGGACTTGGCGCACCATGCTGCCGGACCGGCCCACGACGATGCCTCCATGCTTCTGCTGCGCTACCGCGAATAGTCAAGGGCATGTCAAATGGGCAACCACGATGCCGGCACGATCAAGCGGCACGGTAGAAAGAGGTATGACCGAGCCCCGAGGCGCGCAGGCGGAGAGCGTGAACGACGTCGACGCCGTCACGCGCGCGGTGCTGACCGCGTCGCGGCTGTTGGTGGCGGTGTCTGCCCGCTCGCTGGCAGCCGTCGAGGACCGCGTCACGCTTCCCCAGTTCCGGCTTCTGGTGGTGCTGTCGACTCATGGCTCCGCCAAACTCGTGGTCCTCGCCGACCTGCTCGGGGTGAACCCGTCGACGGCGATGCGCATGATCGACCGGCTCGTCTCGGCAGGTCTGGTGGATCGCCGGACGAATCCCGAGGACCGGCGCGAGACGGTCCTGCGGCTCACCGATGACGGCCATCGGCTGGTCGAGGACGTCACCGCGCGGCGGCGTTCGGAGATCGCCTCGATCGTGGAACGCCTCGACCCGGAGCAGCGGTCTGCTCTCATCGGGGCGCTGACGGCGTTCAGCGAGGCGGGCGGTGAACCGGTGGTTCCGGATGAGAACCCCGGGATGTATCCGCTCGGCTGGACGGATGCTTCGCCGCGCCGCGGCTAGATCATCGAGCGACCTCGCGGCTCGACCCGAGGTGCATGTCACGCGATCGGCGCCCGCCCTCACACCCCACAAACAGGTGGAGGCCGGTCGACGGTCAGTCATGTGGACTTGAGCTGCGTCACCGTGCCAGTGCCGCTCCCGTCCAGGGGCCGACCTTCGACCAGCCCCCGGCATGCATCATTGCACAGTGCAAAGGATTATTGCCAGGGTTCAACAGCCCCGGGATTCCCCTCATCTCTCACGTGCCAGGCTGAGGCTGGGCCCTGGAACCGGTGCAGGCTCCGCAGGACCGGGCGACGGCCACCACCCGGTGGCGATGCCCGGTCCCCGCGCCGTCCACTACTTCGGAGCGACGGCGGCCTCGACCTCCTGGAACGTCTTGGGGTCGACCAGGCCGGTGTCCTCCAGCACCTCCATGTGGTCCAGGACGGTCTGGTTGGCCTGGCGGGCATGACGGCGGATCAGGTCGTTCTGGGTCGCGGCCCGCACCTCGCCGATGGTGGCGAAGATCTTTCCGTGTGAGGCGCGCAGCAGATTGGCGAAGAGACGGTCGAATTCGTCCCCTTGGGCTTCGTCGAGCTGCTTGACCCACCCTTGCTGCTCGGGTGTGGCCTCGTTCGGCAACTCGACGCCGAGGATCTGGGCATCCTCACGGACCAGCTGGTCGAGTTTGCTGTGTCCGTCGATCAGATGGAGTCCCGCGCGCCGCACGGCATCGCTGGATGCGTGCGTCTGGGCCAGCCGCCCGGCCGGAATCTCCCACAGCCCGGCCTGTCGTACCTTCACGAGGAAGGTGCGATCCACCTGTGTCACGGGCTGAACCCCACCTGCCGCGCTCTGCCCGGATGTGCCCGAGGCGTCGTAGTGGCCGCCACTGTGCTGTGGCAGCCCCGCGTTCAGCTGGTCGGCTGAAGCTTCCCCGCCACTGCCCCGGATCGCTATCAGAACGGCGGCGACAACGGCGCACGCGGTAGCGATGATCGCGATGGTCCGCATCGAAACCCTGGACGGTGCTGCGCGTCGGCTCGGACGCATGATGCCTCCCGGTTCGGCATAGAGAGCTCTTTCTTCATGTCGACGGGAGCTGGCATTTCATGGCGGCTGGCACGGCACGCAACCAGAGATACGGATGGGACCACCGGGATGTTCAGCGAACGGGGTTGGTCCTGAATGCAGGCCGTCCGCACGGCACATCACGATCCGGAGCGGCCACGGCTATGCCGTGCACGTATCGGATCCCGGGCGCGCACGACTGCGCGGCGCCCGGGAGCGGAGAGGACCGCTATGCCTGGTCGGTGATCTCGATCTTTCCGTTGACCGATGCGTGCTCCGCGGCCGGAGCTGTTCCGCCGCGCGGGCGGGTGATGCCCTTGAGCAATTCGGCGAGGTCGACGCCGGTTGTAGAGTTGAGCAGTTCCATGCCCTGGGCGACGTTGTCCGCGACCGTACGGGACAGCTGGCTTGCACCGTCGGTCGAGATGACCGTCATCTTGTCGATCGCGCTCAGCGGCTCGGCCGCCTTGGCTACGACCTGCGGAAGCACCTCGACGAACATCTGCAGTACGGCTGCCTCGCCGTATTGGCCGAAAGCGTCTGCCTTCTTGCGCATGGCCTCGGCCTCGGCAGAGCCCTTCGCCGCGATGGCGGCGGCTTCCGCTTCACCCTCGATGCGTACGGCGTCGGCGAGCGCGGCACGGTGGAGCTTCTCGCCCTCACCGGTGAGCCGGGAGCGCTGGGCGTCTGCCTCGGCTTGCTTGACCTGGGCGATCCTGCGGGCCTCGGCCTCCTGCTCGGCCTGGTAGCGGGCCGCGTCGGCGGGCTTGCGGACCTGGGTGTCGAGCTGACGGTCGGTCAGTGCCGCCTGGCGCTCCGCCACTTTCTCCTGCTCGGCGAGTACATCCTGCTGGCGTGCAGCCTCGGCCAGCGGGCCGGCGGCGTTGGCCCTGGCCGCGGCCGCCTCGGTCTCGACGCGGATCTCGGCCTGCTTGAGGTAGAACGCCCGCTCGGCGATGGCGATCTCCTCGGCTGCCTTCAGCCGGGCCTGCTCGGAAGCACGCTTGGCGATCGCCTCGGCGATGTCCGCTTCCTGCTTGGCGCGGGCTGCCTCGGGCCGCCCGAGGTCCTCCAGGTAGGAGCCCTCGGTGGTGATGTCCTGGATCTGGAAGGCGTCCAGGACGAGTCCCTGACCGGACAGGCTAGCCTCGGCCTCCTCCGCGACCTGACCGGCGAACGCGGCACGGTCGCGGATGATGTCCTCCACAGACATGCGGCCGACGATGGCGCGCAGCGCGCCGGAGAGTACTTCCTGGGTGAAGCCGACGATGCCGCTCTGCTGTTGCAGGAAGCGCTGGGCGGCGGCCCGTATGGCGTCCTCGTTGCCGCCGACCTTGACGATCGCGACGCCTTCCAGGTGCGCCTTGACGCCGCGCAGGGTGACGGCGCCTCGCACCGCGACCGGTATGTGCCTGCTGGAGAGGTCCAGGGTGAACTTCTGCTGGACGAACGGGACGACGAACACTCCGCCGCCGACGACGACTTTCTGGCCGCTGTTGTCGATGCTGATGCGGCCCGTCTCCGGGTCGGTCGACCTCTTGCCGCGGCGCCCGGTGATGATGAAGGCCTCGCTGGGCCCCGCGACCTTGTAGCGCGTGATGACGACGAGGGCCAGCAGGACGAGGAGTACGACGACTCCCACGACTGCGGTGACGACTGGGCTCATGGGTGATCCCCCCTGCCTTCCCGGGGGAACGGCAGATCGAATGGTGAGTGGTGAACAAGGGGCGTGCGTCCGGACAAGGGGTCTCGTCAGTGGGTGACGGGCCGGACGGCGACCGAGGTGGTCGACAGGGCAGCCTCGACCCAGACTTCTGCGCCTTGCTGAACGGGGTCGGCGCTCCTGGCCGCGAACTTCACCGGCTGGCCTGCGAGGTGCAGCAGCACCTCGCCGTAGCCATCCGCCGGGATGGCGGTGACGACGGCCCCCGCGATGCCGATCAGGTCGTCGGCGCGCGGGATGACGGCGGACTGATCCCGCATCAGTGAGCGGCTCAGCCTCCAGGTCCCCCAGCCGGCTGCGATACCCGCAGCCGCACCTACCGCTGTGGCCGCACCTGCCCCGAGGCCGGTGGCGCCCAGCACGATCGCGCCGGTGAAGCCGAGCATCGAGATGAATCCCGCGATCACGGGAAGCGACAGCCACCCGTCGAAAAGCCCTTCCAGTGCGCCGTCGAGAAGGCCCTCGAATACCCCGTCGAGGACCAGTGAGAGCGCGAGAAGAACGATCCCTGCAATGCCGAGACCGAGAAACAGACTCATGCATGCCTCCCGTGATCGCCGGTGATTCCCCCGTTGAACGGGAGCGTCTCACGTGCGCCCAGTGAGATTCATTGCCGGATCCAGGCAATCTTTACGCTTCTTTGATGCCGGTCGGCTCAGCTCGTCCGCGCTCCATCGCTGCGGGGCCGGGTCTACCGTCCGAGTATCTCGGCGAGACCCCGACGCGTGGCAGCCAGAACGACACGGTCCCCGGGCTGCAGTACGTAGCCGGGGTGCAGGTCCCAGACCAGGCCGGTGGAGTGCTGTTCCCCATCGGCGGGGTGCGGCGTGGCGAGGTCGGGACGGCGGTCGGCGGGGGCAGTGGTGTCGAGGGCGACCCGGGGCGACCAGGGCACCCGGGAAGAAGCGGCCCTGGTGGGCCGTGGAGCAAAGAGGGCGGTCCTGGACCAGCGAGGTGGGGATGTGGCATCGCAAGCGGTCCTTGCCTGCGTCACCATCACAGCGATCCTGGTCACCAGAACCGCGTTGGCCGAGATGAAGCATCCCGGTACTGCGCAGCGAGCGGTGCGCTTCCTCTTCAACCCGACAGCCATGGCCGTCGGGGCTTCGCACCTGTCACTGGTAGCTGCCGTGGCCGTAGGCGGCCACGACGGAGGCCACGTGGCGTGGGCGCGGCGCTGCTCGCTGGGCTGCTCACCGCCTTCGTCGCTGATCACACAGGCGCGAGCCCTAGGCGGCATCGCGAGCGGGCCGGACGAAGCCCCGGTACACGAACGGCCGCACTGGTCTGGCCGACGAGCGTGCTCCTGAGCATGCTCGTCAGGTGCCCAGTGCAGGAATCGCAGGAACGGATCCGGACGGCTCCCTGGCCAGCTGGACCAGTCGCTCCTACGCGAAGGCCCTTCACTCCGGGCACGGAGACCTGTCCCTGCGCGACGCCAACGGATGGCACCTGCCGCTGGACGTCGCCCGGTGGTGCGCCCGTGCAGATGCCTGTGACCTGGCCTTACTGCGGCGGTGTGCGGGTCCTGTACTCGACATCGGCTGTGGCGCCGGACGCCTGGTCGAAGCCTTGGCGCGGCGGGGACACCGTGCCCTCGGGATCGACCTCTGCCCGTCGGCCGTCAACTCGACCATGGGCCGCGGCGGAGCCGCACTGTGCCGTTCCGTGTTTGCCTCACTCCCCAATGAGGGGCACTGGGGAACAGCCCTGCTCCTTGACGGGAACATCGGCATCGGCGGTGACCCGCAGAGACTGCTGGAACGGATCCGGGCCCTGGTGCACGACCAGGGCTTCCTTCTCGTGGAGACCTCTGCCGCCGAAGTCGACGGGCGCCACCGGGTTCGCCTCCATGACGGCCGCCGCGCGCTCTGCGCAACCTTTCCCTGGGCCACTGTCGGATGCACGGCTCTGACCCGGTACGGACAGGCCGCGGGCTGGACCGCGGTGGACCGGTGGAGCACAGCCGGCGGGCGTCATTTCGCGGCTTTGCGCCCTGCACGCTGAGCGCGGGCCGCTCGCCGTGCCGGCCGGGTCGCGGCCCGCGCGCGCAAGAGCAGGCACAGCGCGGAGGCTGCAAACAGGATCGCGGTGATCACGAGCCACCGCCCGAGGAAGACATCGGCCGACAGCGCGGTGGCGACGGTGAAGTGACTGACCTGGCGGAGGATCAGAGGCCACCAGACGAGCAGCAGGAGGGCGGAGACGAAGAGGGGGACGCGCAGGTAGTTGACGCTCATCAGCGGTGTCCGCGTACTTGGACCACCCGACGGTCGGAGCACGTACTGCATCACCCGGTCGGTCACCGAGTACAGCGGCAGCAGTACGAGGTCGTGGAGGAGTGCTGCTCCGACGAACCAGATGGCCACGCCCCAGGCGTCGCCCTTGAGCAGTCTTACGCCGGCGTACAGGGCGAGGGCGAAGGAGCACAGGACGAGGAGCAGGTGCAGCGGCGACGCGCCGTAGCGGCGGCGGAAGTGGCTCATGCCTGCTCCCCGAAGCTGAGCCGGGTGACCCACTTGGTGTTGTGGACTCCAGGCGCGCCGGGAACCATGATCCGCGCGGGATAGCCGTGGTCCTGCGAAAGCGTGGCCCCGTTCACTTGCAGAGCGAGAAGGGAGCGCCCGTCGCGCACTTGGTTGTCCCGCAGGACCGCCGAGCTGAACGCACCGCCGCGCTGCGCGGACTCGATCAGAACCTTCGGCGGGTTCGTCCCCAGTCCGACCAGGGCGGCGAGGTCGATAAGCCGCACCCCGCTCCACAGCTGATCGGTGGTGGACCAGCCCTCCACGCACTGGATGGGCAACGCGGACTCGAACTGAGGCAGGGCGAGCAGCTGCTGTTGCGTCAGGATGGCCTGGCGGCTGCCGTTGCGCACACTCAGCCGCCAGGCCGGGCCGATGTCGCTCGCCCGGATCCCGACCGACGCTGCGGTCTTGTTGATCTGGAATCCGTTCGGCCCGGAACCCGGCTCCTGTCCGTGGGGGGCGAGTACGGCCGTCTTCCGGAACCAGCCGCCCACGCTCTGACCGACTGTCACGACCAGCAGCGCTGCAGATCCCAGGCCCACCAGGCCCAGTGCGCCACGACGGGAGATGGTCGGCGCGGCCGGGTTGGGGGAGACGAGCCCCAAGGTCTCTTGCGGTACCGGCGAAGTGCCCCGGGGCCTCACCGCGCGGAGCGCGCGGCGCAGGCGGAACGTCACGTGCACGACGAAAGCCCCCATGAAGACCCAGGCGCCGTAGTAGTGCAGGACGTAGAAGGAGCCGGGAAAGATGTAGTGCAGCTGGATGTTGAGGATGCCCGTCACGAATTCGAATCCGGCGCCGCCCACCAGGAGGAGCAGGGACAGGCGCTCCAGGCCGTGGCTGAGCGAGCGTGCGGGTGGCCACTCGAAGAGCTTGGGGATCACCGACCAGAGCTTGGCCAGCAGTACGGGGATGAGCACGATGCCGAGCGTGACGTGGACGCCCTGGGTGAGCCGGTAGAGCCAGTACGGCGATGTCGGCCAGGAGAAGAGGTAGAAGCCCAGCAGACCCTTGTCGGGCGTCTCGTCGTTGATCCGGGCGAGATCTGGATTGTAGGCGGCGTAGGACAGCAGCCCGGTCACGAACAGGATCGTGATCCCGAACAGCAGAATCAGCCCCAGCACGGCAGTCAGCCACGGCCCCCGCAGTGGACTGCGCCAGAACTCCGGCCGGGACGGACCCGGCGGCGGCCCCGATGACAGAGCGAAGCGAAGCCGCCCCGGCCCCCGGACCTTCGGCGACGATCCTCCGGCATGCCCGTGCGCCGGCCTCGAATCGGATGCCGCAGCGGCGCCAGCCTGGCCGTCCCTCCGTTCGCCCGCCGGAGGATCGGATCGGGCCTGTTCGCGTTCGGGCGGCTGGGGTGCCCTGTCAGATTGGCGTTCCCGCTCTTCCCCGTCGGAGTCCATCAGCCCTCGGTGTGGTTGCGACGTGGCCCGTCCATACAGTGGGCCCTGGTCAGAACGTGCCGCACGCCCCGCCCACCGAGTCGCAGGACACACCAAGGGGCACCCGAGCAGCGCAGAGCCACGGCGCGCAAAGGGCGTTCAGGTCAGGGCGAAGTAGCGCAGCCAGATGTAGAGCGCCGACAGGGCGACGGTGACGGCGGTGACGACGAGGCCGTATTTGGTGAACTGCCAGAAGGTGATCGGTGTGCGGTTGCGCTCGGCGATGCCGAGCACGACGACGTTCGCACTGGCTCCGATCGCGGTGGCGTTCCCGCCGAGATCCGCGCCGACGGCGAGGCTCCACCACATGACATGGTCCGCTCCACCGTTCATCGCCTTGACCAGGTCGTCGGTGATGGGCGCCATCGTCGCGACGTAAGGAATGTTGTCGACCACACCGGAGAGCACCGCCGAGGCGCCGAGCATCAGCATCGAGCCGCCGAGTTCACGGTCTCCGATGGCGTCGGCGAGAGACTTCGACACCTCACCGATGACCCCGGTGTCGATGAGCCCGCCGATCATGATGAACAGGCCCGCGAAGAAGGCGAGCGTGGGCCATTCGACCTCGGCCAGAACGTCGTTGGTCTCCACCGTCGAGATCGCCACGAGCAGTCCGGCGCCCAGCAGCGCGACGACGCTCGGCTCGTAGTGCAGTACGGGATGAAGGACGAAGCCCGCGACGACCAGTGCGAGAACGGCCAGGCCCTGGACGAGCAGGCGCGGATCGCGGATGGCCTCGCGTTCCTCCAGGGTCATGATCTCGGCGGCGCGGTCCTCGTCGTACACGAAGTGCTTCCGGAACAGGAAGCGGCACAGGGCGATAAGGACCACCGTCAGGACCGCGGAGAGCGGTGCCAGGTGGACAAGGAAGTCGTTGAAGGTCAGCCCCGCCCGGCTGGCGATGATGATGTTGGGCGGATCGCCGACGAGGGTAGCGGTGCCGCCGACATTGGAGGCGAATACCTCGGCGATCAGGAACGGCGCGGCCGGCAGCCCGAGTCGTTCACAGACGAGCAGGGTGACCGGGGCGATCAGCAGCACCGTGGTGACGTTGTCCAGCAGTGCCGACGCCACCGCGGTGATCACGATCAGCATGACCATGACCCGGAACGGCTTGCCCCTGGCCCGTTTGACCGCCCAGATCGCCAGGTACTCGAACATACCGGTCTTCTTCAGCACACCGACGATCATCATCATGCCGAGCAGCAGGAAGATGACGTTCCAGTCGATGCCCCGGTCCTGGAGGTAGAAGGCGGAGACGTCGTCCGTCGCCCCGATCGCCAGCATCAGCCCGGCCCCGCCGAGCGCGGCGGCGACCCGGTGGATCCGCTCGCTGATGATCAGGGCGTATGTGCCGAGGAAGACGGCGATCGCCGCCCAGCTCTGCCAGCCGCTCACATGGTCTCCAATCAGGGGTGTACCGCGAGAAGTCGGTTCAGCAGGTGCGAGGCGGTGATGACGCCGAGCAGGTGCGGACCCGCTTTGTCCCGGTCGACCACGGCGACCAAGGGGCTGCGCACCTGGGCCATGAGGGCGGCGACCTCCAGGGCGGTGTCGTCGGGGGCGGCGACCGGCGGTGGACCCGCCTTGCTCGGCAGACAGTCCCCGACGGTGCGCCCGGCCAGCGCCGCACAGAGCCGGTCCGCGTGCCGCTCGTCGACCACCGCGGCGAGGGCCGGGTCCTCCAGCACGTAGGCGGGGACCAGCACCTTGACCAGCTGGGAGGCCGGCAGGATCGCGGCCGGCTCCCCTCCGGCGTCGAGGACGAGCAGCCCCGGCAACTGGTGTTCGGCCATCAGCCGGGCCGCGTCCAGCGCATCGTCGTCCACACTCACCGTCTCGTACTCCACTGCCAGATCACGTGCGCGCACGGTCGGCTCCTCCCTGCTCCGGTACGTCCTTGGCCTCGGCCACAGCGTCATCCGCGTCCGGAATGCCGACCAGGTCATTGACGTGGAACATACGGGCCACCGGTACGTCCGTGCTGCTGTGCGCCACGATGGAGAACGCGATGGTCGAAGGCGTGCTTGGACTCCGGCGATACCGAGGCGAGGACCGCGCCCGCGGAGAAGGCAGCGAGATAGGGGTTGGCGTGGGTGAGGTGACACAGCGCGTAAAGGATCACGCCGGTGGCGAGCGGCAGCAGCGGCTGGAGCTTGGGCTCGGCCCCCAGCAGGCGGAACCGCACCAGGCCGTTGACGAACAGCGGCAGCAGGATCCCGAAGGCCAGGCCCATCGCCAGCTCGAGCCCGATCGCCGAAGCCGATGCCTGCGCGTGCCCGGCCGCCGGGCCGGCCGCGGCGATCAGCAGCAGGACGACGGGCAGTGCGAGGCCGTCGTTGATACCGCTCTCCACATTCAGCAACTGCCGTAGGCGAGCGGGGACCTCTTTACGTCCCACGATCGCGGAGGCGAACACGGGGTCGGTGGGCGCCAGCACCGCGCCCACCAGGAACGACGTGATCCAGTCCAGACCGACGAGGTAGTGGGTGATCAGCGCCATGAAGACGAACGCCAGCGGCATGCCGAGCCCCAGGGCACGGGCCGGGTTGCGCCAGGCGCGGCGCAGCGCGGGGAAGGAGACGTGCATTCCGTCGGTGAACAGCACGGCGAACAGCGCGAGATCGGCCGTCACCGCGACGATGCCGCTGTCCGGCGTGATGTGGATCAGCCCGAGGAAACCGTCGCTGACCAGCGCTCCGCCGACAAGGAAGAGGAAGGAAGTGGAGAGGACTGTGCGAGCCGCGAGACCGGACAGGAGCACCGCGATCAGCAGAGCGACTCCGAAAACCAGAGTGAGTACCACGACAGCCCCCGATCGGAAAAGAGATTGATCCCTTGTTCGCCGACCAGGCTTCCCGGCACACCACGGGGGACCGTACAGGATCTTTACGCGTCTTTGACAGCTGGTCGCCGTGCACCGAGCGGCGGCGAACGCTGCCGGATTCCAGCAACGTTCGAGTTCGTCCTGGACGCCTCGGTACGTCCCCTGAAAGGACCGCTGGACGAGCTGTCCGACGGCTCCCTGGCCGTGGATGGCATTACCGATCCGCACCTTCGATGCGGCCTCAAAAACGGGGGCCCCGAACTCTCCACCGACCCCGACGCCGGCCGTACGTCCGCGAAGGAGACCACCGCGACCCCGACACCGTCCCCGTCGCAGACGCGATGCGCCCTCCGAAGAAGCGACGGAAGAACAAGCCCACCCCATCGAAGCCCGCAAGGCCTACCGCCTCATGCCCAAGCAGAACAAGGACACCGACGGGTACCAGCGACTGATGTGCCCGGCCGAAGCCGGCAAGGTCCAGTGCCCCCTCAAGCCGCGCTCGCTCGGCCGCGGCATCCACCTGCCGCTGGTGGACCCGGAGCCGAACCCCACCGGACCTTTCAGGGTCTGCAAGCAGCGCAGCATCACCGTCGCCCCCGACGTCGGCGCCAAGCACTGGCAGGCCCTCGAGTACGGCGACCAGCAATGGCAGAAGGTCTACTTCCGCCTCCGCAACAGCGTCGAGGGCTACAACGGCTACGCCAAGAATCCCCTCGCCGAAGCCATCGAAGCATCCGGCACCCGCCGCATCCGCGGCATCGCCGCCCAGACCATCCTTCTCGTCTTCCAGCTCGCCCACGCCAACCGCCGAAAGATCAAGAACTGGGTCGAGACCCTCGCCCTCAACGGAGAGCGCCCCCGCAGACGCACCCACCACCGGCGGAGAACCAAGCCACTGGGCATCTGGACCCCCACCGGCTACCTCGCACCGACCGGCTAGCGATCAGCTCCGGCCGCACTGGATGAGAATCATCTGAAGATCAGGGCCCGCATCGTGACCAATGCCACGGTGTGTGCTCATTCACGTCCAAATCGCCCGCACTGCGCCAAGCTCGGGCCGTCGCACTCCCGTTCAACGAGAAACGGGCCCCCACCAGGACTTTCGTCACTGGTAGAGACCCGTTTCGTCGGTTTCTCTCTGTGCGCGAGGGGGGAGTTGAACCCCCACGCCCTTTCGGGCACTGGAACCTGAATCCAGCGCGTCTGCCTATTCCGCCACCCGCGCATTGGGTGTTGCCGCCTTGGGTCACACCTGCTCGGTGTGACCCCCTGGCGACATCCAGAAGATTAGCACGCGGGCCTGAGTGGATTCACACTCGATTGTTTCGAAGAAGCGGACGAAGGAACAGGGAACGGAGAGCGGCCGCCCCCCACTCCTCCTGGGTGCACCCTGGGTGCGGGACACTGTCAGGAGGCCGCCTCTACGATCCGTGTGAGAGGTGACACTCATCGACGGGGCAGACAAGGGGAACCAGCCGATTTCCCGACGCGTGGATACGATCAGTAAGCAGTACCAGGACGGCAACGACGGAGGAGGTGCCCCATGGGAGTCCTGAAGAAGTTCGAGCAGCGACTTGAAGGTCTGGTCAACGGCACCTTCGCCAAGGTGTTCAAGTCCGAGGTCCAGCCCGTCGAGATCGCGGGCGCGCTCCAGCGGGAGTGCGACAACAACGCGACGATCTGGAACCGCGAGCGGACTGTCGTCCCCAACGACTTCATCGTGGAGCTCAGCGCGCCCGACTTCGAGCGCCTCAGCCCGTACTCCGGCCAGCTCGGCGACGAGCTCTCCAGCCTGGTCCGCGACTACGCCAAGCAGCAGCGCTACACCTTCATGGGCCCCA
Source organism: Streptomyces sp. ISL-1 (assembly GCF_018614585.1). Lineage (GTDB taxonomy): Bacteria > Actinomycetota > Actinomycetes > Streptomycetales > Streptomycetaceae > Streptomyces > Streptomyces maoxianensis. The sequence goes on along the minus strand of NZ_JAGGOI010000015.1, from coordinate 149,533 downwards.
TCAAGGTCCACCTGGAGAAGGCGGACGACCTCGACACCGGTCTGTACCGCGTGCGCAGCCGCACCCTCGCGTCGAGTACGTCACAGTCGTCCGAGCGGGCCCCCGCCGGCCCGGGGCCGGCCGCGGTCCCTCAGGGCGGCGCCCGCGGCGGCTACGGCTACCCACCCGCCGGTGCACCTCCCATGCCGGCCGCGCCGCCTCCGGGCGGCGGCCGACCCGGTCCCGCGCCCCTCGGGGACCGCCGCCCGGCACCCGGCCCGGGCCCCATGCCGAGCACTCAAGTGCGACGCTGGATCGAGATCAACGGCACACGCCATCAGATCTCCCGCCCGACGCTGGTGCTGGGTCGCAGCACCGACGCCGATGTGCGGATCGACGACCCCGGCGTATCGCGCCGGCACTGTGAGATCCGGACCGGAACGCCCTCGACGATCCAGGATCTCGGGTCTACCAACGGCATCGTGGTAGACGGGCAGCACACAACCCGCGCTACGCTCCGCGACGGCTCGCGGATCGTCGTGGGCAACACCACCATCGTTTACCGGCAAGCCGAAGGGTGAAGCGGGGGCAATGTCAGAGCTGACCCTTACGGTCATGCGGCTAGGATTCCTGGCCGTTCTGTGGCTATTCGTGATCGTGGCCGTCCAGGTCATCCGCAGCGACCTGTTCGGTACGCGCGTCACGCAGCGCGGCTCACGCCGCAACGCCGACGCGCGTCCCCAGCAGACGCGCCAGACCACCGCGCCACCGCAGCAGCGCCAGCAGGCGAGCGGCGGACGCCAGCGCCGTGGGGCGCCCACCAAACTGGTTGTGTCCGAAGGAACCCTCACGGGCACAACGGTCGCCCTGCAGGGCCAGACCATCACGCTGGGCCGGGCGCACGACTCCACGATCGTGCTGGACGACGACTACGCGTCCAGCAGGCATGCCAGGATCTACCCGGACCGTGACGGCCAGTGGATCGTCGAGGATCTCGGGTCCACCAATGGCACATATCTCGACCGGACCCGGCTCACCACCCCGACACCGATTCCGCTGGGCGCGCCGATCCGCATCGGCAAGACCGTCATCGAGCTGCGGAAGTAGTACGACAATGAGCGAGCGGAGCGAGCGAGCCGCCGCGGTCCCGACAGCGGACCGGGACGGGCTCCCGACCGGAGGGTGGGCAGTGTGGCTCGAGACCGGCTGTACCCCGAGTCGACGGGCGAGGTGCGCATGAGTCTGTCTCTGCGCTTCGCCGCCGGATCTCACAAGGGCATGATCCGGGAGGGCAACGAGGATTCCGGCTACGCCGGCCCCCGCCTTCTGGCCATCGCCGACGGCATGGGCGGCCAGGCCGCCGGCGAGGTCGCCTCCTCGGAGGTCATCTCCACGCTTGTCACGCTCGACGACGACGTGCCTGGCTCCGACATCCTCACCTCGCTCGGTACGGCCGTGCAGCGCGCCAACGACCAGCTGCGGCTGATGGTCGAGGAGGACCCCCAGCTCGAAGGCATGGGCACCACCCTCACCGCCCTGCTCTGGACCGGCCAGCGCCTCGGCCTGGTACATGTCGGCGACTCGCGCGCCTATCTGCTCCGCGACGGCGTGCTGACGCAGATCACCCAGGACCACACCTGGGTGCAGCGCCTCGTCGACGAGGGCCGGATCACCGAGGAAGAAGCGACCACCCACCCGCAGCGCTCCCTGCTGATGCGCGCGCTGGGCAGCGGTGACCATGTCGAGCCCGACCTCTCCATCCGCGAGGTCCGCGCCGGCGACCGCTATCTGATCTGCTCCGACGGCCTGTCCGGCGTCGTCTCCCACCAGACGATGGAGGAGACCCTCGCCAGCTACCAGGGCCCGCAGGAGACTGTCCAGGACCTGATCCAGCTCGCCCTGCGCGGCGGCGGCCCCGACAACATCACCTGCATCGTCGCCGACGTTCTCGACACCGATTCCAACGACACCCTGGCCGTGCAGCTCAACGACACCCCGGTCGTCGTCGGCGCGGTCGCCGAGAACCAGCTCCAGCTGAACGACGGCGGCGCCATGCAGACCCCGGCGGGACGCGCGGCCGGCCTCGGCCGCCCCGTGCCCCCCCAGCCGAACGGCAGCTTCGGCCCGCCCGGCAGTGGCGACGGCATGGGATACGGCGGCATGCCGCCCGAGGGCAGCTTCGGGGCGTACACCGACGAGGACTTCATCAAGCCGCGCGGCGGCCGCAAGTGGCTGAAGAGATCGTTCTACATCGTGCTCGCCCTGGCGGTTGTCGGCGGCGGTCTGTACGGCGGCTACCGCTGGACTCAGACCCAGTACTACGTCGGCTCCCAGGATGAGCACGTCGCCCTCTACCAGGGCATCAGCCAGGACCTGGCCTGGGTCTCCCTCTCGAAGGTCGAGAAGGACCACCCTGAGATCGAACTCAAGTACCTCCCGCCCTACCAGCGCAAGCAGGTGGAGGCGACGATCGCCGCCGAGAGCCTCGGCAGGGCACGCGCGAAGATCGACGAGCTCGCCGTCCAGGCCACCGCCTGCAAGAAGGACGAGCAGCGCCACGAGGCGGCAGAACGCGCGAGCACCCCGCCGCCCGGCGAGGGCGACACCGGTGGCACCACCGGCAAGCCGACCACCCAGACCGCCAAGACCAAGCCGACCGCAGCTACTCCCTCTCCGGGGCCCACCCTCTCGGAGGAGGAGCAGAAGCTGGCCTCGAACTGCGGAAAGCAGTAATCGGCCGTAGGGGGCCCTCTCCACCATGAGCGTTGTCACCAACACCACCACGATCGGCGCGATCGAAGCACCGAGCCGGCGCAACACCGAACTGGCGCTGCTCGCCTTCGCCGTCGTCATCCCGGTATTCGCGTACCTCAACGTCGGCCTCGCCCTGAACGGCGAAGTGCCTGCCGGTCTGCTCGGATACGGGCTCGGCCTCGGCCTGCTCGCCGGCGTCGCCCACCTCGTGGTGCGCAAGTTCGCCATGTACGCGGACCCGCTGCTGCTGCCGCTGGCCACCCTGCTCAACGGCCTCGGCCTGGTGATGATCTGGCGCCTGGATCAGTCGCCCCGGCTGATCCAGCGGGCCAAGACGCTCTTCGGAGGCTTCAGCCCCGACGCCCCCAAGCAGCTGCTGTACTCAGCGATCGGGATCGCCCTCTTCGTCGGCGTACTGATCCTGATCAAGGACCACCGGATCCTGCAGCGCTACACCTACATCTCGATGGCGGTGTCGCTGGTCCTGCTGATCATGCCGGTGTTCTTCCCCGCGGTGAACGGCGCGAAGATCTGGATCAGCCTCGGCCCCTTCACCATCCAGCCCGGCGAGTTCGCAAAGATCATCATCGCGATCTTCTTCTCCGGCTATCTGATGGTGAAACGGGACGCCCTGGCGCTGGCCAGCCGCCGGTTCATGGGCCTGTACCTGCCGCGAGGCCGTGACCTCGGACCCATTCTCGTGGTCTGGGTGATGTCGATCCTGATCCTGGTCTTCGAGACCGACCTGGGTACCTCGCTGCTGTTCTTCGGCCTCTTCGTGATCATGCTGTACGTCGCCACCGAGCGCACCAGCTGGATCGTCTTCGGTCTGCTGATGTCCGCGGTCGGCGCGGTCGGCGTCGCCACATTCGAGCCGCACGTCCAGCAGCGCGTCGAGTTCTGGCTCAATCCGTTCGCCGAGAAGACCTGGGAGCAGAGCGAGCAGATCGGCCAGGCCCTGATGTCGTTCGGCTCGGGCGGCACGCTCGGCACCGGCCTCGGCCAGGGCGACTCCGACCTCATCGGCTTCGCCGCCAACTCCGACTTCATCCTCTCCACCTTCGGCGAGGAGCTCGGTCTCGCCGGGATGATGGCGTTCCTGATGATCTACGGCCTGATCGTGGAGCGCGGCGTACGCACCGCTCTCGCCGCCCGCGACCCGTTCGGCAAACTCCTCGCGATCGGCCTCTCCGGCGCCCTCGCCATCCAGGTCTTCGTGGTCGCCGGCGGTGTGATGGGGCTCATCCCGCTGACCGGTATGACCATGCCGTTCGTCGCGTACGGTGGCTCGTCCGTGATCGCCAACTGGGCCCTGGTCGGCATCCTGATCCGCATCAGCGACACGGCCCGCCGTCCCGCTCCCGCGCCCGCCCCGTCCCCCGATGCCGAGATGACCCAGGTGGTCCGACCGTGAACAAGCCCTTGCGCCGGATCGCGATCTTCTGCGGGCTCCTCGTGCTGGCCCTGCTGGCGCGCACGAACTGGCTCCAGTACGTCGAGGCCGAGGAACTCAACACCCACTCGAAGAACCGCCGTGTCCTGATCGAGCGGTACGCCGGAGAGCGCGGGAACATCATCGTCGACGGCAAGCCGATCACCGGCTCCGTGGAGACGAACGACACGGACTTCAAGTACAAGCGCACCTACGTCGACGGCCCCATGTGGGCGCCGGTCACGGGCTACGCGTCGCAGGCCTTCGACGCCAACCAGATCGAGAAGCTCCAGGACGGCATCCTCACCGGCAACTCCGATCAGCTCTTCTTCGACCGCACGATGGCGATGTTCACCGGCGACAAGAAGGTGGGAGGCAACGTCGTCACCACCCTCAACGGCGCCGCGCAGAAGGCCGCCTTCGAGCGCCTCGGCTCCAAGAAGGGCGCGGTCGCGGCGATCGACCCGCAGACCGGCAAGATCCTGGCGCTGGCCTCCACCCCCTCGTACGACCCCTCGACCTTCGCCGGCTACTCCGGCAAGGACGAGAAGGCGTGGCTGGCGCTGGAGCGGGACAAGGACAAGCCGAAGCTGAACCGCGCGCTGCGCGAGGTCTACCCGCCCGGCTCCACCTTCAAGGTGCTCACCGCAGCCGCGGCCCTCGAGCACGGCGCCGTCGACGACATCAACGCGCCGACGGACACCCCGGAGCCGTACATCCTGCCCAACACCCGCACGCCGATGATCAACCACGCCAACGGCTGCAAGAACGCCAGCCTGAACCAGGCGCTCAAGGTCTCCTGCAACTCCGTCTTCGCCAACCTCGGTGACAAGGTCGGCCGGGACAAGATGGTGGAGACGGCCCAGAAGTTCGGCTTCAACAACCCCGAGATCGACACTCCGGTGCGGGCCGCCGCCTCCGTCTACGACAAGACGATGGACCGCCCGGGCAACGCCCTGTCGTCCATCGGCCAGTTCAACACCGCCACCACCCCCCTCCAGATGGCCATGGTCACCGCGGCGATCGCCAACGACGGCAAGCTGATGAAGCCGTACATGATCGACCAGCTGGAAGCGCCCAACCTGGACGTCATCACGAAGAACGAGCCGCAGGAGATGAGCCGCCCGCTCTCCCAGAAGAACGCGCAGCTCCTCCAGGAGATGATGGAAAACGTCGTCAAGGAGGGCACCGGCACCAACGCCAAGATCGAAGGCGTCGAGGTCGGCGGCAAGACCGGTACCGCTCAGCACGGCGAGAACAACAGCAAGAACCCGTACGCCTGGTTCATCTCGTACGCGAAGTCCCCCGACGGCGGATCCCCGGTCGCCGTGGCAGTCGTGGTCGAGGACAGCGAGGCCAAGCGGGACGACATCAGCGGTGGCGGTCTCGCCGCCCCCATCGCCAAGGCCGTGATGAAAGCGGTACTGGACAGCAAGAAGTGACGCGGATCACGTCTGGGGCCCATACCTGCACATTGCGATACCGGTCGGGTATCAGGTGACGGTCACGGGCGGATCAGGTACGGCGTGCCCGGTAGCGTATGCGCGAACAGCACACCGCCGGACCACACACCGGTGCGGTCGGGACTGACGGAGAGGGCTGGAACAGTTATGGAAGAGCCGCGTCGCCTCGGCGGCCGGTACGAACTGGGCTCGGTGCTCGGCCGTGGTGGCATGGCAGAGGTCTACCTCGCCCACGACACCCGGCTCGGCCGCACCGTCGCCGTGAAGACGCTGCGGGCCGACCTAGCCCGCGATCCGTCCTTCCAGGCCCGGTTCCGCCGTGAGGCCCAGTCGGCCGCCTCGCTCAACCACCCCGCGATCGTCGCTGTCTACGACACCGGCGAGGACTACGTGGACGGGGTGTCGATCCCGTACATCGTCATGGAGTACGTCGACGGGTCCACGCTCAGAGAGCTGCTGCACTCCGGGCGCAAGCTGCTGCCCGAGCGCACGCTGGAGATGACCATCGGCATCCTTCAGGCGCTCGAGTACTCGCACCGCAACGGCATCGTCCACCGCGACATCAAGCCGGCGAACGTCATGCTGACGCGCACCGGCCAGGTCAAGGTCATGGACTTCGGCATCGCCCGTGCGATGGGCGACTCCGGCATGACCATGACCCAGACCGCGGCCGTCATCGGCACCGCCCAGTACCTCTCCCCGGAGCAGGCCAAGGGCGAGCAGGTCGACGCGCGCTCAGACCTGTACTCCACGGGCTGCCTGCTCTACGAGCTCCTCACCGTGCGTCCGCCCTTCGTGGGCGACTCCCCGGTGGCGGTGGCGTATCAGCATGTACGCGAGGAGCCGCAGCCGCCGAGCAACTTCGACCCCGAGATCACGCCCGAGATGGACGCGATCGTGCTGAAGGCGCTGGTCAAGGACCCCGACTACCGCTACCAGTCGGCCGACGAGATGCGCGCCGACATCGAGGCCTGCCTCGACGGCCAGCCGGTCGCGGCGACGGCGGCGATGGGCGCGGTCGGCTACGGCGGATACCCCCCGGACGACCAGGCGACCACGGCGCTGCGCCAGGCAGACCCGGGCGGCCAGACATCGATGCTCCCGCCGATGAACCCGGACGACGGGGGCTACGGCGGTTACGACGACCGACCGGACCGCCGCCGCCAGAAGAAGTCGAACACCTCGACGATCCTGCTGGTGCTCGCGGGCATTCTGGTGCTGGTCGGCGCGGTGCTGATCGGCAAGTCGGTCTTCGACGGCAACGGCGGCGGCAACGGCGATGTGCGGGTGCCGCAGCTGGTGGGCAAGCGGTTCGCGGAAGCCCAGACGCTCGCGAGCAACGCAGGCGTCGAGGTCGCGCAGTCCGGTACGAAGCGCTGCGAGTACCCCAAGGGCAGCATCTGCAGCCAGACGCCCGCCGAGGGCAAGATGCCGCAGGGCGAGACGATCCAGGTGGTCGTCTCGGAGGGCGCGCCCAAGGTCGAGGTCCCCGACGTCAGGGAGAAGTCCCTGGCGAGCGCCAGGGAACAGCTGAGCGGCAAGGAATTCAAGGTCGAGGTCAGGGAAACCGAGTCCGACGAGGACCCGGGCACCGTGCTCGAACAGGACCCCAAGGGCGGCACCGAGGCCGAGAAGGGCTCGACTGTCACCCTCACCGTGGCCAAACAGTCCAAGATCGACGTGCCTCCGGTCGTGGGCCAGCAGTTCGATGCGGCCAAGGGTCAGCTCGAGACCCTCGAGTTCACGGTCGCGCGGGTGGATGTGGACTCCGACCAGCCTGCGGGCCAGGTCGTCAAGCAGAGCCCGGAAGGCGGCCAGAAGGCGGCCAAGGGCACGCAGGTGACGCTGGAGGTCTCCAAGGGCCCGCAGCAGACGCTGGTGCCGGTTCCGGAGATCAGGACCAAGAAGCTCTCCGAGGCCAAGAAGATCCTGGAGCAGAGCGGCTTCAGGAGCGTCACGTTCGCGCCCGGCAGCCCCACGGACGACAACGCCATAGTGACCGGGCTCGACCCGCAGCCCGGCACCCAGGTTGACCCGGCGACCACCACGATCACGATCACGACGATCGGTGGTGGCGGCGGCGGGAACAACGGCGGGAACGACGGCGGCGGATTCTTCGGCGGCGCCGGCGGCTAGCCGACCGGCAGCGCTCCGTACGGCGAGAAAGAAGCCCCGGCACCCACCCAAGGGTGCCGGGGCTTCTCGCGTCCGTGCGGGCGGGCTAGCCGCGTCCGTGCGGGCTAGTGCAGCTCCTCCGGCAGCGTACGGTCGTGGTCGACCTTCTCCGTGCGTGTCAGCTCGCCCCACACGATGTAGCGGTAGTCCGACGTGTACAGCGGCGTGCACGTCGTCAGCGTGATGTACCGGCCCGGCTTGGTCTTCCCCGACTCCTTCGGGACCGGCTGCAGCACATCCACGTTGTACTTCGAGGTCTCCGGGAGCCGCTTGTAGACCTTGTAGACGTACCAGGTGTCCCGCGTCTCGAAGACGATCGGGTCGCCGTCCTTCAGCTTGTGGATGTTGTGGAACTTCGCGCCGTGGCCGTCGCGGTGCGCGGCGAGCGTGAAGTTCCCCCTGTCGTCCCAGGGGAGCGCCGACTTGATCGGGGCGGTGTAGTAGCCGGCGATACCGTTGTTCAGGGCCTCGGCGTCGGTGCCCTTCTTCACCAGCACCTCGCCGTCGCCCATGGCGGGTACGTGGAGGAAGCCGATGCCGTCCTTGGTGTCGAGCGCGCCAGGGCCCCGGTTCGCCCAGCCATCGCGCATCTCGTTGCCCTGTTTGGAGGCCTCACGGTCGGCGAGAACGTTCGTCCACCACAGTGAGTAGACGACGAAGAGCCCCAGCACCACGCCCGCAGTGATCAGCAGTTCGCCGAAGACACTGATGACGCCGGCGATCCGGCCACGAGCACGTGCCACTGCACCTTTTCCCGTCTTGAAGTCTCATAGCGCCTCGGCGTCTCAGCCGACGAGCGCGTCCGGTTTGCCCTTGCTGCGCGGCCGTTCCTCGACCATCTTGCCCCACACGATCATTCGGTACGTACTCGTGAATTCCGGCGTACACGTCGTGAGCGTGATGTACCGGCCCGGCCCGGTGAACCCGGAGCCCTGCGGCACCGGACCGATCACCGACACGTTCGACGGCGAGGTCTGGGGAAGGATGTTCGCCATCTTGTACGTGTAGTACGCGTCCTGCGTCTCAACAACGATCGGGTCCCCCGGCTCGAGACGGTTGATGTACCGGAACGGCTCGCCGTGCGTGTTGCGGTGGCCCGCGACCGCGAAGTTGCCCGATTTGTCCGAGGGCATCGCCGTCTTCAGCTTCCCGTCGGAGTAGTGCCCGACCATGCCGCGGTCGAGGACCTTGGGCTTGCTGATGCCCTCGGCGATCGGGACGACCACATCCAGCTTGGGGATGTGCATTATGGCGAAGCCCTGCCCGGGCTCGAACACACCGGGCTTGCGGCCGTTCGCCCAGTCGTCCTGGATCTTGTTCGTCGCCTGGTTGGCCTGCTGGCCCGCGCGGATGTTCGTCCACCAGAGCTGGTACGTGACGAACAGCAGCATCAGCACGCCGAAGCTGATGAACAGTTCGCCTATGGCGCGGCTGGCGATGACGGCGGGGCTGTCCTTCGCCGCACGCGCGGCTCGGCGGGCCTCGACCCGCGAAAGGGGTCTGCCGGACTCGGACGTCGCCGGGGCGGCGGCCTCAGGGCGCTTACGGCCCCGCCCCTTGGCCGCCCGGCGGCGCTCCGCCCGGCCGGGACCCGCGGGGGTCTCCAGCGCGCGACGGGTGTCAGCCGTACGCAGAGCCACGGTCTCGTCGTCCGGCACCGGAATCGGCTCGGACACCGGTACCGGTTCGGGTGTCCGCTGCGGAATCGGAGCAGAAGCCGGCTCACGTCGCGGCAGGGGTACGGGGGCCGGTTGCGGTATCTGCACCGGTTCCGGCTGGGCGTACCAGTCCCCCTGATAGCCCGCCGGGTCGTCCGCGGAGTACTGGCCGTAGCCAGGCCACTCCTGCGGGGGCGGCGGGGGCTGCTCCTCCTCCGGAACGCTCTCCTCCCGGAACCACGGCGATCTCTGCTCCCCCGGCGGCAACGGGCCCGTCAGCGGGTCGTACTCATACCCGTCATCAGGGCGCTGACCACTCACGCCACGGCCTTGCCCACCACCGGTGCGAGCCCCGCGGAACGCCCGACCGCCCCGGTGTCGCCGCACTGCTCCAACCAGTTGGCGAGCATCAGATGCCCATGCTCGGTCAGGACCGACTCGGGGTGGAACTGCACGCCCTCGACGGCCAGTTCACGGTGGCGCAGACCCATGATGATGCCGTCCGCCGTCCGTGCCGTGACCTCCAGCTCGTCCGGCAACTCCGCCGGCTCCGCGGCCAGGGAGTGGTAGCGGGTCGCGGTGAAGGGCGAAGGCAGCCCGGCGAAGACGCCCTTGCCCTCGTGCGTGACCGGCGAGGTCTTGCCGTGCAGCAACTCGGGGGCGCGGTCCACCACACCGCCGTACGCCACCGCCATGGACTGCATGCCCAGGCAGACGCCGAAGACCGGAACGCCGGTCTCCGCGCAGTGCCGCACCATCTCGACGCATACACCGGCGTGCTCGGGCGTGCCCGGCCCGGGGGAGAGCAGGACGCCGTCGAAGCCGTCCTGCGCGTGCTCGAGGGCCACCTCGTCGTTGCGCAGGACCTCGCACTCGGCTCCGAGCTGGTACAGGTACTGGACGAGGTTGAAGACAAAGCTGTCGTAGTTGTCGACGACGAGGATGCGCGCGCTCATCGGGCCGCCCCCGCCCCGTCGACCGTCACATCGTTGAACGGAAGCAGCGGCTCCGCCCACGGGAAGACGTACTGGAACAGCACGTAGACGACCGCGAGGGCGAGCACGAGCGAGATGAACGCCCGCGCCCATGCGTTGCCCGGCAGATGCCGCCAGATCCAGCCGTACATGCTGTCCCTTTCCGTTCGGTACCGCACCAGACTAAAGGGCGGCAGGGGCGCATGGGTCAGCTGCGCAAAGCTTCCGGTTTGCCGTCGGTCACAGGCTGGGTGGCGTCCAGATGCGCCCAGGCGATCAGCCGGTGGCTGCTGCCCCATTCCGGATCGCAGGTGGTCAGCGTCAGATAGCGCCCCGGCCCGTCGAAGCCGGACCTGCGCGGGACGGGGTCGATGACACCGATATCGCTCGGCACGGTCCGGTAGGGCTCCTTCTCGATGCGGTACGTGAACCAGGTCGTCCCGTCCGTCAGCACCACCGCGTCCCCGGCGCGCAGCTTCGGGAAGTCCTTGAAGGGATCGCCGTATGTGCGCCGGTGGCCGGCGACCGAGAAATTGCCGCTACGGCCGAGCGCGGCGGTGGAGGCGTAGTGCCCGAGGCCCTTCTTGAGGGTTCCGGCCCTGGTGCCTTCCAGGACCGGCCAGTCCCAACTCCCGCCGAAGCGGGGGATGTACATGACGGCGAAGGGCTTGCCGTCCTCGTACGCCTTCGGAGCCGGCGGCACCGTCCGTTCGGGCACGGGAGCCGCGAACGGGCCCTGAGACCACTCGTCCTGGAGCCGGTCGATCTGGCCGTCCGTGGCGCCGCCTGCCTTGATGCCGGTCCAGAACAACACATACGCCACAAACAGCACCATCAAGGTGCCGACAGTGATGCAGAGTTCGCTGAAGGTCCTGACGACCAGACGCACCGACACCGGATCCCCCAGGCACTACCCGACGGGCAAGCGCTACCCAACGGGCTTCGCGTAGTGGAGATCCACTGTGCCCGAGTAGGCGGGGAGAGTCACCGCCTTACGCTCGTCGACTTTCCAGCCGAGGCCGTACGCCTCCACATACAGCTGGTAGTTCTGGATCGCCGGAGAGGCGGCGATGGCCTTCTTGAGCGCGCCCTGGTCACCGATAGCGGTGATCTTGTAAGGCGGGGAGTAGACACGCCCTTGCAGGATCAGCGTATTGCCCACGCACCGCACGGCACTCGTGGAGATCAGCCGCTGGTCCATGACCTGGATGCCCTTGGCGCCGCCCTTCCACAGGGCATTGACGACGGCCTGCAGGTCCTGCTGGTGGATGACCAGGTCGTTGGCCTGCGGCTCGGGGTAGCCGGGGGCCGCCGGAGCGTTCGGCGGGGCGTCGTTGAGCGTGACCGTGAGGGCGGGCCCGCTGAGCTTCCTGGTGCCCGCGGCGCTCTCCAGGGCGCCGAGCTTCTCGTCCTCGGCCTTGGTGGAGCCGTCGTCGCGCCGGGCGAGGGCGTCGACGTCCTTGCGCAGCGCCGCGGTGGACTCGTCGAGGGCGCCGTTCTTCGCGCTGCGCTGCTGGATCAGGTCGGAGAGCTTCAGCAGCGAGGCATCCGTGCGGATATTGGTGCCTTTGGCCGTGTTGAAGCTGGTCACGAAGATCAGCCCGGCGAGGGCGAAGACGGCAGCAGTCAGCAGTCGGGCAGTCCCGCCCGTCACCCGGCCACCACCCCTCATCGAGCTTCGCCCACCTTCCTGTCCGTCGAAGCTGTTGACCGGCCCTTGGGGGGAGTCGGCAGAATTGCTCAACGTACCCTTATCTCCTCAGGCGCCGTGGAAGCACTACGCTAACGGACGCCCGGGGGAGGCAGCCGTCCCCCTCGCGCTCCAGCCCCCGGCGCCAGCCACAGATCCCTGCGCGGTCATGCAGCGCATCGACAGGAGAGTCCCTCGTGCCGAAGTCACGTATCCGCAAGAAGGCCGACTTCACGCCGCCGCCGGCACAGAAGCAGGCGACGAGCCTCAAGCTGACCAGCCGTAGTTGGGTAGCACCGGTGATGCTCGCGCTGTTCCTGATCGGTCTCGCCTGGATTGTCCTCTTCTACGTGACCGAGGGCGACCTGCCGATCAAGAGCTTCGGCAACTGGAACATCGTCGCCGGTTTCGGCTTCATCGCCGCCGGCTTCGGCGTCTCCACCCAGTGGAAGTAGCTTTTCCGCAGCCCTGCCGTCAAGCCCTGCCCTGAGGTTATCCACAGCGTTGTCCACAGTGGGGAAAAGGTCAGACGATCTGTGGATAACTCTCGGAGCATTGACGCCGGTGTGACTGCTCGGCCATCTTGGTGAAGCAAAGCGCCCCTTGTCCCTGCTGGGAAAACCCAGCTCAGCGACAAGGGGCACGCTTGTTCCACACGGCATGCACAGGATCCGCCACACGCTGTGGACAACTTTGGGGAAAGGTCTCGCTCAGGTGAGCGAGGCGGTCCTGGCCACGACGGTGACGATCACCGCGATCAGGATCAGTGCGCAGGTGCCGTACTGGACCAGAGCTCGGCTCTCGGCCGGCGCGTGCACCATGGCGTACCCGACCGCGACACCGGCGACGAGCCCGCCGATATGGGCCTGCCAGGCGATGTTGAACGCCGGGTTGAAGGTGAAGATCAGGTTGATCACCAGCAGCGCGATGACCGGCCGCATGTCGTAGTTCATTCGCCGCATGAGCACGGCGGTCGCGCCGAAGAGTCCGAAGACGGCGCCGGAGGCGCCGAGCGAGGGTTGGTTGGCGTCGGCGAGCAGATACGTCAGCGCGCTGCCCGCCAGGCCGGAGAGCAGGTACAGGGTGAGGTAGCGCGCGCGCCCAAGGGCGGCTTCCAGCGGGCCGCCGATCCACCACAGGCTGAGCATGTTGAAGGCGATGTGGATATAGCTGCCGTGCAGGAACATCGACGTCAGCAGCCGGTACCACTGCCCTTCCCCGACGCCCTCGACATCTCCGAGCAGCGGGACAAAGGCGCGCCCGATCAGGTCGAACTGGTCGGTGAACCGGTCCCCGAGCGACAGCTGCAGCAGGAAGACGGCGAGGTTGATCCCGATCAGCAGCTTGGTCAGCAGGCGCGGATCAGCGGTGACCGTGCCGCCCGCGATCGTCCGCGGCTGGTTGGCGGCCGGGGAGTGTCCCGTACCGGATCCGGTACGGACGCACTCCGGGCACTGGAATCCGACGGAGGCGCTGACCATGCAGTCTGGGCAGATCGGCCGCTCACAGCGGGTGCAGCTTATGCCCGTCCCGCGGCCCGGATGCCGGTAGCAGCTCGGCAGGCCTTGCGTGCCTTGCGGCTCCTGCGGACTGCCTGGCGCCTGGTCCATGAGGTCCCCTCATTCTCTCCGGCTCAACACACCGCCCCGCCCATCCATACGGACGGGCGGGGCGAAAAGGTTCCCTGGGATCACGCATGAGATCACGGCAGGGGATCACTGCTTGGGCGCGCAGGGGATCACACGGGTTCACGCCCGCGGATCACTCCCTGGGATCCGGGGGATCAGCCCTCGCGGGTCTCGACGACGACCGACTCGATCACGACATCGTTGACCGGGCGGTCGGTGCGCGCGTTGGTCTGGGCGCCCGCGATGGCGTCCACGACCTTCTTCCCGGCCTCGCTCGTGACCTCACCGAAGATGGTGTGCTTGCGCGTCAGCCAGGCGGTGGGCGACACGGTGATGAAGAACTGCGAGCCGTTGGTGCCCGGGCCGGCGTTGGCCATGGCCAGCAGGTACGGCTTGTCGAAGGCCAGGTCCGGGTGGAACTCGTCCCCGAACTCGTATCCCGGGCCGCCGGTGCCGTTGCCCAGCGGGTCACCGCCCTGGATCATGAAGCCGCTGATCACGCGGTGGAAGACCGTACCGTCGTACAGCTTGTCCGTGGACTTCTTGCCCGTCGCCGGGTGGGTCCACTCACGCTCGCCCTTGGCGAGCTCGACGAAGTTCTTGACCGTCTTGGGCGCGTGGTTCGGCAGAAGCCGGATCTCGATGTCGCCCTGGTTGGTCTTCAGGGTGGCGTAAAGCTGCTCGGCCACGGTCTGCCTTCCGTAAGTCTTCTCTTCCGTCGCCCGATCCTTGCATGGAAGGGCCGCGCACGGATAAAAGCCGTCCAGTCGTCGCGTGACCGGCGCGTTGCGGTGCGAACCGTGGCATCGTCGTCCACAAAGCTCCCCACATGACCCGGATGCCCGCCCCCATATGACCCGGATGCCCGCCCCGCATGCCGAGGCGGCTCTCAACAGGCATGATTTTCAAACGGGTGGATAGGCGAATGTGTGCCCAACTGGGGATGAACCCCAGCACCCCAGAACGCCACCGAGGAGGAGGATCCCGTGACCCGCATGGACAGCGTGCGCGCCGCGACCGGTACGGCGAAGGACAGCGTGCTGCACGCCGCGGAAGTGGTGGCGCCCTACGCCGGCACGGCCAAGAACCAAACCGCGCATTACGCACACGAGGCTCGCGTACGGCTCGCGCCCACAGTCTCCAAGGCCGCGAATGAGGCCCGTCTTCAGTACGACGCGCGTGTAGCGCCGCATGTGCCGCCCAAGGTCGACAAGGCCGCACACCGAGCCGCGAAGCAGGCCCGCAAGGCCGCTCGTCAGGCGGCGGACTACACCGTTCCACGTGTCGAGCACGCGGTGGCGGTCGCTCAGCCCGTACGGGAGGAGGCTGTGGCCCGCTCCGCTGCCGCGCTGGCCGCTCTGCGTGGACAAGTGACGGCGAAGGAGATTCAGAAGCTGGTGAGGAAGCACGAACGGCGAACCAGGGCCGGACGTGCCGTCAAGGGTCTCGCGATCATCGGCATGCTGGCCGGTGGAGCTTTCGCCGCCTGGAAGTGGTGGGACAAGCAGGCCAACCCCGACTGGCTGGTGGAACCGCCCGCTGCTACGGAGGTCTCCGACCGCGCGCCGCTGAAGTCCGTCGACGGCAGTGGAAAGGGAGATCTCGATCCTGAGGTCCAGGCGAAGCAGGCCGAGGCGGAGTCCGGGGACGGCGACGACCGCCGCTGATCCCATACCGCCCGTGTGGCCGGTGGCGCCGGGAGGAGTGCGAGCTCCCGGCGCCTCATACGGCGGCAAGCGCCGGATTCGCGCCGGGGGTGGATGCGGTACTCAGCACGCTTTCGGCGTCGATCTCGGGCCGCTGCCGGGTGGCGGGTGAGGAGCCATGGGCCTCGGCGCGGATGCGCTGCTTGATGGTGGGCGGCAGTGATCTGCCGCGCGCGGTGGGGCTCCATCGCGTGCTGGGGGCAGGCACCGTCGCCCAGAGGCCCTGCGGACGCGCCTGCTTCGGCAGGTCCAGCCGGCCCGGCGTCCGCACTGCCGGCTGCTGAGCGGCGCCGGCGGCGGTGGTGAGCCCCACCGAGGCAAGCAGCGCAAAGAGCGCGGTGATGAAGACGGACCACAGATTCTTGACCTGGAACGCGGCCATGACCCCTCGCTTTCGGGTTGAGCGATCTACATACCTTCCTCATGATGTGTACGCATCTTGGGAAGTGGGGGAGCTACGCCGCCGCCGTGCAGTTCTTCGGATGAACACCACCCGGACGGCCCATCCGGCCCCAAAGCCGGGCCTGGCCCCGATGACGGTGCTCTGATGACGGTGCTCTACAGAATGGGCGAGGACCGGCGGTGGTGGGCCCGAGGCACGACTTCGACCACGGGCCAGCGACTGCAGCGACTGCGCTGCAGTCCGGAGGCCCGGCCCGGCCGTGCGGGCGGCTGCCGCGCGCTGAGGAGCGCGACGCCGTGCCCTCGCATGTCTTCGCACGCCTTCGGGGCGATCGCAAAAGACCCCCTCCAACCACGTTTCCGCAGGTCAAAGGGGGTCCTGAAGCGTGGAGCCTAGGGGAGTCGAACCCCTGACATCTGCCATGCAAAGACAGCGCTCTACCAACTGAGCTAAGGCCCCGGGAATGGTGGATACGACCGAGCAGATTCCTGCCTCGGCCACCGCCGCAGACCAGAGTACCGGGTGACCCCCGTGATCCTGCAAAAGGATTGGGACTCCCGGTCGGCGACCACGCTCCGTAAGATGCTCGGCGAGGTTCGCAGCAGCGAAGCCCGCTTGGGGAAGCGATGGGGAGACGCGATGGACGCCGCACAGCAGGAAACGACCGCGAGAGCCAGAGAGTTGCAGCGCAGCTGGTACGGAGAGCCGCTGGGGGCGCTCTTCCGTCGGCTCATCGACGATCTGGGTCTCAACCAGGCCCGCCTCGCGGCGGTGCTCGGGCTGTCGGCGCCGATGCTCTCCCAGCTGATGAGCGGCCAGCGGGCCAAGATCGGCAACCCCGCTGTGGTCCAACGGGTGCAGGCGCTGCAGGAGTTGTCGAGTCTGGTCGCCGACGGCAGCGTCAGTGCGGTCGAGGCCACCGACCGGATGGAAGAGATCAAGAAGTCGCAGGGCGGCTCCGTTCTGACCGGCACCAGCCAGACCACGAGCAGCTCGGGTGCGCCGACGGTGCGCCGCGTCGTACGCGAGATCCAGTCGCTGTTGCGCTCGGTCTCGGCGGCGGGCGACATCATCGATGCGGCGGACTCGCTCGCCCCGAGCCACCCCGAGCTGGCAGAGTTCCTCCGGGTGTACGGCGCCGGGCGCACGGCGGACGCGGTAGCCCACTACGAGTCGCACCAGAGCTGATCGAGGCAGAACGCCTCAACTGGGAACGGGGAGCGGGCGCAGCGCAATGGGTGAGGTTTTCGCTGGTCGGTACGAACTGATCGACCCGATCGGACGCGGCGGTGTCGGTGCGGTCTGGCGTGCCTGGGATCACCGGCGCCGTCGCTATGTGGCGGCCAAGGTGCTGCAGCAGAGCGATGCGCACACCCTGCTGCGCTTCGTCCGCGAGCAGGCCCTGCGGATCGATCATCCCCATGTCCTCGCCCCGGCCAGCTGGGCCGCGGACGACGACAAGGTGCTGTTCACCATGGATCTGGTGAGCGGCGGGTCGCTGGCGCACGTGATCGGCGACTACGGCCCGCTGCCGTCCCGTTTTGTGTGCACCCTGCTCGATCAGCTCCTCTCCGGCCTGGCAGCGGTGCACGCCGAGGGGGTCGTGCACCGCGACATCAAGCCGGCGAACATCCTGCTGGAGGCCACCGGGACCGGACGGCCGCATCTGCGGCTGTCCGACTTCGGGATCTCGATGCGCAAGGGTGAGCCGCGGCTTACCGAGACCAACTACGTGGTGGGCACGCCCGGATATTTCGCGCCCGAGCAGATGATGGGCGCGGAGCCCGACTTCACGGCCGATCTCTTCGCGGTCGGCCTGGTCGCGCTCTATCTGCTCCAGGGCCAGAAGCCCGACTCCCGGGCTCTGGTCGAGCACTTCGCCAGCCACGGCACTCCCGGCGCCCCCCAGGGCATCCCGGAACCGCTGTGGCAGGTGCTGGCCGGTCTGCTTCAGCCGGATCCGCAGGCCCGGTTCCGTACCGCCACGGGCGCGCGCAAAGCGCTCACGGCGGCCGTGGAGATGCTGCCGGAGGCCGGAGCCGGTGACGAGCCGGTCGAGGTCTTCGACCAGATCGGGCCGCTCCCCGCGGGATTCGGCCCCACCGGTCCCGTAGCCGCCCCCCAGACAGGCCACCAGGGAGCGCAGGCTCCCGCGCAGCAGCCGCTCCCCCCGTCGGAGACGGGCAGTTTCCATCTGGCCCCACCGCCGCAGCAGCCGCCCGTACAGCAGCACAACGCACAACTGCCGTACGCGGCACAGCCGTCCACTCCTCCTCCCATGCCTGCGGCCGCGGAGCCAACGCCGACCCCCACGCCCGTACCGGTACACAGCGCCTCCCCCCTTTACGCCCCAGCGCCCGAGCAGCCCGCGCAGTCGCAGACTGCTCCGACCGCTCCGGTGCAGTACGAACAAGCTCTTACTCGTGCCTACACCGGTCAGAGCCCGCAGGTTCCGCTCCCGCACGCCCCGATTCCGGCGGCGGCCACAAAGCGACCGGGACCGCCCCCGAAGGTTGCGGTCCCGGTGCTGCTCGTCGCTCTGCTCTGCTTCGCGGTCGGCATCTGGGCGCTGACCCAGGCCTGAGCCCCGCCGGTCTGAGCGGCCAGTCCTGAACTACCAGGCGGGCGGCGGCCCGTACTGTCCCTGCCCCGGCGCCTGCCCTGGCACCTGTCCTTGACCGACAGGGCCCGGCACGGGCCCCACGCCCGGGGCGGCGGTCGCGGCGGGGGCCGCTGTCGCGTCCGGGGCCGCATTCGCCGTCCGCCGCCGCGCCAGCAGCATCCACGCCCCGAGCCCGAGCACCAGCACGGTCCCGGCGCCAATGCCCGCGGCGGCGACCAGCTGCATCGTGTCGCCCTTCGCCGCCTCCGGCGCGCTCTTGCCGCTGTCCGCGGCTTCCTGGTCGTCCTTGGTGACCTCGAAGTCCCCCGCGGGCCCCGCGTACGCCGGAGCGTTATCCGGCTGGCCCTCGACATTAACCCGCAGGGTCAGCGGGATCGGCTTCTCGCCGAACTCCTCGCCGACCTCCGGGCTGAGCGTGACCGAGAGGTAGTACCAGCCGGCGAACCGCATGGCCTTGGTGGAGGGGTCGGAGTCGTAGCGGTTCTCGTACGCCACCGGCGGCAGCGGATCCAACGCCAGCGACTTCTGCTTGCCGTCGTAGTACACGCTCGACGCGTCCTGCACGATCCCGCGGGTCGGGTTGTGCAGAGCCAGCACGAGGGCGTTGCCGACGCCCCCCGCGCTGTCGTCCGCCGCGCTGGTGCCGAGGTCGGCGCTGGCGAAGATCTGCTGTCCCCAGTCGACCGGCACCCGGTAGAAGAGCGTCTGGCCGGGCGTGATCTTGTCCTGCCACTCGCCCTGCGTCAGGCCGGTGGCGTCGGTGAAGCTCGTGCCGCCCTGCCGCTTCTCCGGGCCGCCGGCGGGCACGGCGGGCGATGCGGACGGCCAGGTCTCGGGCGGTGCCGTCGGGCCGGCGGTCTTCAGCCCCGGCTCCGAGGCGAAACGGATCTCCATATCCCATGGCTCGGGCGTCGACGTGGCCTCACCGGACCGCTCCAGAAGCACGTAGTACGCGCCTGCCTCCTGGCAGCTGCCGCTGTCCTTGTCGATCGTCCGTTCCGCGTACGAGGCGACCGGCCTGGCGTACGTGGCGGAGCCGAACTGGGCGTAGCCGTCACCGCACTTGGTCCCCGAGCGGTCCTCGATGCTGACCGTCAGCTTGTCCGCGTACCCGACCTTGGTGGCCGGCTTGGGAACGGCCACCGCCGAGACATACGCATTGGTCTTGGTGTCCAGGTCGACACGGTAGTAGCGCTTCTCGCCGGGCTTGATCGTGTCCTTGTAGGTCGATCCGGCCGTCAGGGGCGGCCCGTCGCTGTTGACGGCCGAGCCCCGCACCGCCTTGGCCTCGCTGTCGAAGGCGTACGGATGGGGCTCGCCGACCGCCCACGCCTGCCCTGGCAGCGCCGCCACAGCGCACATCGCCGCCATGCCGGCGAGCGCCACCCGGCCCCTGCCGCGCTGCCTCTTCACGCGCTTCTCCTTGATGTGGTCGTGTCCGTGGCTGCACCCGTCGCCGGCTTGCGCCGTACCAGTACGAGCACCAGGCCCGCGATCAGGATGACCGCCCCGCCTGCTGCCGCGGCGATCGCGGTGCCGGTCCATCCTGCCCCGCCGGTCGCTTCACTGTCTGCGCGGGCAGCGGCATCGCCCTTCTTGTCCGCCTTGTTCGCGAGGGCGGGCGCGTTGTGCTGCGGCCCGGCGAGCTCCTCGCCCATCACCGCCACCCTCAGCACCACACCGATCCGTGGGTTCTCGGCGATCTCGGCGGCCTTCGCGCCCAGCGTGACGGCGATGTAAAAACCACCCTTGGCGTGCACCGGGACGACATTGGGGTGAGACTCGTGGCGGTTGGTCCAGGCGACAGGCACGGTGCCCATCTCCAGCGCCGTGGGCCGGCCGTTGTAGACGGTCTGCGGGCTGAACTCCCCTGTGCCGCCGCCGACCGGCGACCGCCCCGGCGTGAAGACCTGAGTCGCTCCGTAGGACCACACCGACGAAGAGCCGTCCACAGTGGGCTCGTTGGCGAACTCCACGTCGTACCGCAGCTGCTGCCCCCAGCCGACCGGGACCTTGTACCAGAGCGTCTGGGACGGCAGCACCTTGTCCCTCCAGATGCCCTGCCCGATCTCCTTGGCGTCGTTGAAGCCTGTGCCGCCCGCCACGTCACGCGGATCCCCGGTCGGCAGCAGGGCGTCCTTGTCGCCCTCCCCGTACTCAGGCTGCGACTGAGCCGGCGTCACATTCCTGGGCAGCGGCTGCTCGACGCCGTATGTCAGCTCCAGCGGCCAGCGCCCGGCGTCCGAGCCCTTCTTGCTCTCCCGCTCGACGACCAGCCAGTACCGGCCCGCCTTGTCGCAGCCGCTCGTGCCCTTCTCGCTCGGAATCCGGGCGACGGCTGAGGTCAGTGGGGTCGCTCCCTCCTTCTGGAAGAATCGCTCGGTGCTGGTGGCGCAGGCACTGTCGGTGCCGTACGCAATGCTGGTGCGCAGGGCGTCGAAGGTGTCCACCGCTGCCCCCGGCTGCGGCACCGCCGTCGCGGAGAACTCCACAGTGGATTCGGCATCCAGGCCGACCGCGTAGTACCGCTGCTCGCCGGGTCCGATCGTGTCCAGATACTGCCCCGGTACGACGGAGGGCGCCGCGTCCCGCCGCGGCGCGCCCTCGACCGGCTTGCCGCGGAAGCGGTATCCGTCGGCCGACAGCTGGGCCGAGCGCTGCAGCTGGCGGGCGAGGGCCTTGGCGTCGGGTGCGTCGTAGTAGCGCCCGTTGCCCGCCTCCGCGATGCACTCCAGCTGCTGCCTTGCCGCGCCCCGCACCTGGAACCCGACCGTGTCGATGCGCAGCCCGACGCCGTCCTTCGAGAGCTGCTGGGCGACCTCGCAGGGCGGCGGGGAGCCGCAGTTGTCGTCACCGTCGGAGATCAACAGGATCGTACGGGTCCCGATCGCGCCGTCCGCGGGTTTCGGCAGGTCCCCGGCGGCCTTCTGCAGCGAGAGCCCGATAGGGGTGTCGCCCTTGGGCCGCAGTGCCCCCACGGCCTGTTTCAAGCCCGCACGGTCGAGCGGCTCGACGGGCCGGACCAGCCGGGTGTCGGTGCAGCCCTTGGGCTGATCGGCGCCGTAGACCCGCAGACCGGTGGGAAAGCGGTCGGGGAGGGCGTCGACGACCGTCCCGACTGCCGCGCGGGCGGAGGCCATGCGCGTCTGTCCACTGCCGTCGTCGTCGGCCATGGAGCCGGAGGAGTCGAGCACCATCACGAGGCCGCTCTTGCCGTCCGGCGCCTCATCCTGCCGCGCCTCCCGCGCCCGAGTCGCCTCCCCCGCCCGACCTACCTCCCCGGCCCGACTCACCTTCCCCGCCTGCCGGTTCTCCACCGCGTGCCCGACCTGCACGGTCGCGTTCGCCGCCGACAGCGGGCTCGCCCACAGTGCGAGCAGCGCCGCGCCGATCGTTGCCACCGTCGCGCGGCGGCCCAGTTGTGCCTGCACCCGTGTTCCCCTCCCGAGTCCCCTGAGTTTGCTCTTGCAAGTTAGTGATTTGCTGAGGCGAACTCAAGGGCAGGATTGTCACGGTCACGCAACGGCGGACGAGGCTGTATGCAGCAGGCAGGCCGCGGACAGCAGGAAGCCCCGGCCGCTTCAGCGACCGGGGCTTCGTACCAAGACTGCTGCGTCTCACACACCCGAACCTGCGGGCACGGAGTCGGTCGCCTCCGTCCACAGATCCTGCTCGGCGCGATCCGCCTGGATCTGGCGGTACACGAGGAGCCCGCCGATGGCGGCCAGTGCGACTAGGAGAAGCTTCTTCACCGCGCGACCTCGTCTTTCCTTGACGTATGAGGACTTCTGGCGCCCGACTATACACACCGACCGATACCGATCGGTGACCTGCGTGCGACGCGCGAGGGACCGGCGAACGTCCCAACTCGGGCCCCGGACAAAGCGATCGGCCCGGACGGAGAATCCCCGTCCGGGCCGAATCACAACTGTGGGGCTAACAGGATTTGAACCTGTGGCCTCATCCTTATCAGGGATGCGCTCTAACCAACTGAGCTATAGCCCCGCCGCGCTGCGCGCTGACCTCTGAAGATTAGCGCACGTCCAGGGGAGTACCAAAATTGGTTACTCGTCCTCGGCCAGGGTCAGCTCGACGCCACCCACGAAACCTGCGGACAGGTTGTAGATGAATGCCCCGAGCGTCGCCAGCGCCGTGGCCAGCACCACATCGATCACCGCGATGACCGAGGTGAAGATGAGCACTCGCGGCAGCGAAAGGAACGACTGAAGGTCGAAGCCATTGCTCTCGTTGGAGCCGGTGGCCTCGCTGATCGTCCCGCCCACAGTCGAGAAGACGCCCATCGCGTCCATGACCATCCATAGCACCGCGGCCGCGATCACCGTGCAGATGCCGAGCGCGATGGAGAGCAGGAAGCTGACCTTCATCACCGACCACGGATCGGCCTTGGCCACCCGCAGCCTCGCCTTGCGGGTACGCGGCGTCGTACGCGCCCCGGTCCGCGGCCGGCGCACAGCGCCACCCGTCTGCGGCATTCCGCCACCGCCCTGCGGCGAGGGGTACGCCTGCGGCGGGTGGTACGGCTGCCCGGCCTGCTGCGGCGCCGGGGCATGCTGCGGCGCCGGCTGCTCGCCGCCGAATCTGTCGTACGGAGGCATCTGCCCCCGGGTGTCCGTCACCGTAATTCCCCTGCCTTCGGCGGGAGTGCCCCCACCCTGGGAGTCCGCGGCAGGGCCACGGGCACCGTTCGCTCCGGAATCGGCCGATCCGGCGCCCGTGGCTCCACTCACGCTTTACTCCTCGTGCTCCCCGGCCGAAGGCTCCGTGCCCTCGACCACCGCCTCGACCGCCACAACGTCGGCCTCTTCGGTCCCGTCGACCTGTTCGGCCTCGCGACCAGCCTCGGCGTTACGAGCGATACCCACCACGGCATCGCGCTTGCCCAGGTTGATCAGCTGGACGCCCATGGTGTCACGGCCCGTCTCCCTGACTTCATTGACTCGCGTACGAATCACGCCGCCACCGAGGGTGATGGCGAGGATCTCATCCGTCCCCTCGACCACCAGCGCACCCACGAGCGAACCGCGATCCTCCACAATCTTGGCGGCCTTGATACCGAGGCCGCCGCGACCCTGGACGCGATACTCGTCGACGGCGGTCCGCTTCGCGTACCCACCATCGGTGGCAGTGAACACGAACGTACCTGGCCGGACAACATTCATCGAGAGCAGTTCATCGCCCTCGCGGAAACTCATCCCCTTCACACCCGACGTCGCACGCCCCATCGGACGCAGCGCGTCGTCGGTCGCGGTGAACCGGATCGACTGCGCCTTCCTGCTGATGAGAAGCAGATCGTCCTCGGCCGACACCAGCTCGGCGCCGATCAGCTCGTCGTCGCTGCCGTCCTCCGTCTCGCGGAGATTGATCGCGATGACGCCACCCGAGCGGGGCGAGTCGTAATCCTTCAGAGATGTCTTCTTCACCAGACCGCCCTTGGTGGCGAGCACCAGGTAGGGAGCGGCGTTGTAGTCGCGGATCGCCAGAATCTCGGCGATCTGCTCGTCCGGCTGGAAGGCCAGCAGGTTGGCGACATGCTGCCCACGCGCGTCCCGGCCGGCGTCAGGGAGTTCGTACGCCTTGGCGCGGTAGACACGGCCCTTGTTGGTGAAGAACAGCAGCCAGTGGTGCGTCGTGGAGACGAAGAAGTGGTCGACGATGTCGTCTTCCTTCAGCTTCGTGCCGCGTACGCCCTTGCCGCCGCGCTTCTGCGAGCGGTAGTCATCCGTCTTCGTACGCTTCACATAGCCGCCACGCGTGATGGTGACGACGATGTCCTCCTCGGCGATCAGGTCCTCCATGGACATGTCGCCGTCGAAGGGCACCAGCTTGGAGCGCCGGTCGTCGCCGAACTTCTCGACGATGACTGCCAGTTCCTCGCTGACGATCTGACGCTGCTTCTCGGGCGAGGCCAGGATCGCGTTGTACTCGTTGATCTTGGCCTGCAGCTCGTCGTGCTCGGCGACGATCTTCTGGCGCTCCAGGGCGGCCAGTCGGCGCAGCTGCATCTCGAGGATGGCGTTGGCCTGGAGCTCGTCGATCTGCAGCAGGCCCATCAGGCCCTCACGCGCGATCTCGACGGTGTCACTGCGCCGGATCAGCGCGATGACCTCGTCGATCGCGTCCAGCGCCTTGAGCAGACCGCGCAGGATGTGCGCCCGCTCCTCCGCCTTGCGCAGGCGGAACTTCGTGCGCCGGACGATGACCTCGATCTGGTGGTGCACCCAGTGGCGGATGAAGGCGTCCAGCGACAGCGTGCGCGGCACGCCGTCGACCAGCGCCAGCATGTTCGCGCCGAAGTTCGTCTGGAGGTCGGTGTGCTTGTAGAGGTTGTTCAGCACGACCTTGGCAACGGCGTCGCGCTTGAGCACGATGACCAGGCGCTGGCCCGTACGGGACGAGGTCTCGTCGCGGACGTCGGCGATGCCTCCGACCTTGGCGTCCTTCACCAGGTCGGCGATCTTCTGCGCGAGATTGTCCGGGTTGGTCTGGTACGGAAGCTCGGTGACCACCAGGCACTGCCGCCCTTGGATCTCCTCGACCTCGACGACCGCGCGCATCGTGATGGAGCCGCGACCGGTGCGGTACGCCTCCTCGATGCCCTTGCGTCCCACGACCAGCGCGCCGGACGGGAAGTCCGGACCCTTGATCCGCTCGATGAGCGCGTCGAGGAGCTCCTCGTGGGTGGCCTCCGGGTGCTCCAGCGCCCACTGCGCGCCGGCCGCGACCTCGCGCAGATTGTGCGGCGGGATGTTCGTGGCCATACCGACCGCGATGCCGGCCGAGCCGTTGACGAGCAGGTTCGGGAAGCGCGCCGGCAGGACCGTCGGCTCCTGGTTACGGCCGTCGTAGTTGTCCTGGAAGTCGACGGTCTCCTCGTCGATGTCCCGGAGCATCTCCATCGACTGCGGCATCAGCTTGCACTCGGTGTACCGCATGGCGGCGGCCGGGTCGTTGCCCGGGGAACCGAAGTTGCCGTTGGAGTCCACCAGCGGCATGCGCATCGTCCACGGCTGGGCCAGACGTACGAGCGCGTCGTAGATCGAGGAGTCGCCGTGCGGGTGGTACGTACCCATGACGTCACCGACGACGCGGGCGCACTTGTAGAAGCCCTTCTCGGGCCGGTAGCCGCCGTCGTACATCGCGTAGAGCACGCGCCGGTGGACGGGCTTGAGGCCGTCCCGTACGTCCGGCAGCGCACGCGAGACGATGACGGACATCGCGTAGTCGAGATACGAGCGCTGCATCTCGGTCTCGAGCCCGACGGGCTCGATCCGCAGCACCGGCTCTTCTTCTTCAGTGGTGGCGGGAGTGTTCTCGTCGGCCATTGCTGGTCAAAATCCTTTCGAAGCGGTCAGCGACAGACCGACTCAGATGTCGAGGAAGCGGACGTCCTTGGCATTGCGCTGAATGAACGAGCGCCGCGCCTCGACGTCCTCGCCCATCAGCACCGAGAACAGGTCGTCGGCCTGGGCCGCGTCGTCGAGCGTGACCTGGCCGAGTACGCGGTGGTCCACGTCCATCGTGGTGATGCGCAGCTCCTCGGCGTTCATCTCGCCAAGACCCTTGAAGCGCTGGATCGAGTCTTCCTTGATCCGCTTGCCGTTCTGCTTGCCAAGCTCGACGAGCGCGTCGCGCTCACGGTCCGAGTACGCGTACTCGAAGTCGTCCCGGCCCCACTTGATCTTGTAGAGCGGCGGGCGTGAGAGATAGACGTGCCCGGCCTCGACCAGCGGCCGCATGAAGCGGAAGAGGAAGGTCAGCAGCAGCGTGTTGATGTGCTGGCCGTCGACGTCGGCGTCCGCCATCAGGATGATCTTGTGATAGCGGAGCTTCGCGATGTCGAAGTCCTCGTGGACTCCGGTGCCGAAGGCCGAGATCAGTGCCTGGACCTCGGTGTTCTGCAGGATCTTGTCGATCCGCGCCTTCTCGACGTTCAGGATCTTGCCTCGGATGGGCAGGATCGCCTGGTACATCGGGTTACGGCCGGACTTCGCCGAGCCGCCGGCGGAGTCACCCTCGACGATGAAGATCTCGCACATCGTCGGGTCGTTGGACTGGCAGTCGCTCAGCTTGCCCGGCAGGGACGCCGACTCCAGCAGGCCCTTGCGACGGGTCAGGTCGCGGGCCTTGCGGGCCGCGACACGCGCCGTCTGCGCCTGGATGGACTTGCGGATGATGTCCGCGGCCTCGTTGGGGTTGCGGTCGAACCAGTCGGTGAGGTGCTCATGCACGACCTTCTGGACGAAGGTCTTCGCCTCCGTGTTGCCCAGCTTGGTCTTGGTCTGGCCCTCGAACTGCGGCTCGCCCAGCTTGACCGAGATGATCGCGGTCAGACCTTCGCGGATGTCCTCGCCGGAGAAGTTGTCGTCCTTCTCGCGCAGCAGCTTCTTGTCGCGCGCGTACCGGTTGACCAGGCCCGTCAGAGCGGACCTGAAGCCCTCCTCGTGGGTACCGCCCTCGTGGGTGTGGATCGTGTTCGCGAAGGAGTACACACCCTCGGTGTACTGCGAGTTCCACTGCATCGCGATCTCGACCGAGAGCATCCGCTCCTTGTCCTCGGCCTCGATGTCGATGACGGTCGGGTGGATGAGCTCGCCCTTGCGGGAGTTGAGGTACTTGACGAAGTCGACGATGCCGCCTTCGTAGTAGTACGTCACCGTGCGTGCGGGCGGCTCCTCGTCCGGCTCCTCGGGGGCGTCGGCACCCACCGTGGCTTTCGCCGACTCGCGCTCGTCCGTCAGCGTCAGGGTCAGGCCCTTGTTGAGGAAGGCCATCTCCTGGAAACGGCGTGAGAGCGTCTCGAAGGAGTACTCGGTCGTCTCGAAGATGTCGTGGTCGGCCCAGAACGTCACCGTGGTGCCGGTCTCGTCCGTGGGCTCGTTGCGCACGAGGGGCGCGGTCGGAACACCGAGCTTGTAGTCCTGCGTCCAGCGGTAGCCGTCGCGCTTGACCTCGACGGAGACCCTCGACGACAGGGCATTGACGACCGAGACGCCGACGCCGTGCAGACCGCCGGAGACGGCGTAGCCGCCGCCGCCGAACTTGCCGCCGGCGTGCAGCACGGTGAGTACGACCTCGATGGCCGGCTTGTTCTCCGACGGGACGATGTCCACCGGGATGCCGCGGCCGTTGTCGACAACGCGTACGCCGCCGTCCGCGAGGATCATGACGTCGATCCTGTCGGCGTGCCCGGCGAGGGCCTCGTCGACGGAGTTGTCGACGACTTCGTACACAAGGTGATGAAGTCCACGCTCACCGGTCGAACCGATGTACATGCCGGGCCGCTTGCGGACCGCGTCCAGACCCTCGAGGACGGTGATCGCGCTGGCGTCGTACGAGGCGGTTACCTCGCCGTTCCCACCGGCAGGAGTGGACGGAATGATCTCGTTGGGGTTGCCGGAATCGGCCACGAAGCGCCCTTTCTGGCACAGCACAAGCCGTTCTCCGGGCAGGCGGGAGCGGCTGCGTCGTTCGACATGTTCCGCGGGTGGGCGGGATTGTCCACCAGTCTACCGGTACCGCCGACCCGAATGGGGGTTTGCCGGTAGCTGAGTCCGCATGTGCCGCCCTGAACCGTGATGGTCCGACTCCCCATATCCAGGAAGGGGCTCCAAGGGGCTCACGCGGGCGTTGAGCGCTTCGGCCTGTCAACCACTCGCTACGGTCCGGCTATGGCCCGGCCTCAGTGAGAGACACCTCACACGCCTCGTGGAGTTTCTCTCGTTACGGGTGGAGGTGTCCGCCATGGGCGCAGCGTCCGGCGCGTGCGGACCGGGACCCGCGGCGCCAAGGGGCGGGACGGGTCCGGGGCGCAGCCTGGAGCCGGGCGGCCGGGAAATCCCGGCCCCGGATCCGGGGCCGGGGACCGGGCCCCGGGGGGCCGGGAAGGGACGCGACGGGTGGTGGGGAGAGAAACCCTCTCAGCCGTACGTGTCGCCCGGCCCCACACTGCCCGGCGCTCTCAGTGGCCCGTACCTCTTCGGCGGCCCACCCGGTCCCAGCACCTTGATCAGCCGTACCGTCCCGTGCCCCAAGTCCTCGTTCAGCCGCGCCACCACCCTCGGCGCCAGCAGCCGAAGCTGCGTCGCCCACGCCGTCGAGTCGCACTGCACCGTCAGGACACGCTCAGAAGGATCGTCGTCGAACTGCTTCGGAGCACAGTGGTTCGCCAGGTCCTCGCCCACGATCTGCGGCCAGCGTCCCATCACCCCGCCCACCGCGGCCGGCGTCTCCCAGCCCCGCTCGGTGATCAGCCGGTTGATCGCGGCACCGAGCGGCAACGGATCGCGGCCGTCCGCACGCGCTCCCGACCGCAGCCCCCCGCCCCTCCTGGCCTGCTTCTTCTGCTGCGCCGCCGCACCCTTCGCCTTCGCCTGCTCCTTCGCCGCGCGCAGCGCGACCCGCGCCAGGTCGACGCCGGAGGACTCGGGCACCTTCGGTGTCTCCACAGGCTCGCCGCGTGGTTCCTCGCTCATGCGCGCTCCACCGCCCCGTCCGCCACCATGTACCGCGTCCCCGCCAGCACTCCCGGCACATCGTCCTCGACCGCCGCGGTCACCAGCACCTGCTCACCCGGAGCCACCAGTTCCGCCAGCCGCTCCCGACGCCGGGCGTCCAGCTCCGCGAACACGTCGTCCAGCACCAGTACGGGCTCATTGCCCTCGGCCCGTAGCAGGTCGTACGAGGCAAGCCGCAGCGCCAGCGCGTACGACCAGGACTCGCCATGGCTCGCGTAGCCCTTCGCCGGCAGCTGCCCCAGCTTGAGCACCAGGTCGTCCCGGTGCGGCCCGACCAGCGTCACGCCCCGCTCGATCTCCTGCTTGCGCATCTCCGCCAGCGCGCCCATCAGCTGCTCGTACAGCGCCTCGCGCCCTCGCACTCCGGCCACACCCGCGCCGCCACCGGCAGAGGAGCGGTACTCCAGCGCAACCGGCCCGCCCCCCGGCGCGACCTGTTCGTAGGCCTTCTCCGCCAGCGGCTCCAGCGTGGCGATCAGATCGATCCGCTGCGCCAGCAACTCCGCGCCGGCCCGCGCGAGATGCTGGTCCCACACATCCAGCGTCGACAGATCCGACCCCCCGGACTTCGTCGCGGGAGATCCCTCCGCCCGCCCGCCGTGCCGCCGCGCCATCGCCGCCGACTTCAGCAGGGTGTTGCGCTGTTTGAGCACGCGCTCGTAGTCGGAGCGCACCCCGGCCATCCGCGGCGAGCGAGCTGTGACCAGCTCATCGAGGAACCGCCGCCGCTCGCCCGGATCGCCCTTCACCAGTGCCAGATCCTCCGGCGCGAACAGCACCGTCCGTACTATCCCAAGCACATCACGTGGTCTGACCTGCGAAGACCTATTGATGCGGGCCCGGTTGGCCTTCCCCGGATTGAGCTCCAGCTCGATCAGCTGGGAGCGCTCGCCCTGCGTGACGGCAGCCCGGATCACCGCCCGGTCCGCACCCATCCGCACCAGTGGCGCGTCCGAGGACACCCGGTGGCTGGACAGCGTCGACAGATAGCCGACCGCCTCGACGAGATTGGTCTTGCCCTGCCCGTTCGCCCCAACGAACACGGAGACGCCCGGGTCGAGTGGGACCTCGACCCGGGCGTACGAGCGGAAGTCGGCCAGCGACAAATGCGTGACGTGCATGGTGGTACGCCGACCTCCCCCAGCTCTGGGTTACTACTTGTTCTCGACCGCGTGGCCGCCGAACTGGTTACGCAGCGCCGCGACCATCTTCATCTGCGGGGAGTCTTCCTGACGGGACGCGAACCGCGCGAACAGCGACGCGGTGATCGCCGGCAGGGGCACCGCGTTGTCGATCGCGGCTTCCACGGTCCACCGGCCCTCGCCGGAGTCCTCCGCGTAACCGCGCAGGCTGTCCAGGTGCTCGTCGTCGTCCAGCGCCTTGACCGCCAGGTCGAGCAGCCACGAACGGATGACGGTGCCCTCCTGCCAGGAGCGGAAGACCGCGCGTACGTCGGTGACCGAGTTGACCTTCTCGAGCAGCTCCCAGCCCTCGGCGTAGGCCTGCATCATGGCGTACTCGATGCCGTTGTGGACCATCTTCGCGAAGTGGCCGGCGCCGACCTTGCCCGCGTGCACCGAGCCGAACTCGCCTTCGGGCTTCAGCGCGTCGAAGATCGGCTGCACCATCGCGACGTGCTCGGCATGACCGCCGTACATCAGCGCGTAGCCGTTCTCCAGGCCCCAGACACCACCGGACACACCGCAGTCGACGAAACCTATGCCCTTGATGCCCAGCTCTACGGCGTGCTTCTCGTCGTCCGTCCAGCGGGAGTTGCCGCCGTCCACCACGATGTCGCCGGGGGACAGCAGATCGGCCAGCTCGTCGATGGTGGCCTGGGTCGCGGCTCCGGACGGGACCATCACCCAGATGGCCCGCGGGGCCTTCAGCTTGCCCACAAGCTCTTCGAGGCTGTGGACATCGGCTACGTCCGGGTTGCGGTCGTAGCCGATGACGGTGTGGCCTGCGCGGCGGATGCGCTCGCGCATATTGCCGCCCATTTTGCCAAGGCCGACGAGACCGAGCTCCATCACAGATTCCTTAAGCGTTGTATGCCGATTCGTACCGGATCCGAGCCTACGCCCGGCCGGTAACCACGGCCTGACGGGCCTGCTCCGGCGCGAGCAGGCCCGTCGGGATCAGCCGGGCGTCGTCCTCAGTCGGTGATGAGCCGGGCTCAGCCCGACAGCCGCACGGGCATGATCAGGTACTTGTACGCCTCGTCCGCCTCGGCATCCAGTGCCGGCTTGCCACTCAGCAGCGCCGGCTTGGTGGAGGTGGTGAACGAGAGCTGGGCCACCGGCGAGTCGATGGCGCTCAGGCCGTCGAGCAGGAAGGTCGGGTTGAAGGCGATCGAGATGTCGTCGCCGTCCAGGTTCGCGTCGACGCGCTCCACAGCCTGTGCATCGTCGCTGGATCCGGCCTCCAGGATCAGCACGCCCTGCTCGAAGCTGAGCCGAACCGGGGTGTTCCGCTCGGCGACGAGCGCCACCCGCTTGACGGCCTCGACGAAGGGCGCGGTCTCGATCACGGCGATCGAGTTGAACTCGGTGGGGAACAGCGTCCGGTACTTCGGCAGATCGCCCTCGAGCAGCCGGGTCGTGGTCCGCCGCCCGGCACCCTCGAAACCGATGAGCCCCTCGCCGGCGCCCGAGCCGGAGAGCGCGAGCGTGACGGTGTCACCGCTGGTCAGCGCCTTGGCGGTGTCCAGCAGCGTCTTGGCCGGCACCAGCGCGACAGCTGACGCGTCCGGGTTCTCCGGCTTCCACAGGAACTCGCGGACCGCGAAGCGGTAGCGGTCGGTGGAGGCCAGCGTGACGGTGTCGCCCTCGATCTCGATACGTACACCGGTGAGCACCGGGAGCGTGTCGTCGCGGCCCGCGGCGATGGCGACCTGCGCGGCGGCGGAGGCGAAGACCTCACCGGGCACAGTGCCGGTCGCGGTCGGCATCTGCGGCAGCGCCGGGTACTCCTCCACAGGCAGGGTGTGGAGTGTGAATCGCGAGGAGCCGCAGACGACGGTCGCCCGTACACCGTCTGTGGAAATCTCCACCGGCCGGTTGGGGAGGGCGCGGCAGATGTCAGCGAGCAGTCGGCCGGAGACCAGGACCGTGCCGTCCTCGTCCACCTCCGCCTCCACGGAGACGCGGGCCGAAACCTCGTAGTCGAAGCTCGAGAAGCTGAGGGCGCCGTCCTGCGCCTTCAGAAGAAGGCCCGCGAGTACGGGCGCCGGCGGACGGGCCGGGAGGCTCCGGGCCACCCAGGCCACCGCCTCCGCGAGTACATCGCGCTCCACCCGGATCTTCACCGGAACCGCCTCCTGCTGTTGCTGGCTCGCCCTTGCTGGCCTTCGTCGTCGGCTGTGTCGCCGGGGACCAGTCTGACGTACGGCACCGACAGTCGGTGCGGGTCGGGGTCAAGTCGTGGCAAGAGGGGTCGGGCGCTCCGGGCTCGAGTTGTGCACAGGGCCTTCTTCGAAGCGAATTTCCCGGTAACTCTAGGTAGGAGTAGTAGTAGGGCCTGTGGAAACCGTGGATAACGTCGTCCATGCAGGTCAGACCCGTTTTTTTGTCCACCGGGCCTGTGGGCGGAGCCGGTGGACAACCCGGCTGTTCTGTGGACGCCGGAAAGTTCTGCACATCCGATACACAGGCCGAGGGGACTTCTCCCCAGCGCCGTCCCCAGCTTTACCCACGTTCCCCACAGGCCAACCGACCCCCTTGGTGTGACGGCTTTCACTCGAGGCGGTGAGCTCGGGTGTTTCGTTGCCGAACAGTGGACAGGGGTGTGGAGAAGCTGTGGGCAACGGGGCTCTGCCTGTGGGCCGACGGTGGACAACCTTGATCCCGCCCTGTGGAGAGCTGCTGTGTCCACAGTCTGTGGAGCACGGTTGGCCACAAATCCACAACCGTCTGACCTGGCGTGATGAAGTCTCAGCAACCGCGCCTGTGGACGCAATCTGGACAACTTCCCAGTCCCCAGGCTGTGGACGGAAGATCGTCCCCAGATCTGTGGAGAACACCTCCCGGTCGCCGACTATTCGAACACCGGACATCTGGAGGAGAGGCACGGGAGGGGTACGGCGATGCCTCCGGAACGACGAAGGGCGCCCCGGGACCTTGTCCCGGGGCGCCCTCGAAGGCTTCTGAAACGTCGCGTCAGCCGTTCTTGATGCGGTTGGTGAGCTCGGTGACCTGGTTGTAGATGGAGCGTCGCTCGGCCATCAGCGCGCGGATCTTGCGGTCCGCGTGCATCACGGTCGTATGGTCACGGCCTCCGAATTGCGCCCCGATCTTCGGCAGCGACAGGTCGGTGAGCTCACGGCACAGGTACATCGCGATCTGGCGGGCGGTCACCAGCACCCGGCTGCGCGACGATCCGCAGAGATCCTCCACTGTCAGACCGAAGTAGTCGGCCGTCGCCGCCATGATCGCGCTCGCGGTGATCTCGGGAGCCGCGTCCTCCCCGCCCGGGATCAGATCCTTGAGCACGATCTCGGTGAGACCGAGGTCCACCGGCTGCCGGTTGAGCGAAGCGAAGGCGGTCACCCGGATCAGCGCGCCTTCCAGTTCGCGGATGTTGCGCGAGATCCGGGAGGCGATGAACTCCAGCACTTCCGGCGGGGCGTTGAGCTGCTCCTGCACCGCCTTCTTACGGAGGATCGCGATCCGCGTCTCCAGCTCCGGCGGCTGTACGTCGGTGGTCAAACCCCACTCGAAGCGGTTTCGCAGCCGGTCTTCCAGCGTGATCAGCTGCTTGGGCGGCCGGTCCGAGGACAGCACGATCTGCTTGTTGGCGTTGTGGAGCGTATTGAAGGTGTGGAAGAACTCCTCCTGCGTCGACTCCTTGCTCGCCAGGAACTGGATGTCGTCGACCAGCAGGATGTCCACATCGCGGTAGCGCTTGCGGAACGTGTCGCCCTTGCCGTCGCGGATCGAGTTGATGAACTCGTTGGTGAACTCCTCCGAGCTCACATACCGCACCCGGGTGCCGGGGTAGAGGCTGCGTGCGTAGTGCCCGATGGCGTGCAGCAAGTGGGTCTTGCCGAGCCCCGACTCCCCATAGATGAACAGTGGGTTGTACGCCTTGGCCGGCGCCTCCGCGACCGCGACCGCCGCGGCGTGCGCAAACCGGTTGGACGCGCCGATGACGAAGGTGTCGAAGAGGTACTTCGGGTTCAGGCGGGCATGCGGTTCACCGGGACCGGGTGCCGGTGAGGGCTGAGCGCCCAGCGGTCCGGGCGAGCCCCCGGAGACGCTGCGATGGGGCCCCTGCCGATCCGGAAGGTCGTGGCGCTCGGGGCGCTGCTGCTCGTACTGCTGGCGCTCGGGCGGCTGCCGGTAGTCGTGCTGGGGCTGGCGCGGCCGGGCGGTGGCGTACGGGTCGCGGTCCTGGAAGCCGCCGAGCCGTGGCTGCTGCCAGGAGAGGTCCTCCTGCGTACGCGGCCAGGCGCCGGGTTCCGGTCGCTGCTGCTGGTGCTGACGCTGCTGGTACTCGGGGTAGGCAGGGCGGACGTTGGGCAGCCGGTCGTCGTCGGGCCGGTGCCCGTAGTCGTCGTACGGGTCGCCCTGCCGATCGTCGTGCTGCGGACCCGGGTAGCGAGGCGCCTGCTGCTGCGTGGGGGGTGACTGCGGACCCGGGTGCTCGCCCACGGAGTCGTCCACGGTGATGGCGATCCGGATCGGCCGGCCGCACTCACGGCTGAGGGTCTCGCTGATCAACGGGGCGAGCCGGCCCTCGAGGACGCGCTTGCCCCACTCATTGGGTACGGCGAGGAGCGCGGTGTCGGCCACCAGTGCGAGTGGCTGGCAGCGCTCGATCCACTGCTTGTCCTTGGGTTCGATGCCCTGCTGGCCCTCGGCGAGGAGCTGTTCCAGCACTCGTGGCCACACTGCGGCAAGATCGGCAGGTACGTCAGCCACAAGGCACGCTCTCTCGCAGGTCCCACGAATATGTGGTTCTCGGGACGGGATGGGAAGACAGGCAGGAAAGGAATTGGAGTTCAGCCACGGTAGTCAGGGCGACCCGCGCGGTTCAAGTTGTTGTCCACAGCCTGTGCACAGTGGAGCATGCCGCGACACTGGTTTGACCGGATGGCGTAGCCGCGCGTACCGTGACCAGGTCGAGTTGTCGATGGCTGCTGCCGCCTGCCTCCGATGGGCAATGATCACGGTCTGTGATCGTGAAGCGGTGCACTCGGGCGAAACGCGAGCTACTCGTGGGCGCACGGTGACAGCCAGGCGATGTCCCGCCACCAACGAACCACTTCTGGAGCCCCCGAGTGAGCAAGCGCACCTTCCAGCCGAACAACCGCCGTCGCGCCAAGACCCACGGCTTCCGCCTGCGGATGCGCACCCGTGCCGGCCGCGCGATTCTCGCGAACCGCCGTGGCAAGGGTCGCTCGAGCCTGTCCGCCTGATCGCCTACAGGTCATGACGTGCTGCCTACCGAGAATCGGCTGAGGCGGCGCGAGGACTTCGCAACCGCGGTACGCCGAGGACGCCGGGCCGGTCGCCCGCTCCTGGTCGTCCATCTACGCAGCGGTTCAACGGACCCGCACGCGCCTGGGGAGAGCGCTCCCCCGACGTGTGCGGGTTTCGTCGTGAGCAAGGCCGTGGGTGGGGCGGTCGTGCGCAACAAGGTCAAGCGGAGACTGCGCCACCTGATACGCGATCGGCTCGCCGAGCTGCCCCCCGGTAGCCTTGTGGTCGTACGGGCGCTGCCCGGTGCGGGCGACGCCGATTATGAACACTTGGCCCGAGACCTGGATGCCGCTCTTCAGCGGCTGCTGGGAGGGGGCGCGCGATGAAGTACCCGCTGCTGGCTCTGATCAAGCTGTACCAGTGGACGATCAGCCCTCTGCTGGGGCCGGTCTGCAGGTATTACCCGTCGTGTTCCCACTACGGATATACGGCCATCGACCGGCACGGCGCGGTCAAGGGCACAGCACTGACCGCCTGGCGCATCCTGCGGTGCAATCCGTGGTCGCCGGGTGGCGTGGATCATGTGCCGCCGCGCAAGCGTCCGCGATGGCACGAAATGCTGCGTGACGCCTTGCGTGGCAGCAAGGGCGGGCACTCCGCCGCCGATGTGCCTCCCCGGGGGTCGGCCCCCAAACCCCCGAGTCCGGCAGCAGAGACCTCGCCAAATGCTCAAGGAGCCTGATTAGTGGACACGATTGCCAGTCTCTTCAGCTTTATCACCACACCTGTTTCGTGGGTCATCGTCCAGTTCCACACGGTCTACGGGGCGATCTTCGGCCCCAACACGGGCTGGGCCTGGGGACTGTCCATCGTGTCTCTGGTGATCCTTATCCGGATCTGTCTGATCCCGCTCTTTGTGAAGCAGATCAAATCGACTCGGAACATGCAGGCGCTCCAGCCGAAGATGAAGGCGATTCAGGAGCGCTACAAGAACGACAAGCAGCGTCAGTCCGAAGAGATGATGAAGCTGTACAAGGAGACGGGCACCAACCCGCTCTCCTCGTGCCTGCCGATCCTCGCGCAGTCGCCGTTCTTCTTCGCTCTGTACCACGTGCTCTCCAGCATCGCCTCGGGCAAGACCATCGGCGTCATCAATGAATCGCTGCTGGACAGTGCGCGCCAGGCACACATCTTCGGGGCCCCGCTGGCATCGAAGTTCACGGACAGCACGGAAAAGGTCGCTGCCCTTGGTGCTTCGCTGACCGATGTGCGCATTGTCACAGCGATCATGATCATCATGATGTCGGCGTCGCAGTTCTACACACAGCGCCAGCTGATGCAGAAGAACGTCGACCTGACGGTCAAGACGCCGTACATGCAGCAGCAGAAGATGCTGATGTACATCTTCCCGGTCATCTTCGCCGTGATGGGCATCAACTTCCCCGTCGGTGTCCTCATCTACTGGCTGACCACCAACGTGTGGACCATGGGCCAGCAGATGTACGTGATCAACCAGAACCCGACGCCGGGCAGCAAGGCTCAGGACCACTACCTGCAGCGTCTGCTGAAGAGCGTGACCGTCCACAGCGAGGTTCGTTCGCGTCGCAAGCGCAATGTCGTCCAGGCGATCGTGGCCAAGGGCGCGGACCGCAACGAGAACGAGCGCCGGTTCATCACGGGCCTGACCAAGGCCGGCTTCGCTGCCCAGCCGGACGGCACGGTAGCCAAGAGTGACACCGCTGTCGCCGAGGCCGAGGGCGGCCCCGCACAGAGGCGGCAGCAGCCCAAGCGCCTGACCAAGTCGAAGCGCCATTCCGCCAGCGCGCAGCAGGGCGTGGCCAAGAGCTCCGAGTCCGGCGACTCCGAGTCGAAGCCCTCGCTCGAGAAGGATGCGCGATCTGGCGGTACCTCCGGGGCCGGAGACTCCGGGGGAGATGCCAAGCCGACGCCGGCGGGGAAGCCTGCTTCAGGTTCCGCCCGCCAGCAGCCCAAGTCCGGACAACGCAAGGGCCAGCAGCGGCCCAAGCACCCGTCGTCCAAGAAGTAAGAAGGAGTCCATCCGTGACGGAAGGCACCATCTCCGCCGCTGAGGTTGGCGACACCCTCACCCGCCTCGAGCAGGAAGGGGAGATCGCGGCCGACTACCTCGAGGGTCTGCTCGACATCGCCGATCTCGACGGTGACATCGACATGGACGTCGAGGCCGACCGGGCCGCTGTCTCGATCATCAGTGAGTCGGGCAGCCGGGATCTGCAAAAGCTCGTCGGCCGTGACGGCGAGGTCTTGGAGGCCCTCCAGGAGCTGACGCGGCTCGCCGTACACCGGGAGACCGGGGACCGCAGCCGGCTGATGCTGGACATTGCGGGCTTCCGGGCCAGGAAGCGCAAGGAGCTCGCCGAGCTCGGCGCCAAGGCAGCCAACGAGGTGAAGAGCACCGGTGAGCCCGTGAAAATGGACCCGATGACGCCGTTCGAGCGCAAGGTCGTGCATGACGCGGTCGCCGCCGCGGGTCTGCGCAGCGAGTCCGAGGGCGAGGAGCCGCAGCGCTTTGTCGTCGTACTCCCCGCCTGACCTGCAGCGTTCTGTCGGCCCCGTCTGTTCGCAGGCGGGGCCGATCTTCGTCAGCCTGATAGTCAGCCAGCCACCACGGTCCACAGTGCGACAATGCGGTACGGACGGAAGGACGGTTCCCGTGACGGAGGCAGCAGAGCTTCCCCAGGCGCCAGAAGAGGCGCAGACGGTATTCGGAGAGTTCTTTCCGGAGGCCGTGCGTTATGCGGAGCTGCTCGCGGACGCCGGAGTCAAGCGTGGCCTGATCGGTCCCCGTGAGGTCCCACGACTGTGGGAACGGCATTTGCTGAACTGTGCGGTGCTCTCCGAGGTAGTACCGGAGGGTGTGACCGTCTGCGATGTGGGATCGGGGGCCGGCCTGCCGGGCATTCCGCTGGCGCTGGTACGTCCGGATCTGAAGATCACGCTTCTTGAACCTCTGCTGCGGCGCACGAACTTCCTCCAGGAAGTCGTCGAACTGCTGGGCCTGGACCATGTGACCGTGGTCCGGGGTCGTGCCGAGGAGGTCCTGGGTAGGCTCACTCCGGTGCATGTGGTGACGGCGCGTGCCGTGGCGCCGCTGGACCGGCTGGCGGGCTGGGGGGTGCCGCTACTGCGTCCCTACGGAGAGATGCTCCTGCTCAAGGGCGACACGGCCGCGGAGGAGGTCCAGGGAGCCCGGGCCGCGCTGAGCAAGCTCGGCGTCGTGGAGACCTCGGTGCTGCATGTCGGTGAGGGGCTCGTTGACCCGCTGTCCACCGTGGTGCGTGTGGAGGTCGGGGAGAGCCCGGGCGGAGTGCGCTTCGCAGCGAAGCGGGCCAAGGCCGCCCGGACCAGTCGTACCCGTCGGCGTCGCTGATCCCGTGGCGGTTCGTACTGTCTATCAGCGATGCTCCATACAAGCTTCCATACGTACGCATTTCGGAGTGTCGTCCGTCTCTAGTCCTGCGGCGCGTGCATCGTGTTTCACGTGAAACGTCGCTCACTGCTGCAGGGAATCATCAGCCGCGGCCGTGCTGCCGCCCCGATGCGGGATCGCAAGCCCTTCGCGCGGGCTACGGAATTGTCCACAGAGGTGGATTCATCCACAGAACCACGGGCCTCGCTGGTTCACGACCCCGAAAGCATGGCAGGCTCTGCTTACTGCGAGCCTGATGTCGAGGAGAGTGAATCCTTGCGGTCCGACGCCAACATCGCGGGACCGATGACCGATCCGGTCCCCGGTCCCCGTACCGAGTCGCCAGGGGACGATGTTTCACGTGAAACACCGCCCCCGATGGACGACACCCCCATCGGCCGAGCTGCCCAGCTGGCTGTGGAGGCGCTGGGGCGTGCCGGTGAAGGTCTGCCCCGACCTGAGCAGACGCGCGTCATGGTTGTTGCCAACCAGAAGGGCGGCGTGGGTAAGACCACCACCACGGTCAACCTCGCCGCTTCGCTCGCGCTGCACGGCGCGCGCGTTCTGGTGGTTGACCTGGATCCACAGGGAAACGCCTCCACGGCGCTGGGGATCGATCACCACGCCGAAGTCCCCTCGATCTATGACGTCCTGGTGGAGAGCAGACCGCTCTCCGACGTTGTCCAGCCGGTCCCGGACGTCGAAGGACTCTTCTGCGCCCCCGCCACTATCGATCTCGCCGGTGCGGAGATCGAGCTGGTGTCGCTGGTGGCGCGGGAGAGCCGACTGCAGCGGGCCATCCAGGCTTA
Organism: Streptomyces sp. ISL-1; assembly: GCF_018614585.1. Lineage (GTDB taxonomy): Bacteria > Actinomycetota > Actinomycetes > Streptomycetales > Streptomycetaceae > Streptomyces > Streptomyces maoxianensis. The sequence continues at coordinate 109,834 of NZ_JAGGOI010000015.1, read as the reverse complement.
TGAGCAGCCGCTGGACTACATCCTCATCGACTGCCCGCCGTCGCTCGGTCTGCTGACCGTCAATGCGCTGGTCGCCGGTGCGGAGGTGCTGATCCCCATCCAGTGCGAGTACTACGCGCTGGAGGGCTTGGGGCAGCTACTCAGGAACGTGGACCTGGTGCGCGCGCATCTCAATCCGTCGCTGCATGTCTCGACGATTCTGCTCACCATGTACGACGGCAGAACTCGCCTTGCCTCGCAGGTGGCTGATGAGGTCCGCAGCCACTTCGGTGAAGAGGTGCTGCGTACGAGCATCCCGCGCTCGGTGCGCATTTCTGAGGCCCCGAGTTATGGACAGACAGTGCTGACCTACGATCCAGGTTCCAGCGGATCCCTGTCGTATCTTGAGGCAGCTCGTGAGATCGCGCTGCGGGGGGTCGGGATTCACTACGACCCGCAGCATGCCCATGTGGGCAGTCAGAACAGCCAGCAGAACATGTCGGAGGGGATCCAGTGAGCGAGCGACGTAGAGGATTGGGGCGTGGGCTCGGTGCGCTGATCCCTGCCGCTCCGCAGGAGAAGCAGGTGCCGCCTTCCGGGGCTTCGAACTCTCCGGGAGCGGCTCCGGTGCTGACTGCGGAAAGGGGTGTGGCAGCAGCCAAGGTGACGACGCTACCGGCGGCTGCCACTGCTCCTGAGGCGATCACGTCGGCACCGGAGCCGGAGGCGACATCGCCACCCGCCGAGCCGGCCAGCGCGCACTTCGCTGAGCTGCCGCTGGACGCGATCACGCCCAACCCGCGCCAGCCGCGTGAGGTCTTCGACGAGGACGCCCTCGCGGAGCTGGTCACTTCCATCAAGGAAGTGGGGCTTCTTCAGCCTGTCGTCGTACGGCAATTGGGTCCCGAGCGGTACGAGCTCATCATGGGCGAGCGCCGCTGGAGGGCCTGCCGCGAGGCGGATCTGGAGCGAATTCCGGCGATCGTCCGGCACACGGACGACGAGAAGCTCCTGCTGGACGCGCTGCTGGAGAACCTGCACCGTGCACAGCTGAACCCGCTGGAAGAGGCTGCGGCCTACGACCAGCTGCTCAAGGACTTCAACTGCACGCACGACCAGCTGGCCGACCGGATCGGACGCTCACGTCCGCAGGTGTCCAACACGCTGCGTCTGCTGCGTCTGTCGCCTCCCGTCCAGCGCAGGGTCGCCGCCGGTGTGCTCTCGGCCGGTCATGCGCGGGCAATGCTCTCGGTGGAGGACTCCGAGGAGCAGGACCGGCTCGCCCACCGGATCGTGGCCGAGGGGCTCTCGGTGCGGGCGGTCGAAGAGATCGTGACGTTGATCAACTCGAGTTCCAAGGGCACGTCCAAGCCGAAGAGCCCGCGGGCTGGAGCTCGGCTCTCGCCGGCGCTCACGGACCTCGCGTCTCGGCTCTCGGATCGCTTCGAGACCCGGGTGAAGGTGGACCTCGGCCAGAAGAAGGGGAAGATCGTCGTCGAATTCGCCTCGATGGACGATCTGGAGCGCATCCTTGGCACCCTCGCCCCCGGGGAGGGGCGGGTCCTGGAGAAGGGACTCTCCGAGGAGCCCGAGGAGGACGACGAAGGCTGAGGCCGCGTAGCGTCGCAAAAGGGCGGGTCGTGTCTCCGGTTGATTGACCGGACACGACCCGCCCTTTGCCGTAGGAGAGTATCCGTGCCGGGGCTGGGTGGATACGATGCGTTCTGGTACGGCGCATCCACCTTGATCCACCTCAGAGGGAGAGAGCGAGGGCCATGCGAACGGTGAGCCGCAGCCAACTGGTGACAGCGGGCTTGGGCCTTGGGGCAGTCGGAGGTTTCATCAGCAGCCTGCTCCAGGAGCGGAGCGCGCTGGCAGCCGCCCGTAACGCGGCGGGTGAGGGAAGTGAGGAACAGCCTTCATGGGACGTCGGCTTGTACCGCTCACGTTGGACAACCTTTCGGACCTTCCCAAGTGTTGTCGTGCGTGCGTCTTCTGGGAGCTTGATCCGGTCAGCGGAGAGGCCGCAGTAAAGGCGGGCACGCCCGAGCTGGAGAAAGAGGCCTGGATCTCTGCCGTGCTCCTGGAGTGGGGCTCCTGCGGCCGGGTTGTCTATGTCGACGAGGTGCCGGTCGGCTTCGTCCTGTACGCGCCTCCGGCCTATGTGCCGCGCTCCACGGCCTTCCCGACGAGCCCTGTCTCACCGGACGCTGTCCAGCTGATGACTGCCTGGATCAGCCCGGGCTATCAGGGACAGGGGCTCGGCCGGGTCATCGTGCAGACAGTGGCCAAGGATCTGCTGCGGAGAGGGTTCCGCGCGATCGAGGCGTTCGGCGACGCTCGCTGGAAGGAGCCGGCCTGTGTGCTGCCGGCCGACCATCTGCTTGCCGTGGGCTTCAAGACGGTCCGTCCGCACCCGACGTATCCCCGATTGAGGCTGGAGCTGCGGACCACTCTCTCCTGGAAGGAAGACGTGGAGCTGGCTCTGGACCGGCTGCTGGGCGCTGTACAGAAGGAGCCGGTGCTGCGGCCGCTGTGACCCCGAACGCGAGAATGGGCTCATCCCTGGAGGGATGAGCCCATTCGTGTTTCACGTGAAACAACCGAGCTGTGAGTGCTCGGACTACTCGCCGATGAAGCCCTCAAGGTCGCGGACGATTGCGGCCTTCGGCTTGGCACCGACGATCGTCTTGGCGACCTCACCATTCTGGTAGACGTTCAGCGTCGGAATGGACATGACGCCGTACTTGGCCGCGGTGGCCGGGTTCTCGTCGATGTTGAGCTTGACGATCTCGATCTTGTCGCCATGCTCAGCGGCGATGGCCTCGAGGGACGGCGCGATCTGGCGGCAGGGACCACACCAGGCGGCCCAGAAGTCCACCAGCACGGGCTTGTCGCTCTTGAGGACATCTTCTTCGAAGGTGTCGTCTGTCACGTTCTTCAGGGCGCCGGCCACGGCGGCCTCCTTACTTTGCGGGGTGGGAGGGATGGTTCGGGGGTCAGACCGCGGGGGTCTTCTCCGGCTCGGCGGTCTTGGCGCTGTCGGCGAGCGCGGCAAGGTAGCGCTCCGCATCAAGGGCGGCGGAGCAGCCGGTGCCGGCGGCGGTGATGGCCTGACGGTAGGTGTGGTCGACGACGTCACCCGCTGCGAAGACACCCGTCAGGTTGGTACGCGTCGACGGCGCATCGACCTTCAGGTAGCCCTCGTCGTCGAGGTCGAGCTCGCCCTTGAAGAGCTCCGTGCGCGGGTCGTGGCCGACGGCGATGAACAGCCCGGTGACCGGAAGCACAGAGGTCTCGCTGGTCTTGGTATTGCGCAGAGTCAGACCGGTCAGCTTCTGCTCGCCATGGATCTGGGCGACCTCGCTGTGCCAGGCGAAGGAGATCTTCGGGTCGGCGACGGCGCGGTCCTGCATGGCCTTGGAGGCACGCAGGGTGTCGCGGCGGTGGATGATCGTGACGGACTTCGCGAAGCGGGAGAGGAAGGTCGCTTCCTCCATTGCGGTGTCGCCACCGCCAACCACGGCGATGTCCTGGTCCTTGAAGAAGAACCCGTCACAGGTGGCGCACCAGGAGACGCCGCGTCCGGACAGCGCGTCCTCGTTGGGCAAGCCGAGCTTGCGGTGCTGGGAGCCGGTGGTCACGATGACTGACTTCGCCCGGTGGACGGTTCCCGCGGTGTCAGTGACGGTCTTGATCTCGCCGCTGAGGTCGACGGAGACGACATCGTCGGGGACGAGTTCGGCGCCGAAGCGCTCGGCCTGGGCGCGCATGTTGTCCATCAGATCCGGACCCATGATGCCGTCGCGGAAGCCGGGGAAGTTCTCCACCTCGGTCGTGTTCATCAGCGCACCGCCGGCGGTGACTGCGCCCTCGAATACCAGCGGCTGCAACGAAGCGCGCGCCGTATAGAGCGCCGCCGTGTAGCCGGCCGGCCCGGAGCCGATGATGATCACGTTACGGACGTCGCTCACGGGTTTCTTCCTCGTTTCTGCGGACTGTCTGCTGCCTGCGGGGCCGGGTCAATGACTCTCACCCCACCCAACGGATCCTACGGGGCTTGCATTCCCGGGATGTCCGAGCGGCGCGGCGGCGTGTGTCAGCGGCGAGGGTAGGACTCCGTCAGCAGCAGCTTGCCGGTGGACGCGGGCGCGGTCGCGATGCAGGACGCGTCGATCACATACGCCTGGACCTGGTCGCTGTCCGCGGAATGCGGCAGCACCACGAGGTAGGCATTGCCACCCTCGTACTGGCCCTGCTCAACGGCGATCGGAGCATCGCTCCGGCCGGTGCCCTTCTGGATACAGGGGGGTACCGCGACGTTCGGTGTGCGCCTGGGCGAGTTGGTGTTGGAGTGGCCCTCGATGGACGGCCCCTTCTCCATTCGTGGCTCAGCTTGGGCGGGGCTCGTGGCGACCAACGCCTGTACGCGATCCTCGAGGCCTGACGCAGAGAACTTGTGGGAGTCGCCGGCCGCGGAGCTGACGCTCGCATCTTTCTGGGCTGAGCTGTTGCTCGCGGACTGGAACGACTGGAGGAGCAGGGCGCTCATACCGACTGCCGCCGCCCCGAGGGCGGCACCCAGGACAGCCTTGCGTCGCCGCCGGGCCTGGCGCCCGCGGCCAGGACCGGTGGCAGCGCGCGCGTGTCCCGTTGGCCGGTCGGCCGGAGTGGACTGGGCCGACGGTGCAGCGGGCACTGCGGCGGGCTCTGTTTCACGTGAAACATCCGCGGTCTGTTCGGGCGAGGTGGAGTCCAACAGAGCCTCTGCGGCCAGCGCGGCATCGATGCGACCGGCCACATCGGCGGGCATCCGGTGGGTGCCGGGGAGTGTGCCGAGGAGTCCGCGAATTTCATCGAGGGACGCACGGACGTCGGCGCACAGAGAGCAGCGGTCCAGATGCTGCTGCACCTCTACTGTGCGGGACGGAGAGAGCAGCCCCTCGGTGAGGTCGGAGATCTCCGAGACGTCCGGGTGCTGAGTCGTGTCGGCCGTGGATGTCATGCGCGCCCACCTCCTCCCTTCACAGCTGCAGGATCACTTGGCCCTGCGTCCCTTTGTCCCGACGCCGTTGGGACGGATGCCCCCGGCGTCCGGTTCCTTCCCATGCTGAGCTCGGTGCTATCCCCGGCATCACTGCGCAGATGAGAGAGCATCGGCAACAGCCGTGCCCGGCCGCGGGCACAGCGGCTCTTGACGGTCCCGACTGGCACATCGAGGACGTCGGCAGCCTCTGCCACCGGGTAGCCCTGCATGTCCACCAGGACCAGCGCTGCCCGCTGGTCGAGGGGGAGTTTCGCCAGCGCGGCCAGGAGTTCGCGGTGTAGATCCTTACGCTCCGCCGGGGCCTCGGCGGATTCATGAGGCTCGAGGAGCTGCTCCAGGCGCCCGGTGTCGTCGACGGGAGAAGTCTTGCGCGAGGCCATCTTGCGGGCCCGGTCGAGACACGCATTGACGGTGATGCGGTGGAGCCAGGTGGTGACGGCGGACTGGCCGCGAAAGGTGTGAGCGGCTCGGAAGGCGGACACCAGGGCGTCCTGGACGGCGTCCGCGGCCTCCTCCCGGTCCCCCAGAGTGCGCAGGGCGACGGCCCAGAGCCTGTCGCGGTGGCGCCGTACGAGCTCACCGAAGGCATCCGGGTCCCCCGCGACGTGACGGGCCAGTAGGTCCTGGTCGCTTGTGCCGCCGAGTGTCGCGTCGTCCAACGGTGAGCCCCCTCCCCTGATGCCGTCAGCTGGTGATCTTGATCTCAGAGACCTTGCCCCGGAAGTTGCCCTCGTCGGTCTGCGGCAGCTCGGTCAGCCAGACCAGAACGTATCGTGCCCGCACCGGCTTGCCGGGCTTGAGGGACACATTGGAACCGGATCCGTCGGAGACCTTGGTGAAGCCGTCCAGGGTCGTCGGCTCGGACAAGGCATCCTCGGGCGCGGTCCGCAGCTCCATAGATGTCTCGCCACCGAGGAGGGACACGTCCACGGTCCCGATCTGCTGGACCTTGCCGAGGTCGAGAACGATGCCCACCCCCGCCTTCAAGCGGCCGAAGTCCGCGCTGAGGTAGCCATCGGTGTTCCAGTAGGTGGCTGAGTCGCCGTCGTAGCTGTTCTTTATCCCGGCGGGCTTCTCGGAGCCGTCCTGCCCGAGCGGGTCGAAGTCATGGGCGCCGGTGATGGCAATCGGCTTGCCGGTCTCGACCCCGCTGTTCTTCTCGCCGTTGTTCGTCTGGGAGGTGCCCGGATCGACCGGTTCCTTGTCGCGGTCGATCAGCTTGTCGGCGATCTGCCAGCTGCCGAGTCCCAGCGCTGCGATGAGCAAAGCCGCGACTGTCCACTTGAGGACCTTGCCAGTGGGGCTCTGGAGCGGCGCGGGCGGGCCGGGCACGGGCTGGGGGGCCGGGGCGTTCGGACGGGCGGCAGGGCGGCCGTACGTGCCCTGTTGGTATGTGGTCCGCTGATATTCGGGCGGGGAGGTGAACGCAGGCTCCGGCGGCCGGATGCGAGGCATCGCAGCGACGGCCTTCGCGAGTTCGTCGGGCGTGGTGCACGGCGGCTCCTGTCGGGACGCAGTGGCGCCGTCGTTGACCAGGGCGCGCATGGCGAGCTCCGAGAGCCCGCGGTGGACACCGGCCCGCACCTGATCGGGGGCGATGAGCCCCACGCCCTTGGGCAGCCCGGAGAGGCCGTATGCGTCGTTCTCGTATGGCCAGCGCTGGGTCAGCGCCGCGTACAGCAGGGCACCGATAGCCTCGGTGTCGGCGCGCTGCGGACCATCAGCGGTGATCCCGCGCAGGGCGGCATTCACCGCAAGACCGCGGATCCGGTACTGCCCGGTCGAGGTCCGCAGCACAGCTCCGGGCGTCAGCCTGAGATGAGCCAGCCCCTCACGGTGCGCCGCGGCCATCGCCTGGGAGAGCTGGTCGACGAGCTGGTACGCGTCGTGCGGCTCCATGGGGCCCATGGCGAGCAGCGCCGTGAGTTCCGTCGCGTCCGGAAGCCACTCATGGACGACATAGACGAGGTCGTTCTCCTCGACGGCGTCGAGGACCTGTACGAAGCGAGGATCGCCGAGAAGCGCCGAGGAGCGGGCCGCCGCAAGTACGGAGCGGGCCCGCGGATGGTCGGCGGGGAGCAGATGGACGCCGACAGCACGGCGCAATTTCTCGTCGACCGCGCGCCAGCTGCTGAAACCGTCCAGACGGGTGACGCACTCCTCTAGTCGGTAGCGTCTGGCGAGTTTGTGACCACTGTGCAGTTCGGGCGTGGCGATGGCGGGTTCGGTCCCCTGCCGTTCGCTGCCCGTGTCCGATGCGGTCTTCTCCGCCGTGTCCTGGGTTTCCGCCGCCCCGTCGGTCGTGGCCTTGCCCGCCTGGGCGGTCAGCGGATCGTCTCCGCTGTTGTCGGCCACGTCGACGGCAGCCGTGCTACGTTCCGCCACCGTCGCTCCTGCCTCCCCATCCGTTGCGCATATCCAACAGCCATGCCAATTGTGCCCACAGTCGGCCGCTATGCACGACACACGGCGGCCGACGATGGTTGTGCGGGACCGTGCGCCCGCTAACGGCCGAGGCGGCCGCGAACCATGCCGACCAGGGCGTTGAGCTCCTCGATGCGCATCCGCTTCGCAGCGATGAAGAAGACGCCCAGCAGTACGGTCCCGCCGGCGACCAGCGCTGCGAGCGCGCCAAGGGCGCCCCTGCCGAGCCCCTCGATGATCAGGTAGGCAACCGCACCACCGGCCGCCGCCGCGGGGACGGAGGCCATGCACAGACGTGCATACGTGCGCATGACGTGCTTGCCGTCCAGATCGCCGCCGAGACGGTTCTTGAGCCGGCGCCAGGCGATTCCGACGCCGACCGCGTAGGCGAGACCGTAGGAGGCTGCCATACCGACGACTGCCCAGCGGGCGGGTAGCACGACGTAGCAGGCGGCGGACGCGGCGGCGTTGACCGCGGCGACGATGACCGTGTTGTAGAAGGGCGTCCTGGTGTCCTCGTACGCGTAGAAGCCGCGCAGCACGACGTACTGCACGGAGTACGGGATGAGGCCGAGGCCGAACGCCATCAGGATGAAGCCCATGCTGCGGGCGGCTTCCTGGCCACTGGAGGCGAACAGCAGGCTGGACATCGGGACGCCGAGAGCCAGGAACGCGAAGGCCACCGGAACGATCGCGACTGCGGAGTTGCGCAGACCGTGGGAGATGTCGTCGCGCACCGCGCCCGGGTCGCCGTCATGGGCGGCGCGCGAGATCCGCGGCAGCAGGGCGGCCATGACCGAGACGGTGATGATGGCCTGCGGCATGCCCCAGATCAGCTGGGCGTTGGTGTACGCGATGAAGCCCGCGCCGTCCCTGCCGGACGCCTCACCGGCGGCGGTGGCGAGCTGGGTGACGACCAGCACGCCCGCCTGGTTGGCGAGGACGAACAGCACGGTCCACTTGGCCAGCCTGACGGTCTTGCCGAGACCGTGGCCCTTCCAGTCGAACCGCGGCCGGAAGCGGAAACCGGTCTCACGCAGGTACGGGATCATCGCGAGGGCCTGGACCGCGAGGCCCAGCAGAGTGCCGATGCCCAGCAGCCGCACGCCTTCCGGCGGAATCGTCTGGACGCCCATCTGAGACTCGGCGGAGGTGCCGTACACCCAGATGAAGAGGCCGAACGTGGTGATCATGACGATGTTGTTGAGGACCGGGGTCCACATCATCGCGCCGAACTTCCCGCGGGCGTTGAGGATCTGCCCCATGACCACATGCACACCCATGAAGAAGATCGTGGGCAGGCAGTAGCGGGCGAAGGTGACGGCGACACTGTTCGCCGCCGTATTGGAGGCGATCGTCTCCGACATGAGCTGGATCAGCAGCGGGGCCGCGAACACCGCGATGGCGACAATGGCGCCGAGCGCCACCATGACGAGCGTCAGCAGCCGGTTGGCGTAGGCCTCGCCGCCGTCCTCGTCGTTCTTCATCGCCCGCACCAGCTGCGGAACGAACACAGAGTTGAGGCCGCCTCCGACGGTGAGGATGTAGATCATCGTCGGCAGCGTGTACGCGATGGTGTAAGTGTCACCGAGCAGGGCAGCGCCGAGAGCGGCAGTGATCACCAGGCTGCGTACAAAACCAGTGAGCCGGGACACCAAGGTGCCGGCCGCCATCACCGCGCTGGACTTCAGCAGGCCGGAGGCGCGACCGCCGGACTTCTTGGGGGCGGGTGCCGCCGGGCTGGGTTCCGGGGCCGGGGTGGGCCGCCCGGAGACCTGCTGGTCCCGGTAGAGGTGTGCGAACGCGTCGGGCTCCGGCTCCTCCTCGCCGGCCCGGGTGACCAGCTCGTCCACGCCCGTGAACTGGGTGGTCCCGGCGTCCTCCCCGTGCGGCAGATGACGGGACGGGCCAGCCGGCTCGGGCGGTGGGGTCTGCGCCCAGATGCGGGGGTCCGGTGCGTGCTGCGGTGTCGGGGGTTGCTGATACAGCGGCTGGGGTTCCTGGTACGTGCCGACGGCTGGCGGCGGGTGGGATGCGCGGTCGTACAGCGCCTCGGTCACGGGGTCCTGGGCAGAGAGATCCTGCGCCCGGTAAGGATCATGGGCGTAGGCGTCCTGGACGTACGGATCCTGTGTGTATGGGTCGGGGTCCGGTTGTGGCGGCGGAGGACCCTGGTCCGGCAGCGGGGGATCCGGAGTCGCCCCCGGAGAGGGCACAGTTCCGCCCGCGCCCTGACCGCGGTCACCGTCGTACGGCGCGTTCATTGCAACCCCACCTCATCGTCCCCGGCCCACCGGCCACGACATCGCTCAACGGTCCACTTTCTCACCCGTGCCCGACGGGTCGCCGCTTCCCGGTCCGGTGTCCGGTGTCGGGTCACTCGCCTGCCCCGGATCAAGGCTATTGATGTCACCTTCCGAGCCTTCCGGGCCCTCCGGCTCTGAGCTGTCTGAACCCTCTGAGCCTTCCGCTTCCCGCGCAGTCGCGTCTCGCGCGGCTGCGCGCTTGCGCTGGGTGTACATCCTGACGCCTGCCAGGACGAGCAGCAGCACACCGCCGGCAATGACGAGCATCACAGTGGGAGTGATCTCGGAGACCTTCACCGTGAACCTCATGGGGTCGCCGTACGGCTTTCCGTCCTCGGTGAAGAGCTGGGCCGTCATCTGCACCGGGCCGTTTGCGTTGGCCGACGCTGCGAACTTCACCGACTGGCTGTGGCCGCCCTCGACCTTGATCGGCTGCTGGGCGGAGGCCTTGTCCTGGTCGAGGTTGAGGCGGGTGGCGTTGTCCGACGTCAGCCGCAGCACCAGATGGTCGATCCCCTGGACCAGCCTGTTCTGCACGGTGACCGGGATCGTCGCACTGCGCCCCGACAAGGTGATGGCTGACTTCTCAATCAGCTGCACCTCTTCGGTGAGGCTCTGCAGATAGGCCCGCACGCCGTCGCGATACAGCTGGGCCCCCACCGGGTTGCCGCGCCAGGACGTGGACATCTCCCTGTCGATCGCTCTGCCGAACGGGGTCTCCACCCGGTCCCGCGCGGTGAGGATGACCTTGAAGTTGTCGAGGGTGTTCTGCGTGTTCCTGATGTCGTGGAACGCCTGGGGCGGCAATTCCTGCCTGCGCAGGTGCTCGGGATAGCGGGAGGTGCCGGGCACCTTGGTCGCGGCATTGGCGTCGGGCCTGGCTCCGGCGGCAGCGACCAGGTCGATCGGCTGAGTCCAGCGCTGTGCTTCGAGGGCTTGCAGCGCGCGTGCCATGGACTGCGCCTGGGACGCGCTCGGCATTCGCTGCGGGGCGACGACGATGCTCCGCTGGTTACCGGGGGCCTGGAGGTTCACTGCCAGCGTCTGGGCGAGGAACTCCTGAACCGCGAGGGTGGAGTTCCCGGTCTTGGTCATGTCGCCCTGGAAGGCGTTGGAGAGCCGGGCGTCGGCGACCACTGCCGTTGTCCCGCCGCCGATCGGGCGCGCCGCAGTGGGCGTGTACGACAGGTCGTCCCGCAGGCTGTCGCTGCGGGCGATCACTTTGTGGGCGCCGGCCGAGGTGGCGACGTCGACGATCGAGGAGTCGATGGCGCCGTCGACGGGCCACGCGAAGTCGATGGACGGCTTCACATGGAGGATCGTCTCCACGGTGGTCTCGGCGACCTTGGTGGCCGGCTGCAGATGGCTGAGGGACCCCGAGATGTTCTTGCCGCGGTGTGCCAGGGACGCCAGATCAGGGTCGGCGAACGGCAGCGCGACCACCTTGCGCCCTTGGACCGCGGCCTCGACGGAACTGAGCCACCGCTTGGCGAGGGCCTGGTTCCTGCCCGGGACGGTGGTGGCGCCGCTCTTGACGCGATAGTTCCGGGTCATCGCATCGACGCTGGCCAGCAGATCCGGATCGACGACCCAGGTGACGGGCAGATCCCTGCCGAGGGAGACGAGCTGGTCCAGCCGTCCCCCCGGGGCGAGCTCAGCGGCCAGCGTTTCGTCCTCGAAGACCGGGGTCTGCTGCTCGTCCGATCCCGTCTCAGAGGTGAGGTGGGTCGAGGAGATGAGGGGCCAGAGATAGGTGAACTGGGTCTTCTTCTCCACAGCCTCGGGCTGCCACGGGAGGAGGGTCCGCTCGATGCCCAGGACCTGGTTGTACGGCTCGTCCGGGGTCTGGCCCGACAGGGACACGCCGAGCTGGTAGACGCCGTCGTCGTCGAGGTCGAGCTGATTGACCGGGACGGAGAGCGTGAACTCGCGGCTGACGTGGGAGACGAGCTTGGGGATCTTGACCGTGTACTTGTCGCCGACCGGCGGGGCATCGGTGCCCGGCGCATAGTCGGTCCGCTGGGCGACGCGGTCGATGGAGACCCTGCTGGACAGCCTCGGCCCCACCCGTAGATCGATCTCGGCGTCGGTGATGGTCTGCTTGCCCTTGTTGAGCACCGACCCGGAGATCGTGAGTGTGTCGCTCTCGCCAGGGGTGGTCGGCGTCAGGGTGTCGAGAGACACATCAACCGTGCGGGAGTCCGAGGTGTTCTCAGCCGCGTGTGCGGCCGGGCCGGGGCCGCACAGCAGTCCGGCCACTAGTCCGGCCACTAGCGGTACGCCGAGGACCAGGGAGGCTGTGCGCCGCAGCCACCGGCGGGCAGGAGAAGGATTCATCCCCTGGAAGTCTGCCGCCTCGGCCACGCGCTCATCCGTCCTCGTCGTCTGCTGTCGTTGGTGGGTGTCGCTAGTTGCGTCCACGCATGGTAACGAGGTGCGCTGTGTCGAAGTGCCGCGGAGTGCCCCACATGATCGGAACGGCGTCATAAACAAGGGCGCTGCGGTCGGCCGGGGCACGTACCCTTTTCTGTTGTGCCGAACGCCAATGAAGACAAGTCCACTGCACTGAGTCAGGTGCAACGCCGCGCGGTGAGTGAACTGCTGCGGGTGTCCCCTGTCGTCGACGACCTTGCCCGCCGCTTTCAGGAGGCCGGGTTCAGTCTTGCCCTGGTCGGCGGCTCGGTCCGGGATGCGCTCCTCGGCCGGCTCGGCAATGACCTGGACTTTACGACGGACGCCCGCCCGGACGACGTGCTGAAGATCATCCGTCCCTGGGCGGACTCGGTATGGGAAGTCGGGATCGCCTTCGGCACGGTCGGCTGCCAGAAGCAGGGCTACCAGATCGAGGTCACCACGTACCGCTCGGAGGCGTACGACAGGAACTCGCGCAAGCCCGAGGTGTCCTACGGAGACTCGATCGAGGAGGATCTGGCCCGGCGCGACTTCACTGTGAACGCGATGGCCGTGGCGCTGCCGGAGAAGGAGTTCGTCGATCCGCACGGCGGCCTCGAGGACCTCGCCGCGCGAGTCCTGCGGACGCCGGGTACGCCCGAGGAGTCCTTCTCCGACGATCCGCTGCGCATGATGCGAGCCGCCCGCTTCGCGGCGCAGCTGGACTTCGAGGTGGCACCCGAGGTCGTCACCGCGATGAAGGAGATGGCCGACCGTATCGGCATCGTCTCCGCTGAACGGGTGCGCGACGAGCTGAACAAGCTGATCCTCTCCCCCCACCCCCGTAAGGGGCTGGCGCTGCTCGTCGACTCCGGCCTGGCCGACCATGTGCTGCCCGAGCTTCCTGCGCTGCGTCTGGAGAGTGACGAGCACCACCGTCACAAGGATGTGTACGAGCACTCCCTGACCGTCCTGGAACAGGCGATGGATCTTGAGGTGGACGGCCCGGATCTGGTGCTGCGGCTGGCCGCACTTCTCCACGACATCGGAAAGCCACGGACACGGCGCTTCGAGAAGGACGGTCGGGTCTCCTTCCATCACCACGAGGTGGTGGGGGCGAAGATGACCAAGAAGCGGATGATTGCGCTCAAGTACTCCAATGACATGATCAAGGACGTCTCGCGGCTGGTGGAGCTGCACTTGCGCTTCCACGGATACGGGGCCGGCGAGTGGACGGACTCGGCGGTACGGCGGTACGTGCGCGATGCCGGGCCGCAGCTGGAGCGGCTGCACAAGCTGACCCGCTCGGACTGCACCACACGGAACAAGCGCAAGGCCACCGCCCTCTCCCAGGCCTATGGCGGGCTCGAGGAGCGCATCGCGGAGTTGCAGGAGCAGGAGGAGCTGGACGCGATCCGGCCTGATCTGGACGGTAATCAGATCCAGGAGATTCTGGGCGTGGGCCCCGGTCCGGTGATCGGGAAGGCGTACGCGTTCCTGCTGGAGCTGCGCCTGGAGAACGGGCCGATGAAGCATGACGCGGCGGTCGCGGCTCTTAAGGAGTGGTGGGCGACACAGGGGTGAGCGTGGTCCCGCCCCATGTTTCACGTGAAACATGGGGCCGGAGCAATGACCCGAGGGGCGATGTTTCACGTGAAACACCGCCCCTCTATGTGTGAACTACTACTGATTCCCAATGTGGTTGTCAATCCTGGCTCGTGACTGGCTGTGGTCACTTCACGCAGGGCTGGCGGCATGGGTTGGTGGGCTGCTCTCGATGAGGCGACCGTCGCGCAGGAGTGCCCACAGGACGTTCAGGCGGCGGGCGAGGGCGATGACGGCCTGCTTGTGGGTCTTCTTCTCGGCCCTTTTGCGTTCGTAGAACGCCTTTGAGATGGGGCAGTGCTGGGCAGCGACCTGGGCAGACATGTAGAAGACGCGCATCAGGCGACGGCAGTAGCGGCGGGGCCGGCGCATGTTGCCGCTGATCCGTCCCGAGTCCTTCGGGACGGGAGCGAGGCCGGTGAAGCCGGCGAGGCGGTCGGGGCTGCCGAAGATGCTCATGTCGCCGCCGGTGTGGGCGATGAACTCGGCGCCCAGGACGGGGCCGAGGCCGGGCAGGCTCAGGATGACCTCGGCATGCGGGTGGTCGCGGAACCGACCCTCGATCAGAGCGTCGGTCTCGGCGATCTCATCATCAAGGGCCATCACCTCCCTCGCCGACTTGGCCACCACGGCCGCGGCCAGCTTCTCCCCGGCGACTGCGGTGTGCTGAGCCTCGGCGGCGTGGACAGCGGTGGACGCGACGAGCTGCGAGTTACGGACCTTGCGGTTCTTCAGCCAGGTCGTCAGGCGGTTCCTGCCGATTCTGCGCAGGGCTGCCGGGGTCTGGTAGCCGGTCAGCAGCACAAGGGACGCCTTTGATGTCTTGTAGTCGAAGGCCCGCTCCAGCGCCGGGAAGTACTCCAGCATCCGGGCTCGCAGCCGGTTGATCGCCCGCATGCGGTCTGCGGCCAGGTCGAGCCGTCGGGCGGTGAGGATACGCAGGTCGACGGCGATGTCGTCGCCTTGGTGCATCGGTTGGAGGTCGCGACGCATGCGGGCCTGGTCGGCGATGACGAAGGCGTCCTTCGCATCGGTCTTCCCGTCGCCGCGGTAAGAGCCGGAAACGTGGTGGACGGTGCGGCCGGGGATATAGAGGACTTGCTGCCCGTTGTCGGTCAGCACCGCGATCAGCAGCGCGGCACCACCGGAATTGAGGTCAATCGCCCAGGTCGCCGGCTCACCCTCGCTCAGCGCGAGGACATCGCTGATCAGAGTCAGCAATGCGGTCTCGTCGTTGGCCACCCGCCGCGACAGCTTCCGCTGACCGTCAGTGTCGATCACCACGCAGTGATGCTCGGCCTTGCCCGCATCCGTACCGGCCCACAGTTCAGGCACGGCCACCTCCGAAGTCGTTCCTGTACTTGTCCCAGCAGACGACCTCGCCAGCGTGTCCTTACCAAGCGATCTTGTCGCGCGCATCCCAATCAGTGGCCGAGTCGTCGCGGGGCACCGGGCGGCCAATCAGTAGAAGCCACTTCTGCGGCATGAGCTTGACAGCCACACCCAGCGCCCCTGGGCCTCCCGATCCTACGAGTGACCGGAATCAACCCACCAACAACGTAAGGAGGTTGCTGTGCGTACGGGTCAGGGTGCCCGTACGAGCCTTGGTCGTGCTGTGGCGGATAGGTCATGCGGAACACTCCCCGTAGACGTGTGCAATCGATCCTTTGGCGCGCGCACGCTATATCCCGGCGCCGACACGGCTCCAGCGGGCCATAGTTGCCGCGACGGCCGCATAGATGACCGCGACCACGACGACCAGGTGCACCGACCGGCCGTCGGGCGGCAGCATCAGCGCGGCGATGGCCGCGGCGCCCACAAAGGCGACGTTGAACAGCACGTCGTAGAGGGAGAAGATCCTGCCGCGGAAGGCGTCGTCCACCGATGTCTGCACCACTGTGTCCGTGGCGATCTTCGCGCCTTGGGTGATGAGCCCAAGGACGAACGCGGCGACCAATATCGGCGCCGGCTCGAACGGCAGCCCCAGAGCCGGTTCAAGAACGGCTGCCGCTGCCGCGCACGCCACCATCCATCCGAACTGCCCGAGCTGGCCGACGGCCCACGGGGTCAGCAGCGCCGCTGCGAAGAACCCCGCGCCCGAGACGGCGATGGCCAGACCCAGCACAGCCAGGCCATCCGACTCCTTCTCGGACCAGGCGTACCGGCAGAGCATCAGCACCATGACCGTCAGGGCCCCGTAGCAAAAGCGCATCAGCGTCATCGCGACCATCACGCGCGCCGCCGCCCGGCGCTCCGTCAGGTGCCGTAGTCCGCCCATCAGTCCGCGTACGGTGGAGCCCAGGACGGCGGCCATTCGCGGCTGCACCAACTCTGGCTCGGGACCCAGCAGTTCACGGGGCATCCGCAGCGAGGCCAGAGCCGAGCAGAGGTAGAGCGCCGCGCCCAGCAGGACCACCGCGGCGTCGGAGTCCGCGGACACCAGCCGCACCGCGAAGGCAAGTCCGGCGCCCGCGGTCGCGGCGAGTGTGCCGGCCGTCGGAGACAGGGAGTTGGCCATGACGAGCCGGTCGGAGTCGACCACCCTGGGCAGTGAAGCGGAGAGCCCGGCCAGTACAAAGCGGTTGACGGCTGTGACGGACAGGGCCGAGGCGTAGAAGAGCCAGTCGGGTACGGAGGCGAGAATCAGCACCGCCGTCAGGCTCGCGAGGAACGCCCGCAGCAGATTCCCGTACAGGAAGACCTGCCTGCGCTGCCAGCGGTCCAGCAGGACGCCGGCGAAGGGGCCGATCAAGGAGTACGGCAGCAGCAGCACCGCCATGGCAGAGGCGATCGCGGCCGGCGAAGTCTGTTTCTCCGGGGAGAAGACGACGTACGTGGCGAGCGCAACCTGATAGACACCGTCGGCCGATTGGGAGAGGAGCCGGACCGCCAAAAGTCGGCGGAAGTTCGTCAGGCGCAGGAGTACGCGCAGATCACGTACGACAGGCATGTGATCAAGCCTCACATACGAGGAGGGTCCCCTGGCGGATTACCAGGGGACCCTCCTCGGTCGGGCAGGCGAACGCTTAGCGCTCGGCCTCGCCCTTGATGAACTTCTCGACGTTGTCACGGGCCTCGTCGTCGAAGTACTGCACCGGCGGGGACTTCATGAAGTATGAGGACGCGGAGAGGATCGGGCCGCCGATGCCGCGGTCCTTGGCGATCTTCGCGGCGCGCACGGCGTCGATGATGATGCCCGCGGAGTTCGGGGAGTCCCAGACCTCGAGCTTGTACTCGAGGTTCAGGGGCACCTCGCCGAAGGCACGGCCTTCGAGGCGGACGTACGCCCACTTGCGGTCGTCGAGCCAGGCCACGTAGTCCGACGGACCGATGTGGACGTTGTCCTCGCCCATGTCGCGGTCACGGATCTGAGAGGTGACAGCCTGCGTCTTCGAGATCTTCTTGGACTCCAGGCGCTCCCGCTCGAGCATGTTCTTGAAGTCCATGTTGCCGCCGACGTTCAGCTGCATCGTGCGGTCCAGGATGACGCCCCGGTCCTCGAAGAGCTTCGCCATCACGCGGTGCGTGATCGTGGCGCCGACCTGCGACTTGATGTCGTCACCGACGATCGGGACACCAGCCTCGGTGAACTTGTCGGCCCACTCCTTGGTACCGGCGATGAAGACCGGCAGGGCGTTGACGAACGCGACCTTGGCGTCGATGGCGCACTGCGCGTAGAACTTCGCAGCAGCCTCGGAACCGACGGGCAGGTAGCAGACCAGGACGTCGACCTGCTTGTCCTTGAGGATCTGGACGATGTCGACCGGCGCGTCGGCGGACTCTTCGATGGTCTGGCGGTAGTACTTGCCCAGGCCGTCGAGCGTGTGGCCACGCTGCACAGTGACGCCGGAGTTCGGCACGTCGCAGATCTTGATGGTGTTGTTCTCGCTGGCGCCGATGGCGTCCGCCAGGTCGAGGCCGACCTTCTTGGCGTCCACGTCGAAGGCGGCCACGAACTCGACGTCAGAGACGTGGTACTCGCCGAACTGGACGTGCATCAGACCCGGCACCTTGCCGGCCGGGTCGGCGTCCTTGTAGAACTCGACGCCCTGCACCAGCGAGGCGGCGCAGTTGCCCACGCCGACGATGGCTACGCGAACCGAACCCATTCCGGTTGCTCCCTGTGTGATCTCGGTATTCCGGATGAAACCCTGCGGATCGCAGCGCTTCACTTGGCGGTGTCGTCGGACGGATCCGGCAGGGTGGAGCTTCCGGGGGGTGTGCCCCCGGAGGACTCGGCACCCCTGTGCCGGGGCAGGCCGCCCGTCTCTCCAGATGTGTTGTCCTGCTGAGCTGAGCTCTCAGGGGCGGGCTGTCGCTGATCCCGCCCCGCTCGCTCGCTCTCAATGAGCTCGTTCAGCCAGCGCACTTCGCGCTCCACGGACTCCATACCGTGTCGCTGCAGCTCAAGCGTGTAGTCGTCGAGGCGCTCGCGGGTGCGGACCAGGGAGGCGCGCATCTTCTCCAGACGCTCCTCCAGCCGGCTGCGGCGGCCCTCCAGCACCCGCACCCGAACTTCGCGCTCCGTCTGCCCGAAGAAGGCGAAACGAGCAGCGAAGTGTTCGTCCTCCCAGGTGTCCGGGCCAGTGTGGGAGAGCAGCTCTTCGAAGTGCTCCTTACCTTCTGCCGTCAATCGGTAGACGATCTTGGCCCGGCGCCCTGCGAGTGAAGCGGCGAGCGCATCCTCGGGGGCGCTACCCGGCTCCTCGATCAACCAGCCGTTGGCGACCAGCGTCTTGAGACACGGGTAGAGGGTCCCGTAACTGAAGGCCCGGAAGATTCCCAGCGAGGTATTGAGCCGTTTCCGCAGCTCGTACCCGTGCATCGGGGCCTCACGGAGCAGACCCAGCACGGCGAATTCGAGGATGCCGGAGCGCCTGCTCATCGTCGCCTCCCTCGCCGTACCGGTCACTTATGTCGTGCTGATGTATCGAGTCGATACATCAGCACGATAGAACGACGTGGCTGTTGCGACAAGAGGGGACATGGTGAACGGCGTCACATCGTCAATTCATAGCTGGCAAGTTGTCTGATTTGGGGTGAATTTTGAGCCTGGGTGGGTTTTGAGCCTGCGTAGTCTGTGCGCCATGCAGACCAGCGGGAACCACGGGACGCCTGAGAGCGTCCTCGTCGGGGATGCACAGCGGATGAGCCCTTCACGGGGCTGGTCCGTATTCATTTCGGGGGGGACCGGAACTCAACTGCCGCTTCCAGGCGTCTCGCCTGCCCGAGGAGTAGTCGTTCGATGAGCGAGCACCGTCGCAAACCGCCGCAGTCGCAGGGTGGCGGGCGTGCCGGGGCCAGGCGCGCCGCCCCGCAGCCGTCTGCCCGCCGCGCAGCCCCGCCCCGGGGTACAGCACCGGGGTCTCCTTCCGCTGCGTCCGGCGAAGAGAGTCCGTACGGCGGCCGGGCCGAGGCCCGCCGCGCCGCACAACGCAACGGCGGTGGTCGCCGGCGCGTGGACGAAGTCGAGGGCGCCGGCCACGGAGGCCGTGGAGGCGGCCGCCGTGGAGGCGGCGGGAGCGGCGGGGGCCATGACGGTCCCGGCCGTGGTCACGGCGGGCGGCCGTCCGACAAGCGGATGATCGACTACCCGCGCCACAACAAGTACGGATGGCGCCGCTGGGTGCCGTCGTGGAAGCTGGTCACCGGACTCTGCCTGGGCTTCTTCGGCACTCTGATGGCCGCCGCGACTATTGCGTACGCGATGGTGGATGTCCCCGACCCGAACAAGACGGCCAAGGCGCAGAACAACGTCTACTACTGGGAAGACGGCACCCAGATGGCCGCCACCGGTGGCGAGATCAACCGGCAGATCGTGGGCATCGAGCAGATCCCCGAAGCCATGCAGAACGCGGTGATCTCGGCGGAGAACAAGACGTTCAAGACCGACTCGGGAATCGACCCGATGGGCATCGGCCGGGCCCTGTTCAACATGGCCAAGGGCGGACAGACCCAGGGTGGCTCCACCATCACCCAGCAGTACGTGAAGAACGCGGCCCTCGGCGACCAGTCCCAGACTCTGAGCCGCAAGGTCAAGGAGCTGTTCATCTCCATAAGGGTCGGCACGGACGTGGACAAGCCGGAGATCATGGCCGGCTACCTGAACACCTCGTACTACGGACGCGGCGCCTACGGCATCCAGGCCGCAGCCCGTACGTACTACGGAAAGAACGCCAAAGAGCTGAAGCCCGATCAGTGCGCATTCCTCGCTTCGCTCCTCAAGGGCGCGACCTACTTCGACCCCGCCGGCGCCGAGGACATTGACCCCGCAGCGACACCGGCGGCCAACAAGGCTCGCGCCACCGAGCGCATGAACTGGATCCTCGACGAGATGGTCAAGGACAACCACCTCAGTGCCGCCGAACGGGCCAGGTACACCGAGCTCCCGAAGATTGAACCGCCCAAGAAGGACGCGCAGCTGGGCGGGCAGGTGGGTTACCTGGTGGCCCTCGCCAAGTCGAACTTTCTCAACAGCAACGAGAAGGGCATCGAGGCCGACGACCTCGCGCGCGGCGGCTACGAGATCCACACGACCTTTGAGAAGGACAAGGTCAAGAAGCTCGAGGCCGCGGTCAAGAAGGTTCGGGATGACAACATCAAGCCGGACAAGCGCCCCAAGACCGACACATTCGTTCAGTTCGGCGGCGCCTCGGTAGAACCGAAGACCGGCAAGATCGTCGCCATCTACGGTGGTGAGAACGCCACCAAGCACTTCACCAACAACGCCGACCAGACCGGCGCCCAGGTCGGATCGACCTTCAAGCCGTTCGTACTGGCCGCGGCGATGCGGGACGGTGTGCTCGACCCGGTGCAAGGAGAGGCCCTCCGCCACAAGATCGACCCTGACAAGAGCGTGTACAACGGCAAGAACAAGCTCAAGATCAAGAACTACGACGGCACCGTGTGGAAGAACGAGAAGCGGGAGGAGTGGCTGCAGCGCAACGACGGCGATGAGTCGTACAAGAACATCAACTTGCGTGAAGCCATGATCCACTCCGCCAACTCGCCCTTCGTGCAGTTGGGCATGGACGTCGGCATTCCCAAGGTCAGGGAGGCGGCTATGGACGCAGGCCTGCTGGAGTCCTCTCTGTCGAAGTCGAACGTCCCCTCCTTCTCGATCGGTATCTCGGATCCCAGCGCGATCCGCATGGCCGGCTCCTACGCGACCTTCGCGGCCAACGGCGAGCAGATGGATCCGTTCTCCGTCAACAAGGTCGACTACGAGGGCCGGACGGTCTACGAGCACGACGACAAGCTCGAGCAGGCCTTTCCCAGTGCCGTCGCGAGCAATGTGACCGATGTGCTCAGGGATGTCGTCGACGATCCGGAGGGCACCGGCAAGAACGCCCGCCTCCCCGGTCGCGAGGTCGCCGGCAAGACCGGTACCACGGACGGCAACAAGTCGGCGTGGTTCGTGGGCTACACGCCGCAGCTGTCGACCGCCATCGACATGTACCGGCTCGACGACAACGAGAAGAGCGGCAAGAAGCGCGAGTTCCTCGAGATGTACGGCACCGGTGGCCAGGACAAGATTCACGGTGCGTCGTTCCCGTCCGAGATCTGGCAGTCGTACATGTCGGAAGCGCTCAACGGCAAGCCGAAGCTGACCTTCCCGGAGCCCGAGCCCCTCGACGCCGAGGCTTACTGGGGCGGCGGCGCCTCAAGTCCGCCCCCGTCGCCGTCCAACACGCCCTCCAGCAGCCCGTCGTCGACCCCGTCGGGCACGCCGTCCGGCTCGCCTTCGGGCAGCCCCGACCCGAGCCAGTCCTGCAACCCGTTGAAGGACTGGACCTGCACCACCACGGGTGGCGGCAACGGCGGCACTCCGGGCGGCACCGGCGACGGCGGGCCGAGCGGCGATCCATCGACCAGTCCGTCGTCGTCACCAGCCACCAATGGCAACAACGGCAACGGAGGGTTGTTCGGAGGCCCGAGCGGTTAGCACTGCCGGCCCAAGCTCCGGCAGCTCCATGAGGGCCGCCGCACCCGGTACGCACGTACCGGGTGCGGCGGCCCTCGCCGTGTCCCAGACCTCGTACGGCAGGATGTGCACCATGCCCAGCGCAGAAGAGACGAGCGTGTACCAGGACCGACCGCAGCGGGCCGAGCGACCCGACGTGCGCCCCACACGGAATGACTCCGTCGCCGCGTCCGGCAGTGAGCTGATCGGCGGTCCGGCGGGCCGCTGGGCCCGGCGGGGCAGCAGCGGACGGCTCACTCCCGTACGCGTTGTCGCACTGGTGGCAATCGGCATGTTCGCGCTGGGCATGGTGCAGAAGATGCCCTGTTACAACTGGGCCTGGTTCCGGGGCACGAGCTCCCAGTACACCCACGCCTGCTACTCCGACATTCCGCACCTCTTCCTCGGGCGTGGTTTCTCCGAGGGGCTCATCCCGTACTTCGACCGGCTGCCCGGCGACATGGAGTACCTCGAGTACCCGGTCCTCACGGGCGTCTTCATGCAGGTCGCGTCGTGGCTCAATCTCGCGGGCGGCTCCATGCAGAACCAGGAGCAGATGTACTGGATGGTCAATGCGGGCATGCTGATGATCTGCACCGCGGTCATCGCCGTCTGTGTGGCCCGCACACACCGTCGCCGCCCCTGGGACGCCCTGCTGCTGGCTCTGGCGCCCGCCTTCGCGCTCACCGCCACCATCAACTGGGACCTGCTGGCCGTGGCGCTCACAGCCGCCGCGATGCTCATGTGGTCACGCGGCCGGGCGCTTGCCTTCGGCATCCTCATCGGGCTCGCGACCGCCGCCAAGCTCTATCCCGTACTGCTGCTGGGCCCGTTGCTCCTGCTGTGCTGGAGAGCGGGCAAATGGCGAGAGTTCGCCACCGCGACGCTCGGAGCGGCCGGTGCCTGGTTGGCGGTGAACCTGCCCGTGATGCTGATGGCGCCGGAGGGGTGGAAAAAGTTCTACACCTTCAGCCAGGAGCGGCAGGTCGACTTCGGCTCCTTCTGGCTGATCATCACGCAGCGCACGGGTGAGCCGCTGGAAGTCGACTCGGTGAACACCTACGCGACGCTGCTGATGATCCTGGCGTGCGCGGGCATCGGGGCGCTGACGCTGAGCGCGCCCCGGCGGCCCCGTTTCGCGCAGCTCGCCTTCCTGGTGGTCGCGGCGTTCATCATCACCAACAAGGTCTACTCGCCGCAGTACGTACTGTGGCTGATTCCGCTCGCCGCGCTGGCCAGGCCGCGCTGGCGGGACTTCCTGATCTGGCAGGCCTGCGAGGTCATGTACTTCCTGGGGATCTGGATGTACCTCGCGTACACGACCAGTCCCAAGCACCAGGGGCTGCCCCCCGAGGGCTATCAGGTGGCGATCGCCCTGCATCTGCTGGGGACGCTGTACCTGTGCGCCGTGGTCGTACGGGACATTCTGATGCCGGAACGGGACGGCGTACGGAAGGACGGCTCGGACGATCCGTCGGGCGGGGTGCTCGACGGAGCTGCGGACGTCTTCGTGGTGGGGCACGCGGCGCATCCGCCGCGGCATGCGGCACACGCGGTGGTGGGGCCGGCGGTGGAGTGGGGGGCGCAGTCCCACGGGCCCGGCGGGGCGCGGCCGTCGGCTTAGCGTGGTCCGGGGGACCCTGCGGGCCCCAGAGGCCTCTCAGGGCGCCTCAGCCGGCCGCTCCGGGCGGCTGAGCAGGCTCCCCTTCGGGGCCTGCTCCTCTCCGGGGCCGCCTCAGTGGTCGACGAGGCGGTCGTACTGCGTCGTGGTGTGGCGCAGATGGGCCACCAGCTCGTCGCCGACCTTCGGCTCCTGCGATTCCGCCGGCACGAACAGGATCGACACCTGCATGTGCGGCGGCTCGGCGAACCAGCGCTGCTTGCCCGCCCAGACGAACGGCGACAGGTTGCGGTTGACGGTCGCCAGACCCGCGCGGGCGACCCCCTTGGCGCGCGGCATCACGCCGTGCAGGGCCTTCGGGGCCTCAAGGCCGACGCCGTGGGACGTGCCGCCGGCGACGACGACCAGCCAGCCGTCGGAGGCGGCCTTCTGCTGGCGGTAGCCGAAACGGTCGCCCTTGGTGACACGGGTGACATCCAGGACGGCACCGCGGTACTCGGTCGCATCGTGATCGCCGAGCCACAGCCGCGTACCGACACGGGCGCGGAAGCGGGTCTGCGGGAACTGCCGCTGGAGGCGGGCCAGCTCCTCGGCGCGCAGATGGCTGACAAACATGGAGTGCAGCGGCAGCCGGGCCGAACGCAGCCGGTCCATCCACCCGATGACCTCCTCCACCGCGTCGGATCCGTCCGTACGGTCGAGGGGCAGATGCAGGGCGAAGCCCTCCAGGCGTACGTCCTCGATGGCCGCGTGCAGCTTGCCCAGGTCCTGCTCGGCGACGCCGTGGCGCTTCATCGAGCTCATGCACTCGATGACCACGCGCGCCCCGACCAGCGCGTGCACACCGTCGACCGACGAGACCGAGCGGATGACCCGGTCCGGCAGCGGAACCGGCTCCTCACCCCGCCGGAAGGGGGTCAGGACCAGGAGATCACCGCTGAACCAGTCCTTGATCCGGGCCGCTTCGTACGTCGTGCCGACGGCCAGCATGTCCGAGCCGAAGCGGGAGGCCTCGTCGGCGAGGCGCTCATGACCGAAGCCGTAGCCGTTGCCCTTGCAGACCGGGACGAGACCGGGGAACTGGTCGATCACGGACTTCTGGTGCGCCCGCCAGCGCGCGGTGTCTACGTAGAGGGAGAGCGCCATGGCCGGCCCGGAACCTTTCTGGTGGCTGCGGTGTATCTGAGGTATGTACGAGATTTACGAGGTTACGGCGTTGGCCGCGGCGGCGTCAGCGGCGGGACATATACATGTCGAGCGCCTTGTGCAGCAGCTTGTTGAGCGGGAAGTCCCACTCGCCGACGTACTCGACGGCCTCGCCGCCGGTGCCCACCTTGAACTGAATCAGGCCGAAGAGGTGGTCGGTCTCGTCCAGGGAGTCGCTGATGCCGCGCAGGTCATAGACGGTCGCGCCCATCGCGTAGGCGTCTCGGAGCATGCGCCACTGCATCGCGTTCGAGGGCCGGACCTCTCGGCCGATGTTGTCGGAAGCGCCGTAGGAGTACCAGACATGCCCCCCGACGACCAGCATCGTCGCCGCGGACAGGTTCACCCCGTTGTGCCGCGCGAAGTACAGTCGCATCCGGTTCGGATCCTCGGTGTTGAGCACCGTCCACATGCGCTGGAAGTACGAGAGCGGGCGCGGCCGGAAGTGATCGCGCACAGCGGTGATCTCGTACAGCCGCTGCCACTCGGCCAGATCCTCGTAGCCGCCCTGGACGACCTCGACACCGGCCTTCTCGGCCTTCTTGATGTTGCGCCGCCACAGTTGGTTGAAGCCCTTGAGGACATCGTCGAGCGAACGGTTGGCCAGCGGCACCTGGTAGACGTACCGCGGCTGTACATCGCCGAAGCCGGCGCCGCCGTCCTCACCCTGCTGCCAGCCCATCTTCCGCAGCCGGTCCGCCACTTCGAACGCACGAGGCTCGATATGCGTCGCCTCGACGTCGCGCAGCCGCTTCACATCCGGGTCCTGGATGCCGGCCTTGATCGCGGGCGCGTCCCAGCGGCGGATGACGACCGGCGGGCCCATCTTCACGGAGAAGGCGCCCTGCTGCTTGAGGTGGGCGAGCATCGGCTGCAGCCAGTCGCCCAGGTTCGGCGCATACCAATTGATCACCGGGCCCTCGGGCATGTACGCGAGATAGCGCTTGATCTTGGGCAGCTGGCGGTACAGCACCAGGCCCGCGCCGACCAACTCACCGCTCTTGTCGAACCAGCCCAGGTTCTCCGAGCGCCATTCCGTCTTCACATCAGCCCACGCCGGGACCTGGCAGTGACTTGCCGCGGGCAGGGACTGGACATACGCCAGATGCTGCTCTCGGCTGATGGTCCTCAGGGTCAAGCTCATGCGTGGCGCTCCTCGGCAGGTGTGTCCCCATGGGTACAGGGGCTCCGGCTCTCGCGCCGAAGCCTACTGCGCTGGGGGAGCGCCCCGAATGGCTGCTGGGAACCTGGGCAGGGACCGCGCCTAGCCCAGGACCCCTCCGAACAGTCCGCCGTGGGCCATGCCGAGGAAGAAGCCGAACCCGGAGGCGCCAAGACCGATGATCAGTGCGAAGCGTTCGCGTGTCGTCACCGAGATGAACTGCCCGTAGGCGCCTGTGAGGATCCCCACCAGCCCGGCCCAGGAGCTGAGCAGATGGAGGTTGTAGAACATGGCCGAGACGAAGGCGACGGCGCCGAGCACCAGAGTCACCGCGAGCAGAGTGTCCTGGACGGGATGAGGCTTGCCGTCTGTGGAGAAGAGGGACACGGGGGATTGTCGTCGCACTGCCTGTGCCATGGGGCACCTCCTGGCGTTGCCGGAAGGCGGCGCATGGTAGCGCCGCGCACACCCGATGTGTACAGATTGCGTCCCCCGCTCACCGGATTTCAACCGGAAGCCTGTCTGCGGGTAGTCTGTACGGTCTGCACCGGTGTCTGCCCTGG
Source organism: Streptomyces sp. ISL-1 (assembly GCF_018614585.1). Taxonomy (GTDB): domain Bacteria; phylum Actinomycetota; class Actinomycetes; order Streptomycetales; family Streptomycetaceae; genus Streptomyces; species Streptomyces maoxianensis. Next base: position 83,567 of record NZ_JAGGOI010000015.1, on the reverse strand, counting down.
CCAGAAGCAATCCTCCTGGATTGTCAGTGGCGGCCGATACCGTTGCGTACGCATCACGACCCTCCTGCCACGGAACGACCGTGGCCGCTGAGTCCAAAGGAGGTGGGTTCCACATGCGTCACTACGAGGTGATGGTCATCCTCGACCCCGAACTCGAGGAGCGCGCTGTCTCCCCGCTGATCGAGAACTTCCTCTCCGTCGTCCGTGAGGGCAACGGAAAGGTTGAGAAGGTCGACACCTGGGGCCGTCGTCGTCTCGCTTACGAGATCAAGAAGAAGCCCGAGGGCATCTACTCGGTCATCGACCTGCAGGCCGAGCCTGCGGTCGTCAAGGAGCTCGACCGCCAGATGAACCTGAACGAGTCGGTCCTCCGGACCAAGGTCCTCCGTCCCGAGACCCACTGAGCATCTAGCTCAGAGGTCATCGGGTTCGAGTAGCAGCAAGCAGCCAGCAGCAATCCCCGCCGAGAGGTTCACCCATGGCAGGCGAGACCGTCATCACGGTCGTCGGCAATCTCGTCGACGACCCCGAGCTGCGCTTCACCCCCTCCGGTGCGGCGGTCGCGAAGTTCCGTGTCGCGTCCACTCCCCGCATCTTCGACAAGCAGACCAATGAGTGGAAGGACGGCGAAGGCCTGTTCCTCACCTGCTCGGTCTGGCGTCAGGCGGCGGAGAACGTCGCGGAGTCGCTTACGCGAGGCATGCGCGTCGTCGTGCAGGGCCGGCTGAAGCAGCGGTCCTACGAAGACCGCGAGGGTGTCAAGCGCACGGTCTACGAGCTGGACGTCGAGGAAGTCGGCCCCAGCCTCAAGAACGCCACGGCCAAGGTCACCAAGACCACCGGTCGCGGTGGCCAGGGTGGTTACGGCGGCGGTCAGCAGCAGGGCGGCGGCAACTGGGGCGGCGGCCCCAGTGGCGGTGGCCAGCAGCAGGGCGGCGGCGGTGCACCCGCCGACGATCCCTGGGCCACCAGCGCGCCGGCCGGCGGCGGCCAGCAGCAGGGCGGTGGGGGCAGCTGGGGCGGAAGCTCAGGCGGAAGCTCCGGCGGTTCCGGTGGCGGCTACTCGGACGAGCCGCCCTTCTAAGGGCAGCCCGTACCCCACTTCTTGATCACACAGGAGATACACATGGCGAAGCCGCCTGTGCGCAAGCCGAAGAAGAAGGTCTGCGCATTCTGCAAGGACAAGACCGTATACGTGGACTACAAGGACACGAACATGCTGCGGAAGTTCATTTCCGACCGCGGCAAGATCCGTGCCCGCCGCGTTACCGGCAACTGCACGCAGCACCAGCGTGACGTCGCCACGGCCGTGAAGAACAGCCGTGAGATGGCGCTGCTGCCCTACACGTCCACCGCGCGATAAGGGAGGGTGACCGAATCATGAAGATCATCCTCACCCACGAGGTCTCTGGCCTCGGTGCCGCCGGCGACGTCGTTGACGTCAAGGACGGTTACGCTCGCAACTACCTGGTCCCGCGTGGTTTCGCGATCCGCTGGACCAAGGGTGGCGAGAAGGACGTGGCGCAGATCCGCCGCGCCCGCAAGATTCACGAGATCGCGACCATCGAGCAGGCCAACGAGGTCAAGGCCAAGCTCGAGGCCGTAAAGGTGCGTCTGGCTGTTCGCTCCGGCGACGCCGGCCGCCTCTTCGGCTCCGTCACCCTGGCCGACATCGCCTCGGCGATCAAGGCTGCCGGTGGTCCGGAGGTCGACAAGCGTCGTGTTGAGCTCGGTTCGCCGATCAAGACCCTGGGCTCGCACCAGGTGTCTGTGCGTCTGCACCCCGAGGTTGCCGCGAAGCTGGACGTCGAGGTCGTCGCCGCCTGAGCGTGGCGTTCGACTGAGCAGTTCTGAGCAGCACGAAGGGCCGCACCCATCGGGTGCGGCCCTTCCGCTGTGCCGCGAGCCGTCCAGTTTCACGTGAAACATAGACGGTGAATAGTCGAGCGTGGAGTCAGCGCGTGGCGCCGGTGACGAGCCAGCGGCCGGAGCGCATACGCAGCCAGAGCGTCAGCATTCGGATGGTCATCATCAGCGTCATGGCCCACCACAGAGCCGTCAGCCCGCCGCCGAAGGTGGGGACGAGCAGGGCGACGGGTGCGAAGACCGCCAGCGTCACGAGCATCGCTCCAGCGAGGTAGGTGCCGTCGCCCGCTCCCATCAACACGCCGTCGAGTACGAAGACGACGCCCGCGATCGGCTGGGAGACGGCGACCACCAGCAGAGCCGGGAGCAGCGTGTCGTGCACCGCCGAGTCGCTGGTGAACAGTGGGACGAAGAGCGGTCGCAAGGCCACGATCAGGATGCCGAACACCACGCCGGAGGCGATGCCCCACTGCACCATGCGGCGGCAGGCTTGGCGGGCTCCCTCGGCATCATCGGCACCGAGGTAGCGACCGATGATCGCCTGCCCGGCGATGGCGATCGCGTCGAGTGCGAAGGCCATCAGGCTCCACAGCGAGAGGACGATCTGGTGGGCGGCGACTTCGGTGTCGCCGAGGCGGGCCGCGACGGCGGTGGCGATCAACAGAACGGCGCGCAACGAGATCGTACGGATCAGGAGGGGCGCGCCGGCCTGGGCGCTGGCTCGTATGCCCGCCGCGTCGGGGCGCAGAGAAGCGCCGTGCCGCCGTGCTCCCCGTACGACAACGACCAGATAGGCGGCGGCCATGGCGACCTGGGCGATGACGGTGCCCCACGCGGAGCCGGCGATGCCAAGGCCAGCGCCGTAGACGAGCCCCGCGTTGAGCCCGGCGTTGGCGGCGAAGCCGCCGATGGCGACGTACAGAGGAGTCCGGGTGTCCTGGAGGCCGCGGAGTACGCCGGTCGCGGCGAGCACGATGAGCATCGCCGGTATGCCGAGGCTGGATATCCGTAGATAGGTGGTGGCGTACGGAGCGGCGGTGTCGGATGCCCCGAATGCCTGGACGAGCCAGGGTGCCGTGGGCAGCGTGACGGCGATGACGGCGACGCCGAGGAGCAGCGCCAGCCATATGCCGTCCATCCCCTGGCGGATGGCGGCCGCGAGATCGCCCGCGCCGACGCGTCGGGCGACGGCGGCAGTGGTGGCGTAGGCGAGGAAGACGAAGATGCTCACGGCGGTCGTCAGCAGGGCCGCCGCGACGGCCAGTCCGGCGAGTTGCGGGGTGCCGAGATGGCCGACGATGGCGCTGTCGACCATCACAAAGAGCGGCTCGGCGACGAGGGCGCCGAAGGCGGGGACGGCGAGCGCGATGATCTCTCGATCATGGCGCCGTCGGACGGTCTTCGGCGCCGCTGGTGCCTGTGTCATGGCAGCAATCTAATCTTCCACAGGTAAGAGATGCAATTGCCTTGCACTCCTTACTGAACCTCATGGTGCACGTCGCGCTGTGCGTCGTTTGTTCTGATCTTGGTCCAGTTGGGAAAGTTTTTCTCCCCCACAGCCGGTGGACGGAAAAAGTGCAGCTCAGATGCCATGCGATGGAGTGGCTATGAATTTGTCCACAGTACTGTCCCCCGGTCCGTGCACAGGTTCTGCGGGGTTCTCCACAGCATCTGGTCGGTCGTCCACATGGCCTGTGGATAACCAGATTGGCTGAAGGTGCCGCCGGGCCTACCGTGGACCGTCGCCCAACTCGCAGGAAGCGGAGTCTGGCCGTTCGTTTTGTCAGTGCCGTGCCGTAGAAAGATTGGCACGGTTAGGTCCGCGGAGCGGACGGTAGGAGGTGGCCGGGGTGAGCATTTCCGAGCCCTTGGACGACCCGTGGGCAGCCGAGGGCGGCCCCAGTGACCGTCTGCCCGTCTCCCGCCAGCGCCGCAGCGACGGCCGTGGGAGCCGCGAGGACCAGCACGAGCGCGGCAGGGACAACGGCGGCTGGGACGGCGGCTCCCCGGGTTTCGAGCGCGTACCTCCGCAGGACCTGGACGCCGAGCAGTCCGTCCTCGGCGGCATGCTCCTCTCCAAAGACGCCATCGCCGACGTCGTGGAGATCATCAAGGGCCAGGACTTCTACCGGCCCGCCCACGAGACCGTCTATACGGCGATCCTCGATCTCTACGCCAAGGGCGAGCCGGCCGACCCCATCACCGTCGCCGCCGAGCTGGTCAAGCGGGGCGAGATCACCCGGGTCGGCGGGGCGCCGTACCTGCACACCCTGGTCCAGTCGGTCCCCACCGCGGCCAACGCCTCGTACTACGCGGAAATCGTCCATGAGCGCGCGGTGTTGCGCCGCCTCGTGGAGGCCGGTACCAAGATCACGCAGATGGGATACGCGGCCGACGGCGACGTCGACGAGATCGTCAACTCGGCCCAGGCCGAGATCTATGCCGTCACTGAGCAGCGCACCAGCGAGGACTATCTGCCGCTGGGCGACATCATGGAGGGCGCGCTCGACGAGATCGAGGCGATCGGGTCGCGCAGTGGCGAGATGACCGGTGTGCCGACCGGTTTCACGGACTTCGACTCGCTCACCAACGGCCTGCATCCGGGCCAGATGATCGTCATCGCGGCCCGCCCGGCGATGGGTAAGTCCACACTGGCGCTGGACTTCGCCCGGGCCTGCTCGATCAAGAACAACCTGCCGAGCGTGATCTTCTCCCTCGAAATGGGGCGTAACGAGATCGCGATGCGCCTGCTGTCCGCCGAGGCGCGGGTGGCGCTGCACCACATGCGCTCGGGAACGATGACGGACGAGGACTGGACCCGGCTGGCACGGCGGATGCCGGATGTGTCGCAGGCCCCGCTCTATATCGACGACTCCCCGAACCTGTCGATGATGGAGATCCGGGCGAAGTGCCGGCGGCTGAAGCAGCGCAACGGCCTGAAGCTGGTCGTCATCGACTATCTGCAACTGATGCAGTCCGGCGGTTCGAAGCGCGCGGAGAGCCGTCAGCAGGAGGTATCGGACATGTCCCGAAACCTGAAGCTGCTGGCCAAGGAGCTGGAGCTGCCGGTCATCGCGCTCTCTCAGCTGAACCGTGGTCCGGAGCAGCGTACGGACAAGAAGCCGATGGTCTCCGATCTGCGTGAATCCGGCTCCATCGAGCAGGATGCGGACATGGTCATCCTGCTGCACCGCGAGGATGCGTACGAGAAGGAGTCGCCGCGCGCGGGCGAGGCGGACCTGATCGTGGCCAAGCACCGAAACGGCCCGACGGCGACGATCACAGTCGCCTTCCAGGGGCACTACTCCCGTTTTGTGGACATGGCGCAGACCTGATCGCGCATTTTTGTGGTCTCAAATTTCGTGTCGGAATCTCATGGCTGGTGCCGGATGGAAGTCGGATCCGACGTGGCGCTGAGACATGCAGGTCGCGCCTGTACCTCGTTCGCGTTGAACGCCGACGTCTGGAAGTCCAAGCGGCCGCGCCGGGAACAGCCGGTCCGGCCGGCACGGTTGCACCGACCGAGGGACCGGCGCCGCACGGGCGGGGAACACGGAGACCACAAGGTCGTGCGCCCCACCAGGATCCGGGCCCCAAGATCGCGGTACGCCCGCCGCGCACTCGGACCAAGACGTATTTCTGCAGGAGGACTGTTTCATGACTGACCGGCCCTTGACGCTCATGGCAGTACACGCCCACCCCGACGACGAGGCCACCGGAACCGGAGGGGTCCTCGCGCGGTACGCGGCGGAAGGCATCCGCACGGTTCTCGTGACGTGTACCGACGGCGGTTGCGGTGACGGACCGGGGGGTGTCAAGCCGGGCGATCCCGGGCACGATCCGGCGGCGGTCGCCTTGATGCGCCGTCAAGAACTTGAGGCGAGCTGTGACGTCCTGAAGGTCAGCGATCTGGAGATGCTGGACTATGCCGACTCGGGGATGACGGGCTGGCCGAGCAACGACGCCCCCGGATCCTTCTGGCAAACCCCCGTGCAGGAAGGCGCGGCCCGGCTCGCGGAACTCATGCGGCACTACCGACCTGATGTGGTCGTCACCTACGACGAGAACGGCTTCTACGGCCACCCCGATCACATCCAGGCCCACCGCATCACGATGGCGGCGCTGGAGATGACCGCGCTGGCACCGAAGGTGTACTGGACCACGATGCCCCGCTCGATGATGCAGCGGTTCGGCGAGATCATGCGCGAGTTTCATGAGGACATGCCGGAGCCGGATCCTGCCGAGGCCGCCGCGATGGCCGAGATCGGCCTCCCCGACGATGAGATCACCACGTGGGTGGACACCACCGCGTTCAGCGGTCAGAAGTTCGACGCGTTGGCCGCGCACGCCAGTCAGGGCGAGAACATCTTCTTCCTCAGGATGGGCAAGGAGAGGTTCGGCGAGTTGATGGGCATGGAGACCTTCGTACGTGTCCAGGACGCCACCGGCGCGGCCATACCCGAGAACGATCTCTTCGCCGGACTGCGCTGATCCGCCCGTCCGACCGGCCGGGAAAGCGCATCGACCGCACGGCGCACGCACGTCCCACACCGCGATCCGGCCGCGCTCGCGCACCGGTCCACCGCGTCGTTCAGGTTGTCGAGGGCATCCCGACGGTCTCCGCGGTCCGTGGCCGACCGATGGGCTTGGTATGCGTCGGCAGGGGCCGGGTGTGGCTGTCTCCATGTGCAGCAGGGACTCGGCGTTGAGTTCGAACGTGGTGCTGGTCGCCATGAATCGCTGGGCCTGCCCTTGTGGTGACGGAACGCAGAGGAGCGGGGTGCGTCGGCCTCGGTCAACGAGCCGACTGCGGCGTGGAGTCGGTGATGCACGAAATGGACGGCCGTCGGTCCTTGTCCGTCCCCGGCAGGGCAACCCTGACCTGGCCGACCGCGATTCCAACTGGCCGCGGTCCGCGTGACATCCGCTGTCCGGTCGTCGTACGACGGGGTGCGCCGGGTCGCTGATGTTCCGTAGCCGGCTTGCCGATCGGACCGGGAGTGTGGCCGGTCGGCCGACGCGGTGTCGCGGGGGGCGCGTCTAGCGTCGTTCTGACCAAGCCACCGCGCTTCGAGGGGAATGTTCGATGGATCAGCGAGGGACGACCGCAGCACACGCCGAGGCCACGGCCGTGATCGGAGCGACCACAGAGTTCGAGCCGGACGTCATGGACCTGCTCGTGGAGACACTGCGCCGTGCGGTCAGGCGCGAGTTGCCGGCCGTGGGGACGGACACCCTGCTGGGCGCGCTCGTGATGGGGGACACGGACGCCGGTGCGGCGATCGCCCCGGGGATGCGGAAGGCCGGTGCGCTCAGCGGCATGATCTCTGGCCGCGCGGGCCGCGGATGGGTGAGCGACGACGAGGTGCACAGTGCGCCGGTCGCGCCCGGCGCGGAAGCCGATGGGGTGGAGGTCGATGCGGCCTGGCGTGAAGCGCGGTGGCGCTTCGGCCTCGGTTTGCGCGGATCGGCTTCGAAGCGCGGCCCGGTGCTGCCCGGGATGACCGGGGCGATGCGCGCGTGCCTGCTGCTCGCGCTCAGGTCGGCCCGCGCCGAGGGGACGACAGCGGTGCGCTGCCGGCATGCGGCCCGTGCCCTGCTGGACCTGCCGGACAGCAGGGCACGGGAAGCCCTGCTGCTGCAGAGGCTGGATCCGGCCGCCGCGGCAACCGCGCTCGACGGACTGGACGCGAGCGCCCCGGCGGAGACCGAGGGACCGGAATCCCGCGGCGTCACCCTTCTTCGCCGGGCGGGAATGCTGGGCAAGAGCGGTAACCGCCTGACACGCGCGCTGACTTCGTGGACCTCCGGGGCCGCCGTGAACGGCTCACCGGTTCTGTCCGCGGTGTCCGTCGAGGCCGTGCGGCAAGCAGTACGGTGCGGGCGCGCGGCGGCGGAGCGGGTGGATCTCCTGCTGGCGATACTGGCCCTGGACCGGGCACTGTCCGTTGCCGGGCACTCGCTTCCCGGGAGTCTGTCGGACGCCAACGCTGCTCCGGCTCTGATGTGCCGGCACGGCGTACGGCAGGTTTCCCTGGTCTCTTCGGCTTCGGCGATCCCGTCTGCCGCTGTTCCCGACGGCGACGGTGTGCGGCTGTCCGCTGCCGCCGACCGGACCGTGGCGGTCGCGCGGCTGTCCGCCGCCGAGCACGGTTCGCCCACGGTCGGTACGGTCCACCTGCTGTCCGCGCTGCTCGACGAGTCGGCGACGGATGCGGACGCCGGGGCTGGTGGCGTGGTCGTACGGCTGCTGGCTGCCGGCCAGGTGGACGTGCCCGCGTTGCGGGCAGAGCTGAGCCTCCGGCTGGGCGCATGACACCCGGGGCCCGCCGTGCGGAGACCGCCGCCGCAGCAGCTACCGTTCCTCCCGGAGATCCACGGTGGCGCGCCAGGGGTGATCATGAGTCAGGTGCTCAAAGACACACAGCCGCCGCGCCCGTCCGTGCGGCTGGGACGCACGCTGACCGGTGTGCCTCGGTGGGTGCGCCGCGAGGCGGTCGAGAGCTGGGCCGCGATGCGTGCCGCTGAGCGCCGTACGGTCGTCGTCGAGGCGCTGGTCTTTGCCCTGGCGACAGCCTTCTGCCTGCTACCGCTGCTGCTGGCGCCCCCGGAACGGCCGGCGTCGGCGGTGCTGGAGGGGGTGTGGGCGGCGCTGATCGTCCCCGCTCGGCGCGTCCGGCCGGTCGCCGCGGTCCTCTGCGCCTCTTTGCTGCTCGTGGGTCACAACGTGTGGACGCTGGCGGTGGTGCCGCTGGTCGTGCTGTCCGCCACCCGTCGTATCGCACCGCAGCGCCGTGCGTGGCAGGCCGTCGGGGCGGCCTGCGCCGCCGTCGGTGCCCTGACCGTCGCCCGTGCCCTGGTCCGGTCCGACGCCTTGCCGTTGGAACTGGCCGGCAACGCGGTCTCCGCGGTGCTGCTTCTGCTGCTCCCCACCCTGGCCGGGACCCTGCTGGGGCGGCGGCGGCCCCTGGTCAGCCTGCTGCGGGAACGCAACGTCTATCTGGAACAGACCCGCACGCTGACCGCCGCGGCGGCCCGAACGGAGGAACGGACCCGGATCGCGGGAGAGATGCACGATCTCCTGGGCCACCGGCTGAGCCTGATCTCGGTGCACGCCGGGGCGCTTGAACTCGCCGCCGCGCGACAGGCGCCCGCCCTCGTCGGTCAGGCCGAGCTGCTGCGCACGACCGCCGGTACGGCCATGGGGGAACTGCGCGAAATCCTCGGTGTCCTGCGGCACGTGGACATCACGGACCTGACGGACAGGACCGGGGACGAGAGGGGAACGCGTGAGGACATCACCGCTCTGGTGACGGAATCCCGGCAGACAGGCAGCACCGTCGAGCTGGACTGGTCCGTTCCCGACACGGCCAAGGTGGGCCTCCGTACGCGTCAGGCGATCCACCGGATGGTCCGCGAAGGGCTGACGAACGTGCTGAAACACGCATCCGGCGCTCCCACCAAGGTGGAGGTCAAAGGCAAGGACAAGGGGATCGTGGTGTCCGTCACCAACGAGCCACCGCGCGCGGCGGACCGCTCCCAGGGGGGAAGCCGCAGCGGGCTGGCCGGCTGCCAGGAACGGATCTCGTTGCTCGGCGGCACGTTCGAAGCGGGCGCCTTGACGAACGGCGGTTTCCGCATGGCGGCTTGGCTGCCCACCCACGGCAAGCCCCTTGAATTCGCCGCGCTTGAGGGGGCCTTTACTGAAACCCCTCCGGACACGGCAACCCCTCCGGACACGGCCCGCCTTCCCTCCGGCGGCATCGGGCAGGAAGGGGCCCGTGCGCCGCTGTCGGACGAGATCCTGACCTGGCCGCGAGTCCTGGGATCGGGCTGCGTGGCGCTGCTCGTGGTCCTGCCGACGGTGGGCTTCCTCGTCGTACTGCTGACGACGGCAGTCCTAAGATGAGCTGATGATCCGAGTCCTGATCGCCGACGACGAGGCACTGATGCGTGCGGGAATCCGGCTGATCCTGGAGAACGCCGAGGACATCGAGGTGGTCGCCGAGGCGGGCGACGGTCGGGAAGCCGCCGCGGCATGCCGCGCCCAGGACGTCGACGTTGCCCTGCTCGACATCCAGATGCCGACCCGGGACGGAATCGCGGCCGCCGAGGACATCGCCCGTCTCTCGCCCCGCACCTGTGTCGTGATGCTGACGGCATTCGGCGAGGGAGCCAGCGTGACGCGGGCCCTGCGGGCCGGGGCGAGCGGTTTCCTCCTCAAGGACACCGGTCCCGCCGAGCTGATCCGCGCCGTGCAACTCGCCGCGAGGGGTGAACCGGTCCTGGCACCCAGGATCACCCGGCAGTTGCTGGAACGGCATGTACGGTCCGGCCGGGACACCGAGGCCGCTCTGCGCAGGACCGAAGAGCTGACCCCGGCCGAACGGGATGTCCTGCGGCTGCTCGGCACGGGCCTGTCCAACGCGGAGATCGCCGATCAGCTGTATCTGAGCGCCGGCACGGTCAAGGCGCACATCAGCCGGATCCTCACCCGCACCGGCTGCGCCAACCGAGTACAGGCCGCCGTCCTCGCACAAGACGCCGGGCTGCTCACCGACCGTTGAGCCTGGCCCTCCGCAGTCCCGCACAAGCGGACGGGGTGGCACAAACTGGACCAGGGCGGCAGCCGTCTGGTTCTACTTCGAGGTCGACGCTGAAGGTTGGGTGACACGGCAGATCGAGCTCGAAGGACCTGAGCTGACCCCGATCGCAGCGGCCTCCCTCGACGAGTGGCAGCAGGCCCACGACGCAGGCTGCCTCGACGAGTACGACAACAGGTTCGGGATCACAGCAGAACTGCCCGTATCCGAGTGGGAAGGCTACGCCCCGAAGCAAGTGACCTTCGAGGAGTTCGAAGCAGTTTGGGGGCACCGCCCGCCGGCAGATCGCAGCCCGGCCGTCATGATTCCCGAAGCGGGCGTGAGGAAATGCCACCTCTCCTGAGACAACAGCGTCTGGCCACGGCGTGAGAATGCCCGAGAAGCTGCTGGTCAGCACGACGCCCTAGGCCACGGGCCGTGAAATCCTACACATCTGTAGGGTCTCAACTCCGCGAGGGGAGCGAGCGCCGGTACCGGGTGATGAGGCGTGCGCAGGCGGCGAGGAAAACGAATCGCGGCGCCGGTGGCGTGCACGGCGACCACCGCGTCGGCTGCCGCCACCGGCGAGTCCGCCCGTACGGACGGCGCCAGCAGGTGGCGGCGACCGAGCCGGATGCGGCGCTGCTCGTCACTGATCCGGTGCACGGTGAACTCCCTTGGTCAGAGCTGGAGTTTGAATCCCACATGGGATGCCTCGAAGCCGAGCCGCTCGTAGAAGCGGCGGGCGTCGGTGCGGGAGGCGTCCGAGGTCAACTGCACCAACTGGCAGTCCTGGCGGCGGGATTCGTCGATGGCCCATTCGATGAGCTGGGTGCCCAGACCGCTGCCGCGCTCCTCGGCGTGGATCCGTACCCCTTCAATGATCGAGCGGGTCGAGCCGCGCCGAGACAGCCCCGGAATGATTGTGAGCTGGAGAGTCCCTACGACACGGTCCTCGCGTACGGCGACGGCCTGGATCTGGTTCGGGTCCCGGGACAGCCGCTCGAAGGCGGCGGTGTACGGGGTGAGGTCGTCGGGCGATTCACGCCTGGCGCCCAACGGGTCGTCGGCGAGCATCGCCACAATCGCCGGAACGTCGTCGATTACCGCGGGCCGTATTTCCAGATCGCTCATGATCCGCAGATTACGCGGGGACCCGCAGTTCCTCGACTGTCCTGACCAGAGGAGCCAGCTCAGGGTTCTTGGCGGCTTCGTCGAGGGCTTCGCGCAGCGCCTTGTCATTGGTCGGCCGGGCCTCACCGAGCAGGGCAAGGCCGGACTCGGTCACGTCGGTGTAGATGCCGCGGCGGTCGGTGTCGCAGAGATACCGGGTCAGCAGGCCGCGGTCCTCGAGGCGAGTGACAAGGCGGGTGGTGGCGCTCTGGCTCAGCATGACGGCATCGGCCACCTGCTTCATCTGCAGATGGCCGCCCTGGCCGCTGTGCTGGCGGCTGAGGACGTCGAGCAGTGAGTACTCGCGCATGCTCAGGCCGTGCTTGGTCTCGAGTGCGCGCTCGATGTGCGCCTCGATCTTCCCGTGGAGCAGGGAGAGGGCGCACCAGCTCTGAGAGAGCGCGGTGAGTGCGGGGTCGGTCGCGGTCATGTGTCTTCCTCCTCCGGCCGGAGCGGCTTCTCTCCAGGATAGAAGACTACTGCAATAGCCCGCGCTTGCAATTATCTCCGCATCTATTCGATCCCGCTCCTATTTCAAAGGGGACTAGCCCGCCGCGACCGACAGCGGGGCGAAGCGGCGGGTCCAGTCGCCCGGGAGGTCCGGGATGCCATAGGTCATAACCGCATTGAAGGCGATCGTCTCCAGGCCGTGTTCCTTCACCCAGGCGAGCAGCTCCTCGTGACGTACGTCGATGTCCGTGCGGAGCGGCCTGTCGGTAGCGGCCGCCAGGGAGCTGATCAGAGCCTTCGCCGTCCGAGTGTCCCTGGCGATCAGGGGGCCGACCACATGGGTCTCCATGTTCGGCCAGGCCGCCGCGTAGCCCGTCAGGACGCCGTCCTCCTCCGCCACCCGGAGCTGGTCGGCGAAGGCCGGCAGCCGCGTGATCATGTGGAGGCGGTCCAGGCCGAAAACCTCGGTGTCCAGGCGCAGGAGGGCGGGCAGATCATCGGCGGTAGCCGGGCGGGTGGTCACCTCTGCCTCAGCGGCCGGGGCCTGGAGATGGCCGCGGACCATCTCGGCCCGGCCGACGTTCACGAAGCCCAGCTCCTCGTACAGCGGCTGCCCGTGGGGGGTGGCATGCAGGGTGACCGGTGTGTCCCCGGCCTCCGCCAGCGCGTGCTTCATCAGCCGGCGCCCGACACCCTGGCGCGCGTACCGCTCGGCGACGAGCATCATCCCGATCGCGGCGAGCCCGCGTCCGTACGACGTCACTATGCAGGCGGTCACCAGCCCCTTGCCCTCAGGGTCATCGATGCCGTAGCCCGTCCCTGCCGCGAGAAGCAGGCCCCATTTGTGCTCCTCCCGAGGCCACCCGCGGTCCTCGGAGAGATCGGCGCAGGACGTGCGGTCGTCCGTGGTCAGACGGCGGATGGGCAGCTCGGAAAGCGGTGTCGACATACGGGTCAGGCTGTCGGACGCAGTGATCGCTCGTCCAGTGCTTTCCGTGAAGCGGCCAAGACGCGCAAGCGCCGGCCGCGCCGTGTGAGACCCCATGGCTTGAGGACAGAGATAACCGTCATGAAGCCGTACGCGGTGAAGGAGACGACCGGTCCCATCACCAGGTCCAGGGGGTCCGCCAGCGGGGCGCTCGCGGTGACGGTCTCGACCGCGTCATTGACACTCGGACGGAGCGCGAAGATCGATGCGGTGAGGGTGATGAGGCTCAGCCAGAACTTCGTGTAGACCCAGCGGTGCCTGGCAAGGCCCCACTTGGTGCCGAGCGACAGAACGAGACCGCTGAGCACAGTCAGCAACCCGAGGGGAATCACGAGCCAGTCAGTGAAGACCTTCATCGAGCGGCAGGCAGCTTCGACCATGGACGCGGATTCCGTGCCGGCTGCGGTGAGGGCAAGCGCGAGCAGTCCGAGCGTGAGCCCCAGCCAGCCGGCGGACGCGGCGACATGGACGACGAGGAGGGCGCGGCGCGCGGGCCGCTTGAGTGGTTTCACGTGAAACACCGTGCCGCGCTGGGACGGTGTACCGCGTCTGACGACGGGAGTAACTGCGGGTACTAGCCTCGGCGTACATGGCGGACAGGGCGAGAACGCGCAGGCTGCATATCTTCGATCTCGACGGCACGCTGATCCGTGGATCGGCGGCGCCGGTGGAGATATCGCGGCAGCTGGGACTGCTGGAAGAGATCGGGGAGCTGGAGCGGGACATGATCGCCCGCAAAATAGGCCCGCCGGAGTATGCGGTGCGGGTACACGCTCTCTGGAGCGATCTCACTGATGCTCATGTTGCGGCGGCCTTCGAGGCGGCGCCCTGGCTTGAAGGCATCCGAGAGGTATGGCGGGAGATCCGCGAAGGCGGCGACTACTGCGCAGTAATTTCCCTCTCGCCGTCCTTCTTCGTTGAGCGGCTGCTGGGTTGGGGAGCTCACTCCGCGCACGGCTCACGCTTTCCCGAGTTGCCCTTCAGCCGGCCCGTGGACCCATCGGGCATTCTCAGCGCAGCCGCGAAAGTGAAGATCGCGGACGAGCTCTGTGCAGAGTTTGGGCTTGGTCTGGACGCATGTGTTGCATACGGTGATTCCATGTCCGACGCGGAGATCTTCACGGTAGTGCCCACAACGGTGGCGATGAATGCAGATCACCATCTGTCAGGTCTGGCGACATACGCGTATACGGGGGGAGATCTGCGCGAAGCCTATGAACTGGTCAGATTCCGCGGGTAGTTCAGGAGCCCCGAGGCGGTGTGGGAACCCCGGACATGGCATGGGGGCACTGGAGCCTAACGGGGATGCCGGTTCGGACGCCCGGACTTTCTGCTCTTTGTCACCTACGGTGGCGCTGCCTGGCATGCTGCGATGACGGGCGCTGCGGGCAATGTCACATTCCCAGCTTGTTCGTCCCGATTCAGCTTGCGGCCATGGTTAGTGTGGGCTGGCAGTAGTCCTGAGGCAGAGCGGGGAATTGAGGCACGTTCCGAGCCAGCGGAAGTGCGTGGACCGACCGAAAGATGTTCGAGGCGAGGCACACAATGGACGCTCCGACCACCACGTCGGCCGACAACGGCACTTCCGGCGATGACAACGGGGGCGGATGGTTCACCCCCCGAAAGCCGGCGAGCCAGGGCCGGTCTGCCCCCAGTGAGGGGGCTTCCGCAGATGACGCCGATCAGGAACGAATAGCTGCCCCGAGGCGGTCTGTCGCCTCCGTACGCCCGGTGGGCTCCGGTACGTCCCGGCCCGCCCCGCCGCCCCCGGTCGGGGATGCGAGGGAGTCCGCGGCTCCAACCCATGAGACCCCTCCGAGCGCGGCCCCTGTCGACGGCCTGTCGGCCGAGCACGCGCCCGCCGGCCACCACCCGGGCGAGCGGGCCCAGGATCAGCGCAGCCAGCCGCAGAGAGCCTACGAAGGGCACACTGCCTACGAGAGCTCCGTTCGGCGTGAGGAGCGCGGCGCCCGCGAGAACAGTGAGGCCGCTCCTCGGAGAGCGAACACTCGCGAAACCGCGCACCCCGGCGAAGCCCTTCATCCGCCCGTGGCCCAGCACCCTGGCGAAGGTACCCGCCCACGCGAAGCGCCGCGCCCCGGTGAGGCGGCCCGGCAGCGGGAGTCCGCAGGACGACTCCACCTGGCGGGTCAGCCGCCCGAAACCGTGAATCCGCACGGAACCGGTGCAGGTACCGCAACCGGCCCCCGAGAAGCCCCCTGGTCGCGCGAAGCTCCGGCCTCCCACGGCACTCCCGCAGACCGGCCCCGCCACCCGCAGCCCGCCGCCCCTGCGACCAACGCGTCCCCCGACGCCATACTCATCCGCCGCACCATGGCGGAGATCGAGCCGGTCGCGGACAAGGTCACCTCGTACTTCTACGCCCTGCTCTTCGTCCGCCACCCCGAACTGCGGGACCTCTTCCCCGCCGCCATGGACTCTCAGCGCGACCGGCTCCTCAAGGCGCTGCTCACCGCCGCCGACCACATGGACAACGCGGCCGTGCTGACCGACTACCTGCAGAATCTGGGTCGCGGCCACCGCAAGTACGGCACTCAGCCGGCGCACTACCCCGCCGTCGGTGAGGCCCTGATCGGCTCGCTGACCCGGTACGCCACGGCGACCTGGGACGAGGAGACCGAGGCCGCCTGGGTGCGGACGTACACCAAGATCTCCCAGATCATGATCGACGCGGCAGCCGAGAACGAGCGTCAGGCGCCCGCCTGGTGGCATGCCGAGGTGGTTTCGCACGACCTCCGAACCCCGGACATAGCGATCATCACCGTCCGCCCGAACCAGCCGTACGCCTTCCTGGCCGGGCAGTACACGAGCCTGGAGACGCCCTGGTGGCCGCGGATCTGGCGGCACTACTCCTTCGCCGGGGCGCCCCGCACCGACGGCCTGCTCTCCTTCCACGTCAAGGCCGTCCCGGCCGGCTGGGTCTCCAACGCCCTGGTCCACCACGCCCGCCCCGGCGACGTGCTGCGCCTCGGACCGCCCACCGGCTCGATGACCGTCGACCACACCACCGACAACGGCCTGCTCTGTCTGGGCGGCGGCACTGGCATCGCCCCCATCAAGGCGCTGGTCGAGGATGTCGCCGAGCACGGTCACCGTCGCACGGTGGAGGTCTTCTACGGGGCGCGCACCGATTACGACCTGTACGACATCGACACCATGCTGCGGCTCCAGCAGACCCACCCCTGGCTGTCGGTCCGCGCAGTGGTCGACGACCGGGCGCAGTTCCCGGACGCCGTGCGCGAGTTCGGCCCGTGGTACGAGTACGACGCCTATCTCTCAGGCCCGCCCGGCATGATCCGCAGCGGCGTCCACGCGCTGCGGGGCATCGGTATTCCATTCGACCGGATCCGCCACGACTCGCTCGAGGAGCTCGTCGCGGCGGGCGACTAGACCGCGACGAGCCAAAGGCGAGCCGGCCCCCGTCCGGGTCCGGCCCAGTTCGCCGGAGGTTCGCCCAACTGTCACTGGGCAGCCCGGATCGGGCAGTCAGCCCAGGTCGGGGGCGTGCATCGCCCGTACCCCCTCGATATTGCCGTCCAGATAGTGCCGCAGTGACAGCGGTACGAGATGGACGGCGGCGATCCCCACCCGGCTGAACGGCACCCGTACGATCTCGTACTCGCCGCAGGGGTCGTCGATCTCCGGGCCGTGCCGTCGCGCGGGGTCCATGGACTCCAGCCGGCAGACGAAGAAGTGCTGCACCTTCACTCCCGTCACGCCGCCGTCCGCGATGTGCTCGACGGTGTCGACGAAGCAGGGCACCACATCAGTGATCTTGGCGCCGAGCTCCTCGTCCACCTCCCGGTGAAGCGCGTCGACGACGGTGGCGTCCTCGGGCTCGACCCCGCCGCCGGGCGTGAGCCAGTAGGGATCCACGCCTGGTTTGGTGCGCTTGATGAGGACGAGGTCGTCGCCGTCGAGCAGGATGGCGCGTGCGGTGCGCTTGACCACTGGCCGTTCGGTCATGGCTAGAAAATGGCCCGCGAGGGAGGTTCTGAAACTCCTGTCCGCCCGGCGGTCACCACTCGACGGCAGCGCGCAGCAGCCACTCGTGCGCCCGCGCGATGTGCGGCAGGGCGAGTGTGCCGGTGCGTACGGCGAGAAAGTAGGTACGCAGCGGGGGCACCGGAGGTTCCAGGAGCGCCACCACCCGCCCGTGCTGAAGGGCGTCCTCGCACAGATAGCGCGGCAGTACGGCGAGCCCCGCGCCCGAGGCCGCCGTCTCCAGGACGGCCCGCAGATCAGGGACTACGACGGCGCCCGTGGCCGGCGGCCGGGAGTCGAAGACGGCGGACCAGTAGCGCGAGACCAGCGGCAGGGACTCGTGGACCTCCACCACAGGAAGCTGATCGAGCACCACATGGCCACCGCGCAGCACTCCGGGCCCCAGCCGGGCTGCCCAGCGCGGCGAGGCCACCAGTACATGCTCCTCGTCGCAGAGCGGGGTCGAGGTGAGCAGTGAGCCGCGCGGCCGGGCCGTCGTGATGGCCAGATCGTGATGCCCAGCGGCCAGCCCTTCCAGCGTCTCCTCGGCGGTCCCGAACGTCGCCCGCAGCGCGAGCCCCTGCGAGATCAGCGGGGTGAGGGCGGGCAGGGCGCGCAGCGATGTGAACTCCGGGGGACCGGCGAGATGCAGGGTCCGTACGCCCGACTCCTCGTCGAGGCCGCTCTCGGTGATCTCCACCAGGGCGTCCAGATGCGGCGCTGCCCGGTGCGCGAGTTCGTCGCCGATGGTCGTGGGGGTCACGCCGCGGGCCTGGCGCAGGAACAGCGGGCGCCCCAACTGCCGTTCCAGCGTTCGGATCTGACCGGTCACCGCGGGCTGGGAGAGACCGAGGAGCGCGGCGGCGCGTGTGAAGGAGCCGGCCCGGTGCACCGTGACGAATGTGCGCAGCAGGGCCAGATCCATGCCATGTCCCTCCCGGCCGACGATGTCCGCGGACCTGTACAACTATAAATATGTCGATAGGTCGCTGTCGCTACTGTGATTGGACACTGACGCAGAGTCAACTAGCCTTGGTCACATGGTTCTTCGCATGGGGAACCGAGGGCGGTCCGAGCCATGAGGGGGGAGGCTCGGACCGCCCGTTGTACGTAATCCGGCTCGGCATCCGGCGTACTCCGGCGTACGCCCCCGTCCACCGCGCAGCTGCGCTCCGCGCCCCGGCTCGCATCTCCCGACGGCCGGAAAGTGCCCCCCAGCACCCCCGGACGCCCTGTGGCCGCGCTACCCCGCCGCCTCGTCCAACGCCCGCAGTAGGTCCCCCACCAGGTCCTCCGCGTCCTCCGCGCCCGCCGAGAAGCGGATGAAACCCTCCGGCACCGCGTCGCCGCCCCAGCGCCCGCGACGTTCCGCCGTGGAGCGCACCCCGCCGAAGCTCGTCGCCTCGTCCACCAGCCGCAGGCCCTCCAGGAAGCGCTCCGCGTGCCCGCGGTCGGGCAGCACGAACGAGACCACGCAGCCGAAGCGCCGCATCTGCCGCGAGGCGATCTTGTACGACGGGTCGCTCGGCAGCCCGGGATAGCGCAGCCCGGTCACTTCGTCGCGCCCGCCGAGAACCTCTGCGAGCGCAAGCGCGTTGGCGCACTGCCGCTCGATCCGCAGCTGCAGCGTGGCCAGCGAACGATGCGCGAGCCATGCCTCCATCGGCCCCGGAATCGCCCCGACGACCTTGCGCCAGCGCCGTACTCCCGCCGCCAGCTGAGGATCACGGCAGGTCACATGGCCGAGCAGGATGTCGCCGTGGCCCGTCATGCCCTTGGTGTCGCTGGCCACCGAGAAGTCCGCGCCCAGGTCCAGGGGGCGCTGTCCGAGCGGCGTCGCGAGGGTGTTGTCGACCGCGACCAGCGCGCCCGCCGCATGCGCCGCCCTGGTCAGCCGCCGCACGTCGCACACATCGAGCCCGGGATTGGACGGAGTCTCGATCCACAGCAGCTGCGCCCCGTCCAGGACGGACAGCTGTGCGTCGCCGCCGGTCGGGGCGGTCCTGACCTCGATGCCGTACGCCTCGAGCCGTTCGCGTACGAGCGGCAGCGCCTGATAGCCGTCACTCGGCAGCACCACCGAGTCCCCGGCCTTCAGCTGGGAGAAGAGCACGGCCGAGATCGCAGCCATCCCCGAGGCGAAGGTCACGGTCTCCACGGGTTCTCCCGGTGCCTCCAGTTCGCCGATCGCCCGCTCCAGATGGGACCAGGTCGGATTCTCGTCACGCCCGTAGGTGTACGGCCCGGTGGGCTCACCCGGCAGATGGAAGTGGGCCGCGAAGACCGGCCCCGGCAGGGTCGGTTCGTACTTCACCGGCACGGGAAGCCCTGCGCGTACCGCCCTGGTTCCTTCCCCTACCTGTGCCGGGCCACCGTTTCCTTCGGTCATGCCACACGCTCCTCGACTGCCGTCCCTACCGTGCCGGGCAGACCCTCGCTCGCCGCCTCCACCATCTTCATGCACTCCCGGAGCCGCAGACGCGATACGCAGATCTCACGCGGAGTTCAGTCCTTGTCGGGCAGGGCGACATTCATCGCCCACGAAACGACCGAGATGATCAGGCCGCCGAGCACGGCGGTCCAGAAGCCCTCGACATGGAAGTTCAGATCGACCGCGTCGGCCAGCCAGGAGGTCAGCAGCAGCATGAGGGCGTTGATGACCAGCGTGATCAGCCCCAGGGTGAGGATGAACAGCGGCAGTGTCAGCAACTTCACGACGGGCTTGACAAGGAAGTTGACCAGCCCGAAGAGCAGCGCCACCAGGATCAGGGTCAGCGTCTTCTTGCCGGTGCTGTCTCCGGTCAGGGTTATGTCCTGCAGCACCCAGATGGCCACGGCCAGAGCTGCCGCGTTGGCGATCGTCTTGACTACGAAATTCTTCATGTGTCTGATCGTGGCAGACGTGATCGGACCAAGTGCAGGGGCGGCGGACGATGAAGGCATTCCGATTGGACGAGCTGGAGGCGGAACGCGCCGCCAATGACGGCGCGTATCTACAGTTCCTTCGCGAACGGAACATGTCGGTCGGGCTCTACGCGCTGGATGCCGGCGAGCTGGACCCGCAGCTGCCCCACCGCCAGGACGAGGTCTACTTCGTCGTCAGCGGCCGCGCCGCCATCACGGTGGGGATGGAGACGACGCAGGTCGGACGCGGCAGCGTGGTCTACGTCCCGGCCGGAGTGGCCCACAAGTTCCATCACATCACCGAGGATCTGCGGGTGATGGTGGTCTTCTCTCCCCCGGAGAGCTGACCGGAAGCACCGCCGATCCCTAGGGGTTCGGTCAGGGGAGATCAAGGGCTCGCGGGCCCCCGCCCATCACTCCTCCCGCCTAGCATCGAGGCAGGAACCCAAGGAAACGAGGTAAGGACGATGGCTGTGCGGGAGATATTCGCGGGGATGCCGTGGTGGATCAAGTGGGTCGCGGTGCCCGTCATCGCCCTTGTCATGTTCGGAGGACTGATCACGAGCGTCGTCGGCTTTGTGATCGGACTGCTTTTCAAGATCCTTGTCTTTGTCGCCCTGGTCGGCGGACTCGTCTTCGTCGTACGGAAGTTCATGTCGTCGTCGAGCTCACGGAGCGACTGGTAGCCCGTGCCCGTCCGGGGCATTAGCCCGGGTGGGGGAACGCACCGACAAACCCCCGCTGCCGCACGGGGCGGCCATTACAGTGGCAACTCCGCTGCCGCCCCTGGGAAATCCGCCCTCGGGAAGTTCGCGCGGCGGGCGGCGGGGGCGGCCCCTGCGGGCGGGCGTGCTGCTCGTCACCATGCCTGGGGGTGACCTATGGCCACGGCTACGAACGCTCCTGCCCCTACCTTGATCGTTTCGGTGCAACGGGCGCTGAGGCTGCTGGAGACCGTGAGCTCCCACCCGGACGGTGCCCCGGCGAAGCAGCTCGCGCGCGAGGCGGGGATTCCCCTTCCCACCGCCTACCACCTGCTGCGCACCCTGACGCACGAGGACTATCTGCGCCGCGAGAAGGGTGTGTTCACCATCGGGGAGGCGGTCGAGCGGCTCGCTGCCGGCGGCGTTCTGCAGAATCGTCGCACCACGCTGGTGGACTCGCTCGAGCACTGGCGGGACGCCATCGGAGCCCCCGTCTACTTCGCGGTCTACCGCGAGGGTGAGATCGAGCTCGTCGCCGTTGCCGACTCCCCTTGTGCGCCCGCCGCCGCCGAGTGGGCCGACTTCCGTGAGACCGGACATGCCCATGCGCTCGGACACTGTCTGCTGAGCCAGCTCGACGAGCAGGGCCGCCGTGACCATCTGGACCGCCACCCCGTACAGCCGGTCACCCCCCGTTCCGTGTGCGACCGGCGCACGCTGCTTGAGCGGCTCGCCTCGAGAGAGCGGATGCAACCGGTCGTGGAGCGAGGGGAGTACGCACTCGGGACGGTCTGTGCCGCCATTCCGATCACGGCCGGATTCGGTGCAGCCGCGATCGCTATTTCTCTACCGATCGACCAGGAAGACCGGTTGCTTCGTGCGGTCGAACAACTACGGAACGCGATCGAGTGCCTCCTTGGCTCCATAGTGTTCTCTATCAGTATCTGAAAAATCACTCCTTGTGATCCGCTAGCCCTTGCAGCAGGATTACGTCAAGAGGCCATGAGGATCATTCCTGGCCGAATTTCAGCTGAGTTCTTTCACTGCTTCATCCACTGCGGGGTACATGATGCGCGAGTCGGTCCAGGCCGAGGTCCTGATGAGTTTCCTTGTCTCCGAGGAGCTCGCTTTCCGGATCCCGGTCGAGCTCCGGTACGAGACGGAGGACCCGTACGCGGTGCGGATGACCTTCCATCTTCCCGGCGATGCACCTGTTACCTGGGCGTTCGGGCGTGAACTGCTGCTGGACGGCATCAATGTGCCGATTGGGGACGGCGATGTGCGCATCTCGCCGACCGGCCCCCAGGGGCTGTCCGACGTCGCCATCCGGCTCCAGGTCGGCCCCGACCGGGCGGTGTTCCGGGTGAGCGCGGCGCCGCTCGTGGCCTTCCTCGACCGCACCGACAAGCTGGTGCCGCTGGGGCAGGAGCGTACGCTCGCCGACTTCGAGGAGAGTCTGGACGCGGCGCTGGGGCGCATCCTCGCCGAGGAGAACGCCGGCTGAGCCGCTGCCCTCTACTTCTTGCGGCGGCGGCCCCTGCCGCTCCGCACCGACGGTGCACTCCTTGCCGGTGATTCGTTCGCGGCTGCGGATCCCGGCCGGTCGGCGGAGACCACCAGAGCCGCGAGTGCAGTGGTCACAGGCACCGAGGCGACAAGTCCGATCGACCCCACCAGGGTCCGCACGATCTCCTCCGCCACCAGCTCGCTGTTGGCCACCGTCCCCACACTGCTCTGCGCGATCGAGAAGAGCAGCAGCAGCGGCAACGCGGCTCCCGCGTAAGCCAGTACGAGTGTGTTGACGACGGAAGCGATGTGGTCCCGGCCGATCCTGATCCCGGCCCGGTAGAGCGCCCGCGGGCCCATGGTCGGGTCCGCCTGGCGCAGTTCCCAGACCGCTGAGGTCTGGGTCACCGTCACATCGTCGAGCACGCCGAGCGAGCCGATGATGACGCCGGCCAGCAGCAGACCGCTCATATCGATGTTCGGATACAGACCGTGAATCAGACCGGTGTTGTCGTCGGTGTTGCCGGTCAGGCTCGCCCAGCCGATGAAGAGCGAACCGAGAAGCCCGGTCAGCAGCAGCGAGATCAGCGTGCCGAGGACCGCGACCGAGGTGCGGGCGGTGAGGCCGTGGCACAGATAGAGCGAGGCCAGCATGATGGCGCTCGCCCCGATCACCGCGACGATCAGCGGATTCGAGCCCTGCAGGATCGCGGGCAGGATGAAGAGCGTCAGCACGGCGAACGAGACGGCCAGTGCGATCAGCGCCATCACGCCGCGCATTCGTCCCACCAGCACCACCGCGAGCGCGAAGAGCCCGGCCAGCAGCGCCATCGGGAACTCACGGTCCACATCGGTCACGGAGTACTGCAGGTCACGGGGCGCGTCGGGGGCGTACGCCACCACCACGCCCTGGCCCTCGTCCAACTGCCGCGGTGCGTCCGGCTGGACGATCTCGGTGAACGTACGGCCCTTGTCCTTACCGCTGGTGACCCTGATCGTCACCTTCTCGCAGCTGCCCCGCTGGGAATTGACCGCCTTGCGCCCCTCGGGCGTGGAGGTGTCGCCGGTCGGCGGGACCTGCGCGGCGTTCACGTCCTTGCAGTTGACCTTCTCGACCTGCACCACCTTGCCCTGCTCGGTCTGCCGGTCGAAACCGACACCGGTGCGCTCATGGCCCGGCGCGCCGCCGGGCCAGAGCACGACAAGGCCCACGACGACCGCGGTGGCGAAAGGAATCAGCACCGCGGCGATGATCTTGCGGAGATGCTGCGAGACAGGCGCGGCGGGCCCATGGCTGTGCGAGTGGCCGTGGGGTTCGGGCGTCTGCGGCGAGGGCGTCGGCGAGTAGGTCACCGACCGATCATCGCAAGAACGAACGAGGCCCTCTGTTCAGCGCGCCAGAATTGACGCTAGCGTGGTGCCACCTTTGCACACGCGGGAGCTCGGAGCACCGGGCTGAGAGGGCGCTGACCTCCGCATTCGCCGACTGGCCGAGCCAGTACGCCGACTGCGGAAGCCGCTGCGTCGACCGCCGAACCTGTTACCGGGTAATGCCGGCGTAGGGAGTAGGTCTCATGACCGTATCGGACGCACGCACGCCTGCCTCGAGTCAGAACGACGCGGGCGGGAAGTCCATCGGCTGGCACAAGGGATACGTCGAGGGCTCGCGCCCCGACCTCCGGGTGCCGGTCCGCCAGGTGCACCTCACCAACGGCAAGGACGTGACGCTGTACGACACGTCCGGCCCGTACACCGACCCCACCGTCGAGACCGATGTCCGCCGGGGCCTGCCACCGCTGCGGGAGAACTGGATCATCGGCCGCGGCGACACCGAGGAGTACGCGGGCCGCCCGGTCCGCCCCGAGGACGACGGGATCAAGCACACCTCGCCGAGGGGCGGTCTGCGCAACCTCGACGCGGTCTTCCCGGGCCGCCCGCGCCAGCCCCGACGCGGCCGGGCCGGACAGGCGGTGACGCAGCTCGCGTACTCCCGTCGTGGCGAGATCACGCCGGAGATGGAGTACGTCGCGATCCGCGAGAACGTCTCCCCCGAGGTCGTACGCGAGGAGATCGCGGCGGGCCGGGCCGTCCTGCCCGTCAATATCAACCATCCCGAGATCGAGCCGATGATCATCGGCAAGCGGTTCCTGGTGAAGGTCAACGCCAACATCGGCAACTCCGCCGTCACTTCCTCCATCGAGGAGGAGGTCGACAAGATGACCTGGGCGACGCGCTGGGGCGCGGACACGGTCATGGACCTCTCCACCGGCCGCAACATCCACACCACCCGCGAATGGGTGCTGCGCAACTCCCCAGTGCCGATCGGCACCGTGCCGCTCTACCAGGCGCTCGAGAAGGTCGACGGCAAGGCCGAGGAGCTGACCTGGGAGGTCTACAAGGACACGGTCATCGAGCAGGCCGAGCAGGGGGTCGACTACATGACGGTCCATGCGGGCGTGCTGCTGCGGTACGTGCCGCTGACGGCCCGCCGCAAGACCGGCATCGTCTCGCGCGGCGGCTCGATCATGGCGGCCTGGTGCCTGGCGCACCACAAGGAGTCGTTCCTGTACGAGAACTTCGAGGAGCTCTGCGAGATCCTCGCCTCGTACGACGTGACGTACTCCCTCGGCGACGGTCTGCGGCCCGGCTCGATCGCGGATGCCAACGACGAGGCGCAGTTCGCGGAGTTGCGCACCCTCGGGGAACTCAACTCCATCGCCAAGCGTTTCAATGTGCAGACGATGATCGAAGGACCCGGTCACGTCCCGATGCACAAGATCAAGGAGAACATCGACCTCCAGCAGGAGATCTGCGAGGAGGCCCCCTTCTATACGCTCGGCCCGCTCACGACTGACGTGGCCCCGGCGTATGACCACATCACCTCCGGCATCGGGGCGGCGATGATCGCTTGGTGGGGCACGGCCATGCTCTGCTACGTGACGCCCAAGGAGCACCTGGGCCTGCCCAACCGTGACGACGTGAAGACCGGCGTCATCACCTACAAGATCGCGGCGCATGCGGCAGATCTCGCCAAGGGGCACCCGGGTGCGCAGGACTGGGACGACGCGCTGTCCGACGCGCGCTTCGAGTTCCGGTGGGAGGACCAGTTCAATCTGGCCCTCGACCCGGACACGGCGCGGGAGTTCCACGACGAGACGCTCCCGGCGGAGCCCGCGAAGACCGCGCACTTCTGCTCGATGTGCGGCCCGAAGTTCTGCAGCATGAAGATCTCGCACGACATCCGGCGGCAGCACGGCGGCCCGGAGCAGCAGCCCCAGCAGTCTCAGCAGGAGATCGAGGAGGGCATGGCGGAGAAGTCCAAGGAGTTCGCCGCAGCGGGCAACCGCGTTTATCTGCCCATCGCCGAGTGATGGCGGAGTGATCGCGAACTGACCTGCAGCCACGAGCGCCGGCCGGAGATCACTCCGGCTGGTGCTCGGGGCCGCCGAAGTCCGGGCTGGTGAAGTCCGGGCTGGTGAAGGTGGGCCGCTGTCCCGCCGTCGAGCCCTCGCTCGGGCTTGAGTAGTCCGGGCCGCTGTAGCCGACCTTGGGGATACGGCTCACATGGCGCGGCGGTTCCGCGGAGGCCGGGTCGGCGCTGGGGTCCGCCAGCGCTGCCCGCAGGAAGGGCAGCAGCCCGCGCTCCAGCAGGGCGTGCCGCCAGGCTTCCTTGGCCCGCGACACCTCGTCCGGCAGCTCGCCCGTCGACTCCTCGGCCGGGACTTGCGTCGCGCCGTTGCGCAGGGCGGTGAGCAGCAGCCCTATCGCGGCGACCAGGATGGCGACTGCCGTCAGAGCCCCGAAGAACCAGCCCGCGGACACCAGGGCCTCCGCGAACGACGGCGTGGGTCTGAGCATCTTCAGGAAGTAGCCGACCAGCAGGAAGATCACCGCGGCCGTCCCGGCGAGCACAGGGGCGAGCACGGCTATGACGGCGGCGAACCCCGCGCCGCGTTCGGAAGCCTCCCCGATGGCGGGGGACAGCACAGAGTTGTGCACGGAGGCGGCGGCCGCGGGTGATCGCATCTCCTCGCGGACCTTCGTGTAGTGCTCGTACTCGGCAGCGGCGGCGGTGGTGATCAGTGCCGTCGCGTTCAGGGCCATTGTGCGCAGCTGTTCGTTGTTCAGGCGCTGCCCCACGGCAGCGAGGTCCGGACGGTCATGGGCGTTGCGCAGCGCGTCGTCGAGGATGCGCTCGTACTCGGCGCGGTCCTCGGTCAGCAGGTGCGGAGCGCTGTTCATGTGCATCCCCCGATGCTCCGTAGGGCCGGATTGCCCGCATCGACCGGGCGGTTGGGCAGAAACGGAGGAGAGCCTGCTACGGATAAGCCGATGGTAGAGCGGTTACGGCACGGGGTGACAGGGGGTTTGAGTAAATCGCCTGTCGGGCTCTGCTCAGTTGGGCAGCGGAAGCTGGACTACAAGGAGCTTTCCGGCCATGGTCACGCCGCCGTCCATGGCGATCGCCAGCCCGTCCGCGTACACATGCGGACCCTCGACGACCGGGCGCGCGCCGTCCTCGCCGTCCTCGGTGCCCACTTCGCCCAGCAGATACGGAATGGGGCTGTGGCCGTGCACGATGCGGCGGCCGCCGTAGGTGGTGAGCAGTTCGCGTACGGCCTGGGGGCCCGCGTCGTCGCGAAAGGCGAAGCGCTTGGTGAACTTGCGGAACAGGTCCCAGCACTCGTCGGCGTCATTGCGGGTGAGGATCGCGTGGACGCTGTCGTTGACGTCCTCGATGCTGTCGCCGTAGTCGAGATAGGCGGTGGTGTCGGAGTGCATCAGCAGATGCTCGTCTTCCTCGATCACCGCGTCGAGACGTGCCATCCACTGCAGATGGACGTCCTGCAGCCGGTCCATGTCGGTCTTCTGGCCGCCGTTGAGCAGCCAGGCGGCCTTGAAGGTGGCGGTGCCGGGACCGGAGTTGACGGGGGTGTCGCCGAATCGTTTGGCACCGAGCAGCAGCAGTTCGTGATTGCCCATCAGGGCCTTGCAGTAGCCGCCGGCGGCTGCGGCCTCGGCGGAGAGCCGCATGACGAGGTCGATGACGCCGATGCCGTCGGGGCCGCGGTCGGTGAAGTCGCCGAGGAACCAGAGGCGGGCATGGCCCGCCGCCCACTGGCCGTCGGCGTCGATGAGGCCCTGTTCGGCCAGGGCCTCGACGAGTTCGTCGAGATAGCCGTGGACGTCGCCGACGACATAGAGCGGCCCGAGGCCTTCGGGGGCGGGCGTCTCATCGACCTGCACCTGGACGGTGTCGCCCGGACCGCCGCGGCCGATCACCGGCAGATCGCGCGCGGTGGGGGTGTAGCCGTCGGGCGTCTCGCCCTCCGGAACGGCGTTGCCGGGGTGCGCGGACTCCGGGGACTGCTGTACCGGCTGCGCGGGCGAAGGCACCTGCTCGTGTCTGGGCGGGTGCTCCTGCGGCGGCAGCTGCGTCTGCCCGGGCGCGTGCTCCTGCGGCGGCGACTGCGTGGGCACTTGCGAGTGCTGGGGGACTTCCGGGTGCGCGGGAACCCGCGACTGCACGGGAACTTGCGCATAGGGCGGAACGCGGAAATCGCGCAATGTCGCTGTCCGCACCACGGGTCCTTGACCGGCCCCCTGAGTCATCGACCCCTCCACACCGTCGCGCCGCCGTTCACCACTCGGCCCAGCCTGGTCGGGGTGGTCCGCGGTGTCGTCCGCCCATCATAGGAATGAGGTCCGCGCTGTGTGACGCACCAGGGGTGGTGAATCCGGTTCCACCCCTGGTTCGCCGGTTGTTTCGTCCTGATTGGGAAGGTCTAGTCCGGCGAAGGGGATCGAGGGGGGCTGACAGTCGTCCGCGAAGGGCGGCGCTGCGAGGACGTCCGGATGATCAGCTCGGTCGGTATCACCTGCTCGACCGGCCGGTCTTCGTCGATTCCCTCGATCGCGTCGATGAGGAGCTGGATGACCGCCGTGCCGATTCTGCGCGGTTTGAGCGAGAGCGTGGTGATGGGCGGCTCGGTGGTTGCGTACACGGTCGACTCACTGCAGCAGATGAGCAGCAGATCGTCGGGGACTCGCAGTCCGTACCGCCGGGCGGCGGCGAGGAGATCGGTGCCGTTGGGGTCGAAGAGCCCGTAGACGGCGTCGGGCCTGTCCGGGCGGGCGAGCAGCCGGTCGGCGGCGACGGCGCCGGCGCACGGGTCGTGGGCGGGGTAGGACTCGTAGACGGGGTCCTGGCCCACGCGCTCGCACCAGTTCAGATAAGCGGTTGTGGACAGACGGGTGTAGGTGTCCGTGGTGGTGCCGGTGAGCAGGCCGATCCGGCGGGCGCCGGCGGCGGCGAGATGGTCGAGCAGATCGAGTACGGCTGCTTCGTGGTCGTTGTCGACCCAGGCGGTGACCGGGAGCGTGCCTGCCGGGCGGCCGTCGGAGACGACGGGGAGTCCCTGGCGGACGAGTTCGGTGACGACGGGGTCGTGGTCGGAGGGGTCGATGACGACGGTGCCGTCGAGGGCGACGTTCGACCAGACGTCATGGCGTGAGGTGGCGGGGAGAATGACAAGGGCGTAGCCGCGGGCGAGCGCGGCGGAGGTCGCCGCTCTCGCCATCTCGGCGAAGTACGCGAATTCTGTGAAGGTGAAAGGTTCATCCCCGTAGGTCGTCACGGTCAGGCCGATCAAGCCCGACTTTCCGGTACGGAGCGTTCGGGCCGCGGCGGAGGGCCGGTAGCCCAGCCGGTCGGCGACCTCGCGGACATGGCGGCGGGTGGCGTCCGGGAGCCGGCCCTTGCCGTTGAGTGCGTCTGAGACAGTCGTGATGGAGACTCCGGCCGCGGCGGCCACGTCTCGGATGCCCGCCCGACTCCGCCTGCTGCCCCGGCGGGATGTCTCCGTCCGGCTCACCTGGTGCTTCCCTGCTGCTGTCATGGCGAGCCGATAGTAGGGCTCGGGTGGGCGGTTGAGCCGGTCGCATATTCACCCGTTGACAGGCACGTTTCTGCATGATCGTTTCTACTCAACTACCTTGGAAATCAAGGGACTTGAGCGATCATTCCATGGCGTCTCGGGTGTGGAGACATGCAGGCCTCTCGAATGTTCGATGTTGCGAAGAGGTCTCAACTCACTACTACGGGCGATGCGCGCCACGGAGTGAGCTACCGGCGCGCGCTACCCGAGAGAGCGCCCCCCTTTCCCGGCCGCTGCCGTTCGCAGCAGCGGGGAATCCTCATAAGGTGAGAAGTATTCGAAGCTGCTGATGGCAACTGATGGCAACTGATGGCACGAGGAGGACCTGCGGTGAGCGAGACGAGCCCCAAGCTGCGAGCCGAGTTGGACGGCATTCCCACTTACAAGCCGGGCAAGCCCGCCGCTGCAGGTGGCCCGGTCGCGTACAAGCTTTCGTCCAATGAGAACCCGTACCCGCCGCTGCCTGGTGTGATGGACAGCGTGATCGCCTCGGCGCAGGGTTTCAACCGCTACCCCGACATGGCCTGCACGGGCCTGATGAATGAGCTGGCCGACCGCTTCGGGGTGCCCGTGACGCACCTGGCCACCGGCACCGGCTCGGTGGGCATCGCGCAGTCGCTGCTGCAGTCCACTTCGGGCCCGGGCGACGAGGTCATCTATGCCTGGCGCTCCTTCGAGGCGTACCCGATCATCACCCGGATCAGCGGGGCGAAGCCGGTGCAGGTGCCGCTGACCGCCGGTGACGTGCACGATCTGGACGCCATGGCCGACGCGATCACCGACCGGACCCGGCTGATCTTTGTCTGCAACCCCAACAACCCGACCGGCACGGTGGTTCGCCGGGCGGAGCTGGACCGGTTCCTGGACCGGGTGCCGTCGGATGTGCTGGTGGTGCTGGACGAGGCGTATCGCGAGTTCATCCGCGACGCCGATGTCCCGGACGGCATTGAGGTCTACCGCAACCGCCCCAATGTGGCGGTGCTGCGTACCTTCTCCAAGGCCTACGGCCTGGCCGGGCTGAGGGTCGGCTTCGCGGTCGCCCATGAGCCGGTGGCCGCCGCGCTGCGCAAGACCGCGGTCCCCTTCGGCGTCACGCAGATCGCGCAGGACGCGGCGGTCGCCTCGCTGCGTGCCGAGGACGAGCTGCTGGGCCGGGTGGGCTCGCTGATCGGCGAGCGCGCGCGGGTGTACGACACGCTCTGCCGACAGGGCTGGACCGTGCCCGAGACCCAGGCGAACTTCGTCTGGGTGAGACTCGGCGACCGTACGGCCGACTTCGCGGAGGCCTGCGAGCGGGCCGGCGTCGTGGTGCGGCCGTTCGCGGGTGAGGGTGTACGGGTCACCATCGGCGAGACCGAGGCCAACGACATCTTCCTGCACACCGCCGAGGCGTTCCGCAAGGTCCTCTAGCCGGCCGGAGCGGGGACCGAGGGCAGCGCGAGGGCGCCGCCCCTCGGTCCCTTCTCCGAAGGTCTCCGGTAGGGGTACCCCCCGCTCGAAGGTTCGGATTTCGTATGGGCCATAATGCTTGTGAATGTGAACGCGTTCACAAGCGTGTCCCTGGTCATCCCGAGATCGACTGGATTAAAGGGGCGAACCGCCGCTGTGACCATGGCGATGTAAGGAGAGGACGACGTGGACCTAGCTCTGGCGCCGGAGACCTTGGCGCGATGGCAGTTCGGCATCACCACCGTCTACCACTTCCTCTTCGTCCCGCTGACGATCTCGCTCGCCGCGCTCACAGCCGGCCTGGAGACCGCCTGGGTGCGGACGGGGAAGGAGAAGTACCTCAGGGCCACGAAGTTCTGGGGCAAACTGTTCCTGATCAACATCGCCATGGGTGTCGTCACCGGCATCGTCCAGGAGTTCCAGTTCGGGATGAACTGGTCCGACTACTCGCGCTTCGTCGGTGACGTCTTCGGTGCCCCGCTCGCCTTCGAGGCACTGATCGCGTTCTTCTTCGAGTCCACCTTCATCGGACTGTGGATCTTCGGCTGGGACAAGCTCCCGAAGAAGATCCATCTGGCCTGCATATGGATGGTGTCGATCGGCACCATCCTCTCCGCGTACTTCATCCTGGCCGCCAACTCCTGGATGCAGCACCCCGTCGGTTACCGGATCAACGAAGAGCGCGGGCGGGCAGAACTCACAGACTTCTGGCACGTGCTGACCCAGAACACCGCGCTCACGCAGTTCTTCCACACCATGACGGCCGCCTTCCTCGTCGGCGGTGCCTTCATGGTCGGTATCGCCGCCTTCCATCTGGCGCGCAAGAAGCACATCCCGGTGATGCGCACCTCACTGCGGCTCGGTCTGATAACCGTGGTGGTCGCCGGGTTGCTCACCGCGGTCAGCGGTGACCTGCTCGGCAAGGTCATGTTCAAGCAGCAGCCGATGAAGATGGCAGCCGCCGAGGCACTGTGGGACGGCGAAGCGCCCGCCCCCTTCTCGGTCTTCGCGTACGGCGACGTCGAAAAGGGCCACAACAAGGTCGCCATAGAGATCCCGGGACTGCTGTCCTTCCTGGCCAACGACGACTTCGAGTCGTATGTCCCAGGCATCAACGACGTCAACAAGTCGGAGCAGGAGAGGTTCGGGCCCGGCGACTACCGGCCCAATATCCCCGTCACATACTGGGGATTCCGCTGGATGATCGGCTTCGGTATGGCGTCCCTCGCCATCGGGCTGATCGGGCTCTGGCTCACCCGCAAGAAGTTCCTGCTGCCGCCGGGTCTGCGGACGGGCGAGGACGAAGTGCCGAATCTGGTGCTCTTCAGGAACAAGGTGCTGAACCCCAGGCTCACCAAGTGGTACTGGATCTTCGCGCTCTGGACGATGGGTTTCCCGCTGATCGCCAGCTCCTGGGGCTGGATCTTCACCGAGATGGGCCGCCAGCCCTGGGTCGTGTACGGCGTGCTGCGTACCCGCGACGCCGTCTCCCCCAGCGTCTCGCAGGGCGAAGTGCTCACTTCGATGATCGTCTTCACCCTGCTCTACGCGGTGCTCGCCGTCATCGAGGTCAAGCTGCTCGTGAAGTACGTCAAGGCCGGACCGCCCGAGCTCACCGAGGCCGACCTCAACCCGCCCACCAAGATCGGCGGCGACGACCGTGACGCCGACCGGCCGATGGCCTTCTCGTACTGAGGCCCTGAGGAGCTGCTGAGGCATGGAACTTCACGACGTCTGGTTCGTACTCATCGCCGTCCTGTGGATCGGCTACTTCTTCCTCGAGGGCTTCGACTTCGGAGTCGGTGTCCTGACCAAGCTGCTGGCCCGGGACCGGGCCGAGCGGCGGGTCCTGATCAACACCATCGGGCCGGTCTGGGACGGCAACGAGGTGTGGCTGCTGTCCGCGGGCGGCGCGACCTTCGCCGCCTTCCCCGAGTGGTACGCCACTCTCTTCTCCGGCTTCTATCTGCCGCTGCTGCTCATCCTGGTCTGCCTGATCGTGCGCGGAGTCGCCTTCGAGTACCGGCACAAGCGGGAAGAGGAGCGGTGGCAGACAAACTGGGAGCACGCGATCTTCTGGACTTCGCTCGTGCCGGCTGTGATGTGGGGGGTCGCCTTCGGCAACATCGTGCGCGGCGTGAAGATCGACGGGCAGAAGGAGTACGTAGGCAACCTCTTCGATTTGCTCAACCCGTACGCGATCCTGGGTGGGCTGGTCACGCTGACCCTGTTCACCTTCCACGGTGCGGTGTTCGCCGCGCTGAAGACAGTGGGGGACATGCGGATGCGGGCCCGCGCTCTGGCGCTGACGCTGGGGCTGATCACCGCCGCGCTGGATCTCGGCTTCCTTACCTGGACCCAGCTCTCCCACGGTGACGGCAGCAGTCTGGTCGCGATGATTGTCGCTGTTGTGGCCCTGGTCGGGGCTGTTGTGGCGATTAAGGCGGGCCGTGAAGGCTGGTCGTTCGCGCTGTCAGGCGTGGCGATCACGGCCGTTGTCGCGATGCTGTTCCTGACGCTCTTCCCCAACGTCATGCCGTCCTCGCTCAATGAGGAATGGAACCTCACGGTCACCAACGCCTCGTCGAGTCCGTACACCTTGAAGATCATGACCTGGTGCGCAGGCGTCGCCACGCCGTTGGTGCTGCTCTACCAGAGCTGGACGTACTGGGTTTTCCGCAAGCGGATCGGTACGCAGCACATCGCCGATGCCCATTAGTGGGGGATGTTTCACGTGAAACCGATCGACCCGCGTCTGCTCCGGTACGCCCGGGCCACCCGTCGCTTTCTGATCGCGGTGGTGCTCCTCGGACTTGTCGGGGCGGCGCTGGTCGTCGCCCAGGCCATGCTGATCGCCGAAGTGGTGGTGGGGGCCTTCCAGGAGGGACTCCCCACCTCCGGACTCGGTACGCCGCTGACTCTGCTGGCGGCGGTCGCGGTCGGCCGGGCGGTCGTCTCCTGGCTGACCGAACTGGCTGCGCACCGGGCGAGCGCGGCGGTGAAGTCGGAACTCCGCGGGCGGCTGCTGGAGCGGGCCGCCGAGCTCGGGCCGGGCTGGCTGAGCCGGCAGCGCACGGGCTCGCTGGTCGCGCTCGCCACCCGTGGTGTCGACGCGCTGGACGACTATTTCTCGCGCTATCTGCCGCAGTTGGGGCTCGCGGTTGTCGTGCCGGTGGCGGTCCTGGCGCGGATCGTGACCGAGGACTGGATCTCGGCGGCTGTCATTGTGGTGACGCTGCCGTTGATTCCGCTGTTCATGGTGCTCATCGGCTGGGCCACCCAGGCGCGGATGGACCGTCAGTGGCGGCTGCTGTCACGGCTGTCGGGGCACTTCCTGGATGTCGTCGCCGGTCTGCCGACGCTGAAGGTATTCGGCCGAGCAAAGGCGCAGGCTGAGTCGATCCGGTCCATCACCTCTGAGTACCGGCGGGCCACGCTGCGGACGCTGCGGATCGCGTTCCTCTCGTCGTTCGCGCTGGAGCTGCTGTCGACGCTCTCGGTAGCGCTGGTGGCCGTCGGCATCGGGATGCGGCTGGTGCACGGGGACCTGGATCTGTACACGGGGCTGGTGATCCTGATCCTGGCACCCGAGGCGTATCTGCCGATCCGGCAGGTAGGGGCGCAGTATCACGCGGCGGCCGAGGGGCTTGCGGCCGCGGAGGAGATCTTCCGGGTACTGGAGACCGAGCCGCGGGCCGGCGGTGCGGGGGAGACCCCGGGCACGCTGCGGCTGGAGTTGGACGGGGTGACCGTTCGCCATGCGGGGCGTAGCGGCGCGTCGTTGGACGCGGCGTCGCTGGTGGTGGAGCCCGGAGAGACGGTCGCGCTGGTCGGGCCGAGCGGCGTCGGCAAGTCGACGCTGCTGGACGTGCTGCTGGGGTTCGTGGAGCCGGCCGAGGGGTGCGTGCGGGTCGGCGGCACGGATCTTGTGAGCCTCGACCTGGACCGGTGGCGAGAGCAGATCGCCTGGGTTCCGCAGCGCCCGTATCTCTTCGCGGGGACGGTCACGGAGAACGTACGGCTGGCGCGGCCGGACGCCGATGACGCGGCGGTGCGGGACGCGCTGCGGGACGCCGGGGCGTACGACTTCGTGGCCGCACTCCCCCAGGGTGCGGACAGCCCGCTCGGGGAAGACGGCGCGGGGATATCGGCCGGTCAGCGCCAACGGCTCGCGCTGGCCCGGGCCTTCCTCGCGGACCGGCCGCTGCTGCTGCTCGACGAGCCGACTGCGGCGCTGGACGGGGAGACGGAGGCGGGCATCGTCGACGCGGTTCGGCGGCTGGCGCAGGGGCGGACGGTTCTGCTGGTGGTCCATCGCCCGGCGCTGTTGGCCGTGGCGGACAGGGTGGTGGAACTGCGGGAGCCTGACACGGTGGTGGAACTGCGGGAGCCTGGGAGCGCCGCGGTGTTCGGCCCTTCCGGGGACATTCCCCGCTTCGGGGTGGAGGAATTCCCCGCCCACCCGCCTCTGGAGGAAGAGGGAAGACCGGAGGGTTCCCCGGCCCCCTCCGGACTGCCACGCCCGTCGGCTTCGCCGGACGGTGTGGGAGGCGGCTCGGACGAGGGGCTGCGTTCGCCGGCTTCGCCGGACAGTGCCGAGTGGTTGCGTTCCACCGGGTCTGACCTGGTTGCCCTTGCGCGGGTGCGTGGGACGGCCGGGGAACTGCGGGGGCGCTTCGCGCTCGGGCTGCTGCTCGGCAGTCTCGCTCTCGGGTCCGCCGTGGGACTCATGGCCGTATCCGGCTGGCTCATCTCTCGCGCCTCCGAGCAGCCACCGGTGCTCTATCTGATGGTGGCCGTGACGGCGACGCGCGCCTTCGGCATCGGGCGGGCCGTCTTCCGGTACGCCGAGCGGCTCGTCTCGCACGACGCCGTGCTGCGGATGCTCGCCGTGCTGCGGGTTGCCGTCTACCGCAGGCTGGAGCGGATCGCGCCCGCAGGGCTGCGGCAGACCCGGCGTGGCGATCTGCTGTCCCGGCTCGTCGCCGATGTGGACGCCCTGCAGGACTATTGGCTGCGCTGGCTGCTGCCCGTCGGTGTGGCCCTCGTCGTGGGGGCGGGGTCCGTCGGCTTCACTGCCTGGCTGCTGCCCGAGGCGGGAGCGGTACTCGCCTTCGGTCTGCTTGTCGCCGGGGTGGCCGTCCCACTGATCAGCGGAACCTGCGCACGGCGGGCCGAGCGGCAACTCGCCCCTGCGCGCGGGGCGTTGGCCACCCGGGTTGTCGACCTCCTGCGCGGGACCGCCGAACTGACCGTCGCCGGAGCGCTGAAGGGTCGGCTGGACAGGACACGGGAGGCCGACCGGTGGCTGACGCGGATCGCCTCGCAGGGCGCCGCGGCCACCGCGCTGGGCGGCGGGCTCTCCGCGCTGGCCTGCGGGCTGACCGTGGTGTGCGCCGCGTTCGCCGGGGTGCAGGCGGTGCGTGACGGGCGGCTCGACGGGGTGTCCCTGGCGGTCGTGGTGCTCACTCCGCTCGCCGCGTTCGAGGCGGTCAGCGGACTTCCGTTGGCGGTGCAGTACCGGCAGCGCGTCAAGCGGAGTGCCGAACGGGTGTACGAGGTGCTGGATGCGCCCGTCCCCGTACACGAACCGGAGTCGCCGGCCACCCCGCCCGGGACGGCGTTCCCGCTCGAAGTGCGGGGCCTTCGTGCCCGGTACGCCGGGCAGGAGCGTGACGCGCTCGACGGCGTCGAGCTGACGCTGACCGCGGGGAAGCGCATCGCCGTCGTGGGGACCTCGGGTTCGGGCAAGACCACCCTTGCGCAGGTGCTGCTCCGCTTCCTGGACGCCCGGGAGGGGACGTACACGATCGGCGGCGTCCGGGCGGCCGCGCTCGACGGGGACGCGGTCCGGCGGTTCGTCGGGCTGTGTGCGCAGGACGCGCATCTCTTCGACAGTTCCGTAAGGGAGAACCTCAGGCTCGCGCGTACGGAGGCGACGGAGGACGAGCTCAGGCAGGCGCTGGGCAGGGCGAGACTCCTGGACTGGGTCGACGCGCTGCCCGACGGCATCGACACCCTCGTCGGCGAGCACGGCGCGCAGCTCTCCGGCGGTCAGCGGCAGCGGCTGGCGCTGGCCCGCGCGCTCCTCGCCGACTTTCCCGTACTCGTACTCGACGAGCCCGCCGAGCATCTCGACCTGGCGACGGCCGACGCGCTGACGGCAGATCTGCTGACGGCGACCGAGGGGCGTACGACGCTGCTGATCACGCACCGGCTGCAAGGACTGAACGCCGTCGACGAGATCGTCGTCCTGGAGGCGGGACGGATCGTGCAGCGTGGTTCCTACGCCGGGCTCGCCGCGGCCGAGGGTCCGCTGCGGCGGATGCTGGAGCGTGAGCGGGCGGCGGACCTGCTGGGTACCCGGCCCCCGGATGACCGGCCGACCCGACCGCGGAATGCGACTTTCCTCGTGAAATAGGCATTACCGGCCTCGAGTCGTCGGTGCGAAATCCTCGGACGGCGGTCGGAAATCCGCGGACTTCGGCGGGAAACTGGGCCAGGTGGCGGTACGACACCTCACGGGTACCAGGAATCACCGCGGCTCCGGGCGACGATCCGAGCATGCGCTTGAGACATCGCGACCGGTTGCCGCTCGTCCCGGTTGTGCTGTGCGCGCTCCTTGGTCCGAGCGCGCCCGGGGCCGTGGCGTCCGACGGGCCACAAGCCAGCACCAGCGCCGAGGTGGTGCAGCTGTTCGACGACGCCGCGAAGGCAACCGAGACCTATGAGCAGGGCAGGCGGACCGCCGAGGTACAGCGCGAGAAGGCGGGCAGGCTGCAAAGACAGCTGAACGCCCTGCAGGATGAACTCGACACGATCCGCGAGGAGGTGGGCAGCGTCGCCCGTGCCCAGTACCGCACCGGCGGGACGCTCGCGCTCACCGCTCAGCTGCTTCTCTCCAGGAATCCCGACGAACTGCTCCGCGGACGGCGGCTGGCCTGGCAGGCGGAGCTGGCCGTAGACCAGTTGCTCGGCCGGGCCGCGAAGGCCAGCCGGCGGGTAAGCCTGGCGGAGGGGAAGGCCCAGGCCGCCCGGCGCGAGCTCGACGCACGCGAGGAGCGGCTGGCGACGATCAAGCGGTCCATCGAAGCGAAGCTGGAGTCCGCGCAGTGGAAGCTGCAGGGTGAGGCGGACCGCAGCGTGGCGGCAGGCACGTGTTCGGGCGCCGTACAGCTCGGCCGCAGCGGGGGTAAGCCGCCGCGGGGTGTGGCGTGGGTGGCGCCGGTGGAGCACTACGGACTGTCCGCCGGGTTCAACAGCTCCGGTCAGCGCTGGGCGAAGCGGCACACCGGCCAGGACTTCGCGGTCGGCATCGGGACCCCGGTGCGGGCGATCGGGGCGGGCCGGGTGATCTCGGTCTCCTGCGGCGGCGGCTTCGGGATCGAGGTCGTCGTGCAGCACCCGGGCGGCTACTTCTCGCAGTACGCGCATCTGGCGGCGGTCACCGTCGACCAGGGCGATCAGGTACGCACCGGGCAGTGGATCGCACAGACCGGCACCACGGGCAACTCGACCGGGCCGCACCTGCATTTCGAGGTGCGGCTCACGCCGTATCTGGGGTCCGGGGTGGATCCGGTGAACTGGCTGCGCGAGCACGGCGTCTGGCTCTAGGAGGCCGCTGCCGGCAGGTCGCTGCTAAACGTTCTTGAGGATCTGCTCGATGACGACCGCCACGCCGTCCTCGTTGTTCGCGACAGTCCGTCCGGAGGCCGCGGCGATCACGTCCGGGTGCGCGTTGCCCATCGCGTACGAGGTCCCGGCCCAGGTCAGCATCTCCACATCGTTGGGCATGTCCCCGAAGGCGACGACCTCGTCGGAGGAGATCCCGCGCTGGGCGCAGCAGAGAGCCAGCGTGCTGGCCTTGCTCACGCCCAGGCCGCTGACCTCGAGCAGTGCGGTCGGGCTGGAGCGGGTGAAGGACGCGAGCTCACCCGCGGCCGTACGAGCCAGGGTGAGGAAGCCGTCGGGCGTCAGCTGGGGGTGGTGGGCGAGCAGCTTGATCACCGGGGCGCCGGCGTCGGGACGGGCCTCGTCGAGCAGCTTCTCGGCGGCGGCGACGGTCGCGCCCGGGTCGAGATGGAACGGCGGGTAGTCCGGCTCGTAATGGATGCCGGTGGTCAGCTCGACCGCGAAGGAGGTACCGGGAGCGGCGTCGCGCAGGGTCCGTACGACATCGAGGGCGACGCTCCGCTCCAGGGCGCGGACCTCCAGCACCTTCCCGCCGGCGTGCAGATCCACGACGGCCGCGCCGTTGGCGCAGATGGCCAGCCCATGGCCGTGGACATGGGCGCTGACGACGTCCATCCAGCGGGCCGGCCGTCCGGTGACGAAGAAGACCTCGATTCCTGCCTCCTCGGCGGCGGCAAGGGCGGCGATCGTACGGTCCGACACGGACTTGTCGTCGCGCAGCAGAGTGCCGTCCAGGTCGGTGGCGATCAGCCGGGGGACAGCGGGCAGCGGGAGGGGATCGGTAGCTGAGGTCACAGATCCATTCTCTCG
This sequence comes from Streptomyces sp. ISL-1, assembly GCF_018614585.1. Classification (GTDB taxonomy): domain Bacteria; phylum Actinomycetota; class Actinomycetes; order Streptomycetales; family Streptomycetaceae; genus Streptomyces; species Streptomyces maoxianensis. Next base: position 44,500 of record NZ_JAGGOI010000015.1, on the reverse strand, counting down.
TACGCCCGCGCACGGGCGTGCGACAGGGCGCACATTTGAGTGCGCACACGGCACTCCGCGGCCACCACGTACGCTCGATGCATGCGTTTGAGTACCGTAATTCTCCCTGTCCGCCCTTGGCACAAAGGTGGCCGCGACGAGTGGCTCCGAGCCGAGCGGCTCGGCTTCCACACCGCGTACACCTACGACCACCTGTCGTGGCGGTCCTTCCGCGACGGCCCGTGGTACGGCGCGGTCCCAACGCTGACCGCCGCAGCCGTCGTCACCGAGCGGCTGCGCCTCGGCACCCTGGTCACCTCGCCGAACTTCCGGCACCCGGTGACCCTCGCCAAGGACCTGATCTCGCTCGACGACATCTCCGGCGGACGGATCACTCTGGGCATCGGCGCCGGAGGTACGGGCTTCGACGCGACGGCGCTGGGCCAGGAGGCCTGGACAGCGCGTGAGCGGGCCGACCGATTCGGGGAATTCGTGCCGCTGCTCGACCGGCTGCTGACCGAGGACTCCGTGACGTACGAGGGCACCTTCTACTCGGCAGTCGAGGCCCGCAACATCCCTGGCTGTGTGCAGCGGCCCCGGCTTCCGTTCGCCGTCGCGGCCACCGGGCCGCGCGGGCTGAAGCTCGCGGCGAAGCACGGGCAGGCATGGGTGACCACCGGCGACCCGAAGCTGTTCGAGGCGGGCACGCCCGAGCAGTCGGTCGAGGCCCTGCGCGGGCAGATGGAGAAGCTCGGCAAGGCGTGCGTGGACATCGGCCGGGATGTGGCCGACCTGGACAAGATCCTGCTCACCGGTTTCACCCCGGAACCCGGCCGCGTGCTGGAGTCCCTCGACGCCTTTGTGGACTTCGCGGGCAAGCACTTCGAGCTCGGCTTCACGGAGATCGCGGTGCACGCCCCGATCCCGGACTCGGACTTCGCCGCGGACCAGGCGGTCTTCGAGCAGATCGCGACGGAGGGCCTCGCCCAGCTGGCCCGCTGAGCCGGGCCTCGGGGCGGCGGCCTCATGGCCTCCACCCCTTTTGACGGCGGCCTACCCGTTGACGGCGGCCTACGCGCCGGGGAAGCGCAGAAACTCCGGCGGTACGGCGCCGGTGAGCCAGACGCCGTTGGCGCTGACGTGGAACAGGTGGCCCGCCCGGTGCATCGCTCCGGCGTGTACGGAGAGGACGACGGGGCGGCCGCGGCGGGCGCCGACGCGGGTTGCGGTCTCGCGCTCGGGCGAGAGATGGACATGGTGGCGCTTCATCGGGCGTAGGCCTTCGGCGCGGATTGCATCCAGGCTGAGGGCGACGGTTCCGTGGTAGAGGTACGCGGGCGGCTCGGCCGGGGGGAGGTCCAGATCGACCTCGACGGTGTGGCCCTGATTGGCGCGGATGCGCGTGCCGTCGATGGTGAAGCGCCGCTTGTCGTTGACGGCGACGACATGGTCGAGCTCGGCGCGGGTGAACCGGAAGCCGTGGGCGGCCGCGGCCCGGATCAGCTCGTCGACCGCCACCCAGCCGTTCTCGTCGAGGGTGATGCCGAGCCGGTCCGGCTGGTGCCGCAGATGCTTGGAGAGGTACTTCGACACCTTCACGGTGCGTTGTTCATCGGGACTTGCGTTCATGTCGTCAGCGTGCACGTCGGTTCGCTCCGGCGCCACTAAAAAACGCTCCGCAGGTTTGATCCACAGCCAACTGTAGTTATCCACAAGGGAATTGGCGTTTCTGTGGACAACAGGGCGTCGTTTTAGGGCCTTTGGTCAAATTGCCGGGAATCGCAGTTATTTGAGGTCAGGGCGTCCAAGGTTCTTGCCTGCACCTCCCGTTCGGTTGCGGCCGCGATGAAGGCAGCCGCGTTCTCCAGACCAACCAGACGGTGCACCGCCCGGATTGTCTCCGGCGGCAGCGTCACCGAACGCGACTCGCTGTCCACCGGCGGCGGCCCCTGTACACCCAGATGCTCCTGAAGGTGCCGGGTGGCGAACGTCCGCATCGCACGCGCCAGTTCGGCGTCGACAGTCTGCTGTGCGAGCGGCCGCAGCCGCCGGACCAGCGACGCCGCCTCGGCCGCATCCGCGTCGGTCGGCGGCCGGTGACCCAGATAGCGCGCGAAGACGTGCTCGGCCATGAACTCCAGGAAACGGGAAGCTATGTGCTCCACCTGGCCGCGAAGTTCCCGCAGATGACCGGAGATTGCCAGTAGCGGCACCCCCGCCGCATACAACTCGGCGGCCACCGTGAGCTCTTGGGGGCTGGGCACCAGGAATTCGTCATCGTGGCCGGGGACCCGCTCCAGCACACCGAGGTCCACCGCCTCCGTCACGGCAGCATCGTCCGGTTTCCCGCCGAACTTCCGGTCCAGCTCGGCACGGGTGATCCGGGCTGCCTCCTCGTCGGTCCACGGCCCCTGAACCTCGGCGACCAGGCCGAGCACCCCGCCGAGCCCGCGCCCGGCATCCCAGGCCTCCAGCAGTTCCTTGATTGAGGCCAGCGTGTAGCCGCGGTCGAGCAGGTCCGCGATCTGCCGCAGCCGGGCGAGGTGGGTCGAGCCGTACACATTGGCCCGCCCGCGCCGCTCCGGCTTCGGCAGCAGTCCACGGTCCTGGTAGGCGCGGATCGTACGGACGGTGGCGCCGCTGTGGTGCGCCAGATCCTCGATCCGGTACTCGGCTACTGACTGCTCGGACAAGCCCGCTCCCTCGATGACAGCTCGTTGACAGGCCGCCTACGACAAGGTTGCGCGGCCCACCGCCCCCGCCGCGGCACGGGCGGCGGGCGAGGTCGCGAGATAGTCGACGGCCTTGCGCAGCGAGCCCTCCTGCGAGGGATGGTACGACCGCCGGAAGTAGCGCGGTATGGCCGATCCCAGCTCCCGCCAGGTGGGCAGCAGCCCCTTGCCGACCGCGCGGTTGTGCTCGCGCAGTGAGTACCGCAGCCGGCCGGCGAGCTGTGGATCACGCCGGATCAGGAAGGCCGTGCCCCACGCCCACAGGTAGAGCAGCACCGGCGCGGTGACGACCATGCCTTCGACACGGCGGGCGTAGCGCGACAGCCCCTCGCCGCCGCAGTGCTGGTACATGTCGAAGGCGACGGCCCGGTGTTCGACCTCCTCCGCCCCGTGCCAGCGCAGCAGATCCAGCATGATCTCGTCGGCATCCGCCCGGTCGAGCCCCTCGGCGTGCAGCACCCAGTTGCCGAGGACCGCCGTGAACTGCTCGATCGCGGCGATGATCGCCAGCCGGAAGCGCAGCCACTCCCGGGCCGGTACCGGCGCTCCGAACGGTGGCCTTTCGCCGAGCAGGTTCCCGAAGAGGAAGTCGACGTACTTGGTGAATCCCTCGGTGCCGAGCCGCTGCGCGGCCAGGTGGTCCAGTATGTAAGCGTGCTGGACGCTGTGCGTGGCCTCCTGGCCCATGAAGCCCTTGACGTCCTTCAGCAGTTCCGGGTCGCCGACGAGCGGCAGGGCCTCCTTGAAGACCTTGACGAACCACCGCTCGCCGGCCGGCAGAAGCAGATGCAGCACATTGATGACATGGGTGGCGGTGGGCTCGTCCGGTATCCAGTGCAGCGGGGTCCTGTCCCAGTCGAACGAGACCCGGCGCGGCGTGATGGGGTGGCGGCCGATGCGCTCCTCGGTGCTCACAGCGGCGGCTCCAATCGGGCGATCGCACGCAACGTCCTGGGCATGAAGCGGGAGATGAAGTGGGCTCCACGGGCTTCGGGCGTCACCGGCACCACCGCCTGGTTCTTCACGACGGCGCGCAGGATCGCGTCGGCGACCTTCTCCGGTGGGTAGTTGCGCAGTCCGTACATCCGGGCCGACTTCCTCTGGCGCCGCTCCTCCTCCTTCGCGTCCACTCCGGCGAAACGCGCGGTGGAGGTGATGTTGGTGTTGACGAAGCCGGGGCAGATCGCGGAGACCCCTATCCCCTGCGCGGCCAGTTCGGCACGCAGGCACTGGCTGAGCATCAGCACCGCCGCCTTGGACGTGCTGTACGCGGGCAGCGACTTGGACGGCTGATAGGCCGCCGCCGACGCGGTGTTGACGATGTGGCCACCCTGGCCACGTGCGGCCATCTGCCGGCCGAAGAGCCGGCAGCCGTGGATGACGCCCCACAGATTTACGTCGAGGACCTGCCTCCAGTCCTCGGTGCTGGTCTGGAGGAACGAGCCGGCGAGGCCGATGCCCGCGTTGTTGACCAGGACGTCCACGACTCCGTACTCGGTGGCGACCTTGCCGGCGAGCTTCTCCATCGCCTGCTCGTCGCTTACGTCGACCGCCTCGCCCCAGGCCTCGGGCGCGCCGATCAGTCGCGACATCTCGGCGGTCCTGGCAGCGCCCTCCGCGTCCCGGTCCACGGCCACGATCCGCGCCCCCGCCTCGGCGAAGGCGAAGGCCGTGGCCCGCCCGATGCCGCTGGCCGCGCCCGTCACCAGGACGAGCTGCCCCCCGAAGCGCTCGGCATACGGGCCGCGGGCCACGGTCTCCCGCCCGGCCACCCCGGCCGCGTTGTTCTCGTTGGCCAGGACGAACTCGCTGATCCAGGAAGACAGTTGGTCCGGCCTGGTGCGCGGAACCCAGTGCTTGGCGGGCAGCGAGCGGCGGGTCAACTGCGGTGCCCACTCGTCCAGTTCGTCGTAGAGCCGTTCGGACAGGAAGATGTCACCGGTCGGCGTGATCAACTGCACCGGAGCGTGGGCGTACGCGTCGGAGCGCGGGCGGCGCAGCCGCGCGCGGACATTGTCGCGGTAGAGCCACGTGCCGTGCGCCGCGTCCTGCGGCTGTGATGGCGTGGGGTAGTCACCGCCGGGCAGCCTCTCCATCCGTCGCAGGATCCCGGGCCACTGCCTGCCCAGCGGCCCGCGCCAGGCGAGCTCCGGCAGCAGCGGCGTATGCAGCATGTACACGTACCAGGACTTGGCGCCCTGGCCGAGCAGCTGGCCGACCCTGCGGGGCGTGGGCCGGCTCATCCGTTTCTTGATCCAGTGGCCGAAGTGGTCCAGAGACGGCCCTGACATCGAGGTGAAGGAGGCGATCCGGCCCTCGGTGCGCTTGACGGTCACGAACTCCCAGGACTGCACCGACCCCCAGTCGTGGCCGACCAGATGCACCGGCCTGTCCGGGCTCACCGCGTCCGCGACAGCGAGGAAGTCGTCCGTCAGTTTCTCCAGGGTGAAGCCGCCGCGCAGGGGCGCCGGCGCGGTCGAGCGGCCGTGCCCCCGGACGTCGTAGAGCACCACATGGAAGCGGTCGGCCAGCCGCTCGGCGACCTCCGACCACACCTCCTTGCTGTCCGGGTAGCCGTGCACGAGCAGCACGGTCGGCTGCGTCGCGTCGCCCATCTCGGCGACGCAGAGCTCGATGCCGCCCGTACGGACCCAGCGCTCCCGCGCGCCCTTGAGACTCACGCCGACTCCTCCTGATTGTTCGCCACTGCGCCCGCGAGGCGCAGAGGTGCGGCCATCGTGTACGCGTGCGGCCCGACGGCCCCGTGCGCGTCGCTCACGAGTCCTCCGCCCAGCGCCGCACATGCGGCAGATCGTCATCCAGCCAGAACGCGCTCTGCTCAGGGTCCTTGGAGTCGGTGACCACCAGGATCTCCTCGAACTTCGCTCCCGTACCCCTGAACCCGAGGTGCGGCTCGACCGCCCACAGCCCCGGCCGGGGCGGGTGGTCGGAGAATTTGTACGGACTCCACAGGGGCGACCAGCCCTCCCGGTGGCCGCGCAGCGCGTCGCCCGCAAGCCCCTTCAGCGACTGTGTGCCGAACCCGAAGAGATGCGGCGACCAGCGCCGCTCCTTCACCCGGTCGACCTTGTGGGCGATCACGCCGAAGGGATACGCGCGGTGCCGGTTGGCATACCCCTGCCGGACCATCAGCCGGTCCACGTCCCCGTAGATCTCGCGCAGCGAGCGCCGCTCACGCACCTCGCGCAGTATCAGCTCGCGGTGCGCCTCCAGATCGGCGAGCAGTCTGTCGTGCACAGGGCTCGGGCCCAGGCAGCCGGAGTACCCGATGTCCGCGGTGTAGCCCTTGTACACAGGGGCCATGTCGAGGATGAAGGGCATGCCCGCTTCGAGGACGCGGTTGGTCGGGAAGAACTGCAGCGGTATCCGGAAGCCTACGAAAGCCGTGCGGTCCCCGAACCAGGCGAAGGGGAGGTGGAACCAGTCGCGCACACCCCGCTCGCGCAGCCACTCGCGCTGCATCCGCGCCGCCCCGCGCTCGGTCACCCCGGGCTTGAGCTGCGCCGCGACCGCCTCCGCGCAGTCGTACGCGAGGCGCTGCACTTCAGCGAACCCCCGTAGTTCCGCGGTCAGTTCGCTTGCCACTGCTGAAGTCATGCCACCCTCCCGTCCATCCGTCCCGAGTGCGGCACGCAGCCGTAACTTGACACTGATGAATGTGACAATGCACGGCGGCTGCGTCAAGGGTCGTGCATCACCTGTGGACAACCGGCCTGTGGACGACTGACATGTGACAGCCGGCCCATGGCCGGCCGGCCTGCGATCACTGGCCTGTGGACAACCGCGCCCCTGTTCACTTTCGTCGCTGCCCCCTACGGGTCCGTACCTCTTGAGTCGGACACCGATCCAGCCGCCAGGGCTGACGTCCCATGTGTCGTGCGCCACTACCTTCGAATTGTGACTGTGATCGCGACCGAAAGCCTGAGCAAGCGGTTCCCCAGGGTGACCGCGCTTGACCGGCTCTCCTTGGACATCGGACCCGGTGTGACCGGACTGGTGGGCGCCAACGGAGCCGGCAAGTCCACTTTGATCAAGATCCTGCTGGGTCTGTCCCCCGCCACGGAAGGCCGGGCCGCGGTGCTCGGCCTCGACGTCGCCACGAGCGGTGCCGCCATCCGCGAACAGGTGGGGTACATGCCCGAGCACGACTGCCTGCCGCCCGACGTCTCGGCCACCGAGTTCGTCGTCCATATGGCGCGCATGTCCGGGCTGCCGCCGACGGCCGCCCGGGAGCGCACCGCGGACACTTTGCGCCATGTCGGCCTCTACGAGGAGCGGTACCGCCCCATCGGCGGCTACTCGACCGGCATGAAGCAGCGCGTCAAACTCGCGCAGGCCCTCGTCCACGACCCGAAGCTGGTCCTCCTGGACGAGCCGACCAACGGCCTCGACCCGGTGGGCCGCGACGAGATGCTGGGCCTGATCCGCCGCGTCCACACCGACTTCGGCATCTCGGTCCTGGTCACCTCGCACCTCCTCGGCGAGCTCGAGCGCACCAGTGACCATGTCGTCGTCATCGACGGCGGCACCCTGCTGCGCTCCAGCTCCACCAGTGACTTCACCCAGATCACCACGACCCTCGCGGTCGAGGTCACCGACACGGACACGCATCCCGACGGCACCGCGGTGCTCCGTAAGGCACTCGCCGCCGCCGGAATCACGCTCCACGCGCGCGTGGAGGACGGTCTGCCCGGCGCCGGCCACATCCTGCTCGTCGAGGCGACGGGCGAGGAGACGTACGACGTCGTACGCGACACAGTCGCCGGGCTCGGCCTCGGACTCGTACGGATGGAACAACGCCGCCACCACATCGCGGAGGTCTTCCGTCCGGAGGCGGCGGCACAGCCCACGGAGGTGCAGGCGCGATGAGTATCGAGACCACCGGGATCCAGAAGGACACCACCCGGATCCACAACATCGGATACCGGAACTACGAAGGCCCGCGGCTCGGCCGTGCGTACGCGCGCCGTTCCCTTTACTCGCAGTCGTTGCGCGGTGCCTACGGACTTGGCCGCTCGGCCAAGTCCAAGGTGCTGCCGATGATCCTCTTCGCGGTGATGTGCCTGCCCGCGGCGATCATCGTCGCGGTCGCCGTCGCCACGAAGCTCAAGGACCTCCCCCTCGACTACACCCGCTACGCAATCGTCACGCAGGCGGTCATCGGCCTCTTCCTGGCCGCACAGGCTCCGCAGTCCGTCTCCCGCGATCTGCGCTTCAAGTCGGTGCCGCTGTACTTCTCGCGCCCGATCGAGCGCATCGACTACGTCCTGGCCAAGTACGGGGCGATGGCCTCGGCGCTGTTCGTACTCACCGCGGCGCCGCTGGTCATCCTCTACGTCGGCTCGCTGCTCGCCAAGATGGACTTCGCGGACCAGACGAAAGGCTTCGGCCAGGGCATGGTCTCCGTGGCGCTCCTGTCCGTGCTCTTCGGCGGCCTCGGCCTGGTGATGGCCGCCCTCACGCCGCGCCGCGGCTTCGGCGTCGCCGCCGTGATCGCGACGCTGACCATCACGTACGGCGCCGTCTCCACCGTCCAGGCGATCGCCTGGGAGACCGGATCGCCCGGAGTGATCAAGTGGCTCGGCCTCTTCTCGCCGGTCACGCTCGTCGACGGCGTACAGACCGCGTTCCTGGGCGCGACCTCGGCCTTCCCGGGCGAGGCGGGACCGGGAGCCGGTGCGGGCGTGGTCTATCTGCTCGTCGTTCTCGCGCTCGTCCTCGGCTCGTACGCCGTACTGATGCGCCGCTACCGAAAGGTCGGGCTGTGACTACCATCAACATCGAGCACACCTCACGGTGGTTCGGGAATGTCGTGGCCGTCAACGACGTGACCATGACGATCGGCCCGGGCGTCACCGGTCTGCTCGGCCCCAACGGCGCCGGAAAGTCAACGCTCATCAACATGATGGGTGGTTTCCTCGCCCCCTCGACGGGAAGCGTCACGCTCGACGGTCGGACGATCTGGCGCAACGAGTCCGTCTACCGGCAGATCGGCGTCGTACCGGAGCGGGAAGCGATGTACGACTTCCTCACCGGCCGCGAATTCGTCGTCGCCAACGCCGAGTTGCACGATCTGGGCGCCAAGGAGGCCCAGCGGGCGCTGGCCACCGTCGAGATGGAGTATGCGCAGGACCGCAAGATCGCGACGTACAGCAAGGGCATGCGGCAGCGGGTGAAGATGGCATCGGCGCTGGTCCACGAGCCTTCCGTGCTGCTCCTCGACGAGCCCTTCAACGGCATGGACCCCCGCCAGCGGATGCAGCTGATGGACCTGCTGCGCCGGATGGGCGGCGAAGGCCGTACGGTCCTCTTCTCCTCCCACATCCTGGAGGAGGTCGAGCAGCTCGCCTCCCATATCGAGGTGATCGTGGCCGGCCGGCATGCCGCCTCCGGCGACTTCCGCAAGATCCGTCGGCTGATGACGGACCGGCCGCACCGCTACCTCGTACGGTCCAGCGACGACCGGGCGCTCGCCGCGGCCCTGATCGCCGACCCGTCGACGGCGGGCATCGAGGTCGACCTGGCCGAGGGCGCGCTGCGCATTCAGGCCGTCGACTTCGGCCGGTTCACCGAACTGCTGCCGCGGGTCGCCCGCGAGCACTCCATCCGGCTGCTGACGGTCTCGCCCTCGGACGAGTCCCTCGAGTCGGTCTTCTCATACCTCGTAGCGGCCTGAAAGGAGCTGTGACGCAGATGTACAACCCCACAGTCGCCCGGCTCACCTATCGGGCCGTGCTCGGCAGGCGCCGGGCAGCGATCCTGTTCGTACTGCCCGGACTGCTGCTGCTCATCGCGGCGGCGGTACGGAGCTTCAACGGCGTGGACGACCAGGTCGCCGCGGATGTCCTGGGCGGGTTCGCCATCGCCACGATGGTGCCGCTGATCGGCGTGATCGCGGGCACCGGGTCGATCGGGCCCGAGATCGACGACGGGTCGATCGTCTATCTGCTGGCCAAGCCGGTGAAGCGGCCGACGATCATCGTCACAAAACTGACCGTGGCCATCGCGATCACGATGGCCTTCTCGGCGGTGCCCACGCTGATCGCCGGATTCATCCTGAACGGCAACGGCCAGCAGGTCGCGGTGGCGTACACGGTGGCGGCGCTGGTCGCCTCGATCGCGTACAGCGCGCTGTTCCTGCTGCTCGGGACGGTCAGCCGGCATGCGGTGGTGATCGGACTCGTCTACGCGCTGGTGTGGGAGACGCTGTTCGGCAGCCTGGTGCCGGGGGCGCGCACGCTGAGCGTCCAGCAGTGGTCGCTGTCGCTCGCCGAGAAGATCGGCGGGGAAGGCCTGATCGGCTCGGACGTGGGGCTGCCGCTGGCGGTGGCGCTGCTGGCGGGGGTCACGGTGGTCGCGACGTGGTACGCGGGGCAGAAGCTGAGGGTGCTGAAGCTCGCCGGCGAGGAGTGACGCGCCGGGCCCATGTCTCTTGGGTGTCAACCCCTGTCCGATGGGCGGGGGTTGACGCATATCCGCGTAACTGTACCTTATCGGCTCGTTGTCCACTGTGCGTGGAGGCAACTGGAGTTCGTAGCGACGAGAGTTCGTGAAACTGGGGATTGCCGGTGCCGGATCGAAAGCCGGGCCGGTCATTGGGTGAGTAGCACCGTGAGCCGACCTCCACCCCTGAAGCCCGGGGAGCAGGGCCGTCCATGATCGGTTTTGCGAACGGAAGGCATTTTCATGCCATCGGAAGTCGCCCTGCTCGAGTCGCGCGCGATGCGCGACGAGCACCAGGGGCGTGTCGAAGTCCTGGACAAGGTGAAGGCGCTTGTCACGCTCCCGGACGGAATTCACCTCCGCACAGAGGATGTGGCCCGCTATTTCGAAATCCACAGGGACGCTGTCCACAGCGTCGTCAAGCGCCATCGTGACGAGCTGAAAGCCAATGGCTTGATCACTCTCAAGGGCTCTGAACTGCAGAGATTCCATATGGCCGTTCTGGCCACATGGGACGAGAGTTATCCACAGGCGGGCGCCCAACTCCGGCTCTACACCCGCCGGACCGTGCTCAACATCGCGATGCTTCTTCGCGACAGCGACATCGCCCGCTGCGTCCGCACGTACCTCCTCGACGCCGAGGAGGAAGGCGGCCGGCGCCAGGGTTACGCATCCCTCGACCGGCGCGTCACCAAGGTCGAGGCGAACCTGGACACCGTCGGACACGCGCTCCAGGAACTCGGCCCCGTGATCAACGGGATCTCGGTGCGGCTCGACCGTCTCGACCGGCGGCTCGACGCCACCAATCAGGTCGTCGGGGCGATGAGCAACCGGCTCTGCGACCTCTCCGACGACATGCGGCGGATGGAGCGCCGGATGGACAGCAGGATGGACGACGTCGCCCATCAGCTGAGGGAACTGCAGCGCGGCCAGCGGCGTAAGCGCCGCTGATCCCGGTTCGCGGTCCGCGCCTGCCGCACACCTCCGGTCGCGGGCCGCGAGCATCTGCCCGTTCCCCCAGTCCAGGCCCCGGGCCGTATGGTGACCCGCCGCCTGGAAAATCAGTGGCTTCGAAGCGTCGCCCGGGGCACAGTAGTTGAGCCGGCGCACGCCAGTGCGACCGACGCCACCGACCGGGAGAGGAGCGCGGCGATGACCGAGAGTACGAGTGCGAGTCCGTCGAGCTCCCAACAGGGCAGCGCCGGGCAGGCAGCGGAGTAGCCACCGATCACTCCGCACAGCCGCCCGCAGGCAGCGGCCCGGGGGCGGCCGCTTCGAGCGCGCATCCGCGCGGGCCGCCCCCTCCCGGAGGATTGGCCGAGTGGTAAGGCAGCGGCTTGCTAAGCCGTCGTCGGGGCCGCAAACCCCGCGCGCGTTCGATCCGCGCATCCTCCGCACACCGTGCAGCACTGCTGAACCGCATACCGCTGCACCGCGGCGCGTCAGCCCTGAAGCAGCTGTTCCAGCACCACCGCAATGCCGTCGTGCTCGTTCGACGCCGTGATCTCGTGCGCCACGGCCTTCAGCTCATCGTGGGCATTGGCCATCGCCACCCCGCGCGCCGCCCAGCCGAACATCGGGATGTCGTTCGGCATGTCACCGAACGCGATCGTGTCCGCCGCCCGCAGCCCGAGCCGCCGCGCCGCCAGCGACAGCCCCGTCGCCTTGCTCAGCCCGAGCGGCAGTATCTCCACCACGCCCGAGCCGGCCATCACCACGTCCACCAAGGCGCCGACCGTGGCCCTGGCCACCCTCGCCAGCGCGTCGTCGTCGAGCTCCGGATGCTGGATGTAGACCTTGTTGATCGGCGCGGACCACAGTTCGGAGGGGTCCTCGAACGCCACCACCGGCAGCGGGCTCTCCTGAACCCGGTAGCCGGCGCCGACCAGCACCTCGCCGTCGAGCCCGTCGCGACTCGCGGCCAGCGCGAGCGGGCCGACCTCCGCCTCGATCTTGGAGAGCGCAAGACCGGCCAGCTGCCGGTCCAGGGTCACGGACGTCAGCAGCCGGTGCTCGCCCGCGTGGTAGACCTGCGCGCCCTGACCGCAGACCGCGAGGCCGTCGTACCCCAGGTCGTCCAGGATGTGCCGGGTCCACGGAACAGCCCGTCCGGTGACGATGATGTGCGCGGCGCCCGCCGCCGTGGCCGCGGCGAGGGCGTCGCGCGTGCGCTCCGAGACCGTGTCGTCGCCGCGCAGCAGCGTGCCGTCGAGATCGGTCGCGACGAGCCGGTAGGGGAACGTCACTTGGCGACCGGCGCCAGCACTTCACGCCCGCCCAGGTACGGACGGAGCACCTCGGGCACCCGCACCGAACCGTCCGCCAGCTGGTGGTTCTCCAGGATCGCCACGATCGTGCGCGGTACGGCGCACAGCGTGCCGTTCAGCGTCGCCAGCGGCTGCACCTTCTTGCCGTCTCGCATACGGACCGACAGGCGGCGCGCCTGGAAGCTGTCGCAGTTCGACGCCGAGGTCAGCTCGCGGTACTTGCCCTGGGTCGGGATCCACGCCTCGCAGTCGAACTTGCGGGAGGCGGACGCGCCGAGGTCGCCGGTCGCCACGTCGATCACCTGGAAGGGCAGCTCCAGGCCGGTCAGCCACTGCTTCTCCCAGTCCAGGAGCCGCTTGTGCTCGGCCTCCGCGTCCCCGGGAGCGACATACGAGAACATCTCGACCTTGTCGAACTGATGCACCCGGAAGATCCCGCGGGTGTCCTTGCCGTACGTCCCGGCCTCGCGGCGGAAGCACGGCGAGAAGCCGGCGTACCGCAGCGGCAACTTGTCGGCCTCGATGATCTCGTCCATGTGGTAGGCCGCGAGGGGGACCTCGGAGGTGCCGACCAGGTAGAGGTCGTCCTTCTCCAGGTGGTAGACGTTCTCGGCGGCCTGGCCGAGGAAGCCGGTGCCCTCCATGGCGCGGGGGCGGACCAGGGCGGGGGTCAGCATCGGGACGAAGCCGGCCTCGGTGGCCTGCGCGATCGCGGCGTTGACCAGTGCGAGCTCGAGCAGCGCGCCGACACCCGTCAGGTAGTAGAAGCGCGAGCCCGACACCTTGGCGCCGCGCTCGACGTCGATGGCGCCGAGCGCCTCGCCGAGTTCCAGATGGTCCTTGGGCTGGAAGCCCTCGGCGCCGAAGTCGCGGATCGTGCCGTGCGTCTCGAGGACGACGAAGTCCTCCTCGCCGCCGACCGGGACATCCTCGTGGACGATGTTCCCGAGCTGGAGCACCAGCCGCTTGGTCTCTTCGTCGGCCTCGTTCTGTTCGGCGTCGGCCGACTTCACGTCGGCCTTCAGCTGCTCGGCCCTCTTCAGCAGCTCGGCACGCTCTTCCGGAGTGGCCTTGGGGATGAGCTTGCCGAGCGACTTCTGCTCGGAGCGCAGCTCGTCGAAGCGGAGGCCGGACGACCTGCGCCGCTCATCGGCGGTGAGCAGGGCGTCGACGAGGGCGACGTCCTCTCCACGGGCGCGCTGGGAGGCGCGAACACGGTCGGGGTCCTCACGGAGCAGGCGAAGGTCAATCACCCCACCAGGCTACCGGTGCGGACTGACGGCACCCCACCCGATATTGCCTTGCGTGTCCTTTTGTCCATATTGCTTCAATTGTCGGAATTTGAAAGGACGGTAAATCGGGTGCCGATTGAGCGCGCAAGCGTCAATAAACGCGCCGCTATTCGCCGAAATGGGCCATGAGGTGAGTGGTGGCATTGACCCACACCCTTGGAGGGGTTGGAGGCTCACGCTCCCCTTGTCCACAGGGATGCCACTCCCCGCAAGGTTATCCACAGGCTGTGTGTGAGATCTGTGGACCACGGAAAGCCACGGAAAAGATCGTTTTCAGCGCCGTGCGTGCGCCGGAGGATTCCCCACCCAAACGCACCTCACACACTCATTCGGGTGGGAATTCCTCGCCCTAAGGAGTTGATCAACGGAATTGAGGTGACAGGGGGCACCCTGCGGCCCTGTGGACGGAAGTGGGGCGAGTGAGCCGATTTGTCGACCATGTCGGCTTGTGTTGTCGACTTGTCCCCAGGTCGAGAAGCACTCCTGTGGATAACTTCTGTGGACAACAAAAATCTGCAGGTAGGACCGGGACGTAGGCCTCCCGCGTCCCCTCAGGCCCGGCCGTCCTGGCAGCGCGCCAGCCAGTCCGACGCCGCTGTGAACTCCGCGTCTGACGTCCCCGCGCGCAGCTCCTTTACATCCCCCACCGCCACACCCGCCCGCGGGTACGAACCGAGGAACCGCACCTTCGGGCAGATCCGCTTCAGCCCCATCAGCGCCTCGCCCACCCGCCGGTCCGCGATGTGGCCCTCGGCGTCCACGGCGAAGCAGTAGTTCCCGATTCCCGCACCCGTCGGCCGCGACTGGATCAGCATCAGGTTGACCCCACGCACAGCGAACTCCTGCAGCAGCTCGAGCAGCGCACCCGGGTGGTCGTCGCCCAGCCAGATGACCACCGATGTCTTGTCCGCGCCGGTCGGTGCCGCCGGCCTGGCGTGCCGGCCCACCAGTACGAAGCGGGTCTCCGCGTTCTCCGCGTCGTGGATCTCGGTGACCAGCGGCTCGAGCCCGTACGGCGCCGCCGCGAACTCGCCCGCGAAGGCCGCGTCGAACCGCCCCTCCTGCACCAGCCGTGCGCCGTCCGCGTTCGAGGCCGCCGACTCCCACAGCGCGTCGGGCAGGTTGTTCCGCAGCCAGTTCCGCACCTGCGGCTGGGCAACCGGGTGCCCGGTCACCGTCTTCACCTCGGACAGCTTGGTGCCCGGCCGTACCAGCAGCGCGAAGGCGATGGGCAGCAGCACCTCGCGGTAGATCATCAGCGGCTCGCCGGAGGCCAGCTCGTCGAGGGTCGCGGTGACGCCGCCCTCCACGGAGTTCTCGATCGGTACGAGGGCGGCTGCGGCGTCCCCGTTGCGTACGGCATCGAGCGCAGCCGGCACGGACACCATCGGGACGAGTTCCCTGGTGGCGGCTTCGGGGAGCGTGCGCAGGGCGGCTTCGGTGAAGGTGCCCTCGGGACCGAGATACGTGTAGCGCGTGGCCGACATACCGTCACCCTAATGGGCCGCGATGATTCACGACTCCAGAAGCCGCTGCCCCACGTACTCGCCCTTCTTGGGCCCGCCCGGCACCGCGAACAGCCCGCTGGCCTCGTGCCGGATGAACGGCGACAGCGCATCGCCGCGGTCGAGCTTGCGCTGTACCGGCACGAAGCCGCGCAGCGGATCGGCCTGCCAGCAGACGAAGAGCAGGCCCGCGTCCGGCGTCCCGTCGGGGTCGATCCCGTCATGGAACGAGAACGGCCGCCGCAGCATCGCCGCACCGCCGTTCTGCTCGGGCGCGGAGATCCGCGCATGGGCGTTGTCGGGGATCACCAGTTTCCCGTCAGGCCCTGTCCTGTCGAGCGCGAGCTCCGTCGTCTCGGTGCCGCCGGTCAGCGGCGCACCGTCGGACTTGCGCCGGCCGATGACCCGCTCCTGCTTCGTCGGCGAGAGCTTCTCCCAGTCGTCGAGCAGCATCCGGATCCTGCGTACGACGGCGTACGAGCCGTCTGCCAGCCATGCGTACTTCGTCCCGGACGGCACGAAGATCCGCCGGTCGAAGTCGGCTTCGGACGGTTTGGGGTTGCGCGTGCCGTCAACCTGGCCCATCAGATTGCGGGCGGTCATCGGCCTGCCGGTGGCCCCCGGAGAACGGTTGAACCCGTTCATCTGCCAGCGCACCCTGGCCGCTTCGCCCGCCGCCTTCTGGATCGCGCGCAGCGCGTGGAAGGCCACCAGAGCGTCGTCCGAGCCGATCTGCACCCACAGATCACCGTTGCTGCGCCTGTCGTCCAGCTGGTCGGAGGAGAAGGCGGGCAGCGGATCCAGCTCCGCCGGGCGCTGCGTCACCAGCCCCGTACGGTCGAAGAAGGTGCGGCCGAAGCCGAAGGTGATCGTCAGCGACGAGGGACCGGCGTCCAGTGCGACGCCCGTGTCGCCGTCGCCGGCCGCCCTGCCCGCCATCAGTTCGGCGGCGAGCGTGGACCACCTGCGCATCAGCGCGGCGGCTTCCCTGCGGCCCGCTCCCGGCGCGAGGTCGAAGGCGATCAGATGGCCGCGGGCCTGCAGGGGCGTGGTGATGCCCGACTGGTGCTCGCCGTGGAACGCGACGGTGGCCGAGCCGACGGTCGTCAGCGCGGTGGGGGCGTCGCCGGAGGCGGCGGCGTGCGCTGCGGCCCCGCCCGCAGCCCCCAGCACCAGCCCGGTAGCGCCCGCCGCGCCGACGGCGCCGAGCAGCCGCCGCCTGGAGATGTCGTTGTCGCTCGCGGTGTCGCTCACCGAGTCGCTCGCGGTGTCGCTCGCGGTGTCGCTCACCGGGTCGTGCGCGGGGCCACTCCCGCCGCCATTTACGCGGTCATTCACGCCGCCGCTCACGCGGTCTTTCACGGGATCACTCACGGGTACGTCAGCCGATCTTCACGTTCTTGTCGATGGTCGTCTGGTCGATGTCGGAGGTTCGTACGGTCACCTGGACCTGCCACTTGCCCGGCATCGGGATCTGTACCGCGCCCGAGCTCCAGTGTCCGGCCGTCAGGCGGTCGGGCGTGATCGGCAGCGGGCCGATCTGCTTGGCCTTGAGGGTGAAGGAGACCTTCACCTCGGGCGCGTCCAGGGGCTTTCCGTCCGGGGTGTCGATCCAGACGTGCATCTCGTTGGCGCCGGGGGTTGCCGGATCGAGGCTGAGGCGCACCGTCCCCTTGCCGTTCCGGCCGCCGGTGTCGAAGGGCATTTTGATCTCGGTGGGGCCTTCGGGCACGGTCGCGGCCGCCTGGGAACCTCCGGTCCGGGCAGCCTCTTCTTCCGTACGGCCGGGTTCGGTGGCCGTCAGCACGGTGGTCACGGCCAGCAGCACCACCGCGACACCCGCCTCGGCCAGCACAGATCGGCGCAGTCCGGAACGCGAGGGGTCGGCGTCCCGTGCCTTCTGCTTCTGAGCGGTGGCCACCGCGGCCTTCTGGCGGGTGAGTTGAGCCGCCCGCTCGCGGTCGGACGAGTCTGCCGCTTCCTCTGCTCCCTCTGCTTCCTCGGCGTTGGCCTCCGTCGGCTCCTGCGCCGAGGCCGTCGCCTCCCCGAGCTGCGCCGTCCACCGCCGCGAGATCCACGCGACACCGACCATGACGACGACCAGCCCGATCTTGACCAGCAGCAGCTGCCCGTACGACGTTCCGGTCAGCGCCGACCACGAACCGACCTGCCGCCAGGACTGGTAGAGCCCGGTTGCGGCGAGCACGACGACGCTGGTGAACGCGACCCCGGAGAACCGGCGCACCGCCGCCCGCTCGATCGACGGCGCCCGGTAGAGCGCGGTCAGCAGCGCCGCGAGCCCGCCGAGCCAGGTGGCCACGGCCAGAAGATGCAGTACATCCACGGGCATCGCGAGCCCGGGCTGAATGCCGGTCGATGCGTGCTCCGACAGCGCCCAGGTCCCGGCGATCCCGGCCGCGACGACCGTGCCGCCGATGGCGAGACCGAAGGTGAGGTCCTTCTTCTCGGCCTCGTCCTCACGCTTCGCGTACGCCCCGAACAGCACGGCGACGAACAGCGCGGCCGCCCCGAGCAGCAGCAGCCGGGAGATCAACGCCGCCCCGGTCTTGGTCTCCAGGACGTCCCGCAGCCCGCCGAGGTCGAAGGCGTCCGCCAGTTTTCCGGAGCCGGTATAGGGGGTGCGCAGCAGAAGCGTCGCGAGGGTGGCCGCGGTGAGCGTCACCCAGCCCTGTACGACGAGGCGTTGCAGCGGGCGTACGGAAGCGCCGCGCTGCCAGCACAGCAGCACGAAGGCCGCGCCGCCGGCCAGCAGCACGAAGCCCGCGTACGAGGCGTAGCGCGCGATGTCGTAGAGGACGCCGACGAAGCCTCCGCCGATCTCCCTGTCGGGCAGGGCGACGGTAGTCTTGGAGGGTGCTCCGATGGAGAAGGTGAAGGCGCCGGAGACGGGATGGCTGTCGGCCGAAATGGCCTGCCAGGCCACGGTGTAGGTGCCGTTGGGCAGTCCGGGCAGCAGATCGACGCCGTAGCTGACCGTGCCACCGGCGCTCAGATCACGGATCTTCGCCTTGTCGGAGCGTTTGCCGCTGGGTTCGAGAACCCGGATCGAGTCGTTCCCCATGGCGACCTGCTCGGAGAAGGTGAGCGTGACTTCCTTGGGGGCGGTGGCGACCACCGCCCCGTCCTTCGGGTTGCTCCCGGTCAGCGCGGCGTGCGCCGACGCGGGACTCGCGCCGGCCAGGAGTGCGCCGAGAAGCGTGCCGATGAGCACGGCGGCGGCGAGCAGCAGCCTGACCGGGGAAGGGCCGAAGCGCGGGGCGGTGGCTGTCATGGCGTGATCAGTCCCTCAGTGCTCGTGCTTCATCGGGTTGTACGTGGGCTCCTTCACGGGAAGTTCGACCTTGATCGGGCCGGACTTCTCGAAACGCAGCTCCACGGCGACCTTCTCGCCCTGCTTCGGCTTCTGCTTGAGCTTCATGAACATGATGTGGCTTCCACCGCGTTCGAGATCGAGCTCGCCGTCCGCAGGCACGTCGAAGGCATTCACCTCCTGCATCTTCTGGTTGTTCGTTTCGTGGATCGTGATGTCGTCCGAGATGTCACTGGTGACGGAGGTGAGCTTGTCCGCGCCGCCTCCGCTGTTCCGTACGGTCAGAAACCCGGCCGCCATGTCGTCCCCCACGGGCTGCGGCATGAACGCGCCGCTGACCTTCAACTCGGGCCCGTTGCCGGACGAGGTGGAACAACCCGCCAGCGCCGCCCCCGCGGTCAGGGCTATGACGGAGGCGAGGACGGGGGCGAGAGCGGAGGCGGAGGTTGCGCGGCGGTTCATGGGTTCTCCCCACGGACGAGCTTCGGCAGGTCCTTGGCGTAGTCGTCCACCGTCGTGTCCTCGCCGTACAGCACATAGCCCCTGTCGGTCTTCGGGGAGAACGCGATGACCTGTGCGCCGTGCATGGAGACGACCGAGCCGTCCTTCTCCTTCTTCGGCGGGTCGATGCCGATGCCCATCTGGCGCGCACCCGCCTGGATCGTCGCGAAATCGCCGGTGAGGCCGGTGAACGACGGGTCGCCCGCGCTGGGCAGCCACTTGGCGAGCTCGGCCGGGGTGTCCCGTTCCGGGTCGGTCGTGACGAAGACGACCTGGAGCTTGTCCTGATCGGCCTTGGGGAGCTGCTTCCTGGCGACGGCGATATTGCTCATCGTCAGCGGGCACACGTCGGGGCAGTGCGTGTAGCCGAAATAGATCAGCGTCGGCTTGCCCTTGGTCCGCTCGCGCAGGTCGTACTTCTTGCCGTGGGTGTCCGTGAGGACGAGGTTCGGCTTGGCGTACGGCTGGTCGAGTACGGTCCCCGGCCGGTTCGCCTGGGCGGAGATCTCGGCGACGGGCCCCTTGCCGGAGTCGTCGCCGCCCGAGCAGGCGGAAAGGGTGAGCCCGGCGGCCACGACGAGCGCGGCCGCGAGCACAGTCTTCTTGCGCATGGAGAAATATCCCAAATGTGGTGTACGGGCCATCATGCGGCGCGTCAGGAGGTGCGGCGGCGTGCGGCCACTACGCCGAAGGCGACACCCGCGGCGCCGACGAGAATGCCCACGATGCCCAGGATGCGTGCCGTGCTGTCGCTGCTGTCGTCGGACGCGGCCTCGGCCTTCTCGTCCTCGTCGTGCCCGGCGTTCTTGGCGTCCTTGCCGTCCGCGGCGGCCGCGTCCGTGGCACCGCCGCCGTGGTGATCCTCGGTGGCTGCCGACAGCTTCAGGACCGGCGCGGGGGACTCGGGCTCCTCAGCGCCCTCCTTGGTCTCCTCGATCCAGCGCACGACCTCTTTGTTGTCGTACGTCTGGAGCGCCTTGAACACCAACTGGTCGGTGTCCTCGGGCAGCTGCCCGAGCGAGACCGGGAACTGCTGGAACTGGCCAGGAGCGATCTTGGAACCGTCCGAGGTCCAGGTGACCTTGGAGACCGCCTCGGTGATCTGCTTGCCGTGCACCTCGAGCGGCTTGGCCAGCTTCGACTTGGTGACCTCGACCTTCCAGCCGGGCACGGGCTGCGGCATCACGGACGCCAGCGGGTGGTCGGTGGGGACGGTGACTTCGAGCTTCACGGTCGAGGCGTTGTCGCGCTCGTTGGGGACCTTGAAGTTGACCGTCGCGTAGCCGCCCTTGGCGGCCTCGCCCTGCGGTTGCACGCTGACGTGCGCGAAGGCGGTACCGGACAGGAGCAGCACGGAGGAGGCGGCGATACCGGACACGACAACGATGCGGGAAACGTTCATGTCAGAGGACACTCCACAGTTCAGGAGAGGTGGATGCGCGCCGCGCACACAGGGGTGCGTCGGCACCGCGGCGCCACTCCCGTCGAGTGGGCCGCGTCAGGCTGCGAGAGCGAGATCCGCGGGAGGCCCGCGCCTGATCACCGTGTGCTGGATCGTCTCCCCGGCTGCCGGCACGGGAGCGTCGCACGACGCCCGGGGAGCGCGCGGATCCACCGTGGGCGCCTGAGAGAGACCGCCCCGCAGCGTCCGTACGAGAGTGAGCGCGGCGCGCAGCGAACGCAGCCACGCCGCCTCGGCCACCTCATGGGCCGAGTCCGCCGACAGCCGCGTCAGCCGTACGAGCGCGAGATCCCCGCGCCGCAACAGCCAGCCGGTCGCGAGCGCGGCCAGCAGATGCCCGAGCAGCATGGGGAGGGTCGGCAGCAGCTGAGGCGAAGCGGCGACGGTCTGCGCCATGTGATCGTGGGCGCCGTGACCGGGCGGGGTGAGGCCCGCGGTGGTGACGATCCGCCGCGCGTCCACGGGGCTCAGCGACGCGGCGCCCGCCCCGCACATCAGCTTCGCGGCCATTCTGATCAGCGCGTCGTCGGCCGTCGGAGCCAGCTGCAGCCGGTGCTGCGCGACCCCGAACAGGGCGTGCAGAGCGAGCTGTCCGACTGTCAGCGCGAGCGCGATGGACGGCAGTGAGCGCGTCCGCCCGGCGAACGGCGCGACCAGCGTGAATACCCCGATGAAGCCTGCCGCCAGCGTCCACCGGGGCACGGCCGCACAGGCGGCCAGCGCATGTCCCGTCGCGGACAGCACGACACAGACCGCGGTGAACACCGCGGCCCTCAGCAGCCGCAGACCGGCGCCGGTGCGTGCAACGGGGATGGACGACATGGCCGGGTCATCATCGCACTGCGGTGGGAGCCGCCGTGCGGCAGGTCCGGAAGATCCGCTTTGGTGACATACATCGCCGCGCGAACCGCGCGCGTCGGCCGAATGAGCGCAATCACGTCAACTGTGTGCTTACGGACCGTGTCTTGCGGCAATACGTATCGGTATGTCGAGCCGCAGCCAGGAGGCTGGAGCATGAGCATCTGGTGGTCTCTCCACTTGCGGCGCGAAGCCGCGAGCGTCCCGCTCGCCCGGCGCCTACTGCTCGGCACCATGGAGACCGCGGGCGTCGACCCCGAAATCTCCTACGATCTGTCGGTCGCCCTCAGCGAAGCCTGTGCGAACGCCGTGGAGCACGGCGGCGGTCAGGGATTCGGCGAAGCCTCTGCCGCATATCGCGTCACCGCCTATCTGGACGGCGAGACGTGCCGTATCGAAGTCGCCGATTCGGGCCCCGGATTCCCCATCCGGCACGGCGGGTGCGCCCCCGCCCTGCCGCAGGCCGCGCCCACCGACGAGAGCGGCCGCGGACTCTGTCTGATCGAGCAGCTCGCCGACCACGTGCACTTCCGCAACCGGCCAGGCCACGGCGCGGTGGTCAGCTTCGACAAGATCCTGAAATGGCGGGAGGACGCGCTGCTCAGGGTCTCCTGAGATCACCTGAGACCACCTGAGTCCTGAGCCGCGCGCCCTCCGCCGTTGTCCCTCGTGTGTCCGAGGGGTCAGCCCTTGAGCGAGGCCATCCAGGCCTCGACCTCGTCGGCCTGCCGCGGCAGCGCCGCCGACAGATTCCGGTTGCCGTCCTCGGTGACCAGGATGTCGTCCTCGATCCGGACCCCGATGCCGCGGTACTCCTCAGGCACCGTCAGGTCGTCCGCCTGGAAGTAGAGCCCGGGCTCCACCGTCAGGCACATGCCCGGCTCCAGAGTCCCCTCGACATACGCCTCGGTGCGCGCGGCGGCGCAGTCGTGGACGTCCATGCCGAGCATGTGGCCGGTGCCGTGCAGGGTCCAGCGGCGCTGCAGACCCAGCTCCAGCACGCGCTCCACCGGTCCTTCGAGCAGGCCCCACTCGACGAGCCGCTCGGCGAGCACTCGCTGCGCGGCGTCGTGGAAGTCGCGGTACTTGGCACCCGGCTTCACGGCCGCGATGCCCGCCTCCTGCGACTCGTACACCGCGTCGTAGATCTTGCGCTGCAGCTCGTTGAAGCGGCCGTTGACCGGGAGCGTGCGCGTGATGTCGGCGGTGTAGAGGGTGTGGGTCTCCACACCGGCGTCCAGCAGCAGAAGCTCCCCCGAGCGGACCGGGCCGTCGTTGCGCACCCAGTGCAGGGTGGTGGCGTGCGGTCCGGCCGCGCAGATCGAGCCGTAGCCGATGTCGTTGCCCTCGACGCGGGCGCGCAGGAAGAAGGTGCCCTCGATGTAGCGCTCGCTGGTCGCCTCGGCCTTGTCCAGGACCTTGACGACGTCCTCGAAGCCGCGCGCCGTGGAGTCGCACGCCTTCTGCAGCTCGCCGATCTCGAACTCGTCCTTCACGGCACGCGCCTCGGAGAGGTATACGCGCAGCTCCTCGTCGCGCTCCGCGGTGACCTTGTCGGTCAGCGCGGCCTCGATGCCGGCGTCGTGACCGCGCACCGCGCGGACAGGTCCGGTCTCCTCGCGCAGCTGCTCAGGCAGTTCGCGCACGTCCTTGGCCGGAATTCCCAGCAGCTGCTCGGCCTCGGCGAGGGAGTGGCGGCGGCCGACCCACAGCTCGCCCTGGCCGGAAAGCCAGAACTCGCCGTTCTCACGGTTGGAGCGGGGCAGCAGGTAGATGGTGGCGCGGTGGCCCTCGCCGTGCGGCTCCAGGACCAGCACACCGTCCTCGGACTGGTCGCCGGTGAGGTACGCGTACTCGGTCGAGGCGCGGAATGCGTACTCGGTGTCATTGGAGCGGGTCTTCAGTTTGCCGGCCGGGATCACCAGCCGCTCGCCCGGGAAACGCTCCGACAGGGCGGCACGGCGGGCGGCGGTGTGCGGGGCCTGGGCGATGGGCTGCAGATCGTGCAGCTCGGTGTCGGCCCAGCCGGTCGTCATGTTCTCGGCGAGCTCGTCCGACACGCCCGGGTACAGGCCGTTCTTGCGCTGCTTGATCGGCTGCTCTTCTTCTTCCGGGATCTCCGGGGTGAGCTCCTGAGCCACGTCTTCTCCTCGATACGACACTGGACCGGCTTCCATCGTATGTGCGACGGGAAGACCGCCCGGTGCCCCTGTGGAAAACGTGTGGGATATCAGTCAAACCGGGCGGCGAGCAGCACCACGTCCTCACCGCCGCAGGCCTCGTCCAGACCTTCCGGAAGCACCGTGCGCAGCACATGGTCGGCGATCACAGCCGGGTCGTAGCGCAGTGACTTCGGCACACTCGCCGCCGCCGCGTGCAGTCGCGCGAACGCCCGGTCCATGGGGTCTCCGGTACGCCGGAGCAACCCGTCCGTGTACAGCAGCACCGTTTCTCCTGGCTCGGGCGACAACTCCACACTCGGCGCCTCCCAGCAGGCAAGCATCCCCAAGGGTGCCGACAGTGACGTCTCGACGAACTCGGTGCGCCGCCCGCCGAGCACCAGCGGCGGCGTGTGTCCCGCCCCGGCCAGCACGATCTTCCTCCTGGCCGGCTCGGCGTATGCGAAGAGAGCGGTGGCGGTCCTGGCCGGTTCGGTCAACCGCAGCAGCAGCTCCAGATCGGACAGTACGGCGACGGGGTCCTCGCCCTCCATCACGGCGTACGCCCGCAGGGATGCCCGCAGCCGCCCCATCGCGGCCAGCGCGCTGGGTCCGGAGCCGCTGACCGAACCAACGGCCAGTCCCAGGGCGCCTTCCGGCAGTGGCAGCGCGTCGTACCAGTCGCCGCCGCCGTGCGGTCCCGTGTGGTGCCTGGCGGCGAGCTGGACGCCGGGCACCCGGGGCAGCCGGCTGGGCAGCAGTTCCTCGGCGACTGTCGTCACGGTGACGCGCGCGTGCTCCAGCTCGAGGAGCCGGGCCAGATGCTCGGTGGCGTAGCGCATATAGAGCCCGACGAGATGGCGCTGGCGCTCCACAGGCGCCGCGGGCTCGTCGTACATCCAGACGGCGGCGCCGAGCGTGCCTGCCGCTTCGGAGGCGAGCGGCTGGGTGTAACTGGCGGCGTAGCCGAGGCGGACGGCCACGTCGCGGTGGCGGGGGTCAAGGGTCGTCTCGGCGAGCAGGTCGGGGTCGGCGACGGCCTCCGGGAGGCCGCCCGGACCGGGGCGACCGTCGGGGAGCCGGCCGTCCATGATCCTGCCGTACGCGGTCGCGTCGCGCGGCACCGTCTCGATATGGCCGAGTTCGGCATGGGTGAGCCCGAGGCCTTTGGTGAGGGCGGGGCCGTGGTCGGGCTCGAAGCAGTCGGCCCGCCAGGAGCCCGGCGCGGGTTCGAGGACGACCATGCCGCGGCGGGCGCCGACCAGGGCGGCCCCGGCGCGCAGCAGTTCATGGAGGGCGTCGTCGAGCGAAGCGGTTCTGGCCAGGCGTTCGGTGAGTTCGTGGAGGGTGGTCAGATCGGAGACCCAGCCGGCCAGCCGGTCCTGAATCACCGCGCCTGGAGGGGGCGCTGAGGCAGAAAGGCCGGGCATGGGTGGGGCAGTGTGCGCGGGAGTGGGAACCGCTGAATCGATTCCAGCCACTTTCGGCAGGTGAGGGGCGCTCATGGCAGCCGGCTTTCCGGCTGGTGCGTTTCGCTCAATAGCATCGCAAACCCCCATGTCATTCTGCGCCGCTATCAATGCATCCACATGTACACGCACACGTAAGGGGATGTCCAGCATTGTCCCAGTGGGATTGGTGGTGTCTACGAGACTGTTAACTTGGCTGAAAAATGGACCCTATGGCGGTAGATTGAGGTCGACTGAGGGCGGTCAGTAGGGCGTCATTCCAAGCGTGATGGGTACGTAAACGGTGATGGCCAGGGGCAGTTGGGACCGCCCCGGAACCTGGCGGCGGACCCTGGCGTCCTAACAGCCGGAGGCCGCGCCCCATCCCCGAGTGGCGGGGAAAGTTCAGCGGGACAGCAAGCGCCAGGCGCGCGCCACCCCTCGCCATGCGTTTAATGGACTACAGCCCACGTTCGGCCCCCGGGCGGCGATCCTGTCGCAGGCGAAGCGGGGGGTCGCCCATGCCACCGGCAAGGGGCGGTGATGCGCCGACTTGTACGCACAGTGAAGAGCTGCACACATGTTGTGATGTGGACCTCGGCGTTCAACGGAAAGGAACGAGCGCTCATGCGCGAGATCCTCGGAAGGCGACGCAGGCTCCGGTTCCGGCGCAAGAGGGGGCCTGTCCAGCTAGAAGCGGCGCTCACCTGCGCCGGCGATTGGCAATGGCCGGTACTCCCCGGTGTGGGACTGAAAGAGACTGGAAGTCGCGGAGAGCGCGCGCGCGGCTGCGCCTGCCCCGACCCCGAGTGCGTCGTACCCGGCGCACACCCCTTCGACCCAGGAATCCTGGCGGCGACGACCGACGAGCGAATGGTGCGCTGGTGGTGGGCCAACCGGCCCACCGCTCCGATCATGCTGGCCACCGGAGGGCGCGCGCCGTGCGCGGTGAGCCTGCCCGCCGTCGCGGGGGCCCGTGCGCTGACGGCGCTCGACGGGATGGGCATGCGGCTCGGCCCTGTGGTCGCGACGCCCACGCGCTGGTCGCTCCTGGTGGCTCCGTACACCCTCGAGCAGCTCGGCGAGCTGCTCTTCGTCAAGGACTGCGTGCCGAGTTCGCTGCGCTTCCACGGGGAGGGCGGCTATCTGGTGCTGCCGCCATCCGAGACGGGGACGGGCCAGGTGCGCTGGGAGCGTGCGCCGCTGCCGGGGTCCGCGGCTCCCTGGCTGCCGGATGTGGAGGCGGTGGTGGACGCGCTGGTCGAGGCGAGCACCAGCGCGCCGGGCGGCGGCAGCCGTCTCGCGTACTGAACGTGTGCACCGGGCCCGCCGTATCGCGGGCCCCTGATCCCTCTCTGGATCCGGGCCGGCTCTGTCACTCGTACGGGTAGGAGCCGGCCCGAGTTGTGCCGGAATTGGGCGCGGGGCTCCACTGGCGGCGGTATTGGGTCGATATCTTCGGCCCACCGTCAGATTTCCCGCGCCGTCACCAGGTGGCCCATGAATCTCCGCATGATCGGGCTCGCCGCCACGGTGGCGTTCACCGGGCTGCTGCCGCTGGCCGCCTCCGCAGGGCCGGTTGGGGGTACCTCCCAGCCCGAAGGCTCTCGGGGAGAAGCCCGGCCGGGACCGGGAGTCATTCCCGCGCCCGGTCCCGCGTCCGGCCACGCTTCCGCATACGAGGCGCAGCCGAAGCCGGGTCTGCTGCCCGGGCCCGGCGCGTCCCCCGCCGCCGGCGTGACCGGGCTCATTGCCGCGCACACATCCGCGCGATGTGGGCCGGAACTCGCCTCTCCCGACGGGGTCGAGGCCCAGACCTGCGTGCTTACCGAGGGACGCGAGACCTGGGCGCGTACGTACTACCGCAATGCCACGGGCGAGAAATTGACTTCCTTGCTCACTCTGATGGGTCCCGGCGGGCGCACGTTGCGGATCAACTGCGTGGTCCGGGCGGAGGGCGAACCGGGCGCCTGTGAAACTCCCCGGAAGGCCTCGTACGGGGCTGTCGCTGATTATTCGGCGATGGCGGAGTTCGCGACTGCGGACGAAGTCGGAGAGGGGCCGCTGCTGCTGCGGTCCGGGAGTAACTCCGCGTCCCCTGCGGGCGGTTGACGGAACGAACCGTTCCGCGAAATGGAAGCGCCCGGTCGCTGGCGACGGGGGATGCACCAGCGACCGGGCTTCTAGAACGGTAACAAGAGATCGGCAGTTCGCAAATTCGATCTGGGGTATTCGGACAGGGATTTACCCGCCCGTAGGGTGAGTTGTGACTGGGGTCACCTATCGGTCGACAGAAACCGTCACTCTCAGCTCAGGGTGACTTGGCGGTTGGTGAGCCCACCGCGCGCCCGGCGCTCCTCCGCGGTCAGCGGCGTGTCGATCGCGAGAGCCTTCGCGAGCCGCTCGGCGAGCTCGGCGGCCGGCTTCTCGCACTCCTCGGCACCCATCGCGCTCGGCAGGTCCCAGACCGGGACCATCAGCCCGTGCGCACGGAAGGAGCCGACCAGCCTGGTCCCCTCGCCGATCGAGGAGGTACCGGCGGCGTGCAGCCGGGCAAGCGCGTCCAGGAGATCCTCCTCGGGGTGCGGCATGACCCAGCGGAGGTGGTTCTTCTCCGGGGTCTCGCACCAGTACGCGGCGTCGACGCCGGAGAGCTTCACCGTCGGGATCGCGGCGGCGTTCGCGCGCTCGAGCGACGCGGACACCTCCGGGCTGGCGTTCGCCGCGGAGTCCGGGACCCAGAACTCGAAGCCGGAGTGGACGACCGGCTCGAAGGCGGCGTCCGTGTCGAGCAGCTCCTGCAGCCGTACCCCGTCGGCGGGCACCCTCTGGGCGGCGACCGGGGTGCCGGGCTCAGCGGTCAGCGCGCGCTGCAGAGTGTCGGCCAGATCGCGGCTGAGGTCGCCGGACGAGGTGTCGTTCTGCAGGCCCAGCAGGACGGATCCGTCGTCACGGCGCAGGGCGGGCCAGGCCATCGGCAGCACGGTGGCGAGGGTCACGGACGGCACGCCCTCGGGCAGCCCGCCCTTGAGGGTGAGCGGCGCGGTCGCGGCGGGCACCAGTTCGCGCAGGGCCACCCAGTCGCACTCGCCGGGCAGTCCCTCGAACGGACGCTGGATCAGCTCGGTGACGGCGTGCGCGGCGGCCCGGCCGTGGCAGGCCTTGTAGCGGCGGCCCGATCCGCAGGGGCAGGGCTCACGAGCCCCGACCACGGGGATCTCTCCGTCCCTGAGCTGCGGCTTCCCGGCCTTGGTCTGGGGGCGCTTCTTGGCCATGGTGTGGCTTTCTCCCGATTACGGCGGTGCTGTGTGCTGTGTCGTCGGGCGCGAGCCTAGCCGTCGGCCGGGTTCAGTACAGCTTGGCCGGGCCCTCCATCGAGTTGAGCCGAACCCGGGACCGCTCGGTGGGGGCTGGCGGCCGGACTGTTGGTCGGGCTGCCCGTCGGGGCCTTCCGCCCGGCTGTCGGCGGGGCTGCCGGTCGGGCCCCGCCCCGCTGTCGGCGGGGCTCTCCGTCGAGCTCCGCCGGACTGCGTGCGACTGCGCCGGGCTCAGTCGTGGTCGTCGTACGAGTCGGAGAAGTCGAATCCGGGGCCGGCGACGCGCGTAGCGAAATCCCCGCGGCGATGCCCTTCGGTGACAAGCACCCACACCGTGACCTCACCGGCCGCGCTGTCGCGGACACCCCAGTCCTGGGCGAGCGCGCTGATGATGTTGAGCCCGCGACCGCCTCGTGCGGTGACCGATGGCGTGGCTGGAACCGGCCGGGTCGGACCGCCTCCGTCCGTCACCTCGACGGTCAGCCGGCCGGTCCGGTCGACGCGCCAGGCGGCGCGGACGTCGCCGTCGCCCACCTCCGCGTGCCCCAGCGGCCTGCCGTGCCGACAGGCATTGCTGAGCAGTTCGGAAAGGATCAGTACTGCATCGTCGACGACCGATTCGGACACCCCATTGCGTCGCAATTGCTCACGCATCCGGTGTCTCGCCTCACCCACGCCCGCAGGACCATGGGGTACGGCCATGCTCGACGACGTGGGCACCTCCTGTGCCACCACAAACGCCACCCCCGAGACCTCCTTTGCCCCACGCCACGGTGTGAATGCCCCAATGGACTGGACCGGAAACCGGCCAAGCGCGGGCCAGTGACGCACTCGTAACGATCGAATACGGACCGAACGCGCCGGTGCACTCCCTGTAATGAGCGTTAAAGACGGCCCAGTTGGGACAACACCTGTTTGGGGCGATTGGTGATGATGGCATCGACACCGAGGCGGGCGCAGAGCTCGACGTCCTCCGGTTCATTGACGGTCCACACGTGCACGCGATGGCCCTGGCGGTGCAGCCGGGCGATATAGCTGGGGTGGTTGCGGACGATTCGCATGCCCGGGCCGGCGATCCGGGCGCCTGCCGGCAGCCGCCCGTCGCGCAGCCGCGGCGTCACGAACTGCATCAGATAGACGGTGGGGATGTTCGGCGAAGCCGCCGAGATCCGGTGCAGGGACCGCGCCGAGAAGCTCATGATCCGCACGGGCGAGTCGTCGGCCGTGGTCGGATCGGCCAGGCCGAAGCGCCCGAGGAGGTGGAGCAGCCGTTCCTCCACCTGGCCCGCCCAGCGGGTGGGGTGCTTCGTCTCGATGGCCAGCTCGATGCGGCGGCCGGAATCGGCCACCAGCTCCAGCAGCCGTTCCAGGGTGAGTACGGAGGTGAAGGACCGGTCTCCCCAGTCGGGGCTCTCCTCGCTGTCCTTCCACGACCCGAAGTCCAGGGCGGCGAGGTCGGCGAGTTCCAGGGCGGACACGGCGCCCCGGCCATTGGACGTGCGGTTGACGCGGCGGTCGTGGACGCAGACGAGATGCCCGTCGGCGGTGAGCCGTACATCGCACTCGACGGCGTCGGCGCCGTCGTCGATCGCCTTCTTGTACGCGGCCAGGGTGTGCTCGGGGGCGTCTTCGGAGGCGCCTCGGTGGGCGACGACCTGGATGTTGTGCTGCCGTGCTTGAGTCACCGCGTCATGGTGTCACCGAGGCTGGGTAGGTGCGTGCGAGGGGCTGGTCCGGAAGGTGGTTCGAGGGCTGTCCGGAGGGTTTCCGGCGGCCGTACGGCTGTCGTCCGGTGGCTTTGGAGATGCGTCCGTTTTGTCGGACGTAAAGGATTGCGGAGATACACACAGGTCCTGCTTACAGTGGTCTGACGTGTTGTGGGAAAAGCTGACGGCAGCCATTTACGAGCGCTGACGAGGAATCTGTGGAACCTGAGGAGAGAGCTGTGAGCACCGAGAACGAGGGCACTGCGGTCCCGGCCGCCCCGTCCGTACCTCCCGTGCCGGGCGCCGCTCCCGAAGGCACGTCGGTCTCGGCGCAAGGGGCCGAGACATCAAGGGCAGCCGAATCAGCTCGACCGGACGGGACGTACCACCACACCGAGCCGGCAGCGGCTGCGGCCGAGCAGCACGGGCACTCCCCCCAGTCCGACCCTGCCACCGCGCCGCTGCCTCCTGTCCCCGCAGCAGCGCCGACCGGCGCGCACCACGCGGCAGCCGGCTGGCCGCCGCCCCCGCCCCCGCTGCCCTCCTACGGGGGCGGCAGCGGCGGCGGTCCGGCCTGGGGCGCGCCGGCACAGGTCTCGGAGCCCCCGCGCAGGCACTCCGGCGGACTGGTCGCGGCAGTGCTCGCCGCCGCGCTCGTGGCGGGCGGCGTCGGTGGCGGCATCGGCTACTGGGCCGCCGAGCGCAACGACAACACCTCCGGTTCGACCACCGTCTCCGCGGCGGACGCACCCAAGGACTTCAAGCGCGACCCGGGAACCGTCGCCGCGGTCGCGGCCAAGGCACTGCCGAGCGTGGTCACCATCGAGGCGAAGGCCGCCGGCGGCGGCGTCGGCGGGAACGGCGAGACCGAGGGCGGCACGGGCACCGGCTTCGTCTACGACAAGGAAGGCCACATCCTCACCAACAACCATGTGGTGGCCTCCGCGGCCGACAGTGGCACGGTGTCCGCGACCTTCTCCAACGGCAAGAAGTACGACGCCGAGGTGGTCGGCCGGGCCGAGGGCTACGACGTCGCAGTACTGAAGCTGAAGAACGCCCCCTCGGGGCTGAACCCGCTGGCCCTGGGCAACTCCGAGCAGGTCGCGGTCGGCGACTCGACCATCGCGATCGGCGCGCCCTTCGGCCTGTCGAACACCGTCACCACCGGCATCATCAGTGCCAAGAACCGCCCGGTCGCGTCGGGCGACGGCTCCAGCGGCAAGAACTCGTACATGAGCGCCCTGCAGACCGACGCCTCCATCAACCCGGGCAACTCCGGCGGTCCGCTGCTCGACTCGCGCGGTGCTGTGATCGGCATCAACTCCGCGATCCAGTCGGCGGCCAGCGGTGGCGTCGGCCAGTCGCAGGCGGGCTCGATCGGCCTCGGCTTCGCCATCCCGATCAACCAGGCGAAGAACGTCGCCGAGCAGCTGATCAAGACGGGCAAGCCGGTCTACCCGGTGATCGGCGCGACGGTCGACATGTCGAGCAAGGACTCGGGCGCCAAGATCGCCGCCGAGGGTGCGGGCGGCACCCCGCCGGTGACCCCGAACGGCCCGGCCGCGAAGGCCGGTTTCAAGGCGGGCGACGTCATCACCAAGTTCAACGGCAAGCCGGTCGACAGCGGTCCGACGCTGATCAGTGAGATCTGGAACCACAAGCCGGGCGACAAGGTGACACTCACGTACCAGCGCGACGGCAAGGAGCACAAGACAGAGGTCATCCTGGGCCAGCGCACGGGCGACAGCTGATCCCGGTAGTCTGTAGCCCGCTCCGCCGCAGGTGGCCGGGGCGCGGGTGGGTTGCCCGAGCGGCCTAAGGGAACGGTCTTGAAAACCGTCGTGGCAGCGATGTCACCGTGGGTTCAAATCCCACACCCACCGCCCAGATCAGCGTAGGTACTGGTCAGAAGGGGTGTCTCTCAGTGAGAGACACCCCTTCTGCGTTCAGGTTGTCTCACCCTGGGGCGCAGGTATCCCGGTGTCGAGCAGGGCGTGCGGCCAAGCTGCGGCCACGATTCGGGGCTTGGCGATCTTGGACGGTCACGGGCGCCGCATTCCGCGGGGGTCCGGAGCATCCTCTGGGGCGGTGCCGGGCCGCTTGCCGACCGGTGGCGGCCTCCCATGGGCGGTGGAAGGATCGGAAAGATCCCTTTACGTACGCGTTCTCGAGGAGCGGCATGGACGACGAGGGCACCGAGGATGTGACGGAAACCGACGTTGATGACATCGATGACGTCGATGACTACGTCGACAAGGAACCCGTCGGTGCGGAGCTCGCGGAGCCGGACGTTCTCCTCGACGTCCCGCTGCTGAAGGTGGACGAGATCACCCTGGACGTCGAGGATCTGCGCGCGAGGGTGTCGCTCCAGGCGGAGGTGCTCGACCTGCTCCGGCTGAACGTGGGGGCGGACGTGGAGCTCGGCGCCGTCCACCTCGACATCAAGGGCGTGGAGGCGCAGGCGCTGCTGAAGGTGCGTCTGGACAACGTCGTGGAGGTCATCGGGAGGGTTCTGACGACCATCGACCGCAACCCGGACATCCTCAGGGACGTGACTTCGGGCGTCGGGACCGCCGTACGTGAGGTGGGTACTGGGGCGGGCCGTACGCTCGACGAGGTCGGGCGTGGTGCCGGCCGGGCGGTGGAGGACGTGGGGCGCGGCGCGGGCAGCGCAGTCGAGGATGTGGGGCGCGGCGCGGGCACCGCGGTCGAGGACGTGGGGCGCGGGGCCGGGACTGCGGTCGAGGGTGTCGGGCGCGGGGCCGGGACCGCGGTCGAGCGCCTGGGTGACGACACGGGCAGGGCGGTCACGGGGCTCGCGGAACAGAGCCGGTCGGCCGCCACGGTGGAGGGAGCCGCCGCGCGCGTCGGCGAGACGCTGCCGGACACCGCGGAGAAAGTGTCCGACGTCCCGGAGGCCGAGAGTGGCGGCGCCGCGCGCGCCAGGAAGCCTGGGGGCGCGACAGGCCGCGCGGCACGGAAGCTCGCGCGCGAAGAACCCACACGCAGGCGACGGGCCGCCGAAGGTGGCGAGGGGCGGGCGCGACGGACCGCTGAGGCGCCTCGTCGCAAGGTGAAGCGTGTGCGGGAGCAGGAGCCGGAGGACGACGGCCGGCCTCCGTGAAGGCCTGAACACCGGCACGCGGACATCGAGTTCACCTCCACCGTGGCGGCCGACCGGCTCCGTTTCCGCGAAGCGCCGCGGGCGGACGTCCGCTTCAGCGGTAGCCCCGGCACCCGCTCGGCCACGGTGAGCACGAGGACGAACCTGCCCGACCCGGTCGACATCGGCGTGGAGCACCGGAACGTGCAGGTCCGGTACAAGCTGTCGAACACACTCGGCACCGAGGGCCGACAGCGCTCCTGAACGTGTGACGGCGACGGCACCGAGGGGTTCAAATCCCACACCCACCGCGTAGGTCGTCAGCGGTGCTGGTCAGAAGGGGTGTCTCTCGGTGAGAGACCCCTTCTGTATTCAGCCTGCACCGGCCGACTGCCCTGCCTGGCCGCGTTCCCTTGTTTCCCCAACCCCCGTGTTCCCGTCAGCGGCCCCGGCCCGAGGTGAGCCGCTCGGCCGAGGCGATCGTCGCGCGGGCCTCTCGTTCGGTCAGGCCCGCGCGGACTGCCGCCTCGGTGAGGGCGTCCGCGAGGTCGTCGCCGAAGCCGTTCTCGTAGGCGCGGCAAGCCGCCCAGAACAGCCGGGTGTTCCGCTGGCCCTCGTGGGCCGCGAGGACGAACTGGACCAGGCCCTGGCCCTGGGGCGGACGGGAGGGGGCGGGTTGCGTGGGGTGATGGGGGCGTGCGGGAGGCGTGATGAGGCGCAGGAGTGCGCGGGGGCACGGCGCGGGGGACAGCTCAGCCGTGCCGGGCGCGAGGCGGTACGCGCCGTGGGCGCTCACCGAGCCGGGGCCGACGAGATAGCCGCCGGCGCCGCGGACGTCGATGCCGGGGGCGAGTCGGCTCGCGGAGTTCGGGACGACGACGTCGGGCGGGCCGGTCAGCCAGAGGTGGCGGCCGCCGCTCGGGGTGAGGACGGTGACCGTCTCCGGGATCGTGAACAGATGGCGCAGGGCCAGGTGCCGTAGTGCGGCCACGGAATCGGTCGAGGACTTGGTGTCGAGGTCGATGCCGATCAGGTGGTGCGGCGGCCGGCCGCAGGCGATGCCGTAGCCGGTGGCCCAGGGGGCGGCGGCGAACAGCGAGCGGATGCCCGCCGGGTCGGTGGTGGCGTCGTGGACGCCATGGCCGGGGAGGCCGCATTCGCCGCGGCACAGGACCGGCTCGGGGGCGCCCCGGTGGGGTGAGCGCAGGGCGGGGAGCTTGGTGGGGGACAGGGGGATGACGGGGAGTCCGCGCTCGGCGGCGGAGAGAGCGTGGGCGAGGGCCAGGGTGGCGGTCTGCCGGTCGGTGGTGGCCATGGCTCTATTTTCGTACGAGTGTTCGAAGAAGGGAAGAGGGGGAGATTGGCCGAAATTATGCTGAAACGCTTCCCCTCTTGTCCTGGCCGGGTTTTGCGGTGTGTGCCGGCCTGAAATGAGGCTCTGGGGGCGCGAAGGAGGTTTATCGACATGTCCTCACGCTTGAGGGCGAATTGGGTGCTGCGGGGTGGTTCGCCAGGGATTGGGTGGGCAACTCTGATCCCGCGACGTCGTGACCACGATCCGGGGCGGTCGGCCAACTGCCTTGGAACAAGCCGTACTTCTGCAGTTCCGGTTCATGGAGGAAATGACATGGCAAGCATCCGCACCGCCCGCGCCATCGCCGCTGTCGCTGCCCTGCCCCTCGCTGCCGCCCTCTTCTCGGGTATTGCCCAGGCCGACAACGGCGCTTTCGCGGACGACGGATCGAACGCGACGGTGGCCTCTGTCGTCGGCGGCGTCGGCGGTGACAACTGGGGCAATTCGACCACCACCCAGCAGGTGGCGAGCGGCGCCGGCGCGTCCAACCAGAACAACACCGCCAGCGTGAACGGCTCCGGTTTCACAGTGATCGACCAGTCCAACGCGGTGGTGAACTTCACAAGTCTGTGGTGAGGACCGGTCCGAGGGGGATTGATCAAGGGGTGAACGACTGCCTGCGCGGTGGCACTTCGGTGCCGCCGCGCAGGCGGTTGTGCGTGGTGGCCGTCTGCTGCGGCTGCGCGTGCCGCTGTGGCACGGCGGTCGCATCCGGCGCCGACCTTGACAGCGGACACGTATCTGACGGACAGTCAGAAATCCTGATCCGTACGCCCGGGAGGCGGCCTCGTGCACCTCGCCCCGACGGAGCGGCAGCAACTGCTGCGCGCCGAACTGCGCTCGTACTTCCGAGATGTGATGCCGGACGGACCGCCGCCCGCCGACGACCGGACGGGGCAGCGCCGGCTGCTGCGACGGATCGGCGCGGACGGACGGCTCGGCCTCGGCTGGCCCGTGGAGTACGGAGGCCAGGGGCGGGGCCCCGACGAGCAGTTCGTCTTCTTCGACGAGGCGTACCGGGCGGGCGCGCCGGTCTCCATGGTGACGCTGAACACTGTGGGCCCGACCCTGATGAAGTACGGGAGCGCGGAGCAGAAGTCGTACTTCCTGCCGCGCATCCTCAGCGGTGACGTCGTCTTCGCGATCGGCTACAGCGAGCCGGAGGCCGGAACGGACCTCGCCTCGCTGCGTACGCGCGCCGTGCGGGAACGCAACCCTGACGGCGACTTCTGGCTGGTCGACGGGCAGAAGATCTTCACCAGCAATGGCCAGAGCGCGGACTGGATCTGGCTCGCCTGCCGTACGGACCCGCAGGCGCCCAAGCACAAGGGCATCTCGATCATCCTGGTGCCGACGGACGCGCGCGGATTCACATGGACGCCGATCGAGACAGTGGGTGGACTGACCACGACATCGACGTACTACGACGGGATACGGGTGCCCGCCGCGAACCTGGTCGGCGAGGAGAACGGCGGCTGGGGGCTGATCACCAACCAGCTCAACCATGAGCGGGTGGCGCTCGCGGCGATCGGGATGCAGGCCGAGGGCTTCTACGAGGCGGCACTGGATCGGGCGCGTACACCCGATCCGGTGACGGGTGAGCGCCGGATTGACGAGCCGTGGGTGCAATTCAGGGCGGCTGAAGTGCACGCCCGGCTGGCGGCAACGCGCCTGCTCAACTGGCGTTTGGTGGGGGATGTGGGGGCGGGCCGGCCGGCGCCCGGAGACGCGAGCGGCGTGAAGTTCGCGGGAACCGAATCCGCGGTCGAGTCGTATCGAATGTGCCAGGAAATTTCGGGGGAAGCGGGGCTGATCCGGGGCGGATCACCCGGCTCGCTCGACATCGGAGCTCTGGGTGACGGGGAGCTCGAGCGGATGAACAGAGCGGCGCAGATCAACACCTTCGGGGGCGGGGTGAGCGAGGTGCAGCGGGAGATCGTCGCGACGATGCGGCTCGGCATGAAGAGGGGGAAGCGGTGAGCGGGGAGGTGGTGACGGGGCGAGGGACGAGCGGGGGAGTGGTGAGTGAGGAGTTCTACGGACGGCTGAAGGCGTACGAGGGGCGGGCCGCGGCCACGGCCGGTACCGGCAAGGACCTGGTCAACGAGCCGATGATCAGGCACTGGTGCGAGGCGGTGGGGGACGCCAACCCCGCCTACACCGGTCCTGACGCCATAGCGCCGCCGACCATGCTGCAGGCATGGACGATGGGCGGACTGTCCGGGCATTTGGACCGGTCGGCGGCGCACGACGAACTGTTCGCCCTGCTCGACGGGGCGGGGTACACCTCGGTGGCCGCGACCGACTGCGAGCAGGAGTATCTGCGGCCCCTGCGGCCGGGGGACCGGATCACCTTCGACGCGGTGATCGAGTCGGTGTCGGAGCTCAAGACGACGAAGCTGGGGACAGGCCACTTCGTCACCACCCGGATGGAGGTCCGCGCGGACGGGGAGCCGGCGGGCACCCACCGTTTCCGGATCCTGAAGTACGCCCCGGCGGCGAAGGGGAAGCCCAAGGGGAAGCCCAGCGGCGAGCGGCCACGGCCGGTGATCAACCGGGACAACGCCGGCTTCTGGGACGGCGTGGCCGAGCACCGGCTGCTGATACAGCGGTGCGCGGGGTGCGGGACGCTGCGCTTCCCCTGGCTGCCGGGGTGCGCCGCGTGCGGCTCCCCGGAGTGGGACACGGTCGCGGCGAGCGGCAAGGGGACCGTCTACTCGTACGTCGTGATGCACCACCCGCCCTTCCCTGCCTTCGACCCTCCGTACGCGGTGGGGCTGATCGAGCTCGCGGAAGGCGTGCGGGTTCTCAGCAACGTCGTCGGCGTGCCGTACGACAAGGTGCGGATCGGGATGCCCGTGCGGCTCGAGTTCCTGAGGGTCGACAACGAGTGGGAGCTGCCGGTCTTCAAAGGCGCGGACGGGGGTGCGGACTGATGGACTTCACACCCACCGAGGAGCAGTCCGCGGCACAGGAGCTGGCAGCGCGGATCTTCGGTGACCTCTCCACACATGAGCGGCTGGCCGCCGCCGGGACGGGGACGGACGCCGAGTTGTGGAAGGCGCTGTGTGCGGCGGGGCTTGTCGGGGCCGTCGAAGACATAGGCGTGCTCGGTCTGGTGCTGCTCCTGGAGGAGCAGGGGCGGACCACCGCACAGGTGCCCTTTGCGGCGACCTGTGTGTACGGACTGCTGGCGGTGGCCGCGCACGGCACGGACGAGCAGCGCGCCCGGCTGCTGCCCGCACTTCGCGGGGGCACGGCGGTGGCGACCGGGGCGTTCCCGGCGAACGGAGTTGGCGTACGGGCCACCGCGCCAGGGCGGTTGAGCGGCGCCCTCCCGTTCGTGCCGTGGCTGCGGGACGCCACACATGTGCTGGTCCCCGACGCCGACCTGACGCTGTGGCTCGTACGGACGGCCGACACTCAGGTGTCGGAGGTGGAGACCACCGCGCCCTGGGCGGCCGGGCGGCTCGTCCTGTCCGGGACGCCGGGCGAACGGCTCGGCGGGCCCGGTGCGTACGAATCGGTGCTGGCCCTGGGGCGTACGGCCTTCGCCGGCTTGCAGGCCGGAGTGTGTGCGGGCTCGCTGGCCCGGGCCGTCCAGTACACCTCGACCCGCGAGCAGTTCGGGCGTCCGCTCTCCACCAACCAGGGCGTGCTGCTGCGCGCCGCCGACGCCTACATGGACACCGAGGCCATAAGGGTCACGGCCTACGAAGCCGCCTGGCGGCAGGACGAAGGTCTGGACGCGGCCGCCGAGGTGCTGACAGCCGCCTGGTGGGCCTCCGAGGCCGGCAAGCGTGTCGTCCACGCCGGGCAGCATCTGCACGGCGGGACGGGCGCCGACCTGGACCATCCCGTCCATCGGCACTTTCTGTGGGGGCGCCAGCTGGACGCCTATCTCGGCTGTGGCGCGGAACTCCTCGCCGAACTGGGCCGGTTGCTCGCGAAGGAGGAGCCCGTATGACGGCTGCCGGAGACGAGCTGCCACCGCTCAGCATCCCCATTACCCGCACGCTGATCGTCGCCGGGGCCGTGGCCTCCCGCGACTACCAGGACGTCCACCACGACTCCGAGCTCGCGAAGGAGAAGGGATCCCCGGACATCTTCATGAACATCCTCACGACCAACGGCCTGGTCGGGCGGTATATCACCGACTGCTTCGGGGAGCGGGCCGTGCTCCGCAAGGTCGCGATCAGGCTGGGCGCGCCCAACTACCCGGGGGACACGATGGTGTTGTGCGGCACGGTCGTATCCGTGGAGGGCGACAGGGCCGAGGTGCGGGTCGTCGGCGCCAACAGCATCGGCAATCACGTGACCGGCACGGTGACGGTGACAGTTCCGGAGGACGGATCATGAGCATCCGCGGCCGGGACACGCTCGGCGGGCG
Source organism: Streptomyces sp. ISL-1 (assembly GCF_018614585.1). Classification (GTDB taxonomy): domain Bacteria; phylum Actinomycetota; class Actinomycetes; order Streptomycetales; family Streptomycetaceae; genus Streptomyces; species Streptomyces maoxianensis. The sequence continues at coordinate 5,632 of NZ_JAGGOI010000015.1, read as the reverse complement.
GGCGGCCGTCGTCGGGATCGGTGCGACGGAGTTCTCCAAGGACTCCGGGCGCAGCGAACTCAAGCTGGCCGTCGAGGCGGTGCGGGCGGCCCTCGACGACGCAGGCCTCTCCCGGGCCGACGTCGACGGCCTGGTCACCTTCACCATGGACACCAGCCCCGAGATCACGGTCGCCCAGGCGGCCGGCATCGGCGAGCTGTCATTCTTCTCCCGCATCCACTACGGCGGCGGCGCGGCCTGCGCCACCGTGCAGCAGGCAGCCCTGGCCGTCGCCTCCGGGGTCGCCGAAGTGGTCGTCTGCTACCGGGCGTTCAATGAACGCTCCGGGCGGCGCTTCGGCTCCGGCGTGCAGCACCGGGAGCCTTCGGCCGAGGGCACGGCGCTCGGCTGGAACCTCCCGTTCGGGCTGCTCACGCCCGCCTCGTGGGTGGCCATGGCGGCGCAGCGCTATCTGCATACGTACGGACTCACCCCCGAGGCGTTCGGCCATGTAGCCGTCACCGACCGCCGGCATGCGGCGACCAACCCCGCCGCGTACTTCTACGAGAAGCCGATCACCCTCGCCGACCATGCCGCGTCGCGATGGATCGCCGAGCCGCTGCGGCTGCTCGACTGCTGTCAGGAGACCGACGGCGGTCAGGCGATCGTCGTCATCAGCGTCGAGCGGGCCCGCGACCTGCCCCAGCCGCCCGCCGTGATCGTCGCGGCGGCGCAGGGAGCGGGCCGGTCGCAGGAGCAGATGACCAGTTTCTACCGCGACGATCTAACCGGCCTGCCCGAAATGGGCGTGGTCGCCCGGCAGCTGTGGCGAACGTCCGGGCTCACTCCCGGCGACATCGACGTCGGCATTGTCTACGACCACTTCACCCCATTTGTGCTGATGCAGCTGGAGGAGTTCGGGTTCTGCGAGCCCGGTGGGGCGGCGGAGTTCGTGGCCGCGGACACGCTGCCGCTGAACACGCACGGCGGCCAGCTGGGCGAGGCGTATCTGCATGGGATGAACGGCATTGCGGAGGCGGTCAGGCAGCTTCGCGGCACCTCGGTCAACCAGATACCGGGCGTGGCCAGGACGCTGGTAACGGCGGGCACCGGCGTCCCCACGTCGGGGCTGATCCTGGGCGCTGACGGGTGAGCGGCCGCGAGGGCCGTCCCCGCGTCGGAATGCGCAACGGCAGGCCCAACGGTGCCCGTGCCCGTGGGGGTTTCCCTGTCCGACCCTGAGGGTCTCCTCCACCTTCAGGAGGTCGGGGCAGTACCGCCACTACAACCTGAGGCGGACAACGCTTCGGGACCTGGGGCCGATCCGCGACAGTACTGCCCGCTCCTAGCGTGGACCTATGACCACGCCAGTCTGCACAAGCGCTTCGAAGGCCGCCGCGCCGGTGCCCTCGTACGCGCCGCCCGCGCGCTATGCGCCCGGCGCACGCTATTCGTCCTTCTCGTCGTACGTACGGGCGCGGGGGCCCGTGCTGCTGCGTACCGCCCGCTCGCTCACTGCGAACCCGAGCGACGCCGAGGATCTGCTGCAGACCGCGCTCACCAAGACGTATGTCGCGTGGGACCGGATCGAGGACCACCGGGCGCTCGACGGCTATGTCCGCCGTGCCCTGCTGAACACCCGTACCTCGCAGTGGCGCAAGCGCAAGGTGGACGAGTTCGCCTGCGAGGAGCTGCCCGAGCCGGAGACGGTGCCCGCGCCGGACCCCGCCGAGCAGCAGGTCCTGCACGACGCGATGTGGCGCGCCGTGATGAAGCTGCCGGACAGGCAGCGGGCGATGGTCGTGCTGCGCTACTACGAGGATCTCAGCGAGGCCCAGACGGCCGAGGTTCTCGGTGTGTCGGTCGGTACGGTCAAGAGCGCGGTGTCCCGGGCGCTCGGCAAACTGCGCGAGGACCCGGAGCTGTCGCCCGTGCGCTGATTCGGCCAGGCCGAAACCGGCTGCGTGAGCTGATTCGGCCAGGCCGAACCGGCTCCCTTGCGCTGATCCAGTTCCTGCCTGTGCACTGTGCGTCCGGCCCCGTCCATCGATGTGGGGCGATTCCTTACTCCCGGGTAGTGACATACCGAGCGGTATGTGAGCAGAATCTTCACACCTTTACGCCATGTAGCGCTAGCGCCCACCGGGAGGACGCCGTGCTGAGCACCATGCAGGACGTACCGCTGACTGTGACCCGCATCCTTCAGCATGGGATGACGATCCACGGAAAGTCGCAGATCACCACCTGGACAGGTGAGGCCGAGCCGCAGCGCCGCACCTTCGCGGAGGTCGGGGAGCGTGCGACCCGACTGGCCAACGCCCTGCGCGACGAGCTGGGGATCGACGGCGATCAGCGCGTCGCCACCCTGATGTGGAACAACGCCGAGCATGTCGAGGCGTACTTCGCGATCCCCTCCATGGGCGCCGTACTGCACACCCTCAACCTCCGCCTCCCCGCGGAGCAACTGGTGTGGATCGTCAACCATGCCGCCGACCGTGCGGTCATCGTCAACGGCTCGCTGCTCCCGCTGCTCGCGCCGCTGCTGCCGCATCTGCCGACGATCGAGCACATCGTCGTGTCCGGCCCCGGCGACCGTGGACTCCTGGCCGACACCCAGGCGCGGGTCTACGAGTACGAGGAGCTGATCGCCGGCCGCCCGACCACCTACGACTGGCCGGAGCTGGACGAACGCACCGCCGCGGCCATGTGTTACACCTCCGGCACCACGGGCGACCCCAAGGGCGTGGTCTACTCCCACCGCTCCATCTATCTGCACTCCATGCAGGTCAATATGGCCGAGTCGATGGGGCTGTCGGACAGCGACACGACCCTCGTCGTCGTACCGCAGTTCCACGTCAACGCCTGGGGCCTGCCGCACGCCACGTTCATGACCGGCATCAACATGCTGATGCCCGACCGCTTCCTGCAGCCCGCGCCGCTCGCCGACATGATCGAGCGCGAGAAGCCCTCGCACGCCGCGGCCGTTCCCACCATCTGGCAGGGCCTGCTGGCCGAAGTCACCGCGAACCCGCGGGACCTGAGCTCGATGAAGCAGGTCACCATCGGCGGCGCGGCCTGCCCGCCGGCGCTGATGGAGGCGTACGACAAGCTGGGCGTGCGGCTGTGCCACGCCTGGGGCATGACGGAGACCTCCCCGCTCGGCACGATGGCGCACCCGCCGGCGGGACTGAGCGCGGAGGAGGAGTGGCCGTACCGCGTCACCCAGGGCCGTTTCCCGGCGGGCGTCGAGGCCCGTCTGGTCGGCCCCGGCGGCGAGATCCTGTCGTGGGACGGCGAGTCGGCCGGTGAGCTGGAGGTGCGCGGCACCTGGATCGCCGGTGCGTACTACGGCGGCGCGGGCGGCGAAGACTTCAGGCCCGAGGACAAGTTCAGCGAGGACGGCTGGCTGAAGACCGGCGACGTCGGCGTGATCAGCCCCGACGGTTTTCTGACGCTGACCGACCGCGCGAAGGACGTCATCAAGTCCGGCGGCGAATGGATCTCCAGCGTCGAACTTGAGAACGCGCTGATGGCTCACCCGGAGGTCGCGGAGGCGGCCGTGGTCGCGGTCCCGGACGACAAGTGGGGCGAGCGGCCGCTGGCGACGGTGGTGCTGAAGGAGGGTTCGACCGCGGACTACGAAACGCTGAGGGCCTTCCTCGCCGAGAAGATCGCGAAGTGGCAGCTGCCGGAGCGATGGGCGGTGATTCCGGCGGTGCCGAAGACGAGCGTGGGCAAGTTCGACAAGAAGGTGATCCGCAGGCAGTACGCGGACGGCGAGCTGGACGTCACGCAGCTGTAGTGCGTGCGGCGCAGTGCCTTCGGCCGCAGTGCGTGCGGCTGCGGTGCGTGCGGCAGTAGTGCGTCGGCCGCAGTGCGTGCGGCAGTAGTGCGCGTACGAGCGAAAAGGGGCGGCAGTGACAACTGCCGCCCCTTTTTGATCAGTTGGTCCCGATCTTTGCCAGCAGGTCGACGATACGGGCCTGGACCTCGTCGCTCGTGGAGCGTTCCGCCAGGAAGAGCACCGTCTCCCCCGACGAGAGGCGCGGCAGTTCTGCGGGGTTGAGGCCCGCCGAGGTGTAGACGACCAGCGGGGTGCGGTTCAGCCGGCCGTTGGCGCGCAGCCAGTCGATGATCCCGGCCCTGCGGCGGCGTACCTGCATCAGGTCCATCACCACCAGGTTCGGCCGCATCTGGGAGGCGAGGGTGACCGCTTCCGTGTCCGTGCCTGCCCGGGCGACCTGCATGCCGCGGCGTTCCAGGGCCGCCGACAGCGCGAGCGCGATCTCCTCGTGCTCCTCGATCAACAGCACGCGCGAGGGGTGCTGTTCGCTGTCGCGGGGGGCCAGTGCCTTGAGCAGTACGGCCGGATCCGCGCCGTACGCCGCCTCCCGCGTCGCCTGCCCCAGCCCCGCCGTCACCAGCACCGGGACCTCAGCGGCCACCGCGGCCTGGCGCAGCGACTGCAGCGCGGTGCGGGTGATCGGGCCGGTCAGCGGGTCGACGAAGAGCGCCGCCGGGAAGGCTGCGATCTGCGCGTCGACCTCCTCGCGGGAGTTCACGACCACCGGGCGGTAGCCGCGGTCGCTCAGTGCCTGCTGCGTGGAGACGTCGGGCGCGGGCCAGACCAGCAGCCGGCGCGGGTTGTCCAGCGGCTCCGGGGGCAGTTCGTCGTCGACGGGCTGCGGCTGCGGCTGGTTGGCCACCTCGATCGCGCCGCCCGGGCCGTCGAGCGGCTCGGGGCCCTCCGCGCCCTCGTCGGGCGCGCCGATCGCGTATGCGCGGCCCTCGGACCGGTCGGCGGGCAGCCGCGACCCGGTCTGCGCCGAGGCCTGCGGGTGCGGCCGGGCGGCGGCCTCGGGCCGCTCGCCCGCCGGGGGCGTGGCCAGCTTCCGGCGGCGGCCGGAGGCGAGCGTCTGATTCTGCTGCTGAGCGATCTGCTGCGAGAACGGCACGCCCTGCCCGAGCGTGCGCACGCTGAACGCCCGCCCCTGTGTGGAGTCCGCCGGAGCCGGAGCCTCGGCGGGCAGCGGCTGGGCGGCGCGCGGCGCGGCCTGCCGGCCGTCGGCTGCGGGCTGCGGCTGCGGTTCCGGCAGGGATACAGAGCCGGTGACCTGGGCCGTCTCCCCGGTGCCCGGGGCGCTCGCGGTGTTCTGGGCGGCGGGGCTCGCGCCGGGCGCGGCCGCGTCGACAGGTGTCGGGTGCTGACCGGTCGAGCCGTCGGAGGCGAGCGCCGCGAGACCGCTGCCCGAGGTGTCGGCCTGCGTCCACTCGGACTGTGCCTGCGGCTGCGGAAGGGGCCGCATCTGGACCTGCCCGTTCGGCTGCATGCCGGGCTGCGCGTCGGGTGCCTCGGCGGGCAGTGCCTGCGCCTCCGTATGGCCGCGGCGGCGGCCCGAGGGCACCGGGTGCGGCTGCGGCGGCGTGTGATCGGCGCCCGGCTCAGTGCGTACCGCGTCGTGCCGGCCCGGCATCGAGGCATCCGCCTCACCGGCCGTCGGCGGAATCCGGTCGGCCTCGGCCGGGGGTAGCGCGAACGCCGTACGCCCCGACTCCACCTCGGCCGGCGCGGTCGCCAGCGCCCGCCTGGCCCGCCGCCCGGCGGGCGCGGCTGGACCCGCGCTCGGGCCCGGAGCAGCGGAGAGCTCGGGCC
>NZ_JAGGOI010000014.1 GCF_018614585.1 Streptomyces sp. ISL-1 | reverse complement strand
GACCCTAACTTCCCGGTCTTGGGGTAAAGCCGTGGAGCCGACCGTCCCCACCCCCGGGCTGGTTCTTTTCGCCCCCTTGTGGGCGCGGGCGGGCGACGACGTGCGGCCCCGGTGGCGTAGACATGGAGGGGCAAGCGCGGCGGCGTCCGGCCGGCGCCGCCGCACTCCGTGCGGCACCTCTGATCTCTGATCAGACTGCTACCGCAGTTCAGGAGGTCGGGAATGCAGACGCTCGATGCGTCCAATGTGGTGTTCTCCCGAGCGTCCGCCTCCCCCGGACTTGGTGCGCCGGTGTCTTGGGCGTCTGCTGGGGGTCACTCGGGCGCATGGCGGCCGTGGGACAGGGCCGGTCCCGTGTGGCCGGGCTGCGTGTGGCGGCTGGGTTGGCGGTCATCGGCTCACCGCCGGACGCCGGTCGGACCGCGAGCGCAGCGAGCCTTGATGATGTAGGGAAACTCTGTCCGCGTCGCGACTTCGCTAGCGCCCCACGGGATCAGCGATTCGCCCTCAGTCTTCTGTGTCCAGGGCTATACGGGCTGTCTCCTGGAAGGCGGTAACGGGGCCTTGTTTGGCGGCAGCAGCGGCCTCGAAGCGGGCTTCGTAGTCATCCAGGTGTGCCAGACCGTCTCTGATCGCGGCCCGTGCCCACTGAACGCCAATCATGTGCCAGGCCCGCATGGCCCGGTGGAGGTCTGCTCCGACTGCGGCTGCCGATCGGGGTCCTGCCACTGCCACTGCGGACGACGCGGTACTGAACTGGGCCCAGGCATCATGCGTCTCGACGAAGGCAGCTCTCCACTCGGGCGGCGCGCTTCCTTCCGCCGCCAGTTCATCGGCTACCTTCCACCACGCTGCGTTCAGATGTCGCGTCGCGGCCAGGTACGCGTTGTAAGCGTCACGTCGCATTTCATCCCGCCAGCGTTCACGTTCCCCACGCCGCTGTTCCCGGTGGTGCCTGGACTGGCTGGCCACAGACAGCAAGCCGCCTCCAAGGCCGCCGACAGTACCAACTGCCGCACCGACAATGGCCGCCATGCCTCCATCCATGACAACGGATTAGAGCGGAAGTGGAAGCCGCGCGCCAGAGTGCCCTTGCTGGCCAGCCCCACGCCTACGGCGGACCGGCAGAGTCACCCCCGCAACGTCAGCGCCTGAAGACGGCGAACCAAGATGAGTCGGCTTGCCCCAGGCATCGACCGCGGGATGGGCGCTCAGGAAGCCCTATCGGTGCGCGTGAGCGAGCTCAAGTGATCCAAGTAGTCGCGGCCGGCTACTTCGTTGGCGAAGTCGCGGTCGACGATCGAGGCGAGTTCTCGGCTCACCATGAGGAGCGAGGGCAACGATTGCCGGTCTCCCTTGAGTGCCCACTCCCCGTAGTTCACCGCCTGATCTAGGTCCCCCTGCCGCGCTGCGACCACCCCGAGAGTGATCCGGGCTTCGGCCATCCTCATGGGAGATCGCTCGGCTCCGTCGAAGTCCGTTCCGGCGCGAATGACTTCGTGAGCAAGGTTCTCCGCGAAGCGGTCCTCTCCGAGCAGTCGGTAGCAATCCATCGCGTAGAAATCGAACTTCGCCGGGTCCACGACGAAGTGGTGATCAAGGTTCTCGGGGTACGGCATTCCTTCGAGGAGCTTCCGGCCGCGATCGAGTGCCACCTCAGCCTGTCGACGGTCCCCGAGTCGGGCCCATCCCTTGGCTTCTTGCGCTGCCAGCTGTACGGCTACGCCGTGGGTTGGTGCGGCTTCGGTGCCTGCCTGGGAAGCGGCAAGGATGCCGCGGTAGTCGCTGGTCGTGAGGGCGAACCAGGCGCGCATCTCGTGTGCCCAACCGGTGATCTCGGAATTGTCGGCCTCACGGGCCAGGGACAGCGCAGCCCGACGTGTGCTCTCGGCGGCGGCTCGGTCCCCCATGTCGTACTCGACGCAGCCGATCAACAGGGCCAGCCAGCCGGAGAGCGTAAGAACCTCTCGGTGCTGAGCCAGTGTGAGCCGCTGCGACTGGAGGCCGGCTACACGCTTGAGCCACTGGCGCCCTTCCATCGCAAGCTGAGCGCTCGGCAGGTGGGGGTATTCCGAGCACAGTCGATCGGTGGTGATCCTCAACGCGTCGAGGGTGGCGCTGTCGACGTCGGAAGCCTGCAAGCGACTGATGATGTCCAGCGTCTCCATGCCGCTGGCCGCGACGATTTCGGCGTTGCCGTCCCGTCGACTGGCGACAGGGAAGATCGCGTGTGTCACCGTGCCGAAGGTTGCAGCAATGATCGGCTGGTAGAACTCGCTCGGCGTGACCTCGCCGGACTCCCAACGCTTCCACTGCCGAACCATGCTGGCGCCTTCGGGCAGACGCTTGGGGGAGTGTGCTCGCAATGCGGCTACGGCTTCGGACTGTGACCACTGCCGGGCTTCTCGCTCCGCCGCGATGCGTCGCGCCCATGCCGGACGGTCGTCGCTCATGTGCCCTCCCATCGGGGTGCCTGCTTCGAGGATGGCATCCCAGAGGCCGGTGACATGGAGGGTGACAGGGGGTTGGCACCAGGGCTGTCCCCCAGTGACACCAAGCCTGTCACTAGTTGCCCGATGACGGAGCGCGCATGGTGGGTCACCAGTCAGGCGCTGCCCTCGTGATCGACTCGCTTCTCCAACTCGGCCACCCGGGCGGCAAGTCTTCGGATCTCGGAGTGGATTGCGTTGATCTCGTCCCGCTCAACAGGGCCCGCCGCCCCCGCCGCGTTAGCAGGCGGCATCTGCACGAAGTACCCACGCGTCGGTACGGAAGTGACCAGCCCCTCGTCCATGAGGATCTGGAGCGCATTGCCGATCGTGACCGTCGTGACCTCGAACCTTTCGGCGAGATCTCGAAGCGATGCAAGGCGATGCCCTGAAGGCAGTGGGGCGGTCGTGATCTCCGTTCGCAAGGCGTCGGCGATCTGCACCTTCTTGGGCCTCGGATCGTGGGCAGCAACGGTCATGGATCGAGGGTATCGAGCGGTCCGAACTAGCGCACTGTATTGCGCACTACCCCTTGTGCTCTAGCTTGCTATAGAGCAGCATAGCTCATGGCATTCCAGTCGTGAGAAGCCGAGAGGGCGACGCCCAACCGCCAAGTAGTTCGCCGCCCTCCCAATCCCCTGAAAGGGAGTTCCATCATGCGCAAGATCCCCGTGAAAACCGAAGCCATGACGGTGATGCTCATCCAGGCCCCCGAGCCCAAGGTCAAGAACAGGGAGACCGGAGAGATCGCGAAGGACAAGCAGTCGGGCAAGGTTCTGTACAACGTGAACGTGGCCGTGATCGTGGACGGCCGCCCCGACGCGGAGACCGTCGTGGTCGCCGAGGACGGCATCCAGCCGGACCTGTTCCCCGGTTCCCCGGTGGCTCTGCCCGGCCTGGTGGCCACCCCGTGGGAGAACGAATACGGGCACGGCATCAGCTACCGCGCCACTGCCGTGATGGCCGCAGAGGTTCCGGCCGCCGCCAACGGCCAGGGCTGACCGCCATGTCCGGTGGAACGCTCTTAGTCCTGGTGGTGATAGTCACCGCCCTGCTCCTGGTGGCCCGCGTCAAAGCCCCGGCCGTGTACTGGACGCTGGTCGGTCTTCCGGCCGCGCTGTACCGGGTCCTGTCCTCCTACCGCCGGTCGATGGAAGCCTGCGAGCTGACCGTCGCCCCGCCCTGGTGGCGAGTGTTCGCCCACAAGCTCTCCGCCGGCGACACGATGGCCCGCCCCGGCATTCCGAAGGTTCGCGGGATACGCCCCACCGCCACAGGGCTCCGCCTCCGCCTGCGGCTGGCTGCGGGCCTGGCACCGGACGATGTGGTCAAGTCGGCCGAACGGCTGCGGCACGCCTGGGGCATCTACTCGGTCCACGTCGCCGAGATCAAACCCGGCGTGGTCGATCTGCGGCTGACGGGATTCGACATCCTCGCCCGGGTACGGATGCCGCGCCGGCTGCCCTCCGGTCCTCTGTCCGTCACTGTCGCCCTGCGGGAAGACGGCCTGCCCTACGTGCGGAACTACCAGGACATCCCGCACTCCCTCACGCTGGGTGCCAACCAGTCCGGCAAGTCGATGCACCAGCGCTGCCTGATCAAAGGGCTGGCGCCGCTGGATGTCGCCCTGGTCGGGATCGACTGCAAGCGCGGCGTGGAACAGGCCCCGTTCGCCCCGCGCCTGACCGCACTCGCCATCACCCCCGATCAGGCCGAGGGGCTGCTGGATGCGCTGGTCGCGGAGATGGAAGAGCGCTTCGACCTGCTGTGCCTGCACCAGGGCATTTCCCCAGGGACCCAGCTGGAGGACATCACCTCGGACATCTGGGGCCTGCCCAGGAAGCTGCGCCCGGTTCCCATCGTGGTGCTGATCGATGAGATCGCCGAACTGTTCCTGAGCACGTCCAGGGAGGACGGTGTCCGCAGGGATCGCATGGTGACCCAGCTGGTCCGCCTCGCGCAGCTGGCCCGTGCGGTGGGGATCTATCTGGAGGTGTGCGGGCAGCGCTTCGGCTCCGAACTCGGCAAGGGCGCAACGGCCTTGCGTGCTCAGCTCACCGGCCGTGTGGTGCATCGCTGCAACGACAAGCAGACCGCCGAAATGGGCCTGGGCGACATCAACGAACTCGCTGTCGTGGCCGCTACCGCCATCGCCGCCGAGCGTGCCGGTACCGCCATCGCGGGTGATTCCTCGGGCGGCTGGTCCCGCATCCGCACGCCGAAGACGACGTTGGGTGAAGTCGCCGCTGTGTGCCGCGAGTTCGCGCACCTAACCCCGCACATCCCGGCCCTGGACCCATTCCGCCCACAGCCTGCGATTCCTGCACCGGCGGCCGTGCCGATGGCTGCCCCGAGCGGCCCGTAGCACTTGGCTCCACCCCGGTCGGCGTGACCGCCTCGCGCCACGCCCCTACCTCTCCCATGCCCGAACACAGAAAGGAATGATTGCCTTGACCGCCTCGATGGCCTTCTACGCTGACGGCTCCACCACGATCCGGCTCGCCGACTACGGCGCCGAACGCACACCGATCCTCATGGTCGACGGCGTGGGCCACTCGCTGCACATCTCGGCCTTCAACTCCGTGCCGATCGCCGATCACCTGGCCTTCGCCCGAGAGTTGGCCACGGCCGCGACCGAGTATGTGGCGGCACTGGAGCGCTATGCCGCCAACTCCCCGACCGTGACGGCTGAGTGATCGCGATGGTCGCGCGCAAGGCACCGGCCCGTAAGACCGCGAAGCCCAAGCCGTGTCCGGACTGCCAGACCGGTCAGGTCTCCGAGTCCTTCCAGGTCGGTGGCCGGCGCAAGCGCGAAAGCAGCGACCGGCAAGAAGCCCTCTGCCTGACCTGCTTCGGCACCGGCCAAGCCCCCGACTAGATCCGCTGGGTGCCGGGCGGCCGGACCTGCGAGCCCCGCCCGGCCCCTGCCCAGCCCTAAGGAAGGAGAAGCTCGTCATGCCTGACCCGCTGACTGCCCTGGACGGCCTCGCTCCGGACGACTTCCTACGTCAGCTTGCTGCCTTGCGAGAGCAGCGTGACCAGATCGACCGACACATTCGCGCCTGCCTGGCATACGCGCGGGAGTTCACCAGCCCCCGGCCCTACACCTTGGCCTCGCTCGCGCAGGCGGCCGGACTGTCGATCTCTGGGGTACGTACCGCCTACACCCCGGCCGACTGTGCCGCCGTGGGCCGCGCCCTGGGCCGTGTCCCTCGGAGCCAGTCATGAAGACATCCACAGGGCGTCTGCGCCCGGATGCCGTGCTGGTGCAAGCCGTGATCGCCGGGGCCCTGTCCTTCGCCCACCTGCACGACATCGCCGCCGCAGCTGGCCAGGACGGCTGGAAAGCCTGGGCCTACCCCATCAGCGTCGACCTGCTCCTGGTCGCAGCGTGGCGACGCCTGCGCATCCTGCGCGCCGATGGCGGCCCGACCCGCGCCGCGTGGACCTGGTTCGCCGTCGCTCTCGCCGCGTCCCTCGGTGCGAACGTCGCGACCGCGGGCCTGCTCGACCTGACCAACGTGCCCGCCTGGCTGCGGATCCTGGTGGCCGGCTGGCCTGCGCTGGCCTTCCTCGGCGGCACCCTCCTCGTCCACACCCCCGAGCGTCCCCGCCCCGAGACGGTCCCGGCTGTCGAACCGGCACCGGACATCGACGTCACCCGCGACGAACCCACCCCGGTCCCGGCACCCGAGACCCCTTCGGCTCCGGCCCTGCCGCCCGCCATCCCGGTGCCCGCTGCGCTCCTGGAACACGCACGCAAGACCGCCGACACGCACCGAACCGTGACAGGGGCCCCGATCGACCCCGACACCTTGCGCGCTCGCCTCGGTGTCCCCCCGCAGCTTGCCGACGCCATCGCCGCCCAACTCGCTGGAAAGGACTGACCAGTCGTGAATGTCGAACTGCCGCTGATCGTCGTGGTCGCCCTCGTCGGCTACTTCGGGATCAAGCTCACCCGCCCGCCGACCTGGATGGTCGTCGTGCTCCTTCTCGGCGGCTTCCTCCTCGCCGACACCTACCTCGCCCCGGCCATCGAGTCCGGCACCAAGACCGGTGTCGACGTCGTCAACGGCACCACTAAGTAACCAGCCCCGGAAGGAGAAGCACTCGTGATACGTCCCGACGCACAGCTCCGCAGTGGCCACATCCCGGCTGACCTGATCCCCCCGGGTACCGACCCCCGCCAGGTGGTCATCGTCCACACGCAACCGCGTTCCTGGGCCGGACCGGTGCTCCTGGTCCTGGTCGCCACGGTCGGGCTGTGCGGCCTGGTCTACATCACCACCGTGGCCGTGCTGTCCCTGATCAAGGTGGCCGCAACTACCGCTGTCGCGGTCAAGACAGCAGTTCCGACCCTTGTCGGCGGGGGCGGGCTCATCACTCTCGCCCTCAAGACGCCCAAAGCAGGGCGCACGCGCACCAAACGCTGACCGGCCCCCGGGCGGCTCCGATACCGCCAAGCATCCGCCGCCCGGACGGCCCAGCCCCTACCCGACTTCATCAACCGGAAGGAATCTCCATGATGCCCGACCTCGCGGTTCGTGCTGCGCGGATCTGCCCCGACTGCGACGGCTTCCCCGTCGTCGCTATCACCACCGGCACTCGCAACCAGGACGGCACCCGCACCACCCTGCGTGTTGTGTGCCCGGCCTGCCACGGCACCGGCCACGCCCCCCGCTGGCTCGTCACCACCCGCCGCCCCGCTGTCTCGTCCGGGCAGGAGGCACGCCGGTGATGCGCCGCTTCGCCACTTCCCGGCCGACTTCGATCCATCTGTTCTGCGGCGCTGGTGGGGACTCCGACGGGTTCCGCCGGGCCGGCTTCGACGTGGTGCTCGGGGCCAACCACTGGGCACGCGCTGTGGAGACGCATGCGGCCAACTTCCCCGAGGCGGAACACCTCTGCGTGGATCTGGACCACTACGACATGCGGCGACTGCCCAAGGCCCGGGTCCTGGTCGGTTCCCCGATCTGCACAGAGGGCAGCCCTGCCGACGGCATCAGCCGACCCAAGCCGCCGCCCACCCCCGGCCAACTCGATCTCCTGGAGGAAGGACCCATCCAGGACGCCGCATGGGAGCGGACCCGGGCCACCGCCTACGACATCCTGCGCGCCGCCGAAGTCCACAACTTCGACGCCGTCGTCTGCGAGAACGTATCCCGCTTCGCCACCGCCTGGCCGCTGTTCTCCTGGTGGCTGCACGCCTGGGAAATCCTCGGCTTCCGCCACCAGATCGTCTCCGTCACCGCCGCCCACATCGGCGCGGACGACAACCCGCACGCCCCGCAATGGCGCGACCGCATCTTCATCGTCTTCACCCGCCTCGAACTGCGGGCGCCCAACCTCGATGTCCGCCCGCCCGCGTGGTGCACGGTCTGCGAGCAAGACGTGCTGGCCGTCCAGTCCTGGCGCAACGGCCGGAAGATCGGCAAGTACCGTCAGCAGTACGACTTCCGCTGCCCCAACACCGCCTGCCGCCATCAGATCATCGAGCCCTACGTACGGCCCGCCGCCAGCGCGATCAACTGGGCCGACCCCGGCATCCGGATCGGCGACCGGCCCACCCGGGGCATGAAACCGCTGGCAGCCTCCACCCTCCGCAAGATCCGGCTCGGGCTGGACAAGCACCGGGTGCCGTCCGTGGTCACCGTCAACCACGCCGACCAGGGCGACGGCCGCGCGTTCCCCGCATTGGCCGCTCCGCTGCCCACCCGCACGGTCCGGATCGGCGACGGAATCGCCATCCCGCCCTTGCTCGTCCCGGTCGGAGGCAGCTGGAACACCGACGCCGCCGCTGTCACCGGGCCCATGCGGACCCGCACCACCCGCGAAAGCGAAGCCCTGCTGCAGCCCGCCCCGTTCATCACCGAGCACCGCGGCGGCGGCTCCACCACCCGGGGAGTCAACGATCCGCTGGCCGCGATCACCGCTGGCGGCAACCACCACGGCTTGGTCATCCCCTACCGCAGGGGCGGACCGACCACGACCAGGACGCCGCTGCACACCATCGCCACCCGCGAGTCAGCCGGCTTAGTCCTTGGTGCAGACAGCGCCCCCGAACAGATCGATCCGCAGGACTGCTACTTCCGGATGCTGTCCGCCCGCGAGCACCTGCGCGCCCAGCGCTTCACCGACGACTACACCGTCCTGGGCCACGGGGGAGAGCAGACCAAGCAGGCCGGAAACGCGGTGCCCGCCAACGTCGCCCAGTGGATCGCCTCCGCCCTCCTGGAGGTGCTCTGATGCCCGCACCCGAACTCGACGCCGCCCCTGTGCTGGCGCTGACCGTGTGGCAGCCCTGGGCGAGCGCGATCGCCTACGGCACGAAGCGGATTGAGAACCGCACTTGGCCGACTGATCACCGTGGCCTGGTCCTGATCCATGCCGGACGCACTACCGACCCGAACGCTCATGACGCGCCGCTGGCCCGGCCGTTCCTGCGCCGTCCCTTCCCGCGGGGCGCGATCGTCGCCGTGGCCCGCCTGGAGAGCTGCCACACGGATGACGGCTGGTGCACGCTCTGGTCCGCACGCGGCCGCTACCACTGGCGACTGACCGACGTGACCCCGCTCGCCGCGCCGCTGTTCTGGCCCGGTGACCGTGGTCTGTGGACCCCGCCCCCTGGCCTGCTCGCCGCGCCGCTCCTCGCCGACGCGCTGGAGGCAGCCCGTGGCTGACACGCTCGATCCCACCCTGGGCGACCTGCTCAGGGTGGCTTCGGCCCCCGACTTCGACCGCTGGCAAGACCAGATCAAGAGGACCGGCGGCTGCGCCCAGCCCATCCACCTCACCGGCTGGAGCCTGACCCGCGACAAGACCACCGGCCAGGTCCTGCACACCTACTCCACTCAGGATGAGCCCGGTGGCCGGCTGCGCATCGCCTGCGGCAACCGCCGCGCCTCCCGCTGCCAGCCCTGCGCCTACCTCTACGCCGGCGATGCCTACCGCCTGGTGCGAGCGGGCCTGTCCGGCGACGAAGCCATGAACATCCCGACCGCCGTCCGTGAGCGGCCCCGCGTCTTCGCCACCCTGACCGCCCCGTCCTTCGGCCGCGTGCACAACATTCCCGACACCGGCCGCTGCCGCTGCGGCGTGCGCCACCGTGAGGACGATCCCGCGCTCGGCACTCCGCTTGACCCGGCGACGTACGACTACGCGGGCGCAGTGCTGTTCAACAACCACGCAGGAGAGCTGTGGCACCGGTTCATCAACCGACTCCGCCGCGAACTCGCCGCCGCCGCAGGACTCACACAGAAAGCCTTCAAAGAGGCTGCCCGGCTGTCATTCAACAAGGTCGCGGAGTTCCAAAAGCGCGGTGCCATCCACTTCCACGCCGTGATCCGCATCGACGGACCCGACGGCCCCGGCACCTTGCCACCGCGGTGGGCCACGCTCGACCTGCTCACCCAAGCGATCCGCGCAGCCAGGAAGCACCCCTACACCACGGTTACCGTGCCCGTTGTCGACGGGCAGCCCGCGCGCACGCTGTGCTGGGGCAAGAAGCTCGACGTCCGGCCCATCACGGCGTTCGACAGCGACGACATCACCGAGCAGAAGGTGGCCGCCTACGTCGCTAAGTACGCCACCAAAGCAGCCGAGACCACCGGCACACTCGACCGCCGCATCGGCGAACTCGCCGAACTCGACCAGCACCACGTACCCGACCACGCACGGCGGCTCATTCGCGCCTGCTGGGACCTCGATCCGCTCTACCCGGACCGCAAGCTCTGGGCCTGGGCACACATGCTCGGCTTCCGCGGCCACTTCCTGACCAAGTCCCGCCGCTACTCATCGACGTTCGGCGAACGCCGCCAGCTCCGCGCCGACTACCGCGCCGCCGAGCAACGCCAAGCCCTCGGCCTGCCCGAACCCGAGACCACGCTCGTGCTCGCCGACTGGCGCTACGCCGGCCACGGCCACACCCCCGGCGAATCCGCCCTCGCCGCATCCATCGCCGAAGACATCCGACTCAACCGAGAAACCGCACGCGAAGCCATGCAAGACCAACGCACACCGGAAGGAGCGATGACGTGAAAGACGAGCTGATGACAGTTCCACAGATCCTGGCCGAACTCGGTGACGTATCTCGACGGACCTTCTACCGGTGGCGCGAGCTCGGGCAGGGGCCGGCTGCTTTCAAGCTGCCCAACGGGGAACTTCGAGTTTGGCGGAGTGATTTTCTGACCTGGCTGCGGCAGTTGGAGGCTGCGGCGTGAAGTCTCTCGACGTGAAAGTCTGGAGCGTCCGTAAGCGAGACACCAAGACACCCTCGTACGGTGTCCGCTGGTCTGTGGCGGGCAATGTCTTCTCGGAGTCCTTTCGCACCAAGGCACTTGCCGACCATTACCGCACGAAGCTAATGCGTGCGATGCGCGACGGCGAGGAGTTCGACACAGAGTCGGGCTACCCGGCCTCGATGGAAGAGAAGAAGTCGGCCGTGTCGTGGTACGCCTTCGCTCTCAGGTACCTCGCCATGAAGTGGCCCCATGCCGCCCCCAATACGCGAGACGGCATCAACGAATCCCTCACCAGCGTGACGCTGGAACTCCTCGACGAGCGTGCCGGGCGGCCGTACGACGAGGCAATCCGCAAAGCACTGCGCAACTGGGCCTTCGTGCTACCGGGGCCTGACGATCGGGCAGTGCCGGACGACGTGCGGAACGTTCTTCACTGGGTATCCAAGGCGTCCCGACCGCTCGCCGATCTCGCTGAGCCCGCCTTGGCTCGCGCGGTCCTCGACTCACTGAAACTCAAGCTCGACGGCACGGCAGCAGCGGCAGAGACCGTGAGGCGTAAGCGCCGGACGCTCGTCAACGCCGCGAATTACGCCGTCGACCTGGGGGAGCTGCGCGAGAACCCCATCACGGCTGTCCGCTGGCAGAAGCCGAAGGTGTCCAACCAGGTTGACCTCCGGGTTGTCGCCAACCCGGAGCAGGCGCGGAATCTCCTGGCGGCCGTTTCCTACGTGGGCGGTTACCGGCGTGCCCGTGGTCGTCGCCTTGTGGGTCTGTTTGCCGCCATGTACTTCGGTGGTCTTCGGCCGGCGGAAGGGGTCGGCCTCGTCGAGACGGACCTGAACCTTCCCGAACAAGGCTGGGGCTCGGCGCTGCTCCACCGGACCCGTCCGTCGGTCGGCAAGCAGTGGACCGACTCGGGGGAGACCCACGACGACCGCGGGCTGAAGAACCGTCCGACCGAGGACGTCAGGCGGGTGCCTATCCCGCCACACCTTGTCGCCGTGCTCCGCGAGCACCTGGTCACCTTCGGCACGGCGGACGACGGGCGGCTGTTCTTCAGCGAGAAGGGCTCGGTCGTCCCGTCCTCGACCTACTACCGCGTGTGGCAGGAGGCCCGGCTCCTCGCGCTTCCGCCTGCCGTCGCGGCCTCGCCGCTTGCGGGTCGGCCGTACGACCTCCGGCACTCGGCGCTGTCGACGTGGCTGAACGCGGGCGTCGACCCTACTGAGGTCGCCGAGCGTGCCGGCAACAGCGTTGAGGTCCTGCTGACTCGCTACGCGAAGTGCCTCGACGGACGGCAGGAGATCGCCAACCGCAAGATCGAAGAGTTGTTGCGCGAATACGAGTGATCACGCACGTAGGCCGTTAGCCCCCAGCCACAGGCCGGGGGCTTCGTCTCTCGGCCGTGTGCCATCGGTTGTTTGTCCGCGGCTTCCCGTATGAGCTCACCGAGCGGGGAAGGTGAGCCGCAGAACGATCTCGCCGTCGTCGATCTCCCCGGTGGGCTCGAACCCGAACTTCTGGTAGAAGGGCCACGGTTCGCCGTCGCCGGGCTCGTAGCTGGTCAGCAGCTCGGTGGCGCCGTCCGCGCGAACCAGGGCGGCGATCTGCGTGAGCGCCTCTCGGCCGATCCCTCGCCTCTGGTACCGCTTGTCGATGAGGAGGCGCCAGAGGAAGTGCCGCCCTTTGAAAGGACCAGCCGGCGGTTTCCACGACAGCATCACGAAGCCGACTGGCTCGTCGCCACGGTACAGGGCGCGGTACCAGGGGTTGGCCTCCGGCGTCTTCGCCGCCTTCTTGAGCGACTTGGACACGGAGGCGACGAACTGCTTCTGGTCACGTCGGACGCGGAGGGCACGAACGGCATCCCGGTTGTCGTCGGTGATCTCCCGTAGGTGCACGCCTGGGGACCTCATGCCACACCCCTTCATGCATCCGGCAGCTGCGCCATCCGGGCCGACGTGAAGAGTCGCCACCGGGCCGCATTCCCTTGTGTGTACGCGTTATCCAGGACGCCAGGCTGGACGTCTTCGCAGCGTATTCGACACAGACGATCTAGAGCGGCACTGGCACGCCAGCCTGTGACCGCATCCGAGGCAGCTCCTGGTGAAGAGCAACTCGGCTTGACGTTGCTATGCTCGGCTGACCTGGGCAGATGCTCGAAGATCCCGTCCACGCCTCGTCCACGGACCCCGACATACGGCCGCTCCGAGCCGCATACAGCTGCACATACGCCAAGACCCCGTCCTCAGCGAAAGCGCTGATGGCGGGGTCTTTGGGCACCTCATACAGGGTGCCCCCGGCAGGATTCGAACCTGCGCACACGGCTCCGGAGGCCGTTGCTCTATCCCCTGAGCTACGGGGGCGTTCCGCCGCCCTGCTGTGCGGCGACGGGTAGAACCCTACCAGCTCCCACGCGGTCCCCGTGAACAGGTATTTCCGCCTCCCCGAGCACCCATCCGAGCGCCAACCGAGCCCCCACCCAAGCGCCTCCCCGAGCCCGACCGACCCCCGCCCCAAGCGCCTCCCCCACCCTCGCCCAGAGCGCCCCCAAGCCCCACCCCCGCACCCCCACCCCCAGCTCAGCTCGCCCCCACAGGGTGGAAGTGGGCAAAACCCGGACGCAGGCCTGTCCGCCGACCTACTCTCGAGTTGTGTCAGGCGCGTCCGGCCGAGTGCTCGTTGTCGACGACAACCGGGTCATCCGGCAGTTGATCAGGGTCAACCTTGAGCTGGAGGGCTTCGAGGTCGTGACCGCGGCTGATGGTGCCGAGTGCCTGGAGGTCGTGCATCGGGTCTGCCCCGATGTCGTCACCCTCGATGTCGTGATGCCCCGCCTCGACGGGCTCCGGACCGCCGCGCTGCTGCGGGACGACCCGCGGACCAGCCATCTGCCGGTCGCGATCATCAGTGCCTGTACGCAGTACGAGGTGGAGACCGGCCTCGGCGCCGGGGTGGAAGCCTTTCTCGCCAAGCCCTTCGAGCCGGCCGAGCTGGTCCGTCTCGTACGGCAGTTGATGCACCGGGAGGGCCCGCCGTCCGTCGACGGCAGGCATGGTGCCGGGCGGGCGGGTAGCGCACGGGGCTGACCGCATCGCGAAACCGGTTCGCGAAGGGCCCCCCTCCCTCCCATACGCTTATCCCGTGACCCCCGCTGAGCTCTCCCGTACCGTGCTGCACGCCGTGTGCCGCGCGGTGGAGGATGGTGCCCTGCGCGCGCCCGTGCCCGAGAGCGTCAGCGTCGAGCGGCCGCGGCCCGGTGGATGCGGGGACTACGCCACCAATGTCGCCCTGCGGCTGGCGGGGCCCGCCGGGCAGCAGCCCCGTGCCGTCGCCGAAATGCTGCGGCCCCGCATCGCCGAGGCCCCCGGGATCGCCGCGATCGAGATCACCGGGCCCGGCTTCCTCAACATCACCCTGGACGACGGCGCGCAGCAGGCGCTCGTACGGCAGGTCCTGGAGCGGGGGAGCAAGTACGGGTGGACCGAGCTCACCGGGGAGCTCGCCCAGCCCAGCTGCCGCTCCGACGTACGAGCGGCCGTCACCGCTGACGCCCTTCGCCGGATCCTTCTCTCGCAGGGCACCCTCACTCGTATCTACTGCGAAGACGCCGCCGATCCCGTCTGGGCCGATCTGGGAGTACGCATCGGGGCCGAGGGGGCCCGTCCCCATCTGCGTACCGATGTGATGCCCGTGCCCGCCGATGATGAAGCGGCCACCCTGCTGCGACGCCTCGGGGTCGATGCCGCGCGCTGGGGGCTGCTGTCCGCCGCCTCGCACGACCGGCCGCGAACCGGGGACGACCTTCTCGTACAGCAGGAGAGCAACCCGCTGTTCCGTATCCAGTACGCGTACTCCCGCACCCGCGCCCTTGCCCGCAATGCCGAGCAGCTGGGCTTCGACAGCGCCCCCCAGAACCACGTCGACGCCCCCGCGCTGACCACAGCCATAGGCGACTATCCCGCCGTCCTCGCCTCCGCGGCCCGCCTGCGCGCGCCCGACCGGCTCGCCCGGCACCTGGAATCCACCACAGACGCCCTTCTCGCCTTCCAGCACACCGTGCTGCCCGTCGGCGGCGAGAAACCCCTGGCCACCCACCGTTCCCGGCTCGCGCTCGCCGAAGCCGCCGGGGTGGTGCTCGCCGGTGGCCTCTCCCTGCTCGGCATCACCGCCCCTGACTACCTGTGAGAGAAAAATGAGCCGCTCCGCACACCCCGCCGGGCCCCGCCACGCAGACGTCCTGACCGAGGGGCACTACACGGCCCCGCCCACCGACCTCAACGTCCTCGACGAGAAGGTCTGGGCGAAGACGGTCACGCGCAATGACGAAGGCGTCGCGACCGTCGGCGGGATCGAAGTCACAAGGCTCGCAGAGGAGTTCGGCACCCCCGCCTACTTCCTCGACGAGGCCGACTTCCGCGCCCGCTGCCGTGCCTGGGCCGACGCCTTCGGCAAGGACGCCGACGTGTTCTACGCCGGGAAGGCCTTCCTTTCGCGGGCAGTGGTGAAGTGGCTCCACGAAGAAGGACTCAACCTCGACGTCTGCTCCGGCGGCGAGCTCACCACCGCCCTCGAGGCCGGCATGCCCGCCGACCGCATCGCCTTCCACGGCAACAACAAGTCCCAGGAAGAGATCGAGAGGGCGGTCGGCGCCGGCGTGGGGCGCATCGTCCTCGACTCCTTCCAGGAGATCGTCCGCGTCGCGCACACCGCACAGCGCCTCGGCACGCGCCAGCGTGTCCAGATCCGCGTGACGGTGGGAGTGGAGGCGCACACCCACGAATTCATCGCGACCGCGCACGAGGACCAGAAGTTCGGCATCCCCCTCGCCGGCGGACAGGCCGCCGAAGCCGTACGGCGCGCCCTCAGGCTCGACGGCATCGAGCTCATCGGCATTCACTCCCACATCGGTTCGCAGATCTTCGACACCTCCGGGTTCGAGGTGGCCGCCCATCGCGTGGTCCGCCTCCTCGCCCAGATCCGGGACGAGCACGGGGTCGAGCTGCCCGAGATCGACCTCGGCGGCGGACTCGGTATCGCGTACACCTCCGACGACGATCCGCGCGAGCCGCACGACATCGCCAAGGCCCTGGGCGAGATCGTCACCCGTGAGTGCGAGGCCGCGAAGCTGCGTACGCCCCGGATCTCCGTCGAGCCCGGCCGTGCGATCGTCGGGCCCACCGCCTTCACCCTGTACGAGGTCGGCACCATCAAGCCGCTCGATGGCCTGCGTACATACGTCAGCGTCGACGGCGGCATGTCGGACAACATCCGGACCGCGCTGTACGACGCCGAGTACAGCGTCGCGCTCGTGTCGAGGACGTCCGACGCCGCGCCGATGCTCGCCCGCGTCGTCGGCAAGCACTGCGAGAGCGGCGACATCGTGGTCAAGGACGCGTTCCTGCCGGCCGACCTCGCGCCCGGCGATCTGATCGCCGTGCCCGCCACCGGCGCGTACTGCCGCTCCATGGCGAGCAATTACAACCACGTCCTGCGCCCGCCCGTCGTCGCGGTCAGGGACGGCGAGGCCCGCGTGATCGTCAGGCGCGAGACGGAGGAAGATCTCCTGCGACTTGACGTCGGATAGTTGAGATAGATGTCTCGCATGCCGGACAGGGGATAGAAACTTCCGTCCGGTGAGTGAGACTGGTCCACGCCGCAGAAGTAATGAGAAGCGAGGTCGGATGATGCGTACGCGTCCGCTGAAGGTGGCGCTGCTGGGCTGTGGAGTGGTCGGCTCAGAGGTGGCGCGCATCATGACGACGCACGCCAGCGACCTCGCCGCCCGTATCGGCGCTCCCGTGGAGCTCGCCGGGGTCGCCGTCCGCCGGCCCTCCAAAGTGCGGGAGGGCATCGACCCCGCACTGATCACCACCGACGCGACCGCCCTCGTCAAACGCGGTGACATCGACGTCGTCATCGAGGTCATCGGCGGCATCGAGCCTGCCCGCACCCTCATCACCTCCGCCTTCGAGCACGGCGCGTCCGTCGTCTCCGCCAACAAGGCACTGCTCGCCGAGGACGGCGCGACCCTCTACGCCGCCGCCGAGGAGCACGGCAAGGACCTCTACTTCGAGGCAGCGGTCGCCGGCGCGATTCCGCTGATCAGGCCGCTGCGTGAGTCCCTCGCGGGTGACAAGGTCAACCGGGTGCTGGGAATCGTCAACGGCACGACGAACTTCATCCTGGACAAGATGGACAGCTCCGGCGCCGGCTACTCCGAGGCGCTCGACGAGGCCACCGCCCTCGGATACGCCGAGGCCGACCCGACCGCCGACGTCGAGGGCTTCGACGCCGCCGCCAAGGCCGCCATCCTCGCCGGGATCGCCTTCCACACCCGGGTACGCCTCGACGACGTCTACCGCGAGGGCCTGACCGACGTCAGCGCCGCCGACATCGCCTCGGCCAAGCGCATGGGCTGCACCGTCAAACTCCTCGCCATCTGCGAGCGCGCGGCCGACGGGAAGTCCGTCACCGCCCGCGTGCACCCCGCGATGATCCCGCTCAGCCACCCGCTCGCCTCCGTCCGCGAGGCGTACAACGCCGTCTTCGTCGAGGCCGAGGCCGCCGGGCAGCTGATGTTCTACGGTCCCGGCGCGGGCGGCTCGCCCACCGCCTCCGCGGTCCTCGGCGACCTCGTCGCCGTCTGCCGCAACAGGCTCGCCGAGTCAACGGGGCCCGGTGAATCCGCGTACACTCAGCTGCCCGTGAGCCCCATGGGCGACGTGGTGACGCGGTACCACATCAGCCTCGACGTGGCCGACAAGCCGGGCGTACTCGCCCAGGTCGCGACGGTCTTCGCCGAGCACGGCGTATCGATCGACACGGTCCGTCAGCAAGGTCGACAGGACGGAAACGGCGAGGCCTCCCTCGTCGTCGTCACCCACCGCGCGCCCGACGCCGCCCTCTCCGGGACCGTCGAGGCGCTGCGCAAGCTCGACACCGTGCGCGGTGTCGCCAGCATCATGCGTGTTGAAGGGGAGTAAGGGACCCATGACGACCAACGGCACCCACCAGTGGCGCGGCATCATCGAGGAGTACCGGGACCGCCTCCCGGTGACGGACACGACGCCCGTCGTCACGCTCGGCGAGGGTGGTACGCCGCTCGTCCCGGCGAATGTTCTCTCCGAGCGCACGGGCTGCGAGGTGCACCTCAAGGTCGAGGGCGCCAACCCCACCGGGTCCTTCAAGGACCGCGGCATGACCATGGCCATCACCAAGGCCAAGGAGGAGGGCGCGCAGGCGGTCATCTGCGCCTCCACCGGCAATACGTCCGCCTCGGCCGCCGCCTATGCCGTACGGGCCGGAATGGTCTGCGCGGTCCTCGTCCCCCAGGGCAAGATCGCGCTGGGCAAGATGGGGCAGGCGCTGGTGTACGGCTCGAGCATCCTCCAGGTCGACGGGAACTTCGACGACTGCCTGAACCTGGCGCGCAGTCTCTCGGAGAACTACCCGGTGGCACTGGTCAATTCGGTCAATCCGTTCCGCATCGAGGGGCAGAAGACCGCCGCGTTCGAAATCGTCGACGCGCTCGGCGACGCCCCCGACATCCATGTGCTGCCCGTCGGGAACGCCGGCAACATCACGGCGTACTGGAAGGGGTACAAGGAGTACGCCGCGGACAAGATGTCGACGCGGGCTCCCCGGATGTGGGGCTTCCAGGCCTCCGGCTCGGCCCCGATCGTCCGCGGTGAGGTGGTCAAGGACCCCTCCACCATCGCCACCGCGATCCGGATCGGCAACCCGGCCTCCTGGCAGTACGCGCTTGCCGCGCGCGACGAGTCGGGCGGCCTCATCGATGAGGTGACGGACCGTGAAATCCTGCGCGCGTACCGGATGTTGGCCTCGCAGGAGGGCGTCTTCGTGGAGCCCGCGTCGGCCGCGTCCGTCGCGGGACTGCTGAAGGCCGCCGAACTCGGCAAGGTCGACCCGGGCCAGCGGATCGTCTGCACGGTCACCGGCAACGGACTCAAGGACCCGGACTGGGCGGTCGCCGGAGCGCCGCAGCCGGTCACCGTGCCGGTGGACGCCGCCGCGGCCGCCGAGCACCTCGGTCTGGCATAAACCCGCCATTGCCGCTTTCCCCGGGTGCCCCGGGGAAAGCAATGCAAGCCGGACAACGGCGTACGTAGGGGCACAGGTGGCTTGCGACACGCATCGTGCGCCTCCTGTGCGCCCTATGTCGCCAGTGAACCTTCCTTCGATAAGCTGTACCGAACCCGCCCCGCCGCATATGCCGCGGTGTCGTCGCCGTTACGGCCTACGGGTGTTTCGTACCTCTCGAAAAAAATCTCGCAGTCAGAACCAAGGAGAGTCATCGAGCGATGGCCGGTCCAGCGTTCCGCGCCGCCGCCGTCCGGGTGCGCGTCCCCGCCAGCAGCGCCAATCTCGGCCCGGGCTTCGACGCCCTCGGGCTGTCCCTGGGGCTGTACGACGACGTCGTCGTCCGGGTCGCGGACTCCGGTCTGCACATCGACATCGCGGGCGAGGGCGCAACGACGCTGCCCCGAGATGAGAACCATCTGCTCGTACGTTCCCTCCGTACGGCATTCGACCTGCTCGGCGGGCAGCCGCGCGGCCTCGAAGTCGTCTGCGCCAACCGCATCCCGCACGGGCGCGGCCTCGGATCGTCGTCCGCGGCCATCTGCGCCGGCATCGTCGCCGCGCGCGCCGTGACCATAGGGGGCGACGCCAAGCTCGACGACGCGGCGCTGCTCGAACTCGCCACCGAGATCGAGGGGCACCCCGACAATGTCGCCGCCTGTCTGCTCGGCGGCTTCACGCTCGCCTGGACCGACGGGGGAGCGGCACGCGCCATCAGGATGGATCCCGCCGATTCCGTCGTTCCGGTGGTCTTCGTCCCCGGCAGGCCGGTGCTCACCGAGACGGCGCGCGGCCTGCTTCCGCGCACCGTCCCCCATGTGGATGCCGCGGCCAACGCGGGCCGGGCCGCCCTGCTCGTAGAGGCGCTGACCAGGCGTCCCGAGCTGCTGCTGCCGGCCACCGAGGACCGGCTCCACCAGGAGTACCGCTCTCCGGCGATGCCGGAGAGCGTGGCCCTGGTCAACCGACTGCGCGCCGACGGCGTCCCCGCAGTCATCTCCGGCGCGGGCCCCACGGTGCTCGCGCTGACCGAGGACGGTGTGGCCGACAAGGTCGCACGACTGGCGGGCGAGGGGTGGGCGGCCAACCGGCTCACCTTCGACGCCGGGGGAGCGAGCGTTCTCCCGCTCGCTCCGCAGTGACACGAGATTGCCGGTGACGGAGAGGGGGAATGTTTGTTGGAGCCGGTAGTGTTAACCTCAAGTCTGCAGCCGACGTCTTTGTGGCGCAGTGCTTTGTGTCCCCATTCGGGACCAACATTCTTCCGGGAGCCTCCCCAACTGCCTGAGCAGCCTGCCTGAGCAGTTTCGAGCACGCTCCGGAACCGGCACGATACCTCTCGCTTTCCAGGAGTGGGCCGAGCAGGGGGACCTCGGGCCGGAACCTTGCATTTTTATTTCTCCGCCGTTAATTCCCGGCGGGACCACCGCCCCGGCACGGTTCGCAACCAGGACCGACGTCGGACAGCACAACCGGTCGCCGAGCCAGAAGGCCGACGTCCGCTCCAGGGAAGGACCCTTCGTGAGCGACACCACCGATCTGATGGGCGTGACTGCCGACAGCAGTGTCGACACCTCCGCGCCCGCCGCAGGTGCTGCCTCTGGCACCACCTCACGGCGCCGCCGCTCCGGCACCGGCCTCGAGGGCATGGTCCTGGCCGAGCTGCAGCAGGTCGCGTCCGGCCTCGGGATCAGGGGCACCGCGCGGATGCGCAAGAGCCAGCTGATCGAGGTCATCAAGGAGGCGCAGGCTGGGGGTACCTCCCAGAGCGCAGGCTCTGGGGGAGGCTCCTCCGCCCCGGCGAAGAGCGCCGATGCGGGCACGGGCGACGCCGAGACCAAGCCGAAGCGACGCGCCACTTCCAAGGCGCGTACGGGCGACGACGCCGCCGTCGCGGAGAAGGCCGACAAGGCCGACAAGGCCGCGGCCCAGCAGCAGATCGACATTCCCGGGCAGCCGGCCAGTGACGACCAGCCGGCCGGAGAGCGCCGCCGTCGTCGGGCCACCGCGCAGGCGGGCAGCCCGGACGCCAAGACCGATGCCAAGGCCGAGGGGGCCGTGGACGTGAAGACGGAGGCGCAGCCGGAGGCCGAGGCCGCCACCGCCGTGTCCCAGGACTCCGAGGGTCGTCGCGACCGCCAGGAGCGGGGCCAGCGCGGTGAGCGCGGCGGCGACCGCGGCGAGCGCCGTGACCGCCAGCGCGACCGCCGCGGCGGCAAGGGCGACGAGCAGCAGGGCGGCGGCCAGCGCCAGCAGCGCCAGGGCGGCCAGCAGGGCCAGGGCGGCCAGCAGGGCCCGCCGAGCGCCGGACCGCAGGACGACTTCGACGACGAGGGCGGCCGTCGTGGCCGTCGTGGCCGTTACCGCGACCGCCGTGGCCGTCGCGGCCGCGACGACTTCGCCACCGGCGAGCCGCAGGTCTCCGAGGACGACGTCCTGATCCCCGTCGCGGGCATCCTGGACATCCTCGACAACTACGCGTTCATTCGTACGTCCGGCTACCTGCCGGGTCCGAACGACGTGTACGTCTCGCTCGCCCAGGTCCGCAAGAACGGCCTGCGCAAGGGTGACCACGTCACCGGCGCGGTGCGGCAGCCGAAGGAGGGCGAGCGCCGCGAGAAGTTCAACGCGCTCGTACGCCTGGACTCGGCCAACGGCATGGCGGCCGAATCCGGCCGCGGCCGCCCGGAGTTCAACAAGCTGACCCCGCTCTACCCGCAGGACCGGCTGCGCCTCGAGACCGACCACGGCATCCTGACGACCCGGATCATCGACATGGTGTCGCCGATCGGCAAGGGCCAGCGTGGCCTGATCGTGGCCCCGCCGAAGACCGGCAAGACCATGATCCTGCAGGCGATCGCCAACGCGATCACGGTCAACAGTCCCGAGTGCCACCTGATGGTCGTCCTCGTCGACGAGCGTCCGGAAGAGGTCACCGACATGCAGCGGTCGGTGAAGGGCGAGGTCATCTCCTCGACCTTCGACCGCCCGGCCGAGGACCACACCACGGTCGCCGAGCTGGCCATCGAGCGCGCCAAGCGTCTCGTCGAGCTGGGTCACGACGTGGTCGTGCTGCTGGACTCGATCACCCGTCTGGGCCGTGCGTACAACCTCGCGGCCCCCGCCTCCGGCCGCATCCTGTCCGGTGGTGTCGACTCGACCGCGCTCTACCCGCCGAAGCGCTTCTTCGGCGCCGCGCGCAACATCGAGGACGGCGGTTCGCTGACCATCCTGGCCACCGCGCTGGTCGAGACCGGCTCGCGCATGGACGAGGTGATCTTCGAGGAGTTCAAGGGCACCGGCAACATGGAGCTCAAGCTCGACCGGAAGCTCTCGGACAAGCGCATCTTCCCGGCGGTGGACGTGGACGCGTCCAGCACCCGTAAGGAAGAGATCCTGCTCGGCAGCGACGAGTTGGCGGTCGTCTGGAAGCTGCGCCGGGTGCTGCACGCACTGGACCAGCAGCAGGCCATCGAGCTTCTGCTGGACAAGATGAAGCAGACGAAGTCGAACGCCGAGTTCCTGCTGCAGATCCAGAAGACGACTCCGTCCGCCGGAGGCAACGGAAACGACTGAGCTTCACCGAGGCCACGGCCGGGAGATCTTAGCCACAGCCGTCAGGCGTGACGCAGCTCCCGCGCCCCGACTCACCGTCCGCCGAACTCGCAGGTGAGAACGGAGAGTCAGGCCGCAAGCAGTCCATCGCGCCCACCGTGCACCGCACGGTGGGCGCGATGCTTTCTCACGGACTTCTCAGGCCGCCGTGCAACCCTCCTTGCTTCCTCACCGTCTGGACAAGTGCCGACAGACCGCGCCTGATCACCACGGCAGGGGGTAGCGGGAACAGCGAGAGCCGAGGAGACCATGGACGACCAGAGCAGTAGCGGCAGCCGAATACGCAGCCGCGGCAATCGCCGTAAGGCGTCCACCAAGAGCCGCAGAGCCATGACCGTCGCCGCCTGGTCCGTCGCAGGTCTGGTGCTGATCGGTGGATCAGGCCTCGGTTACGTCTACTTCAAGCTCAACGGCAACATCGAGGGCGTCGACATCAACGCCGCCCTCGGCGACGACCGCCCCCAGAACGTCGACAACGGCTCCATGGACATCCTGGTCCTCGGCTCCGACTCCCGCGCCGGCGCCAACTCCCAATACGGCGTGGACGAAGGCGTCGCGCGCTCCGACACCGCGATGGTCGTGCACGTCTACGAGGGCCACAAAACGGCCAGCGTCGTCTCCATCCCGCGTGACACCCTCGTCGAACGCCCCGAGTGCGCGGACGGCCAAGGCAAGACCGTCTCCGCCGAGAAGCGCGCCATGTTCAACACAGCGTACGAGGTCGGCGGCCCGCCCTGCGCGGTGAAGACCGTCGAGAAGATGTCCGGCATCCGCATGGACCACTACATCGAGGTCGACTTCAGCGGCTTCAAGAAGCTCATCGACAAGCTGGGCGGCGTGGAGATCACCACCACCAAGCCCATCAACGACAGCAAGAGCCATCTGGACCTGCCGCCCGGCACGCACACCCTCGACGGGGAGCAGTCGCTCGGTCTCGTACGCACCCGCAAGAGCGTCGGCGACGGCAGCGACCTGGGCCGAATACAGCTCCAGCAGGCCTTCATGAAGGCCTTCATCAACCAGGTCAAGAGTGTCGGTGTCTTCACCAACCCGAAGAAGCTCCTCGACATCGCCGACACCGCGACCAGGGCGATCAGGCCCGACTCAGAGCTCGACTCCGCGAACGAGCTGATGAGCTTCGCCAGGGGGCTGAGCGGTCTCGGCGCCGAGGACGTGCACATGGTCACGATGCCGGTGCGGTACGACCCGGCGGACCCCAACCGCGTGGTGCCGCTCAAGGCCGCCTCCCGGCAGGTCTGGACGGCGCTCGCGCAGGACAAACCGATCCCCGCCTCCGCCGTCAAGGACTCCGCGGGCGACAAGGGGGACGCCGGCGAGGTCGTCCGGGCCTCCAGGGCGCCGGGCCACCGTGGGGAATAGATCCGGTGGTACCCCGGTTTTGGGAGTTACGGCCGGTCCTGGCAGACTGGTACGTCGGCCCCGGTTCACGTACGAGCAATCCGCGTGTACGACCCGGTGCCCTCCCGAAACTAGGAGACACCCTTGAAGCGCGACATCCACCCCGAGTACGTCGAGACCCAGGTCAGCTGTACCTGTGGCGCGTCGTTCACCACCCGTAGCACCATCGAGTCCGGCACCGTCCGGGCCGAGGTCTGCTCCGAGTGCCACCCGTTCTACACGGGCAAGCAGAAGATCCTCGACACGGGTGGCCGTGTGGCCCGCTTCGAGGCCCGCTTCGGCAAGGCTGCCGGCTCCGCCAAGAAGTAGCGAGCCACTGCGCCGGCCCTCGGCCGCCCCTAGCCGGGGTGGCCGAGGCCGGCGCTTTGTCCGTTCTGAGCAGCCCCTTTTTTCGCGTACCAAACCCAGGAGCCCCCGATGTTCGAGGCGGTCGAGGAACTGATCGGCGAACACGCCGATCTCGAGAAGAAGCTCGCCGACCCTTCGGTCCACGCGGACCAGGCGAACGCGCGCAAGCTCGGCAAGCGCTACGCCGAGCTGACCCCGATCGTCGGCACGTACCGCTCCTGGAAGCAGACCGGGGACGACATCCAGACCGCGCGTGAATTCGCCGCCGACGACCCGGACTTCGCCGCCGAGGTCAAGGAACTGGAGAAGCTGCGCGAGGGGCTCACCGAGAAGCTGCGGCTGCTGCTCGTACCGCGCGACCCCAGCGACGACAAGGACGTCATCCTCGAAGTCAAGGCGGGCGCGGGCGGTGACGAGTCTGCTCTGTTCGCCGGTGACCTGCTGCGGATGTATCTGCGCTACGCCGAGCGCGTCGGCTGGAAGACCGAGATCATCGACGCCACCGAGTCCGAGCTGGGCGGCTACAAGGACGTCCAGGTCGCGGTGAAGACCAAGGGCGGCAACGGCGCGACCGAGCCCGGGCAGGGCGTCTGGGCGCGGCTGAAGTACGAGGGCGGAGTGCACCGCGTGCAGCGCGTGCCCGCCACCGAGTCCCAGGGCCGCATCCACACCTCGGCGGCCGGCGTGCTGGTCACACCCGAGGCGGAGGAGATCGACGTCGAGATCCACGCCAACGACCTGCGGATCGACGTCTACCGCTCGTCGGGCCCCGGCGGCCAGTCCGTCAACACCACCGACTCCGCGGTGCGCATCACGCACCTGCCGACCGGCATCGTCGCCTCCTGCCAGAACGAGAAGAGCCAGCTCCAGAACAAGGAGCAGGCGATGCGTATTCTGCGCTCCAGGCTGCTGGCCGCAGCCCAGGAGGAGGCCGAGAAGGAAGCCGCGAGCGCCCGGCGCAGCCAGGTCCGCACGGTTGACCGCTCGGAGAAGATCCGTACGTACAACTTCCCGGAAAACCGGATCTCGGACCACCGTGTCGGATTCAAGGCGTACAACTTGGACCAGGTGCTCGATGGTGATCTCGACTCGGTGATCCAGGCCTGTGTCGATGCCGACTCCGCCGCCAAGCTCGCCGACGCCCAGTAACAACCCCCTGCAGTCCCGGAGGACCAAGGTGAACCTGCTGCTTGCCGAGGTGGCCCAGGCCACCCAGCGGCTGGCCGACGCCGGCGTGCCCTCACCGCGCTTCGACGCGGAGGAGCTCGCCGCATTCGTGCACGGCGTGAAGCGGGGAGAGCTGCACAACGTCCCGAACGGTGACTTCGACGCCCGCTACTGGGAGGCGGTCGCCCGCCGCGAGGCCCGCGAACCGCTCCAGCACATCACCGGGCGTGCTTTCTTCCGGTATCTGGAGCTGCAGGTCGGGCCGGGCGTCTTCGTGCCCCGCCCCGAGACCGAGTCGGTCGTCGGCTGGGCCATAGACGCCGTACGGGCCATGGATGTCGTCGAGCCGCTCATCGTCGATCTGTGCACGGGATCCGGGGCCATCGCGCTGGCCATGGCGCAGGAGGTGCCGCGCTCACGGGTGCACGGCGTGGAGCTCTCCGAGGACGCGCTGAGGTGGACCCGTAAGAACGCCGAGGGCTCGCGCGTCTCCATCCACCAGGGCGACGCGCTGAGCGCCCTGCCGGAGCTGGACGGGCAGGTCGACCTGGTCATCTCCAATCCGCCGTACATCCCGCTCACGGAGTGGGAGTATGTCGCCCCCGAGGCTCGCGACCACGACCCGGACATGGCTCTGTTCTCCGGCGAGGACGGCCTGGACACCATCCGCGGCATCGAGCGCACCGCCCACCGGCTGCTGCGGCCCGGCGGCCTCGTGGTCGTCGAGCACGCGGACACGCAGGGCGGCCAGGTGCCGTGGATCTTCAGCGAAGAGGCGGGCTGGGCGGACGCGGCCGACCACCCCGACCTGAACAAGCGGCCGCGCTTCGCGACCGCGCGCAAGGCAACGCCATGACCAAGTTTGTGTACGAGGAGGCCCGCTGATGGCTCGGCGATACGACTGCAACGACGCGACGGATCGCACCACCGGTCTGCGTGAAGCCGCATCGGCCGTCCGCCGCGGCGAGCTGGTCGTGCTGCCCACCGACACCGTGTACGGGATCGGTGCGGACGCCTTCGGTTCCGAGGCCGTCGCCGACCTGCTCGAGGCCAAGGGGCGCGGCCGCAATATGCCCACGCCCGTCCTCATCGGCTCCCCGAACACCCTGCACGGCCTGGTCACCGACTTTTCCGAGCAGGCGTGGGAGCTCGTCGACGCCTTCTGGCCGGGTGCGCTGACCCTGGTCGCCAAGCACCAGCCGTCGCTGCAGTGGGACTTGGGCGACACCCGGGGCACCGTCGCGATCCGGATGCCGCTGCACCCGGTCGCGATCGAGCTGCTCACCGAGGTCGGCCCGATGGCGGTCTCCAGCGCGAACCTCACCGGGCACCCGGCGCCCGAGGACTGCGACGCCGCGCAGGAGATGCTCGGCGACTCGGTCTCGGTCTACCTGGACGGCGGCCCGACCCCCGGCATCGTGCCGTCCTCGATCGTCGACGTCACGGGCAAGGTCCCGGTGCTGCTGCGCGAGGGGGCGCTCTCTCCGGACGAGCTGCGCAAAGTCGTACCCGACCTCGAGGTGGCCAATTGACCGCCCCTGAGGGGCGTGGCATAGCGGAATCCTGGGGGCACCCCCGGGCGGAGTCCGGAGGAAGCACCTCCACCTTCCGCATCCTCCACGTCAGCACCGGCAACGTCTGCCGCTCGCCGATCACCGAGCGGTTGACCCGCCATGCCCTGAGCGACCGCCTCGGCGACCGGCTCACGGGCGGCGTGATCGTGGAGAGCGCGGGCACCTGGGGCCACGAGGGCGCCCCGATGGAGGCCAACGCCGAGATCGTCCTGGCCGACTTCGGCGCGGACGCGACGGGTTTCGTGGGCCGCGAGCTGCTCGACGAGCATGTGATCCGCGCGGACCTGGTCCTCACGGCGACCCGGGACCACCGGGCGCAGGTGATCTCGATGGGCCATTCGGCGGGCCTGCGCACCTTTACGCTCAAGGAGTTCACCCGGCTGGTGCGCGCCATAGACCCGGCGACGCTGCCCGACCCGGGCGACGAGGGCGTCGTCGAACGCGCCCGCGCGCTGGTGCGCGCGGCGGCGGCGCTGCGCGGCTGGCTGCTGGCGCCGAGCCCGGACGCGGATGAGGTGTACGACCCGTACGGCGCGCCGATCACGTTCTTCCGGTCGATCGGGGACGAGATCAATCAGGCGCTGGACCCTGTGGTGACGGCGCTGACGGGCATGCCGGCCCGCCACTGACAACCGGGACTCCGCCCCCCGGGCCCGGCGCCACAATCTCCTCCAGACCTCGTCCGGGGGACCCCCACGGGGCTGATTGTGGGGGCTCCGCCCCGGGCCCCGCGCCTCGAACGCCGGCGAGGCTCGATTTCCGCCGGTCCGGCGGAACTTGAAGCCTGTCCGGCGATTGAGAGCACGGCCGAAGGCCGTACTGGGGGTCCCTCCCAAGCCCGCAGGCCGTACTGGGGGTGGTCCCCCCAAAGCCCGCCGGGCGTACTGGGGGTCCCCCCCCACGCCCGCAGGGCGTAGGGGGAGGGTCTGGGGGCTTGCCCCAGTTACAGGATGGGGGTACCTCCCACGGCCGCCAGACCGTAGGGGGAGGGCGGACTGGGGGAAAGAACCCCCGACACCGGGCAGGCGGCCACACCCCGGCCTACATTGGAGAGGCCGCCAACCCCACGCGAGGCCCGGAGCCCAAGATGCCGGTCAGCACTGCACCCCCCGCCGCCCCCACGGCCTACGCGGACTTCGACGCCCTGCGCCGCCACGACCCCGAGATCGCCGAAGTGGTCCTTGGGGAATTGGGTCGGCAGAGCGACAGCCTTCAGCTCATCGCCGCCGAGAACTTCACCTCGCCCGCGGTCCTCGCCGCCCTGGGCTCCCCGCTCGCCAACAAATACGCCGAGGGCTATCCCGGCGCCCGGCACCACGGCGGCTGTGAGCTCGTCGATGCCGCCGAGCGGATGGCCGTCGAGCGCGCCACCACCCTGTTCGGCGCAGAGCACGCCAATGTGCAGTCGCACTCCGGATCCTCTGCCGTCCTCGCCGCATACGCCGCGCTGCTCAAGCCCGGTGACACGGTGCTCGCCATGGGCCTCCCGTACGGCGGTCATCTCACCCACGGCTCGCCCGCCAACTTCTCCGGCCGCTGGTTCGACTTCGTCGGATACGGCGTCGAGGCGGAGTCCGGCCTCATCGACTACGACCAGGTGTACACCCTCGCCCGGCAGCACCGGCCCAAAGCCATCGTCTGCGGCTCGATCTCCTACCCCCGCCACCCCGACTACGCCGTCTTCCGCGAGATCGCGGACGACGTCGGCGCGTATCTCATCGTGGATGCCGCCCACCCGATGGGCCTGATCGCGGGCGGCGCGGCGCCCAGTCCCGTCCCG
The DNA here is from genome assembly GCF_018614585.1 of Streptomyces sp. ISL-1. Classification (GTDB taxonomy): domain Bacteria; phylum Actinomycetota; class Actinomycetes; order Streptomycetales; family Streptomycetaceae; genus Streptomyces; species Streptomyces maoxianensis. Next base: position 144,855 of record NZ_JAGGOI010000014.1, on the reverse strand, counting down.
TACGCCGATGTGGTGTGCGCCACCACGCACAAGGTGCTGCGCGGGCCGCGCGGCGGAATGATCCTTTGCGGGTCGGAGCTGGCCGAACGCATCGACCGGGCGGTCTTCCCGTTCACCCAGGGCGGCGCCCAGATGCACACGATCGCCGCCAAGGCCGTCGCTTTCGGCGAGGCGGCCGCCCCCGCGTTCGCGGCGTACGCCCACCAGGTGGTCGCCAACGCCCGGGTGCTCGCCGACGAGCTCGAGGCGGAAGGCTTCGCGGTGCTCACCGGCGGCACCGACACCCATCTGATCAGCGCGGATCCGGCCCCGCTCGGGGTGGACGGCAAGGCCGCCCGCGGTCGTCTCGCCGCGGCCGGACTGGTCCTCGACACCTGCGCCCTGCCGTACGGCGACGGCCGTGGTATTCGTCTCGGCACCGCGGCAATCACCACCCAGGGCATGGGCGAGGCCGAGATGCCACGTGTCGCCGCGCTGTTCACGGCGGCGATGCGTGAAGAGGGAGAGGGAGCGCGGAAGGTACGTGCCGAGGTACGCGCGCTGGCAGGTAGATTTCCCCCTTATCCGGGCTAGCAGCGAACTCGTGCAACCATCGCCGCCACCCGTAGTGTCCTCAAGCATGTGGCTACCAGAGCTAGGGTGTGGGGCTGAGATGGCCAGCGATATCTGTGGGGCAGCCCGTGCGTGATTACCTGCTGACGCTCTGTGTTACGGCTGCGGTGACGTATCTGCTGACCGGTCCGGTGCGGAAGTTCGCCATTGCGACCGGAGCGATGCCTGAGATCCGCGCCCGCGATGTGCACCGAGAGCCGACGCCGAGACTCGGCGGCATCGCCATGTTCTTCGGGCTGTGCGCGGGACTGCTGGTCGCAGACCATCTGCAGAATCTCAACAGCGTCTTCGAGCAGTCGAACGAACCGCGCGCGCTGCTCTCCGGCGCCGTTCTGATCTGGATCATCGGTGTCCTGGACGACAAGTTCGAGATCGACGCCCTGATCAAGCTCGGCGGCCAGATGATCGCCGCGGGTGTGATGGTGATGCAGGGTCTGACGATCCTGTGGATCCCCGTCCCCGGCGTCGGCACGGTCTCGCTGACTTCCTGGCAGGGCACCCTGCTGACTGTCGCGCTCGTCGTCGTCACCATCAACGCCGTCAACTTCGTGGACGGCCTGGACGGCCTCGCCGCCGGCATGGTGTGCATCGCCGCCGCGGCCTTCTTCCTCTACTCGTACCGGATCTGGTTCGGGTACATGATCGAGGCGGCCGCCCCCGCCACTCTCTTCACCGCGATCCTGATGGGCATGTGCCTGGGCTTCCTGCCGCACAACATGCACCCCGCCCGGATCTTCATGGGCGACTCGGGCTCGATGCTGATCGGTCTGGTGCTCGCGGCGGCGGCGATCTCGGTGACCGGCCAGGTGGACCCGGACGCCCTGAAGATCTTCGAGGGCAGCACCCGCCAGGCCACTCACGCCGCGCTGCCGGTCTTCATCCCGCTGCTGCTGCCGCTGACCATCATCGCGATCCCGGTCGCCGACCTGGTGCTCGCGATCGTCCGCCGTACCTGGAGCGGAAAGTCGCCGTTCGCCGCGGACCGTGGCCATCTGCACCACCGGCTGCTGGAGATCGGGCATTCGCACAGCCGCGCAGTCCTGATCATGTACTTCTGGTCGGCGCTGATCGCGTTCGGTGTCGTCGCGTACTCGGTGCACTCGGCGTCGATGTGGATCGTGCTGCTCATCGTGGCGCTGAGTGCGGTCGGCCTGGTGCTGCTGCTGCTGCCGCGCTTCACTCCGCGCGCCCCGCGCTGGGCGGAGGCCTTCGTGCCGCCGCGCTACCGGCGCAGCAAGATCCAGCCCGAGACGGTGCCCACGCTCTCGTACGAGCCGGAGGCGTCGGACGAGGAGCCCGAGGAGGAGCCCGAGGAGCGGACCCCGGTTCCGGCAGGCGTCAACGGAGCGACTGCCATCGGCCCCCGTTCGCGTTTCCCGGACCGGCGTAAGGCCGGAACGCGCGGATGACGATTCGCTGCATGTCGCCCATTACCAGACATCGCGACCAGTTGTCCTGCACACACGCGCGCACTCACTCTCATGTGTGACAGTCAGCACACCCTCAGGTAAAGACCTCATCAAATAGTTTGTGATACCGTTCACGAGACCCGGAGACGGAACCGAAGGGCCGTAGTGCGACGGTTCTTTGGCCCCGAGGACCCAACTCGGACCGGGCCTACGCTCGTCCATGACGACACCACTGCCCCCACCGAGCAAGCGGAGCTGCCGCCATGCCGTCCAACGACGTCCGGACTCTCCTTCGAGTCGCCGTACCCACCGCTGTCGCAGGCGCAATCGCCGTCGCGATCAGTGCGTTGGTTGCCGGCGGTAAGGGAGCTGTCGGCGCTGTCGTTGCGACGCTGATCGTGATCCTCTTCATGGGGATCGGGCTGGTGGTCCTGGAGCGGACGGCCAAGTCGCTTCCGCATCTGTTCCAGGCCATGGGGCTCATGCTCTATACGGCGCAGATTCTGCTGCTGTTCATCTTTGTCGCCGCGTTCAAGAACACCACGCTGTTCAATCCGAAGGCCTTCGCGATCACGCTGGTCGCAGCGACCCTCGTATGGATCGCCGCGCAGACCCGTGCGCACATGAAGGCCAAAATCCTTTACGTCGAACCGGACCCCTCCGAGGGCAAGAAGCCCGAGAACAAGGGGCCCTCCTCGTGAGGGGTAGGGCCGGTATAAGTGCGCGTTCGCGATCCTGCTATCGTCCGGTGCCAACTGCGGCATTGCGGGCGCGGGCAGCTGAGCTGACGCCTGCTCAATCGCGAGGCTCCCTGCCTGCCGGCCGCCCCCACATCCGTAACACCAGTCCAGTGCCGATCAGCGGCTGTGCGCCGCGCCGACACAACGAGGTTGCCGTACATATGCGCCACGCTGAAGGAGCCCGCGGTGAGTGCTGACCCGACGACGGTGCTCGCCTTCGAGACCGACTGCCACATCTTCTCCGGTTGTGGTTTCCCGGCTCCCGGCCTGCACTCGTTCCTGTTCGAGCCGATCATCGGCGACGCGGACAGCAACATCTACTTCAACAAGACGATGCTGCTGGCCCTGCTCGGCACGGTCATCATCGTCGGCTTCTTCTGGGCGGCCTTCCGTAAGCCGAAGGTCGTTCCCGGCAAGCTCCAGATGGTCGCCGAGACCGGCTACGATTTTGTCCGCCGCGGCATCGTCTACGAGATCATCGGCAAGAAGGACGGCGAGAAGTACGTCCCGCTGATGGTCTCGCTGTTCTTCTTCGTCTGGATGATGAACCTCTGGTCGATCATTCCGCTCGCCCAGTTCCCGGTGACCTCGATCATCGCGTACCCGGCAGCTCTTGCGCTCATCGTCTATGTCATCTGGATGAGCCTTACCTTCAAGACCCACGGTTTTGTCGGCGGCTTCAAGAATCTGACCGGCTACGACAAGTCGCTCGGCGCGGTTCTGCCGATGGTCATGGTCATCGAGTTCTTCTCGAACGTGCTGGTCCGCCCCTTTACGCACGCGGTCCGACTCTTCGCGAACATGTTCGCCGGACATACCCTGCTGCTGCTGTTCACGATTGCCAGCTGGTATCTGCTGAACGGAATCGGCATCGCCTACGCCGGTGTCTCGTTCGTGATGGTCCTGGTCATGACCGTCTTCGAGCTTTTCATCCAAGCGGTTCAGGCATACGTCTTCGTGCTCCTGGCCTGCAGCTTCATCCAGGGCGCGCTCGCCAAGCACCACTGACCGCCCACCCCCTGAACCCCATTGTCGTCCGGTGGCCAACCCCCACCGGTCCGTGAAAGAGAAGGAAGCACTGGCATGTCCCAGACTCTTGCTGCCGTCACCGGCTCCCTCGGCTCCATCGGTTACGGCCTCGCCGCCATCGGCCCCGGCGTCGGCGTCGGCATCATCTTCGGTAACGGCACCCAGGCTCTTGCCCGCCAGCCCGAGGCGGCCGGCCTGATCCGCCAGAACCAGATTCTCGGCTTCGCCTTCTGTGAGGCGCTCGCCCTCATCGGTCTGGTCATGCCGTTCGTCTACGGCCCGTGATCTTCGGGTCCACGAACAGCCAACTAGACGAAAGGCACTGATGTGAACCCTCTGGTTCCTCTCGCGGCCGCGGAGATGGAGAACCCTCTCTTTCCGCCGCTGCCCGAGCTCGTCATCGGCTTTCTCGCCTTTGTCATCGTCTTCGGCTTCCTCGCCAAGAAGCTCCTCCCGAACATCAACAGGGTTCTGGAAGAGCGCCGAGAGGCCATCGAGGGTGGCATCGAGAAGGCTGATGCAGCCAAGATCGAAGCCGAGAGTGTGCTCGAGCAGTACAAGGCTCAGCTCGCCGAGGCCCGCCACGAGGCCGCCCGGATGCGCCAGGAGGCGACCGAGCAGGGCGCCGCGATCATCCTGGAGATGAGGGCGGAAGGCCAGCGGCAGCGTGAGGAGATCACCGCTGCCGGCCACGTCCAGATCGAGGCCGACCGCAAGGCAGCGGCTGCGGCGCTGCGTCAGGACGTCGGCAAGCTCGCCGTCGAACTGGCCGGCAAGCTCGTCGGTGAGTCCCTGGAGGACCACGCCCGGCAGAGCCGCACCGTCGACCGCTTCCTCGAGGGACTCGAGGACAGCGCTTCGAAGGCCGAGGCCGCGCGATGAACGGAGCGAGCCGCGAGGCGCTGGCTGCCGCACGCGAGTCTCTTGACGCGCTGGCCGACAACACGTCGGTCGACGTGGCCAAGCTCGCTGAGGAGCTCGACGCCGTCACCGCGCTGCTCGACCGTGAGGTGTCGCTGCGTCGGGTCCTGACCGACCCGGCGCAGTCCGGCGAGGCCAAGGCCGAGCTGGCGCGACGCCTGCTGGGCGGCCAGGTGGGCGGCGAGACCGTCGACCTGATCTCCGGCATGGTGCGTTCCCGCTGGTCCAGGTCGCGCGACCTGGTCGACGCGGTCGAGGAGCTGGCGGCCACCGCCGACCTCACCGCGGCCCAGCGGGCCGGTGCGCTCGACGACGTCGAGGACGAGCTGTTCCGGTTCGGCCGGATCGTCGAATCCAGCACCGCGCTGCGGGCGGCGCTGACCGACAAGTCGGCTCCGGCGTCCGCCAAGGGCGGGCTGCTGCGCAGCCTGCTCGGCGGGAAGGCCAATCCGGTCACCGAGCGTCTGGTTGTCCGTCTTGTCACCCGGCCCCGGGGACGTAGCCTGGAGGCGGGACTCGAGTCCCTGTCCAAGCTCGCCGCGGCGCGCCGGAACCGGATGGTCGCCGTCGTCACCTCGGCGGTGCCGCTGACCGAGCAGCAGAGGCAGCGCCTCGGCGCCGGCCTCGCGCGGATCTACGGCCGCGAGATGCACCTCAACCTCGACGTGGACCCCGAGGTCCTCGGCGGGCTCGTGGTGCGCGTCGGCGACGAGATCATCGACGGCACGATCGTGGCCCGTCTCGACGAGGCGAACCGCCGCATCGCCGGCTGACCAGACACCAACTGAACACAGCAGTACGAGCGGCCCGGTTGGGCCGTGCAGAGATTGCAGAAGATTCCTGGGGGTCGGCCCCCAGACCCCTTAAGAACTTCGGGCCCAACAAGGAGAGCAGGGAACCCAGATGGCGGAGCTCACGATCCGGCCGGAGGAGATCCGGGACGCGCTGGAGAACTTTGTCCAGTCGTACCAGCCGGACGCGGCCTCGCGCGAGGAGGTCGGTACGGTCAGCGTTGCCGGCGACGGCATTGCGAAGGTCGAGGGTCTTCCCTCGGCCATGGCGAGCGAGCTGCTGAAGTTCGAGGACGGCACCCTCGGTCTCGCCCTCAACCTCGAGGAGCGCGAGATCGGCTGCGTCGTCCTCGGCGAGTTCAGCGGTATCGAGGAGGGCCAGCCGGTGCAGCGCACCGGTGAGGTTCTCTCTGTCGCTGTCGGCGAGGGCTACCTGGGTCGCGTCGTCGACCCGCTCGGCACCCCGATCGACGGCCTCGGCGAGATCGAGACCGACGGCCGGCGCGCCCTCGAGCTGCAGGCCCCGGGCGTCATGGCCCGTAAGTCGGTGCACGAGCCGATGCAGACCGGCTACAAGGCCGTCGACGCGATGGTGCCGATCGGCCGTGGCCAGCGTCAGCTGATCATTGGCGACCGTCAGACCGGCAAGACCGCTCTGGCCGTCGACACGATCATCAACCAGCGCGACAACTGGCGCTCGGGCGACGTGAAGAAGCAGGTTCGCTGCATCTACGTCGCCATCGGCCAGAAGGGCTCCACCATCGCGTCCGTGCGCGGTGCGCTGGAGGAGGCGGGCGCGCTCGAGTACACGACGATCGTCGCCGCCCCGGCGTCCGACCCGGCCGGCTTCAAGTACCTGGCGCCGTACACCGGCTCGGCCATCGGCCAGCACTGGATGTACCAGGGCAAGCACGTCCTGATCATCTTCGACGACCTGTCGAAGCAGGCCGACGCCTACCGCGCCGTGTCGCTGCTCCTGCGCCGTCCGCCGGGCCGCGAGGCGTACCCCGGTGACGTCTTCTACCTGCACTCTCGTCTCCTCGAGCGTTGCGCGAAGCTGTCGGACGACATGGGTGCGGGTTCGATGACGGGCCTCCCGATCGTCGAGACCAAGGCGAACGACGTGTCGGCGTTCATCCCGACCAACGTCATCTCCATCACCGACGGCCAGTGCTTCCTGGAGTCCGACCTGTTCAACGCGGGCCAGCGCCCGGCGCTGAACGTCGGTATCTCGGTCTCCCGTGTCGGTGGCTCCGCGCAGCACAAGGCCATGAAGCAGGTTTCCGGCCGTCTGCGCGTGGACCTCGCCCAGTACCGCGAGCTGGAGGCGTTCGCCGCCTTCGGTTCCGACCTGGACGCGGCTTCCAAGGCGCAGATGGAGCGCGGCAAGCGCATGGTCGAGCTGCTCAAGCAGCCTCAGTACCAGCCGATGCCCATCGAGGAGCAGGTCGTCTCCGTCTGGGCCGGTACCACCGGCAAGATGGACGACGTCCCGGTCCCGGACATCCGCCGCTTCGAGTCCGAGCTCCTCGAGTACCTGCGCCGTGAGCGCAAGGAGCTCCTGACCAGCATCACCGAGGGCGGCAAGATGTCCGACGACACCCTGCAGGCCATCGCTGACGCGATCGCCGCCTTCAAGCGTCAGTTCGAGACCTCGGACGGCAAGCTTCTGGGCGAAGACGCGCCGGTCAGCACGGCCAAGTGACGACGGAAGGGACCTGACTCATGGGAGCCCAGCTCCGGGTCTACAAGCGTCGCATCAAATCCGTCACCGCGACCAAGAAGATCACCAAGGCGATGGAGATGATCGCCGCCTCGCGCATCGTCAAGGCGCAGCGCCAGGTGGCGGCCTCCACCCCGTACGCGACCGAGCTCACCCGTGCGGTGACCGCGGTGGCGACCGGGTCGAACACCAAGCACCCCCTCACCACCGAGGTGGAGGCTCCGGTCCGCGCCGCGATCCTGCTCATCACGAGCGACCGCGGTCTGGCCGGCGGCTACTCCGCCAACGCCATCAAGGCGGCGGAGCAGCTCACGGAGCGGCTCCGCGGCGAGGGCAAGGAGGTCGACAACTACATCGTCGGCCGCAAGGGTGTCGCGTACTACGGCTTCCGTGAGCGCAAGATCGCGGAGTCGTGGACCGGCTTCACCGACAACCCGACCTACGCCGACGCCAAGAAGGTCGCAGAACCGCTGATCGCGGCTGTCCAGCAGGACACGGCCGAGGGCGGCGTGGACGAGCTCCACATCGTCTTCACCGAGTTCGTCTCGATGCTGACGCAGACGCCGGTGCAGAACCGGCTGCTGCCCCTCAGTCTCGAGGAGGCGGTCGAGGAGTCGGGCACCAAGGGCGAGATCCTGCCCCTGTTCGACTTCGAGCCGTCGGCGGAGGACGTCCTCGACGCCCTACTGCCGCGATACGTCGAGAGCCGGATCTACAACGCGCTGCTCCAGGCCGCTGCTTCCAAGCACGCTGCCACCCGCCGCGCAATGAAGTCCGCGACCGACAACGCCGGTGAGCTCATCAAGAGCCTCTCCCGGCTTGCCAACGCGGCCCGCCAGGCCGAAATCACCCAGGAAATCAGCGAGATCGTCGGTGGCGCCAGCGCCCTGGCCGACGCGACCGCGGGGAGTGACAAGTAATGACGACGACAGTTGAGACGGCCGCCGCCACGGGCCGCGTCGCCCGGGTGATCGGCCCGGTCGTCGACGTGGAGTTCCCCGTCGACGCAATGCCGGAGATCTACAACGCGCTGACCGTTCAGGTCGCCGACCCTGCCGAGGACGGCAAGCTCAAGACGCTGACGCTCGAGGTTGCCCAGCACCTCGGCGAGGGCATCGTGCGCGCCATCTCGATGCAGCCCACCGACGGTCTGGTCCGCCAGGCCGCGGTGACCGACACCGGTTCGGGCATCACGGTGCCGGTCGGCGACTTCACCAAGGGCAAGGTGTTCAACACCCTCGGTGAGGTTTTGAACGTCCCCGACGCGAACAGCGAGAGCACCGAGCGCTGGCCCATCCACCGCAAGGCCCCCAGCTTCGACCAGCTCGAGTCCAAGACCGAGATGTTCGAGACGGGCATCAAGGTCATCGACCTTCTCACCCCGTACGTCAAGGGTGGAAAGATCGGTCTGTTCGGTGGCGCCGGTGTCGGCAAGACCGTTCTGATCCAGGAGATGATCTACCGCGTCGCCAACAACCACGACGGTGTGTCGGTGTTCGCGGGCGTCGGTGAGCGTACCCGTGAGGGCAACGACCTCATCGAGGAGATGAGCGAGTCGGGCGTCATCGACAAGACGGCGCTTGTCTTCGGTCAGATGGACGAGCCGCCGGGCACCCGCCTGCGCGTCGCCCTGGCCGGTCTGACCATGGCGGAGTACTTCCGCGATATTCAGAAGCAGGACGTGCTCTTCTTCATCGACAACATCTTCCGGTACACCCAGGCCGGCTCCGAGGTGTCCACCCTGCTCGGCCGTATGCCGTCCGCGGTGGGTTACCAGCCGAACCTGGCCGACGAGATGGGTCTGCTGCAGGAGCGCATCACCTCGACGCGTGGTCACTCGATCACCTCGATGCAGGCGATCTACGTCCCCGCGGACGACCTGACCGACCCGGCCCCGGCCACCACCTTCGCCCACCTCGACGCGACGACGGTTCTCTCCCGTCCGATCTCGGAGAAGGGCATCTACCCGGCCGTGGACCCGCTGGACTCCACGTCCCGGATCCTGGACCCGCGCTACATCGCGCAGGACCACTACGACTGCGCCATGCGCGTCAAGGGAATCCTGCAGAAGTACAAGGACCTCCAGGACATCATCGCGATCCTCGGCATCGACGAGCTGGGCGAGGAGGACAAGCTTGTTGTCCACCGTGCCCGTCGCGTCGAGCGTTTCCTGTCGCAGAACACCCACGTCGCCAAGCAGTTCACCGGCGTGGACGGTTCGGACGTGCCGCTCGAGGAGTCGATCGCCGCATTCAACGCGATCTGCGACGGTGAGTACGACCACTTCCCCGAGCAGGCGTTCTTCATGTGCGGTGGCATTGAGGACCTCAAGGCCAACGCCAAGGAGCTCGGCGTCTCCTGAGTCCGCTGACTCGTGAAGGGGGGCGGGGTGCGTCCTGCCCCCCTTCGTACGCCTACTAGAATTGACCCAACACCCGGCAGCTGTGCCGGGTGGTGACCCGAGGAGCCACCCTTGGCTGCTGAGCTGCATGTCGAGCTGGTCGCCGCGGACCGTAGTGTCTGGTCCGGCGAGGCCACCCTGGTCGTCGCGCGCACCACGTCCGGCGACATCGGCGTCATGCCCGGTCACCAGCCGCTGCTCGGTGTGCTGGAATCGGGCCCTGTGACCATCCGTACGAGCGAGGGCGGGACCGTCGTCGCCGCGGTGCACGGCGGTTTCATCTCGTTCGCCGACAACAAGCTGTCCCTGCTGGCTGAGATCGCCGAGCTGGCAGACGAAATCGACGCCCAGCGCGCGGAGCGTGCGCTGGAGCGGGCCAAGTCGGACGAGGACGCCGCCGCAGAGCGGCGCGCCGATGTCCGGCTGCGTGCGGTGGCGGTGCGCTGAGTACCCCGCCGACAGTCCCTTCGGGGGTCTGGGGCCCGCTCCCCGGACAGACTCAGCCGCGGCTCGGGCTGGATTTCTCCAGACCGTGCCGCGGCTGAGGCAATGCAGCAGGTGCACGTGGGATTGCGTGTGGGACTAGGACGAACGATGCGAGGAGGTCGGTGGAGATGTTCCTCGCTCTGCTTGTGAGCGGCCTGGTTCTGGTCACCCTGGTTGCGGTCGGACTGTTCGTCTTCGGACTGCGACGGCGGCTGATCCAGCGCTCGGGCGGCACCTTCGACTGCAGTATGCGCTGGAACGTCCCGGAGGAGACCGACCTCTCCGGCAAGGGCTGGGTGTACGGCGTCGCCCGCTACAGCGGTGACCGGATCATGTGGTTCCGGGTCTTCTCGTACGCCCCCCGCCCGCGGCGTGTCCTGGAGCGCTCGGCGATCGAGGTCATCTCGCGCCGCACTCCCGAGGGCGAGGAGGAGCTGGCGCTGCTGTCCGACGCGGTGGTGCTGGGCTGTCTGCACCGGGGGACGCGGCTGGAGCTTGCGATGAGCGAGGACGCGCTGACCGGTTTCCTCGCCTGGCTCGAGGCGGCACCGCCCGGCCAACGAGTCAATGTCGCCTAAATAGGGCCTCTCGTTGGTTGGGGGTCCCCCCGGACGAAGTCTGGGGGAGAGTCAATGTCGCCTAAATAGGGCCTCTCGTTGGTTGGGGGTCCCCCCGGACGAAGTCTGGGGGAGAGTCAATGTCGCCTAATTAGGGCTGCAGTTGGTTGGGGGTCCCCCCGGACGAAGTCTGGGGGAGGGTTAACGTCGCCTGAATAGGGCTGCTCGTTGGCCGGTGGACGGGCCTGCGGCCCAGAGACATCACAAAGCCCGGGAGACCGCTCTCCCGGGCTTCGTTGTGAGCCGTGCTAGTTCAGGCCGCTGTTGATCGCGCTGACCAGCTCTCCGTTCGCCGTGTCACCGCTGAATTCCCAGAAGAACGCGCCTCCCAGGCCCTGCCCCTTCGCCCAGCTCATCTTCGAGCCGACGGTGGCCGGGGTGTCGTAGCTCCACCAGTTGGTGCCGCAGTGCGCGTAGGCCGTGCCGGCGACCGTGCCGTTCGCCGGGCAGCTGTTCTTGAGCACCTTGTAGTCCTCGATGCCCTGCTCGTACGTGCCGGGGGCCGCTCCCGTCGCGCTGCCGCCCGGAGCGCTCTGGGTCACCCCGGTCCAGCCGCGCCCGTAGAAGCCGATGCCGAGCAGCAGTTTGGCCGACGGCACGCCCTTCGCCTTGAACTTGGCTATCGCCTCGGCGGAGTTGAAGCCCGCCTGCGGGATGCCGGGGTACGAGGTGAGCGGGGAGTGCGGGGCGGTCGGGCCCTGTGCGGCCCAGGCGCCGAAGAAGTCGTACGTCATCACGTTGTACCAGTTGAGGTACTGGGCCGCGCCGCCGTAGTCGGCGGCGTCGATCTTGCCGCCGGCCGAGGCATCGGCCGTGACGGCCGCGGTGACCAGGTTGCCCGTCCCGAACTTGGCGCGCATCGCCTGCATCATGTTCTTGAACGCGGCAGGCCCGCTGGTGTCGCAGGACAGGCCGCAGGCGTTCGGGTACTCCCAGTCCAGGTCGATGCCGTCGAATACGTCCGCCCAGCGCGGGTCCTCCACCAGGTCGTAGCAGGACTGCGCGAAGGCCGCTGGATTCGCCGCGGCCTGGCCGAAGCCGCCGGACCAGGTCCAGCCGCCGAACGACCAGAGCACCTTGATGTGCGGGTACTTCGCCTTGAGCTTGCGCAGCTGGTTGAAGTTGCCGCGCAGCGGCTGGTCCCAGGTGTCGGCGACGCCGTCGACTGACTGGTCGGCGGTGTACGCCTTGTCGTAGTCGGCGTAGGCGTCACCGATGGCGCAGCGGCCGCCGGTCACATTGCCGAAGGCGTAGTTGATGTGGGTGATCTTCGACGCGGAGCCGGAGGTGTCCAGGTTCTTCACGTGGTAGTTGCGCCCGTAGACGCCCCACTCGGTGAAGTAGCCGAGCTTGACCGTGGAGCCGGGCCCGGGGCCCGGGTCGCCGCCACCGCCGGTGGTGCGAACCGCGCGTGCGCCGCTGACCGGGCCGGTCTGGTCGGCGGTGTCACGGGCCTGGACGGTGTACGAGTAGTCGGTGCCGGCGGTCAGCCCGGTGTTCGTGTACGTCGTGCCGGTCACCGTCGCGATCTTGGCGCCGTCACGCAGTACGTCGTAGTTCTTGATGCCGTTGTCGTCGGTGGCGGCGGTCCAGGTCAGCTTCACCGAGGTGTTGGTGATGTCGGACGCGCTCGGGGTGCCGGGGGCGGAGGGCGGGTTGTCGCCGGGCACGCTGCCGCCGTCACAGGAGGCGCCGTTGAGCTTGCAGCCGGAGGGCGAGCCGGAGCCGGTGCCGTTGAAGCCGAAGGAGACGGACGCGCCCGCGGCCAGTGTGCCGTTGTACGACTTGTTCCTGGCGGTCCAGTGGGTGCCGGAGCTGGTGACGTCCGCGTCCCAGGCGGAGGTGACCGCGGTGCCCGAGGGGAAGTCCCACTCGACGGTCCAGGAGGTGAGCGATGTGGTGCCGGTGTTCTTGACCGTCCACTTGCCTTCGAAGCCGGTGCCCCAGTCGGAGACCTTGGTGTAGGTGGCGGTCGCCGAGGGAGCGGCTTCGGCGGGGGAGGCGAGAGAGACCATGGCGGCCAGGGGCAGCAGCAGCGCGGTCAGTCCCGCGACGGCTCTGGATCTGAATCTGAATCTGAATCTGGGACTGTGCAGTGGGGGTTGCGTGTTCACGGGTTGCTCCTCGAGGAGGTCCGGACGATCGGGGGTGGTCCGTGTACTGCGCACCCTGCGTGGCTCACCGCAGCGTGTGTTTGCGGTGAGAGTAGGAAGGTCTGGACCAATCGTCAATAGGTCCAGACCAGCGGTGAGGGGTGAGAGCGGCGAATGGGCTAGATGCCCAACTCCTGGGCCAGAACCGCCGCTTGGACCCGGCTGCGCAACTCCAGCTTGCCCAGCAGTCGGCTCACATGGGTCTTCACCGTCGCCTCCGCCATGTCGAGGCATCCCGCGATCTCGGCGTTCGACATGCCCTTGCCGAGGCACGAGAGCACCTCGCGCTCGCGCCGGGTCAGCACATCGAGGATCGCGGGGTCGGGCGCGTCCGGGGACCGTCGGGGAGTCGGCGTAGCGAACTCCGCGATCAGCCGGCGGGTCACAGCGGGCGCGATCAGCCCCTCGCCGCGCGCCACCGTGCGCACCGCCTCCAGCAGATCCCTGGCGTCGGTGTTCTTCAGCAGAAAGCCCGCAGCGCCCGCCCGCAGCGCCCCGAAGACATACTCGTCCAGATCGAACGTGGTCAGTACGAGTACGTCGGCGAGATTTTCCGCGACGACCTGCCGGGTCGCCGACACCCCGTCGAGCCGCGGCATCTGAACATCCATCAGCACCAGGTCCGGGCGCAGTTCGCGGGCCAGCCGCACGGCTTCCTCGCCGTCCGCCGCCTCGCCGGCCACTTCGATGTCCGGCGCGCTGCCCAGAATGAGGACCAGACCGGCGCGTACGGCGCTCTGGTCCTCCGCGACCAGTACCCGGATCGTCATGCCTTCCCGCTCCCTTCCTCGACGGGCAGCCGCGCCCGAACCTGCCAGACCTTGCCGCCGTCGCCGGTGGTCACCGGCCCCGCCGCGAACTGCCCGTCCAGCAGTGCCACCCGCTCGCGCATGCCGACCAGACCGGCCCCCGAGCCGGGGGCGCGCGGCCCGGGCCGGTCGCCGTACGGGCTGGTGACCCCTACCGTCAGTGTCCGCTCGTCCTGCGCCACGGTGACCGCGACCCGGCCCGGCGACGCGTGCTTGAGGGCGTTGGTCAGCGACTCCTGGAGGATGCGGTACGCCGCGAGCTCGACCGGCGTGGGCGGTTCCAGGCCCTCCTCGCGAGTGTCTTCGAGCGTGAACTCCAGCCCGCTGGCGGCGCCGTTCGTCCGCGACTGGTCGAGGAGCGCGTCGACACCGGCGAGCGTCGGCGCGGGCGCGGGCTCCTCGTCGCCGCTGTCCCGCAGCAGCCCGATCAGCCCGCGCATCTCGGCGAGCCCCTCGACGCTGTTCTCACGGATCACGCCGAGCGCCTCGCGGGAGGTCCTCGGGTCGTCGAGGGAGAGCGCGGCCGTGGAGTGGATCGCGATCGCCGAGAGATGGCCCGCGACCAGGTCGTGCAGCTCTCGGGCCATCCGGGCGCGCTCGGCGGTCACCGCCTGGGTGCGGTCCATCTCGGCGAGCAGGGCCGTCTGCTCGGCGCGCAGCTGGGCGGCTTCGGCGGCGTCGCGATGGGTGCGTACGCTCACGCCGGTCCAGGCAGGGGCCACCGTCAGCACAGCGAAGAGGAGGCCGACCAAAATGGCCTGCGCGTCCTGGAAGACGACGAGCGCGGTGACCGTGACGGCGGCGGTGGCCACCACGGACACGGCGGGGATACGGCGTACGGCCGCGGGTTTGCCGTACAGAACGGCCGCGTAGACCACATCCGTGAACATCGCGAAGGTGGCGACACTCCCGTAGGTGAACTGGTCGGCCAGCATCGACACACAGCCGATCGCCAGCGCGGTGTTGGGCCTGGTCCGGCGCAGCAGTTCGGCCCCGCTCATCACGGCCAGCGGCACCAGCGCGAGCGAACGCGGTTCGAGGCCGTGGCCGCTACGGGTGTCCAGACCCAGCGACCACAGCAGCAGGCCGCCGAGAAGTCCGGCCACGGCGATGAGTACGTCGTCGCGGTGCGGGCGGGGGAGAGCGGTCACAGACCCATCAAACACGGCGTTCGGCGCGCGGGCCTCGGCATCCCGGGTGAAGGCCCGCCCCACCCGGCTACATCGAAGGATGCAGCGTCACTTCGTCATCGGCGACGACGATCGGCGCCATTGCGGACGGGAGGCTGGAGTCCACAAGGAAGGGAGAGTGCCGTGATCGTCACGCTCATCGTGATCTGCGAGGTCGGCTTCTGGGTGCTGCTGTCCGGCGGCCTGGCCCTGCGCTACCTGGCGAAGATGCCGCGTCTGGGGGCGGCGGTCCTGCTCTGTGAGCCGCTGCTGGAGGTCATCCTGCTGGCCGTGACGGCGATCGACCTCAAGAACGGCGCCGAGCCGGACTGGAAGCACGGTCTCGCTGCCGTCTACATCGGCTTCACCGTGGGCCTGGGACACCACACGATCAAGTGGGTCGACGCGAAGTTCGCGCACCGCTTCGCGGGCGGCCCGCCGCCCGTCAAGCCGCCGAAGTACGGCACGGCCCGCATGATCCACGAGTGGAAGACAGCCGTCCGCTGGACCACCGCCGCGGTGGTCGCCATGGGCCTGCTGCAGGCCGCGATCTGGTACGTCGGCGGCGACGGCGACATCGGTTCGCTGCGCATGTGGCAGCAGAAGATGCTCTTCGCCATCGGCATCAACGTGATCATCGCGGGGAGCTGCACGCTCTTCCCGAAGCAGGCCCCGAAGCAGGCCCCGAAGCAGGCCCCGAAGCAGGCCCCGAAGCCGGAGCGCGAGCCCGTACGCATTGAGCGTTAGCGCTCGCCGCCCGGCACCCAGAGCACGTCTCCGACCTCCTTGTTGGCCGTACGGGCCAGGATGAACAGGAGGTCGGAGAGCCGGTTGAGATACGTCGCGGTCAGCGGGTTCATGATCTCCCCGTGCGCTTCCAGCGCCACCCAGGTCGAGCGCTCCGCGCGCCGTACGACCGTGCATGCCTGATGCAGCAGCGCCGCCCCCGGCGTACCGCCGGGCAGGATGAAGCTGCGGAGCTTCTCCAGCTCCTCGTTGAAGCGGTCACAGTCCGCCTCCAGCTTGTCGATGTAGAACTGCTCGACCCGCAGCGGTGGATACTCCGGGTTCTCGACGACCGGGGTGGCGAGGTCCGCGCCCACGTCGAACAGGTCGTTCTGGACGCGGACGAGGACCTTCACGACCTCCTGCGAAAGCTGCCCGAGGGCGATGGCCGTGCCGATGACGGCATTGGCCTCGTTGGCGTCGGCGTACGCGGCGATCCGCAGATCGGTCTTGGCGGTGCGGCTCATGTCGCCGAGCGCCGTCGTGCCCCGGTCGCCGGTGCGGGTGTAGATGCGCGTCAGATTGACCATGCGACCAGCCTAGTTAGGTGCCGGCCCGCGGACGACTCGTGTGTCGGCCGTCACGGGCACCAAGCCCGGCGCGGCGGCCGGCAGCACGCCGTAGACCATCGCTGTCCCCGCGTGAGGGCCCCCTCATGGACGGCCCACGGCGGGTCCGGCCCGGGGGGATCGCGGTGGCGGGGGTCACTCTCGTATCCCAAACAGCCGTATCTGACCTCAAGTACGCGGTATGTGACGCCCGATTGGCCGCACCGGTGTGATGTCCGTCATCTGAGACGTGACGCGCATCTCTTCACCGCCACATGGCCGCCCACGGGCGCTAACCTCCGCCGGAGAGCCGAAATGTAAACGCGTGTTAAGGGGTGCCGCAGTGGCCAGGAAGCTCGCCGTCATCGGGGCCGGACTCATGGGGTCCGGTATCGCGCAGGTCTCGGCCCAGGCGGGCTGGGAAGTCGTGCTGCGCGATGTCACCGACGCGGCCCTGACCCGTGGCACGGACGGCATCAAGGCCTCGTACGACAGGTTCGTCTCCAAGGGCAAGCTCGAAGCGGCCGACGCCGAAGCGGCATTGGCGCGCATCACCACCACCACCGACCTCGGCGCCGCCGCCGACGCGGACATCGTCGTCGAGGCGGTCTTCGAGAAGCTCGAGGTCAAGCACGAGATCTTCCGTGCGCTCGACAAGCTCGTACGGGACGACGCGGTCCTCGCCTCCAACACCTCCGCCATCCCGATCACCAAGATCGCGGCTGTGACGGAGCGTCCGGACCGCGTCGTCGGCGCGCACTTCTTCTCGCCCGTCCCGATGATGCAGCTGTGCGAACTGGTACGCGGCTACAAGACGAGCGACGAAGCCCTCGCCACCACGCGGGAGTTCGCCGAATCCGTCGGCAAGACCTGCATCGTGGTCAACCGCGACGTCGCCGGTTTTGTCACCACCCGCCTCATCTCGGCACTGGTCGTCGAGGCGGCCAAGCTCTACGAATCGGGCGTCGCGTCCGCCGAGGACATCGACATCGCCTGCAAGCTGGGCTTCGGCCACGCCATGGGGCCGCTCGCCACCGCCGACCTGACGGGCATCGACATCCTGATGCACGCCACGAGCAACATCTACACCGAGTCCCAGGACGAGAAGTTCGCGCCGCCGGAGCTGATGCGCCGGATGGTGGACGCGGGTGACATCGGTCGCAAGAGCGGGCAGGGCTTCTACAAGCACTGACCCTCATCGACCGGTTTGGTATCACCCGCAGGGGTGAATTCGGTATCGGTTCGCTTACAGACGGCAACTTCCTCGCCCATGGGGCAGTCAGTTGTTGCAAGACAGAAGAACGAGACAGAAGAACCGGCGCAGAAAACCGAAACACAGACCGAAGACAGACACAGGGCACTGACGCACTCACGGGGAGCGCATATGCACATCAGGGGCGACCACGCCGAGCTGGTCGTCGGGGGCCGCCTCGACGTCCGCAGCGCGGCGGACGCCCGTACGGTCCTGCACTCGGCCGTCGACGACGGAGCCGGCGACCTCGTGCTCGACCTGACCGACCTCGACTCCTGGGATGCCACCGGGCTCGGGGTCATCATGGGCGCGCACCGGCGGGCCGGCCGGTGCGGTCGCCGGCTGGTGCTGCGCGGTGTGCCGCCACAGATGCAGAGACTGCTGGTCGCCACTCGGCTGCACCGCATTCTCGCCATCGAAGGCGGCCTCGCGGCCGAATCGCTCCCTCGGGTGTGAACCGTAGGACGCTCGCAATCCTCACGCGACTGTGACGTCACGGGCCGGGTGGCACCCCGGGCGTTCGTAGATACTGAGCGAACGTTTAGGGTTCGCTCGCCTGCCGAATTGACGGACCCGTGTGACAGGCACAGCGCATCTGGGGGGCTTGGACCATGGACAACGACAAATTCGGCGAGGGCGCGGGACAGTCGCGGCCCCCGCGCGACACCGCCACGCCCGACTTCGTACACCCCGCTCCGGCGCTCGCCCGTACCGTCAGGCTCGTCACCGGCGACTTCCTGCTCACGGTCAACCCCGTCGACGGCAGCGAGATCGAGCCCTGCCCGCCCGGTGGGGACCCCGCCCATGCCGAAGGCCATGGGGGAAAGCAGCCCGCCCGGCCGGTCCGGTACAGCTCCGAGGAGCGCGCCGAACGGCAGCGAGCGGCGCAGCCGCCCCTGCCGACGGGCCCGCCCGCCCTGCGGCTCCCGCTGCTCGAGCGCGACGACGAGCGCGAGCGGCTCGTACGGCTGCTGGGCCGCGGTCGCTCGGTGCGGCTCACCGGGCCCGCGGGCTCCGGGCGCAGCACCCTGCTCGACACCGTCGCCGACGACTGCGCGGACCTCGCCCCCGACGGAGTCGTACGGCTCAGCGGCTACCGCCGCACCCCGAGCGAACTGCTCTACGAGCTCTTCGCGGTCGTGTACAACGCGCCGCAGCAGCGGCCCGACCGGGCAGGGCTGCTGGAGCGCATACGGGACATCGGCGCGATCGTCGTCCTGGACGACCTGGAGTTCGGCGGCGCTGCCCTCGGCGAACTGCTGGACGCCGCGCCCGAGTGCGCCTTCCTGGTCGCCGCCACACCCGACATCGCGGCCCCCGCCGCCGACTCGCACCTCGAAGAGGTCTTCCTCGCGGGCCTCGGCCGCAGCAGCTCGCTGGAGCTGCTGAAGCGCACCGTGGAGCGGCCCCTCACCGAGGACGAGGCGAACTGGGCGGGCGACCTCTGGTTCGAGTCGGAGGGCCTGCCGCTGCGCTTCGTACAGGCGGGCGCGCTGCTGCGGCAGAGCGACAGCCTGCGTCCCGACCCGGAGGACCCCGACGCGATCGGAGTCTTCGACTCGGCCGACGGCGTCGAGGTCCCGCTGCCGACGCTGGGCGAGGGGGCCGCGCCCGCGGCGCTGCTCGCCTCCCGGCTCGGCGAGTCCGCCCGCCAGACCCTGCGCTTCGCCGTCGCGCTCGGCGGCGAGGTCCCGCACCAGGCGCATCTGCCGGCGCTCGTCGGTGACACCCACGCGGACGCCGCGCTCGGCGAGTTGATGAACTGCGGGCTGCTCTCCCCGGTCGGCACCCGCTACCGGCTGGCGGCCGGCGTGATCGCGCAGCTGACGGAGAAGGGCTACGCCGACGACGTGGCCGCCCACGCCCACACCGTCGCCCAGCACTACGCCTGGTGGGCCGGACACCCCTCCGTCACCCCCGATCGGGCGGTGGCCGAGGCGGACGCCGTCCTCGCCGCGCTGGCCGCGCTGGTCCCGGGGGAGGAAGCGGGACACCCCAGTGCTGCCGTACTGCTGGCCCGCAGCGCCGCACCCGCCTTCGCGGCGGGACTGCACTGGACCGCCTGGGAGCGGGCCCTGCGGATCGGCTCCGAAGCGGCCCGGATATCGGGCGAAGTGGCTGAAGAGGCGTATTTCCACCATGAGTTGGGCGTACTCGCGCTCTGCACCGGCAGCCTGGAGCGGGCGCGCGCCGAGCTGGAGGCCTCGATCGCCATGCGCGGGGCGCTCGCCGACAAGCGCGGCACCGTCGCGGGACGCAGGGCGCTGGCGCTCGTCGCGGACCGCGCGGGCGGCCTCGTACCCGGCGGACGCACCCCGGCGGGCGAGGAAGTGCCCGCCGCGCGCCACGAGGAGTCGGCGTCGCCGCCCGGAGGCGTATCGGCGGCCGTGCTGCCGCTGGGGGCCTCGGGGAGGTCGAAGTCGTCACAGGAGCCCGCCACATTGGTGGCGCGGCGGGAGTCTCCCGCGGGCGGCGCGAAGCCGCGCGGCCCGCTCAACGTCTTCGGCGGAGCGCGCCGCAACCTGGTCGCCGCGGGCGCGGGCGCGCTGCTCGCCGCGGTGCTCGGCACGGTGGTGACGCTGGGGGCGGCCTCGGACCACGAGGAACCGCCCGGCGGCAACGTCAGGAACGGCCAGTCGGCGAACGAGGACGACGCCGAGAACGGCCTGGACGCGGACGAGCCGGCCGTCGGCTCGACCAGCCGCCCGGGCGGCGACCCGGACGCGACGGGGACGGCGACGCCGAGCTCCAGCCCGTCGTCGGGCGACCCGTCGAAGCCGGGGATCGAGCCGTCGCCGAGTTCGTCGAAGCCGGGTGGCAGGCCGTCGCCGTCGAGTAGGCCCACGACGCCTACGAGGCCCCCGTCGACCCCGCCGACGAAGCCCCCGACCACTCCGCCTCCGACGTCGACGCCGACGCCGACGCCGTCGACCACCCCGTCACCTTCGGCGACGACTTCGCCCGAAGGCTCGTCTTCCGCCAGCGCCCCGATCACGACCAGCAGCGCCCCCGCGTCCTCCGCGAGCTCCAGCGGCTCGCCCGTCATCTGACGGCCAGGAGAACGCAGTTCGGCCCCGGGCAGCATCGCCGCCCGGGGCCGTCCCCGTATTCACGTACTCTCGTACTCGTTTCAGTGCCGTCCTCAGAACAGCCTGAGCTTGTCGTCCGCGATGCCCCGCAGCGCGTTGTAGTCCAGCACCACGCACCCGATCCCGCGGTCCGTCGCCAGCACCCGTGCCTGCGGCTTGATCTCCTGCGCCGCGAACACGCCCTTCACCGGCGCCAGATGAGGGTCGCGGTTCAGCAGCTCCAGGTAGCGCGTGAGCTGCTCGACCCCGTCGATCTCACCGCGCCGCTTGATCTCAACGGCCACCGTCGCGCCGTCGGAGTCCCGGCACAGGATGTCCACCGGGCCGATGGCTGTGGGGTATTCGCGCCGGATCAGGCTGTATCCCTCGCCCAGCGTCTCGATGCGGTCGGCGAGCAGCTCCTGGAGGTGCGCCTCCACCCCGTCCTTGATCAGGCCGGGGTCCACGCCGAGTTCGTGCGAGGAGTCATGGAGGGTTTCCTCCATCGTAATGATCAGTTTCTCGCCCGCTTTGTTGATGACGGTCCAGACGCTGCCGTCACCCTCTTTGAGGGTGCAGGGAGGGGACATCCAGTTCAGTGGTTTGTACGCCCTGTCGTCCGCGTGGATGGAGACGCTGCCGTCTGCCTTGACCAGGATCAGACGGGGAGCGGAGGGCAGGTGGGCGGTGAGCCGGCCCGCGTAGTCCACGGAGCAGCGGGCGATGACAAGACGCATGGTCGGCAACGCTACTCGACACACGCCGATGCGCGCGATTCGCCCCCGGAAGCACCGTTCGTAATTGGCCGGTTGTGTTCCCAATCTCCTGGTGCGCTCCGGGCAGCGCACTTACCGTGGAAGCAGGAGGTCGTCGGTCGTGCACTCTGTGTCGTCATGCGTCGTTCGTGTGCCGTCGTCGTCCGCCGGACTCCTTCCCTGCCCGTAAGACCCCGTTCACCGGGGTCGCGAGAGGAGAACCCATGTCGCTCGACGTCTCACCGGCGCTGTTGGAACAGGCCGAGCGAGGCGAGGTCGACGAAGCTGCCTTCGTCGACTGCGTCCGGACCTCCCTGCCCTTCGCGTGGGAGATGATCAGTTCTCTGGTGGCTCAGCTGAAGGTGGACGGCGGGGACTTCGCCGACAACCAGACGCCTCCGCCGGACGAGCAGGCACGTGGTCAGCTGCTGCGCGCGCTCGCGAGTGACGCGATTCGCGGCGCGCTCCAGCGGCACTTCGGGGTGCGTCTGGCATTCCAGAACTGCCACCGCGTAGCGGTGTTCCCGCTGGACTCCTCGGTGGATGAGCGGCTCGCCCGCTTCACTTCCATACGGGGCCAGTTGCTCAACCAGTCGCCCGAAATGCGCGACTGCTGAAGTCTTCTGCTGCCGCTCCGCACCGCGGGAGGTGCAACTGGTGTCGGAGCGGCAGCACCACCGGTACGGGCCGGGACGCGACGAGCAGGGCTCAGCTCAGCAGTGGCAGGACTTCTGTGCCGAGGCGCCGCACATTCTCCTCGGTGGCCGCGAGGTCGCCCGAGCCCTCGGTGAGCAGGGCGAAGCGGCTGATGCCGGTACGTTCCGCGGTGGCCGCGATGCGGTCCGCGGCCAGCCGCGGCGGGCCTACCGGGTGCATCTCGCAGAGCAGTTCTGTGTACGCCACGGGGTCCCGCATCGCCCGGCGCCGCCCGTCGACCGTCACATGGGCGTCCAGGCCCTGCTTGAGCCAGCCCGGCATCGCCTTCAGCAGCGCCTCGGAGGCATCGGCCCCGTGGTCCGCGATCTGGGCCACGCCGGCCGACACATGCCCGGCGTGCTCGACCTCCTCGGGCGGGCGGCCCGCGGCGAGCGCGTCCGTACGCCACCGGGCGACCATCTCGGCCTTCTCCTCGTTGTCGCAGTGCATCCCGAGCAGCATCGGCAGCCCGCGCTCGGCGGCGAGCTTCACGCTCTTCGGGGACGTGCACGCGACGATCACCTCGGGGCCTTCGGGGCGAGTGCCGATCAGCTCGTCCGGCCTTGGCACGACCGGGACTTCACGGAAGGTGAACCGGTCCCCCCGGGCGTCGACGCGGGGTTCGCGCAGCCAGCGCAGCAGCAGGTCCAGGGACTCCGGAAAGTCCTTCTCGTAGGCGTCGAGGCCGGTGCCGAAGACCTCCAGATCGACCCAGGGGCCGCCCCGCCCCACACCGAGGGAGAACCTTCCCCCGCTGGTGAGATGCAGCAGCGCCGTCTGCTCGCCCAGCGACACGGGGTGCGCGCTCGGCAGCACGCTCACGGCTGTGCCGACCCGGATCCGCCGGGTGCGGCCGAGCAGCAGCGCGGCGAGTGTCACAGCCGACGGGCACACGCCGTACGGCACGAAATGGTGCTCGGCGAGCCAGACCGAATCCAGTCCGGACTCCTCCGCGACCTCGGCGGACCGCACCGCACGGTGCAGTGCCTCCCCCTGCCCCTGGCCCGGGAATTGGGCCGCCAGTACGAAAGTTCCCACGCGCATCGCGTATTGCCTCCTTGCGGCCGACGCGTCACTCCCCCTACCGGCAACAACGTCTGACACGTGCCAAAGGCACGGCCAATCCCGAGGTTGTTGCGATTTTCCGGTAACTGGCCCCTGTGGGTGTCACGGTCTCACTCTGTGCGGTACGTGTACCCCGGCCGGAGGCCCGTAGGCTGGACGGGAACTGTCCGGACTTGCCCCGTGAGGTGTCACGTGTCCCCGCGCCGCAACCGCCCCCGAGGCGGCGAGAAACCTACCGAGCAGGCCATCGGGCCCGGCGAGAGGTACGGCGGCTTCGGCCGGAGCGAGTCCTGGCAGGGCGAGGAGTGGTCCGTCCGCCATGTCGCCGGTGCAAGTGACGCGGGCAAGCGGTATCGGTGCCCCGGTTGCGACCAGGAGATCCCTTCGAGCGTCCCGCATGTGGTGGCCTGGCCGGAGCACGGCGGCGTGGAGGACCGGCGGCACTGGCACAAGGCGTGCTGGAACGCGAAGGACCGCCGCACCACGCGGGTGCAGCGGTCCCGTAACGCGCCGAAGTACTGAGGCTCCGGGCTCGCGTGCCCTTACACGTCGCGCGTGTTGAGCGAGGCGTACGCGCCGGCCAGTGCCACCGCCGTCACGCCCAGCATGATCCACAGCGGGTCCCAGCCGGCCGGACCCGACTCGGTCACGGCGGTGTCGTACAGCACACCGATCTGGTTGGGGATCGAGTACTCGAAGAGTGCCTGCTGCAGATCCCGCAGCGACTCCGAGAACATGAACATGGCCAGCACCAGCGGCAGCAGCACGACGCCGATCATGACGGTGATCGCGCCCGCCGAATGACGGATCAGGGTGCCGACGGCGAGCGAGAGCAGGCCGAGGGTCGCGACGTAGAGAGCGATGCCGACCGTCGCGCGGAACCAGTCCTCGCCGGTGGACGAGCCCTGGTCCACGATCAGGGTCTGCAGACCGCCCACGATCGCGGTGATCACCGTGGTGAGGGTGAAGACGAGCAGGAAGAAGACGACCGCCTTGGCGGTCAGCACGCGGGCGCGGCTGGGGCAGGCGGTCAGCGTGGTCCTGATCATCCCCGTGCCGTACTCGGAGGCGATGGTCAGCACGCCCAGCGTGATCACGCAGATGGAGCCGAGCAGTACCCCGAAGAAGCCGAGGGAGAGGACCGACTGACCCTCGAGGTCGGCGTCCGCGGCGGAGACGACGACCGCGGAGAGCACGCCGAGGCCGACCATCAGCACGATCATGACGCCGAGCGTCCACATCGTGGAACGTACGGAACGGATCTTGGTCCACTCCGAGGCGAGGGCGTCGCCGAGGTGGGCGTCGCGCACCGGGATCGGCGAGGAGTACGCGGCGGCGGGCCCGCCCTGCGGCTGGTAGGGCGCCTGCTGCTGGTAGGGGGTGGTCATCGGGCGTCCTCGGGCTTGGTCAGGTCGGCGGGGGCGGCCGTCGGCGGCATCTGCGGAGCGGCGGCGGGCGCGACAGGAGCTCCGCCGGCGTACGGGTTCTGGCCGGGCTGGGGCGGCGGCGGAGCGTACCAGCCCTGCTGCGGCACCTCGGGGATCTGCTGCTGCGGCGGGAGGTAGCCCATCGGCGGCTGCTGCATCAGGCCCGACTTCTGGTCGGCGGTCGAGCGGTAGTCGACCGCGCCCTGGGTCATCCGCATGTACGCCTCCTCCAGCGAGGCCTGGTGCGGCGAGAGTTCCCAAAGCCGCACGTCCGCGGAGTGCGCGAGATCGCTGATCTGGGGCAGCGGCAGCCCGGTGACCCGCAGCGCGCCGTCCGGCTCCGACATGACCTGACCGCCGGCCTCGGTGAGCGCGGCGGACAGCTTCTCGCGCTGCTGCGGCTCGGTCTGCGGCGTACGCACCCGGGCGAAGTCCGCGGAGTTGTGCGAGATGAAGTCCTTGACGCTCATGTCCGAGAGCAGCTGGCCACGGCCGATCACGATCAAGTGGTCGGCGGTGAGCGCCATTTCGCTCATCAGGTGCGAGGAGACGAAGACCGTACGGCCTTCGGCGGCAAGCTGCTTCATCAGATTGCGGACCCAGAGGATGCCTTCCGGGTCCAGGCCGTTGACCGGCTCGTCGAAGAGCAGCACCTGCGGGTCGCCGAGGAGCGCCGCCGCGATACCGAGCCGCTGCCCCATACCGAGCGAGAAGCCCTTGGAGCGCTTCTTGGCGACTTCCTGAAGGCCGACGACGCCGAGCACCTCGTCGACCCGGCGGGCCGGGATACCGGAGAGCTGCGCCAGCGAAAGCAGGTGACTGCGGGCGCTGCGGCCGCCGTGCACCGCCTTGGCGTCGAGCAGGGCACCGACCTGGCGGGGAGCGTTCGGCAGCTGCCGGTAGGGGCGGCCACTGATGGTCACATGGCCTTCGGTCGGCTGGTCGAGCCCGAGGATCATCCGCATCGTCGTCGACTTGCCGGCGCCGTTGGGGCCGAGGAACCCGGTGACGGCACCGGGCCGCACCTGGAAGGAAAGGTTGTACACGGCCGTCTTCGCGCCATAGCGCTTCGTCAGGCCGACTGCCTCGATCATTCTGCAGCCCCATCGACATTCGGGTCGTCGGGGCACAGGCCGTCCGGCCGTACACCCCCGTAAGAGTTAGGAGGATATCCGGGCCTTGACGGTTCCGGCCAAGCAGTAACGCTACGGTTTCGGCGACGGCGAGTCGCCGGCGCCGGCTACGCGTCCCGCTTCTTGAGCACCAGATAGCCTCCGAGCAGCGCCACCGCCGCCCAGATCACCATGATCCCGAGCCCGCCCCACGGCCCGTACGGCGCCTTGTCGCTGCCCATGGCGTCCGGGACCACCTGCATGATCTTGGATCCGGCCTGGTCGGGGAAGTAGCGTGCGACCGTCTTCGCCTTCGGTACGGACGCGAGGATCTGCGAGACCAGGAAGAAGAACGGCATCAGGATGCCGAGCGAGAGCATCGAGCTGCGCAGCATCGTCGCCACGCCCATCGAGAACAGCGCGATCAGGCCCATGTAGAGGCCGCCGCCGACCACCGCGCGCAGGACGTTGTCGGCGCCGATCGTCGTACGGTGTTCGCCCAGCAGCGCCTGGCCGAGGAAGAAGGTGAGGAAACTGGTCGCCATCCCGACCGCCAGCGCCAGCGCCGTGGCAACCGTGATCTTGCTGAAGATGAAGGTGGCGCGCTGGGGCACGGCGGCGAGCGAGGTGCGGATCATGCCCGAGCTGTACTCCGTGCCGACCACCAGCACCCCGAAGACCACCATCGCCAGCTGACCCAGGATCATCCCGGAGAAGCTGATGAAGGTCGGGTCGAAGGTGAGCTGCTCCTCGGGCGAGAGATCGTCGAAAGTCGACTTCAGCAGCGCGCTGAGCGCGGCGCCCATGGCGACGGTGACGACCAGCGCGCTCACCAGCGTCCAGGTGGTCGAGGAAACAGTACGGATCTTGGTCCACTCGGACCGGAGGACGGCGGGCACCGAGGCCATGGGTCAGGCTCCCTTGCTGCTCTGGTAGCTCTGGCCCCACTGGGGACCCGGTGGCGTCGCCGGCGGGGGAGCGGCCTCACCCGTCGAATGCGCGTGGTACTCCACCGCTCCCGCCGTCATCTGCATGAACGCCTCCTCCAGCGAGGCGCGCTGGGCGCTCAGTTCATGCAGGACGAGCTGGTGCGAGGCGGCCAGTTCACCGATCGCCTCGGTGGTGGCGCCGTCGATCTCCAGCGTGCCGTTGCCCGACTCGACCGCCGTGAAGCCCGATTCGTGCAGCACGTCGCGCAGGCGCTCCTGCTGAGGGGAGCGCAGGCGTACGTAACTCCGGGAGTTCTCGTGGATGAAATCGGCCATTGATGTATCGGCAAGAAGCCGTCCCTGTCCGATAACGATCAAGTGCTCGGCGGTGAGGGCCATTTCGCTCATCAGATGCGAGGAGACGAAGATCGTGCGTCCTTGGCATGCAAGAGTCTTCATCAGATTGCGGATCCAGTGAATTCCTTCGGGATCAAGACCGTTGACCGGCTCGTCGAACATCAAGATCTCCGGATCGCCCAGCAGAGCCGACGCGATTCCCAGCCGCTGTCCCATACCGAGCGAGAAACTCTTGGTCTTCTTCCTCGCCACCGCCGTCAGCCCAACGACGTCCAAGGCCTCCGCGACCCGCGAGGCGGGGATGCGGTTCGACTGCGCCAGGCACAGCAGGTTGTTGTAGGCGCTCCGCCCGCCGTGCATCGCCTTCGCGTCCAGCAGCGCACCGATGTACTTCAACGGCTCCTCGAGTTCGCGGTAGTGCTTGCCGTCGATCCGCACCGTTCCGCTGGTCGGGTTGTCGAGATCGAGCATCATCCGCATCGTCGTGGACTTGCCCGCGCCGTTCGGGCCGAGGAAGCCGGTCACCACACCCGGCCTGACCTGAAACGAAAGATCATCGACCGCCGTCGTGCTGCCGAAGCGCTTCGTCAGGCCCTCGAGCTCAATCATGCGGCCACGCTAAGTGCGCGCAAAGCCCCCCGCCACCGGAGTGGCTGGGGGGCTTGACGCGTTCTTGACCTACACGACGGACCCCGCGAACGGGGCCGTACTCAGCGGGACTGCTGAGCCGGGACGCCGCGGGAGATCGGCTCGTCGTCGGGGCTGCCGGCCGCGGCAACCGCCGCACCGGTCAGCGTGGCCAGCATCTCGCGGACGTTGGTCAGCTGCGCGTTGATCGAGTCGCGGCGGTTGGTGAGCGCCGCCAGCTCGCGCTCCGATTCGCTGCGGATCCGGTCGGCCTTGGCGTTCGCGTCGGCCACGATGTCCTCGGCCTGGCGCTGCGCGGTCTCCACCGTCTGACGGGCCCGGCGCTCCGCGTCCGTACGCAGCTTCTCGGCCTCCAGGCGCAGCTGCTCGGCGCGGTGCTCGATCTCCGCCAGACGCTTCTCCGCCTTCGCCTGACGCGAAGCCAGGTCCCGCTCGGACTGCTCGCGGCGCTTGGCGAGGTTCGTCTCGAAGTCCGCGGCGGCCTGGGCGGCCTTGGCGCGGGTCTCCTCGAAGAGCGCGTCGGCCTCCTCGCGCTTGGACTGCGCGTCCTTCTGCGCCTCGGTGCGCAGTGTAGAGGCTTCGTTCTGCGCCTTCTCGACGATACGGACGCCCTCGTCCTCGGCCTTCGCCTTGCGCTCGGCGGAGAAGGACTCGGCGTCGTTGCGCACCTGCTGGGCGGCGGACTCGGCGAGCTCACGGTGCTGCTCGGCGGCGCGACGGGCCTCCTCGCGCAGGTCCTTCGCCTCCTCCTCGGCGAGGCGGAGGATCTTCTCGACGCGTGCACCGAGACCGGCGTACGACGGCTCCGCGTCGTTGACCTGGGCCTGGGCGTTCTGCGTCTCGAGGTGGAGTTCCTCGATGCGCTTTTCCAGAGAGGTGATTCGGGCCAGAGCACTGTCACGGTCGGCGACGAGTTTGGTAATGCGGTCGTCCACCTGACCGCGGTCGTAACCACGCCGCACGAGCTCGAAGCCGAAGGGGGAGGAAGTGTCGCTCATGGGGTTCCTGTCGAATGAGACCGGTGAGGTGATAGGGGGAATCCTAGGGGCCGAAGCGGCGTGTCATCGAGCGGATGACCGTTTGATCTGGAGAATGTCCAGTCTTTTGAGTGGCTAGCCGTCGGACGACTTGCCACTCGAACGTGTAACCCCCGCTGTTGCGCCCGCTTTGACAGCACCTGCGGCCGAGCCGCCAGTGGATGAAGCTTTGGTGCCCCCTGATGGCGCCTCGAATGACTCCAACGCTTCAAGCACGTCCTGGACACGGGAAATTTCCGCCTGAATGTCCTCGCGCCGGCGCACCAGCACATCGAGCTCGCGCCGGCCCTCGGTGACCAGCCGCTCGGCCTCGGCCACCGCCTCCGCCTTGACCCGCTCGGCCTCGCGGACCAGCTCGGCCTTCTTCTGCTCGGCCTCCTTGAGGAGCCCCTCGGCCTTGCGCACCGCGGCGATGCGGACCTTGCTGGCCTCCGAATTGGCATCGGACAGCAGCTCCTTGGCCTTCGCCTCGGCCCCGGTCCGCTGCTCCTCGGCGGACTTCAGCAGATGGTCGACGCGTTCGCCGGCCGTCTTCATCTGTTCGGCCGTCTCCCGGCGGGCCCGCTCGTGCAGCTCCTCGATCTCGGCCTCGACACGGGCACGCAGCTCCTCGCCGCGCTCCCTTATGGCGGCAGCGTCCCGGCGCGCGCCGACCAGCAGCTCGTCCGCGTCCGTACGGGACCTCTCCACCAGGGAGTTGCCCTCCACGGTCGCCTCGGAGACCAGCCGCTCGGCCTCGTTGCGAGCCGCGCCGACCATGGTGTCGGCCTGTGCCTCGGCCTCGGTGGCGGCGCGCAGCGCCTCCTCCTGGGCTTTGTTGATGAGCTGGTCGGCCTGCTCGGCGGCGTCCGCACGACGCTTGGCCGCCGCCTCGCGGGCCTCGTCGAGCGCGCGGTCGGCATCCTCGCGGGCCTTGGCAAGCATCCGCTCGGTCTCGGCCTCGGCGTCCGCCCTGACCTTCTGGGCCTCGGACTTGATGCGCTGGGCGGCCTGCTGGGCCGAACCCACCGTCTCCGCCGCCTCGGCGCGCAGCGACTCCGCCTCGCCGCTCGCCTCGGAGATCAGCTGGTCGGCCTGGGCCGCTGCGTCGGCACGACGCTTGTCGGCGGCCTGGCGCGCCTCGTCCAGGATCTGCTCGCCCTCCGCGCGGATCGCGGCGTGCAGCCGCTCGGCCCCGGCTTCCGCCTCCGCCTTGACCCGCTCGGCGCCGGACAGCGCCTCGGCCGTCTCCCTGCGCAGCCGCTCGCTCTCGCTCGACGCCTCGCCGATGAGCCGGTCGGCCTGGGCGGCGGCCTCCGAGCGGATGCGGTTGGCGTCCTCCCGGGCATCGGCGCGGGCGCGCGAAGCGTCCTGCTCGGCCGAGGCGAGCGAGTCCGTCGCTTCCGTACGCATGCGCTGGACGTACTCGGCGGTGTCGGCGCGCAGCCGGTCCGACTCCGTGATCGCCTCCTCGACGGTGCGCTCCGCGAGCGAGTTGGCCGCCTCGGTCTCCTCATGGGCCCTGGCCCGCAGCCGGCTGGCGTCCTCCGCCGCCCGCTCCCGCTCGGCGTACGCGTCGGCGCGGACCCTGTCCGCCTCCTCCTGCGCCTCGGTCCTGGTGCGGTCGGCGGCGTGCTCGGCGGCCGAGCGCAGCCCGGCGATCTCCTGCTCGGCCTGGTCCTGAAGTCCGTTGACCGAGTCCCGTACCTGCTGGGCGGTCTGCTCGGCGGCGGAGACCATCTCGGTGGCACGGCGGTCGGCCTCTTCGACCAGCCGGTGCGCCTCGGCCTGGGCCTCCTCGACCCGCTTGCGGGCGGAGGCCAGCAGCTCCTCGCTCTGCTCGCGCGCCAGCTCGCGCTCCTGATCCGCCTCGCCACGCGCGGAGTCGAGGATCTCCTCGGCCTCCCGGCGGCGGCGGTTCGCCTCCTCCTGCGCCGCGGCCAGCGCCTCGGCGGCCTCGGCGCCCACGCGTTCGGCGGCGGACGCGGCCTCGGCGCGCAGCCGGTCGGCGCTGTCCTGCGCCTCGCTCTTGTGCCGCTCCGCCTCGTTGGCCGCGTCGCTGCGCAGCCGTACCGCGACGTTCTCCGCCTCGGCGCGGGTGGTCGACGCGTCCGACGCGGCCTCGGTACGCAGCCGCTCGGCCTCGTGCTCGGCCTGCGCCTGGAGCGTACGGATCCGCTCGGCGGCCTCGCCGCGCAGCCGCTCGGTCTCCTCGGAGGCCTCGCGGCGGATCCGCTCGGCGTCGCCGCGGGAGTCCGCGAGGTTCTGCTCGGCGGCGGCGAGGCGGGACTCGGCCTCGGTGTGCAGCCGGGTCAGCTCCTCGGCGGCCTCGGCATGGCGTGCCGCGATGCCGCGCTCGGCGTCCTCGCGCAGTCCGGCCGCCGCCTCCTCGGCCGCGGCCTTGACGCTCTCCGCCTGCTCCTCGGCCTCCGCGCGCAGCCGCTCGGCCTCGGCGCGGGTGCGCTCCAGGGTCTCCTCGGCCTGCTTGCGCAGGGTGGTGGCGCGCTCGATCGCCTCGGTGCGGACCCGCTCGCTGTCGCTGCTCGCCGTGGCGCGCATCTCGTCGGCGTCGGCCCGCGCCTTGGTCAGCAGCTCCTCGGCGGTACTGGCCGCCTCCTCGATCTGCTGGACGGCCTCCCGGCGGGCCTCGCCGCGGATCCGCTCACCCTCGGCGACCGCCTCGGCGCGCAGCTGCTCGGCCTCGCCGCGCAGCCTGCGCGCCTCCTCCTGCAGCTCGACGGTCTTGGCGCGGTACTCCTTGGTGTCGTCCTTGGCCGCGCCCTTGAGCTGATCGGCCTGCTCGGCGGCCTCGCCGCGCAGCCGGTCCGCCTCCGCCTCGGCCTCGTGGCGGATCCGCTCGGCCTCCTCGCTCGCGGAGCGCGTGGTGGCCTTGGCATCGTCGGAGGCCCTGGTCAGGACCTCCTCGGCGGTACGGGCCGCCTTGGCGAGCTGCGCCGCGGAGTCCTCCGCCGCGACCGTACGGGCCTTCTCCGCCGCGGCCGCGACCAGCTTCTCCGCCTCGGCGCGGCCATCGGCGACCGCCTGCTCGGCTTCCGCCTTGAGCGCCTCGGACTCCTTGGTGGCCTCGCTGACCAGCCGGGCGATCTCCGCCTTGGCGGTACGGGTGCGCTGCTCGTTGACCGACTCGGCGGACGCCAGCTGCTTGGCCGCCGACTCCTTGGCCTCGGTCAGGAGCTTCTCGGACTCCGCGCGGGCCTCGCGCAGCTTCTCCTCGGCCTCTTGGATCCGCTGCTCGGCGCCGCGGCTCAATTCGGCGGCCTGCTGGCGGGCCTGGTCGGACTCGGCGGTGGTGGAGGAGCGCAGCTGCTCGGCGTGGCTGGTGGCCTCGTGGGCCTGGTTGGAGGCGGCGTTCAGCAGGCGTTCGGCGTCCTTGCGGGCGCGCAGCAGGATGCCCTCGGCCTCGGCGCGGGCGGACTCCGCCTCGGAGCCGAGGCGCTGACGGGCCTCCTCGGCGACCCTGGCGGCCTCGGCCCGGGCGGCGGCCAGGGACTGCTCGGCCTCGGCGCGGGACTCGTCGAGGAGCCGGCGGGCCTGTGACTCGGTACGGGCGCGGAGCTGCTCGGCCCAGGCGACGTTCTCGTTGACATGCGTCTCGACGGTCTGGCGGCGCTCAGCCAGCTCCTGGTCCAGGCGCTGGCGGCGCTGGACCGCCTCGGAGTGCAGCTCGGCCTGGAGCCTGGCCTGGTGCTCGGCGTGCTCCTGGAGGATGCGCTGGGTCTGGGCGCGGACCTCACGCAGCTCGCGCTCGGCGTCGGAGCGCAGCTGGTCGGCCTGGATCTGGGCATTACGGAGCAGCTGTTCGGCCTGATAGCCGATGTCCGCGCTGTCGTAGGCAGGACGGGAGGCGAGGTTGCGGCGCGCCTCGTGGAGTTTGGCGCGCAACACCTCGACCTGGTAACCGAGGTCCTCGGCGTGCTGGACGGCCTTCTCCCGCTCGGTCTTCAGCCGGTCCATCTCGGCTTCGAACCGCGAGAGGTGGTCGTCGTCAGCTCGGTGGCTCTCCTGGCGTTCGTAGCCCCGCACTGCGCGGTCCCATCCGTCCCCTGGTCGCAACTTTCTCCGTACGAGCACCGTTCGCCGGCGAACGGCCCCCCGGGGAATGGTGACAGATCCAACGGAGGGGACGCGGCGCGGCCCCGACCCGGCCCCGGCCCGGAACGGCCCACTCTACCGGGCCGGGAATCCGGAGGTCAGTGCTCCGTTGCAGAGGTGACGAGTTCGGTGAGAACGCCGTGGCAGTCCTTGGGGTGGAGAAAAGTGATACGGGAGCCCATGGAACCGATACGTGGCTCGTCGTAGAGGACCCGTACGCCCTTGTCCCGGATCGACTGTGCGTCACCGTCCACGTCCGCGGTGCCGAAGGCGATGTGGTGGACCCCCTCACCGTTTTTGGCCAGCCACTTGCCCACCGCCGAGTCCTCGCGGGTCGGCTCCAGGAGCTGGAGGTAGGAGGCGCCGCCGTCGGACGTCTCATTGATCTTGAGCATGGCTTCGCGTACGCCCTGCTCCTCGTTGATCTCGGTGTGGAACACCTCGAAGCCGTATGTGGCCCGGTAGAACTCGACAGTCTTGTCGAGGTCGAAGCAGGCGATCCCGATGTGGTCGATTCGCGTCAGCATTCCCCCAGTGCATCGCCCCGACGGTGGTTACGCAACGTGCGCGCGATCACACTGGCTGCCCGGTGACCTCAGCCCGTACCGCTCAGTACATTTGAGGTAAACCCTCGTTCACTCCTCAGCTTCGTGCTGGAAGGGGATCGTGCCTCATGTCAGGAACGACCAGAACCACCTCAGTGATCGTCGCGGGCGCCCGTACGCCCATGGGACGCCTGCTCGGCTCGCTCAAATCCTTCTCCGGCGCTGATCTCGGCGGCTTCGCCATCAAGGCGGCGCTGGACCGGGCGGGCATCGGCGGTGATCAGGTGCAGTACGTGATCATGGGCCAGGTCCTGCAGGCCGGGGCGGGGCAGATCCCGGCGCGCCAGGCCGCGGCCAAGGCGGGCATCCCGATGAACGTGCCCGCGCTCAACGTCAACAAGGTCTGTCTCTCCGGGCTGGACGCCATCGCGCTCGCCGACCAGCTGATCCGCTCCGGCGAGTTCGACGTGATCGTCGCCGGCGGCCAGGAGTCCATGACCAACGCGCCGCATCTGCTGCCGAAGTCGCGCGAGGGCTACAAGTACGGCGCGATCGAGATGCTCGACTCGATGGCGCACGACGGGCTCACGGACTCCTTCGAGAACGTCGCCATGGGCGAATCCACGGAGAAGCACAACACCCGGCTCGGCATCGCCCGCCCGGAACAGGACGAGATCGCGGCGCTCTCCCACCAGCGGGCCGCGGCCGCGCAGAAGAATGGCATCTTCGAGGCGGAGATCACGCCCGTCGAGATCCCGCAGCGCAAGGGCGAGCCGGTTGTCTTCAGCAAGGACGAGGGCATCCGTGCCGACACGACGGCCGAGTCGCTGGGCAAGCTGCGTCCCGCCTTCGCCAAGGACGGCACCATCACCGCCGGTACCTCCTCGCAGATCTCCGACGGCGCCGCGGCGGTCGTGGTGATGAGCAAGGCCAAGGCCGAGGAGCTGGGCCTGGAGTGGATCGCGGAGATCGGCGCCCACGGGAACGTGGCCGGCCCCGACAACTCCCTCCAGTCGCAGCCGTCCAACGCCATCCGGCACGCGCTGGGCAAGGAGGGCATCGGCGTCGAGGACCTCGACCTCATCGAGATCAACGAGGCGTTCGCGGCGGTTGCCGTGCAGTCAATGAAGGACCTCGGGGTGTCCCCGGAAAAGGTGAACGTCAACGGCGGCGCGATCGCACTCGGACACCCGATCGGCATGTCCGGCGCGCGGGTGGTGCTCCACCTGGCTCTCGAGCTGAAGCGTCGGGGCGGTGGCGTCGGTGCGGCGGCGCTGTGCGGCGGCGGCGGGCAGGGTGACGCGCTGATCGTGCGCGTCCCGGGCAACGGCAAGTAGGAGCAGTCACATGGTGGACGTCCCCCAACTGGTTGCCCAGGCGAGGGAGGGCCGGCCGCGGGCCGTGGCCCGGCT
Source organism: Streptomyces sp. ISL-1 (assembly GCF_018614585.1). Classification (GTDB taxonomy): domain Bacteria; phylum Actinomycetota; class Actinomycetes; order Streptomycetales; family Streptomycetaceae; genus Streptomyces; species Streptomyces maoxianensis. Next base: position 110,266 of record NZ_JAGGOI010000014.1, on the reverse strand, counting down.
GATCTCACTCGTCGAGGGGGCGTCCCCGCAGCTGCGTGAGGTGATGGCGACGCTGGCTCCGTTGACCGGCGGGGCGTATGTGATCGGCCTGACCGGCTCGCCGGGTGTCGGCAAGTCGACATCCACGTCGGCGCTGGTGACGGCGTACCGGCGGGCCGGGAAGCGGGTCGGCGTCCTGGCTGTCGACCCGTCCTCGCCCTTCTCGGGCGGGGCGCTGCTCGGCGACCGGGTCCGGATGTCGGAACACGCGTCCGACCCGGGCGTCTACATCCGCTCGATGGCCACGCGCGGGCATCTGGGCGGCCTCGCCTGGTCCGCGCCGCAGGCGATCCGCGTCCTGGACGCGGCCGGCTGCGACGTGATCCTGGTGGAGACGGTGGGCGTCGGCCAGTCCGAGGTCGAGATCGCGGCCCAGGCGGACACGTCGGTCGTGCTTCTCGCCCCCGGGATGGGCGACGGCATCCAGGCTGCGAAGGCGGGCATCCTCGAGATCGGCGATGTGTACGTCGTCAACAAGGCGGACCGGGACGGGGCGGACGCGACGGCCCGCGAGCTGAACCACATGCTGGGGCTGGGCGAGTCGCGCGGCCCCGGCGACTGGCGACCGCCGATCGTCAAGACGGTCGCGGCGCGGAGCGAGGGCATCGACGAGGTGGTCGAGGCGCTGGAGAAGCACCGCGCGTGGATGGAGGAGCACGGAGTGCTCCTTGAACGCCGTGCCCGCCGTGCGGCGGGCGAGGTGGAGACGATCGCGGTGACGACGCTGCGGGAACGGATCGGGGACCTGCACGGGGACCGGCGGCTGGGGTCGCTGGCGGAGCGGATCGTGGCGGGGGAGCTGGATCCGTACACGGCGGCGGACGAGCTGGTGGCGGGCCTGACGGAGGGCTGAGGCAGGGCGCCGGCCACAGGCGGCGGGTTCGTCCCATCCTCGGCATCCGGCCGCGGCCGGATGCCGAGGATGGGACGAACCTCGGCCTTGGTCAGGCCTGCTTGCTGGACAACACGGAGCGCCACGCCGCTGTCCGTTCCCGCATCCGTGCGCAGGGACGGCGACGGCGTGGTGCCGACGGTCACCGAACGCCGGCATGGGCGTGCCGGCGGCGGAACGGGAGCGAATCCTCGAGCGCTTCGTACGCATCGACGACGCCCGCACCCGGAACGAGGGCGGGGCTGGGTCCGGCGATCGTCCGCCACGCGGCCCAGCGCCTCGGCGGCACGCTCGCTGTGGGCCAGGGCGGCGGCGAGCTGTACGAACTCCGGCTCTCCGCGGTCGCGTGAGCCCCCATGAAGGATTGGTCGGGTGCGGCGGCGAGCGCGCGCAGCCGCCGGCCCCCGCCGTCGTCTACAGCTTGCCGCGCCGCCCGCGCAGATGCTCGGCCACCGGTGACAGCGACTCCCGCAGATCCGCCAGCGCCTCCGGCGTCAGCAGGTCGATGAAGTGCTTGCGTACGGACGCGACATGATGCGGCGCGACCTTCTGCATCGTCTCCATGCCCTGCTCGGTCAGCACCGCGTACAGCCCGCGCCGGTCCGACTCGCAGTTCTCCCTGCGGACCAGTCCCGCGTTCTCCATGCGGGTGATCTGGTGGGAGAGCCGGCTCTTCGACTGCAGCGTCGCTTCGGCGAGGTCGCTCATCCGCAGCCTCCGCTCCGCCGACTCAGAGAGGTTGACCAGGATCTCGTAGTCGTTGTTGGTCAGGCCGAACGGCTGGAGGTCCTTCTCGAGCTGGTGCATCAGCAGTCTGCTGACGTCCAGGTGGGTGCGCCAGGCGCACTGCTCGTCATCGGTCAGCCAGCGGGTGGCCGTCTCGGTCTCCATATATGGATTCTACCTAAGAAGTTGAAAATCGGACGAAGTCGGGGGGTGTGACGCCTGGCATCCAGCACGCGAGAAGCCACAGGAGAAGCGTCCGCGTACTCCGCGTACAAGGGTGCAGGCGTTCGACGTCACACTCCGCAGACTACCGCTCACAGGCCGAAGCGACGCTGGAGGTCCCCCAGCTGACCGGGAAGACGGGGAGCAGACCCGTGTTGACCTGGGACTCCGGCCCCCGGGTGACCGCCAGGGACGCCCGCCTGCTGCGGCACCGCGCCCGTCGCCGTCTCCGCCATCAGCGCCTCGGTCGACTGCAGCAGCACCGTCCCGGAGCCGACGAACTCGAACTGGTGCTCCTCGCCCGAGGCCCCTCCGATCCCCGTCATCGCCCGCAGGCCGCCCATCACGCCCGTCATATAGCTGTGGTCGTAGTGGTGGCAGGGGGAAGGGCAGTCCGCCCAGCCCACCAGGGCCTGCGGGTCCACCCGGATCGGCGGCTCCATGAAGACAACCGGACCATTGGACGCGGCCACGAACTTCCCCGTACCGATCAGCGTCAGGAAGCCCGGCACGATCGACTGCTTCAGCGCCAGGGTCGGCTGGTACGCCAGCAGATTCCCGGACCGGATCGTCAGGTTCCCCTCGTCCAGGTCGTAGGAGTTCACATCGAAGGCGCGGTCGGCGAGCAGCATCTTTCCGCTGCCCTCCGCCACCACCCAGTCGCTCGCGTGCAGCGGCGAGTGGAACGACGTGCGCAGCAGCCGGTCGAGCCGGCCGTGGCCGATGCCGTTGAAGTCGATGCGCCCGTAGTAGGCGATCATCTTCCCCTTCTGCAGGAACCACTGGCTGCCCTTGAGCTCCACGCAGAAGGTGTACGGATTGACGTTGTCGTCGCTCGGCAGCGTCATCGGGTCGAACGTCCCCTGGGGCCCTGCGGCCCCGGGGATACCCCATTCAGGACCGGTCACAGCTTCTCCTCCGAGGCCTGTACGTACACCGCGCCACTGCCGCTCAGCTCCAGCTGGAACGCCTCGCCCGAGCCGCGCCCCACCATGTCGCGCCACCCCAGCGCGGTGGAGAGCTTGTTGCGTACGTCGCCGTGGTGCGCGACGTACGCCTGCGGGTCGACATGGATCGTGCGCCCCGGCGTGACCGGCAGCTCGATCACACCGCCGTGCGCCATCACCGCCACCGCGCCATGGCCCTTGAGCGTGGTCGTGAAGAGCCCCTGACCTGTCACCTGGCCGCGCACCATGCCCATGACCCCGCCCTGCGAGCCCATGAACATCGTGCCCTGCTGCAAGGTCCCGTCGAAGGCGAGCAGCCGGTCCGCCTCGACGTACAGGGTGTCGCCGGTGAGGTTGATGACCTGGATGTGATGGCCGCCGTGGCCGAACATCACGGTGCCGCTGCCCTCCACCGTCATCAGCGGCGTCGCCTCGCCCGCCACCCGCCGGCCGATCATCGACGCGAGGCCGCCCTGGCCGCCCTGAATGTTCGGGGTGAAGGTGACGTCGCCCTTGTACGCGAGCATCGCGCCGCGCTGGCTGAACATCTTCTGGCCGGGGACGACCGTCGCCTCGACCATCCTGGAATTGATCTCGACGAACGGCATCAGACGTCGCCCCCGATGGTGTTCCGCTCGCTGGGCTGGACGTACACCAGACCGTCGCCCTCGAAGCGGATCTGGAAGGCCTCGCCGGAGCCCTCGCCGATGAAGGTGCGGAAGGTCACACCGGACTGGAACTCCTGCCGCAGATCGCCCTGGTGGGCAATGTACGCGCCGGGGTCGACGGACAGCGGGTACTGGGGTGTCACCCGCAGCACCACGGCAGCGCCGTCCGACATGATCGCCGCCTGGCCGGTGCCCTCGACGGTGGTGGTGAACAGGCCATTGCCGCTCGCCCCGCCGCGCAGCCCGGTGAAGGTCGTCCCGGTGCGCAGCCCGGCGTCGGTGCAGAGCAGATTGCTCGCCTCGACATAGAGCTTGTCGCCGTGCAGGTTCACCAGATTGATCTCGGACGCGCGATCGGCGAAGTAGCAGGTGCCCTGCCCCTTCACTTCCATCACGGTCATCTGCTCGCCGGTGATGCGGCGGGTGACCATCCCGCGGATGCCCTCACCGCCACCGGACATCTTCTTGAAGGCCATCTGGCCGTCGTAGGCGACCATTGAGCCGTTCTTCGCTTTGACGGCGTCGCCGGTCATGTCGACGGCGAGCACCTTGCTGCCTTGGAGTCGGAACGTTGCCACAGAGTGACGTTAGCGGGTGGTTCCGCCCCGGAACAGGGTCCTCAGGGAGGATCTGGACCCTGACACGCTGTGTCTCATAGGAACCACCCCGGACCCCCTCCACCAAAGTGGGCTGCCACAATGGACCGGGCGCTTGTGCATGGGTTCACAAGAGCCCCTGCAAAATTAGGCCTCCTCACCACCGAAGGTGCCCCCGTGGACATCAAGACCGCCTCTTCCCTCCACCGCCTCCGCCTGGTCTCCGCGCCGGAGGCCGTCTCCTTCCTCCTGCTGCTCGTCTGCTCGGTGCTCAAGCGCACGACGGAGTTCAACGCGGTCCCGGTCATGGGCGCGATCCACGGCTTGCTCTTCATCCTGTACGTGCTCTTCTGGCTGGACGCCTGGAACCGCACCAAGTGGAGCGTGAAGACCGCGGCCCTCTACTTCGTGCTCTCCGTACTCCCCTTCGGCGGCTTCGCCGCCGAGCGCAAGCTGAAGCGTGCGGCCGATGACGAGGTCATCGCCGCCCGCGCCCGCCGCAAGGGTACGGTCAGCGCATGATCGTCGCCTTCTCCGTCACGCCGCTCGGTGTCGGCGAGGACGTCGGCGAGTACGTCGCCGACGCCGTGCGCGTCGTCCGCGAGTCCGGTCTGCCCAACCGTACGGACGCGATGTTCACCTCGATCGAGGGTGAGTGGGACGAGGTGATGGATGTCGTCAAACGCGCCGTCGCCGCGGTCGAGGCCCACGCCCCGCGCGTCTCCGTCGTCCTCAAGGCCGACATCCGACAGGGCGTCACCGACGGTCTCACCTCGAAGGTCGAGACCGTGGAACGGCATCTCTCCGCCTGAACCAGAAGCGCCCGCTCATCCTCTGCGGCCGGACACAAGGGTCATGGAGTGGCGCCGTGCGACACCGTCAGCGCGATCCCCAGGGGTGTCCGCTCGTACAGCACCTGATGTCCGTGGCGGCGCGAGGTCAGCAGACCCGCCTCGCGCAGTACGGACAGATGGGCCGATACGGAGGAGGGCGCGAGCCCGAGCCGGTGCGCGAGGGCGGTGGTCGTGCCCGGTTCGTCGAGCGCGGCCAGCACGGCGGCGCGCTTGGCGCCGAGCAGTTGGGCGAGCGCCTTCGGAGTGCGGCCGGCGGGCTCGGTCCACAGCGCGCCGATGCCGCGGGCCGGATAGACGATGGCGGGTTGCCACGGCGGCTCGAAGCCGGTCACCACATCCGGCCAGCAGAAGGCGCTGGGCATCAGCATCAGGCCCTGACCGCCGAGTTCGCGCACATGCTCGCTGCGGCCGGACAGGGTCAGGGTGCGGTCGGCCCAGCTGAGCCGTGGATGCAGCTCGGCGAACAGCCCCTCCAGGCCGGCCCGCGCCAACCTCCCCGAGTGGAACGCCACATCGGCCTCGAGCAGTGCGCGCAGCCGGGGCCACTCGGGCTCGATGAGCGCGTGCCACGCCTGCTCCGTCGTATCGGCCAGCTCCCGCACGGCCAGGACCGGATCGGCGAGTAGCGCGCGTCCCTGCGGGCTGTCGAGGGCCCCCGGGGTGTCGGCGAGCGCCCACGCCATGTCGCGCCGCGCCGCCTCGGGGTCAACGGCGCGTACGGCTGCGATCTCCTCGTCGAACGAGGCGGCCGGCCCGATCGGAGGCGGCCCGAGAAAGTCGGGGCTGTGCCCTCGGCGCGGCATGAGCAGCCACAGGGAGGTGAGGTCGAGCCCGAGCGCCGCGTGCCGGATCCGCCGTAGCCAGGGGAGGTGATAGCCGTGCCGTTCGGGGCGATTGAGGGTTCGTACGGCTTCGTGGGTCTCCCAGAGCGGAGACACGGCGAACCGGATTCGCAGCAGATCGGCCTCGCCGAAGTGCATGTATGACGGCATGGCCCTGGCGTCCCCCCACAAGATTCGGCGTGCGCCGAAAGTCTACGGCGGGCGTGCCGGGCTCGGCAGGCTGTCGGCCATGCCAGAAGAGAAGCCCACGGGCTCCGCCCGACCTGGTCCGGGCGGCCTGCCACTGTCTGCTGCCGGCCCGGGCACCGCCCGCCCGGCGGGCGGCCTGACGCCGCCGGAGCCGGGAGCGCCCGCGCCCGCGGATGGCGGGGGCTCGGCGCCTGCGGTCGGTCCGGATTCCGCGCCTGCGGTCAGGTGCTTGGCGCCCGCCGCCGGTCCGGGTTCTGCGCCCGCGGTTGGCCAAGGTTCCGCACCTGTGGACGGCGGGAGCTTCTCGCCTCCGGTCGGTCCGGACTCCGAGCCCGCGGTCAGGGGCTCCGCGCCCGCCGCCGGTCCGGGGTCGGCACCCGCGGTTTGCCAGGGCTCCGCGCCCGCCCTGCCGGCGGGCAGCCCCTCGACGAAGTGGCACCGTGCCGAGCAGGGCGGTCGCGCCGACTCACGCCGGTACCGGGATGTCTTCGCGGTCCGCGAATTCCGGGCTGTCTTCGGCGCGCACCTCATGTCGTTGCTCGGCGTCGTCGTCAGCGAGATCGCGCTCACCGTGCTCGTCTACCGGCTCACCGGTTCGCCCATGCTCAGCGCGCTCACCTTCGCCCTCGGGTTTCTGCCCTACCTCTTCGGCGGGACCCTGCTCGCGGGCGTCGCCGACAAGTACCCCGCCCGGCGGGTGCTCGTCGTGTGCGATCTCCTTTGCGCCGGGTGCGCCGTCGTCATGGTGCTGCCCGTGACGCCCGTCGCCGCGCTGCTCGTGCTGCGCTGCTGCATCGCCGCCATCGCCCCCGTGTTCAACGGCACCCGCATGGCGACCCTCGCGGACATCCTCGGGGAGGGAGACCTGTTCGTCCTCGGCCGGTCGTTGCTGCGCGTCGTCTCGCAGAGCGCCGTCCTGACCGGGTTCGGGCTCGGCGGGCTGCTGCTCGCCGTCATCGCCCCGCGCGGCGCGCTCGCCATCACCGTCTGCACCTTCCTCGGCTCGGCGCTACTGCTCCGCCTCGGCACGAAGCGACGTCCCGCCCGCGGTCGCGACAGCGGCGCGCTGCTGCGCTCCTCCCTCTCCGGCGCGCGGCAGATCCTCGCCAATCGCCGGCTCCGGGTGCTGATGCTGCTGTTCTGGGCGCCGCCCATGTTCAGCGTGGCGCCCGAGGCACTCGCCGCCCCTTACGCGGACGAGATCGGCATCGGCTCCGCGGGCATCGGCCTTTTGATGTGCGCGCTGCCCGTCGGCACGATCGCCGGAGAGCTGTACGCCGGATCCGCCCTCGGCCCCGCCACCCGCTCCCGTATCGTCCTGCCGCTCGCCGCCACCACCCTCCTGCCGCTCACCGTCTACGCTCTCACCCCCGGCCTCGGCTGGGCGCTGCTCGCGCTCACGCTGGCCGGCGCGGGGTCCGCGTACACCCTGGGTCTGGACCGGTGGCTCATCGAGGAGATCCCCGAGGAACTGCGCGGCCGGGCGATGACCCTGCTGACCGCCGGGCTGATGACCATCCAGGGCGTCGGCATGGCGCTGGCCGGAGTCGCCGCGGAGTTCCTCCCGGTGAGCACCGTCGTCGCGGGTGCCGGCGCCGTCGGGACGCTCTGCTGTCTGCTGCTCGTCGCGGAGACCAGGCGAACACGTCGCGCAGCGGGCGGACACCCGGGAGAAGGGCGGACCGAAGGGCGAGACGGGGCTGACCGCCATATGAGCAGTCGGTAGGGTCGGTGCCGTGCCGAAGCCGCTCAGCCTCCCCTTCGACCCCATCGCCCGAGCCGACGAGCTCTGGCAGCAGCGATGGGGACCCGTGCCCTCGATGTCCGCGATCACTTCGATCATGCGCGCGCACCAGATCCTGCTCGCCGAGGTCGACGCCGTCGTCAAGCCGTACGGACTGACCTTCGCGCGCTACGAGGCACTGGTGCTGCTCACCTTCTCCAAGGCGGGCGAGCTGCCGATGTCCAAGATCGGCGAGCGGCTGATGGTCCACCCCACCTCGGTGACGAACACCGTGGACCGCCTGGTGAAGTCCGGTCTGGTCGGCAAGCGGCCCAATCCGAACGACGGGCGCGGCACACTCGCCTCCATCACCGAGAAGGGCCGTCAGGTCGTGGAGGCGGCCACCCGCGACCTGATGGAGATGGACTTCGGGCTCGGTGCGTATGACGCCGAGGAGTGCGCGGAGATCTTCGCGATGCTCCGCCCGCTGCGCGTCGCCGCGCGGGACTTCGAGGACGTCGGCTGACGTGGCCGGTAGCGAGCCCCCGGGCCCGGTAGCGGGGTAACCGCAGGTCGTGCGATGTTGCCGGCCGGCGCGGGGACGGTCCGTCGAAGGTGCTCGCCCGTTACCGAGTGCTCGCATGCTCCCCGCATCCGCGGCGATTTTCGGTGCGGTTACGCTCGTACGCATGAAACAGAGCGTGCTGTCCCGTTACCGGGTGATGGCGTATGTCACCGCCGTCTGGCTGCTGGTCTTCACCGCGGCGATCATCCTGAAGTACGTCTTCGAGGTCGGCGACACCATGCTGATCTCGCAGGTCCACGGTGTGTTGTTCATCATCTACGTGATTTTCGCCTTCGATCTCGGCTCCAAGGCGAAGTGGCCGTTCGGCAAGCTGCTCTGGGTGCTCGCCGCGGGCTGTATCCCGGTGGCCTCGTTCTTCGTCGAGCCGAAGATCACCCGCGAGATCCGGCCGCTGGTCACGGACGGCGACGTGGCGACCGCCGAGGCGTAACCCATACGGATCAAAGTTGAGCCCTGTGCGCAAGTGCGGGGCTTCAGCCATCGACATTTACTAGGACGTCCAAGTAAATTCGAAGGTATGGACGCTGACGCGATCGAGGAAGGCCGCCGACGCTGGCAGGCCCGTTACGACAAGGCACGCAAGCGGGACGCGGATTTCTCCACGCTCTCCGGGGACTCGGTAGAGCCCGCGTACGGGCCGAGGCCCGGGGACACCTATGAGGGTTTCGAGCGGATCGGCTGGCCGGGGGAGTACCCCTTCACCCGCGGCCTGTACCCGACCGGCTACCGCGGCCGTACCTGGACCATCCGCCAGTTCGCGGGCTTCGGCAACGCCGAGCAGACCAACGAGCGCTACAAGACGATCCTGGCCAACGGCGGCGGCGGGCTCTCCGTCGCATTCGACATGCCGACCCTTATGGGCCGTGACTCCGACGACCCGCGCTCGCTCGGCGAGGTCGGCCACTGCGGCGTCGCCATCGACTCCGCCGCCGACGTGGAGGTCCTGTTCAAGGACATCCCGCTCGGCGATGTGACGACGTCCATGACGATCTCCGGGCCCGCCGTCCCGGTCTTCTGCATGTACCTGGTCGCCGCCGAGCGCCAGGGCATCGACCCGGCCGTACTCAACGGCACACTCCAGACGGACATTTTCAAGGAGTACATCGCGCAGAAGGAGTGGCTCTTCCAGCCCGAGCCGCATCTGCGTCTGATCGGCGACCTGATGGAGCACTGTGCGTCGGGCATCCCCGCGTACAAGCCGCTCTCGGTCTCCGGCTACCACATCCGCGAGGCGGGCGCGACGGCCGCGCAGGAGCTCGCGTACACGCTCGCCGACGGCTTCGGCTACGTCGAGCTGGGGCTGAGCCGCGGCCTGGACGTGGACACCTTCGCGCCCGGCCTGTCCTTCTTCTTCGACGCGCACCTCGACTTCTTCGAGGAGATCGCCAAGTTCCGCGCGGCACGCCGGATCTGGGCGCGCTGGATGAAGGACGTGTACGGCGCGAAGACCGACAAGGCTCAGTGGCTGCGCTTCCACACGCAGACCGCGGGTGTCTCGCTCACCGCCCAGCAGCCGTACAACAACGTCGTACGCACCGCGGTCGAGGCGCTGTCCGCGATCCTCGGCGGCACCAACTCCCTGCACACCAACGCCCTGGACGAGACCCTCGCGCTCCCCAGCGAGCAGGCCGCGGAGATCGCGCTGCGTACCCAGCAGGTGCTGATGGAGGAGACCGGCGTCGCCAATGTCGCCGATCCGCTGGGCGGCTCCTGGTTCGTCGAGCAGCTCACCGACCGTATCGAGGCCGACGCCGAGAAGATCTTCGACCAGATCAAGGAGCGCGGCCGGCGGGCGCACCCGGACGGGCAGCACCCGATCGGCCCCATCACCTCCGGCATCCTGCGCGGCATCGAGGACGGCTGGTTCACCGGCGAGATCGCCGAGTCGGCCTTCCAGTACCAGCAGGCCCTGGAGAAGGGCGACAAGCGGGTCGTCGGCGTCAACGTCCACCACGGCTCGGTCACCGGCGATCTGGAGATCCTGCGGGTCAGCCACGAGGTCGAGCGCGAGCAGGTACGGGTCCTGGCGGAACGCAAGAACGACCGTGACGACGAGCGTGTCCGGTCCTCGCTGGAGAAGATGCTGGCCGCGGCCCGGGACGGCTCGAACATGATCGAGCCGATGCTGGAGGCGGTCCGCGCCGAGGCCACCCTGGGCGAGATCTGCGACGCCCTGCGGGACGAGTGGGGGACGTACACCGAGCCGCCGGGCTTCTGACGGCGGGCGAGCGCGCCGGGCCGACGCCCCGGCGTGCGGCGCGGCTCTACGGGAGCGAGGTGGAGCGGCTGCTCGCGGTTCCTCGTCAGGAGCCGAGGGACGCGAGCCCGGACACCAGCAGGAGCGTGAAGCTGCGCGCCCACGCCTGATCCACCGGCTCGGCGCTGACCAGTGCCCGGTGCACGACCGCTCCCGCGATCACATCGAAGATCAGGTCCGCGCTGCGGGCTGCCGCCTCCGGGTCGTCCTCGTACGGCAGCTCGCCGCGGGCCTGCGCGCGTGCCCGGCCCTCGAGCACCAGCCGCTTCTGCCGGTCGACGATCGCCGAGCGGATACGTATCCGCAGCGCGTCGTCCCGCGTCGACTCCGCGACCACGGCCATCAGGGCTGTCTTGGCCTCGGGCCGGGCAAGCAGCGCCGCGAACTGCAGCACCACGCCCTCCACATCGGCGATCAGGCTTCCGCGGTCGGGGAGTTCGAGCTCGTCGAAGAGAACAGCGACGGCGTCGACGACGAGCTCGTTCTTGTTCGTCCAGCGGCGGTAGAGAGTGGTCTTGGCGACCCCCGCGCGGGTGGCCACATCCCCCATCGTCAGCTTCGACCAGCCCAGCTCGACGAGCGCCGCCCGAGTCGCCTCGAGGATCGCGGTATCGGCTTCGACGCTGCGAGGGCGTCCCGTACGACCTGTACGCACGGTTTCGGGGCGGGTGTGCTTGCACATGACGGCGACCATACCGGCGGGTACGCGATCTGCTGTGAGCCAGTTCACCGGAGGAATCTCACACACGCCGCGGCGGATCCAGTTACGCTACGACTCGTAGCGAAAGCCTGACCGGCTCGAGCGACGACCACTGGCGCCAGGTGGGGACCCGGCGCCGAATATTTTCGCCAGTGCGGCGGTCTCTTGGCCGTCCTTTTCACATGCACGCGCGGAAGGGGGAGGATGTACTCATGCAGCCTAGGAACATGTCTATGAGCGGCGTCGTCGACCTCGCCGCGGTGAAGGCGGCCGGTGAGGCCAAGGCGAAGGCGGAGCACGCCCGCGCCCAGGGCGGCGCCGGTGCCGTACCCCCTTCCAGTCTGGTGATCGATGTCGATGAGGCGGGCTTCGAGCGCGACGTCCTCCAGCGCTCCAACGAAGTCCCGGTCGTCATCGACTTCTGGGCCGAGTGGTGCGAGCCCTGCAAGCAGCTCAGCCCGCTGCTCGAGCGGCTGACGCAGGAGTACGGCGGCCGGTTCGTGCTGGCCAAGATCGACGTCGACGCCAACCAGATGCTGATGCAGCAGTTCGGGATCCAGGGCATCCCGGCCGTGTTCGCGGTGGTGGCCGGCCAGGCCCTGCCGCTCTTCCAGGGCGCGGCCCCCGAAGCCCAGATCCGCCAGACGCTGGACCAGCTGATCCAGGTTGCCGAGGAGCGCTTCGGCCTCACCGGCATCACGGTCGGCGACGAGGCGGGCGTCGAGGAGCCGGCCGCGGCCGTCGTGCCCGAGGGCCCGTACGACGCCCTGCTGGAAGCGGCCGTACAGGCGCTGGACGCGGGCGACTTCGGCGGTGCTGTCCAGGCGTACAAGAACGTGCTGTCCGACGACCCCGGCAACACCGAGGCGAAGCTGGGCCTCGCCCAGGCCGAACTGCTCGCCCGCGTACAGGACCTGGACCCGCAGAAGGTGCGCCAGGAAGCGGCCGACAATCCGGCCGATGTACAGGCCCAGATCTCGGCGGCCGACCTGGATCTGGTCGGCGGTCATGTCGAGGACGCCTTCGGCCGGCTGATCGAGGCGGTGCGCCGCACGACGGGCGAGGACCGCGACGCGGCACGGGTGCGACTGCTCGAACTCTTCGAGGTGGTCGGCCCGGAGGACCCGCGGGTGACGACGGCGCGCTCGGCGCTGTCACGAGTGCTCTTCTGAGCCATGTTTGAAAGACCTGTACCGAACGCTCTGTTCCGCCAGGTCTGACGGTTTTGCGGCAGCGGCGCCGGTGAGGCGCCGCTGCCGATTTGGCGACACAGTGACAATACGCAGCCGCTCTTTACTAAAACTTGGTAAACGAAGGCTCTGTTACTCGCAGTAAATCAACCCGCTTGTTCTGTCCGCTTTTTGGCGGCAATCAACCCCTCTGACGCACCGCTTGGTAACACCCTGTGTGGCCGAGTGACATCAAGCCGTCGTGGCGTGGTTATCAGGCCGTTACTAGCGAGTAACGAACCCCCTTGTGCCGGGGCTTGGAATGGACCACGATCGGCCACGCTCGGTCCAATACCGCACCGGCTCGGCTCCCAGTCGCGCCGCGGAACCTTGGGTCCCCACCGGGTGGACCGGCGGCAGTGGCGCCGGTCGCGGACAGGGGGGTTCCTGCCGAACGGCAGGGCCTGTCCGGCAGGTTGTGCGTGATGCGTCAGGCGCGACCAGTGGTTGTCGCTCGGGGGTGATCGCCAGTGTTTCGGACGCAGCTCGCGCCTGAAAGTACGGGCGCTCTCCTTCCCGAGGACGTAGCACTTCTCCCATCCCAGGACGGGCCCACGGTCCGGACCGGAGATGTACGTCCGAGAAGGAGGAAATTCATGGAGTCTTTGACTCGTGGCGGAACCAGATGGAAGCGGTTCGCCCTAGTCATGGTGCCGAGTGTGGCCGCAACGGCTGCGATAGGCATCGGCCTGGCACAGGGGGCGCTCGCAGCGTCCTTCAGCATTTCCGGCCAGGAGTTCAAGGTCAAAGCCACGAGCTTGACCGGTACCAACTTCGTTCAGTACGGCAGCGTGGCAACCGGTAAGACGCTGGACGGCAAGGACTTCGCGGCTCCGGTCGCGGTGTCCGGCTTCAAGACCGCCACCATCGTCAACATGTGCCAGTCGGTCGTCACGCCCAACGTGCCGTTCATCGGCAACGTGAGCCTTGTGCTCAAGGCCGGTCAGGACAAGAACCACCCGGTCGAGGCCACGGACATCTACCTGGATGTCTCGGACCTCAAGGCCGACGCGGAGTTCAAGGACATCGACATCGGCGTCGCGGCGGGTCAGCTCAAGGACCCGGGCATTCAGCCCGGTACCAGGGCCAACCCGTACGGCTTCGCACAGCGCGCGAGGCTGGCGACGCTGACCGACGTTGAGCAGAAGGCGTGGGCGACCACGGCCGGCACGTTCAAGCTCAGCGGTCTGCAGATGAAGCTTCACAAGGGCGTCAAGGAGTGCTTCTAGGAGCATCCGCTCCCGGTAAGCACTTTGGACGGGCCGGGGTCTCGGTGCGAGGCCCCCGCCCGATCCACCCATCTCACACTTTCTTTGAGTAAGACCGTTCCAGGGAGCTGTTTTCCATGAGCGCCGAGTCCACTGGTTCCCGCGGATTCACCTATTGGCAGCTGCGTTTCCGAGCGTGGCGTGGCAACCGGCCGTTCTGGGCAGGCCTGTTCACCCTGCTCGGTGGCATTCCGATCGCCTACCTGCCGTACGCCGACCTCCGGCTCGGCAACCTCACGATCGCCATGGCCACCACGGCGGGAGCGGGCTCGCTGATCATCGGGGTCCTGCTGATGACGCTCGGCCTGACGATGTGGTTCCACTCCGTCGTCAGGGTGTTCGCGGGTGTCGCGACCATCATTCTCGGGCTTATCTCGCTCCCGGTCGCGAACATCGGCGGGTTTCTGATCGGATTCCTGCTCTCCCTGGTCGGTGGTGCGCTGTCGATCTCTTGGGCACCCGCCGAGCCGGCGGCCGAGTCCGTCGAGAGGTCCGAGCCGGAAGGGACTCCTGGCCCGGAAGGCGACGCGAGTGACTCGGACTTTCCCGAGTCGCGAGCTGACGAGCGATACGACCCGAACGTGACCGGAACGACTGCCCACGCCAACGGCGGGAGGAACAGTGCGGGGTGACGAAACGCAGCTGAGCATGGCTGATGGTGGTGATTCCATCAGAGCGAAGACCGGGCCGCGGCATGCGGCTCCAAGGAAATCGCTCCTGACCAAGCTGCAGATACCCGCGAGCAAGGCGATAGCCCTTGCCGCGATGCCCACCGCCGTATTCGTGGGCATGGGACTCACCCCGAGGCTGGCAGTCGCAGACGACAAGGACATTCCCTTCGCCCCGGGTCCGTGCGTGACCCGATCGGACGAGCCGGCGGAGTCCGAGTCGCCGAAGCCGTCGGAGTCGGAGAAGCCTTCCGAGACTCCGTCGCAGGAGCCCGAGCCGACCCCGAGCGGTTCGGCGGGCGGCAACGACGGGGACGAGCCGAAGCCGGACGCCACCCCGTCGGCCTCCGATGCGGGCAAGCCCGCGGACGCGAACGCGCCCTCGACGAGCCCGTCTCCGACGCCGAGCGAGACGCAGACCAGGAACCCGCTGGACCCGCTGGGGGTCGGCGACGCGATCAAGGACATCCTGGACGGCTCCGAGGAGCCGACCAGCAGCCCGACGCCGAGCGCCACGGCGACCGCCGAGCCGACGCCGTCGACGACTCCGTCCGCGAAGCCGTCCACGGAGCCGTCCGCCAAGCCGTCCGCGCCCACCGACGCGGTGGACGAGACGGTGGACAAGACCAAGGACGCCATCAAGGACGCGGCGGACAAGGCCGGGGCGACGACCGAGGAGCTCGACGACGCGGTCAAGAGCCTCGACCCCAAGCAGGACGTGGACATCCCGGACGGCGCCAAGCCGCGCTTCCCGTGCCCGACCTCGGACCCGAAGGCGCTCGCCGCGGCGGACCTGGAGCCGGGCTTGCCCCTGCTCCCGGACGACCCGTGGATCCTGGAGAGCTCGCTGCTCACCCTGAACGGCCTGGACTACAAGGGCATCGTCGAGGTGAAGACGGGCAGCGGCAAGATCAAGAAGGTCCTGAAGTTCACGGCTTCGAGCGTGGACATCAAGGACCTCCACCAGCTGGTGGTCGGCCCGAACGGCACGACCGCGCATGTCGAGGCCTCCAAGGGCTCCACCTCGACGATCCGCAACGGCACGGTGACGATGTACACGGAGGAGCTGAAGGGCAACCTCTTCGGCCTCATCCCGGTCACCTTCAGCCCGGAGACCCCTCCGCCGCTGAATGTTCCCTTCGCCTTCTTCACCAACGTGAAGGTGACGCAGGCGGGCCAGTTCGGCGGCACGCTGACGGTTCCGGGCCTGCACAACCACTTCACCGGTGGCAGTAACTAAGACCTTCCGGGAGCCGCACAAGGCTGTGGGCCGCACCTCGACTTGGGGTGCGGCCCACAGTCGTTTCTTCGTGTCTGCCCTCAGGCATCGAGGCCGTCGTCCGACTCCCCGGGCACGGACGGGCCGCACCAATGTGTGAACTCCTGTGCGGCCACGCCGTATAGCAGGGCGTCGCCGTACCCCCGGCACCTCAGGGTCGCTTGACGCATCTCACCGGTCGTGGAGCACCTTTGGGCGCGTGACCGGCACCACCGTGAGCAGGTCGTCCAGTCCCTTGAAGTCGTCCGGGTTGGTGGTGAACAGCGGAAGGCCCTCGGCGGTCGCGATGGCCGCAATCATCAGATCCGCGACGCGACGCCTTGGCTTTCGGCCCGATGCGATCACGGCCGCGCAAACCCTGCCGTAGGTGCGGGCCGCCTCCACACCGAAGGGAATGGGATCGAACTCGCTCTCGGCGCGCTGGAGTACATCGAGTCTTCTGGCTCGCTCGGCGTACTCGTCGTAGTCGCTCTGTTCCTCGTTCCTGCGGACCTCGTGGGGCCCCGCGGAGAGCTCGGCCAGGGTGATGGCGCTGATCGCCACTTCGGCCGGCAGTTCGTCGGGGTCCACCCATTTCCGCAGGATCATGATGTTCGTGTCGAGTAGGCCCTGCATGTGCGTGAGGGGCGCTTCGGCGGATCGTTCAGCGGGCATACGGGTCGTCCGCTCCTTGCTCGGCCGTCATGTCCTGGTCCGCGCGGAAGGCGTCGAGCGAGATGTCGGGAGCGGAGCGCGACAGTGCCGCGAACTCCCCACGCGGGACGAAACGTCTGCGTCGGCGCAGCGGGATCAGCTCACCGATCCGGTGTCCGTCGCGCGTGACGGTGAACGACTGCCCGCCCTGCACGGCGTCCATGATCTCTTTGGACCGGTTGCGGAGATCGCGTTGGGTGATCTCGGGCTGCGTGCTCATGGCTCCACGGTACGCCTTTCGTGGCGCCGCGTGCCACAGGGTGCTACATCCCGATTGGCCGACCCAAAGAGGAGGGCGGCACCCCGGTTCCCAGGAACCGGGGTGCCGCCCTCTCCGACCAAGGGGTCAGCGCTTCAGGCCCGCTGCTCCCCGCCCAAGTGGTGCACCCGCACCATGTTCGTCGTCCCCGCCACACCGGGAGGCGATCCCGCCGTGATGACCATGATGTCGCCCTCGTTGTGCCGCTGGAGCTTCAGCAGCTCCGCGTCCACCAGGTCGACCATCGCGTCCGTGTTGTCGACGTGCGGGGCGACATAGGACTCCACGCCCCAGCTCAGCGTCAGCTGGTTGCGGGTCGACTCGTCCGTCGTGAAGGCCAGGATCTGCTGCTTCGCGCGGTAGCGGGACAGGCGGCGGGCCGTGTCGCCGGACTTGGTGAAGGCGACCAGGGCCTTGCCGTCCAGGAAGTCGGCGATCTCGCAGGCCGCGCGGGCCACCGAGCCGCCCTGGGTGCGCGGCTTCTTGCCCGGGACCAGGGGCTGGAGGCCCTTGGAGAGCAGCTCCTCCTCCGCCGCGACGACGATCTTCGACATCGTCTTGACCGTCTCGATCGGGTACGCGCCGACCGAGGACTCGGCGGAGAGCATGACCGCGTCCGCGCCGTCCAGGATCGCGTTCGCGACGTCGGACGCCTCCGCGCGGGTCGGACGTGAGTTGGTGATCATCGACTCCATCATCTGGGTCGCCACGATCACCGGCTTGGCGTTGCGGCGGCACAGCTCGATGAGGCGCTTTTGCACCATCGGGACCTTCTCGAGCGGGTACTCGACGGCCAGGTCGCCACGCGCGACCATCACGCCGTCGAACGCCATCACGATGTCCAGCATATTGTCGACCGCCTGCGGCTTCTCCACCTTGGCGATGACCGGGACCCGGCGGCCCTCCTCGTCCATCACCTTGTGGACGTCCTTGATGTCGCTCGCGTCCCGTACGAAGGAGAGCGCGACCAGGTCGCAGCCCATCCGCAGGGCGAAACGCAGGTCATCGACGTCCTTCTCGGACAGGGCCGGGACGTTGACCGCCGCGCCGGGCAGGTTGATGCCCTTGTGGTCGGAGATCACACCGCCCTCGACGACGATCGTCCTGACCCGCGGGCCCTCGACCGCGATGACCCGCAGTTCGACGTTGCCGTCGTTGATCAGGATCTGGTCGCCCTTGGACACATCGCCGGGCAGGCCCTTGTAGGTCGTGCCGCAGATCGTCTTGTCGCCGACGATGTCTTCGGTGGTGATGATGAATTCGTCGCCGCGGACCAGTTCGACCGGCCCCTCGGCGAAGGTTTCCAGACGGATCTTGGGGCCCTGGAGGTCGGCGAGTACGCCGACCGCGCGGCCGGTGTCGTGGGACGCCTTGCGCACGCGGTGGTACCGCTCCTCGTGCTCAGCGTGAGTGCCATGGCTCATGTTGAAACGGGCCACGTTCATGCCGGCCTCGATCAGCGTCTTCAGCTGCTCGTAGGAGTCGACGGCGGGGCCCAGTGTGCAAACGATTTTGGAACGGCGCATAAGGCGGATCCTATCGGTTTGTTTCGCTGCGGAATATTCCGTCTGGTGGAAAGTACAAATGGGCGGGCTGCCGCTCAGGAGAGGGCTGCCGGGGCCGTTCTCAGACGCCCTCCGGAGCGACCAGAGCGAAGGTCTGCTGCGCGATCTCCAATTCCTCGTCCGTCGGGACCACGGCCACCGCGACCCGTGCGTGGTCGGGCGAGATCAGACGCGGTTCGCCGCTTCGTACGGCATTGAGGTCCGCGTCCACCGCGAGCCCCAGCTCCTCCAGGCCCGCGACGGCTGCCTCGCGCACCGGTGCCGCGTTCTCACCGACCCCCGCCGTGAACACGATCGCGTCCACCCGGCCGAGTACCGCGTAATACGCGCCGATGTACTTCTTCAGCCGGTGGATGTAGATGTCGAAGGCGAGCCGCGCGCGCTCGTCCCCCTCGTCGATCCTCCGGCGGATCTCCCGCATGTCGTTGTCGCCGCACAGCCCCATCAGACCGCTTTTCTTGTTGAGCAGTTCGTCGATCTCGTCCGCCGACATTCCCGCGACCCGCTTGAGGTGGAACGTGACCGCCGGGTCGATGTCACCGGAGCGGGTGCCCATCACCAGGCCCTCCAATGGCGTCAGTCCCATCGAAGTCTCCACACACCGGCCGCCCGCGACCGCGGATGCGGAAGCGCCGTTGCCCAAGTGCAGAACGATGACGTTCACCTCGGACGGATCCTTGCCCAGCAGGGCCGCGGTCCGGCGGGAGACGTACGCGTGCGACGTGCCGTGGAAGCCGTACCGGCGGATCCGGTGCGCGTCCGCCGTCGCGACGTCGATCGCGTAGCGGGCCGCGGACTCCGGCATCGTCGCGTGAAAGGCCGTGTCGAAGACCGCGACCTGGGGGAGATCGGGGCGCAGCGCCCGGGCGGTGCGGATGCCGGTGACGTTCGCCGGGTTGTGCAGCGGGGCCACCGGGATCAGCCGCTCCACCTCCGCGAGCACCTCGTCGGTGATCACGGTCGGCTCGGTGAACCTCAGACCGCCGTGCACCACCCGGTGGCCGATCGCCGCCAGCTGTGGGGAGTCCAGGCCGAGCCCGTCGAGCGCCAGCTCCTCGGCGACCGCCTTCAGGGCCGCGCTGTGGTCGGCGATCGCGCCGGTGCGCTCGCGCTTCCCGGCGCCGCCGGCGGTGAGCGGGGAGTGCACCACGCGCGAGGTCCCCTCGCCGATCCGCTCCACCAGCCCGGCCGCCAGCCGCGAGTTGTCACGCATGTCGAGCAGCTGGTACTTCACCGACGAGGAGCCGGAGTTGAGGACGAGGACCCGGGTGGCGTTCGCGGTCACGGCGGTGGTGCTTTCTGTAGGCGTGGTCATACGGATTCGGTCCGCACGGGCTGCGACTGGATCGCGGTGATGGCGACCGTGTTCACGATGTCGCTGACGAGCGCGCCGCGCGACAGATCGTTCACCGGCTTGCGCAGACCCTGCATCACCGGCCCGACGGCCACGGCGCCGGCCGAGCGCTGCACGGCCTTGTAGGTGTTGTTGCCGGTGTTGAGGTCCGGGAAGATCAGTACCGTCGCCTCGCCCGCCACCTCGGAGTCCGGCAGCTTCGTCGCCGCGACGGACGGCTCGACCGCCGCGTCGTACTGGATCGGCCCCTCGATCCGCAGGTCCGGGCGCGCCGCCCGCACCAGCTTGGTCGCCTCCCGCACCTTGTCCACGTCCGCGCCGGAGCCGGAGGTGCCCGTGGAGTACGAGAGCATCGCGATCCGCGGCTCGACGCCGAAGCGGGCCGCCGTCACCGCCGACTGGACCGCGATGTCCGCGAGCTGCTCGGCGTCCGGGTCCGGGTTGACCGCGCAGTCGCCGTACACCAGCACCTTGTCGGCCAGGCACATGAAGAAGACCGAGGAGACGATCGAGGCTCCCCCAGAGGCTTCGCCCTGGGAGGTGCCCCTGGGCTTCGTCTTGATGATCTCGAAGGCGGGGCGGATCGTCGCGGCCGTCGAGTGCACCGAGCCCGAGACCATGCCGTCGGCCAGGCCCTCCTCGACCATCAGGGTGCCGAAGTAGTTCACATCCGCCACCACGTCGTACGCCAGCTCCACCGTCACGCCCTTGTGGGCGCGCAGCTCTGCGTACCGCTCGGCGAAGACCTGGCGCAGCTCGGAGGTCTGCGGGTCGATCAGCTGGGTGGCGCCGGCGGTCAGGTCGATGCCCAGGTCGGCGGCCTTCTTGCGGATGACCTCCGTGTCGCCGAGCAGGGTCAGCTCGCAGACGTCGCGGCGCAGCAGCACGTCGGCGGCGCGCAGCACCCGCTCCTCGGTGCCCTCGGGCAGCACGACGCGACGGCGGTCGGCGCGGGCCTGCTCCAGCAGCTCGTGCTCGAACATCATCGGGGTGACCCGGCTGCTGCGGGCCACCGAGATACGGGTCAGCAGATCGCCGGTGTCGACGTGCCGCTCGAACAGGCCCAGCGCGGTCTCCGCCTTGCGCGGCGTCGAGGCGTTCAACTTGCCTTCCAGCGCGAAGAGTTCGGCCGCGGTGGGGAAGCTGTTGCCGGAGACCAGGACCACCGGGGTGCCGGGCGCGAGCCGGGAAGCCAGTGTCAGGACCTGCTCGCTCGGCCGCTCGTTCAGCGTCAGGAGTACGCCGGCGATGGGCGGGGTGCCGGCGGAGTGCGCGGCCAGCGCACCCACCACCAGATCGGCGCGGTCGCCGGGGGTGACCACCATGCAGCCGGGGGTCAGAGCGTTCAGGACGTTCGGCAGCATCGCACCGCCGAAGACGAAGTCCAGCGCGTCACGGGCCAGGCCCGCGTCGTCGCCGAGGAGCACCGTGCCGCCCAGCGCGTGGGTGATCTGGGCGACCGTGGGGGCGGCGAGCGCCGGCTCGTCGGGCAGCGCGTAGCAGGGCACCGGGAGGCGGGCAGCCAGCCGCTCGGCTATGTCCTCGCGGTCCTCCGGGACGACCCGGTTGACGACCATGGCGAGGACGTCGCAGCCCAGGGCCTCGTACGCGCGATAGGCGTTACGGGTCTCGGCCCGCACGGACTCGGCGGTCTGGTTCTTGCCGCCGACCACCGGGATCACCGAGGCGCCGAATTCGTTGGCCAGCCGGGCATTGAGGGCGAGCTCGTCGGGGAGCTGAGTGGCGGCGTAGTCGGTGCCGAGTACGACTACGACCTCGTAGTCCCGCGCCACCTGGTGGAAGCGGTCGACGAGCCGGGAGACCAGCTCGTCGGTGCCCTTCTCGGCCTGCAGCGCGGCGGCCTCGTGGTAGTCGAGGCCGTAGACGGACGTGGGGTCCTGCGACAGCCGGTAGCGGGCACGCAGCAATTCGAACAGCCGGTCCGGACCATCGTGGACCAGCGGGCGGAAGACGCCCACCCGGTCCACCTGGCGGGTCAGGAGCTCCATGACTCCCAGCTCAACGACCTGTCGGCCGTCTCCGCGGTCGATCCCGGTCACGTATACGCTGCGCGTCACGCGTGCTCTCCCGTCGTGTCCATGCTTGTGCGCTTGTGCATACAAAAAAGCCGCGTGGGTAGCGGCATCACCCTCTTGACAGTACCTCCGCGGGTGGATACGGCGCCCGCCGGGCCGGGACCCGATCAGGACCGGGATTCAGGCCCGGGACCGGCCCGGATCAGGCCCGCACGGGCGAGGTCCGAAGGCCCGCGAGCAAGGGCCCGGGACGGAACGGCGGAGTAGCTGAAAGCGCGAGGTCCCCGGGGTCCGTGGAACAATCGAACCTGGGCTCACATGTACCAATGACGAGCAGGAGACACAGCACGATGCGCATCGGAGTTCTCACGGCAGGCGGCGACTGCCCGGGCCTGAACGCAGTGATCCGGTCGGTCGTGCACCGGGCTCTGACAGGTCACGGCGACGAAGTCATAGGTTTCGAGGACGGGTTCAAGGGGCTGCTCGACGGCCACTACCGGCCGCTCGACCTCAACGCCGTCAGCGGCATTCTCCCCCGCGGCGGTACGATCCTGGGCTCCGCGCGCCTCGAGCGCGACCGGCTGCGCGAAGCCGCCGAGAGTTCCGCGGAGTTGGCGAAGCAGTACGGCATCGACGCGCTCATCCCGATCGGCGGCGAGGGCACGCTCACCGCGTCCCGGATGCTCTCCGACGCGGGGATGCCCGTCGTCGGCGTACCGAAGACCATCGACAACGACATCTCCGGCACCGACCGCACCTTCGGCTTCGACACCGCGGTCATGGTCGCCACCGAGGCCATCGACCGCCTCAAGACCACCGCCGAGTCGCACCAGCGCGTGATGGTCGTCGAGGTCATGGGCCGGCACGCGGGCTGGATCGCGCTGGAGTCCGGCATGGCGGGCGGCGCGCACGGCATCTGTCTGCCCGAGCGGCGTTTCCAGGTCGAGGACCTGGTCAAGATGGTCGAGGAGCGATTCTCGCGCGGCAAGAAGTTCGCGGTGGTGTGCGTGGCCGAGGGTGCGCATCCGGCCGAGGGCTCGATGGATTACGCGAAGGGCGCGATCGACCAGTTCGGGCACGAGCGCTTCGAGGGCATCGGCAATCGTCTCGCCTCGGAGCTGGAGCTGCGGCTCGGCAAGGAGGCGCGGCCGGTGATTCTCGGCCATGTGCAGCGCGGTGGCACGCCGACCGCGTACGACCGGGTGCTGGCGACGCGCTTCGGCTGGCACGCGGTTGAGGCGGCGCACCGCGGCGAGTTCGGCATGATGACCGCGCTGCGCGGCACGGACGTGATCATGGTGCCGCTGGCGGAGGCGGTCGCCCAGCTGAAGACCGTGCCCGAGAGGCGGATGTACGAGGCGGAGTCGGTCTTCTGACCCTGCCGCTCCTGCGACCCTGCTGCTCCTTTGCCCCTGCCGCTCCTTTGACCCGCGGGCTTCGCCTTCGGTTGCCGAGCGGCCTTGATCGCACCCCCCGTGCGCGATCAAGGCCACCTTTGTTTTCCGCCGTTGATGGCGCAGATCACTCTTGAGTTGAATGGCGCGAATCGCAAGGCTGTTCCGTGTCCGGGACATGTCCCAACCCTGTCCCAGCACGTGAACGCAGAAGGGGGAGGGACATATGGACTCCGACGGGCCGGCCGCTCCGGATCCCGAACAGGCCCAGAGTTCCGCCGAGTTCGTCGCCCGGATGCAGGAGCTCAAGGACTGGTCCGGCCTGACCTACCGGGAGTTGACCACACGGGCGGAAGCGGTCGGCGACGTACTGCCGCGCTCGACCGTCGCCAATATGCTCAGCCGCGGCACGGTGCCGCGCGAGGAACTCGTGGCTGCTTTCGTACGCGCCTGCGGCTGCGGCCCCGGGACGGCCGAGACCTGGCTGCGCGTACGCAAGGAACTCAGTCGGCGTGAGCGGCAGTCCACCGAGGTCCCTCAGTTCACCGCCGGCGAACCGGACCCGGGACGGGAATCGGGACCCGGGACCCGGGAGTCCACGCCGCCCGAGCAGCCCCCCGAGCCACCGCGCAGGCCGTGGCTCGCGCGTGCGGTACTGCCGACGGTGGTCATCGCGCTGGGCGTGGCCGCGCTGGTCGCGACGCTCGTCTCCCTCGATGACGATGAGCCGGAGGACAGGCAGAGCACGAAGCAGCCCGGCTCGCCCCGGCCCGGCTCTCCTCAGTCCGATGCTCCTCAGTCCGACGCCGCTCGGTCCGGTTCTCTTCAGCCCGGACCCGTACGGATCAGGGCCGTCCACTCGGGCCTGTGTCTGGCAGAGGCCGGCGGGCAGAGCGGGCAGCTCTACCAGCAGCCGTGCTCGCCCGGCACCACCCCGCGCTTCAGCCTGAAGCCCGTTGAACCCGCCTGGCGGATCGTGACCTTCCACAGGAAATTCGGCGAAGGCTGCACCGGTGTCAAAGAGAAGTCGATGGAGGTCGGCGCACCACTCGAGGACCAGGAGTGCGGCAAGCGCGGCCCCGCCGAGGCCTTCCGGCTGGAGCCGGTGGGCAAGCCGGTGCGCGGCTACCGGCTGCGGCCCCTGCACAGCGACCTGTGCGCAGGGGTGCCCGGGGCCGCCACAAAGGCCGGCGCCGAGATACGGCAGCTGGCGTGCACCAAGGACGCGAAGGGCCAGTTGTTCGCGTTCGACCGGGATGCCAACGGGATTTAGCCGCGCGTCAGCGCCCAGAAATGCTCAACTATCCGGTCCAGGAACTCCCGGCCCGGCTCCCCGGTGTCCTGCGACGCGGCGCCCCAGCTGAGGGTGGCCACCATTCGGGACTGGTAGTCGGCGTGCAGCTCCCGCAGTACGTCCTCGAGGTGGCCGCGGTCCATCGGCAGCATCTTGCCGACCGGGCGAACGTACGCCTGCCAGCGCGCCTTCACCGCGTCCCGCAGCAGGTCGGCGAGTTCCTCGTCCCGGCCTGTCGCAGTCAGCAGCTCGCGGGGGCCCAGCTCCAGCACCTCGGCGAGCGCGGTGGTCTGCCGCTCATTGCCACGCCAGCGCCCCGACTCCTCCATCCGCACATACGAGGAGGCGTCCACGCCCACCCGGCGCGCCAGGTCGTCGGGGGCGAGGCCGCGCGCCGTCCGGTGCTCGCGCAGGGTGGTCGCGGCGGTGAGCAGATCGGTGGGCGCACACCACAACACTCCGGCGAGCGCGGTCAGTTCATGCGAACCGGGGGCGGCGAGTCCGCGTTCCCAGGCGACCACCGTGTCCGGCGAGATGTGGAGCCCGTACTGGGCGCGGAGGCCGTACGCGACATGGCCGGGGGCCATTCCGAGGGCCTCGCGCAGTCGGCGTGCGGCGGGGGCGCTGAAGGGCGGTGAGGGAGTTTGGTGCACGCGCACACGCTAGGGGGCCATAGGGCCCGGCGACTACGGTGCGTTTCCTCACAGCAACTTATCGTAGGAACGTCCAAGCTGATCGTTACCAATCGGTAACCCCATGTGACGGCAGATGCCGCCCCATCACCCCTTGACGGCGCCGCCCAGCGCGAATCCGCCGCCCAGCCTCCGGGCGATCAGCATGTAAAGGACCAGCACCGGCGCCGAGTACAGGATCGAGAACGCCGCGAGCTGCCCGTAGATCACCGAGCCGTAATTGCCGAAGAAGCTGAAGATCGACACGGACGCCGGCAACTGCTCGGGGGAGAGGATCAGCATGAACGGGACGAAGAAGTTCCCCCAGAGCTGGATGAAGGTGTAGATCGTCACCACGGTCAGTCCTGGGCCCATCAGCGGCAGGACGACCCTGGTCAGCGTCTGCAGACTCGACGCGCCGTCCGTCCAGGCCGCCTCCTCCAGGACCACCGGGACGCCGTCCATGAAGTTCTTCATCAGCCAGATGGAGAAAGGCAGTTGGGACGTGGCCAGGAACAGGCCCGTGCCGTACATCGTGTCGATCAGATTGACCTGCACGAACAGTCCGTAGACCGGGACCATGACCGCGGTGATCGGCAGACACGTCGTGAACAGGATCGTCAGCAGATACGGACGGCCCCAGCGCGAGTGGTGGCGCGAGAGCGGATACGCGGCGAGCACCGCGCACACCACCGTCAGCAGGGTCGCGCCGCCGCACAGCAGCAGGCTGTTGAGCATCGGTGTGAAGGTGATCTCGTCCGTGAGCACCGCGTCGAAATTGTCCGCGGTCAACGACGAGGGCACCCGCACCCGCAGATCCGCCTCCGTGTCCACCGAGGCCAGCAGCAGCCACACCAGCGGGATCGCGAAAGCCGCGGCGGTCAGCAGCAGGGCGGCGTTGGCGGCGAGCCGGGCCCGGGTGGTCCGGCGCATCACACCTCCACCCTCATCAGACGCAGATAGACGATCGAGAACAGCGAGCCCACCAGCAGAAGCAGCAGCGCCACCGCCGTGCCGTAGCCGATCAGGCTCTTCAGGAACGCCTGGTCGTACATGAACACCGGCAGTGTCTGGCTGCGGCTGCCCGGGCCGCCGCGCGTCATCGCCCAGATCAGGCCGAAGACCGACAGCGTCGAGAGCGTGTTCAGCATCAGATTGGTGCCGATGGAGCGGCGGATCATCGGCAGCGTGATGTGCCAGACCCGGCGTGGGCCGCTCGCCCCGTCGACCTCGGCCGCCTCCGTGATGTCGCGCGGGATCTCGGCGAGCGCGGCCGAGTAGATCAGCATCGAGAAGGCGGTGCCGCGCCAGACATTGGCGAACGACACAGCGAGGATGGGAAGCGTGAACAGCCAGTTCTGGGACGGCAGATGGAGCCAGTCCAGCACGGCGTTCAGCGTTCCCTCCCGGCGGAAGAAGGTGTACAGCAGGAACGCCGCGACGATCTCCGGCAGCACCCAGGCGGTGATGACGAGAGTGCCGGTGAGGGTTCGTACGGGACGGGACGCGGCCCGCATCAGACCGGCCAGCGCCAGGCCCAGCGTGTTCTGGCCGACCACGGCCGAGACGAAGGTGAAGACGAGCGTGAGCCAGACGGCGTTGCGGAAATCGTCGTCGGCGAAGGCCCGGCGGAAGTTGTCCAGGCCGACGAAGTCGGAGCCGGACGCGCCCGTCAACTGCGTGTTGGTGAACGCGATCCAGACGCAGTAGCCGATCGGTCCCGCCAGAAAGAGGAGCAGGAGGATGGTGGCGGGGGCGAGCGGTACCCACCGCCACCATCCCGTTCCGGTGGCGCTCACTTGGTGAGGACCGCGCCGTCGACGATCGTCTTCAGCTGGGCGTCGTACGCCTTCGCCGCGTCGGCCGCCGACGCGTCACCCGTTGTCACCTTCTCCATCGCCTCGCCGATCGCCGTCGAGACCTGCGGGTAGACGGGCAGCGCGGGCCGGTAGTGGGTGTACTGCACCAGACCGGTGAAGAAGTCGATGCCCGGCATGGACTTGAGGTACTTCGGGTCGGCCGCCACATCCTTGCGTACGGCGATCTGCGCGGCGACCACGCACCACAGCGTCGCGTTCTGAGCCG
Source organism: Streptomyces sp. ISL-1 (assembly GCF_018614585.1). Taxonomy (GTDB): domain Bacteria; phylum Actinomycetota; class Actinomycetes; order Streptomycetales; family Streptomycetaceae; genus Streptomyces; species Streptomyces maoxianensis. The sequence continues at coordinate 83,230 of NZ_JAGGOI010000014.1, read as the reverse complement.
TCTGCAGCGTCTTGATGAAGTCGAAGGCGAGATCGGGGTTCTTGGCCTTCTGCGGGATCGACCAGGCCCAGCCGCCGGACATGGACACCTTGCCGGGCGCCTGCCCCCTCTGCGTCGGCATCGGGGTCTGGGCGAGCTCCTTGCTCCAGTCCGGCCACTCCTTGGGACCCTTGTTGATCCAGTTCTGGCCCATCCAGGAGCCGTCCAGGGAGATCGCCAGCTTGCCCTCGGGGAGCCACTCGGTGGCGACGCGTGTGCCGACATTGGGGTCGAGGGCGTCCGAGACGTCCGGGCCGAGCTTCTCCGCGTACACCGTCCGCACGAATTCGAGCGAGTCCTTGAAGCCCTTGCCGCCCGCGACCCACTTCTTGGCGGAGGCGTCGTACAGCGGGTCCTCGCCGGTGCCGTACAGCAGCATCTCGAAGCCCTGCATCACGGCCGCCTCGCCGGGGCCCTTGCCGGTGTAGACATTGAGCGGGATGACGCCGGGGACCTTCTGCTTGACGGTACGGGCCGCGGTGAGGATCTCCGCCCAGCTCCTGGGCTGCCAGTCGGCGGGCAGGCCGGCCTTCGCGAAGATCGCCTTGTTGAACCAGAGGCCGCGGGTGTCGGTGCCGTCGGGGATGCCGTACGTCTTGCCGTCCTCGGCCTTGGCCGCGGCCTTCGCCGTGTCCACGAACTGGCTCCACTGGTCCCACTTGGGGAGATGGTCGTCCAGCGGCCTCAAGTACCCGGCCTTGATGTCGGAGTTGATGCGGAAGGTGTCCTCGTAGACCAGATCCGGGGCGGTCTTGGGGGAGCGCATCATCTGCTGCGCCTTGGTGGCGTAGTCGTTGTCCGGGGCCTGGATCGGGATGAGCTTGATCTTCTTGCCCGGGTGTTCCTTCTCGAACTGCTTCTTGGTGGCCTCGAGATGGGCGTCCTTGAAGCGGATCTTGTTGTCGGTGGACCGGTTGTAGACGACCTTGACTGTGTCGGGGTCGCCGCCGGCGTCGCCGCCGCAGGCCGTGAGCGTTGCCGCGGCCAATGCGGTGACGGTGGTGACGAGGATCAGTGGGGCGGTGGGGCGCACGAGCACGACCTCCTCTGAGCCGGGGGCGTCCGAGCCGGAGGGCCGCGGGCGCGAGGGCTGCCCGGTGACCGTAGGACCGGCCGCTTCGCAAGGTCAATCCCCGTGCAGGCCAAGGCCGTTGGGAGGGCCACTCAATGTGCGGCGGGCTTCCAGCGGTACTGGAGCTCGGGCCGGCCGATCTGCCCGTACTGAGGGCTGCGCTCGGCGCACCCCGCGGTGACGAGGTGCTCGAGATAGCGGCGCGCGGTGATCCGTGAGATGCCGACGGCGGCGCCGGCCTCCGCGGCGGTGAGCCCGTCGGCGGATTCGCGCAGGGTACGAGTCACGGCCCCCAGCGTGGGGGCGCTGAGCCCCTTGGGCAGACCGCCGCCCTGCGGCGCCCGGAGCGCGCCGAGCGCCCGGTCGACCTCGTCCTGGCCGCTGGCCTCACCGGCGGAGGCCCGGAACTCGGCGTACCGGCCGAGGCGGTCGCGCAGAGTGGCGAAGGTGAAGGGCTTCAGGACGTACTGGACGACCCCGAGGGAGACGCCTTCGCGGACGATCGCGAGGTCGCGGGCGGAGGTGACTGCGATGACGTCGGCCGAGTGCCCGGCGGCGCGCAGCGATCGTACGAGGTGGAGGCCGTGCCCGTCGGGAAGGTAGAGGTCGAGGAGCAGGAGATCAACCTCGGCGCGTTCGAGAATCCGTACGGCTTCGGCGCGCGAGTGCGCGACCCCGGCGACGGTGAACCCGGCGACGCGGCCGACGTAGAGGGCGTGCGCGTCGGCGGCGACGGGGTCGTCCTCGACGACGAGAACTCTGATGGGCTCGCTGCTCACGGGGACACCTCCGCGGCGCGCGGCCGCCTGGAACCCGGCGCGGCGGGGCGCGCGGGAGTCGCGGCCGGGGCGGCGCTCATCCCGGGACCACCGCCGTGTGCAGCGGCAGTCGTACGGTGAACTCCGCGCCGCCGTCCGGGCCCTGGGCCAGTACCACCGCGCCGCGGCTGCGGTGCACGGCCTGCTGGACCAGCGCGAGGCCGAGCCCGCGCCCCGCTCCGTGTGTGGACCAGCCGCGCCGGAACACCTCCTGCGCGTCGGCCGGGTCGATGCCCGTGCCCGAGTCCGCCACGCCCAGCAGCAGTTCGTCGTGGTCCGCGCGTGCCGTGACGGTGACCCGGGCGCGCGGCGGCCGTCCGGACACGGGCCCGGCTTCGAGCGGGTCGCCGCCCCACCCCGACGCCGCCTCCGAGGCCGCGTCGACCGCGTTGTCGATCAGGTTGCCGAGGATCGTCACCAGGTCCCGTGCCGGCAGCGACGGCGGAAGGACGCCGTCGTCGATCCGGCTGTCCTCCGTGAGGACCAGCTCGACGCCGCGCTCGTTCGCCTGCGCCGCCTTGCCGAGCAGCAGCGCGGCGAGCACCGGCTCGCCGACCGCGCCGACGACCCGGTCGGTCAGGACCTGCGCCAGTTCCAGCTCGGCGGTCGCGAAGTCGACCGCCTCGTCCGCGCGGCCGAGCTCGATCAGCGACACCACGGTGTGCAGGCGGTTGGCCGCCTCGTGGGCCTGTGAGCGCAGGGCCTGGGTGAACCCGCGCTCGGAATCCAACTCCCCCGAGAGCGCCTGGAGTTCGGTGTGGTCCCGGAGGGTGACGACGGTCCCGCGCTGCTCGCCGCCGACGACCGGGCTGGTGTTCACGACGATGACGCGGTCGGCGGTCAGATGCACCTCGTCGACCCGCGGCTCGGACGCCAGCAGCGCGCCCATGAGCGGGGCCGGCAGCCCGACCTCGGCCACCGGGCGGCCGACCGCGCCGTCGTCCAGGCCGAGGAGCTCGCGCGCCCCGTCGTTGAACAGGGCGATCCGCCGCTGCCCGTCGAGCATCATCAGTCCCTCGCGCACGGCGTGCAGCGCGGCCTGGTGGTAGTCGTGCATATGGCTCAGCTCGGCCGTGTTCATGCCGTGAGTATGCCGCCGCAGCCGTGCGTTGATCACGTACGTGCCGATGCCGCCGAGCGCGAGCGCCGCCCCCGCAACGCCGAGCAGCGCGGTGAGCTGCTTGCGCACCTGCTGGGTGATCTCCTGGATGGTGATACCGGAGCTGACAAGCGCGGTGATCTTCTTGCCGTCGTATACGGGGACCACCGTCCGTACCGAGGAGCCGAGCACACCGACGTACGTCTCGCTGTACACCTCGCCCCGCAGCGCCGGGCCGGTGTGCCCCAGATACGTCCTGCCGATCTGGCCCGGCGCGGGATGCGTCCAGCGTGTCCCGTCCGGAGCCATGATCACCACGAAGTCGACCCCCGCGGCCTTGCGCAGCGCCTCCGCGTACGGCTGGAGAGGGGGCGAGGGGTCCTCGGAGCGCGCGGCCTCGATGACCGAGGGTGAGTGCGCGGCGGCTGCCGCCGTGGCCCTGGACTGCCGGCGCGCGGTCTCCTCGGCCTGGGAGAGGTCGGTGAAGTACGCGAAGAGCGCGCAGCCCGCCACGATCGCGGCCACCAGCACGACCTGCATGGCGAAGAGCTGGCCGGCGAGGCTGCGGGGAACGGGTATGCGCATGTAACAAGTCTGCCTGGCCGATTTTATGTGAACGAAACGAACGCAACGGTGACCCCTGTCACAGCCTCGTGAATAGTCACGCACATCCATTCGGACATGGACGCCCAATTCAACGAGGAGGCACCCCGTGGCTGCTGGAGCCGTCAGGCGGGACCGTACCCACTATCTCTATATCGCCGTGATCGTTGCGGTCGTGCTCGGCATCGCCGTCGGCCTGGCCGCCCCCGACTTCGCCACTGAGCTCAAGCCGCTCGGTACCGGCTTCGTGAACCTGATCAAGATGATGATCTCGCCGATCATCTTCTGCACGATCGTGCTGGGCATCGGCTCGGTGCGAAAGGCGGCCAAGGTCGGCGCGGTCGGCGGCATTGCGCTCGGCTACTTCATGGTCATGTCGCTGGTCGCCCTCGCTATCGGCCTGGTCGTCGGCAACATCCTGCACCCGGGTGACGGCCTGGCGATGACCGACGCGGTCAAGGAGGCGGGCCAGGGCCAGGTCGGGGAGGAGGCCAAGGACACGGTCGAGTTCCTGCTCGGCATCATCCCGACCACGATCGTCTCCGCATTCACCGCGGGCGAGGTCCTGCAGACCCTCCTGGTCGCGTTGCTCGCCGGCTTCGCACTGCAGGCGATGGGTTCGGTCGGCGAGCCGGTGCTGCGCGGTGTCGAGCACATTCAGCGGCTCGTGTTCCGCATCCTCGCCATGGTGATGTGGGCCGCGCCGATCGGCGCCTTCGGCGCGATCGCCGCCGTCACCGGCTCCGCCGGTCTGGACGCCCTCAAGAGCCTCGCCGTGCTCATGATCGGCTTCTACGTCACCTGTTTCCTCTTCGTCTTCATCGTGCTCGCCGCGCTGCTGCGCGTCGTGGCGGGCCTCAACATCCTCACGCTCTTCAAGTACCTGGGCCGTGAGTTCCTGCTGATCCTGTCCACCTCCTCCTCCGAGTCCGCGCTCCCGCGGCTCATCGCGAAGATGGAGCACCTGGGCGTGAGCAAGTCGGTGGTCGGTATCACCGTCCCGACGGGTTACTCCTTCAACCTCGACGGCACCATGATCTACATGACCATGGCCTCGCTCTTCATCGCGGAGTCGATGGGCGACCCGATGTCGATCGGGGAGCAGATCCCGCTCCTCCTCTTCCTCTTCGTCGCGTCGAAGGGCGCGGCGGGCGTCAGCGGAGCCGGACTGGCCACGCTGGCGGGCGGTCTGCAGTCGCACCGGCCGGAACTGGTCGACGGCGTCGGCCTGATCGTCGGTATCGACCGCTTCATGAGCGAGGCGCGTGCGCTGACCAACTTCGCGGGCAACGCGGTCGCGACGGTGCTGATCGGGACGTGGACGAAGGAGATCGACAAGCCGCGGGTCGACGAGGTGCTGGCCGGGCGGATGCCGTTCGACGAGAAGACGCTGCTCGACGACGATCACCAGGCGCCGAAGGCGGTCGAGGACGTGGACACCGGCCTGGACGTGCCGGAACAGCGGGACGAGGTCGGGGCGCCCGCGAAGGTCTGACGGATCGCGGGCGAGGTGTGAGGCGGCCGGTCGGTGGGCGGCAGGGGTGACGGCCGGCTTACCGACCGGCCGCCGGCCGCGGGCAGTTGAGCGATCAGCTGCCCGCGGCCGGCGCCTCGCTCACATTCGCAGACGCATGGAGCACCATCCGGCCCGTACGGTTGCCGCTCACCGGCCCGCCCGCGCGCAGGCGCTATGGGACTGGGACGCCCCGACCCGCAGGCCCCGGACCTGCAGGCCCCGACCCGCAGGCCGCAGGCGTCCCGGCCCCCCGAAACGGGACCGTCATTGCTGGATCGGATTGCCGTCCGCCCCGCAGATGTAGCCCGCGTTGACGCAGCCCGCCACCCGGCGCTTCAGCTCACCGTCGTCCCAGGCGTTGAAGAAATCGCCGTGGAAGGTGTAGCCGGGCGCGTTCGTGACATTGGCGCCGTTCCTGGTGCCCGCGAGGGTGAGCCCGCCGCCGTTGACCGGCCAGGTGATCAGCAGCTCGAGCCGCGGCACGACCACGGGGTGCGAGGCCGGGCAGCTCTGTCCCGTCGCGTACGCCATGTGGTCCCGGTGGTTCGCGCTGTCCAGGTTCTTCCCGTCCCAGCAGGTGGGGAAGTCCAGATAGTTCTCCAGCTTGGTGCCGGGCGGGCAGTTGATGAAGTCCCGGCCGGCCTCCGGCCGGCCCACGCACGACCAGCGTGCCGCCGGATTCTGATCGGGGGAGGTGGCCAGGGCGTTGCCGACGACGTACCGCAGACCGCGCGGATGGGCGACGGCACGCGTGTGGTCGGTGATGCCCTGGTAGTAGACGGTGACCCGCTCCGGGGCCACCGGGGCTCCGTTCTGGTAGAGGGTTGGCGTCCAGTACGAGGAAAGGTCCGTCTTCGGCGTGCAGTTGGTGGTGCCTGCGGCCAGCGACTGGAGCGTCGAGGCCGCGTTCGCGGTCCTGTTCCCGTAGAACTCATGGATGTGCGAGCGGCCCGCCTGGCCGGGGAAGACGATCGGGTCGTCGCCCCGGCGGTGGCTGGAGAAGCAGTCCGCGCGGAATTCGCTGCCGCGCAACGGGGCAGCAGCCTGCGCGACGATCGCGGCCTGCTGGGCCTTGCTGAAGGTGTGCGCGTGGCCCGCGTGGCGCGAGGCCGCTCGGGGGGCCGGTGAGTCGTTCCCCGTGGTCACCCATCCTGCCGTGACCAGGAAGATCACCGCGGCGGTGCTCGCGAGCAGTCGGCGGAGCATGTGTTCCTCCTGAGCGGTCAGTCGAAGGGGATGCGTACGACGGACTGGTTGCCGACGCCGACCGTGCTGGGGCCGCCGCCGATCGCGTTCCAGACCTCGATACGGACCTTGCCGTTCGCCAGATCGCCGAGCGATCCGGTGGCCGACTTGAGGCCCTTCGCCTGCGTGTAGTGCTCATAGCCCGCTACAGGATCGGTGGCGAAGTAGTGGTACGTCTCCGTCCGGTCCCAGCTGCCGTCGCCCGTACGGTCGTAACTCACCTTGATCTGCTGGCCGTTGGCGACCGTGGCGCCCGCGTCGACGAACAGATCGAACTGTGTCGAGCCGCCGTTGTACCTGCGGGTGATCCCGGACGAGGTGAAGACCTGCGGATTGTGCGGGTTGCCGTCGTAGTTGGCGCCGCCCGCCGACGCCAGGCTCACCGTCGAGGCCGATGCCGTGGCGTCGCCCGCGCCGCCTCCCGTACGCAGATACAGCTGGGAGGAGCCGGACGGCGGCGGAGTGGTGGGCGGGGTGGTCGGGTCGCCGCCACCGCCCTTGGTCCAGACGGCGACGTAGTCGACGAGCATGGGGCGGCCGGGGACTGTCGCGGGGGTGGGGGTCTTGCCGGCCAGCGCGTCGGGGAACGCGCCGCCGATCGCGACATTGAGCAGAATGAAGTAGCCCGCGTGATCGGTCATGTTCGCCCAGGTCCCGGCGTCCATGCGGTTCTGGTTGACGCTGTGGAAGAGCTCGCCGTCCACGTACCAGCGCAGCTCATTGGGGGACACGGAGCGGTCCCACTCGAAGCGGTAGGTGTGGAAGACCGACTGGCAACTGGCACCGGGGCAGGCGCGGTTGTTGGCGATGCCGCTGGTCTCGTTGCAGGGACCGCCGGGGTTGACGCCGCAGTGGAGCACACCCCAGACGGAGTTGATCCCGTTGACGTTCTCCATGATGTCGAACTCGCCGATGGACGGCCAGTTCCAGAAGTTGCCGCGATACGGGGCGCCGAGGGCCCAGAACGCGGGCCAGTAGCCGAGCGCGGCCTGGCCGGTCACATTCGGCATCTGGATACGGCTCTCGATACGCAGGGTGCCGCCGGCCGGGGCCTTGAAGTTGGCACGCTGGGTTTCGATACGGCCGGAGGTCCAATTACCCGCGCCGTCCCTCAGCGGGGTTATGCGCAGATTGCCGTTGCCGTCGTGGCTGAGGTTGTCGGGGTTGTTGGTGTAGTTCTGGATCTCACCGGTGCCCCAGTTGCCTGGCCCGCCCGGGTAGGCGTGCCCGAGGTCGATCTGCCAGTTGGCGGACGAGGGCAGGGTTCTGTTGGCGCCGTTGAAGTCGTCGCTCCACTGGAGGCTCCAGCCGGGCGTGGGGGGTACGTCGCCGCGCGCCGACCCGGCGCCGGTGAAGGCGATGAAGCCGGCGAGGGCGACGGCCAGGGCGACGACGACGGTGAGGAGGGGGGTGGGTCTGATGCGGCTCGTGCTCAAGGGGACACCTCCGGGAGGGTGGTGCAGGGGGTGGTGCCGTAGGGGGTTGAGAGCGCTCTCAACCAGTTTTGTAGATGTAGACAGTGCGGCCGTCAATGGCTGCACTCCCTTAACTTCCTGAAGGCGGCGGGCGGTTGGGCTGAACGCCTGGCCAGGAGCGGGAGGGTGGCCGATGGGCGGAATCTGCCCATCCGGCGGAGGAGGCTCAGGGGGTCGCGCTCACGCCGCTGGGGGTGTGCAGCGAGGTCGACCGCGCCGGGCGTCGGTGGCCGGAGCAAAAGCCGCAGCCGCCGCGGCAGATCTGACGCCACTGACCTCGATGTTCACCTTTAGGTGGGTACCTGACTTTTTTGTAGGTACTTGTGGAGCAGTGGGAGGCGAAGAAGCATTGCGGTCATGGCCACCACCCAGAACAACCCCCTTACTTCTGTCACCGTCATCGGCCTCGGCGCGATGGGCCAGGCGCTCGCCGGAGCCCTCCTCGACGCAGGCCACCTCACCACCGTCTGGAACCGCTCTCAGGGCAAGGGCGACGAACTCGTTGCACGCGGCGCGGTCCGCGCCGCCACCGCCGAAGGGGCCGTACGCGCAAGTGAATTGACCATTGTCTGCGTGGTCGACTACGACGCCTCCCAGGCGATCCTGGCCCCGCTCGCCGACGCCCTCGCGGGCCGCGTCCTGGTCAACCTCACCTCCGATACCCCCGAGCGCTCCCGCGAGACGGCGGCCTGGGCTCAGACCCACGGCCTCAGTTACCTGGACGGCGCGGTGATGGTGCCGACTCCGCTCATCGGCTCGCCCGATGCGCTGCTCTTCTACTCCGGCTCGCGGGAGGCTTTCGGGCGCTACGAGTCCACCCTGAAGGCGCTGGGCGGCAAGGCCGCCTTCGTCGGCGTGGATCCCGGGCTCGCCGCGCTCTATGACCTGTCGCTGCTCGACTTCTTCTACGGCAGCATCTCGGGCATGGTGCACGCGTACGCGCTGGCCACGGCCGACGGGGTCAAGGCCGCCGACATCGCCCCGTATCTGAACTCCATCGTCCAGATCCTGCCGCCCATCGCTCAGTACACGGCGGCCAACATCGACGCGGGCAGCTACCCGGGGGCGCAGGCCAACCTCGGCATGATGGCCGCGGGCGTCGAGCACATCCTGCACGCCGCGCGCACCCGCGGACTCGACGTCTCCCAGCTGGAGGCCGTCAAGTCCGTCGCGGGTCGGGCGATTGCGAAGGGTCACGGGGCCGACGACTGGGCGAGCACGTACGAGGTACTGCGGGACTGAGCCGGTTGCCTTCCGCGATCAACGGCTGAGCGTTCGGGGGCCCGCTGCGCCGGGCTCCCCGATATGTCCACGCACAGAAAAAGACCCCGGCGTCGAATTGACGGCCGGGGTCTTTCTCCGCGTATATTGGATGTTTCCGATTCCGTGCACAATAAAGTGCATGGAGAAGTTCACTCGGGACACCATATCGCGTCAGGAGCTGAATTGTCAACCGAGGAATTGCATAACGAACAGCAATTCGTCTCCCTGCTCTACGGGCGCCTCGACGCACTTCGCGAGCATGCGGAAGCCGCAGTCCAGACGACGATCGGGCAGGTCAGCACGGGTTTGCAGGCTCGGGTCGAGCGGGATGTGCTCGTCGCCCAGCAGTCCGGGCTGCTCTCCGGGCTGAATGCGGTGGACTCCGGGCTCTGTTTCGGACGTATCGATCTGAAGGACGGCACGCACCATCACATCGGGCGTATCGGAATGCGGGACGGCGATTCGGAACGCACCCCGCTGCTCATCGACTGGCGCGCGCCCGTCGCCCGGCCCTTTTACCTTGCCACCGGGTACGAGCCGATGGGGCTGCGCCGGCGGCGGCACATCACGACCAAGGGGCGATCCGTCACCGCCCTCCACGACGAAATCCTCGATCTCGCCGACACCACCCGCACCGGCTACGAGGAACATGACGCCGACGCGGTGCTGCTCGCCGCGCTCGGGGCCGCGCGCACCGGGCGGATGGCCGACATCGTGCAGACCATCCAGGCCGAGCAGGACCACATCATTCGCGCACCGCGCCACGGCGTCCTCGTGGTCGAGGGCGGGCCAGGCACCGGGAAGACCGCGGTCGCGCTGCACCGGGCGGCGTATCTCCTCTATGCGCACCGTGAGCAGCTGGCCAGGCGCGCCGTGCTGATCGTGGGGCCCAACCCGGCGTTCCTCGGCTACATCGGCCAGGTGCTGCCGTCGCTCGGTGAGACGGGCGTGCTGCTGTCGACGATGGCCGAGCTCTTCCCCGGTGTACGGGCCACCGGCGCCGACACCCCCGAGGCCGCGGAGGTGAAGGGCCGCGCCGAGATGGCCGATGTGCTGGCCCAAGTCGTACAGGCCCGGCAGGCGCTGCCCGAGTCAGCTCCCGAGAGCGACCAGGAAATCGACGAGGAGGACCCGGACCACCTGCCGGGACCCGCGCTGGAGATCGAACACGAGGGGTACGGGATCCTGCGGCTCGACCGTGAGATGGCGTACGACGCCCGCGACCGCGCCCGCGCCACCGGGCTGCCGCACAACCTCGCCCGGCCGCACTTCGCCTTCCGGATCATCGACGAGCTGACCGCCCAGCTCGCCGACCGGCTCGGCGCGGATCCCCTCGGAGGGCCGAACCTCCTCGGCCCCGACGACATCGCCCAGTTCGGCAAGGAGATCGCCACCAGCGCCGAGGTGCACGCGGCCATCGACGAACTGTGGCCCCCGCTCACCCCGGAGCAGCTACTCTCGGACTTCCTCGCCGCGCCCGAGGCGCAACTGGCCGAGAAGGACGCCGAATCGGTCCGGCGTATCGCCGGACCGTGGACGCCCGCCGATGTGCCGCTGCTCGACGAGGCCGCCGAGCTCCTCGGCGTCGACGACAGCGCGGAGCGCGCCGCCGAAGAAGCCGCGCGGCAGGAGCGGATCGCCTACGCACAGGGCGTGCTGGAGCTCTCCGAGGGGTCGAAGACATACGAGTTCGAGGACGAGGAGTCCGAGGTACTCGCCGCGCACGACATCATCGACGCCGAGCGGATGGCGGAGCGCCAGGAGGAGGCCGACCATCGCAGCGCCGCCGAACGCGCCGCCGCCGACCGGACCTGGGCCTTCGGGCACATCATCGTCGATGAGGCCCAAGAACTCTCCGCGATGGCATGGCGGCTGCTGATGCGCCGCTGCCCCACCCGCTCCATGACCCTGGTCGGCGACCCCGCCCAGACCGGTGACGCGGCGGGCTGCGGCTCGTGGCAGCGCATCCTCGAGCCGTACGTCGGCGACCGCTGGCGGCACACCCGCCTCGCGGTCAACTACCGTACGCCCGCCGAGATCATGGAACTCGCGGCGGATGTGCGGCGCAGCGAGGACCCGGCCTTCGAGCCGCCGCGCTCGGTCCGCTCGACGGGCGTGCGGCCGTGGGAGGCGGCCGTGTCCCCGGACGACCTGGCCCGCACCGTCGCCGAGCGGGTGACGGGGGCTCCGCACGAGGGACGGCTCGCGGTAATCGCCCCGGGCGGGCTCCACGCCGCCCTCGCGGCCGAGTTGCCCGATGCCTCCCATGGGGCCGAACCGGACCTCACCAGGCCCGTCGTGCTGCTCGACCCGCGGCAGGCCAAGGGCCTGGAGTTCGACACGGTGATCGTCGTCGAGCCGGAGCGGATCCGCTCCGGCTCGACACAGGGGACGAACGACCTCTATGTGGCGCTCACCCGGGCCACACAGCACTTGGGAGTGGTGCGGACGGACCACGGCCGCGGCTGAGGCTTGGCATCGGGCCGTCACGGCCAGGTCTCAGGCCGGCCGCAGCCACACCGTCGCCAGTGGCGGCAGCGTCAGCTGAATGCTCGCCGGGCGGCCGTGCGACGGCACCGACTCCGGCTTCAGCGGGTCCGGGTTGAGCACATCACTGCCGCCGTACTGCGCCCCGTCCGTGTTGAGCACCTCCGTCCACGCCTGGACCGCGTCCGGTACGCCGAGCCGGTACTCGTGCCGCACCACCGGCGAGAAGTGGGACAAGGCGAGCAGCGGCGTGCCAGAGGCGTCGTAGCGCAAAAACGCGAAGACATTGTCCTCGGCGGCGTCGCCCTCCACCCAGGCGAAGCCCCCGGGATCGGTGTCCCGCTGCCAGAGCGCGGGGGTGGCGCCGTACACCGTGTTCAGATCGCGCACCAGATGCCGCACCCCGCGGTGGTCCGCCTCCGCCGCGTACGACGGGTCGAGCAGCCACCAGTCCGGGCCGTGGCCCTCCGACCACTCCGCGCCCTGCGCGAACTCCTGGCCCATGAAGAGGAGTTGCTTGCCGGGATGGGCCCACATGAAGCCCAGGTAGGCGCGGTGGTTGGCGCGCTGCTGCCACCAGTCGCCGGGCATCTTGCTCACCAGCGACCGCTTGCCGTGCACCACCTCGTCGTGCGAGATCGGCAGCACGTAGTTCTCGCTGTACGCGTACACCATCGAGAAGGTCATCTCGTTGTGGTGGAACTTGCGGTGCACCGGCTCGTGCGAGACGTAGCCCAGCGAGTCGTGCATCCAGCCCATGTTCCACTTCAGGCCGAAGCCGAGGCCGCCGAAGCCGCCCGGGCCGACATGGTGGGTGGCGCGGGTGACCCCGTCCCAGGCCGTGGACTCCTCGGCGATCGTCACGACGCCGGGGCAGCGCCGGTAGACGGTGGCGTTCATCTCCTGCAGGAAGCCGACCGCGTCCAGGTTCTCCCGGCCGCCGTGCGCGTTCGGCGTCCATTCGCCCTGCTCACGGGAGTAGTCGAGGTAGAGCATCGAGGCGACGGCGTCCACCCGCAGCCCGTCGATGTGGAACTCCTCGCACCAGTACGTCGCGTTGGCGACCAGGAAGTTACGCACCTCCTTGCGGCCGTAGTCGAACTCGAGGGTGCCCCAGTCGGGGTGCGCGGCACGCGCGGGGTCCTCGTGCTCGTACAGCGGGCGGCCGTCGAACTCCGCGAGCGCCCAGTCGTCCTTCGGGAAGTGCGCCGGCACCCAGTCGACGATCACGCCGATGCCCGCCCGGTGCAGGGCGTCGACGAGATGGCGGAAGTCGTCGGGGGTGCCCATCCGGGAGGTCGGGGCGTAGAAGCCGGTGACCTGATAGCCCCAGGAGCCGCCGAAGGGGTGCTCGGCGACCGGCATGAACTCCACATGTGTGAAGCCCAGATCCTTTACATACGCCGGGAGTTGTACGGCGAGCTGGCGGTAGGTCAGGCCGGGTCGCCAGGAGGGGAGATGCAGCTCATAGACCGAGAACGGTGCCTCGTGCGAGGGCCGCTCGCCGCGGCCCGCCATCCACTCCTCGTCGTGCCACACATGGTGCGACTCGGTCACGATCGAGGCGTTGGCGGGCGGCACCTCGGCGCGCCGCGCCATCGGGTCGGCCCGCAAGGTGTGCGAATCGTCGGGGCGGGTGATGTCGAACTTGTAGAGCGTGCCCTCGCCGACGCCGGGAACGAACAACTCCCAGACGCCCGTCGAGCCGAGCGAGCGCATCGGATGGGCGGTGCCGTCCCAGTAGTTGAAGTCGCCGATGACCCGCACCCCGCGGGCATTGGGCGCCCACAGTGTGAACCGGGTGCCGGTGACGCCCTGGTGGACCATCGGATGCGCGCCGAGCGCCCGCCACAGCTCCTCGTGCCGCCCCTCGCCGATCAGATGCAGATCGAGGTCACCGAGTGAGGGCAGGAAGCGGTACGGATCCTGCACCTTGATCTCGGTCCCTTCGTCGGTGCCGTCGTCGTAGGCGACCAGCAGCTGGTACTCCGGGGCCGTGCGCATCGGCAGCAAACCCGAGAAGAACCCGCCGCCGTCCTCGTGCAACTCGGCCCGCAGCCCTTTGGCGAGCACGGTCACCGACCGTGCGAACGGACGCAGTACGCGCAGCTCCACACCGCCCCGCATCTCGTGCGCGCCGAGCAGCGCGTGCGGATCGTGATGGGCGCCGGCCAGCAGCCGCTCCCGGTCGCCGTCCGTGAGCGGCCGCGCGGCCCGCACGCCGTGGCTGGCGCCGGCCCGCGGCTTCGGCGCCGCCGTCTTCCTGTCCGGGGGCGCGGCTGCGGCCACCCGTTTGGGCACATCGGGGTCGGAGGAATTACGGGACGGGGGGCGGGCGGTCACGGGGGTCGGCCTCCTTGGGCGGTGGGGTATCAGGTGGCTGCGGCCAGGCGGTCGATCGCCGCCAACGGCACCGGGAGCCAGTCGGGGCGGTGCCGGGCCTCGTAGACGACCTCGTACACAGCCTTGTCCGTCTCGTAGGCGCGCAGAAGTTCGGGCTCGGCGCGCGGATCGTCGCCGCCGGCCTCGGCATAGCCCTCGCAGTACGCCGTACGGCAGCGCTCGGCCCAGTCCGGGTTCCACGGGCGGTGCGTGCGGGCCGCGTAGTCGAACGAGCGGAGCATGCCGGCGACATCGCGCACCGGGGGCTGCGGCCTGCGGCGTTCACCGAGCGGCCGGGCGGGCTCGCCCTCGAAGTCGATGACCGACCAGTGGCCGTCGCCGTGCGGGCCGCCACCGCGCAGGGTCTGCCCCAGATGGAGATCGCCGTGGACGCGCTGGGCCCGCCAGGCGCGGTCACGACTCCCCGGCGCGGCCAGCGCGTCGAAGGCGGCCCGCAGCCGGGGCACGTACGGCAGCAGCGCGGGCACCGCCTGCGCGGCCGCTTCGAGACGCTGGGACATAGCGACGGCCAGGTGCTCGGTCTGCGGCCGGCGCAGCATCACGGTGGGCAGCTCGCCCGCGAGCGCCGTGTGCACCTCGGCGGTGACGCTGCCGAGCGCGCGGGCCTCGTCGGTGAAGGACCGCCCCGCGGCCAGCGAGTCCAGCGCGAGCAGCCAGCCGTCCTGCGAGCCGCGCAGAAACGGCTGCAGTACGCCCAGGGTGTACGGCTCGGGAGAGGTGGCCTCGTACCAGGCGATCGGCGCCGGCACCCGGTCGCACCCGGCGCGGGCCAGCGCTAGCGGCAGCTCCAGATCCGGGTTGGGGCCGGGGTGAACGCGGCGGAAGAGCTTGAGGATGTACGCATCGCCGTACACCAGCGATGAGTTGGACTGTTCGGCGTCCAGCGGGCGCGCGGCGAGACCGGCGGGGATGGCGGGGACGCGGTCGAACCGGTCGAAGCGGAGCGGCCCGAGAGCGCCCGGCGTGCGCAGCCGCTCCAGGATCAGCTCCGCGAGCCGCGGATCGTGCAGGCCCTCGTAGAGCGTCCGCCCGGCAAGCGGGCCCTCGGCCAGGTGGCCGATCAGCGCGCGCGCCAGATGGGGCGGCAGTGTCTCGCGTACGCCGAGGAGGAGTTGATAGCAGTCCTGCGAGGAGGGGGCGGGAAGTCCAGGTTGCTTGACCCGCAGAAGCAGATGCAGCAGCCCGGGACCTGACCCCCCGTCCAGCGGCAGCAGCTCGGTCGCCGAGACGAGCGAGAAGCCGGTGACCGGGTGTCCCTTGCCGGCGAACCAGCGCTGGTGGGGCAGCCAGGCGTGCAGCAGTGGGGCGATCGACGGAAGAAGTGCGACGGGAGTCCGGGTGGATGCAGCCTCCGACATGGCATCGCGTCCTTTCCCCGAGATGCACTCAAATGGCGCTGTATGCGCAGAGTGTCCCGGATTACAGCAGTGGCTGTCCGGCGGCGCGCGGGGATGAAGGGGAGAGTGCCCGGTGCGGGGCGGGGGAAACCGCCCCGCGGGAGGTACGTCTCGTTACCTGTGGGTCAGCCGGCCGCGGTGTCCTTTGCGGCCGAGGTGTCCTTTCTGATCCGGAACCAGTAGAAGCCGTGGCCCGCGAGAGTGAGCAGATAGGGCCACTGGCCGATGGACGGGAATCGCACCCCGCCGATCAGCTCGACCGGATGCCGTCCGCTGAACGCGCGCAGATCGAGCTCGGTGGGCTGCGCGAACCGGGAGAAGTTGTGCACGCAGAGCACGAGATCGTCCTTGTACTCACGGGTGAAGGCGAGCACCGCCGGGTTCGACGACGGTAGTTCGGTGTACGAGCCGAGCCCGAAAGCGCGGTTCTGCTTACGGATCTCGATCATCCGCCGGGTCCAGTGCAGCAGCGAGGACGGCGAGGCCATCGACGCCTCGACATTGGTGACCTGATAGCCGTAGACCGGATCCATGATGGTGGGCAGATAGAGCCGGCCGGGGTCGCAGGAGGAGAATCCGGCGTTCCGGTCGGGCGTCCACTGCATCGGGGTCCGTACGGCGTCCCGGTCGCCCAGCCAGATGTTGTCGCCCATCCCGATCTCGTCGCCGTAATACAGAATCGGCGATCCGGGCAGCGACAGCAGCAGCGCGGTGAAGAGCTCGATCTGATTGCGGTCGTTGTCCAGCAGCGACGCGAGCCGGCGGCGGATGCCGATATTGGCGCGCATCCGCGGGTCCTTGGCGTACTCCGCGTACATGTAGTCGCGCTCTTCGTCCGTGACCATCTCGAGGGTGA
Organism: Streptomyces sp. ISL-1; assembly: GCF_018614585.1. Lineage (GTDB taxonomy): Bacteria > Actinomycetota > Actinomycetes > Streptomycetales > Streptomycetaceae > Streptomyces > Streptomyces maoxianensis. Next base: position 66,957 of record NZ_JAGGOI010000014.1, on the reverse strand, counting down.
GCTCGTCGTGGTTGCGCAGGAAGATGCCCCACTGGCAGTTCTGCGGGATCGCCGGGGTCTTGGAGAGAATTTCGGAGACCGGATAGCGGGACTCGCGCCGTACCGCCATGAAGATCCGCGGCATCACCGGGAAGTGGAACGCCATATGGCATTCGTCGCCGCCGGCCGTGAAGTCGCCGAAGTAGTCGACGACGTCCTCCGGCCACTGGTTGGCCTCGGCGAGGAGCACGGTGTCCGGGTAGTGCGCGTCGATCTCCTTGCGCACCCGCCTGAGGAAGGAGTGGGTGGCGGGCAGGTTCTCGCAGTTGGTGCCCTCCTGTTGGTACAGGTACGGCACGGCGTCGAGACGGAAGCCGTCGATGCCCAGGTCCAGCCAGAAGCGCAGGGCCGAGACGATCTCCTCCTGCACTGCCGGGTTCTCGTAGTTGAGATCCGGCTGGTGGGAGAAGAACCGGTGCCAGTAGTACTGCTTGCGCACCGGGTCGAAGGTCCAGTTGGACGTTTCGGTGTCGACGAAGATGATCCGGGCGTCCTGGTACTGCTTGTCGTCGTCGGCCCAGACGTAGTAGTCGCCGTAGGGTCCCGCGGGGTCGCTGCGGGACTCCTGGAACCACGGGTGCTGATCGCTGGTGTGGTTCATGACGAAGTCGATGATGACGCGCATGCCGCGCTGGTGCGCGGCGTCGACGAACTCCACGAAGTCGGCCAGGTCGCCGAAGTCGGGGAGGACGGCGGTGTAGTCGGAGACGTCGTAACCGCCGTCCCGCAGGGGGGACTTGAAGAATGGCGGCAACCAGAGGCAGTCGACGCCCAGCCACTGCAGATAGTCCAGCTTGGCGGTGATGCCCTTGAGGTCGCCGATGCCGTCGCCGTTGCTGTCCTGGAAGGACCGCACCAGCACTTCGTAGAACACGGCCCGTTTGAACCAGTCGGGGTCGCGGTCCTTGGCGGGGGTGTCCTCGAAAAGGTCGTGGACGGGTTCATTGACGATCATGATGTGGGTGACCCTCCGATCGGCGGGGACGGTCGCAGAACGACGATGTGCGCGGGCGTGATGCCCGGCTCGAGGCGCACATAGTTGGCCCTGCCCCAGTGATAGGTCTCGCCGGTGAGCTCGTCGCGCACCGGTGCGCTCTCGTGCCAGTCGAGGCCGAGTCGCGGCATGTCCAACGAGACCGTGGCCTCCTGGGTGTGGTGGGGGTCGAGGTTGGCGACGACGAGAACAGTGTTCGGTCCCGAAGGGCCCTCGGCGGATTTCGAGTAGGCGATCACCGAGTCGTTGTCGGTGTGGTGGAAGTGGATGTCACGCAACTGCTGCAGCGCGGGGTGGCGGCGCCGGATCCGGTTGAGCGCGGTGATCAGGGGCGTGATGGTGCGACCCTCCCGTTCCGCCGACTCCCAGTCGCGCGGGCGTAGTTGGTACTTTTCCGAGTCCAGATACTCCTCGCTTCCGTCTCGCACGGGGGCGTTTTCGCACAGTTCGTAGCCTGCGTACACACCCCAGGATGGCGACAGTGTCGCGGCGAGCACCGCCCGCACCTCGAACGCCGGACGGCCGCCGTGCTGGAGGTAGGCGTGCAGGATGTCCGGGGTGTTCACAAAGAAGTTGGGGCGCATGTACGAGGCGGCGTCGCCGGAGAGCTCGGTGAGGTACTCGGCGAGCTCCTGCTTGGTGTTGCGCCAGGTGAAGTACGTGTACGACTGCTGGAAGCCGACGGCGGCGAGGGTGTGCATCATCGCCGGGCGGGTGAAGGCCTCGGCCAGGAAGATCACGTCCGGGTCCGAGCGGTTGATGTCCGTGATCACCTTCTCCCAGAAGACGACCGGCTTGGTGTGCGGGTTGTCGACGCGGAAGATCCGTACGCCGTGGTCCATCCAGAAGCGCAGGATGCGCACGGTCTCGTTGACCAGCCCGCGCAGGTCCTGGTCGAAGGCGACCGGGTAGATGTCCTGGTACTTCTTGGGCGGGTTCTCGGCGTAGGCGATGGAGCCGTCGGCGCGGTGGTGGAACCACTCGGGGTGCTTCTCGACCCAGGGGTGGTCCGGCGAGCACTGGAGCGCGAAGTCCAGGGCGACCTCCATGCGCAGGGCGCGCGCCGTCTCGACGAAGTGGTCGAAGTCGTCGAACGTGCCGAGGTCGGGGTGGAGCGCGTCGTGGCCGCCCTCGGCGGAACCGATGGCCCAGGGGACGCCGACATCGTGGGCGCCGGGGGAGAGGGTGTTGTTGGGGCCCTTGCGGTGGGTGGTGCCGATGGGGTGGACGGGCGGCAGGTAGACGACGTCGAATCCCATCGCGGCGACGGCGGGCAGCCGTTCGGCGGCGGTGCGGAAAGTGCCGGACACGGGTGGCCTGCCCTCGGCCACGACGGCGCCCTCGGAGCGTGGGAACAGCTCGTACCAGGAGCCGAAGAGCGCGCGCCGGCGCTCGACGATGAGGGGCAACGGGCGGGAGGCGGTGATCAGTTCGCGCAAGGGGTGACGGGTGAGCGCGGCGCCGGCGTCGGGGGCGAGGGCGGCGGCGAGCCGGGCCGCGGCGGGCCGCGACTCGTCACGCAGCGCGTCGACGGCGGCGAGCACGGCCTCCCGTCCGTCGCGCTTGGGCACGCCGGCGGCGGCGCGCTCGTACAGCGCGGCGCCCTCTGCGAGCACCAGTTCCGTGTCGATGCCGGCGGGGATCTTGATCTGCGCGTGATGCCGCCAGGTGGCGACCGGGTCGCTCCAGGCCTCGACGGCGTACGTCCAGCGCCCTTCGGCGTCCGGAGTGACATCGGCGCCCCACCGGTCGCTGCCGGGCGCGAGTTCGCGCATCGGGCTCCAGGGCCCGGGGCGCCCGCTGGGGTCGCGCAGCACGACGTTTGCGGCGACCGCGTCGTGGCCCTCGCGGAAGACGGTGGCGGTGATCTGGAAGGTCTCACCGGATACGGCTTTTGCGGGCCTTCTTCCGCAGTCGACTTGGGGGCGGACGTCCAGGACGGGAATGCGACCGATCATGAGATCACCTGAGGGCTGTGCGGGCAGGGCGGATTGGGCTGATTGTGCCGTTTGAGGGGTACGGGTGCTTCTTTGTAGCTGCTCGGTCGACGATCGGCGTGCTCCGGGCATGGCCGCTCCTGTCCGCGTTCACTCGGGTGGGCGGAAAAGAATGTTGAGAGGAGTGCGGGGCCGCGTACCGATGAGCCTTCCCCCGGGGTTCGGGTGGGCAATCCGGCGGATTGTTAACTACTAGGGCGTAGGTGGGTGCACAAGGACTTCGCGATGCGCGACTGTCACAAAGACTTCGCGGTGCTCGACCGTCAGAAGGACTCAGCGATGCGCGATTCAGCCCCGCCGGCGATTGAGGCGCGGGGTCCGGGGCGGAGCCCCCGTCGGCCGGGCCGGACAGCACGAGGGCCCCGGCGCCTTTCGCGCCAGGCCCCAACCCGTACCTCCCGTACCGAATTCGACAGCGCCCCCGACCTGCACGCCACCCGTGCGCGGCCACCGGTGCGTCCGCCCCACAAACCGTCAACCAGGGCTCTGACTGCCATTCGGGGGTGCGCGCGCCACGGCTGAATGCCCCGGCGGGCATAGGCCGGACGGCCGTGCGCCGTGGATGCGGGGGCAGGGCCGGCACTACCGTCTGTGGGTGACGGAGAGGCGCACACCGTCGTGCGTCCCCTCGGATGTGTACCTCCCCTGCGAAGGTGGGACCCGTGAAGGCCATTCGTCGATTCACCGTCCGCCCCGTCCTCCCCGAACCGCTCCGACCGCTCAGCGACCTCGCGCGCAATCTGCGCTGGTCCTGGCACACCGAGACCCGTGACCTCTTCCAGTCCGTCGACCCCGAGGGGTGGCAGGCGGCAGGATGCGACCCCGTGCGGCTGCTCGGGTCCGCGTCCGCCGCCCGGCTGGCACAGCTGGCCCAGGACCGCCGCTTCCTGCGCAGACTGGCCGCCGTCGCCGACGACCTGGACGACTACCTGCACGGGCGCAGGTGGTACCAGGCGCACAGCGGCTCCGCCGCGGACCGCGGGCCCACCGGGTCCGAATTCCCGGCAGCGGTCGCCTACTTCTCACCCGAGTTCGGCGTCACCGCCGCACTGCCCCAGTACTCCGGCGGCCTCGGCATCCTCGCCGGCGACCATCTCAAAGCCGCGAGCGACCTCGGCGTACCGCTGATCGGCGTCGGGCTGCTCTACCGCCACGGCTACTTCCGCCAGTCGCTCTCCCGTGACGGCTGGCAGCAGGAGCACTACCCCCTGCTCGACCCCAACGAGCTGCCGCTCAGCCTGCTGCGGGAGCCCGACGGGACACCGGCCCGGGTGTCTCTCGTGCTCACCGGCGGGCGCTCCCTGCACGCCCATATCTGGGTGGCGCAGGTCGGCCGCGTACCACTGCTGATGCTCGACTCCGACGTCGAGGAGAACGGCCCGGGCGAGCGCGACGTCACCGACCGGCTGTACGGCGGCGGCAGCGAGCACCGGTTGCTGCAGGAGATGCTGCTCGGGATCGGAGGCGTACGGGCGGTACGGGCGTACTGCCGGCTGACCGGCCATCCGGCCCCCGAGGTGTTCCACACGAACGAGGGACACGCCGGCTTCCTCGGCCTTGAGCGCATCCGCGAGCTGGGAGAACCCTCCGAACGCGGCGGCCAGGGCCTGGACTTCGACTCCGCGCTGGAGGCCGTGCGCGCCGGGACCGTGTTCACCACCCACACCCCGGTCCCCGCCGGGATCGACCGCTTCGACCGCGAGCTCGTCGCCCGGCACTTCGGGGACCGCGGGGAACTGCCCGGAGTGCCGGTCGAGAAGGTGCTCCAGCTCGGCATGGAGACCTATCCGGGCGGCGAGGCAAATCTGTTCAACATGGCGGTGATGGGGCTGCGGCTCGCCCAGCGCGCCAACGGCGTCTCCACCCTGCACGGCGCCGTCAGCCGCGGCATGTTCGCCGGGCTGTGGCCCGGCTTCGACGCCGAGGAGGTGCCCATCACCTCCGTCACCAACGGTGTGCACGCACCGACCTGGGTGGCCCCCGAGGTGTTCCGGCTCGGCGCGCGCCAGATCGGCACGAGCCGGACCGAGGACGCCCTGTCCGTCGGCGGCTCCGAACGCTGGGACTCCGTCGCCGACATCCCGGACACCGACATCTGGGAGCTGCGCCGGAACCTGCGGGAACAACTGGTCATGGAGGTACGGGACCGGCTGCGGGCCTCCTGGCGGCAGCGCGGCGCGGGCGCCGCGGAACTGGGCTGGATCGACGGGGTGCTTGACCCCGACGTGCTCACCATCGGCTTCGCCCGCCGGGTTCCCTCCTACAAGCGGCTCACCCTCATGCTGCGCGACCGCGACCGGCTGATGGAGATGCTGCTGCATCCGACCAGGCCGGTCCAGATCGTCGTTGCGGGCAAGGCGCACCCGGCGGACGACGGCGGCAAGCGTCTCGTACAGGAGCTGGTGCGGTTCGCGGACGACCCGCGGGTGCGGCACCGGATCGTCTTCCTGCCGGACTACGGCATGGCGATGGCGCAGAAGCTGTATCCCGGCTGCGACGTCTGGCTCAACAACCCGCTGCGCCCCCTGGAGGCGTGCGGGACGAGCGGGATGAAGGCCGCGCTCAACGGCTGCCTCAATCTGTCCGTGCTGGACGGCTGGTGGGACGAGTGGTTCGAGCCGGACTTCGGCTGGGCGATTCCGACGGCAGACGGCTCGGCGACCGATGAGGACCGCCGTGACGAGCTGGAGGCGGGCGCGCTGTACGAGCTGATCGAGAACCGGGTGGCGCCCCGCTTCTACGACCGGGGCGCCGGCGGGCTGCCGCAGCGCTGGATCGAGATGGTCCGCCGCACGCTGACCACGCTCGGCCCCAAGGTGCTCGCAGGCCGCATGGTGCGGGAGTACGTGGAGCGGTTGTACGCCCCCGCCGCCCGGGCCCACCGGTCCATGGACGCGGACGCGGCACGGGAGCTGGCGGCCTGGAAGGCGCGGGTGCGAGGGTCCTGGCCACATGTGGCCGTCGACCATGTGGAGGCGCTTGAGGAGGCCGCGGCGGAGGGCACGGCGGAGCTGGGCGCGACGCTCGCGCTGCGGGTGCGGGTCGCCCTCGGCGAACTCCAGCCGGGCGACGTGGAGGTGCAGGCGGTGGCCGGCCGCGTCGACTCCGACGACGCGATCGCCGACGCCCAGACCTCGCCGCTGAAGCCGGCGGGCGGCCCGGACATGGAGGGCCGCTGGGTCTACGAGGGGCCGCTCTGCCTGGACCGCACGGGTCCGTTCGGCTACACGGTGCGCATCCTGCCGACCCATCCGCAGCTCGCGGCCGGCGCGGACCTGGGGCTGGTGGCGCTGCCGACGGAGGCGACGGGGGAGGGCGCGGGAGTGCTGATGCGCTGACGGGGGGAGGGCGGCGTGGTGGTGCGGTGCACCACCACGCCGCCCCAATTGAAGGTGCCCGGGGGCGTTCGCTCCCCGGGCAGCTTCGGTCGCGGCAGGGCTCAGAAGGTGAGCTTGACGCTGTTGATGTAGCCGGTGTCCAGCCTGGCCTTGTCCTGGACTCGCAGCTTCCAGGCGCCGTTGGCGACCTCGGACGAGGCGTTGACCGTGTAGGTCGCCTGGACGTTGTCCGCCGAGTCGGAGGAGCTGAACGGCTTCAGCGGGTAGACCGTGCCGTCCGGGGCGAGCAGATCGACGACCAGGTCCCCGCGCCAGGTGTGGATGATGTCCACGCCGACCTTGAGGGCGCTCGGGGCGTTGCCCGTGCGGCCGGTGACGCTGACCGTCGAGGTGACCGCGGCACCGACGTCCGGGATGGCGACGTCAGTGGTGTTCTCGAAGACACCGCCCGGATCGGGGTCGCCGCCGCCGGGGCGGGCACCGACATTGATGCCGGCCCAGGCGTCGGTCACGGCCTTGACCTCGGCGCTGGTGGCTCCGTACAGCTCCGTGGCGACCGCGATGGTGCCGGTGCGGGCTGCCGCGTAGTTCGTCGTGGAGTTGAACTTCGTGGTGAGCGCCTTGAACCAGATCAGCGAGGCCTTGTCCCGGCCGATGCCGGTCACGGGCAGACCGTCGGAGGTCGGCGAGTCGTAGTTGACGTCGTTGATGGTCTTGGCGCCGCTGCCCTCGGAGAGCAGGTAGTACCAGTGGTTCGCCGGGCCCGAGGAGTAGTGGACGTCGATCCCGCCGATGCCCGAGTACCAGGCGTCCTTGGACGCGCCGTCCTTGCTCGGCTTGTCCATGTAGCGCAGCGGGGTGCCGTCGCCGTTGATGTCGATCTTCTCGCCGACCAGGTAGTCGCCCTTGTCCTGGGCGCTGTTGGCGTGGAACTCGACGGCGGCGGCGAAGATGTCGGACGTCGCCTCATTGAGGCCGCCGGACTCACCGCTGTAGACGAGCTTCGCGGTGGCGGCGGTGACGCCGTGCGTCATCTCGTGCGCGGCCACGTCGATCGAGGTGAGCGGCTTGGCGTTGCCCGAGCCGTCGCCGTACGTCATGCAGAAGCAGCTGTCCTGCCAGAACGCGTTGACGTAGTTGTTGCCGTAGTGGACCCGGGAGTAGGCGCCGACGCCGTCACCGCGGATGCCGGTCCTGCCCTGCACGTTCTTGTAGTAGTCCCAGGTGATCCCGGCGCCGAACGCGGCGTCGGCACCCGCGGTCTCCGGGTCGGAGGCCTGGCCGTTGCCCCAGATGTCGTCGGGGCCCGAGAACAGCGTCCCGGTGCCCGAGGTGCCGCGGTTGAGGTTGTACGTCTTGGTGCTGCCGCGGCCGCCGTCGGTCAGGTTGTAGGTCGAGCCCGACTGGGTCGAGCCGAGGGAGACCTGGCCGCTGTACTGGGTGTTGCCGGTGCCGTTCTCGACCGCCTGCCACTCGAAGAGCTTCGCTCCGGAAGTGGCGTCGGTGACGACATGCAGCTCGTTCGGCGTGCCGTCGTGCTGGATGCCGCCGACGACCGTCTCGTACGCGAGAGCCGGCTTGCCCTGCGCCAGCCAGACCACCTTGCGCGGAGCGCGGTCGGCCTCGGTCCTCGTGGAACCTTCCGCCCTGGCCGCGCCCAGCGCCTGCTTCTCGGCGGTGGCCGGGGCGACGTCGGCGCTGGTGTCGACGTTCTTGAGGGCCGCGCCGGACGCCTTGGTGACCGATTCGGTCGCGCCCGCCTTGGTCTCGGCGACCACCAAGTCGCCGCCCAGCACCGGGAGTCCGGCGTAGGTGCGCTCGTACCGGGTGTGGGTGGTGCCGTCGCGGTCCTGGGTGACGTCCCGGACGACGAGCTTCTCCTGGGCCGTGAGGCCCAGATCCTTGGCGGTGGCCGAGGTGGTGGCGCTCGCCTTGCGTATCAGCTCGGCGCGCTGCGCGGGGCTGAGCTTGAGCGGCAGCGCGCCGGGGTCCGCCTTCCCCGCCTTCGCCGCCGCGGGTGCGGCGGCGGCCGTCGGATCGGCCGATGAGGTGCCGGTCTGGAATCCGACCGCGAGGAGGGCAGCGGTGGCTATGAGAGCTCCGGTCGCGGTGGTGCGCCGGCGATGCGTGGGTCTCACGCGAACTCCTTCTGCGAGGGGGGTACCGGGCGGCTGGGTGAGGCCGACCGGGCAGAGCATGCGGAGCGTGTGGAGCGTGGATTGGGGGAAGAGTGACAGCCTGAACGGCACATGTCAGGGGCGCGTCAAGGAATTGGCCGGAAATCGTCCGATGCCCGAATAGTCATGTTCGTTAAGCGGACGTTTCGTCGATCATTGCCGCGAAGGCGTCGAGGGTTCGCCGAGCCCGAAATAGAACAGCGTTTCAGCCCCAGTGTGAACTCGCTTATGTGAACTGGGTGTTGAGCGCACGATGGTTCCCGGTCGCGGCGCTCATTTCGAGCATGGCTCGTTCCGTGCCGTCCACTCGTCGTCCCGCATGCCGGTGTCTCACGGCACCGGGCCATGCCGCATCGCCGGACTGCGAGCCGGAGTTGGCGTCCTCACGCGTACGTGCCGCGCTGTGTCAGGCCGCGGGCCTCGGGTCCAGCCACAGGGCCTCGCCCACGGCGCACAACTCGCCGTCGGCTGTTGCCAGGGCCACGCCCAGCGTGTGCTTGCGGCCCGACTCGGCGAGGACCCAGGCGTACGAGATGTGCGGCGACGCCGCGGCGACCGGGCGCAGGAGCGTCGCCGTGAGGGAGGCCGTCACCGCGCCCGAACGCTGGCTGCCGAGCAGCCGGCCCGCCCAGTTGCCCGGGCAGTCCAGTGCCCCCCAGACCAGTTCCGGCGGAAGCAGGCCGTCCGGGTCCGCGAGCGCCGGATCCGGGGTCCAGTCGCAGGCCACCATGTCGCGTCCCGGCACCGGCGTGCAGTGCTGGCGCAGTCCGCGGTCCGGCGTACGGTCCAGTCCGCAGCCGAAGCAGTCGACGAGCCCGGCGGGCGGCGCGGCCCGGAACGCCTCGGCCGCGGCGACCGCCTCGTCCCAGCTCGGCGCGGCCGGAGCGTCGAGGTCCAGTTCGGCAGGGGCGGCAATCGCGAGCGGCAGCCCGGCTTCGCCCAACTGCCAGCCGCCGTCCCCCGTTCCGGCGATCCGCACGGGCACTGCGACCGGCACAGGACCGCGGAAGTCCACTCGAACCGTCTTCGCCCCGGAGCGCTCCGCCAGAACGCCCGCGACGAAGCCGCCGAAAGCCACCTCGGGATAGCCGACATACAGCTCCGGCACCAGGATCACGTCAGGCGTCGAGTCAGTCATGAGCTCCACGATCACACAGATCAGTACGGTCCCGCGATGATCTGCATACCTTCCCGCTGATCGGGGGCCTGCGCCGCACGGCAGTGAACCGGGCGGAAGCCCCGCCTCCGGCTCCCTTCGCCCGGGCGGCGGCCGACCGCGGGCTCAGACGAGGCTGTCGCGCCACGCCCGGTGCAGATCGGCGAACCTCCCCTCCCCACCGATGAGGTCGGCCGGCGCCCCGTCCTCAACGATGCGCCCGTGCTCCATCACAAGCACCCGGTCCGCGATCTCCACCGTCGACAACCGGTGCGCGATGACGACGGCCGTACGGCCGCGCAGCACCGTGTCCATCGCCCGCTGCACCGCCCTTTCCCCCGGGATGTCGAGCGAGCTCGTCGCCTCGTCGAGGATCAGCACCGCCGGATCGGCGAGCAGCGCGCGGGCGAATGCGACCAGCTGACGCTGACCGGCCGAGATGCGGCCGCCCCGTTTGCGTACGTCGGTGTCGTAGCCGTCCGGCAGGCCGCTGATGAAATCGTGCGCGCCGATCGCCTTCGCGGCGCGCTCGATCTCGGCACGCGAAGCCTCCGGCCGTCCGATCGCGATGTTCTCCGCGACCGTCCCGGAGAACAAGAACGCCTCCTGCGTCACCATCACGACCCCGCGCCGCAGCTCCGGCGTGGCCAGATCGCGCAGCTCGACGCCGTCGAGGAGGACCCGGCCCTCGGTGGGGTCGTAGAAGCGGGCCAGCAGCTTGGCCAGCGTGGACTTGCCCGCGCCGGTCGAGCCGACGACGGCGACCGTCTGGCCGGCCGGGATCGTCAGGCCGAAGCGGGGCAGCACCTCGCCGCCGGTGCGGTAGGCGAAGCGGACGTCCTCGAAGACGACCTCGCGGCCGGGGTGGTCGCCGTGCGGGGCGGGCAGCTCCTTGGGATCCCGCGCCTCCGGTACGGACGGCGTCTGGGCCAGCAGGCCGGCGATCTTCTCGAGCGAAGCGGCCGCGGACTGGTAGGAGTTGAGGAACATCCCGAGCCGGTCGATCGGGTCGTAGAGCCGCCGCAGATACAGCACGGCGGCAGCCAGCACGCCGAGCGCGAGAGTGCCGGAGGCGACGCGGTACGCGCCCCACACGACGATCCCGGCGACGGCGGTATTGGCGACGAGCCGGGAGCCGACGACATAGCGCGCCATCTCCAGCAGGCCGTCGCCATTGCTGCGCTCATGGCGGTGGTTGAGGCGCCGGAACTCCACGTCATTGGCGTGCTCGCGCCGGAACGCGCGCACCGGACGGATGCCGTTCATCGTCTCCGCGAACTTCACGATGACCGCGGCGATCAAGGTGGAGCGGGTGCGGAAGACGACGGCGACGCGACGCTGGTAGCGGCGTACGAGCAGATACAGCGGTACGAAGGAGAGCACGGCGAGCGCGCCGAGTCCGAGGTCCAGCCAGAGCAGCATGGCCGAGATGTAGACGAAGGCGAGGACGACCGCGATCAGCTCCTGGAGCCCTTCGCTGAGCAGCTCCCGCAGGGACTCCACGTCGGTGGTCGAGCGGGAGATCAGCCGGCCGGACGTGTAACGCTCGTGGAAGTCGACGCTCAGTGCCTGGGCATGGCGGAAGATCCGGCCGCGCAGGTCGAGGAGGACGTCCTGGTTGACCCGTGCGGAGGTGCGGATGAAGGCGTACTGGAGCAGGCCAGCGCCGAGCGCGCACACGGCGTACCCGATGGCGACCGCGATGAGCGGCCCGTAGTCGTGGCGCCGGAAGGCGGGGACGCCGCGGTCGATGGCGTACGCCACGAGGAGGGGCCCGGCCTGGACGGCGGCCTGCTGGAGCAGCAGGAGGAGCGCGGCCCTCACGACGGGTGCGCGCCGGGCCGCGAGAAGAGAACGCAACAGCGCGCCGGTCGCTCCCTGGGGCGCGGGCAGGGCATCCCGGTCGAAGGGATCGCCCTCGTCCTTAAGGTCACTGGGGGCGGTAGAGGTGGTGGTCATGGTCATCGGGGACTCCCTTCGGCGTGGCCGGACGAGGGGGCGGCGGGCAGTTGGGCCGCACCGTGGGAAGGCCCGTCCCGGGGCTCCGGGCGACCGAGCGCCTCGTCGGCCACGTCCCGGCCGGCAAGGCGTGCGGCTTCGCCGTCCGCCGGCCCGGCGGGATCGTCCTCGTGGGTGGCGGCCGCTGCCGTCGGGATCGCCGTCCCGCCACTCCCGGATACGGCTCGGGGGGCCTCGGCGGCTGTCGACGGAGCGGTCCCGGCCTCGGGTCCGGCCTCGGCGACTGTCGACCGAGCGGTCCCCGCCTTGGGTCCGGCCTCGGGTCCGGCCTCGGCGGCTGTCGACCGAGCGGTCCCCGCCTCGGGTCCGGCCTTGCGCGGCGACTGACCGTTCCGCGGCTGCGACCCCGGCTCCGCCCCCGACATCAGCCACGCGTACTCCGCATTCGTACGCAGCAGTTCGCGATGCGTGCCCACCGCCGCGATGCGGCCCCCGGAGAGCAGCGCCACCCGGTCCGCCAGCATCACGGTCGACGGGCGGTGCGCGACCACCAGAGCCGTCGTGCCTTCCAGCACCCTGCGCAGGGCCGCCTCCACCAGGGCCTCCGTATGGACGTCCAGTGCCGACAGCGGGTCGTCGAGGACCAGGAAGCGCGGGCGCCCGACCACCGCCCGGGCCAGGGCGAGGCGTTGGCGCTGGCCGCCGGAGAGGGTGAGGCCCTGTTCGCCGACCTGGGTGTCCGCGCCGTGCGGCAGCGCACGCACGAAACCGGCCTGCGCGATGTCGAGCGCCCGGCCCAACTCCGGCTCGCCCGCGTCCTCCGCACCCATCAGGACGTTCTCGCCGACGCTCGCCGAGAAGAGCGTCGGCTCCTCGAACGCCACCGACACCAGCCGCCGCAGCCGCTCCCGCGGCATCGCGGCGATGTCCTCCCCGTCCAGCGTGATCCGCCCGGCGGTCACTTCGTGGAGCCGCGGTACGAGCGCGGTGAGCGTCGTCTTCCCGGAGCCGGTGCTCCCGACCAGGGCCATCGTCTCCCCGGGCCGAACCCGTAGATCGATACGGGCGAGCACGGGCGCGGACTGCGCCGGGGCGTCCGGATAGCGGAACTCGACCCCCTCGAAGCACAACCCCTCGGCGGCCCCCGCGACCCGGGCGTGGTCGGCGACCTCCCTGCCCCCGGTCGCTCCGGTCGCTCCGGCCGCAGTGACCTCGGCGATCCGGGCGACCTCGTCGACCCCTGTGGCCCCGGCCGCCCCGACCTCGGCGGCCCCCGCGTCCCGGGCGTGGTCGGCGACCTCCGTGCCCCCGGTCGCTCCGACCGCTCCGACCGCTCCGGTCGCCCCGGCCTCGGCGATCCGAGCGACCCCTGCGACCCCCGTCGCCCCGGACATGGCGGCGTCCGCGGACCCGCTCCTGCTCGACTCCGGTGCCGCGTCCATCACCTCGAAGTACCGTTCCGTGGCCGTCGCCGCCTCCTGACTCATGGCCAGCAGAAAGCCGATCGACTCCACCGGCCATCGCAGCGCCAGCGCCGTCGACAGGAACGCCACCAGCGTGCCCGCCGACAGGCCGCCGTCCGCGACCTGGACCGTGCCGAGTACCAGAGCCGCGCCGATCGCCACCTCGGGGATCGTCGTGATCAGCGCCCAGATCCCCGCCAGCAGCCGCGCCTTGCCGAGCTCCGTGCCGCGCAGCCGCTCCGAGAGCTCGCGGAAGGCGCGCGCCTGGCTGCGGTGGCGGCCGAAGCCCTTGACGATGCGGATGCCGAGCACGCTCTCCTCGACGACCGTCGTCAGATCGCCGACCTGGTCCTGCGCCAGCCGCGCGACGACCGCGTACCGCGACTCGAACAGCGAGCAGAGAATCACCAGCGGCACGATCGGCGCGAGCAGTACCAGCCCCAGCGTCCACTGCTGGTCCAGCAGAATGACAAACCCGACCAGAATCGTCACCGCGTTGACCAGCAGAAAGGTCAGTGGGAACGCCAGGAACATCCGCAGCAGCATCAGATCCGTCGTGCCGCGCGACAGCAACTGGCCCGACGCCCACCGGTCGTGGAAGGCCACCGGCAGCCGCTGCAGATGCCGGTAGAGATCCGCCCGCATCGCCGCCTCGACCCCCGCCAGCGGCCGGGCCACCAGCCACCGCCTCATCCCGAAGAGCCCCGCCTCGGCGACCCCCAGCAACAGCAGGGCCAGCGCCCCGAGCCAGACCCCGCCGGGGTCCCGGCCGGCCACCGGGCCGTCCACGATCCACTTCAGTACGAGGGGGATGACCAGGCCCAGACAGGAGGCCACGACGGCGACAAATGCCGCACTGAACAGGCGAGTTCGGACAGGACGTACATACGGCCACAGCCGAAGCAGTGAACGTACGGTGGACCGGTCCTTGGCAGCTGCATGTTTTTCGGGCATCAGGCGTGAGCCTACGGTTCACCACTGACAGCGCTCATCCGATTTTGTGGCAGCGGCCCCGCCGGCCGAGGCAGGCAGCGACCCCCCGTGCCGAGGCAGGCAGCGCTCCACGGCCGCGGCACGCAACGCCCCACGGCCGCCCGGGGGACTACCCCGTCACCCGCAGCAGCAGCACAGACCGCGCCGGTACCGTCACCGTCTCCCCGCCCGCGTGCACCGTCCCCGGCGCCGTCTCCTGTTCCTCCCGCGAGGTGTCGACCACCAGCTCGTACGACTGCGCCCACGGTGGCCCCGGCAGCTGGAAGCTCGCCGGCCGGTCCGCCGCGTGCAGGACCGTCAGGAAGCTGTCGTCCGTCACCTCCGCTCCACGCGCGTCACGTCCCGGTATGTCGCGGCCCGAGAGATAGAGCGCCAGCGTCGACGCCGGGGCGTACCAGTCCCGTTCCGTCATCTCCTTGCCGTGCGGGGTGAACCAGGCGAGGTCCCGCAGTCCGTCCGCCGCCCGGGCGCGGCCCGAGAAGAAGGCCCGGCGGCGCAGCACCGGGTGGGCGTGGCGCAGGGCCAGCAGCCGGGTGGTCAGCTCCAGCAGGCCACGCGGTCCCGGGGTCTCGAGCAGCGACCAGTCCAGCCAGCCGGCCTCGTTGTCCTGGCAGTAGGCGTTGTTGTTGCCGCCCTGCGTACGGCCCATCTCGTCGCCCGCGACCAGCATCGGCACACCCGTCGACACCAGCAGGGTGGTAAGAAGATTCCGCAGCTGCCGGCGCCGCAACGCGTTGATGCGCGGATCGTCGGTCTCGCCCTCCGCGCCGCAGTTCCAGGACCGGTTGTCGTTGGTGCCGTCGCGATTGCCCTCCCCGTTGGCCTCGTTGTGCTTCTGCCCGTAGCTGACCAGGTCGCGCAAGGTGAACCCGTCGTGGGCGGTGACGAAGTTGATGGAGGCGTAGGGCCGCCGCCCTCCCCACGCGTACAGATCGCTGGACCCGGAAAGCCGGTATCCCAGGTCTCGTACGTCGGGCAGCGCGCCGCGCCAGAAGTCGCGTACGGCGTCGCGGTACCGGTCGTTCCACTCGGTCCACAGCGGCGGGAACGCGCCGACCTGGTAGCCGCCGTTGCCGACGTCCCACGGCTCGGCGATCAGCTTCACCCGCCGCAGCACAGGGTCCTGGGCGATCACCGCGAGGAAGGGGGAGAGCATGTCCACGTCGTGCATGGAGCGCGCCAGCGCCGCCGCCAGGTCGAACCGGAAGCCGTCGACGCCCATCTCGGTCACCCAGTAGCGCAGCGAATCAGTGATCAGCCGCAGCACATGTGGCTGCACCACATGCAGCGTATTGCCGCACCCGGTGTAGTCGGCGTACGTCCGCGCGTCCGACTGGAGGCGGTAGTAGCCGCGGTTGTCGATGCCGCGCAGCGACAGCGTCGGACCCAGCTCACCCGCCTCCGCGGTGTGGTTGTAGACTACATCGAGGATGACCTCGATGCCCGCGGCGTGCAGCGCGCGAACCATCCGTTTGAACTCGCCGACCTGCTCCCCCCGCGTCCCGCTCGCCGAGTACCCGGCATGCGGCGCGAAGTAGCCGATGGAGTTGTAGCCCCAGTAGTTGCGCAGCCCCCGCTTCAGCAGATGGTCCTCGTGCGCGTACTGATGCACCGGCAGCAGCTCGACCGCCGTCACCCCGAGCCGCACCAGATGGTCGATCGCCGCCGGATGCGCGAGCCCCGCGTAGGTGCCCCGGAGCTCTTCGGGGATCCCCGGATGGAGCTTGGTGAAGCCACGCACATGCAGTTCGTATATGACCGAGTCCGCCCACGGGGTCTTGGGCCTGCGGTCGTCCATCCATTCGTCGTCGGGGGTGTCATCGTGGACGACGACGCCCTTGGGCACATGGGGCGCCGAGTCCCGGTCGTCGCGCACCGTGTCGGCGACATGCTGCTGCGGCCAGTCCCGTACGTGTCCGTACACCTCCGCGGGCAGCTCGAAGTCCCCGTCCACCGCCCGTGCGTACGGATCGAGCAGCAGCTTCGCGGGATTCCAGCGGGCGCCCGTCCACGGGTCCCAGCGGCCGTGCACGCGGTAGCCGTAGCGCTGACCCGGCCGGACCCCGGGCACGAAGCCGTGCCAGATCTCATGCGTCAGCTCGGTCAGCGGCAGCCGCGTCTCGGTGGCCGAATCGCCCCCGTCGTCGAAGAGGCACAGCTCGACCGCCTCCGCACCGCCCGCCCAGAGCGCGAAGTTGGTGCCCGCCACCCCGTCCGGTCCGATCCGGAAACGGGCCCCGAGCGGCGTCGGCGCCCCCGGCCACACCGATGCCGTGTATAGGGGAGCCTCCCGTGCCCGCAGGGCCACCGGGCTGCCCGGCTCCCGGTCGCGGCCCTCGACCCCGGCCACCGGAAGTGGACCGGGCAGGTCGCCCCGCAGCCCCTCCTGCACCGTCTCCTGCTCGGCTGCGCTCGACACCTGCCGGCCTCCCGCGGCTCGTCGGGCCACGCAAGGGGGTACCTCCCCGGGCGCCGGAGGCTCCGGGGGAAGTACGGCTGCTCACGGCGTCCCGGCCGCGGCAGCCCACGCGTGGTCCTCCCACCTGTTCTGCCCGCGCTGCTCTTGTCCCAACATGGCCCTGCTCTCACGTTTCCCCTGGAGGGGCGTGGTCGTTGGGCGGTACGTGAGACACGTAATGAAGCGGGCAGGGCAGGGCGTGGCCATCGCCCTGACATGGGCAGGACTCATGGCCGGGCTGACCGGGTGCACCAGCGAGAAGCTGGACGTCGGCAGCAAGCCCCGGTCGGTCGAGGACACGATCCGAGTCGTCCCCGAGGACGGCGCGAAGGGGGTCGGCCTCGAAGGGCCCCTCGAGGTGCGGCTGCCCGGCGGCCGGATCGAGCGGGTCAAGGTGACGCAGGTCGAGGACGCTCAGCCCACCGAGATCCACGGTGAGATCTCCGAGGACGGCCTGACCTGGAAGCCGGACGAGGGCACCCGCCTCGACCTGGCCGCCAAGTACAGCGTCGACGTGGTCGCCCTGGACGCGCACGGCCGCCGCTCGGCGCGTCACACGACCTTCACCACACGGGTTCCCGAGCGCCGCTTCATCGGCTACTTCAAGCCCGAGCACCGCTCGACCGTCGGCACCGGCATGATCGTCTCCTTCGACTTCAACCGGGAGATCCAGGACCGCGAGGCCGTCGAGCGCGCCATCCGCGTCAGTTCGGACCCGCCGGTCGAGATCGCGGGCCACTGGTTCAGCGACGAGCGCCTCGACTTCCGTCCGCGCGACTACTGGAAGCCGGGCACCGAGGTCACCGTCGAGCTACGGCTGCGCGACGTCGAGGGCGCGCCGGGGGTGTACGGCATCCAGCAGAAGACCATCGCCTTCACCATCGGCCGTTCGCAGGTCTCGCTCGTCGACGCGGCGAAGCACACCATGGAGGTACGGCGCGAGGGCGGGGTTCTGGCGACCCTGCCGATCACGGCGGGAGCGCCCAAGTCGACGACGTACAACGGAAAGATGGTGGTCATGGAGATGTTCGACGTGACCCGGATGAACGGTGCGACGGTCGGCTTCAAGAGGCGCAATGGCAGGGGTGAGTACGACATCAAGGATGTGCCGCACGCGGTGCGGCTGACCAAATCCGGCACTTTCCTGCACGGCAACTACTGGGCCGCGCCGGAGACGTTCGGCTCGGCGAACGTCTCCCACGGCTGTGTCGGACTGCGTGATGTGAAGGGCGGCAGCGGGGACACCCCGGCCGGCTGGTTCTTCGACCGGACGCTGATCGGCGATGTGGTCGAGGTCTTCAACTCGCGTGACAAGAAGGTCGACCCCGCCAACGGTCTCGGCGGCTGGAACCTGGACTGGAAGGCGTGGAAGGCCGGTTCCGCGCTGGGTTGACCCTCGCTGACCTGCAAGGCCCGCACCGTTTCAGATGAGCCCGCCGGACAAGTTGGGACTGAACGGTGACATTCGCGGGGAGGATCAACTACCCGGGGTGTGATTATCTATCGCCGTGCGTGCCTGAGGCGCGCGGGGGTGCGGGCCGTGGCGGGGCCAGGCCGTGCGAGGGGAGAGACCATTTTGAACAGGCAGCCGATATCGGGGGCGTCGGCCGGGGCGGGACGCGGGCGCGGGGGCGCTCCGCTGCGGGCTCTGGTGCTGGGGGCATTGCTGGTGCTGGTCACGGCCTGCGGAGGCGGAGACTCCGACAAGGACGGCGACGGCAAGGGCAACAAGGACGGCGGGAAGGTCGGGAACGCGGCCTCCCAGGCGGTGGTGACCATAGTGCCCAAGGACGGCGCCGACTCGGTCGCCACCAGTGGAGCGCTGAAGGTTACGGCGGCCAAGGGCAAGCTGACCACTGTCACGGTCCAGGACGACAAGGGCGCCCCGATCGAGGGCAAGCTCGCCGCGGACGGCGCCAGTTGGCAGCCGCTGCAGCATCTGGCCGGCTCCACCAAGTACAAGGTGCACGCCGTCGCCAAGGACGAAGACGGCCGGGAGTCGGCGAAGGACACGAGCTTCACCACGCTCGTCCCGAAGAACACTTTCATCGGGCAGTACAGCCCCGAGGACGGTTCGACGGTCGGCGTCGGAATGCCGGTCTCGATCAACTTCACCCGTGGCATCACCGACCCCGGCGCCGTCGAGAGGGCCATCAAGGTGACGGCCGAGCCGTCGGTGCCGGTCGAGGGCCACTGGTTCGGCAACGACCGCCTCGACTTCCGGCCGGAGAAGTACTGGGCCGCCGGCACCAAGGTGACCGTGAAGCTGAACCTGGACGGCGTCGAGGGCCGCCCGGGTGTGTACGGCAAGCAGTCCAAGACGGTGAAGTTCACCGTCGGCCGCAGCCAGGTCTCCACGGTGGACGCCAAGGCCCACCGGATGAAGGTCGTACGCGACGGCAAGCAGATCAAGAATGTCCCGATCACCGCGGGCGCGCCGTCGACCACCACGTACAACGGCCAGATGGTCATCAGCGAGAAGTACAAGGTGACCCGGATGAACGGCGCCACCGTCGGCTTCGGTGGCGAGTACGACATCAAGGACGTGCCGCACGCGATGCGCCTGTCCAACTCGGGCACCTTCATTCACGGCAACTACTGGGCCTCGTCCGGGACCTTCGGATCGGCGAATGTCAGCCACGGCTGCGTCGGCCTGCGTGACGCCCGCGGCGCCGGTGACAGCTCCACCCCGGCGGCCTGGTTCTTCGACAGCTCGATCGTCGGTGACGTGGTGATCGTGAAGAACTCCAAGGACAAGCAGATATCCCCGGAGAACGGCCTGAACGGCTGGAACATGTCCTGGGCGGAGTGGACCAAGTAGTTCCTGTACGACCGGAACGGACCCGGTGTCGCTGTGACGCAGCGCACCGGGTCTGTTGCCGTTAACGCGGGCTAACCTCGGTCCATGACAGTCAATCTTGAGGTCTCCGAAGGCATCGGTACCATCCGTCTGGACCGCCCGCCGATGAACGCGCTGAACATCGCCGTCCAGGACCGGCTGCGCGAGCTCGCCGCCCAGGCGGCCCGCCGGGACGACGTACGGGCCGTGATCCTGTACGGCGGCGAGAAGGTGTTCGCGGCCGGCGCGGACATCAAGGAAATGCAGGCGATGGACCACGCGGCGATGGTCGTACGGTCCCGGGAGCTCCAGGAGTCCTTCACCGCCGTCGCCCGCATCCCCAAGCCCGTCGTCGCGGCCGTCACCGGCTATGCGCTTGGCGGTGGGTGCGAGCTGGCGCTCTGCGCCGACTTCCGGATCGCCGCGGACGACGCCAAGCTCGGTCAGCCGGAGATCCTGCTGGGCTTGATCCCGGGCGCCGGCGGCACCCAGCGGCTGTCGCGGCTGATCGGCCCGTCCAAGGCCAAGGACCTGATCTTCACCGGCCGTATGGTGAAGGCGGACGAGGCGCTCGAACTGGGCCTGGTGGACCGTGTCGTGCCGGCCGCGGAGGTGTACGAGCAGGCCCGCGCCTGGGCCGCGAAGCTCGCCCAGGGGCCCGCGCTGGCGCTGCGCGCCGCCAAGGAGTCCATCGACGCGGGTCTCGAGACGGACATCGAAACGGGCCTCGCCATTGAACGCAACTGGTTCGCGGGCCTGTTCGCGACAGAGGACCGCGAGCGCGGGATGCGCAGCTTTGTGGAAGAGGGCCCGGGCAAGGCCAAGTTCCTCTGAATTAAGTTCAGTTGGACATATCAGCTGTCAGAGTCAACCCTGTGTGCGGCTTAGCCCACTCTTAGGGCAGCCTTAAGCCGCATCGGACCGCCCGTGCTTGGCGATCAATTGCAAGCAAGGCGTCAGGGCAGCTCAGGGCGGGTGTGAGCGCCCGTATGCGGCTGCGGTATATGTCATTCGATTACCCGGGAGTAGCCAATTCCGGGGCCCCATTCCGCCGGAACGGCCCCCGAATTCGCTCGTTGCGGCCATGATGGGGGCATGGCGGGCCTCGAAGGTGTGGAACAGCCGCGGCAGCGCGGCAGCGCTGCCGCGGCGCGGTGGTTGCCTGCCGTCGAGGACGAACAGGCGCTCAGGGCACTGGAGTTGTTCGGCGATCCCACGGGCGAGGAAATAAAGCTGCCCTCCCGCCCCGAATCCGCAGCCACCGCACGCCGGTTGACCCACTGCGTGGTGCTGCGCCAGTGGGCACTCTCCTCGCAGACCGCCGAGCACGCGGTGTTACTGGTCTCGGAGCTCGTCGGCAACGCCGTACGGCACACCGGGGCACGGGTCTTCGGGCTGCGGATGCTGCGCCGCCGCGGCTGGATCAGGATCGAGGTCCGCGACCCCTCGCGAGGTCTGCCCTGTCTGATGCCGGTCCATGAGATGGACGTCAGCGGCCGCGGGCTGTTCCTTGTCGACAAGCTCTCCGACCGGTGGGGTGTGGATCTGCTGCCGCGCGGCAAGACCACCTGGTTCGAGATGCGGGTCTCCGACCGCTGACGCGACCCGGACGGCGTGACTGGACGTCGTGACCCGCACGGCGTGATCCGGACACACAGAAGCCCCCTGAGCGGGGGCTTCTGTGGAGCGCCGTGGATTGGGGGGTGTATCCACGGCAGCTTACGAACGACCTGCCCGGGTCAATGGGGGTCGTGCCACCGACTATGACAGACGGGAGGCCGTACCGCCAAAAGTCATTACTGGGGCATAGGTAAGTAAACTGCGCATCCTGAAAGTGAATCGTAGGTGAGTTGGGCCACCTGCCTCGTAAATGCTGAATAAATATAGAGCTTGACGAGTGTTTCATTGTTGCGCCGGTGGAAGTAGGGTCCGGCCCTCGCGACCTGCGAGTATCCCGAATTAGGTCAATCGTTATCTTTGGTCTGCTTCGCCCCTACTGTGCTTTCCCGTGAACTCGATCGACCGCCGCAGCGCACTGCGCGCAGGAGTGGGGGCCGCCGCCGCGGGCGCCCTCGCCACAGGCTGCACCGACGACCGCCCCGCCCCGGCGCCGCCGACCGCGCCCGCCCCGCCGTCCCGCGGTCCCCGTCCCGCACCCGCCCCCCGCCGTTATCCCGGGCAGCCCGCCGAGATCACGCATGGCCCACGCGACCGCGACAGGGTGGCCCTCACCTTCCACGGCCAGGGCGACCCGGCCATCGCCGAGGCCGTCCTCGCCGAGGCCGAGCGGGCAGGCGCCCGCATCACCGTGCTCGTCGTCGGCGACTGGCTCGACCAGCACCCCGGGCTCGCCCGCCGGATCCTCGACGGCGGCCACGACCTCGGCAACCACACCCAGCGCCACCTGGGCATCTCATCGATGTCCCAGACCGATGCCTATGCCGAGATCACCGACTGCGCCGAGCGGCTGCGCCGGCTCACCGGCTCCATCGGCAGCTGGTTCCGCCCCTCCCGTACGCAGTACGCGACCCCGCTCGTCGCCGAACTCGCCCAGCGGGCCGGCTACCCGCACGTCCTCTCGTACGACGTCGACTCCCTCGACTTCACCTCGCCCGGCGCCGCGGCCGTCGCCGGCAACGTCAGCCGGCAGATCCAGCGCGGATCTGTGGTGAGCCTGCACTTCGGCTATGCGGACACGGTCGCCGCACTGCCCGGTCTCCTCGACGACCTCGACCGTCGCCGCCTGCGCGCGGTGACGACCACGGAGCTGCTGACCTGATGCCCCCGAACATTCCCCTCACCAAGAGAACCATCGCGCTGCTCGGCGGCGTGCTGCTCGCCCTGCTCGCGGGCTGCGGCTCACCCGGCGACAAGGCCGAGACGCCCCACACCAAGGCCGCCGCGCCGCCCCCCAAGCCCCACAAGGCGCTCGCCCCGGCCGGACTGCCCGGCATGCCGCCGGTGCTCGACCCGCGCGACATCTACGCCGCGGACCGGCCGGGCAAGCTCTCGCCGGCGGTCAGGGGCTTCCCGTCCCGGGTGTACGTCCCCAACACCAACTCCAACACCGTCTCGGTCATCGACCCCGCCACGTACAAGGTCATCGAGACGATCCCGGTCGGCGTCCAGCCGCAGCACGTCGTCCCGTCCTGGGACATGAAGACGCTCTGGGTCAACAACAATCGCGGCCACACGCTCACCCCGATCGACCCGGCAACCGGTGTCGCGGGCAAGGCGGTCGAGGTGCACGACCCGTACAACCTCTACTTCACGCCCAACGGCAAGTACGCCATCGTGATGGCCTCCCTCGACCGCGAACTCGTCTTCCGCGACCCGCACAGCATGAGGCCGCTCAAAACGACGCCGGTCTCCTGCTACGGCGTCAACCACGCTGACTTCTCCGCCGACGGCAGGTACTTCATCGTCTCCTGCGAGTTCTCCGGCGAGCTGCTGAAGGTCGACACGGAGAAGATGGAAGTCATCGGCCGGCAGAAGCTGCCCTTCCACGGCGCGATGCCGCAGGACGTGAAGCTCTCCCCGGACGGCAGGACCTTCTACATCGCCGACATGATGGCGCACGGCATGTGGGTGCTCGACGGCGACAGCTTCGTGACGCCCGGGCTGCTGCCCACCGGCAAGGGCTGCCATGGCCTCTACATCAGCCGTGACTCCAGGGAGATGTACATCTCCAACCGCGGCGAGGGCTCCATCTCGATCTTCGACTTCAAACAGAACAGGCTCACCAAGAAGTGGTGGCTGCCGGGCGGTGGCAGTCCGGACATGGGTGGGGTCTCGGCGGACGGCAAGGTGCTTTGGCTGTCCGGGCGTTACAACTCCGAGGTGTACGCGATCGACACCGCCACCGGCGAGCAGCTGGCCCGTATCAAGGTGGGCGGCGGACCGCACGGACTCGCGGTCTATCCACAGCCCGGCCGGTACTCGCTCGGCCACACCGGCGTCTTCCGGTAAGGCGTGTGCGGATACCCCTCGGGTCCGGACGGCCCGGTCCCGGGGCGTATCCTTCTCGACTCGCAAACGGCGGCCTGACATTCAGCCCGCCACGAACAGCGCCTCGGAGCCCACCGGTTTGAAGCCCGCGGCCTGGAACGTCCGCACGCTGCGGGCGTTCCCCGGCGACTGCTGGGCCCACACCACGGAGTCCGGCACCAGGTGACGGGCGGCCAGCGCGAGCGCAACGCCCAGGCCCAGGCCGCGCGCTCCCTCGTCCACCTCGATCGCGGTCTCCCAGCGGCCGGCCACGCCCCGGCCGAGTACCACCAATCCGCCGGCGGCGGCCCAGACCCGTACGCCGTCACGGAACTTCAGCGCCCGCGCCACCCGCGGGTGGTCCGGGTCCTCGATCTCGCGCAGCTCGAGATCGGGCCTGCTCGGCAGCGCCCCGGCCACCGTCAGCATGTCGATGGTGTTCATCGAGCGGCCGGTGCGGGCCAGCATGGCCGCCAGGAATGCCGGGTTCATCGCTGCGGCAAGCCGGTCGGAGTCGGTCGCGGCGAGCTCGGCCCGTACCCACTCGGGATCCTCGTCCGTGAAGATCACCGAGTGCGCGGTGAACGCCACCACACCCGCGTCGCGTGCGTTCGGCTGCCCGATAACGGTTGTGGCCCCGTCCGGTGGCGGGAACTTTCCGACGGCCGCGGCCGCCAGGATCCTCGCCAGTGCGTCGCTCATCTCGCGTACCTCCTCGTCCTCAGTCTCCACCAGGCCGTTAATCTGAACCCCGTCAGTAATGCACCAAGAAGGGGCGGAAGCAGTGGCGGACATCGAAGAGGCGCGCCGGGCGTTCGAGCGGTACGACGTGAACGGCGACGGCCTGATCACGGCGGCGGAGTACAAGAGCGTGATGGCGCAGCTGGGGGACTTCAATGTCACCGAGACGGTCGCCGAGGCAGTGATCAAGACCAAGGACGCGAACGGCGACGGTCAGTTGACGTTCGAGGAGTTCTGGGCCTCGCTCAACAAGGGCTGAGCAAGCCCTGATCACGTGCCGGATCAGGCCTGAACGGGCCTGATCCGCCTGGGGGCACCTCCCGGGCCGCAGGCTCTGGGGAAGGCTCCCCGGCGCCGGGCCGGGGAGCCGCCCGGGAGTTCACCAGTCCTCGGCCGCCAGGGCGTCGTCCAGCGTCGGCAGCGTACGGAACACGTCGAGCACCGCGCCCGCCCGGAACACGCGCAGAATCGCCGGGCTGTCGCACACCACCCACATCCGCCCGCCGTTCTCGGCGGTGCGCCGCCGCGCGCGGCACAGGAGGGCCAGTCCCGAGCAGTCGAAGAACGCCACATGCGTCAGATCGATCACCACATGGTGGCCTCGGACGGCGGTGACCACATCCAGATGGGCCCCGATGGGCTTCGCCGAGGCGATGTCGACCTCGCCCTGCAGCTCGATGACGGTACGACCCCGGCTGCGGTAGACCCGGCCGTACGGTCGGGGCAGGGGGGCGTGTAAGCCGGACGACGTGGAAGTCAGCCCCTCGGCCATGGCTGTTCTCCTTGCTGCGGCGAGCCCGATCTGGCCACCTGGGGTTGGGCGTACTGGCTGGGAGGTTAGTCCGGGGTTTCGGGCACACGGAGGTGAAAAAACGTTCGGGGCTCGGAAAACTCCCTCGTGCGGGTGAATTCAACGTGAAATGCCTTGACGACCCCGAGGCCGACGCGAAGCTCCGGTCTCTCAGGCGGTGTGCGGGCTGCCCGCCATTGGGCAGCGGATGAGGCTCAGCACTCGATGATGTTCACCGCGAGGCCGCCGCGCGCGGTCTCCTTGTACTTCACGGACATGTCCGCGCCGGTCTCCTTCATCGTCTTGATGACCTTGTCCAGCGAGACCTTGTGGCTGCCGTCGCCGCGCATCGCCATCTTCGCCGCCGTCACGGCCTTCACCGCCGCCATGCCATTGCGCTCGATGCACGGGATCTGGACCAGGCCACCGACCGGGTCGCAGGTCAGGCCGAGGTTGTGCTCCATGCCGATCTCCGCCGCGTTCTCGACCTGCTCGGGGGTGCCGCCCAGCACCTCGGCGAGCGCGCCCGCGGCCATCGAGCAGGCGGAGCCGACCTCGCCCTGGCAGCCGACCTCGGCGCCGGAGATGGAGGCGTTCTCCTTGAAGAGCATGCCGATCGCGCCCGCGGCCAGCAGGAAGCGGACAACGCCCTCCTCGTCGGCGCCGGGCACGAAGTTCATGTAGTAGTGCAGCACGGCCGGGATGATGCCCGCGGCGCCGTTGGTGGGGGCGGTGACGACCCGGCCGCCCGCGGCGTTCTCCTCGTTCACGGCCATCGCGTACAGCGTGATCCACTCCATGGAGTGGGCCAGCGCGTCGCCCTCGGCGCGCAGCTGGCGGGCCGAGTTGGCCGCGCGGCGGCGGACCTTGAGACCGCCGGGCAGGATGCCCTCGCGGGACATGCCGCGCGAGACGCAGGTCTGCATGACCCGCCAGATCTCCAGCAGGCCCTCGCGGATCTCCTCCTCCGAGCGCCATGCCTTCTCGTTCTCCAGCATCAGCGCGGAGATGGACAGGCCGGTCTCCTGGGCGAGCCGCAGCAACTCGTCACCGGTGCGGAAGGGGTACTTCAGCACAGTGTCGTCGAGCTTGATCCGGTCCTCACCGACGGCGTCCTCGTCAACGACGAAGCCGCCGCCCACCGAGTAGTACGTCTTTTCCAGAACGGTCGCACCCTCGGCGTCGTAAGCGAACATCGTCATGCCGTTGGCGTGGTACGGCAGAGCCTTGCGGCGGTGCAGGACCAGATCCTTGTCGAAGTCGAAGCCGATTTCGTGGCTGCCGAGCAGATTGATCCGGCCTTCGGTGCGGATGCGCTCGACCTGCGCGTCCGCGCTCTCGACGTCGACGCTGCGGGGGGAATTGCCCTCCAGACCGAGCAGGACGGCCTTGGGGGTCCCGTGGCCGTGGCCGGTCGCGCCCAGGGAGCCGAAGAGCTCCGCGCGTACGGCGGCGGTGTGGGCCAGCAAGCCCTCGTTCTTGAGCCGCCGGGCGAATATGGCGGCGGCGCGCATGGGGCCGACCGTGTGGGAGCTGGACGGGCCGATGCCGATCGAGAACAGGTCGAAGACCGATATGGCCACGGGGAACTCCTTGGGGGGTTGGTAGACGCCGTTGTCTGCCGGGGTGGTGCAGAAGCGAGCGGGGTACACGGTGCGGGGCACCGCGCGCACGTTCCAGTGTGCGCGGTGCCCCGTGGGTCCATACAAAAGGGTACGGAACTACTTCAGGCCGGGGTAAAGCGGGTGCTTCGCGGCCAGTGCCGAAACCCGGGCGCTGAGCGCCTGAGTGTCGTAGGACGGCTTCAGCGCCTCGGCGATGATGTCCGCTACCTCACGGAAGTCCTCGTCCTGGAAACCGCGGGTGGCCAGCGCCGGGGTGCCGATCCGCAGGCCCGAGGTGACCATGGGCGGCCGCGGGTCGTTCGGAATGGCGTTCCGGTTGACGGTGATGCCGACCTCGTGGAGCCGGTCCTCGGCCTGCTGGCCGTCCAGCTCGGAATTGCGCAGGTCGACGAGGACCAGGTGCACATCGGTGCCGCCCGACAGGACGGAGACGCCGTGCTCGGTCACATCGTCCCTGACGAGACGCGCGGCGAGGATCCGGGCGCCGTCGATGGTGCGCTGCTGGCGCTCCTGGAACTCCTCGGACGCCGCGATCTTGAAGGAGACCGCCTTCGCCGCGATGACGTGCTCCAGGGGACCGCCCTGCTGGCCCGGGAAGACCGCCGAGTTGATCTTCTTGGCGAGCTCCTGTGTGGACAGGATCACGCCGCCACGCGGACCGCCGAGGGTCTTGTGCGTGGTGGTGGTGACGACATGGGCGTGCGGCACCGGGTTGGGGTGCAGTCCGGCGGCGACGAGACCCGCGAAGTGGGCCATGTCGACCATCAGATACGCGCCGACCTCGTCGGCGATCCGGCGGAAGGCCGCGAAGTCCAGGTGACGCGGGTACGCGGACCAGCCGGCCACGATCAGCTTCGGCTTCGACTCCTTGGCGAGCCGCTCCACCTCGGCCATGTCGACCTGGCCGGTGGCGTCGTCGACGTGGTACGCGACCACGTTGTAGAGCTTGCCGGAGAAGTTGATCTTCATGCCGTGGGTCAGGTGCCCGCCGTGGGCGAGGTTCAGACCCATGATCGTGTCGCCCGGCTTGAGCAGCGCGAACATCGCGGCCGCGTTCGCCTGGGCGCCCGAGTGCGGCTGGACGTTGGCGTGCTCCGCGCCGAAGAGGTCCTTGATGCGGTCGATGGCGATCTGCTCGACGACATCGACGTGCTCGCAGCCGCCGTAGTAGCGGCGGCCCGGGTAGCCCTCGGCGTACTTGTTTGTGAGGACGGAGCCCTGTGCCTCCATGACCGCGACCGGAGCGAAGTTCTCCGACGCGATCATCTCGAGGGTGGACTGCTGACGGTGGAGCTCGGCGTCGACAGCGGCGGCGACGTCGGGGTCCAGCTCATGGAGAGGGGTGTTGAGAACAGACATGCCATACGTCCTTAGGAGCCGGAGAACTCGGTGTACTCGTCGGCGGAGAGCAGGTCCTTCGGCTCCTCCGCGACGCGAACCTTGAACAGCCAGCCGCCCTCGAAGGGGGCTGAGTTCACCAGCGACGGGTCGTCCACCACGTCCTGGTTGGCCTCGACGACCTCTCCGCTGACCGGGGAGTAGAGGTCGCTGACCGACTTGGTCGACTCCAGCTCGCCGCAGGTCTCGCCCGCGGTCACCGTGTCACCGACCTCCGGGAGCTGTACGTACACCACATCGCCGAGCGCGTTGGCCGCGTGCTCCGTGATGCCGACCGTCGACACGCCGTCCTCGGCGGTCGACAGCCACTCGTGCTCCTTGCTGTAGCGCAGCTGCTGGGGGTTGCTCATGACCTGAATTCTCCTGTACGCGGGGGAGTGCTGGTAAACGGGCGGGGTGCGGTGCCGAGGATCACTTCTGGCGCTTGTAGAACGGCAGAGCGACGACCTCGTACGGCTCGTGGGCGCCGCGGATGTCGACGCCGACGCCCTCGGTGCCGGGAGCAGCGTGCTCCGCGTCCACATACGCGATGGCGATCGGCTTGCCCAGCGTCGGCGACGGGGCGCCGGAGGTGACCTCGCCGATCACCTGGCCGCCTGCGACGACCTGGTAGCCGGCGCGGGGGACCCGGCGGCCCTCGGCGACCAGGCCGACGAGCTTGCGCGGCGGGTTGGTCCCGGCGTGCTCGGCGGCGGCCTCGAGAGCCTCACGGCCGACGAAACGCCCGCCGTTGGCCGTCTTCTCGAACTTCACGACCCTGCCCAGGCCCGCATCGAACGGGGTCAGCGCGGTCGTCAGCTCGTGCCCGTACAGCGGCATGCCCGCCTCCAGGCGCAGCGTGTCGCGACAGGAGAGCCCGCAGGGGATCAGACCGGCCGGCGCTCCGGCCTCGGTCAGCGCCTGCCAGAGCTTCTCGGCGTACTGCGGCTCGACGAAGAGCTCGAAGCCGTCCTCGCCGGTGTAACCGGTGCGGGCGATCAGCGCCGGGACGCCGGCGACCGTGCCGGGCAGGCCCGCGTAGTACTTCAGCCCGTCCAGGTCGGCGTCGGTGAGCGACTTCAGGATGCCGGGGGACTCGGGGCCCTGGACGGCGATAAGGGCGTACGCGTCCCGGTCGTCGCGCACGTCGGCGGCGAAGCCCTCGGCGCGGGCGGTCAGCGCGTCCAGCACGACCTGGGCGTTGCCCGCGTTGGCGACGACGAGGTATTCGGGGGACTCGGTGTCGCCGAGGCGGTAGACGATCAGGTCGTCCAGGATCCCGCCGTTCTCCTGGCAGATCATGGTGTAGCGGGCACGGCCGACGGCGACGCCGCCGATGTTGCCGACCAGCGCGTAGTCCAGGAGGTCGGCGGCCTGCGGCCCGGTGACGGTGATCTCGCCCATGTGGGAGAGGTCGAAGAGACCGGCTTTGGTGCGGACGGCGTTGTGCTCGTCGCGCTCACTGGCGTACCGCAGCGGCATGTCCCAGCCCGCGAAGTCGGTCATGGTCGCGCCCAGCGAACGATGCAGGGCATCGAGGGCGGTCAGACGGGGGGCGTTGCTCATAGATGTGGCTCCCAGGGCATGGCCGGCGAGGACGATCCTCCCCATCTGTCATCGGAACCTGAGAGGTTCATCGCGACCGCACGTATTGGTGGTCGTGACTTGCACCTTGGGTGGAGCCACTCGACAGCGGCTCGCTTTTCAGATCTGCCTCATCACACGCGGTACGGGGCCTGAGAGATTCAAGGGAGGGACTTGCTCCTTCGGCGCCCGGCGCACACAGTGGCCAGGACTCTCCCGCGTGGATTCAAGCGGCCGGTATGCAGTTGGCGGGCACATCATTGCACGCATCGTGGCGGAGTGGGGTGACTGGCCCTCGGCTGCAATATGGTTGTGCCGCATTACCGTTTCTTTACACTTCATGGGCAAGGGTGGTTAACCCGACCTGGGGGAGGGTGATGACGTTGCAGCGGTCCGAGGCATACGCGGCGGCCGCGGAGGTGCCCGCCCCGCCGGGCGCGACTGCCCGGCGGCCGGCCGGGGCGCTCGCGGCCGTGCTGCGTGACCTGAGAGACCGCTCGGGACACAGCCCGCGCAGTCTGGTCTTCGCCGCGGGTGACGTGGTCGTCGTCTCCGGCCTGCCCGGCAGCGGAAAGTCCACGCTGATCCGCCGTGCGGCGCCCGGCCGCGGCATCGACTCGCAGGACGCCCGGGACCGCTGGGACGCGCGGATGCCGAAGTTCCTGCCGTACGCGGTCTATCGCCCGCTGGTCCGCATCGCGCACTACGCCGGACTGCGGCGCGCGCTGCGCTCCGGTGCGAGCGTCGTCGTACACGACTGCGGCACCCAGGCCTGGGTGCGGCGCTGGCTGGCCCGCGAGGCGCGCCGCCGCGGCCGCGGCCTGCATCTGGTGCTCCTCGACGTCACGCCGAAGGTGGCAAGAGAGGGCCAGCGCGAGCGCGGCCGCGGAGTGTCGGGGTACGCGTTCGCCCGGCACCGGCGGGCGGTGGGCCGTCTGGTCGCCGACGCGGAGGCCGGGCGGCTGCCCGCGGGCTGCGTGTCGGCGGTACTGCTGGACCGGGACTCGGCGGCCGCGCTCGGCCTGGTCGGCTTCGAGGAGCCGGAAGCGGGCCCGTCCGGCGATTGAGGGCAAGCGCGGCCGAAGGCCGTGCCCCCACCCACCCCGGCGGGCCCCCGCGGCGTTAGGGTCGTGGCGCGAAACGTGGGAACGCAGGGGGAGAAGGACAGCACATGCAGACACCGGAGCATCCGCATCCGTATCCATCCGGCGGCTGGCCGGCGAACGAGCTCGAAGAGGTCCTCGCCGCATCACTCGGCAACCCCTCCGCCGGGGGCCGCCTCGTCGAGGTGCTCGGCCGCAGCCACATCTGGGTGCCGCTGCCCAACGGCGGCGGCCCGGACAGCCCCGACCTCGATCTGCCCACCATGGAGATCGACGGGGGCGTGTACGTCCCGGTCTTCAGCTCCGAGCAGCAGTTCCTGCACTGCGTCGGCGGCCATATGTCCTTCACCGTCGCCCCGGCCCGCGAATTCGCCCGCGGTCTGCCCCCGCAGCTCGGCATCGCCGTGAACCCGGGCGGCACGGTCGGCGCCCCGCTGCAGCCGCCCGCCGTCGCCGAGTTGTGCCGGGTGGGGCGCACGCCTTTCGACGGTCCGGCGACCGGCGGCCGGGTGCGGCTCTTCGAACCCGACTGGCAGGAGGAGCCGGTGGACTTCCTCGCCGCCGCGGCAGGCGAGTTCGAGAGCTCCGGCGTCGTCGTCACCGCCCGTCGCGCGCTCGCGTCCATCGAAGGCGAATCGCCGACCCTGTTCGTCGGCGTCGAGCTCTCCTCCTGGGAGGCCGCCGAGCGCAATGCCCCGATGGACGCCCTCGGCCGGGCACTGGGCCGGGCCCAGGTCGGCTGGCCGGTCAATCTCGTACTGCTGGATGTTGCGCAGGATCCAGTCGGCGTATGGATGCTGGAGCGGGTGCGGCCCTTCTACCAACGTCAGCCCGTGTAGTCGTCAAGTCGGCGTCAGGACTCCCGATTAAGCTGGTTTGATGGCCAGGCCGGACCCGCCGCACTTGTGTGCCGGGTGGATCGAAGAGGGGCGGAACCCAGGGTGAGTGCGTCAGGCACCGCGGCGGCCGGGCAGGTCGAGCACATGCTGCGCCAGGTGACTCCCGGACGCTACGACGCGTACGAGGCGCTGCTGCAGGCGATCGCCGATCCTGCGAGCGGCCGGCTCTGGATGCTGCTCTGGCACGGCCAGGCGGGCTCGCCGGACGCCCAGTACGGGAACATGGAGGTCGACGGCGTCGGTTACGCCCCTTGCGTCACCTCCGCCCAGGAGCTCTCCGTCTCCGGCTGGAACCGTTCCCACGAAGTGATCAGCGGCCCGGACGTCGCCCGCGCCCTGTTCCCCGAGCGTTGGGGGATCTGGCTCAACCCGCACGCCCCCGGCGGCGGCGTCGGCATCCCCTGGCTCGATCTGCGCCGGATCGCCACCGGCCTCGACCGGATGCCCGCCGGACCCCTGCGGATGTCCGAGCCGGCCATCGAGATCCCGCACTTCTACGCCCTGCTCTCGCAGAACGCCCACCGCACGACCGCGGTCCGCTCGCTGCGCCGCGCCTGGGTGCAGCCCGCGCTCGGCGCTCCGTACCTCGCCGTCGGGCTCGACCTGTACGACACCGGCAGGCAGTCCGTGGACGCGGTGCGCGCCATGATGCAGCAGTCGATCTCCGCGGTTCCGGACGGGCTTCCGGTCTCGACCGTCGCGATGTCCGACGAGTACGACCCGGTGACTATGTGGCTGCGGGCCAACGCCCGTCCGTTCTACGACCGTGACGCCCACGGCGGCGCGCCGGCCGCCGGAGGCTACGGCTATCCGCCGCCGCACGGCCGCTGAGGCCGTGACCGCACCACCGACGGCCTGACCCTAATTCCATGCCCCATGCCGGTACTTGGGGTGGGATTGTGTGTACTTGGGGCTTCGTACGCCTTGCAATCGAAGAGCCGTCCTCGTCCGCATGGCGGCACATCGGTCAACTTTCGCCCCTTATGCCATATTTGGCGACCCGCTCAGTCGGTGACTCCGTCCGTATAACGGAAACCCCCTCCCCTCATCACATTTGAGCAAACATTCCCCGGGGGGGCTGGCGGGTGATCGCAGCAGCGTTGAAGACTCCCCGCATCAGGGGCTCTTCGGTCCTGTGTACGACCTGCTTCTACGAACATTCCTCGCAATACACACAACTGCACCACTGATGTGAACGAAGCCGCTACAGCGGCGGGCATGGGTCGGTCACCGCCGGCCGAGAGGGGTCCCCACCACGATGACGGCACCACTGCACGACACGAGCGCGGCCCAAACCGCGGCCGTCGATGTCGCCGCCGATGTCCCGCAGAAGGCCATCGAAGGGCGTTCGCCCTGGAAGATCGCCTGGATCCGGTTGAAGCGCGACAAGGTCGCACTGGTCGGCGGTTTCGTGGTGCTCCTCCTGATCGTGGTCGCGATATTCGCTCCACTGATCGTGAGTCTGCTCGGCCACCCGCCGGAGGAACTCCACGAGGATGCGATCGACCCGCTGCTGGGTACCCCGATCGGTAGCTGGGGCGGCATCAGCTCCGATTACCTCCTCGGCGTTGAGCCGGTCAACGGCCGGGACGTCTTCAGCCGCATCATCTACGGCGCGCGGATCTCGCTTCTCGTCGCCTTCCTGTCCGCCTTCGTCGCGGTCACTCTGGGCACCGTCTTCGGCGTCGTCGCCGGCTACTTCGGCGGCTGGATCGACGCGGCGATCAGCCGGGTGATGGACCTGCTGCTGGCCTTCCCGCAGCTGCTCTTCATCATTGCCCTGATCTCCGTGGTCCCGAACGAACTCTGGGGCTTCTCCGGTTCGGGTCTGCGGATCGCGGTCCTGGTCCTGGTGATCGGCTTCTTCGGCTGGCCGTACATCGGCCGCATCGTCCGCGGGCAGACGCTCTCGCTGCGTGAGCGCGAGTACGTCGAAGCGGCCCGCAGTCTCGGTGCGGGACGTACGTACATTCTCTTCCGGGAGCTGCTGCCGAACCTGGTGGCCCCGATCACCGTCTACACGACACTGATGATCCCCACCAACGTCCTGACGGAAGCCGCCCTGAGCTTCCTCGGCGTTGGCGTCAAGCCGCCCACCCCGTCGTGGGGCGAGATGCTCTCGACGGCCGTGCGCACCTACGAGGACGATCCGCTGTTCATGATCATCCCGGGCCTGGCGATCTTCGTCACCGTGTTGGCCTTCAATCTCTTCGGCGACGGCGTACGAGATGCGCTGGACCCGAAGGGGTCCCGCTGACCCCCACGCGTCCCTGCGGACACAACGCTCCTGTCGAAGCCGTCAGGAGCAATAGCCCAGAACCACGGCCCTCGAGGGCCGTGACTACTACGGAGGTTGCGAGCATCGTGACAACCAATCGCACGTCGAAGCGCAGGCTTGCCGCAGGCACGGCTGTCGTGCTCGCGGCCCTGCTGACCGCCACGGCATGTGGCGGCGGCAAGGACGATGACAAGGGTGGCGCCGGCAAGGCGCCCGGCTTCAACGCCGGCATCGGCAAGGTGGCCAACGCCTCCGACACCAAGGGCGGCACCCTGAAGTTCGTCGGCACGCAGGACGCCGACTCGTGGGACCCGCAGCGCGGTTACTACGGCTTCATGTGGGACTTCGCCCGCTACTACACCCGTCAGCTCGTCAGCTTCAAGGCGGCGCCGGGCCAGGGCAGCACCGAGCTCGTACCGGACCTCGCGAGCGCGAAGGCCGAGATCTCGGACGGCGGCAAGACCTACAAGTACACCCTCAAGGACAACGTGACCTGGGAGGACGGCACGCCCGTCACCTCGCAGGACATCAAGTACGGCATCGAGCGCACCTGGGCCCAGGACGTCATCTCCGGCGGCCCGGTCTACCTGATGCAGGTGCTCGACCCGAAGACCGAGTACAAGGGTCCGTACAAGGACAAGACCCCGGACAAGCTCGGCCTGAAGGCCATCGAGACGCCGGACGCGAAGACCATCATCTTCAAGCTGCCGAAGCCGAACGGTGACTTCGAGCAGATGCTCGCCATGCCGGCCGCCTCTCCGGTGAAGAAGGAGAAGGACACCGCCTCCAAGTACGGCCTGAAGCCCTTCTCCAACGGCCCGTACAAGATCGACTCGTACGCGCCGAACAAGTCGATGACGCTGTCCCGCAACGCCAACTGGAAGCCCGCCTCGGACACCATCCGCAAGGCCCTTCCGGACAAGATCACGGTCACCTTCATGACCAACGCGGACGACATGGACAAGCGCCTGCTCAAGGGCGACTTCGACGTCGACATCAACGCGACCGGCATCGGCCAGGCGGCTCGCACCACGGCCCTGCGCAAGCACAAGGACAACCTCGACAACGGCCAGACCGGCTTCATCCGCTACGCGGTCTTCCCGCAGACGGTCAAGCCGTTCGACAACATCGAGTGCCGCAAGGCAGTCATCTACGCCGCCGACAAGAAGTCGCTGCAGACCGCCCGTGGCGGCCCGCAGGCCGGTGGCGACGTCGCTCCCAACATGCTCCCCGCGGGCATCAAGGGTTCGGACCCCTCGTACGACCCGTACGAGGTCCTCAAGAACGACAGCAAGCCGGATGTCACGAAGGCCAAGGCGGCGCTGAAGGCCTGTGGCCAGCCGAACGGCTTCAAGACCACCATCGCGGTGCGCAACAACAAGCCGGTCGAGGTCGCCACGGCCGTCTCGCTGCAGAACGCCCTGAAGCAGGTCGGCATCGACGCCCAGGTCGACCAGTTCGACGGCGCCCAGACGTCCGGCATCATCGGTTCGCCGAAGGTCGTCAAGGACAAGGGCTACGGCATCATCATCATGGGCTGGGGCGCGGACTTCCCGACCGGCCAGGGCTTCTCGCAGCCGCTGGTCGACGGCCGGTTCATCCTGCAGAGCGGTAACAACAACTTCTCCGAGCTGAACGACCCCGCGGTCAACAAGCTCTTCGACGACGCCATCGCGGAGACCGACCCGGCCAAGGCCGGCGAGATCTACAAGCAGATGAACCAGAAGGTCTCCGAGGCCGCTGTCTACCTGCCCTTCGTCTACGACAAGACGATCACCTGGCGCAGCACCCGCCTGACCAACGCCTACACGGCCGACGCCTACAACGGCCGCTACGACTACGCCTCGCTCGGCGTCGTCAAGTAAATCCCAGTCAGTTCACGTTCCAGTGCCACACCCGCTAGGCACGAAGGGCAGGTGATGGCCGCGAGCGGTGGCCCGGAGCCCTCTCCATAAGAGAGGGCCGCCGGGCCACCGTCGGGCCGAGCGCAGTGCTTGCATATCTCATCAGGCGAATCTTCGCCGTCATCGTCATGCTGATGGTCATCACGCTGGTGACCTTCGGAATCTTCTTCCTCTTCCCCAAGATGATCGGGACGGACCCGGCGCTGTACTTCGTCGGCAAGCAGTCCGACCCCGCCTCCATCGAGGGCATCCGGCAGAAGATGGGCCTGGACGACCCGATCCTGGTCCAGTTCGGGAAGTTCGTGGCCGGGCTGGCGGTAGGACGGACGTACGCCAATGGCTCCGACGTGACGCAATGCGCCGCGCCCTGCTTCGGCTACTCGTTCAAGACCGAGCAGGAGGTCTGGCCGCTGCTGCTCGAGTGGCTGCCGGTCACCCTCGCGCTCGCCGCGGGTGCCGTCGTGCTGTGGGTGATCGGTGGTGTCGCAACCGGCATCATCTCCGCCCTCAAGCGCGGTACACCCCTGGACCGTTCGGCGATGGGCATTGCCCTCGGCGGTGTCTCGCTGCCCATCTACTTCACCGGCATGCTCTCCCTGGCGCTCTTCTCCGACCAGCTGGGGTGGTTCGACAGGCCGGACGCGGTGTTCAGCGAGGATCCGGCGGCCTGGTTCAACGGCATGGTTCTGCCGTGGGTCACCCTGGCCTTCCTTTACGCCGCCATGTACGCCCGGCTCACCCGCGCCACCATGCTGGAGGTCCTCAATGAGGACTACATCCGTACCGCCCGGGCCAAGGGCCTCACGGAACCGGTGGTGATCGGCAAGCACGCCATGCGCTCGACCATGACCCCCATCCTGACCGTCCTCGGCCTGGACCTCGGGGCCCTGGTGGGCGGCGCGGTCCTGACCGAGAGCACCTTCTCCCTGCACGGCCTCGGCTACAACGCGGTGAAGGCGATCAGCGACCACGATCTGCCTGTGATCCTCGGAGTCACGCTCATAGCGGCCTTCTTCGTCGTCCTCGCCAATCTCGTCGTGGACCTCTTGTACGCAGTGATCGACCCCCGAGTGAGGCTCTCATGACCGCGGTGCCAGTCCCGGGGGAGACCCCCGTATCCCCCCTGACGAAGACCGGCGCCGTCGGCGAGCCCGTCTCCGCGGGCTCGGCCCCCTCCACCGCCTTCCTCGAAGTACGCGACCTGCAGGTGCACTTCCCGACCGACGACGGACTTGTGAAGTCGGTCGACGGACTCTCCTTCACGCTGGAGAAGGGCAAGACCCTCGGCATCGTGGGCGAGTCGGGCTCCGGCAAGTCGGTGACCTCGCTCGGCATCATGGGCCTGCACCGGGTCGGTCAGTACGGCCGGCAAAAGGCGCACCTCTCCGGTGAGATCTGGCTGAACGGCAAGGAACTGCTGACCGCCGACCCGGACGAGGTACGCCGGCTGCGCGGCCGTGACATGGCGATGATCTTCCAGGATCCGCTGTCCGCGATGCATCCGTACTTCACCATCGGCAAGCAGATCAGCGAGGCGTACCTGGTCCACAACAAGGTGGACAAGAAGACCGCCCTGAAGCGGGCCGTCGAGCTGCTGGACCGGGTGGGTATCCCGGAGCCCCACAAGCGGGTGGACAGTTACCCGCACGAGTTCTCCGGCGGTATGCGCCAGCGCGCGATGATCGCGATGGCTCTGGTCAACAACCCCGAGCTGCTCATCGCGGACGAGCCGACCACCGCGCTGGACGTCACCGTCCAGGCGCAGATCCTCGACCTGATCCGGGATCTGCAGAAGGAGTTCGGCTCCGCGGTCATCATCATCACCCACGACCTCGGCGTCGTCGCAGAGCTGGCCGACGACATCCTGGTGATGTACGGCGGCCGCTGCGTCGAGCGCGGTCCGGCCGAGAAGGTCTTCTACGAGCCGCAGCACCCCTACACCTGGGGCCTGCTGGGCTCGATGCCGCGCATCGACCGCGACCAGACCGAGCGCCTCATCCCGGTCAAGGGATCCCCGCCCAGCCTGATCAGCATCCCCAGTGGCTGTGCTTTCCACCCGCGTTGCCCGTACGCCGATGTGCCCAAGGGCGGGATCACCCGCACCGAGCGGCCCGAGCTTCGGGAGGTCGGCAGCCGGCACCACTCGGCCTGCCACATGTCGCAGGAGGACCGCACGCGGATCTGGACCGAAGAGATTGCGCCGAAGCTTTGAGTGAGACAAAGGATTCCGAGATGGCGATCCCGGAGCAGGCCACCTCCTCGCCCGAGCCGTTGCTGAAGGTCACCGGACTGGTCAAGCATTTCCCGATCACGAAGGGGCTGTTGCGTCGGAAGGCCGGCGCCGTCCAGGCGGTCGACGGCATCAGCTTCGACGTACTTCCGGGCGAGACGCTCGGCGTCGTGGGCGAGTCCGGGTGCGGCAAGTCGACGATGGGCCGGCTCATCACCCGGCTGCTCGAACCGACCGGCGGCAAGATCGAGTTCGAGGGCAGGGACATCACGCACCTCGGTGTCTCGGGCATGCGCCCGATGCGCCGGGACGTCCAGATGATCTTCCAGGACCCCTACGGCTCGCTGAACCCGCGCCACACGGTCGGTTCGATCGTCAGCGCGCCGTTCAAGCTGCAGGGCGTCACACCCGAGGGCGGGATCAAGAACGAGGTCCAGCGGCTGCTGGGCGTCGTCGGTCTCAACCCCGAGCACTACAACCGCTACCCGCACGAGTTCTCGGGCGGCCAGCGCCAGCGCATCGGTATCGCGCGGGCCCTCGCCCTGAAGCCGAAGCTGGTCGTGGCGGACGAGCCGGTCTCGGCGCTGGACGTGTCGATCCAGGCGCAGGTGGTGAACCTGCTGGACGACCTCCAGGACGAGCTGGGCCTGACGTATGTGATCATCGCCCACGACCTGTCGGTCATCCGCCATGTCTCGGACCGCATCGCGGTGATGTACCTGGGCAAGATCGTCGAGCTGACGGACCGCAAGTCGCTGTACGAGGCGCCGATGCACCCGTACACGAAGGCTCTGCTCTCCGCGGTGCCGGTGCCGGACCCGAGGCGGCGCGGAGCCAAGAGCGACCGCATCCTGCTCAAGGGCGACGTCCCGTCACCGATCTCCCCGCCGAGCGGCTGCCGGTTCCACACCCGGTGCTGGAAGGCGACGGACATCTGCAAGACGCAGGAACCGCCGCTGCTGGCGCTGAAGACGGGCCACCAGGTGGCCTGCCACCACCCGGAGAACGCACCGGACCTGGCCCCGGGCGACGCGGCGCTCCTGCCGTCGGCGCGGGAGGCGATCGAGATCGTGGCGGCGATCCCGAAGTCGGCGGAGTCGGCGACGCCGACGAAGACCGCGGCCGGGGCGGAGCCCGAGGCGGGCCCTGCCAAGGCCGACGCTCAGGCTGCGCCTGCGGCGGATGACGCGAAGGCGGGCCCTGCCAAGGGCGACGCCCAGGCTGCGCCTGCGGCGGACGCCGACGCCGAGGGTGACGTTGATGTCGGCGACAGCCCGGACCGGCCCGCCGGGGGCAACGGCGCCGACAGCGCTGACGCCGACCGTCCCGAGAGCTCGGGGGACACCACCAAGGAGTAGAACCGGCACAATCGTCCGGTGCTCCAAGAACTGTTCACGCCCTCCGTCCAGCACGCACTCGACCTCGTCGGGATCTTCGTCTTCGCGATCTCCGGCGCACTGCTCGCCGTACGAAAGAACTTCGACGTCTTCGGTATCGCAGTGCTCGCAGAGGTCACCGCGCTGGGCGGAGGGCTGCTTCGCGACCTGATCATCGGGGCCGTCCCGCCGGCCGCCTTCACCGATCTCGGGTACTTCCTCACGCCGTTCGTGGCGAGCGCCCTCGTGTTCTTCCTGCACCCGCATGTCGAACGTATCCAGGTCGGCGTCAATGTCTTCGACGCCGCCGGCCTCGGGCTGTTCTGCGTCACCGGCACCGTCAAGGCGTACGAGTACGGGCTGGGCCTGACCGCCTCCGCCGCGCTCGGCCTCGCCACCGCCGTCGGCGGCGGCGTGCTGCGCGACGTACTGGCCAACGAGGTGCCCTCACTGCTGCGTTGGGACCGCGATCTCTACGCCGTCCCCGCCATGGTGGGCGCGACCATGATCGTGCTCTGTATCCGCTTCGACGCGCTGAGCGGGATCACCAGTGGCCTCGCCGTCGTCACCGCGTTCGTGCTGCGCCTGCTCGCGATGCGTTTCCACTGGCGGGCGCCACGCGCCTGGAACCGGCGCTCGGAGGCCGCCGAAGAGAGCTAGACGGCCTCGGGGGCCCGGGCTCCGGCCATGGCATCAGAAAAGCTACCGCTTAGTAATTGTCTGTTGTACGGTGCTGTCATGGCACAGGCAGTTCAGGCATCCATCGGGGACAGTGAGTTCGACCGCGACACCGCTGTAGCCCTGCGCGCACCCGGCGTCTACGACGCGGAACTCTCGGCGGGCTGGACCATCATCAGCGCGGTCAACGGCGGCTATCTGCTGGCCCTCCTCGGCCGCGCGCTGGGCGACGCGCTACCCCACCCCGACCCGTTCACGGTCTCGGCGCACTATCTGAGCGCGTCCCAGCCGGGCCCCGCGGTGATCCGCACCAGCGTCGTACGCACCGGGCGCACGCTGTCCACCGGTCAGGCCTCGCTGCTCCAGTACGGGGAGGACGGCGCCGAGATCGAGCGGATCCGTGTCCTCGCGACCTACGGGGACCTGGACACGCTGCCCGACGACGTACGGACGACGGCGAAGCCGCCCGTCATGCCGGCGATTCAGGACTGTCTCGGTCCGTCCGACGGCCCCGCGCCGAAGATCCCCGGCAGCTCGGCGATCACGGACCGGCTGAACATCAAGCTGGACCCGGCGACCGTCGGCTGGGTCGTGGGAGCGCCCTCCGGCAAGGGCGAGATGCGCGGCTGGTTCTCCCTCGCGGACGGCCGTGACGCGGACCCCTTCTCGCTGCTGCTCACGGTCGACGCGCTGCCGCCGACGTCGTTCGAGCTGGGCCTGAAGGGCTGGACCCCCACGGTCGAACTCACCACGCACGTCCGGTGCCGCCCCGCCCCGGGCCCGCTGCGGGTCTCGATCGCGACCCGCAACCTGGCGGGCGGTTTCCTGGAGGAGGACGCGGAGGTCTGGGACAGCGCCGACCGGCTGGTGGCGCAGTCGCGCCAGTTGGCGAAGGCGCCGCGCGGCTGATGCGCGCGGAGCTGATCTCCATTCCCTTGCGGGTATATAACCCGCAGGGTATTTTCGAGATATGCCCATACCGTTCGACGTGCTCGCGGAGCCGAGCCGGCGCAGGATCCTCGATCTGCTGCTCGAGCGTCCGCATCTGGTCGGTGAGCTGACCGACCGGCTCGGCCTGAGCCAGCCCGGCACCTCCAAGCACCTGCGGGTGCTGCGGGAGGCCGGACTGGTCCGGGTCCGGCAGGACGCACAGCGCCGCTGGTACGAGCTGACGCCCGAGCCCCTCGCGGAGCTCGACGCGTGGCTCGCGCACTACCGCCATCTGTGGTCCGGGAGCCTCGACCGGCTCGAACGGCATCTCGACGCGATGGAGGACGACTCCTGATGAACCCGCACTCCGACACCCTCACCACGGCGGACGGGCGGACCGCACTACGGATGGAACGCCGGCTCGCGCATCCGCCCCGGCGGGTCTGGGACGCCATCACCCAACCCGCGCACCTCGCCCGGTGGTTCCCTTCCGAAGTGACTGTTGATCTGCGGCCCGGCGGGGCGATCGGCTTCCTCTTCCCCGGTGACAGCGAGCCGGGCATGACCGGCACGGTCACCGACGCCGATGAGCCGCACGTCTTCGAATCCCGCGTCGACACTTTGGCGGCGCACCTGCTGGACGACTAGACGCGGCCGGCCGGCCGGCGCGGTACGGGTCCGTGCCGCTGCCGCAGTGGTCCGGCTCTACGCGGCGGCGCCGTCAGTCCAGCCAGTGCCGGCGGCCGAGGCTCATCAGCCGCAACTGACGGCGCGCCGCAGAACTGACCTGCTCCTCGCCCTCCGGACCGGCCTCCAGAAACGCGCAGGCCGTCATGACCATCAGGTCCACGTACACGCCCGCGAGCATCCTCAGATCCGCCTCGCTCCACCCCGCCGCCTCCGGCTCCCGGGCGAACGCCGCCGCAACCTCGTCGGCGAACCGCCGCAGTTGCGCGCCTATGGCCTCCCGTACGGGCTGCACGCCGCCGTGCCGCTCGCGGGCGATGAAGCGGACATGCGCGGGGGACGTACGCACCAACTCGGCGATCAGCGCGACCGTACGGTCGATACGTACGCCGTCACCGCTCTCGGCGAGCGCCTCGCCGATCGTGGCGTGCAGGCTGCCGAGCGTCTGCTCGACGAGCGCTACGCCGAGGTCCGCCGTATCCCGGAAGTGCCGGTAGAACGCGGTCGGCGCCACTCCCACCGCCCGGGTCACCTCACGCAGGCCGAGGCTGCTCAGACTCTGTTCCTCGAGCAGCTGCAGCGCGGCGTCCAGGAGGGCCTGACGGGTCTTCTGCTTCTGGGCCTGGCGGACCCCGACGGTGTGACTGTGACTCATAACATTCAGTAAACAACCGTTCTCCCGAGAAGGGAAGAGTAGACTCGCCAGTCAGTGGACAGTCGTACTCACAAGTGTTCACCCAAATTTGGGAAATCTGAAAGGAAGCCGATGATCGCCCTCGTCGCAGCGCTCCTTCTGCTGGGAATCATGCTGGGCGCCGTGGTCCAACTCCCCCTCTCCGTATCTCTCGTGGCCTGCGCCGCCATCGGCGTATGGCTGCTCGTCTTCGCCATGCGCGAGCGCCGCGCCCGCCGACACTGACCGGGGAATCGCCATGCAACTCACCGCAACCACACGAAACGCACTGACCAAGAGCAGCGCCCGGAACCGGTCCGGCCGGCCCGAGGCGCGGCCTGAAGCCCGGCCCGAGGCCCGGCGGGACGCCGACGACATGGCCGTCGCCGCCTTCGTACTCGGCCTCGTAGGCCTGCTCGTCATGAACATCCTGCTCGGCCCGACCG
The DNA here is from genome assembly GCF_018614585.1 of Streptomyces sp. ISL-1. Taxonomy (GTDB): domain Bacteria; phylum Actinomycetota; class Actinomycetes; order Streptomycetales; family Streptomycetaceae; genus Streptomyces; species Streptomyces maoxianensis. The sequence goes on along the minus strand of NZ_JAGGOI010000014.1, from coordinate 24,236 downwards.
CCGTCGTCCTCGCCGGAATCTCTCTGTGGCGCGGCACCGCACGCCGCGGCCGCGCCCTCCTCGGACTCGCCCTCGGCATCGCCGACCTGGCCGTCCTCGCCGTACTCGTCACCGCGAACGGAACCGTCGTCTGGGGCTTCGGAGGCTGATGCCCGCAGCAGGGAGCGGCCCCCGCACGGCCGTACCCCCCTGCGCCGCGTCCGCGCCCCCGCTGTGCCTCGTAGAATCGGGGCCATCATGGCTTACCTCGACCACGCTGCGACCACTCCCATGCTGCCGGAGGCCGTCGAGGCGATGAGCGCGCAGCTCACCGTCACCGGCAACGCCTCCGCGCTGCACGCCGCCGGGCGCCGCGCCCGCCGCGCCGTCGAGGAGGCCCGCGAGACCCTCGCCGAGGCGCTCGGCGCGCGGCCCAGCGAGGTGGTCTTCACCTCCGGCGGCACCGAGGCCGACAACCTCGCCGTGAAGGGCCTGTACTGGCAGCGACGCGACGCCGACCCGGCAAGGACCCGGGTGCTGGCCAGCCCCGTCGAGCACCACGCCGTCCTGGACGCCGTCGACTGGCTCGGCGAGCACGAGGGCGCGAACGTCGAGTATCTGCCCGTGGACGCGCACGGACGGGTGCACCCCAAGGCCCTGCGCGAAGCCATCGAGCGCAACCCCGACGATGTCGCGCTGGCCACCGTGATGTGGGCCAACAACGAGATCGGCACCGTCATGCCGGTCAAGGAACTGTCAGCCGTGGCAGGGGAGTTCGACGTCCCGCTGCACGCCGACGCGGTGCAGGCCTTCGGGCAGCTCGACGTCGACTTCGCCGCGTCGGGCCTCGCCGCCATGACCGTTTCCGGACACAAGATCGGCGGACCGTACGGCATCGGCGCGCTGCTGCTCGGCCGGGAGTACACCCCCGTCCCCGTCCTGCACGGCGGAGGCCAGGAGCGCCATGTCCGCTCCGGCACCCTCGATACCCCCGCGATCGCCGCCTTCGCCGTGGCCGGCCGCATAGCTGCCGAGCGCCGCGAGGACTTCGCCCGTGACATCGGCGCACTGCGCGACGAACTCGTCCGGGCGGTGCGCAGGGCAGTCCCGGACGCGATCCTCGGCGGCGACCCGGACGACCGTCTCCCCGCCAACGCGCACTTCACTTTCCCCGGCTGCGAAGGCGACTCCCTGCTTCTGCTCCTCGACGCCCAGGGCATCGAATGCTCCACGGGCTCCGCCTGCACGGCCGGCGTCGCGCAGCCCAGCCACGTACTGCTTGCAGCCGGCAGCGACCCGGACCTTGCCCGCGGCACCCTGCGGTTCAGCCTCGGCCACACCTCCACCAAGGCGGATGTCGACGCGGTCGCCGAGGCCATCGGCCCCGCCGTGGAACGGGCCCGTACGGCAGGGCTCAGCTAGCGCGCCGACGCCTCGGACTGGGCCGCCTTGGACTGGGCGGCCACGCGCGCCGTCGGCAGAGCCTTGCGTACGAGGGCGAGATAGCGGTTCCAGTCCCAGTGCGGCCCGGGATCGGTGTGGTCCGTCCCCGGCACCTCCACATGCCCGATGATGTGCTCGCGGTCGGCGGGTATGTCGTACCGCACACAGATCCCCGCCGTCAGCTGCGCCGAACCCCGGTACATCGCGTCCGTGAAACCGGCCGGCCGGTCCACAAAACCCTCGTGCTCTATGCCGATGCTGCGTTCGTTGTACGAGCGGTTCCCCGCGTGGAACGCCACATCCAGCTCTCGGATCATCTGTGCCACATGCCCGTCCTTGCGTACGACATAGTGCGTCGCAGCGCCGTGCCCGGGGTTCTTGAAGACCCTCAGGGCCGTCGGATAGCTGCCCTGGACGACATGGATGATCACTCGGTCGATGCGGTAGTCGTCGGGCCGGTCCGCCAGCCGCCAGTTCGCCCGCGAGGCCGCCGTCCACTCCGCGCCAAGATGGTCGAGCTCACCCTCCTTGCGCGGCTTCGCCATCCCCGGGAGCTTCCACCAGGCACGACGCAGCTCGTCCTGCGCCAGCACGCCCACGCCGAGCACCACGGCCCCTCCGCCGATCAGCACGGCCCGCCTACTGACGCCCCGACCCTTGCCCCGCTTGCCGCCGCGCTTCGATTCGCTCCCCATGCGATGCCCAACGCATACTCGCGAGCTTTCGGTTCCCGGAGCCCCTTACCCTGGTAGAGCTATGACTCCTCAGACTCCCCAGCGCCCCCTCCGAGTACTCGCCGCGATGTCCGGCGGCGTGGACTCCGCCGTCGCCGCCGCCCGCGCCGCCGAGGCCGGACACGATGTCACCGGTGTGCACCTGGCCCTGTCCGCGAACCCGCAGTCCTTCCGTACGGGCGCGCGCGGCTGTTGCACCATCGAGGACTCGCGCGACGCCCGCCGTGCCGCGGACGTCATCGGCATCCCCTTCTACGTCTGGGATCTCGCCGAGCGTTTCCGCGAGGACGTGGTCGAGGACTTCATCGCCGAGTACGAGGCCGGCCGTACCCCCAACCCCTGCCTCCGCTGCAACGAGAAGATCAAGTTCGCGGCGCTGCTGGACAAGGCGCTGGCTCTCGGCTTCGACGCGGTGTGCACCGGCCACTACGCCACGGTCGTCATCGGCGAGGACGGCGGCCGCGAGCTGCACCGCGCCAGCGACATGGCCAAGGACCAGTCGTATGTCCTCGGGGTGCTCGACGAGCGCCAGCTCGCGCATGCCATGTTCCCGCTCGGCGACACCCTCACCACCAAGGGCGAGATCCGGGCGGAGGCCGAGCGCAGGGGACTCGCGGTCGCCAAGAAGCCCGACAGCCACGACATCTGCTTCATCGCCGACGGCGACACCCAGGGCTTCCTCACGTCGCGCCTGGGCACGGCTGAGGGCGACATCGTCGACGAGTCGGGATCGAAGCTGGGCACGCATGACGGCGCCTTCGGTTTCACCATCGGCCAGCGCAAGGGCCTGCGGATCGGCCACCCCGCCCCCGACGGCAAGCCGCGCTACGTCCTCGACATCTCACCGGTGAACAACACGGTGACGGTCGGCCCGGTCGAGGCATTGGACGTCACGGCCCTGACCGCGATCAAGCCCCGCTGGTGCGGGACGGCTCCGGCCGGCCCGGGGACGTACACCGCGCAGCTGCGCGCCCACGGCGGCGAGAGCCCGGTGACCGCCGAGCTGGTCGGCGACGAGCTCCAGGTGTCCTTCGCGGAGCCGGTGCGGGGAGTGGCGCCCGGCCAGGCGATCGTGCTCTACGACGGCACACGTGTGGTCGGCTCGGCGACGATCGCGACGACCGAGCGGGCCGCCGCGTCTGTGGCCTGAACCCGCCTGAACCCGCCGGAACCTGAGCGTGGACGGCTAGGCGGCGAAGAACTCCGTCAGCAGCGGGGCCAGCACCTGCGGCGCCACCTCGTGCGTCTGGCCGGTCAGCGTGCGGTGCCGGCCGTGCGGCAGGGCGTCGGCCACGGCGCGCGCCGCCTCCCGCAGCCAGGCCGGGCTCGCGCCGCCGTCGACGACCATCACGCGGGTCTGGAGCCCGCGCAGCCGGTCGACGGGGACCAGGCCGGCGCCCATGATCTCGTGGTCATAGGCGAGGGTGTGCGCCACCGCCTCCAGCTCGGCCCACATCGGGGTCTGCCGCATTCCCTCGATGGCCTCGGCCGGCGTCCCGACCTCCGTCAGGAAGAGCGCGAGCGCATCGCCGCGCCGCCCCTGCGCCACCAGATCGCGCAGCCTGCCGACGTACGCGGCAGGCTCCGCTCCGGCCGTCGCGCTGGTCACGAACGGCGGCTCGTAGACCGAGAGTTGAGTGATCGGCAGCCCCGCAGTCGCCGCCCTCAGCACCAGCTCGGCGCCCGAGGACATACCGTGCACAAAGGCGCCGCCGTCCGCCTGGGCGATGACTGCCGCGAGATCCTCGATCTCGCGCTCCACGGAGTACGGCGCGGTGTCACCGCTCGCACCCCGGCCGCGCCGGTCGTAGGTGAACACGCTGAACTGCGGCGCGAGTAGCGCGGCCAGCGGCGCGTCGCTCGCCGCCGTGCACAGCGCCCCGCCGACCAGAACGACCGGCGGCCCCTCTCCTCGCTGTTCATACGCGATGAGCGTGCCGTCGCCCGATTTCGCCCTGCTGCTCCGCGTCCTGCTCATGTTGTCCATAAGAGCACTGACCGGCACACGGCGGAGAACTCATCGCCCGGCCGCGGGATTCATTGGATCCTCAGGTCAGTCCTGGACGACCTCGGTGTCGTAGAAGCACAAATACCCCTTGATCCGGGACACTTCGTCCTTGGGCTCCGGGTACGCCCACACCAGATCGGCTGCGTCCGGCAGCGACCAGTAGTCGGCGTCACCCTTGAACGGGCAGTGGGTGTGGGTGTCCGAGCGGGTGAGCAGATCGGTGCGTACGTCCTCCGGGGGGAGGTAGTAGCGGACCGGCAGGCCCGTCTCGTGCAACAGCAAAGGCCGCCGGCTCTCGGCGAGGAGTTGCCCGTCGACCACGACCCGTACATGGTCCGTGCCCTGCTCGATGTTGATCGTGTGTCCAGCCATACCCCTCACAGCACCGTCCGGGCCGTACTTCTTCCCCCTGCAGCCAGGTCCTGCGGAAGCCTGCTGGACATCGGCCGCTCCGGGGCGGGCGGAGGCGTGCGGTAGTGCGAGCATGTCCCGTATGGCTACACATCTGATCACCGGAGCGGGCTCCGGCATCGGCGCGGCCGTCGCGCGCCGGCTGCACGAGCGCGGCGACGAGCTCATCCTGCTGGCCCGCGACGCCGGCCGCGCCAAGGAGCTCGCCGCCGAGTACGAAGGCGCCCGCACGCTCGTCGCCGACCTGGCCGACCCGGACCGTATCTCCAAGGCGCTCGGCATGCAGCCGATGCCGGACCGGCTGGACTCCCTGCTGCACATCGCGGGCATCGTCGACCTCGGCCCGATCGTCGAGCTCAGGCCCAGGACCTGGCATCAGCAGCTCAACGCCAATCTGATCTCGCCCGCCGAACTGACCCGGCTGTTCCTGCCACAACTGCGGGCCACTCAAGGGCATGTGGTGTTCGTCAACTCCGGCGCGGGCCTTCAAGCCCATGCCGAGTGGGGTGCTTACGCCGCCTCCAAGCACGGGCTCAAGGCGCTCGCCGACTCGCTGCGCTACGAGGAGCACGGCAATGGCGTACGCGTGACATCGGTCTACCCGGGCCGCACGGCCAGCCCCATGCAGGTCAAGGTGCACTCCCAGGAGGGCAAGGAGTACGACCCGGCCCGCTGGATCGCCCCGGAGTCGGTCGCCACGACGATTCTGACGGCGCTGGATCTGCCGCGTGACGCGGAGATCAACGACCTGACGGTGCGGCCGGGACGATGAACGCATTCCCATGGGGCCTCGCCACCGGCGTCGGGTCGATGCCCGGCGGTGACCCGCGCGAGGCCGCGAAGACCGTCACCGGGTCCTTCGAGGACTTTCCGCATCTGCCCGAGCTGCCCGCCCGCGGGCCGGGCGCCGACATGATCGGGCGGACCATCGGTCTGCTCGTCGAGATGTACGCGCATGTCGAGCCCAGCGGCTGGCGGATCAGCGACCGGCCGGGAGGCGATACCCGCCGCGCCCGCTCCTGGCTCGGCGAGGACCTCGACGCGCTGGAGGAGTTCACCCAGGGCTACGAGGGTCCGCTCAAGGTGCAGGCCGTGGGGCCCTGGACGCTCGCCGCCGCGCTGGAACTGCGGGGCGGCGAGGCCGCGCTGCGCGATCCCGGCGCCGTGCGGGACCTCGCCGGCTCGCTCGCGGAAGGGCTGCGGTCGCATCTGGCGGAGGTACGCCGCCGGGTGCCCGGCGCCCGCGTGGTGCTGCAGCTCGACGAGCCGTCGCTCACCGCCGTACTGCGTGGAGAGATCAGGACCGCCAGCGGGTACCGCACCTACAGGGCGGTGGACCGCCAGGTCGTCGAGAGCACGCTGCGGGATGTGATCGGGGTGAGCGAGGAGCCCGTCACCGTCCATTCCTGCGCGCCGGACGTGCCGTTCGCGCTGCTGCGCCGGGTGGGGGTCGCGGGCGTCTCGTTCGATTTTGGTCTACTCACCGAGCGTGACGAGGAACAGATCGGCGAGGCGGTCGAGGGCGGTACGCAGCTGTTCGCCGGCGTCGTGCCGTCCACCGATGCCCCATTGTCAGACCCGGCCGGTAGCGTCATGGGTGTCAGGACGTTGTGGCGCAGGCTGGGGCTGAATCCGGGGATTCTCACCGAGTCTGTCGTGATCACCCCGTCGTGCGGGCTCGCGGGAGCGTCTCCCGCGTACGCACGCGCGGCGCTCACCCACTGCGTCCGGGCCGCGAGATCGCTCGCGGACAACCCTGAGTAACGGGCTGAAGTAACGGGAGGACGAGACGGTGGCTGTCGAACAGCAAGGGCCGGTGCCCGCCGAGGCACGGGAGAAGCACGCCCGGCTGGCCGAGCAGGTCGAGGAGCACCGCTTCCGGTACTACGTGAAGGACCAGCCGGTCATCAGCGACGGCGAGTTCGACAAGCTGCTGCGCTCGCTGGAGGCGCTGGAAGAGGAGTATCCGGAGCTGCGCACGCCGGATTCGCCGACCCAGAAGGTCGCCGGTCAGTACGAGACGGAGTTCACCGCGGTTGAGCACCGCGAGCGGATGCTCTCCCTGGACAACGCCTTCGACGACGAGGAACTGGCCGGCTGGGCAGAGCGTGTCGCGCGCGAGGTCAACACCTCCGACTACCACCTGCTGTGCGAGCTGAAGGTCGACGGCCTCGCGGTCAACCTCACATACGAGAAGGGCCGGCTGACGCGGGCGGCGACCCGTGGCGACGGCCGTGTCGGCGAGGACATCACGCCCAATGTCCGGACCATCGCCGACATCCCGGACCGGCTCGAGGGCGACCGCATTCCGGATCTCGTCGAGATCCGCGGCGAGGTCTACTTCCCGATGGAGAAGTTCGAGGAGCTCAACGCCCGGCTGGTCGAGGCGGGTGACAAGCCCTTCGCCAATCCGCGCAACGCGGCGGCGGGTTCGCTGCGCCAGAAGGACCCGAAGGTCACGGCAACCCGCCCGCTGCGCATGGTGGTGCACGGCATCGGCGCCCGCGAGGGCTTCGACATCGACCGCCTGTCGCAGGCGTACGGCCTGCTGCGCGAATGGGGCCTGCCCACCGCGCAGCACAACAAGGTTGTCGACTCCCTCGAAGGCGTACGGGAGTTCATCGCGTACTTCGGCGAGCACCGGCACTCCGTGGAGCACGAGATCGACGGCGTGGTCGTCAAGCTCGACGAGATCCGGCTCCAGGGGCGGCTCGGCTCCACCTCGCGGGCCCCGCGCTGGGCCATCGCCTGGAAGTACGCGCCGGAGGAGGTCAACACCAAGCTGGTCAACATCAGGGTGGGCGTCGGACGCACCGGCCGCGTCACGCCGTACGCCCAGGTCGAGCCGGTCACGGTCGCGGGCTCCGAGGTCGAGTTCGCCACGCTGCACAACCAGGACGTGGTCAAGGCCAAGGGCGTGCTCATCGGCGACACGGTGGTGCTGCGCAAGGCGGGCGACGTCATTCCGGAGATCCTCGGCCCGGTGGCGGATCTGCGGGACGGCAGCGAGCGGGAGTTCGTGATGCCGGCCGAGTGCCCCGAGTGCGGCACGGCGCTGCGTCCCATGAAGGAGGGCGACGTCGACCTGCGCTGCCCCAACGCCCGTTCCTGCCCCGCCCAGTTGCGTGAACGTCTCTTCTATCTCGGCGGACGCAAGTCGCTGGACATCGAGAACTTCGGCTATGTGGCCGCGGCAGCGCTCACCAAGCCGCTGGAGCCGCCCACACCGCCGCTGACCGACGAGGGCGATCTCTTCGACCTCACCATCGAGCGGCTGCTGCCCATCAAGGCGTACGTCCTGGACCAGGACAGCGGGCTGCCCAAGCGCGACCCGAAGACCGGCGAGGAGAAGGTCGTCACGGTCTTCGCCAACCAGCTCGGCGAGCCGAAGAAGAACGCCCTGGCGATGCTGGAGAACATCGCGGCGGCCAAGGAGCGCCCGCTGGCCCGGATCATCACGGGGCTGTCCATCCGTCATGTCGGCCCGGTGGCGGCCGAGGCGCTGGCCCGGGAGTTCAGGTCGATCGAACGGATCGAGCAGGCCACCGAGGAGGAGCTGGCGGCCGTCGAGGGCGTCGGGCCGACCATCGCCGCCTCGCTCAAGCAGTGGTTCGAGGAGGACTGGCACCGCGAGATCCTGCGCAAGTGGCGGGCGGCCGGCGTCCGCATGGAGGAAGAGGGCGGAGGCGAGGACGAGGGACCGCGGCCACTGGAAGGGCTCACCGTCGTCGTCACCGGCACCTTGCAGAACTACACCAGGGATGGCGCAAAAGAAGCCCTCCAGAGCCTCGGCGCGAAAGTGGCCGGTTCTGTTTCGAAGAAAACGGCCTTCGTGGTGGTCGGCGACAACCCCGGTTCCAAGTACGACAAGGCGATGCAGCTGAAGGTGCCGGTCCTGGACGAGGAGGGCTTCGCCGTACTGCTCGAACAGGGTCCTGACGCGGCCCGTGAGGCCGCTGTGCCTCCAGAGGCGTAACGGAGGGGGCGTGCGCGGGGCTTGGGAGAGGCTCGTACGGGAGCCCGGAGGGGGCGCACGGGGCGGGAATCAGACGCCGGAATCCGGGTCCGAACGACCGGTACAGGTCACCCGTTCAGCGCATACCAGAAGGATAAGGGTGGCCAGGTCGCATTCGGGCAAGAGCTGTAGAGCGCTGCCCGTCCGAGCCTTCTGCGGCCTACTGTTGAGATGTGCGCCTGTCGTGCACGGCTGCGTGGTGGGAATTCAGTCGTGGTGGCATGACAACGGGAGCCATCGCGAGGCATCGGCACCGCCGGCTGTGAGAGGGACGGGAATGAAACCGACCGAGAGCGCCGCCCTGGTCTCACGGCCGCGTGGATTCGCGGCCCTTGCGGGCACGACACCGCGACTGCCGGTCGTCGTCATCGTTTGCGCCGCGGCCCTGCTGGTCACCGGGATCGTCAGGGCGGTACAGGAGGGCCACGCACTCTTCCCCAACTCCGCGGTGGGCTGGTCGCTCGCGGTCCTCACCGCAATCATCGTGAGCCATCTGGTCGCGCTCGGCCGCGACCGCTGGTGGGGCGGCACCGGATCGGGCGCCGCCCTCACCCTCGCCGTCCTGCTGCTCTTCGGCTGGGTGCCCGCCGGCCTGGTCAGCCTCGCCGTCGTCGCCCTGGTCGGCGCGGCCCGCAGGCACCGCTGGCGCCAAGGCCTGCTGCACGGCTCCGTGGACATCCTCGGCATCGCCGCGGCGGGGCTCGTCCTCGCTGTGTTCGGGGTGCAGCCGAGCGTCGAGCAGCCCTGGTCGCCACTCGACTGGGGGATCGCTGCCGGCCCTGAAGTGATGCTCGCGGCCGCCGCCTATCTCTCGGTCACCCGGCTGCTGTTGTGGTATGCGCTGGCCCCGCAGGGCGGCGGCCTGCCCACCGCGGCCCGCACCGCCCTGCTGAGGCAGGGTCTTGTCGCGGTCGCCCTGCTCGGCATCGCCCCGCTGATCTGTGTCGTCGCGGTGGCGCTGCCGCTGCTGCTACCGCTGTTCGCCGTCCCGCTGATCGCCCTGGACTCCACGCTCTGGATCGCCAGGGCCAGGGCCGAGGAGCAGCTTCGCGATCCGCTGACCGGGCTGCCCAACCGGCAGTGGCTGCTGGAGCGGACCTGGGCCGCCCTGGAGGACGCCGAGGGCAACGGTGCCCGGTCCGCGCTCGTACTGATCGATCTCGACCGGTTCCGTTCCGTCAATGACACGCTCGGCCATCTCGCGGGCGACCGGCTGCTCCTGCAGATAGCCGACCGGCTGCGGCTCGCCCTGCCGCGCGGCGCCGAGGCGGCGAGGCTCGGCGGCGACGAGTTCGCCGTACTGCTCCCCACCGCCGACTCCACCACCAGCGCCCAGCGCGTCGCCCGCAATCTGGTGGCCGAGCTGTCGTCGCCGCTCGACCTGGACGGACTCACGCTCGTCCTGGAGGCGAGCGCGGGCGTCGCCGTCTTCCCCGAGCACGCGCACGACGCGGAGGGCCTGCTGCGGCGCGCCGACGTGGCGATGTACCAGGCGAAGCGGGACCGCACGGGCGTGGAGGTGTACGAGTCCAAGCGGGACAGCAACACCCCCGACCGGCTCGGTCTGCTGGGCGATCTGCGCCGGGCGCTCGACGCAGGCGACGTGGAGCTCCACTACCAGCCCAAGGTCCGCTTCGACGGCCATGTCGCGGGCCTGGAAGCGCTGGTCCGCTGGGTCCACCCGGAGCGGGGCCGGGTCTCCCCGGACGAGTTCATCGCCATCGCCGAGTCCTCGGGCCTGATGCCGCATCTGACGGAGTACGTGCTCGACACGGCCCTCGCCCAGGTCGCGAAGTGGCGCGCCCAGGGGCTGAACGTGCCGGTCGCCGTCAATGTCTCGCCGCGCGATGTGCACACCCCGGGCTTCGCCGGATCCGTCGCCGCGCGCCTTGCCCGGCACGGCGTCCCGCCCGGCGCCCTCCAGCTGGAAATCACGGAACACGTCCTCCTCGAGGACCCGCAGCGCGCCGCCGACACCCTCGCCGGCCTGACCGAGCACGGCGTCAAGATGTCCCTGGACGACTTCGGCACCGGCTACTCCTCCCTCGTGCACCTGCGCCGCCTCCCCGTCAGCGAGCTCAAGATCGACCGCTCGTTCGTCGCCCGGCTCGCCGTCGACAACGAGGACGCGGCGATCGTCCGCTGCACCGTGGACCTGGCCCACTCGCTCGGCCTGCTGGTGGTCGCCGAGGGCGTCGAGGACGACGAGACCTGGGAACGGCTGCGGGACCTGGGCTGCGACGCCGTACAGGGCTGGCTGGTCGCGGCCGCGATGCCGCCGCAGGAGACCACCGCATGGCTGCGGGCCAGGGGTGAGCGCGGCTGGCACCGCCCGGCCGAGCTGCCCGCCGCCTCGGACGCGGACGAGCCGTCCAGCCAGGTCGTCCCCTGACGTGCGGGTCCCTGGGCGCGGCCCGCCGACGGCCGTGCGGGACCCCGACCGGATATCCGTTTCGTGGGTTGTGGCCCGCGCCCCATAGGATTGGGCCAAACCACACACACTCCACCCCTGAGGATCGCTGCATGCCTGGCATTACGCGCGAGGAGGTCGCCCACCTCGCCCGGCTGGCGCGTCTGGAGCTGCAGGCCGAAGAGCTCGACCACTTCGCCGGACAGCTCGACGACATCATCGGCGCGGTCGCCCGCGTCTCCGAGGTCGCCGACCAAGACGTACCCCCGACCTCCCACCCGCTGCCGCTGACCAATGTCATGCGCCTGGACGAGGTCCGTCCGTCGCTCACCCCCGAGCAGGCGCTCTCCTGCGCCCCGGCCCAGGAGCAGCAGCGTTTCAAGGTGCCGCAGATCCTGGGGGAGGACTAATCACCATGACGGACATCATCAAGCTCACCGCGGCCGAGATCGCCGCGAAGATCGCCGCCGGCGAGCTCACGGCCGTCGAGGTCACCGAGGCTCACCTGGCCCGGATCGAGGCCGTGGACGAGAAGGTGCACGCCTTCTTGCACATCGACCGTGAGGGCGCGCTCGCGCAGGCCCGCGCGGTCGACGCGAAGCGAGAGGCGGGCGAGGAACTCGGTCCGCTGGCCGGCGTGCCGCTCGCGCTGAAGGACATCTTCACCACCGAGGGCGTGCCGACCACGGTCGGCTCGAAGATCCTCGAGGGCTGGATCCCGCCCTACGACGCCACGGTGACCAGGAAGCTCAAGGCCGCCGGCGTGGTCATCCTCGGCAAGACCAACATGGACGAGTTCGCCATGGGGTCCTCGACCGAGAACAGCGCGTACGGCCCGACGGGCAACCCGTGGGACCTGACCCGTGTCCCCGGCGGCTCCGGCGGCGGCTCCTCCGCCGCCCTCGCCTCGTACCAAGCCCCGCTCGCCATCGGCACGGACACCGGCGGCTCCATCCGCCAGCCCGCCGCCGTCACCGGCACGGTCGGCGTCAAGCCGACCTACGGCGGCGTCTCCCGCTACGGCATGGTCGCGTTCTCGTCCTCCCTCGACCAGGGCGGTCCCTGCGCCCGTACGGTCCTGGACGCGGCGCTGCTGCACGAGGTGATCGCCGGTCACGACCCGCTCGACTCGACGTCCATCGACGCCCCGGTTCCGCCGGTCGTCGAGGCCGCTCGGAGCGGCTCGGTCGCCGGAATGCGCGTCGGCGTCGTCAAGCAGTTCTCGGGCGAGGGCTACCAGGCCGGTGTCGTCCAGCGCTTCAACGAATCGGTGGAGCTGCTCGAGTCGCTCGGCGCGACGATCGTCGAGCTGGACTGCCCGTCCTTCGACCTGGGGCTCTCCGCGTACTACCTGATCGCGCCGTCCGAGTGCTCGTCCAACCTGGCCCGCTTCGACGCCATGCGCTACGGCCTGCGCGTCGGCGACGACGGCACGAGGTCCGCCGAGGACGTCACCGCGCTGACCCGCGAGGCCGGCTTCGGGGACGAGGTCAAGCGCCGCATCATGCTGGGTACGTACGCGCTCAGCTCCGGCTACTACGACGCGTACTACGGCTCCGCGCAGAAGGTCCGCACCCTCATCACCCGGGACTTCGAGAAGGCCTTCGAGCAGGTCGACGTGATCGTCTCGCCGACCACGCCGACCACCGCCTTCCCGATCGGCGAGCGCGCCGACGACCCCATGGCGATGTACCTCGCGGACCTGTGCACCATCCCGACCAACCTGGCCGGCAACGCCGCGATGTCGCTGCCCTGCGGCCTCGCGCCGGAGGACGGCCTGCCGGTCGGTCTGCAGATCATCGCCCCCGCCATGAAGGACGACCGGCTCTACAAAGTCGGCGCCGCCGTCGAGGCCGCCTTCGTGGAAAGGTGGGGTCACCCGCTGCTCGAGGAGGCACCGTCGCTGTGAGCACCCTTTCCAAGGCCAAGGGCTTCAAGAAGTCCAAGACCGGTACGTACCTGTCCATCGGCACCACCGCGTTCGGCGCGCTGAGTGTGATCAAGCAGGCCAAGAAGGCCCGCTCTGAGAACGACACGCTCCGGCTGATCGATGCCGCCGTATCCGCTGCCGCCATCGTCACCGGCCTGGCCCTGCTCTACCGCGAGCTGAAGCGCCTGGGCGACGACGACGTCCTGCTGGGCTGAGAGGGAAAGTTTCACCGTGACCGTCACTGAACTGGTGTCGTACGAGGACGCTCTCGCTGCGTACGACCCCGTCATGGGCCTCGAAGTCCATGTCGAACTCGGCACCAAGACCAAGATGTTCTGCGGCTGCTCGACCGAGCTGGGCGCCCCGCCCAACTCGCAGACCTGCCCCACCTGTCTCGGCCTGCCCGGCTCCCTCCCGGTCGTCAACGCGATCGGCATCGAGTCGGCCGTCAAGATCGGCCTCGCGCTCAACTGCGAGATCGCCGAGTGGTGCCGCTTCGCCCGGAAGAACTACTTCTATCCGGACATGCCGAAGAACTTCCAGACCTCGCAGTACGACGAGCCGATCGCCTTCAACGGCTATCTGGACGTCCAGCTGGAGGACGGCGAGGTCTTCCGCGTGGAGATCGAGCGCGCCCACATGGAGGAGGACACCGGCAAGTCGCTGCACGTCGGCGGCGCCACCGGCCGTATCCACGGCGCGTCCCACTCGCTGCTGGACTACAACCGCGCCGGCATCCCGCTGATCGAGATCGTCACCAAGCCGATCGAGGGCGCGGGCGAGCGTGCGCCGGAGGTCGCCAAGGCGTACGTCGCGGAGCTGCGCGAGCTCATCAAGGCGCTCGGCGTCTCCGAGGCGCGCATGGAGCAGGGCCAGATGCGGTGCGACGTGAACCTGTCGCTGCGTCCGCACGGCGTCGAGAAGTTCGGTACCCGCTCCGAGACGAAGAACGTCAACTCGCTGCGCAGCGTGGAGCGTGCGGCCCGGTTCGAGGTCCAGCGGCACGCCGCGGTGCTCTCGTCCGGCGGCACGATCATCCAGGAGACCCGTCACTTCCACGAGGAGGACGGCTCCACGACGTCCGGCCGGGTGAAGGAAGAGGCCGAGGACTACCGTTACTTCCCGGAGCCCGACCTGGTGCCGATGGCGCCGCCGCGCGAGTGGGTCGAGGAGCTGCGGGCGACCCTGCCCGAGCTGCCGCGGGTCCGCCGCAACCGGCTGCGCGAGGAGTGGGGCGTCTCCGAGCACGACATGCAGTCGATCCTCAACGCGGGGGCGGTCGACCTGATCGTCGCCACGATCGAGGCGGGTGCGGATGCGGCTTCCGCGCGCAAGTGGTGGATGGGTGAGCTGGCCCGCCGCTCCAACGAGGAGGGCGTCGAGCTCACCTCGCTTGCGATCACGCCGGCCCAGGTTGCCCGGGTGGCGGAGCTGGTCGCGGCCGGCGACATCAACGACAAGCTGGCCCGCCAGGTCATCGAGGGCGTCCTCGCGGGCGAGGGTGACCCGGACACCGTCGTCGAGAAGCGCGGCCTGAAGGTCGTCTCGGACGAGGGCGCGCTCGGCGCGGCCGTCGACGAGGCGATCGCGAGCAACGCGGCGATCGCCGACAAGATCCGCGGCGGCAAGGTCGCGGCGGTCGGCGCGCTGGTGGGCGCGGTCATGAAGACCACCCGCGGCCAGGCGGACGCGGCGCGTGTGAAGGAACTGATCCTGCAGAAGCTCGGCGTCGAGGCCTGACGACGAGCACCGCCAGGGGAGGCGGCGGCCCGCACCGACTGGTGCGGGCCGCTGTTTCGTGTCCGGCGGGGGAGCGGGGCCCGCGGTAACGCCGGGAGCCTGCGGCCCGGCGTTACCGGGCTACGGCGGGCCGTTGCCACAGTGGGCGTAGATCCCCCCAGGCGTCACCGGCTACTGCCGGCCCAGGCCCACGCTGGGCGGCGTGTGCGCACCGCAGCGGGCTGCTGCCCACCCAGGCGCGGCGCGTGCCGTAATTCGGGTGCGGGGCCGAGCCTCGGGGGTGGCGTGCGTTGACCCCGGCACTGGCACTGCGCGCCCGCTTCAAAGCGTGCGTCAGTGGCGTATGCCCAAGCCCGGCAACCACAGTTCGCCGCGGTCCTTGCAGCTGGCGTCCCTCGCTCGCAGTTCCTCCGGCTCTTTCGTGCCGCGTGCCCGCAGTTCCTTGACGGCCAGGCGGGCCACCGCCGCGACCTCCGCGCGCTCCGGGTCCGGGAAGTCCGTCTGCCACCAGCCCCGGTCGCGGGACTTCCAGCCGCGCGAGTGCATCAGGCGCGCCCGCTCCGGGCTGTCCTCGCCGTCGCGGTCGTCGACCGAGACATGCAGCCCGTCCTCAAGCGCGTACGAAATGAGCAGTTGCCGGCCGCGATCCGCGCCGCTGGTCACGCTGAAGCTCGCCCAGTCGTCGCCGACCTGCACGGAAAGCTGTTCCACCCACGCCGTGAGCAGCAACTGGAGGGCGCTCTGGAAGTGTTCGAGACAGGAGGCATGCCGGCCGCCTGGCCGCTCGGTCGGGCGCTCCCCGGGTCCGCTGCGGTCCAACTGCCAGCAGTACGGCAGGAAGTCGAAGTCGTGCTGCTCCTCCACCGACCAGGCGCCGCCCCACTCGAAGATGCGCCGCTCCTCGCGCTCCAGAGCGTCCGTGTCGTGGACCGACAGCTGCGCCCGGTGGCGGTTGCCGGCGAGCAGCACCACCCTTCTGCCGTCCCGCCAGCGGACATTGGGGCCTTCCGCCGAGCCGCCGTAGAGCGTCGGCTCCCCGATCCTGGCCACTATCGCGTCGTACACCTCACGGAAGGCCTCCCGCCGGTCCCGGAGCGAGGCGCCCGGATCGTATGCCAGCACGGGGACCGGGGCCCGGTCGAGGTACGCGTCGGGAGCGTCATGGAGCGTCAGGGCGTACTCCGCGGCGTCGCCGGGTGTCAGGGTCGGCCAGTTGGTCCCCGTGTTTTCCATACACCCATCGTGCCAGCCGCCGCTGACAACACCCGTCGCACGCCTGGGTATTCATCGCTCAGATCGCGCCGAAATCGCCTGCGTTCACAGGCCGGGCCCCGGCGCGACACACTCCGCGGTGTTGGAGGCGATGAACTCGCTCAGCCCGGCTGCTGCGCGTCCACCGCAGTACGCGCCCGCCCGCCCCTCCCGGGGCCTGAAGTCGTCGCGCGGACTCTTGGACGTTCACCGCCGCGCCCTCCACGGGACTTGCTCAAGTCATCCGGCCTCACTACGTTCCGGGCGGTAACACCGGAATCGGGAGGATCACTTGACCACGGACATCTCACGACGGCGTCTGTTCGCACTCGGTGGAGGAGCCATCGGCGCGGCGGCGGCCGGGTCGCTGCTCCCGCCGTCCCTGCAGGCGGCGATGGCAGCCGAGCCGCTGTCGGGCGGGCTGGGGGCGGTCAAGCACGTGGTGATACTCATGCAGGAGAACCGGTCCTTCGACCACTACTTCGGCACCCTGCGCGGCGTACGCGGCTTCGGCGACCGCAACGCCGTCGAACTCCCCTCCGGGAAGCCCGTCTTCGAGCAGCCCGGCCCGCTGCGCACCGTGCTGCCCTTCCCCGTGCGCGACGCTGCCGAGACGCAGAAGAAGGACCTCCAGTACATCGGCGACCTCGACCACTCCTGGAGCGGCGGCGCCAAGGCCTGGCGCGACGGCTGGATGGACGGCTGGGTCTCGGCGAAGACCGCCGCGACCATGGCGTACTACGACCGCCGCGACATACCCCTGCACTACGAACTCGCCGACACGTTCACCATCTGCGACGCGTACCACTCCTCGATCCATACGTCGACGAGCCCCAACCGCAACCACCTGTGGAGCGGCTGGACCGGCTTCGAGGCCGACGGCAGCCGCGCCGTCACCAACGCCGCGTACGCCGAGGGCACCCACCCCGGCTACTCCTGGCCGACCTACGCCGAGCGGCTCGAGCAGGCCGGCCGCAGCTGGAAGACGTACCAGGAGTGGGAGAACTTCACCGACAACAACATCGAGTTCTTCACGAGCTTCAAAAAGATCGCGCGCAAGGCGCTGGCCAAGGCCGGCGACTTCACCTTCATGGAGGCCTTCTACGCGAAGGTGCGCGACACCCAGGACACCGCCGAGCGTGCGCGGCTCCTCGCTGCGCTCGAAGAGGGCGTGGCGACGCTGAGCAAGAGCGAGCGGTCGCTCTTCGAGCGCGGGCTTCGGCGCGGCGAGACCGGCTCCCTCGCGGACCAGTTCCGCGCGGACGTGGCGGCGGGCACGCTCCCCGAGGTGTCGTACCTGGTGCCCTCCGCGATCGACTCGGAGCACCCCGGCTCCTCCTCGCCGATCGCGTCGGCCACCCTCGTCTACAAGGTGCTGGACGCCCTCGGCTCCCACCCCGACGTATGGCGGAGCACCGTCGTCCTGATCAACTACGACGAGAACGACGGCTTCTTCGATCACGTACCGCCGCCGGTCCCGCCCGCCGACAACAGCGATGAGCGCTGGCAGGGCAAGCCCACCGGCCTCGGCATCCGCGTCCCGCTGCTCGTCGTCTCACCCTGGTCGGTCGGCGGCTACGTCTGTTCCGAGGTGTTCGACCACACCTCGGTGGTCCGGCTGCTGGAGAAGTGGACGGGCGTCGAGGAGCCCAACATCACCCGCTGGCGGCGCGCCGTCACGGGCGATCTCACCTCCGCCTTCGACTTCCGGCGCGGCCGGCCGCAGCCCGACGTGGAGCAGCCGGGCGCGATCCCGCCGTTCACGGGACGCTGGCGGCCTGTGCCGCCGCTGCGGCAGCACATGCCGGTGCAGGAGGAGGGAACCCGGCCCGCCCGGCCGCTGCCCTATCAGCCCGACGCGTACGGCAAGGTCACGGGCAACGCCTTCACGGTGGCGCTCAGCAACAGCGGGCGCGCGAGTGCTCACTTCGCGCTCTATCCGTACGCCGGTGAGTTCCCCGTCCCGCAGCACAAGGACGTAAGGGGCAAGGCGCAATGGGCCGTACCCCTTACCGGCGACGCCTACCGCTTCACGATCACCGGGCCCAATGGCTTCAGGCGCGAGTTCGCGGGCGGCGTCGAGGGCGCCGCGCAGGTCTCCTCGTCCATCGACCACCATGACCGTGATCTGCATCTCGCCCTGCGCAACGACGGCAGCGGGCCTGTCACCTTCACGATCCGCCCGCTGGCCTACGTCGACGAGGCCGACCTCGACGACTGGACCCGCACCGTCACGGTCAAGGCGGGCCGCAGCCGCACCGTCGTGCACTCGGCGGCCGACGCGCACGGCTGGTACGACATCGAGGTGACCGCCGACCGGGACACCGGCTTCCGCCGCCGTCTGATGGGCCACATCGAGAACGGGCGGCCGAGCGTCTCCGGCTGAGGCTGCGGCTGGGCTGGGCTGGGGCTTAAGGCTGGGGCTGTGCGGGGCCCGGGACCTGTGTCCCTGCCCCGCCCGCGCACCTCCGCGACCGGGGCCCGCTCTGCCGGCTGCCGCGTATCAGCGCTGAGCCGCCCGAGCGGCGCGTGCATGCGAAGATCCCTGGGCAGCGCGCGGGCGAGGACGCACAGCTCGTGCCGTAACCGGGCCGGAGGAAGATGATGTTCGCTATATCGCTGGGTGACGACGGGGCGGAACTGCGGCCGCTCGAGCCCTGGCAGGCCGAGGAGTACCTCGCCCACATCGACCGGGGCCGGGAGTTCATCGGCCAGTACGTCGCACTCGCCGCCGTCGCTACGGATGTCGACTCGGCGCGGGCCTTCCTCCAGTCGTACGCGGACAAGCAGGCCGGGGACAGCGGCCGCATCTACGGGATCTGGCTGGACGGGACCCTTGTCGGCGGCGTCCTGTTCCGCATCTGGGACATCGAGAGCGGCGCGTGCGAGGCGGGCTGCTGGCTGGAGCCGTCGGCCGCCGGGCGCGGGCTCGTCACACGGGCCGCGCGCGTGATCATCGACTGGGCGGTGTACGAGCGGGAAATGCACCGTGTCGAATGGCAGGTTGCCGCGGGGAACACCGCGAGCATCAACGTCGCCAAGCGGCTGGGGATGGTGCGGGACGGGGTGCTGCGGGAGAGCTACCCGTACAGGGGCGTACGGCACGATATGGAGGTCTGGTCGGTGCTGGGGCCGGAGTGGCGGGAGCTACGGGCGCGGGAAGATCGCTGAGGGGCCGGCCGTTGAGGAGCGGGTCGTTAAGAGGACTCTCAGAATCGGCCCCTAGCGTGCGGCGCATGAACCCCACCGAGACCAAAGAAACCACAGAGACGGAAGAGGCCACGGCCGTGACCGGGACGTCCGGCAAGGGGGCCGCCGAGCCGGTCGAGTCCACCGGGCACGACACCGAGGTCGGTACCGCCGAAGCCGAGGACATCGAGGACACCGAAGAGACGCCGCGCGCCTCCGCCGGCCTCGCAGCCGCCGCCGCGGGCGTCGTCTCGGCCGGCCTCGGCGTCGTGGCGCTCAGCGGCAGCTGGATCGGCACAATCGCGGCCGAGCGGCAGGCGCTTATCGGGCAGATCAAGACCTCGCAGGGCGGCACCCCCGCCCAGCAGATATCCGCGATCTACGGCGACGCCTGGCACAGCACCGCCCTGTTCAACGGCATCTTCGCGCTGCTCGCGCTGATCGTCGGCCTGGCTGTGTTCGCCCTGCCGCAGAAGGCCGGCTGGGTACGGGCCTTCGCCGTGGCCGGAGTCGTACTGGGTGGCCTGGGGCTGATCGTCTCCGCCGGTATGTACTTCGACATCTTCCTGGCATTGCCCAGCACAGGCTCGTAGCCCGCTCTCGAAACCCGTTGGTGCGTCTGTCCCGTCCGGTGCTGCAATGAGCGGATGGATCATGACGCGGTACTCCGCCTGTTCGACCACCGGATGCGGCAGCGTGGCGAGGGGGCCGAGCGGGTCGGTGACGTGGTGCGACAGGTCGGTGCCGACGGCGACTGGAACGGCGTCGTCTGGTCCGGCCTGCACCCCACCACGGCCGACGCCGCGATCGCCGAGCAGGTGCGGTTCTTCACCGCGCTGGGGCGGGACTTCGAGTGGAAGCTGTACTCCTACGACCTGCCCGACGACCTCGGCGCACGGCTGCGGGCGGCCGGGTTCACACCCGAACCCGAAGAAACCCTGATGGTCGCCGAGATCGTCGACCTGCCCACCGACGCCGAACTCCCCGACGGCGTCCGGCTGGAAGCGGTCACCGGCTCGGCGGGTGTGGATCTCCTGGCCGACGTGCATGAGCAGGCCTTCGGCACGAGCGGGGTCCGGCTGCGCGAACAGCTCCTCGCCCAGCTGGCCAAGTCCCCGGACACCATCGCCATGACCGTCGCGCTGGCGGGCGAACAGCCGGTCTGCGGGGCGCGGATGGAGCTCCACCCGGGCACCGGGTTCGCGAGCCTCTGGGGCGGCGGCACCCTGGCCGCCTGGCGCGGCCGTGGTATCTACCGGGCGCTGATCGCCCACCGGGCTCGTATCGCCGCCGCGCGCGGCCACCGCTTCCTGCAGGTCGACGCCTCCAGCCAGAGCCGCCCGATCCTGCGAAGGCTCGGCTTCGCCCCGCTGAGCACGACCACTCCGTACGTCTACGAGCAGCGGCCTTAAGGCCGGGCGGGCAGGGACCCCAAGGCCGGGCGGGCAGCGGCCCCAAGGCCGGGCGGTCAGGGGCCTTAGACAGGAGGCATACGCATCCCCACCGCGTCTAAGGACCCGCGCCGCGCGAAGATGCGGCACCCTCCCGATGTGATGGACCCCCCTGGGCGACGAGAGTCGAGGCATCGCAAGACGCCGAGAGAAATCGCAACCAGGGAGTACGAGATGTTCCACTACGAGATCCAGCTCCGCCAGGCCGAGTTGATCCGTGAGGCCGAGACCGAGCGGCTGGCCCGGCAGGTGCGTAAGGCTCGCGGCGCCGCCAGGCGGCGCGCCAAGGACGCGGAAGGCCGGGTGAGTTCGGCCGACGACCGCTTCACACGCGCCGCCTGAGGAGGCGTGACCTCGCGTGATGACTGCCATTCCGATCAAAGCTGCGGTGATGTCAGAGGGCTGTGCGATGCTCGGCGACGTGGAGACCAGGTCCGTCAGCCCGGTGTTCGTCGGCCGCGCCGGCGAACTGACCGCGCTCACCAACGCGCTTTCCCGCGCCGCCACGGGAGAGCCACAGGCTTTGCTCGTCGGCGGTGAGGCAGGGGTCGGCAAGACCCGGCTCGTCGAGGAGTTGTTCGCCGAGGCGTGCCGCCGCGAGGTTGTCGTCGCGGTCGGTGGGTGCGTCGAGATCGGCGCGGACGGGCTGCCGTTCGCGCCGTTCTCGACCGCGCTGCGCACGCTCCACCGCCGACTGCCCAAGCAACTGGCCGAGGCCGCCGCCGGCCAGGAGGACGAGCTGGCGCGGCTGTTGCCCGAGCTGGGGGAGACGCCCCGCGGACAGCAGGGCAGGCACGACGAGGAAGGCATGGCCCGCCTCTTCGAGCTCACCGCGCGGCTGCTGGAGCGGATCGCCGCGGACCGCACGATCGTCCTGGTGCTCGAGGACCTGCACTGGGCCGACGCCTCCACCCGCCATCTGCTCGCCTACCTCTTCCGCACACTCCGCCTCGGCCGGCTCGTCGTGATCGCGACGTACCGCTCCGACGACGTCCACCGGCGCCATCCGCTGCGGCCCTTCCTCGCCGAACTCGACCGGATGCGCACGGTCCAGCGCATCGAGCTGACCCGCTTCAACCGCGGCGAGGTTCACCGGCAGATGGCCGGGATCCTCGCCGCCGAGCCCGAACCGGCCGCGGTGGACCGGGTCTTCGAGCGATCGGACGGCAATGCGTTCTTCGTCGAGGAGCTCGCCTGCAGCATGGCCGACGGCTGCGCCGCGGGGCTGAGCGACTCCCTGCGCGACATCCTCCTCGTACGCGTCGAGGCGCTGCCGGAGGACGCCCAGCGAGTGGCGCGGATCGTCGCGGAGGGCGGCTCGACCGTGGAGTACGGGCTGCTGCACGCTGTCGCCCGGCTGTGCGAGGACGACCTGATCGAGGCGCTACGGTCCGCGGTGGGCGCGAACATCCTGCTGGCCACGCCGGACGGCGACGGGTACCGCTTCCGGCACTCCCTCGCGCGCGAGGCCGTGGGCGATGATCTGCTGCCCGGCGAGCGCTCCCGGCTCAGTCGGCGCTACGCGGAGGCGCTGGAGGCGGACCCGTCGCTCGTACGGCGCGAGGAGCGGGCCACGCGGCTGGCCAGCTACTGGTACCACGCGCACGACGCCGCGAAGGCCCTCCCCGCCGTGCTGAGCGCCTCGGTAGAGGCGCGGCGCCGGCATGCTTACGCCGAGCAACTGCGGCTGCTCGAGCGGGCTATGGAGCTGTGGGACAGCGCGCCGGAAGAGGTGCGGGCTGCGCTGCGGCCGGTCGACTACGCGGAGGCGTACCCTCCGTGCGGTTGCGATCCGGCCACCACGCCGCTGCGCTTCCTCGATCTGATGGCCGAGGCGTCCGTCGCGGGCCGGCTCAGTGGTGAGCGTGAACGCGCACTGAAGATCACCAAGCGTGGGCAGCGACTGGCGGAGGCGGAGGACGACCCGCTGCGCGGCGCCTGGTTCTCCGTCCAGCGCTCCCGGCTCGTCTCGTCGCTGGGCCGCGGCGACGGGTGGGCGGAGCTGGCGGCCGCGCAGGAGCTGGTGCGCGGTCTGCCGCCGTCCGCCGTCCACGCGGAGGTGCTCGCGGAGGCGGCGAGCTGGGGCATGGTGCACGACCCGGGGCCTGGCAGTCTGGCGACCGCCGAGCTCGCCCTGGAGTACGCGCGCATGGTCGGCGAGGAGGACAACGAGCTACGGGCCCGCCTCACCCTCGGCAGCCTCATGGTCGACGCGGGCAGCGTCGACGAGGGGCTCGCGCAGATGTACGCGGTCAAGGAGCGGGCAGTCGCGCTCGACCTGCCCGCGCACGTGGGGCGTACGCATGTGAATCTGCCGTCCGTGCTGGAGGGCGTGGGCCGCTCGCGCGAGGCAGTCGACATACTCGCCGAGGGCGTCGAACTCTCCCGGAAGTACGGCCTGTTGGACACCGAGGCCTGGATTCTGGGCAACATCGCCGAGTCGTACGGCTCGCTCGGGCGCTGGGACGAGATGGCCGAGGCCGCGGAGCGGGCGTCGCGGATAGCCCTGAGCCCCAAACCCCGGGGGTTCGCAGCGACCCGGTGCGCCTACCTGGCCCTCGACCGGGGCGACACGGCGAAGGCGGCCGAGCATCTGGAGGCGGCGCGCGCGCACTTCGGGCCCAACGACCCGATGCCGCAGACCTCCGTCCCCCTGCACACCCTGGGCTTGAGCGTCGCGGCGGCGCAGGGGCGCGTGCTGGACGCCCGGGCCGAGTTCGAACGGGCGGTGACGGCGGGCTTCCCGCCCGGCACCCAGCGGTTCGCCTGGCCGCTGCTGCGCGCCGCGGCCACGCTGGAGGCCGATACGCGCGGCCTGCCCACCGCGGAGTCCGGCCGCGCCGAGGCGTTGGAACGGATGCGCAAGGCGGCCAGAACGCTCGTCACCGCGGTCCCGGTATGGATGGCCCACGAGCGCTGGGTCCGCGCGGAACTGCTGCGCGCCGAGGGTCGGGACACGGCCGTCGACTGGGCCGAGGCCGGCACGGCCTTTGAGGCGCTGGAGCGCCCGTACGACCTTGCGAGGGTCCGCCACCGCTGGGCGGAGGCGCTGCTTCAGTCGGACCGCGCGCAGGCGACTCAGCTGCTGCGGCAGGCGGCGGCGACGGCCCAGCAGCTGTGCGCGCGCCCCCTGTCCGAGGACATCGCCCTGCTTGCCCAGCGCGCCCGCATCCCCCTCACCGACGCCCCGGCTCCTGCCACGGTCGCCACTGCGTCGCGGGGCCCGGCGCTCGGCCTGACCCGCCGCGAGGAGGTTGTCCTCCGCCTGGTCGCGGCGGGCCGCAGCAACCGTCAGATCGCCGAGGAGCTGTTCATCTCTCCGAAGACGGCGAGCGTCCACGTCTCCAACATCCTGGCCAAACTGGGCGTCTCGGGCCGCGGCGAAGCAGCGGCCCTGGCCCACCGCCTGCGCCTCTTCCCGCCCGCGGGCGAGGAGCAGTCGGCGGCATCAGCCTGAGCAAGCGGCGGGCGCGGGGCCGGGCGCCAAGGACCCACATCCGCCCGCGCCTCGCCCCGGGCGTCCGGTGCCTACGCCGGGCAGGCGCGCCCAGCGGCGGCCGCGTACCGCGCCTGGGAGTCGCCCCCACGGCCCGTGCCCGCGCTTGGAAGGGGCCCGCCCCGGGCGTCCGGTGCCTACGCCGGGCAGGCGCGCCCAGCGGCGGCCGCGTACCGCGC
>NZ_JAGGOI010000013.1 GCF_018614585.1 Streptomyces sp. ISL-1 | reverse complement strand
GGATCATCAAGGTTCCCGAAGGCCTGCGCAAGGGACTGCTGGAGTTCCACTGGATGCCGCCGGTGCTGTGGACCGGCATCATCGGGATGCTCATCCTGACCCGCTGGTGGGACTTCTGGACCGGCTGACGGGTCCGCGGGCGTTGTCAGTGCACTGACTTAGGCTTCATGACGTGGAGCCCGACCTATTTACCGCCGCCGCGGAAGAACGCCAGGAGAAGGACCCGTCCGCCAGCCCCCTGGCCGTGCGGATGCGCCCGCGCACCGTCGATGAGGTCGTCGGCCAGCGGCATCTGCTGAAGCCCGGATCGCCGCTTCGCCGACTCGTCGGCGAGGGCGGCGGCGGACCCGCCGGACCCTCCTCGGTGATCCTCTGGGGCCCGCCCGGCATCGGCAAGACGACCCTCGCGTACGTCGTCTCCAAGGCGACCAACAAACGCTTCGTAGAGCTCTCGGCGATCACCGCGGGCGTCAAGGAGGTACGGGCGGTCATCGACGGCGCCCGCCGGGCCGCGGGTGGCTTCGGCAAGGAGACAGTCCTCTTCCTCGACGAGATCCACCGCTTCTCCAAGGCCCAGCAGGACTCGCTGCTGCCCGCCGTCGAGAACCGCTGGGTGACGCTGATCGCCGCCACCACCGAGAACCCGTACTTCTCGATCATCTCCCCACTGCTCTCCCGCTCCCTGCTGCTCACGCTGGAGTCGCTGACCGACGAGGATCTGAGCGGACTGCTGCGCCGCGCGCTCACCGAGGAGCGGGGCCTGGGCGGCGCCGTCACCCTCCCCGAGGACTCCGAGGCGCATCTGCTTCGGATCGCTGGAGGCGACGCCCGCCGGGCACTGACCGCGCTGGAGGCGGCCGCGGGAGCCGCGATGGACAAGAGCGAGAAGGAGATCAGCCTCCAGACCCTGGAGGAGACCGTCGACCGCGCGGCGGTGAAGTACGACCGCGACGGCGATCAGCACTATGACGTGGCGAGCGCCCTGATCAAGTCCATCCGCGGCTCCGACGTGGACGCCGCGCTGCACTATCTGGCCCGCATGATCGAGGCGGGGGAGGACCCGCGGTTCATCGCGCGTCGGCTGATGATCTCGGCGAGCGAGGACATCGGCCTCGCCGACCCGACGGCGCTGCCCACCGCGGTCGCGGCCGCCCAGGCCGTGGCCATGATCGGCTTCCCCGAGGCCGCGCTCACCCTCAGCCACGCCACCATCGCGCTCGCGCTCGCCCCCAAGTCGAATGCCGCGACCACCGCGATAGGCGCCGCGCTCGCCGATGTGCGGGCGGGGGCGGCGGGCCCCGTCCCGCCGCATCTGCGTGACGGCCACTACAAGGGCGCGGCCAAGCTCGGCCACGCGCAGGGGTACGTCTATCCGCATGACGTGCCGGGTGCGATCGCCGCCCAGCAATACGCTCCGGACGCGGTGCACGGCAAGCGCTACTACGAGCCCACCCGGTACGGCGCCGAAGCGCGGTACGCCGATGTGGTCGAGAAGGTCCGTGAGCGGCTGCGCGGGGATTGATCCGCGCCCCGGCCCGCCGGAGCACGCACCCCGGGCGAGGGCTGAGCACGCGGAGGGCTGAGTACGGGCAGACGGGGAGGGCTCAGTACGGAGAGGGCTCAGTACGACGAGGCTTCAGTGCGACGCGGCCTCGAACAGCGTGTGCATGGCCCGCCGCAGCTCGGTGATGTCGCGCACCGGCGTGGGGAAGTCGAAGCGCGCGTCGAAGCACCGCTCGCCGGCGAACCGCACCCGCAGTCCGAACCGGTCCAGCGCCAGCGGGACCGCCCGCGGCCCGTTCGCCCACGCCCCGTCCGACCGTGCCCGGCCTTCGGCCGGGAGGACCCCCATCCCGTTTCGATCGCCGAGCAGCCCGCTCAGCCCCTGTACCTGCTCGCTGTGCGCCGAGTGCAGATGCTGCAACAGCTCCGTCTCGTGCGCCACGAGCGGATCGGCGGACGCCCGCGCGAACTCCTCCGGCTCCACGCTTTCGGCGCCCCACAGATCGTCCACGCACGCCTCGCCGACCTCGAGGCGCACCATCATCCCGCCGGGCCCGGCCAGGCCGGGCACGCAGGTCAGCCAGCCGGAGACCCAGGCGCGGCCGCGGATACGATTGGGCACGGAGACCGGCGCGACATCGGTGATCTCCAGCACAGCGGACAGCTCGTCGTCCTGCGCGTGCGTGGCTGCGCGTACGGCCGGTGAGTCCGCGGGGAAGAGCAGGAACACCTCGCCGTCCGGACCCACGGCCCGGGCCTGCGGCGCCAGCTGCTCGGGGCGTGCCGCCCTGGCCCCCGGGATAAGCAGTACCGCGGAGGATGTACTCTGTACGAGAGTTCGTGTGCGCTCGGCTGCTGACGGCATCCGAGTGATTTCAAGCCCGCTGGGACGCGGCTGACCATGAGCTGATCGGACCTCCGTCGCCTCGTCGCTCTGTGCAGCGTCGACGTTCTTTGTGCTGTCCGTGATGCGCTTGGTGTTCCCAGGGCGAGACATGCGATCTCCTTGAGTAAGGTGAGCCTAACCTAACCTACAACGGAGGTCTGGAGAACGTGCCTAACCAGTCGCGTCCCAAGGTCAAGAAGTCTCGTGCGCTCGGTATCGCACTGACGCCGAAGGCCGTCAAGTACTTCGAGGCCCGCCCCTACCCGCCGGGCGAGCACGGCCGTGGCCGCAAGCAGAACTCGGACTACAAGGTCCGTCTGCTCGAGAAGCAGCGCCTGCGCGCGCAGTACGACATCAGCGAGCGCCAGATGGCGCGCGCCTACGACCGCGCCAAGAAGGCCGAGGGCAAGACGGGCGAGGCGCTGGTCGTCGAGCTCGAGCGCCGCCTCGACGCCCTGGTCCTGCGTTCGGGCATCGCCCGCACCATCTACCAGGCCCGTCAGATGGTCGTCCACGGCCACATCGAGGTCAACGGCGGCAAGGTCGACAAGCCTTCCTTCCGCGTCCGCCCCGACGACGTCGTGATGGTCCGCGAGCGCTCCCGCGAGAAGACCCTCTTCCAGGTCGCGCGTGAGGGTGGCTTCGCCCCCGACGGCGAGACCCCGCGCTACATGCAGGTCAACCTGAAGGCCCTGGCGTTCCGCCTGGACCGTGACCCGCAGCGCAAGGAAGTCCCGGTCATCTGCGACGAGCAGCTGGTCGTCGAGTACTACGCCCGCTGATCAAGGCGTAGCTCACCACGCTTCAGCCCGCCGCTTCCCCGCCCTTACCGGTGGGGGAGCCGGCGGGCTCCCGCGTTTCCAGGGGCGAGGGACGGACCGAACGCTGCCGGCCCGGCTGCGGACCCGGCGCGTTCTGCGCGGCCAGCGCTCGTCTCACCGCCGCGTCGAGGGAGAGCCCGCGCCCCTCCCGCGCGCATGCCGCATAACGCTCGGCGCCCAGCAGCTCGCCCGCCTGCTGCTCGCACAGGGCGCGCGGGGCGCTGAAGTAGCCGGAGCCGAAGAGCGGCATGCCGACCGCGTCCCACACCGGCGCGGCGGCCCCCTGCAGGACGGCGGCCTCCGCCGGGTCGCCCTCGCTCGCGGTCACCAGGGCCAGCAGTTCGATCGCCAGCACCAGACCCACCAGGTCCTTGAACCGGTGGTCGATGGTGATGCAGTCCGTGAGCAGAGCCCGCGCCCGGCCGTGCTCGCCGCCGGTCCACGCCGCGTAGGCCAGCACATACAGCGCATAGGCGCGGGTCCACAGCTCGCCGCGCTCCTCGCAGATCTCCCGGACCTCCTCGCACAGCGCGACCGCCGCCTCCAGACGGTTCTGGAAGACCAGAGCCATCGCGAGTTCGACCTGCCCCATCAGCACATTGCTGTTGAGCTCGCCCAGGTCCTTGTACGCGGCGAGGGCCGAGCGCAGCAGTTCCTCGGCGCGCGGCAGGTCATCGCTGAGGAGCGCAAGGCAGCCCATGCGATGAAGGGCGTACGCGGCGGCCACCGGGTTGCCCGTACGCGCGGCTGCTTCCCCGCACTCGTGAAGCGCGCCCGACGCCGCGGTGCTGTCACCCTGCAGGATCGCCACATAACCGAGCACCCACAGTGCCTTCTGCCGGGACTCCTCGTGTCCCCCCTCCAGAGCCAGCGCCCGGTCCAGCCAGTGTCTGCCCTCGGCGAGGCGGCCGCAGCCGACCCAGTAGAACCAGAGCGTCCCCGCCAGATAGTGGCCGAGATGCGTGTCCTCGGGGGTCTCCAGACAGAGCTCCAGCGCGCTCCGCAGATTCGGCAGTGCGCTCTCGGTGCAGTCCGCGCCCTCGGACTGGCGTGGACTGAACCAGTCCAGCTCGCACCAGGTGGCCAGGCCCAGATACCAGTCGCGGTGCCGCTTGCGCATCCGGCCGGCGTCGCCGAGCGCCTCCAGCCACTCGGCGCCGTACGCCCGGATCGTGTCCAGCATGCGGTAGCGCACACCCGCGGGCGTCTCCTCGCGGGAGATCACTGACTGGGCGAGCAGCTCGCCGAGCACATCCAGCACATCCGCGGCGGGCAGATCGTGCCCGCTGCAGATGTACTCGACCGCCTCCAGGTCGAACTGGCCGACGAAGACCGAAAGCCGCGCCCACAGCAGCCGCTCCTCGGGTGTGCACAGTTCATGGCTCCAGCCGACTGCCGTACGCAGCGTCTGGTGGCGCGGCAGCGCGCCCCTGCTGCCGCCGGTCAGCAGCTTGAACCGGTCGTCGAGCCGGTGCAGGATCTGATCGAGACCGAGCGCGCGCAGCCGCCCGGCGGCCAGTTCCAGCGCGAGCGGGATCCCGTCGAGACGTCTGCAGAGTTCCTGCGCGCCGGCGCGGTTGTCGTCGGTCAGCCGGAAGTGCGGCAGTGCGCAGGCAGCGCGGTCGGCGAAGAGCGCTACGGCGTCCGCCTCGGTCATCGGAGTCAGCGGGAGGAAGACTTCCCCGTCCAGCCGCAGCGGCATACGGCTGACGGCGAGCACCTGGAGGCGGGGCGCGCGGCGCAGCAGGTCGCGTACGAGCCCGGCGCATTCGTCGACGAGATACTCGAACCCGTCCAGAACCAGCAGGAGTTGACGTCTCGCGAGGTGGTCGACGAGGACGTCGCGCGGGGGCCTACTGCTCTGGTCGGTGACGCCGAGCGACTCCAGAAGGGTGTGGGCCACCAGTTCGGGGTCGCGGAGGGTGGAGAGCTCGGTGAGCCAGACACCGTCGCGGTACCGCCTCTGCTGTGCGGCGGCGCCATAGGTCGCTAATCGGGATTTCCCCACCCCGCCCGCTCCGGCGACGGTGACCAGACGGGAGTCGTCCAGAAGGCGGCCGAGTTCGGCCAGTTCGTCGGCCCGGCCCACGAACCGGTTCAGCTCTGCGGGGAGATTGCCCTGTACCGGAGGCTGATCGTCGGGGGAGGCGCAGGAGCGATGGTCGCGTCGCATGAGACACGCAGCGTACCTACTCGTATGCACTCCGTACAATCGCCATGCATATCCCCGCTCGCCCCCGGCAGGAATGCGGTATGGGGTGCGACCCTGGGCGCGATAAGGTCGGAGGACGATTTTCGACGTATTCATCGACGAGCAGAGAGCGGTGCGGAGTGACCGGTGGAGAGGTTGCCGGGATCCTGGTGGCCGTGTTCTGGGCGATTTTGGTCTCCTTCCTCGCCGTGGTGCTGGTGAGGCTGGCGCAGACGCTCAGGGCGACCACCAAACTCGTGGCGGACGTGACCGAGCAGGCAGTGCCGCTGCTTGCCGACGCCTCCGCGACGGTGCGCTCCGCACAGACACAGCTCGACCGGGTCGACGCCATCGCGACGGACGTCCAGGAGGTCACCTCCAACGCCTCCGCGCTCTCCACGACGGTCGCCTCCACCTTCGGCGGCCCGCTGGTCAAGGTCGCCGCCTTCGGCTACGGCGTACGCCGGGCCATGAGCCGCAAGCACGAAGAAGCGCCCGCGCCGCCCAAGCCGTCCCGTCGCTCGGTGATCGTCGGCCGCACGGTGCCGGCCGCCCGAAGCAAGAAACGGAAAGGCTGAGGCACGATGTTCCGCCGCACGTTCTGGTTCACCGCGGGTGCCGCGGCCGGTGTCTGGGCCACCACCAAGGTCAATCGCAAGCTGAAGCAACTGACCCCCGAGAGCCTCGCGGCGCAGGCCGCGAACAAGGCGATCGACGCGGGCCACAAGCTCAAGGACTTCGCACTCGACGTCAGGTCCGGCATGGCCAGGCGCGAGGCCGAACTGGGTGAAGCGCTCGGCCTGCAGGCATCCGACGACCCCGAACTGCCGGCGCAGCGACGCCCCGTCGCGATCGACCGCCCCAGGCACCCCGGCAACAAGCGCCCCGACAACAAGCACTCGTACAACCGGAATGAGGACCACTGATGGAGTCGGCTGAAATCCGCCGCCGCTGGCTGAGCTTCTTCGAGGAGCGCGGGCACACCGTCGTGCCTTCGGCGTCGCTCATCGCGGACGACCCGACTCTGCTGCTGGTCAACGCGGGCATGGTGCCGTTCAAGCCGTACTTCCTCGGCGAGGCCAAGCCGCCGGCCCCGCGCGCCACCAGCGTGCAGAAGTGCGTGCGTACGCCGGACATCGAAGAGGTCGGCAAGACCACCCGGCACGGCACGTTCTTCCAGATGTGCGGCAACTTCTCCTTCGGGGACTACTTCAAGGAAGGCGCCATCAAGTTCGCCTGGGAGCTGCTGACCGGCTCCGTCGCGGACGGTGGCTACGGCCTCGACCCCGAACGCCTGTGGATCACGGTCTACAAGGAGGACGACGAGGCCGAGCAGATCTGGCGCGACGTGATCGGCGTGCCCGCCGAGCGCATCCAGCGCCTGGGCATGGACTCCAACTACTGGTCGATGGGCGTCCCCGGCCCCTGCGGACCCTGCTCCGAGATCAACTACGACCGCGGCCCGGAGTTCGGCGAAGAGGGCGGCCCGGCCGTCAACGACGAGCGGTACGTGGAGCTTTGGAACCTGGTCTTCATGCAGTACGAGCGCGGCGCCGGCGAGGGCAAGGAGGACTTCCCGATCCTCGGTGAGCTGCCGTCCAAGAACATCGACACCGGCCTCGGCCTCGAGCGTCTCGCGATGATCCTGCAGGGCGTACAGAACATGTACGAGACCGACACCCTGCGCGTCGTCATGGACAAGGCCACCGAGCTGACCGGCGTACGCTACGGCGCCGACCACGGCTCGGACGTCTCGATGCGGGTGGTCGCCGACCACATCCGCACCTCCGTGATGCTCATCGGCGACGGCGTCACCCCCGGCAACGAGGGCCGTGGCTACGTGCTGCGCCGCATCATGCGCCGCGCCATCCGCAATATGCGCCTCCTCGGCGCCACCGAGCCCGTCGTCGCCGAGCTGGCCGACGTGGTCATCAAGACCATGGGCGAGCAGTACCCGGAGCTGATCACCGACCGCAAGCGGATCGAGGCCGTGGCCCTCGCCGAGGAGGCCGCCTTCCTCAAGACGCTGAAGGCCGGCACCAACATCCTCGACACCGCCATCACCGAGACCAAGTCCGGCGGCGGCAAGGTACTCGCCGGCGACAAGGCCTTCCTGCTCCACGACACCTGGGGCTTCCCGATCGACCTCACCCTGGAGATGGCCGCCGAACAGGGCCTCTCGGTGGACGAGGACGGCTTCCGCCGCCTGATGAAGCAGCAGCGGGAGCAGGCCAAGGCCGACGCCAGGGCCAAGAAGACCGGCCACGCCGACGTCTCCGCCTACCGGCTCGTCGCCGACCAGTCCGGCACCACCGAGTTCACCGGCTACACCCACACCGAGGGCGAGTCGACCATCGTCGGCCTGCTGGTCGACGGCATGCCCTCGCCGGCCGCCTCCGAGGGCGACGAGGTCGAGGTCGTCCTCGACCGAACTCCCTTCTACGCGGAGGGCGGCGGCCAGCTCGCCGACCAGGGCCGCATCAAGCTCGACACGGGCGCCGTCATCCAGGTCCGCGATGTGCAGCAGCCGGTCCCGGGCGTCTCCGTGCACAAGGGCTCGGTACAGGTCGGCGAGGTCACCGTCGGCGCTTCGGCCTACGCCGTGATCGACACCCAGCGCCGCCGCGCCATCGCCCGCGCCCACAGCGCCACCCACCTGACCCACCAGGCGCTGCGCGACGCTCTCGGCCCGACGGCCGCCCAGGCCGGCTCGGAGAACTCGCCCGGCCGCTTCCGCTTCGACTTCGGCTCGCCCGCCGCCGTACCCGGCACGGTCCTCACCGACGTCGAGCAGAAGATCAACGAAGTCCTCGCCCGGGAACTCGACGTCCAGGCCGAGGTCATGAGCATCGACGAGGCCAAGAAGCAGGGCGCCATCGCCGAGTTCGGCGAGAAGTACGGCGAGCGGGTGCGGGTCGTCACCATCGGAGACTTCTCCAAGGAGCTCTGCGGCGGCACGCATGTGCACAACACCGCCCAGCTGGGCCTGGTGAAGCTGCTCGGCGAGTCCTCGATCGGCTCCGGTGTGCGCCGTATCGAGGCCCTCGTCGGCGTCGACGCCTACAACTTCCTCGCCAGGGAGCACACGGTCGTCGCCCAGCTCCAGGAGCTGGTCAAGGGCCGTCCCGAGGAGCTTCCCGAGAAGATCTCCGGCATGCTCACCAAGCTGAAGGACGCCGAGAAGGAGATCGAGAGGTTCCGCGCGCAGAAGGTGCTCGCCGCCGCGGCCGGTCTCGCCGCGGGCGCCAAGGACGTACGGGGCGTGGCTCTGGTCACCGGTCAGGTGCCGGACGGCACCTCCGCCGACGACCTGCGCAAGCTGGTCCTCGACGTCCGTGGCCGCATCCCTGGCGACCGTCCGGCGGTCGTGGCCCTGTTCGCGTTGGCGGGCGGCCGTCCGCTGACCGTCATCGCCACCAACGAGGCCGCCCGCGAGCGCGGTCTCAAGGCCGGTGACCTGGTCCGTGCCGCCGCCAAGACCCTCGGCGGTGGCGGTGGCGGGAAGCCGGACGTCGCCCAGGGCGGCGGCCAGAACCCGGACGCCATCGGCGACGCTGTCGCCGCCGTCGAGCGTCTCGTCGCCGAGACGGCCTGACGCTGTGCGCCGCGGACGCCGCCTCGCGATCGACGTCGGGGATGCCCGGATCGGGGTCGCCTCGTGCGACCCCGACGGGGTCCTCGCCACTCCGGTCGAGACCGTGCCGGGACGCGACGTCCCGGCAGCCCACCGGCGGCTGAAGCAGCTCGTCGAGGAATACGAACCGATCGAGGTCGTCGTCGGCCTGCCCCGCTCGCTCAGCGGCGGGGAGGGCCCGGCCGCGGTCAAGGTCCGCGGCTTCGCCCAGGAGCTCGCGCGGGGCATCGCCCCCATTCCGGTCCGACTCGTCGACGAGAGGATGACCACAGTGACGGCCAGTCAGGGGCTGCGCGCTTCGGGCGTGAAGTCCAAAAAGGGCCGTTCCGTCATCGACCAGGCTGCCGCGGTGGTGATCCTTCAGAACGCTCTGGAGTCCGAACGGGCGGCGGGTGCTGCTCCGGGCGAGGGCGTCGAAGTGGTTGTCTGATCGCGATACGGTAACGTTCCGCGCGATGCGGCGATGTTCGAACAGCTGCCGCACAGCAAAGAGGCCGGCCCGTTCGGCGTCTGCCTCGCGGCCCTAGGGGATCGATGACTGAGTATGGCCGGGGCCCCGGCTCCGAACCGTGGCATCCCGAGGACCCTTTGTACGGGGACCAGGGATGGGGAGGACAGCAGGCCGCAGCCGGCGAGACTCCGTACGGCGGCCAGCCGCAGCAGCAGTACCCGCAGCAGCCGCAGCAGTACGGCGCCCAGAACGACCCGTACCAGCAGCAGTACAACGAGCAACAGCAGCGCTACAACCAGCAGCAACAGCAGCAGTACAACCAGCAGCAACAGCAACAGCAGTACAACCAGCAGCAACAACAACAACAACAGCAGCAGTACAACGGCGGCTGGGACACCGGCCAGCAGGCGGCCATGCCGTACGGCAATCCGGCCGACACCTACGGCGGTCAGCAGCCCGGCTACGGCGACCAGGGCGGCGACTACTACGCCACGCCCGAGGCCTATCCGCCGCCCCAGCCCCCGGGCCGCCGCCGGCCGGAGCCCGAGCCCACGACCGACTGGGATGCCGAGGCGGCCCAGGAGGAGACACACCCCTTCTTCACCGGCGACGACGGCCGTGACGACGACGGCGAATACGACGACGACCCGCGTGAGACGCGCAGGGGCGGCGGCCGTGAGCGCCGCGGCAAGACCAAGAAGAAGAGCAGGAACGGTTGCGCATGTCTGGTCGTCGCGCTGGTGCTGGCCGGCGGTGTCGGCGGCGTCGGCTATTTCGGCTACCAGTTCTGGCAGGGCCGGTTCGGCGAGGCCGAGGACTTCAAAGGCGCCGGCAGCGGCTCGGCGCAGGTGGAGATCCCCAAGGGAGCGGGCCTCGGGGAGATCGGCGGCATACTCAAGGAGGCCGGTGTCGTCAAGAGCACGGGTGCCTTTGTCTCGGCGGCCAACAACGATCCGAAGGGCAAGTCGATCCAGGCGGGCATCTACCTCCTCAAGAAGGGGATGTCGGGAGCGAGCGCCGTTGAACTGATGCTCAATCCGGCCAGCCGCAACAACTTGATCATCCCCGAGGGCAAGCGGAACGTCTGGGTCTACGAGCAGATCGACAAGCGCCTGGAGATCAAGGCCGGCACCACCAAGGCCGCCGCCAAGGCGAATGCGAAGCGGCTCGGGCTGCCGGACTGGGCCGCCGACAACCGGCAGATCAAGGACCCGCTCGAAGGCTTCCTGTTCCCCGCGAGCTATCCCGTCGCCAAGGGCATGAAGCCGGAAGCCGTCCTGCAGAGGATGGTGGCCCGGGCCAACGAGGAGTTCGGCAAGACGGACCTCAAGGCCGAGGCCCGCAGGCTCGGCCTCGGGTCGCCGCTCCAGGTGCTCACCGTCGCGAGCCTCGTGCAGGCCGAAGGCAAGTACAAGCATGATTTCGACAAGGTCTCGCGGGTCGTCTACAACCGGCTCAAGCCGAACAACGCCGAGACGGTCGGCCGGCTCGAATTCGACTCCACGATCAACTACATCAAGAGCGACAGCAGGCTCGACCTCGGCGCTGTCGACAATCTGCGCAAGATAAAGGATCCGTACAACACGTACGACATAAAGGGTCTGCCGCCGGGTCCGATCGGCAATCCGGGGCAGTCCGCCTTCAGCTCGGCTCTCAAGCCCGCGTCCGGCCCCTGGTACTACTTCGTGTCGATCACCGAGGACAAGACGCTCTTCGCGGTCACCAACGAGGAGCACGAGCGCAACCGTAGGAAGTACGAAGCGGAGCAGGAGAAGTCCGGCCAGTGAGCACTCCGAAGCGGCGTGCGGCGGTCCTCGGATCGCCGATCACCCACTCGCTCTCCCCGGTGCTGCACCGCGCGGCCTATGCGGAACTCGGCCTCACCCACTGGTCGTACGACCGTTTCGAGGTGGACGAGGCAGGTCTCCCGGGATTCCTGGCGGGGCTCGACAGCTCCTGGGCCGGGCTGTCGCTGACGATGCCGCTCAAGCGCGCGGTCCTTCCGCTGCTCGACGGCATCAGCGACACCGCGGCCTCGGTCGAAGCCGTCAACACCGTTGTCTTCACCGAGGACGGCCGCCGCGTCGGCGACAACACCGACATCCCCGGCATGATCGCCGCACTGCGCGAGCGCGGCGTCGACAAAGTCGAATCGGCCGCTGTGCTGGGCGCGGGCGCGACAGCCTCGTCCGCTCTCGCCGCGCTCTCACAGATCTGCACGGGGCCTGTCACCGCCTATGTACGCAGCGCCGCCCGGGCCGGGGAGATGCGCGGCTGGGGCAACCGGCTCGGCGTCGACGTGCGCATCGCCGACTGGGCGGAGGCCGATGTGGCCCTGCGGGCGCCGCTGGTCATCGCCACCACCCCGGCGGGTACGACCGATGCCCTTGCGGCCGAGGTGCCCGAGAGGCCCGGCACGCTGTTCGACGTCCTGTACGAGCCGTGGCCGACGGGCCTGGCCGCCCGCTGGTCCGCGCGGGGCGGAGCCGTCGTCGGGGGCCTCGATCTCCTGGTCCACCAGGCAGTTCTTCAGGTCGAGCAGATGACCGGACGCGCACCGGCCCCGCTGGAGGCCATGCGGCGCGCGGGAGAACGGGCGCTCGAAGCCCGGTAGGGTCCGCCCGCGCGGCGTCCGGTTGCTGGACCGGAGAGCGGGGCACGGGCCCGGACGTGGGAGGATCGAGTCAGGCGTGCCAGGGCCGCGCACCCGGTCGCGCCGTCGCAGTTCCAGGCGCGAGCATGAGGAGCACCGTTGAGCAGGTTGCGTTGGCTGACGGCGGGGGAGTCGCACGGACCCGCACTGGTGGCGACGCTGGAGGGTCTTCCCGCCGGTGTCCCCATCACCACCGAGATGGTGGCGGACCACCTCGCCCGGCGGCGCCTCGGCTATGGACGCGGTGCGCGGATGAAGTTCGAGCGCGACGAGGTCACCTTCCTCGGTGGCGTACGGCACGGACTGACCATGGGCTCGCCGGTGGCGGTCATGGTGGGCAACACCGAGTGGCCGAAGTGGGAGCAGGTCATGTCGGCCGACCCGGTCGACCCCGATGAACTCGCCAAGCTGGCCCGCAACGCACCTCTGACCCGGCCGCGGCCCGGTCACGCCGATCTGGCGGGGATGCAGAAGTATTCGCTCGACGAGGCCCGGCCGATCCTGGAGCGGGCCAGCGCCCGCGAGACGGCCGCCCGGGTCGCGCTGGGAGCGGTCGCCCGCTCCTACCTCAAGGAGACGACGGGTATCGAGATCGTCTCCCATGTCGTGGAGCTGGCCGCGGCGAAGGCTCCGTACGGCGTCTACCCCGAGCCCTCCGACGAGGCGAAGCTCGACGCCGACCCGGTGCGCTGCCTGGACGCGGACGCGTCGAAGGCGATGGTCGCCGAGATCGACCAGGCCCACAAGGACGGCGACACCCTTGGCGGTGTGGTCGAGGTGCTGGCGTACGGGGTGCCGGTGGGCCTCGGCTCGCATGTGCACTGGGACCGCCGGCTGGACGCCCGGCTCGCCGCGGCGCTGATGGGCATCCAGGCCATCAAGGGCGTCGAGGTCGGCGACGGTTTCGAGCTCGCGCGAGTGCCGGGATCGAAGGCGCACGACGAGATCGTGCCGACCGCGGACGGAATCCGCCGCACCTCCGGCCACTCCGGCGGTACGGAGGGAGGCATGTCGACGGGTGAACTGCTGCGAGTACGGGCCGCGATGAAGCCGATCGCGACCGTGCCGCGCGCGCTGGCCACCGTCGATGTCGCCACCGGTGAGGTCGCGGCGGCCCATCACCAGCGTTCCGATGTGTGTGCCGTGCCGGCCGCGGGGATCGTCGCCGAGGCGATGGTCGCGCTTGTGCTCGCGGACGCGGTCGCCGAGAAGTTCGGCGGCGACAGCGTGACCGAGACCCGCCGCAACGTCCGGTCCTACCTCGACAACCTGCGCATCCGGTGAACGCGCCACTGACGCCGCTGATCGTCCTGGTCGGCCCCATGGGCTCGGGCAAGTCCACCGTCGGCGGGCTGCTCGCCGAGCGGCTCGGCGTGCCCTACCGGGACACCGACGCCGACATCGTCGCGGCCCACGGCCGGGAGATCGCGGACATCTTCGTCGACGAGGGCGAGGCGTACTTCCGCGGGCTCGAAAAGCAGGCCGTACGAGTCGCGGTCGCCGAACACCGGGGCGTGCTCGCGCTCGGCGGCGGCGCGATCCTCGACGACTCGACCCGCGAGCTGCTGGCCGGACTCCCTGTCGTCTACCTCTCGCTGGACGTGGAGGAGGCGGTCAGGCGGGTCGGCCTCAACCAGGCGCGCCCGCTCCTCGCTGTCAATCCGCGCCGCCAGTGGCGGGAGCTGATGGACGCGCGCCGCCACCTGTACACCGAAGTCGCCCGTATTGTCGTCGCCACCGACGACCGCACCCCCGAAGAGGTCGCCCAAGCGATCCTCGACGCCCTGAAGCTGGAGAAGCAGGCATGACGGACCAGGCTGTGACCCGTATTCAGGTCGGCGGTACGGAAGGCTCCGATCCGTACGAGGTGCTGGTCGGCCGTCAGCTGCTCGGCGAGCTCCCGGGGCTGATCGGCCGCGCCCAGCGGGTGGCTGTGCTGCACCCCGAGGCGCTGGCCGGCACCGGCGAGGCGATCCGCGAGGACCTGGCTTCCCAGGGGTACGAGGCGATCGCGATCCAGCTGCCGAACGCCGAGGAGTCCAAGACCGTCGAGGTCGCCGCGTACTGCTGGAAGGCACTGGGCCAGACCGGGTTCACCCGCAGCGACGTCATCGTCGGCGTCGGCGGCGGCGCCACCACCGACGTCGCGGGCTTTGTGGCCGCGACGTGGCTGCGGGGCGTGCGCTGGATCGCCCTGCCGACGACCGTGCTCGGCATGGTCGACGCGGCCGTCGGCGGCAAGACCGGCATCAACACCGCCGAGGGCAAGAACCTCGTGGGCGCCTTCCACCCGCCCGCCGGAGTGCTGTGCGATCTCGCCGCGCTGGACTCGCTGCCCGTCAACGACTACGTCAGCGGCATGGCCGAGATCATCAAGGCGGGCTTCATCGCCGACCCGGCGATCCTCGACCTGGTCGAGGCCGACCCGCAGGGCGCGCGCTCTCCCGCCGGTCCGCACACCGCCGAGCTGATCGAGCGCTCGATCCGGGTGAAGGCCGAGGTCGTCTCCAACGACCTCAAGGAGTCCGGGCTGCGCGAGATCCTCAACTACGGACACACGCTCGCCCACGCCATCGAGAAGAACGAGCGCTACAAGTGGCGGCACGGCGCGGCCGTCTCGGTCGGCATGGTCTTCGCCGCCGAACTGGGCCGGCTGGCAGGCCGGTTGGACGACGCGACCGCCGACCGGCACCGCTCCGTCCTGGAGTCCGTCGGACTGCCGCTCACCTACCGGGGCGACCAGTGGCCCAAGCTCGTGGAGACCATGAAGGTGGACAAGAAGTCCCGCGGCAATCTGCTGCGCTTCATCGTG
This sequence comes from Streptomyces sp. ISL-1, assembly GCF_018614585.1. GTDB lineage: Bacteria > Actinomycetota > Actinomycetes > Streptomycetales > Streptomycetaceae > Streptomyces > Streptomyces maoxianensis. The sequence continues at coordinate 40,850 of NZ_JAGGOI010000013.1, read as the reverse complement.
CTCGACGGCCTCGCCAAGCCGACTGTGCTGGAGGGCCCGGACCCGGCGGTGCTGCTCGCCGCGTACGGAGAGGTGTCCGCATGACCCGCCGGGTGCTCGTCCTCAACGGCCCCAACCTCGGGCGGCTCGGCTCCCGAGAGCCCGACGTCTACGGCGCGACCTCCTACGCGGGTCTGGTGGAGACCTGCCAGGCGCTCGGCAAGGAGCTCGGGTTCGACGTCGACGTACGTGAGACGAACGACGAGGGCGAGATGATCCGCTGGCTGCACGAGGCTGCGGACGGCTCAATTCCGGTCGTTCTCAACCCCGGTGCCTTCACGCACTACTCGTACGCGATGCGCGACGCGGCCGCCCAGCGGACCGCCCCGCTGATCGAGGTGCACATCTCGAATCCGTACACGCGGGAGACATTCCGGCACACTTCGGTGGTCGCGGCGGTCGCCAGCGGCACGGTCGCGGGCTTCGGCATCGGCTCGTATCGCCTCGCTCTGCGCGCCCTGGCCGAGGAATTGACTGGCTGACAGGGCACTTCGGGCCTTCCCCGGCCGTTCACGCAGGGGGCGGACGGGAAGGTACCGTTCGGTAGCAAGGCGGCCGAGTGCCGCCTGACCAGCGTCAGTCGTACGAGACGGAGTGGCACCGGATGCAGCACGCAGTGGGGGCTCCGCTGCCGCCGCCCCAGGGACCGGGGCACGGCCCGGCCGGATGGACACACAGCGCCCAGCACCCGGGCGCTCCTGCCGGGCCGCCGCCCACGGGGCCTGCCGGACCGCCTCCCGTGGCTCCCGCGGGTCCTGCGCACCCGCAGGGCCGGCCGCCCGCCGCGCCCGCGGGTTCTCCGCCGCCTCAGGGCCGGCCGCCCGCGCATCCGCCGCAGGGGCAGCCGCACGGCGGGCATCCCGCCCCCGGCTGGTCGGGTCCCGCCCCCCAGCAGGCCTCCGCGCCGGCGTCCCGGGAGACGACCGGGCACATCCCGCTGCCGCCCGGCGGCCCGGTTCCCATACCCGCCCCGCCGCTCTCCGACAGCGGCACCGGCGTGGCCACCCTCGCCGTCCTGCTCATCGGCCCGGCCGGCGCAGGCAAGACGACTGTGGCCCGGCACTGGGCCACCAGCCGCCGCGTCCCCACCGCGCACATCAGCCTCGACGACGTACGCGAATGGGTCTGCTCCGGCTTCGCCGACCCCCAGTCCGGCTGGAACGACCACTCCGAGGCGCAGTACCGCCTGGCCCGCCGCACCTGCGGCTTCGCCGCCCGCAACTTCCTGGCGAACGGCATCTCCTGCATCCTTGACGACGCGGTCTTCCCGGACCGGCCGGTCGTCGGTCTCGGCGGCTGGAAGCGTCATATCGGCCCGGGCCTGCTGCCCGTCGTTCTGCTCCCCGGCCTCGAGATCGTGCTGGAGCGCAACGCCGAGCGCAGCGGCAACCGTCGCCTTTCGGACGAGGAAGTCGCCGGCATCCACGGCCGGATGGCCGGTTGGTACGGATCCGGGCTGCCGATAATTGACAACTCCAAGTACGACGTGGAGACCACCGCCCGGGTGCTCGACGACGTCCTGGCGCGGTCCATCGCGAGCCCGCCGAGCTGGTAGCCCGGGCATACGCGGGCCGTGTCCCGGCAGCCGACCCGTGCGCACCCCCGGTCGGACGCGCTGACCAGGCCGAGCCGCGCAACCGCTCGTAGGCTCGTGACATGTCAGAGGTGTATGGGGTCCGCCGCGACCGGCTGCGTGACCAGTGCGCGGCCACCGGCAGCGCCGGGGCCCTGGTCTCCCGCCCCGCCAACGTCCGCTATCTGGCGGGCGGCGCGCCGCCCGGCGCCGTGCTGCTGCTCGGCCCCGGCGAGGACCACCTGCTCTGCCCCCGTACACCCACCGGAGACCCCGCCTACGGCCGCCTTGACGAGCAGCTGCGGCTGACGGTCCTGCCGACCTCGGCCGGCGATCCGGCGGTCGCGGCCGGCGAGCTCGCGCGGACCGTCGGCGTGGAGAGTCTCGCCGTCGAGGAGCACCATCTGACCGTGGCGAGGCACCGGGCGGTCGGCTCGGTCGCGCCCCGGCTGCGTCTGGCCGACCTCGGCCTCGCAGTGGAGCATCAGCGGCTCGTCAAGGACGAGGAGGAGATCGCCTGCCTGCGGATCGCGGCCGAGATCACCGACCAGGCCCTCGGCGAACTGCTGGAGTCGATCCTGGTGGGCCGCACCGAACGGCATCTCGCCCTCGAGCTGGAGCGCCGGCTCGTCGACCACGGCGCCGACGGCCCCGCCTTCCCGACCTCGGTCGCCACCGGACCCAACTCGGGCTGCGGCGGTCACCGTCCCACCGACCGCAGGGTCGAGGAAGGTGATTTCCTGGCCGTCTGCGTGGGCGCCAACTACCGCGGCTACCTCTGCGAGATCGGCCGTACATTCGTGATCGGTACGACCCCGGCGGACTGGCAGATCGAGCTGTACGACATTGTCTTCACCGCTCAGCGGGCCGCCCGGGAGTCTCTCTCACCGGGCGCCGCGTATCGCGATGTGGACCACGCGGCCCGCCAGATCCTGGACTCCGCGGGCCATGGCGAGGGCCTCCCGCCGCTCACCGGGCACGGGGTGGGGCTCGAAATCGACGAGGAGCCGCAGCTGGCCCCTGCGGCCATGGGTAAACTGGACGCTTGTGTGCCGGTCACCGTCGAACCGGGGGTCCACCTCCCGGGCCGGGGCGGTGTCCGGATCGATGACACGCTCGTCGTGCGCCAGGTGGCGGACGGCGGACCCGAGCTACTCACCATCACGACCAAGGAGCTGCTCGCGCTCTAGCTCAGCTGAGCGCGCGTCCTCGGTCGTCCACCAGCGTCAGTCCAGGAGATTCCGCAACCGTGGCTTCCACGAACGACCTCAAGAACGGCATGGTGCTCAAGCTCGACGGAGGCCAGCTCTGGTCCGTCGTCGAGTTCCAGCACGTCAAGCCCGGCAAGGGCCCTGCCTTTGTGCGCACCAAGCTCAAGAACGTGCTTTCCGGCAAGGTCGTCGACAAGACCTTCAACGCCGGTGTAAAGGTCGAGACGGCCACCGTAGACCGCCGCGACATGCAGTTCTCGTACATGGACGGCGACTACTTCGTCTTCATGGACATGCAGACGTACGACCAGCTGCACATCGAGCGCAAGGCCGTCGGTGACGCCGCCAACTTCCTGATCGAGGGCTTCACCGCCAGCGTGGCCCAGCACGAGGGCGCGGTGCTCTATGTCGAGCTGCCCGCCGCCGTCGAGCTGACCATCCAGCACACCGACCCCGGCGTCCAGGGGGACCGCTCCACCGGCGGCACCAAGCCCGCCACCCTGGAGACCGGCTTCGAGATCGGTGTCCCGCTCTTCATCACCACCGGTGAGAAGATCAAGGTCGACACCCGCTCCGGTGAGTACCTCGGCCGGGTGAACAGCTAACCGTGGCTGCCCGGAACAAGGCCCGCAAGCGCGCCTTTCAGATCCTCTTCGAGGCCGACCAGCGCGGTGAGTCCGTGCAGACGGTCCTCACGGACTGGCTGCGGCACGCGCGGACCGACGACAGGCAGCCGCCGGTCGGCGAGTACACCATGGAGCTCGTCGAGGGGTACGCGCAGTACGCGGACCGGATCGACGACCTCATCGCCACCTACTCTGTCGGCTGGACCCTCGACCGGATGCCGGCCGTCGACCGCAACATCATCCGGCTCGGCGCGTACGAGCTGGTGTGGGTGGACGAGACCCCGGACGCGGTGGTGATCGACGAGGCGGTGCAGCTCGCCAAGGAGTTCTCCACCGACGAGTCCCCGTCGTTCGTGAACGGCCTGCTCGGCCGCTTCAAGGACCTCAAGCCGAGCCTGCGGCGCGACTAGCCCCCAGCAGGCTCCACCAGGCCCGAAGCCGAAGATGAACCATCTTCCGCTTCGGGCCTGGTGCATGTCCGCACGGTCCGAACGCCATGAGACGCAATGAGACACAAGGGGAACGCGGGGAAACGCAATGGAGGGCGAACCCGCACATGACGGGTTCGCCCTCCGATGTGACGTTTCTCCTGAAGTGGCGTCAGCCCTCTTCGTGGCCCACCGCGCGCCGCGCCTCCGCGTCCAGCACGCCCCAGCTGATGAGCTGCTCGGTCAGAACCGAGGGCGACTGGTCGTAGATGACGGCCAGGGTGCGCAGGTCGTCCTGGCGGATCGACAGCACCTTGCCGTTGTAGTCGCCGCGCTGGGACTGGATCGTGGCGGCGTAGCGCTGCAGCGGGCCCGCCTTCTCCTGCGGCACATGGGCAAGCCGCTCCAGATCCAGGACGAGCTTCGGCGGCGGCTCGGCGGCCCCGCCCGGCGTGGTGCCAGGAAGCAGTTCCTGCACCGGGACGCCGTAGAAGTCCGCCAGCTCGGCGAGGCGCTGCACGGTCACCGCGCGGTCGCCACGCTCGTACGAACCGACTACAACGGCCTTCCAGCGGCCCTGGGACTTCTCTTCCACGCCGTGGAGGGAAAGCCCCTGCTGGGTGCGGATGGCGCGGAGCTTGGCCCCGAGCTGTTTTGCGTATTCGCTGGACATATAGCTCCCCGGACGCTGTGACAACGTGCGGCTCCGCCGCGCGGCTGGTAACTCACTGTGAGGTTACGCAGCGTTACTTGGATGCGTCAAGCCGAAAAGGTCCGACCGGTATCCGCCTGCGGCGGGACCGGGGGCCCGCGACCGGGCCCCGCAAGGCCCTGATAACGTGGGTGGCGCAATTTAGACGTCCTTTAAGATCCGTCCCGTGAGGCGGAGAAGGAGGTCCGTTTTCATATGGACACCAAGAACAATTCCGATTCGGCACGCCCCGTTCTCGAGGCCCCCGACATCGCGCGGGTTCTGACCCGCATCGCCCACGAGATCGTCGAACGCGCCAAGGGCGCCGACGACGTGGTGCTTCTCGGCATTCCGACCCGCGGTGTGTTCCTCGCCCGCCGGCTGGCCGACAAGCTCGAAGAGATCACCGGCCGCAAGATCCCGGTCGGCTCGCTCGACATCACCATGTACCGCGACGACCTGCGCCTGCGGCCTCCCCGCACGCTGGCCCGCACCGAGATCCCCGGTGACGGCGTGGACGGCCGGCTGGTCGTACTCGTCGACGACGTGCTCTTCTCCGGTCGCACCATCCGCGCCGCCCTCGACGCGCTCGGCGACATCGGCAGGCCGCGCGCCGTGCAGCTCGCCGTCCTGGTGGACCGAGGCCACCGCGAACTCCCGATCCGCGCCGACTACGTCGGCAAGAACCTCCCCACGTCGCTGCGGGAGACGGTCAGGGTCCTGCTCGCCGAGGAGGACGGCCGCGACTCGGTGCTTCTCGGCGAGCGACGCGAGAGCGGGGACCCGTCGGCCGAAGGCCGGGGGAGCGAGACCGCCCCGGCCGGCGAGCAGTAGCACCTCTCCGTACGCCCCCGAATCCCGTACGGACGTGCCACCTGCGCGCCCGCATGCCGCTGTGCTTGTCCGGGCCGCATCCCGAGCGGCTCCCCGCAGGCCCGGACCCACGACCTCCAGACAACGGAGCACACCCAGATGAAGCGCCACCTCATCTCGGCCGCCGACCTCACCCGCGACGACGCCGTTCTGATCCTCGACACCGCCGAGGAGATGGCCCGGGTCGCCGACCGGCCGATCAAGAAACTGCCGACCCTGCGCGGCCGCACCGTGGTCAACCTCTTCTTCGAGGACTCGACACGGACCCGGATCTCCTTCGAAGCCGCCGCCAAGCGGCTCTCCGCCGACGTCATCAACTTCTCCGCCAAGGGGTCCTCGGTCTCCAAGGGCGAGTCGCTCAAGGACACCGCGCTGACCCTGGAGGCGATGGGCGCGGACGCCGTCGTCATCCGGCACGGCGCGTCCGGAGCCCCCTACCGGCTCGCCACCTCCGGCTGGATCGACGGCGCAGTCGTCAACGCCGGCGACGGCACGCACGAGCACCCCACGCAGGCACTGCTCGACGCCTTCACCATGCGCCGCCGCCTGGTCGGCGCGGACGCCGGCACAGGGCGTGGCCTGGACGGCCGCCGGATCACGATCGTCGGCGACATCCTGCACAGCCGGGTGGCCCGCTCCAACGTCCTGCTGCTGCACACCCTCGGCGCCCAGGTCACCCTGGTCGCCCCGCCGACCCTGGTTCCGATCGGCGTCGAGAACTGGCCGTGCGAAGTGTCGTACGACCTCGACGCGGTGCTGCCGAAATCCGACGCGGTGATGATGCTGCGCGTCCAGCGCGAGCGGATGAACGCCGCCTTCTTCCCGACCGAGCGTGAGTACTCCCGCCGCTACGGCCTTGACGGCGACCGCATGGCCCGGATGCCGGAGCACGCCATCGTCATGCACCCCGGCCCGATGAACCGCGGCATGGAGATCACCGCCGAGGTCGCCGACTCCGACCGCTGCACGGCCGTCGAGCAGGTCGCCAACGGCGTCTCGACCCGCATGGCCGTCCTGTATCTGCTTCTGGGCGGCAACGAGTCCGCCGTCAGCCCCACCAACGCGCGCACCGAGGAGAACAAGTAACCATGAGCAAGATCCTTATTCGCGGCGCGAAGGTGCTGGGCGGCGAGACGCGGGACGTCCTGATCGACGGCGAGACCATCGCCGAGGTCGGCACGGACCTCGAAGCCGGGGACGCGACGGTGGTCGAGGCCGCAGGACAGATCCTGCTGCCCGGTCTCGTGGACCTGCACACCCACCTGCGCGAGCCCGGTCGCGAGGACTCAGAGACCGTCCTCACCGGCACCAGGGCGGCCGCTGTCGGCGGCTTCACCGCCGTACACGCGATGGCAAACACCTTCCCGGTCGCCGACACGGCCGGCGTCGTCGAGCAGGTCTACCGCCTCGGCAAGGAGTCCGGCTACTGCGACGTGCAGCCCATCGGCGCCGTCACTGTGGGCCTGGAGGGCAAGAAGCTCGCCGAGCTCGGCGCCATGCACGACTCCGCCGCCGGTGTGAAGGTCTTCTCCGACGACGGCAAGTGCGTCGACGACGCAGTGATCATGCGCCGCGCCCTGGAGTATGTGAAGGCGTTCGACGGCGTCGTCGCCCAGCACGCCCAGGAGCCCCGCCTCACCGAGGGCGCCCAGATGAACGAGGGCATCGTCTCCGCCGAGCTCGGCCTCGGAGGCTGGCCGGCGGTCGCCGAGGAGTCGATCATCGCCCGCGATGTCCTCCTCGCCGCCCACGTGGGCTCCCGCGTCCACATCTGCCACCTCTCCACCGCGGGCTCGGTCGAGATCGTCCGCTGGGCCAAGTCCAAGGGCTGGAACGTCACCGCCGAGGTCACCCCGCACCACCTGCTGCTCACGGACGACCTGGTACGTACGTACAACCCCGTCTACAAGGTGAACCCGCCGCTGCGCACCGAGGCCGACGTTCTGGCCCTGCGCGAGGCTCTCGCCGACGGCACCATCGACTGCGTCGCCACCGACCACGCCCCGCACCCGCACGAGGACAAGGACTGCGAGTGGGCCGCGGCCGCCATGGGCATGGTGGGCCTGGAGACCGCGCTCTCCGTCGTCCAGCAGACGATGGTCGACACCGGGCTGCTCGACTGGGCCGCGGTCGCCGACCGGATGTCCTTCCGCCCGGCGCAGATCGGCCGTCTGGACGGCCACGGCCGCCCCGTCTCGGCAGGTGAGCCCGCGAACCTCACGCTCGTCGATCCGGCATACCGTGGACTCGTGGACCCCGCGGGCTTCGCCTCCCGCAGCCGCAACACCCCCTACCAGGGCCGTGAGCTGCCGGGACGAGTGACCCACACCTTCCTGCGGGGCCGTGCCACGGTCGTCGACGGGAAGCTCGCGTGACAACTCTCATCATCCTGGCCGCCGGGGAGAAGTCGGCGGAGGTGACCAACTGGGCCGGACGCATCGCCTGGGTCGTCGGACTGCTGCTCTTCATCGCGTTCGTCTACTGGCTGATGCGCCAGGGATGGAAGTGGCGCGGCAGTCTCCAGTCCGACCTGCCCGAGCTGCCCGCCGTGCCCGAGGCGCCGGGCGAGGCGACACTTGAGCTGACCGGCCGCTACCACGGCTCCACGACCGCGGGGCAGTGGCTGGACCGGATCGTGGCCCACGGCCTCGGTGTACGCAGCCGGGCCGAGCTCAGGCTCACGGACGCGGGACTGGAGGTCGTACGCCCCGGGGCGCGGGACTTCCTCGTGCCGACGGCGGCCCTGCGCGAGGCCAGGCTGGACAAGGGCATCGCGGGCAAGGTCCTCGCCGAGAACGGGCTGCTGGTCGTCACCTGGGCGCACGGCGACAGGCTGATCGACTCCGGCTTCCGCTCCGACCACGCGGCCGAGCACGCCGCCTGGGTCGAGGCGATCAACACCAAGAGCACTGTGAACGGCACGACGGAAGGCACCGCACGATGACGACCTCCAATCCGGGGTACGCCTCGACGAGGCAAGGGGCGTCTCCCGCCGTACTCGTCCTGGAGGACGGCCGCACCTTCCGCGGTCGCGCCTACGGGGCCGTGGGGGAGACCTTCGGTGAGGCGGTGTTCAACACCGGCATGACCGGTTACCAGGAGACGCTCACCGACCCCTCGTACCACCGCCAGGTCGTCGTGATGACAGCCCCGCACATCGGCAACACCGGCGTCAACGACGAGGACGCCGAGTCCAGGCGGATCTGGGTCGCCGGCTATGTCGTCCGCGACCCCGCTCGGGTGCCCTCCAACTGGCGCTCGCGGCGCTCCCTGGGCGACGAGCTCGTCGCCCAGGGCGTCGTGGGCATCAGCGGCATCGACACCCGTGCGCTCACCCGCCATCTGCGTGAGCGCGGCGCGATGCGCGTCGGCATCTTCTCCGGCGAGGCGCTCGCCGACGAGGCCACGCTGCTCGCGCGGGTGCAGGGAGCCCCGCAGATGAAGGGCGCGAACCTCTCCGCCCAGGTGGCGACCACCGAGGCATACGTCGTCCCGGCGATCGGCACCAAGCGCTTCACCGTCGCCGCCATAGACCTCGGCATCAAGGGCATGACCCCGCACCGGCTGGCCGAGCGCGGCATCGAGGTGCACGTCCTGCCCGCCACCGCCACGGTCGAGGACGTGTACGCCGTGAACCCCGACGGCGTGTTCCTCTCCAACGGTCCCGGCGACCCCGCGACCGCCGACCTGACCGTGGTCAAGGCCGTACTGGAACGCAGGACGCCGCTCTTCGGCATCTGCTTCGGCAACCAGCTGCTGGGCCGCTCGCTCGGCTTCGGCACGTACAAGCTGAAGTACGGCCACCGCGGTATCAACCAGCCCGTGCAGGACCGCGCCACCGGCAAGGTCGAGATCACTGCGCACAACCACGGGTTCGCCGTCGACGCGCCGCTCGACAAGGTGTCGAAGACCCCCTACGGCCGCGCCGAGGTCTCCCACGTCTGCCTCAACGACAACGTGGTGGAGGGCCTGAAACTGCTCGACCAGCCGGCCTTCAGCGTCCAGTACCACCCCGAGGCGGCCGCGGGCCCGCACGACGCCGCGTACCTCTTCGACCGTTTCGTATCCCTGATGGAGGGCCAGCGTGCCTAAGCGCTCCGATATCCAGTCCGTCCTGGTCATCGGCTCCGGCCCGATCGTCATCGGCCAGGCTGCCGAGTTCGACTACTCCGGCACCCAGGCCTGCCGCGTCCTCAAAGCCGAGGGTCTGCGCGTCATCCTGGTGAACTCCAACCCCGCGACGATCATGACCGACCCGGAGATCGCCGACGCCACGTACGTCGAGCCGATCACCCCGGAGTTCGTCGAGAAGATCATCGCCAAGGAGCGCCCCGACGCGCTGCTGCCCACCCTCGGCGGCCAGACCGCGCTCAACACCGCGATCTCCATGCACGAGCAGGGTGTGCTGGAGAAGTACGGCGTCGAACTCATCGGCGCCAATGTCGAGGCGATCAACAAGGGCGAGGACCGAGAGCTGTTCAAGGGCGTCGTCGAGGCCGTCAAGGCCAAGATCGGGCACGGCGAGTCCGCACGCTCGGTCATCTGCCACTCCATGGACGACATCCTGGCGGGCGTGGACGAGCTCGGCGGCTACCCGGTCGTCGTCCGCCCCTCCTTCACCATGGGCGGCGCCGGTTCCGGCTTCGCCCACAACGAGGACGAGCTGCGCCGTATCGCGGGACAGGGCCTCACGCTCTCGCCGACCACCGAGGTGCTCCTGGAGGAGTCCATCCTCGGCTGGAAGGAGTACGAGCTCGAGCTGATGCGCGACAAGAACGACAACGTCGTGGTCGTCTGCTCCATCGAGAACTTCGACCCCATGGGCGTGCACACCGGCGACTCGATCACCGTCGCGCCCGCGATGACGCTGACGGACCGTGAGTACCAGCGGCTGCGCGACGTCGGTATCGCGATCATCCGCGAGGTCGGCGTGGACACCGGCGGCTGCAACATCCAGTTCGCCGTCAACCCCGACGACGGCCGGATCATCGTTATCGAGATGAACCCGCGGGTGTCGCGCTCCTCGGCGCTGGCATCGAAGGCCACCGGCTTCCCGATCGCCAAGATCGCCGCCCGTCTCGCCGTCGGCTACACCCTCGACGAGATCCCCAACGACATCACCGAGAAGACCCCGGCGTCCTTCGAGCCCACGCTCGACTACGTCGTCGTCAAGGTGCCGCGCTTCGCTTTCGAGAAGTTCCCCTCCGCCGACGCCACCCTCACCACCACCATGAAGTCGGTCGGCGAGGCCATGGCGATCGGCCGGAACTTCACCGAGGCGCTGAACAAGGCCCTGCGCTCGCTGGAGAAGAAGGGCTCGCAGTTCTCCTTCACCGGCGATCCCGGCGACAAGGGCGCGCTGCTGCTGGCCTCGAAGGTCCCCACCGACGGCCGGATCAACACCGTCATGGAGGCCATCCGGGCGGGCGCCACGCCCGAAGAGGTCTTCGAAGCGACGAAGATCGACCCCTGGTTCGTCGACCAGCTCTTCCTGATCAAGGAGTACGCCGACGAGCTCGCCGCCGCCGAGAAGCTGGACCCCGAGCTGCTCGCCGAAGCAAAGCGGCACGGCTTCTCCGATGTCCAGATCGCCGAGATCCGCGGGCTGCGCGAGGACGTCGTACGCGAGGTCCGGCACGCGCTGGGCATTCGCCCGGTCTACAAGACGGTCGACACTTGCGCCGCCGAATTCGCCGCGAAGACCCCGTACTTCTACTCCTCCTACGACGAGGAGAGCGAGGTCGCGCCGCGCGAGAAGCCCGCCGTGATCATCCTCGGCTCGGGTCCCAACCGCATCGGCCAGGGCATCGAGTTCGACTACTCCTGCGTCCACGCCTCCTTCGCGCTGAGCGACGCGGGCTACGAGACGATCATGGTCAACTGCAACCCCGAGACCGTCTCCACCGACTACGACACCTCCGACCGGCTCTACTTCGAGCCGCTCACCCTGGAGGACGTCCTGGAGATCGTCCACGCCGAGTCCAAGGCCGGCCCCATCGCGGGCGTCATCGTCCAGCTCGGCGGCCAGACCCCGCTGGGCCTCGCGCAGGCACTCAAGGACAACGGCGTGCCGATCGTCGGCACCTCCCCCGAGGCCATCCACTCCGCCGAGGACCGCGGCGCCTTCGGCCAGGTGCTCGCCGAGGCCGGACTCCCGGCCCCCAAGCACGGCACCGCGACCACCTTCGCCGGGGCCAAGGCCATCGCCGACGAGATCGGCTACCCCGTCCTCGTACGCCCGTCGTACGTGCTGGGCGGGCGCGGCATGGAGATCGTGTACGACGAGGCCCGCCTCGAGTCGTACATCGCCGAGTCCACCGAGATCAGCCCCACCCGTCCGGTGCTGGTCGACCGTTTCCTCGACGACGCGATCGAGATCGACGTCGACGCGCTCTACGACGGCACCGAGCTCTACCTCGGCGGCGTGATGGAGCACATCGAGGAGGCCGGCATCCACTCCGGCGACTCGGCCTGCGCACTGCCCCCGATCACGCTCGGCGGCTTCGACATCAAGCGGCTGCGGGCTTCGACCGAGGCCATCGCGCGCGGCGTCGGGGTGCGCGGACTGATCAACATCCAGTTCGCGATGGCCGGGGACATCCTCTACGTCCTCGAGGCCAACCCGCGTGCCTCGCGCACCGTCCCCTTCACATCGAAGGCGACCGCCGTGCCGCTGGCGAAGGCCGCCGCCCGCATCTCGCTCGGCTCGACCATCGCCGAGCTGCGCGCGGAGGGCCTGCTGCCCGCCAACGGCGACGGCGGGACGCTCCCGATGGACGCGCCGATCTCCGTCAAGGAGGCCGTGATGCCGTGGTCGCGCTTCCGCGACATCCACGGCCGCGGCGTCGACACCGTCCTCGGCCCCGAGATGCGCTCCACCGGTGAAGTCATGGGCATCGACACGGTGTTCGGCACGGCGTACGCCAAGTCCCAGGCGGGCGCGTACGGTCCGCTGCCCACCAAGGGCCGCGCCTTCATCTCCGTCGCCAACCGCGACAAGCGCTCGATGATCTTCCCGGCCCGTGAACTGGTCGCGCACGGCTTCGAGCTGCTCGCCACGTCCGGCACGGCCGAGGTGCTCAAGCGCAACGGCATAAACGCCACCGTCGTGCGCAAGCAGAGCGAGGGCGCCGGCCCGAACGGCGAGCGGACCATCGTCCAGCTCATCCACGACGGCGATGTCGACCTCATCGTCAACACCCCCTACGGCACCGGCGGCAGGCTCGACGGCTACGACATCCGTACGGCGGCGGTGGCGCGCTCCGTGCCGTGCCTGACCACGGTCCAGGCCCTCGCCGCCGCTGTCCAGGGCATCGACGCGCTCAACCGCGGAGACGTGGGCGTGCGTTCACTCCAGGACCACGCGGAACACCTGACCGCGGCCCGCGACTAGCAATCGGGGAGGGGGACACCGGAAACGGTGTCCCCCTCTTTGCGAGGACTCCACCATGTACAAGCTCTTCTTCAACCTCGTCTTCAAGCGGATGGACCCGGAGCAGGCGCACTACCTGGCGTTCCGCTGGATCCGCGGTGCCGCCCGCCTCCCCGGCTTGCGTACCTTCGTCGCGGCCGTGCTCGCGCCCCGGTACGAGTCGCTGCGCACCGAGGCACTCGGTCTGCGCATGCACGGTCCGTTCGGCCTCGCCGCCGGCTTCGACAAGAACGCCGTCGCCATCGACGGCATGTCGATGCTCGGCTTCGACCACATCGAGATCGGCACGGTCACGGCACAGCCGCAGCCGGGCAACCCCACGAAACGGCTGTTCCGGCTCGTGCCGGACCGTGCGCTGATCAACCGCATGGGCTTCAACAACGACGGCTCGGCGGCCGTCGCCGAGCGGCTGGCCTCCCGCGAGGCGGTCTTCAAGACCGTCGTGGGCGTCAACATCGGCAAGACGAAGGTCGTGCCCGAGGCGGAGGCGGTGGCCGACTACGTGACGTCGACCGAGCGCCTGGCGCGCCACGCCGACTACCTCGTGGTCAACGTCTCGTCGCCGAACACGCCCGGTCTGCGCAACCTCCAGGCGACCGAGTCGCTGCGCCCGCTGCTGACGGCCGTACGCGAGGCGGCCGACCGCGGCGTCGAGGACCGCCGCGTCCCCCTCCTGGTCAAGATCGCGCCGGACCTCGCGGACGAGGACGTGGACGCGGTCGCGGACCTGGCCCTCGAGCTGAGCCTGGACGGCATCATCGCCACGAACACGACCATCGCGCGTGAAGGCCTCGGCCTGAAGTCCGACCCGTCGCTGATCAAGGAGACCGGCGGCCTGTCCGGAGCGCCGCTCAAGGCGCGCTCCCTGGAGGTGCTGAGCCGCCTGTACGCGCGCGTGGGCGACCGGATCACGCTCGTTGGCGTCGGGGGCATCGAGAACGCCGAGGACGCCTGGCAGCGCATCCTGGCGGGCGCCACGCTGGTCCAGGGCTACAGCGCCTTCATCTACGAGGGCCCCTTCTATGCCCGCGCCATCCACAAGGGCCTGGCCGCCCGGCTCGAGGCATCCCCGTACGCCACCCTCGCCGACGCGGTCGGCGCCGAGACCCGGAAGGCAGCAAAGTGACCCCCGAACCGTTCGGCGCACGCCTGCGCCACGCCATGGACACCCGCGGCCCGCTCTGCGTCGGCATCGACCCGCACGGCTCCCTGCTGACCGCGTGGGGCCTGAACGACGACATCGGCGGCCTGGAGCGCTTCACGCGTACGGCCGTGGAGGCGCTGGCCGACCGGGTCGCCGTGCTCAAGCCGCAGTCGGCGTTCTTCGAGCGCTTCGGCTCGCGCGGCATCGCCGTGCTGGAAAAGGCGGTCGAAGAAGCGCGTGCGGCGGGTGCGCTGGTGCTGATGGACGCCAAACGCGGCGACATCGGCTCGACGATGGGCGCGTACGCCGCGACCTACCTCGACAAGGACTCGCCGCTCTTCTCGGACGCGGTGACCCTCTCTCCGTATCTCGGCTTCGGCTCGCTGCGCCCGGCGCTGGACGCGGCCGCCGTCTCGGGTGCGGGTGTCTTCGTACTGGCCCTCACCTCCAACCCGGAGGGTGCGGAGGTCCAGCGCTCCACGACCGCGGACGGCCGCTCCCTGGCCCAGCTGATGCTCGACCACATGGCGGCTGAGAACGCCGGCGCCGAGCCGCTCGGCTCGGTCGGCGCGGTGGTCGGCGCGACGCTGGGCGACGCGGGTGTGAACCTCGACATCAACGGGCCGCTCCTGGCCCCGGGCATCGGTGCGCAGGGCGCTACCCCGGCGGACCTTCCCGGTGTCTTCGGCTCGGCGGTCGGCAATGTCGTGCCCAGCGTGAGCCGCGGGGTGCTGCGGCACGGTCCGGACGTGGCGGCGCTGCGGGAGTCGGCGGCGCGTTTCGCGCAAGAGGTGCGGTCGGCGGTCGCGGGGATCTAGCGCCTCTGGGGGAGCCAGGGCGTCGTCAAGCGGCCTCGAAATCCTCCGTAGCGGCCGCATTGGCAGAAACTTGGCCGAAAAACCTGGTCTATATGTCAGAAATGTCCTGGTCGGTCGATGCTGACCAGGACTTTTCGTCTGTTCTCGCTGACTGGAGCGGCCGTGGCCGCTAGTCTCCGTCGAAGAGCGAACGTGCACGGCGTTGCACGTTGCTCGCCTGGTGTGGGGCGATAGGTTCCTCACCGGTCCGTATCCGACAGTTCGACATCCGAGGTGACGTAGGCGTGGCTCTTCCGCCCCTTACCCCTGAACAGCGCGCAGCCGCGCTCGAAAAGGCCGCCGCGGCTCGCCGGGAGCGGGCCGAGGTCAAAAATCGACTCAAGCACTCCGGCGCCTCGCTCCACGAGGTCATCAAGCAGGGCCAGGAGAACGACGTCATCGGCAAGATGAAGGTCTCCGCTCTCCTTGAGTCCCTGCCGGGCGTGGGCAAGGTCCGCGCCAAGCAGATCATGGAACGGCTCGGCATCTCCGAGAGCCGTCGCGTGCGCGGTCTCGGCTCCAACCAGATCGCGTCTCTCGAGCGCGAGTTCGGCGGCGGTGCCGCCTGACGTTCTCGGGCACTCCCGAGAACCTGGATAATCGCTGCATGGCAGCAGAGGTAGGTCCGCGGCTGACCGTGCTCTCCGGCCCCTCCGGGGTCGGCAAGAGCACGGTCGTCGCGCATATGCGCAAGGTTCACCCCGAGGTATGGCTCTCGGTGTCGGCCACCACAAGAAAGCCGCGCCCCGGCGAACGCCACGGCGTTGAGTATTTCTTCGTCTCCGACGAGGAATTCGACAAGCTGATCGCCAACGGCGAGCTGCTGGAATGGGCTGAGTTCGCGTGCCACCGCTACGGCACACCGCGCCGCGCGGTCCTCGATCACCTGGAGGCGGGCGAGCCCGTACTGCTGGAGATCGACCTCCAGGGAGCCCGGCAGATCAAGGAATCGATGCCGGAGGCGCTGCTGGTCTTCCTGGCCCCGCCGGGCTGGGAGGAGCTGGTGCGCCGCCTCACCGGCCGCGGCACCGAATCGGCCGAGGTCATCGAGCGCCGGCTTCAGGCGGCCAAGGTGGAACTGGCGGCCGAGTCGGAGTTCGATACGACCCTGGTCAACACCTCCGTCGAGGATGTAGCACGTGAGCTGCTAGCCTTGATGCAAGTTGTTTGATCTTTTTCTGTTTTTCCCTGAAGTTTCTTCGGAAGGCTAGAGCGTGTCCTCTTCCATTTCTGCGCCCGAGGGCATCATCAACCCGCCGATCGACGAGCTGCTCGAGGCGACTGACTCGAAGTACAGCCTCGTGATCTACGCGGCCAAGCGCGCGCGTCAGATCAACGCGTACTACTCGCAGCTCGGTGAGGGTCTGCTCGAGTACGTCGGCCCGCTTGTGGACACCCACGTCCACGAGAAGCCGCTCTCGATCGCCCTGCGGGAGATCAACGCGGGTCTGCTGACCTCCGAGGCCATCGAGGGCCCGGCTCAGTAGCGTCTTACGTTCTCAGCGTTGTCTTACGTTTTACGTTCTTCACCACAGGCCCGGCGGCGCTACCGCCGGGCCTGTGGTGTGTCATGGGGGAAGTACGCATCCGAATACGGGGAGACGCAAGCGTGGACAAGCCGAGGGTCGTTCTGGGGGTCAGTGGGGGCATCGCCGCATACAAGGCGTGCGAGCTGCTGCGGAGGCTGACGGAGTCGGGCCATGACGTACGCGTCGTGCCCACCGAGTCCGCGCTGCACTTCGTGGGCGCCGCGACCTGGTCGGCGCTCTCCGGACACGCCGTCTCGACCGAGGTCTGGTCCGACGTCCACGAGGTTCCGCACGTACGGATCGGGCAGGGCGCCGACCTGGTCGTCGTCGCGCCGGCCACCGCCGACATGCTCGCCAAGGCGGCCCACGGCCTCGCCGACGACCTGCTGACCAACACACTGCTCACCGCCCGCTGCCCGGTGGTCTTCGCGCCCGCGATGCACACCGAGATGTGGGAGCACCCCGCCACCCAGGAGAACGTCGCCACCCTGCGCCGCCGCGGGGCCCTCGTTATCGAGCCCGCCGTCGGCCGCCTCACCGGCGTCGACACCGGCAAGGGGCGGCTGCCAGAGCCGGACGAGATCTTCGAGGTCTGCCGCCGGGTACTCGCCCGCGGCGTGGCCGCCCCGGACCTCGCGGGCCGCCATGTGGTCGTCAGCGCGGGCGGCACGCGTGAGCCGCTGGACCCCGTGCGCTACCTGGGGAACCGCTCCTCGGGCAAGCAGGGGTACGCCCTGGCCCGCA
Source organism: Streptomyces sp. ISL-1 (assembly GCF_018614585.1). Taxonomy (GTDB): domain Bacteria; phylum Actinomycetota; class Actinomycetes; order Streptomycetales; family Streptomycetaceae; genus Streptomyces; species Streptomyces maoxianensis. Next base: position 23,703 of record NZ_JAGGOI010000013.1, on the reverse strand, counting down.
CCGCCGCCGCCCGTGGCGCCCGCGTCACCCTCATCGAGGCCAACACCGGGCTGCCGGACCCGGCGGGCGTCGACGTCGTCCACGTCGGCACGGCGGTACAGCTGCGCGAGGCCGTGCTCGAGGCCGCCGCGGAGGCCGATGCGGTGGTGATGGCCGCGGCCGTCGCGGACTTCCGCCCCGCCGCGTACGCCACGGGGAAGATCAAGAAGAAGGACGGCAAGGAGCCCGCCCCCGTCGAGCTGGTCCGTAACCCCGACATCCTCGCCGAGATCTCCACCGGACGCGCCCGCCCCGCCCAGGTGGTCGTGGGCTTCGCCGCCGAGACGGACGACGTACTCGCCAACGGCCGCGAGAAGCTGCGCCGCAAGGGCTGTGACCTTCTCGTCGTGAACGAGGTGGGGGAGCGCAAGACGTTCGGCTCCGAGGAGAACGAAGCGGTGGTGCTCGCTGCGGACGGCTGCGAGACTCCGGTGCCGTACGGACCGAAGGAATCCCTCGCCGACACCGTCTGGGATCTGGTCGTCCCGCGGCTTGGGTGAATTCTTGGTTTCGCCGCGACGAGTGGACTAAATCACGTGAAATCCGACGTATCACCCTAGGATCGGGGTCTATCGCCCTGCTGTCCCGGGCCGGAGTGCCGGTCGCAGAGCTCCCACGGAGCGAGACAGGTGGACCGGCGGCGGAGGGTGACGGATAAACTGCTCATGGACCGTCTCGAGGCGCAGCCCCCGGCCGGTCCGCCAATGATCAGCCAGCAGCCGCTGCAACCCCAGGGAGCATTGTGTCCCGTCGTCTGTTCACCTCGGAGTCTGTGACCGAGGGTCACCCCGACAAGATCGCTGACCAGATCAGCGACACGATCCTCGACGCCCTTCTGCGGGAGGACCCGACCTCCCGGGTCGCCGTGGAGACCTTGATCACCACCGGTCTGGTGCACGTCGCCGGCGAGGTGACCACCAAGGCGTACGCGGACATCCCCACGATCGTTCGCAACAAGATCCTCGAGATCGGCTACGACTCGTCGAAGAAGGGCTTCGACGGCGCTTCCTGCGGCGTCTCGGTCTCCATCGGCGCGCAGTCGCCGGACATCGCGCAGGGCGTCGACACCGCGTACGAGCAGCGCGTCGAGGGTGACGAGGACGAGCTCGACAAGCAGGGCGCCGGCGACCAGGGCCTGATGTTCGGCTACGCCACCGATGAGACGCCCGAGCTGATGCCGCTGCCGATCCACCTGGCGCACCGGCTCTCCCGCCGCCTCTCCGAGGTCCGCAAGAACGGGACCATCCCCTACCTGCGCCCCGACGGCAAGACCCAGGTCACCATTGAGTACGACGGCGACAAGGCCGTCCGCCTCGACACCGTCGTGGTCTCCTCGCAGCACGCCTCGGACATCGACCTGGACTCGCTGCTCGCTCCCGACATCCGCGAGTTCGTCGTCGAGCACGTGCTGAAGCAGCTGGTGGAAGACGGCATCAAGCTGGACACCGACGGCTACCGCCTGCTGGTCAACCCGACCGGACGGTTCGAGATCGGCGGCCCGATGGGCGACGCCGGCCTCACCGGCCGCAAGATCATCATCGACACCTACGGCGGCATGGCCCGTCACGGCGGCGGCGCCTTCTCCGGCAAGGACCCGTCCAAGGTGGACCGCTCCGCGGCGTACGCGATGCGCTGGGTCGCGAAGAACGTCGTCGCCGCCGGCCTCGCGGCACGCTGCGAGGTTCAGGTCGCCTACGCGATCGGCAAGGCCGAGCCGGTCGGCCTCTTCGTCGAGACCTTCGGCACCGCCACCGTCGACGGGGAAAAGATCGAGCAGGCCATCGGAGAGGTCTTCGACCTCCGTCCGGCCGCGATCATCCGCGACCTGGACCTGCTGCGCCCGATCTACGCGCAGACGGCGGCGTACGGCCATTTCGGCCGCGAGCTGCCGGACTTCACGTGGGAGCGCACGGACCGCGTGGAAGCACTGCGCAAGGCTGCGGGTCTGTAAGCACCAAGCACCGCACGCGCACGACGGCCCCGGACCGACAAGGTCCGGGGCCGTTCGGCTGTCAGTGGCGTCTGGTAGGAATTTGGCTGTGAGCAGCGACGACAAGCAGCCCGAGGAGCCCGCCGCCGGTGGGCCGGAGCAGCTTGCCCTCATCCGGGAGACCGTCCGCAAGGCCAAGGTCCCCAAGGCCAAGCCGCGGACCTGGCGAGGGGCCGCGCTCGCCAGGGAGCTGCCCGTCGCACGGGTGATGGTCAACAAGGGCGTGCTCCATCTCGACCAGTACTTCGACTATGCCGTGCCCGAGGAGCTGGACGCGGACGCGCAGCCCGGGGTGCGGGTGCGGGTGAGGTTCGGGGCCGGGGCGCATCGGGTGCGGGAGGGGCGGCGCGAAGGGGGCGGGCTGATCGACGGGTTTCTCATCGAGCGGCGTGCCGACACGGACTACGGGGGAGCGCTCGCCGCGCTCGCCTATGTCGTCTCGCCCGAGCCGGTGCTCAGCCCTCAGATGCTGGCCCTCGCCCGCGCGGTCGCCGACCGGTATGCGGGCAGCCTGGCGGATGTGCTGCAGCTCGCCATCCCGCCCAGGAACGGGCGGGCCGAGTCGAAGCCCTCTCCGGAGCCGCTGCCGCCGCCCGCCGCACCGGACGCCGGGAGCTGGAGTCGGTACGGGCGCGGAGCGGCGTTTGTGGAGGCGCTCGGGGGCGGCGGTGCGCCGCGGGCCGTGTGGACCGCGCTGCCCGGACAGCAGTGGCCGGACGAGCTGGCGCGGGCCGTCGTGGCGACGCTCGCCTCGGGGCGGGGCGCGCTGGTCGTCGTGCCCGACGGGCGGCGTGCGGCGCGGGTCGACGCCGCGCTCACCGCGCTGCTGGGGGAGGGCCGGCATGCGGTGCTGACCGCCGAGTCCGGGCCCGAGAAGCGGTACCGGCAATGGCTTGCCGTGCGGCGCGGGTCGGTACGGGCCGTCGTCGGGACCAGGGCTGCGATGTTCGCTCCCGTACAGGATCTCGGGCTGGTCGCCGTCTGGGACGACGGCGACTCCAGCCACAGTGATGAGAACGCACCGTTCCCGCATGTGCGCGAGGTCCTCGAGCTGCGGGCCACCCACGACAAGTGCGGCTTCCTGCTGGGGAGCACGAGCTGCACGGTGGAGGCGGCCCAGCTGGTGGAGAGCGGCTGGGCCCTGCCGCTGATCGCCGACCGTGAGCTGGTACGCGGCGCGGCGCCCCTGGTGCGCACGGTCGGGGACGGGGAGCTGGCCCGTGACGGGGCGGCGCGGGCTGCGCGGCTGCCGAGTCTGGCCTGGCAGACCGTCCGCGACGGGCTGAAGAGCGGACCGGTGCTGGTCCAGGTTCCCAGGCGGGGCTATGTGCCCAGGCTCGCGTGCGAGCGGTGCCGCACGCCCGCGCGGTGCCGGCACTGTTCCGGGCCGCTGGAGGCGCCCGACGAGCGGGATCTGACCTGTGGATGGTGCGGGCGCGGTGCGGTGGACTGGCACTGCGTCGCGTGTGGGAGTGCGAAACTGCGCGCCCAGATAGTGGGCGCGCGGCGGACGGCGGAGGAGCTCGGCCGGGCCTTCCCCGCGGTGCAGGTGCGCACATCGGGCCGCGACCATGTGCTGGACACCGTGCCGGGGCGGCCGGCGCTGGTGGTGAGCACGCCGGGCGCGGAGCCCGTCGCCGAGGGTGGATACGCGGCGGCGCTGCTGCTCGACGGCTGGGCGATGCTGGGGCGGGCAGACCTGCGGGCGGGCGAGGACGCGCTGCGGCGCTGGATGGACGCCGCATCGCTGGTGCGCGGCCAGAGCGAGGGCGGCACCGTGGTGATCGTCGCCGAGCCGACACTGCGGCCGGTCCAGGCGCTGGTGCGCTGGGACCCGGTCGGGCACGCGCAGCGCGAGCTGGGCGAGCGGGCGCACCTGGGGTTCCCGCCGGTTTCCCGGATGGCGTCGGTGACGGGCCGTGCTGAGGCGATCGCCGAGTTTGTCGCGGCTGCCGATTTGCCGGGTGACGCTGAGCTGTTGGGCCCGGTACCGCTGCCGGTCAGCGATCCGGGCAGGCCACGGCGGCCGGGTGATCCCCCGGCGGGCGAGGTGTGGGAGCGAGTTCTGCTGAGGGTGCCGCCGGGCAGCGGGGCGGCGCTGGCGGCCGCGCTGAAGTCGGCACAGGCGGCGCGGCTGGCCCGCGGGGGCACGGAGCCCGTACGGATCAGGGTCGACCCGCCGGACATCGGCTGACCGGGCCAGGACAGGACCTCGGGCAAACGGCTGCCCCCACCCGTCGGGGCAGGGGCAGCTGGGGGGAAGCTCAGCCGTTTCGCGGGCCGGGGAAGGCGCTCGGGCGGGCCTCCTCGCGGAGGGATTGGCCGGTGACCGCCGGCTGCGGAGGCATCGTGCGGGCGGCGGGGACGGCCGGCAGGCCCGCGCCCATCGGCAGCGTGCGGGTCGGCGCCGGGTCCGCGCCGTGGTCCAAGTCCGCCGGGCCCGCCTGCTGCGCGGCCCGGCGCGCGCCGTAACGGCGGTGGACCGCCTGCTTGGTCACCCCGAGCGCCGAGCCCACCGCGTCCCACGAAAAGCCCAGCGAACGGTCGAAATCCACTGCCGCGGTCACCAGCGTCTCGACGCTGTCCCGCAGCTCCTGCGCAAGACGGACGGTCGGGGCCGGGGCTCTGCCGTAGACGACGAAGCCGGTGGACGGGCCGGATCGGCGCGGACGGTAGACATTTCCCAGCTGGGCGGTGAGCGTGCGCAATGCGTCCACCTGCCGGCGGACCCGCTCGATGTCCCGCACCAACAGATGCAGGCTTGCTCGGGCTTGGGCGTCGTGGGTTGCGTGGTCGGCCATTGACAAGCCTCTCGAACCGGCGTTGAAAAGGGGTCGGGCCGCATCCGGAGGCGGCCCGCTTCGGTCAATCTCTCTTGACCAACGCTCTACCCGGCGATGTGGTCACGCTGCGCGGCCGTTTGCACATATGCGCGGGGCGCACGGTCCTCAGTACGCCCCCTGCGCCCCGGCCCATAGACTGGTGCGCTGCTCGTCACCACACGCACCACCAGTTACCTGCACATACCAGCCTGAGAGGCAGTCAGCCACCGATGAAGCTCGTCTTCGCAGGCACCCCCGAGGTCGCCGTACCCGCCCTGGACGCCCTGATCGCCTCCCGCCGGCATGAAGTCGCCGCCGTCATCACCCGGCCCGACGCACCCGCCGGACGCGGCCGCCACCTGGTGGCCAGCCCGGTCGCCCAGCGCGCCGAGGAGGCCGGGATCGAGGTGCTCAAGCCGGCCAAGCCGCGGGACGAGGACTTCCTGGCACGGCTGCGTGAGATCGCGCCCGACTGCTGCCCGGTCGTCGCCTACGGCGCGCTGCTGCCCAAGGTGGCCCTGGACGTCCCCCGCCGCGGCTGGGTCAATCTGCACTTCTCGCTGCTGCCCGCCTGGCGCGGCGCCGCACCGGTCCAGCACGCCATCCTCGCCGGGGACGAGATGACGGGCGCCGCGACCTTCCAGATCGAGGAAGGCCTCGACTCAGGTCCGGTGTACGGCGTGATCACCGAGCATGTACGGCCCACCGACACCAGCGGTGACCTGCTCACCCGGCTGGCCTTCGCCGGCGCCGGGCTGCTCGCCGCGACCATGGACGGTATCGAGGACGGCACCCTCAACGCCGTGCCGCAGCCGACCGAGGGCCTCTCGCTCGCGCCGAAGATCACCGTCGAGGACGCGCATGTGGACTGGAAAGCTCCGGCGCTCCGCGTCGACCGCGTCGTCCGCGGCTGCACCCCCGCGCCCGGCGCGTGGACGGTCTTCCGGAGGGAACGGCTCAAGCTGATCCAGGCCGCCCTGGTGCCCGGCCGCACGGACCTCGCGCCCGGTGAGCTCTCCGTCGGCAAGAACAACGTGTACGTCGGCACCGGATCGCACGCCGTCGAGCTGCTCTGGGTCCAGCCGCAGGGCAAGAAGCCGATGCGCGCCGCCGACTGGGCCCGCGGTGTGCGCATCGCCCCCGGCGAGAGGGTTGGCGCCGCGGACGTAGGCTGAGAGGGTTCGACCCATTCAACAGCGGAGCACCTTTGAACGAGCAGGCACCTCGCCGCCCCCAGAAGCCGTACCGCCGCCCGAAGAAGGATCCGGTGCGGATCCTGGCCTTCGAGGCGCTGCGGGCCGTCGACGAGAGGGACGCGTACGCCAATCTCGTTCTGCCGCCCCTGCTGAAGAAGGCCCGCGAGAACGACGACTTCGACGGCCGCGACGCCGCGCTCGCCACCGAGCTGGTGTACGGGACGCTGCGCCGCCAGGGCACCTACGACGCGATCATCGCGACGTGCGTCGACCGGCCGCTGCGCGAGGTCGACCCGCCGGTGCTCGATGTGCTGGCGCTTGGTGCGCACCAGCTGCTCGGGACGCGGATCCCGACCCACGCCGCCGTGTCGGCGAGCGTGGACCTGGCGCGGGTGGTGGTCGGCGACGGGCGGGCGAAGTTCGTCAACGCCGTCCTGCGCAAGATCGCGCAGCACGACCTGGACGCCTGGCTGGAGCGGGTCGCTCCGCCCTACGACGAGGACGCCGAGGACCATCTGGCCGTGGTGCACTCGCATCCGCGGTGGGTTGTCTCCGCCCTGTGGGACTCGCTGGGCGGCGGGCGCGCCGGGATCGAGGACCTGCTGGAGGCCGACAACGAGCGGCCCGAGGTGACGCTCGTCGCCCGGCCGGGCCGCTCCACGGCCGCTGAACTGCTCGAAGCCGTGGGCCAGGAGTCCGGGCTGCCCGGGCGCTGGTCGCCGTATGCCGTGCGACTGGCCGAGGGCGGCGAGCCCGGCGCCATCGAAGCCGTACGGGAGGGGCGGGCCGGCGTCCAGGACGAGGGCAGTCAGCTCGTCGCGATCGCGCTGGCCAATGCGCCGCTGGACGGCCCCGACGAGCGGTGGCTCGACAGCTGTGCGGGCCCCGGAGGCAAGGCCGCGCTGCTGGCCGCGTTCGCCGCGGGCCGGGGCGCGTCCCTGGTGGCCGCCGAGAAGCAGCAGCACCGCGCCCGGCTGGTCGAGCGGGCGCTGGCCGGCAACCCCGGCCCGTATCAGGTCATCACCGCGGACGGCACGCGTCCGCCGTGGCGTCCCGGATCCTTCGACCGGGTGCTCGTCGATGTTCCGTGCACGGGTCTCGGCGCGCTGCGACGGCGCCCGGAGGCCCGCTGGCGTCGGCGTCCCGAGGACCTGGAGGGCTTCGCGCCGCTCCAACGCGCGTTGCTGCGCGAGGCGTTGGCGGCCGTACGGATCGGAGGAGTGGTCGGCTACGCGACCTGCTCGCCGCATCTCGCCGAGACCCGGGTGGTCGTCGAGGACGTGCTGAACGGACGCGGCGGCCCGGCCGCCGAGGCGGAGTGGGTGGACGCGAGGCCCCTGATGCCGGGTGTGCCCGCGCTGGGCGACGGTCCCGATGTGCAGCTGTGGCCGCATCTGCACGGCACGGACGCGATGTACCTGGCGCTGCTGAGGCGTACGGCCTGAGGCGCGGGGCGGCGAAAAGGTTGGTGTGCGGGGCCGACGGAACCGGGTAACGTCTTTGTCATGTTCTTCCAGACGCCGATTTACGAGTGAGAGCGTGATGGGTCCCTGCTGACGTCCTTCAACGTCGCCCCCGTCCCCCACCGATGAATCCGTAGATCACTTCACATCATTACCGGGAGAACCCATGACCGTGAGCAAGAACATCAACAACCCCGTGGGCATGGGCGGCGGCCAGCGCAAGAAGCTGTCCCGCGCCGAACGGCAGAACAACGGTCCGCACCGCAACCTCGACCGCCAGGGTGCAGCCGACCAGAAGGCGGAGCTGGTGCGCAAGATGCGCGAGAAGGCAGGCGCAGCTGAGGGCTCCGGGCAGGCGGGCGACGACACCGCACAGAGCTGACGCACCGCCGCCGCAGGGCGGTACCGCACGGGGCAGGGCCCGGACCGCGACGCGCGGTCCGGGCCCTGCTGCCGTACCGGGCGCGGCCGGTCCCGCTCAGCTCTCGGCCGACCACCCGCGGCTCAGCCGACCACCCGGGGCAGCAGCAGATTGGGTGGCCGGGCATCGCGCCCAGCCGGGAGACGCGGCGATTCTGCCTGGGGCGGAGTGGTCCAGCTTGTTGAGGAGCTCGGGCCCGGAGCGATCCCAGGGGCGGACGTCGCGGACACCTTCACTCGCGCGCCCTCACCACCGAATGGACCCTCATGTCAGATGACCCAGTGAAGCGGCGGCTCCAGGCTGCTATCACCACCCTCAGCGAGGCCGTTCCCAGCAGCCGGCGTCACCCTCCCCTTGGTCAGGCCGGCGTTCGGGCTTGGGAAACCGCACATGACGTTGAACTGCCTGAGCCGTACCGGACTCTCATCGCCGAGGTTTCCAACGGCTCGCTGACGGGTCCATCCACTGCGCATGGGCTGCTTCCATTGGGCGGACTTCCCGAGAGCTGGCAGCACTGGGAGGCAGAGTGCTGGCTGAGCCCCGAACCGTTCGATGGGACGGCCTCACGGGAGCCGGCCGTGCCTTTCCCCCTCGAGGAGGAGTGGCAGTGGGAGTACGACTACTACGACCACGATGAGCACTCACCCCTGCTGCACAGCATCTATCGGCACGGCTCGATCCTCTTGGGTAGCAGCCGTGATTGTGAGTTCTGGATCCTCATCGTGACCGGACCCCAGCGCGGCCGGGTCTGGTGGCTGGGGGACGGATGTGTGGCGCCCTTTGTGGACGCGGGAGCAGAAGCAGAGCCAGAGGTCGACTTCGTGGCCTGGCTGCAGGACTGGCAAGCCGATCGGGGGTGGTGGTGCCAGCAATGAGGGGTCTCGGCCGAGAGGACTCGCCGATGGGCCAAGATCGTGAGACGGAACCGCGTGGCCCATAGGCGAGACGACCAGCAAAAGCCCAGCCCACCTAAACGGAATGTGGCATTCCGAATTGGAAACCTACAGCCGCCGCCTGTCAGCGTCTCAAAATGACCGGTGGCTGGAGGAGTTGGAGAAGCGTCGGCCGACGTTCCGGCTGAGCACGAAGAGGAACCGGGACATCGCCGCACGTCCCCCAGGCGTGTACGGGAAGCTGCGCCCTGCGCGGCCGGGCGAGTACCTGGCCAGGAGGTCATCCACCGCATACCCACGCGCACCCTGGTGCTGAACTGCAACGACCTCCTTCACTACCAGCGCTTCGACAAGATCCCGTAGACCCCGCTGTACAGCGCAGCCAACAGGCGTTCACGACCGGTTCAGCTCGCAAGAGCGCAGGTCAGCGAGGTGCCTCAGGAGAACCTGGCGTACAGCCCGACTCGTCTGCCGCTCTCGTTCTCATTTCCGCATCTCGATCCGGGCATTTGTGTGCACCCGAAGCTGTGCAAGCGGTATGAAAGACGTGACCGTAGTACGGCTATGCGGCCTAGGTTGCGGAATCGGGGGCGTCATATTGGTCAGGCGGACCGCGATCACAAGTCGCTTCGCCGGTGGGGTGGGAGCGGGTTCGAACGTCGGCGCTGTCAGCGCCGTACTCGCGTCGGTGTCCAGCGGGGGATGGTACGCCGTCCTGTTGGCCACCCTCGCTGGATTCGTCGGCGCGGTCGTGTGGCGCCCGCCCTGGAAGGGCGGCAGTTTCCACTTGCGATACCTGCAGTACGTCGTAGACCTCTGCCGACCCTCCGGCCCCGGAGGCGCGACAGGATCGAAGACGCACGGGCCCAGTTCCTCCCTGCGGGACGAGGTGTTCGTCGATAGGACGCGGAGCATCTCGCGGACGACCTCATTCGGGCGAGCCTCGTCATCATGCCGTCCCGCGCCGAGGGCTTCGGCCTCGTGGGGCAGGAGGCCATCGTGGAGGGCACCCGTGCTGGTGAGCGAGGCGAGCGGGCTCGGAGACCTGCTGAGGGAGGCGCTCGGCGACGAGGCGGCCGCGTCTGGGTGGTGCCCATGTCGGGCGACACCGCCACCGACATCCAGACGTGGGCCCGGGCGATCGACGGCATGCTCTCGGAGAGCAAAGAGAAGTTCGCGGCCGCCGAAGCACTCCGTGTCGACCTGGCCGAGCGGCTGCCGTGGTCACGTGCGGTCGACGAACTCCTCACCACCCTGGGGTTCTGACATCGCCGGCCCGCACCGCTGAACGACAGCTGAACGAAGGGGGAGCAGCTATCTACTCACTCGTGGTCAACGTGCTGGTCGGACTGGCGACCAGCCTCATCGGCGGTGCGTTCGTCTGGCTCTGGGAGCGCGGCAAGGACGCCCGGGTGCTGCGACGCAAGGCCGATTTCTTCGGCCTGGTCCCGGGGGAGACGTGCTTAGTCGTCATGGGCAACAAGCACAACGTGAAAGGAGTCGCCACCCACAAGGAGATCCGGGCCATGATCGAAGTCGCGACGCTGGCGAGCCAGCTCGGCTGCGATGTCGTCACGGAGTCCAGTGACGACTTCCGGGGCAGCAACGACAACCGTACCGAGTACTGCATAGGCGGCCCGCTGGGTGACGCCAACGTCCGCACCGGCGGCCATCTGGCTGCCCATCTACCGGGCGTTCGCATCGTTCCGTACGGTCCAGCGCCCGACTCGGCGGCCATCGTCGTGGGCGAGCACCGCTACCTGTTTGAACACGACCACGTCGAACACACCGTGGTGGCCAAATTCATGCCGCCGGAGGCCACACGCCCGGTGGTTCTCATCTGCGGCCAGAGTTCCTTGGCGAATCAGGCCGCCGTCCACTACCTCAAGCGGAACTACCGGGAGATCGCCGACCGCCTCACGTCGGTCGAGCGCTTCTGCATCATGATCAAGGTCTCGGACATCGGCACCTACGGGTTTCAACGGGCCAGTTTCGCCCGCGACGTGACAGGGGAGGCCTTCGCACCCGAGGCCGGCGGACCGCCCGCGTGACGGGCCCGACGCGCACGGGCGATGCGTGTCACTCACCCGGGTGAGGCTGGGCCCGGGGCTTCAGCGCAGCTTCCGGCACAGGAGCGCGTCCGGGGTGCGGGACGAGCCCAGGCGGCCGGTGTACGCGATACCGGCGGCGTACTCGTCGTCCGCGCACTGCCCCTTGCGGTGGCCGTACGCGAAGTCGCCTCCGCCCGCCGCCGGCGGGCGGCCGTCGGACCGGTCGAACCATACGGTCCGGCCCGCCGCCCCCAGCGGTTCGCCCGCCTCGGCGCACAGGGCCGCGGACACGGCGGCCCCGCGCACGCTGTAGCCGATCAGAAAGTGCCGCGACGGGCACTGGAGCTTGGTGTATCCGGAGGCCCAGTCGCGGCCGGGTTCGACGTGCCGTTCGTCGCGGACCACCTCATGGGCGCCGCCCGGTGCACGAAGACCGCGGGCTCCGGCGTCGGTGCACAGTCCCCGGTTGCCGGAGTGGCTGAGTCCGGCCAGCCGCTGGTCGTCCGGGCACGCCGCCTTCCGCGCCCCGTGGTCCCAGTCCTGGACTTCGCGCATCCGCAGTGACTGGACGAAGTCCCCGTGGTCCGGGCTCAGCATCGACCAGCGGTCGGCCGGGGCGACCTCGCCCGTCCGGCCGGGTGCTTCGACCAGCCGCGCCCAGGGCCCGGCGCGCCAGTCGTCCCCGTCGAAGAGACCCGCCCGCCGCCCCGCGGAGTCCCAGTGCAGCAGCGCCCAGCCGTTGCCCTTGCGGTCCTCGTGCCAGCCGACGAGCGGCCAGTAGGCGAAGTCGGCGTCCGTCTCGATGAGGACGTCGACGAAGTTCTGGAACCAGGCGCGCTGCTTCGCACCCGTCTCCTCCCGGCCTCCGACGCCGAACTCGCTGATCCACACCGGTGCGGTGAAGTGCCGGTCGGCTTGCGAGGCGACGTAGAAGGCCTGCCGCCGCAGCACGTCGTACAGCTCGGAGCGGCTGAAGTCGCGGTAGCGGGGGTCGGAGGTCTCTCCGGTGCCGGTGGCGCCGGTGTGGTTCGGTCCCGTGTAGTCGTAGAAGTGGGCCGAGTACACGAGTTTTCCGGATCGCACGAGGGTGTGCGAGAGCCGCTGAACGGGCTCGAGGGTGGGCCGTTCGTGCGGGAGACCGTCCACGGGAATCCCGGTCCAGTTGATCCCTTCGACGATCACCAGCAGGTCCGGATTGGCCTCCTGAAGGATCCGGTCTCCCAGGTGCTGTGACGCGGCGAACCAGTCGTGCCGGTCGCCGAGGCCCCAGTTGGGGTCGTCGAGGATGGAGCGGCGTACTTCGTTGTAGAGATCGGCGCCGACGACCCGTGGGTTGTCCCGGTAGCGACGGGCCATGAACAGCCAGTCGCTCTCCCAGTTCTCGGTGCTCCGGCTCGCGTTCCACCGCTCGTTGCCGTCGACGCCGCAGCACCAGCGCGTCGTGTTGGTGTGGTTGTTGAGGATCACCGCGAGGCCCGCGTCCGTCAGGGCCTTGACGGTGGCGTCGTAGACCTGGAGAGGTGTCTTCCCCTTCAGCTGTGGGTTGGCTGCCAACGAGGCGTCCGCGACCGGGCGAGTGTCGTGGACCATCTCGTTGGAGAAGGGGAGGCGGACGCTGTTGAGACCGAGTTCGCGGAATCCGGCGACGATCTCGGACATCGGGGCGCGGTCCAGGCCCAGCGGCATACGGTCCGACTTCTCGCCCGCGTGGTTGTTCGCCGGGTCGTCGGCGCTGCCCGAACCGGTCCATGTACCGCTCGCCCCGTGCCAGTTGCCCGACTTCAGCTTGAACCGGTTGCCGTCGGCGTCGACGACGTACCGGCCCCGGGTACTCAGCGGAGGGGTCCATGCCTGCGCCGACCGGACGGCGGCGAGTTCGGTGGCATGCCCGGCTCGCGTGGGATCGGGGGGACCCGGCTCGGCCGTCGCCGCAGGCGCGAGCGAAGCACCCGCCAGGACGCCCAGCATCGCGGCGGCCAGCGCCGACCTGACGAAAGACCTGTTCACGACCACCCGTTTCCCTCGCGGAGCGCGGCGTGCCCGGCGAGCTGTCATTGGCATGTATGCGCCATGATGGTGGGCATCGGGTGATGTTGCCAGTACCGCCGGTAACGTCTTGGCCCTCAAGCCGGTATGAGGCCGAAACGCGACGGAGCGCGCGGCTCGGACGCTTCCGTCCACGAGGACGAGGAGCGGGTTCGACGAGGGGCTCGCAACGGTCTGGAGGCGGAGGGCTTCGCCGTCGATGGCGCGCTCGACGGTACGGACGGCCTGTGGCGGGCACGTGAGACGGCGTACGACGCGATCGTCCTCGACATCATGCTTCCGGCAGCCACCCGGCGAGGGCGGCACCACCTTCCCTCTGGCGGCTGAGAACCTACAGGGGAGGCGGCCTCGTAGCGTGCCCGGCCTCGGCCCGCGGGTGCCGGGTGTGTCGCCGTCGACATCTATGCCGGGGTGCCGTCCTCGGTCATGGCCTGGGTGCCGATGACGACGAGGAGCTTGAGTTTGTCGGCGGCCTCGCTGTTGGGGGCGGCGGTGTAGGTGACGATGCGCAGATCGCTGCCGGGGGCTATGAGCACGTCGCAGTCGAGGGTGAGCGTTCCGATGTCGGGGTGGTGGATGGTCTTGGTGTCCGTCTCGTGGACGCCCACGATTGCGGTGTCCCACAGGCGTGCGAAGTCGGTGCTGACGCCCCGCAGGTCCTTGATCAGGGAGCGCAGGCCGGCGTCGGTGGGGTAGCGGGCGGTCGCCGCCCTGAGGTCGGCGACCACGGCCGCCTCGAATCGGGCCTCCTGCTCGGGGGTGTGGCTGACCCGGCCGGGCAGGCCGGCGAAGTGGCGCCACACGATATTGCGCTCACGTCCGTGCAGCGACGATGCGTCTCCGAACAGGGCCGCCCACAGTGGGTTCCACAGGATCAGGTTCCAGGCGGCGTCGTGCACGCTCAGTGGTGCGCTGTCCAGTTGGTCGAGCAGTCGCCGGACCCCGGGCGGTATGTGCGCCGACAGCTGTCCGGGGCCGGGCGCCGACTGGCCGGCGAGGAGGAACAGGTGCTCTCGTTCCGCCGCCGACAGCCGCAGGGCGCGGGCGAGCGAGGACAGGACCTGCTGGGACGGTGAGGTGGACCGGCCCTGTTCGAGGCGGGTGATGTAGTCCACCGACAGGCCGGCGAGCTGAGCCAGTTCCTCGCGCCGAAGGCCCGCGGCCCGCCGTACTCCGCCGGCGGGCAGTCCGACCGTGGCGGGGGCTGTCCGGTCGCGCCAGCCGCGCAGCGCCGTGCCCAGTTTCCTGGATTCGCTCACGCCCCCCAGTATCAGGCCACGGCGCCAGGACAGCCTGGTACTGGCAGTCCATAGGCAATAGCGGGTACTGCCTGTTCGTCCGCGGCGCGGTGAGGGTGGAGGCATCACACCACCCACCGATTACCGGAGTGAAACAATGACCACCACATTGATCACCGGAGCGAATAAGGGCCTCGGCTTCGAGACGGCCCGCCGCCTGATCTCGGCCGGGCACACCGTCTACATCGGGGCCCGCGATGCCCGGCGCGGTCAGGAGGCGGCCGCCGAGCTCGGCGCCCGCTTCGTCCAGATCGACGTCACCGACGAGGACTCCGTCAAGGCCGCCACCGAATTCGTCCGCGACGACGCCGGCCATATCGACGTCCTCGTCAACAACGCCGGGATCGTGGGCGCGCACAAGCAGGTCGGTGAAGTAACCGGGTCCGACATGCAGACCACCTACGACACCAATGTGTTCGGCGTCGTGCGCGTGACGCACGCCTTCCTGCCGCTCCTGGAGGCCAGTCGCACTCCGGTCGTCGTCAACGTCAGCAGCGGCCTGGCCTCGCTGGCGGCGACCGCTGACCCGAGCCGCATCGAGTTCCACGTGGCGCTGCTGGACTACAACTCGTCCAAGACCGCGCTGGTCATGATCACCTCGCAGTACGCCAAGGCGTACCCGGCCATCAGGTTCAACGCCGTCGACCCCGGCTACACCGCCACCGACCTCAACGGCCACCAGGGCACCAACAGCGTTGAAGATGGCGCCGACATCATCGTCCGCATGGCGTCCATCGGCGCCGACGGCCCGACCGGCGGCTTCTTCGACAACTCCGGCCCGGTCGACTGGTAACCCCGGGCCGAGACCCCGAGAAGGCCGACACCCCGAGAAGGGAGAGAACCATGACGGCGCGATCGGCTCGTGGGACTGCGCCCGCACCATCGGCGGAGGAACCCGCGCCGGCGGCCGCCGTCGCGAAGTGCACCGGCAAGGGAGGCGCCCCGGCTGAAGCTCCGGCGCGTGCGGCACGACGCCCCCAATAGGCCCGCGTGACGGGCCGAATCGTCAGGATTGCGCGGACTGTGATGATCCCGGGATCCATTGGTCCGTACCGAGTGGCAGACCGGGGATGGGAAGAGCCCCGGAACATGGCAGGCTTGGCTCATGGCCGTTCAGATCAATCCCAGTATTCTCTCCGCCGACTTCTCCCGCCTGGGGGAGGAGGCCAAGGCAGTTGAGGGCGCCGACTGGCTCCATGTCGACGTGATGGACAACCACTTCGTGCCCAACCTCACGCTGGGTGTGCCGGTCGTGGAATCCCTCAGCCGCGCGACGGATACTCCGCTGGACTGCCATCTGATGATCGAAGACCCCGACCGCTGGGCCCCGCAGTACGTCGAAGCGGGGGCCGGCTCCGTCACCTTCCATGTCGAGGCCGCGGCCGCGCCCGTACGACTGGCGCGCGAGATACGGTCCAAGGGCGCCCGTGCATCGATGGCCCTCAAGCCCGCTACCCCGATCGAGCCGTACGAGGACCTGCTCCCCGAGCTCGACATGCTGTTGATCATGACCGTGGAGCCGGGCTTCGGCGGCCAGTCCTTCCTCGACATCATGCTGCCGAAGATCCGCCGTACCCGGGAGCTCATCTCCAAGCACGGCCTGGAGCTGTGGCTGCAGGTCGACGGTGGCGTCTCGGCCTCGACGATCGAGCGGTGCGCCGAGGCCGGCGCGGATGTGTTCGTCGCCGGTTCGGCGGTCTACGGCGCCGAGGACCCGGCACAGGCGGTACGTGCGCTGCGTACGAAGGCGCAGAACACCCTGGCCTCGGCGGCCTGGCCGTGCAACCACTGAGCCACAAGCAAGTGAACTCAGCCCATCAGGGCTGATCAAGAACCGCCGGATCTGACAGGATGACGGATCTGGAGTGTGTACAGCAGTGAGGAGATCGCGGTGTCGACGGGCCGGTCAGCCATGCGGATGGGACCCGCGGAGCTGGTGCAGGCGGCGGCCATGGCCCGCCGCTTCTACCTCGAGGGCAAATCCAAGATCCAGATCGCGGAGGAGTTCGGCGTCAGCCGCTTCAAGGTCGCGCGGGTCCTGGAGACGGCGCTCGAGCGTGATCTTGTACGGATCGAGATCCGCGTACCCGCGGAACTGGACGCCGAGCGCTCCGACGCGCTCCGCGCACGCTACGGACTGCGGCATGCGGTCGTCGTCGAATCCCCCGCGGAGGCCGCCGACGAGTCACCCGACCCGGAGAACCTCGGCGAAGTGGCCGCCGATCTGCTCGGCGAGCTCGTGAACGAGGGCGATGTGCTGGGCCTGGCCTGGGGCCGGTCCACCATTCACATGGCTGCCGCGCTCGACCAGCTGCCGCCGTGCACGGTCGTGCAGCTCACCGGGGTGTACGACGCGGGGACCGCCGAGCGCGGCTCGGTCGAGGCGGTGCGGCGCGCCGCTCAGGTCTCCGGCGGCGAGGCCCACCCCATCTACGCCCCGATGCTGCTGCCCGACCCGGCGACCGCCGCGGCGCTGCGCAACCAGACCGGCATCGCCCGCGCCTTCGAGTACTTCGACAAGGTCACCGTCGCCGCCGTCTCCATCGGCTCCTGGGAGGCGGGCATCTCGACCGTGCACGACATGCTCACCGACGAGGAGCGCGAGCACTACGCCTCGCTCGGCGTCGCCGCCGAGATGTCCGCGCACCTCTTCGACGCGGACGGCCGGCGGGTCGGTCGTGACCTGGGCGAGCGGTGCATCACGGTCGAGGCGGACCGGCTGCGCCGGATCCCCGAGGTGGTGGCGATCGCGGGCGGCCAGCGCAAGGCGGAGGCGATCGCGGCCGTACTGCGCTCCGGGCTGGTCACCAGCCTGGTGACGGACACGGCGGCGGCGGACCAGCTGCTGGCGGCCCCGCCGGGAGCGCGACCGGCACTGGAACGGGCGGACCCGGACGACTGAGCGGACCGCTGGGCCCGCGGGTGTCCCAGGCGGGCGCCGGGGCCGGACCGTTTGGAGGATCTGCTCGACGGCACCCCTGTGAGCTGGAGTTTCCTCCCGGCATCGCATTCTCGTCGCCATGGGACAATGAGGTACGTGCGATTTCCCCGGCTGACATGTCCGGGGGCCAACTCCGATCGACTGGGATGTTCTGCACGTGCGTTTCCTCAATGACCTGAAGCCGCCGTACGACCTGACCTATGACGACGTGTTCATGGTGCCGAGCCGCTCGGCCGTCGGCTCCCGTCATGACGTGGACCTCTCCTCTCCCGACGGGTCCGGCACCACCATCCCGCTGGTCGTCGCGAACATGACCGCCATCGCGGGACGCCGGATGGCCGAGACACTCGCCCGCCGCGGTGGCCTCGTCGTCATCCCCCAGGACATCCCGATCGAGGTCGTCACCGACGTCATCTCCTGGGTCAAGACGCGCCACCTCGTCCTGGACACCCCGATCGTGCTCGCCCCCGGTCAGACCGTCGCCGACGCGCTGTCCCTGCTGCCGAAGCGGGCGCACGACGCCGGTGTCGTCGTCGACGCGGACCACCGGCCCGTCGGTGTCGTCACCGACGCCGACCTGTCCGGCGTCGACCGCTTCACCCAGCTGTCCGAGGTCATGTCCAGGGACCTGCTGCTGCTCGACGCGGACATCGACCCGCGCGACGCCTTCAACACGCTTGACCACGCCAACCGCCGGTACGCCCCCGCCGTGGACAAGGACGGCCGGCTCGCCGGCATCCTCACCCGCAAGGGCGCCCTGCGTGCGACCCTCTACAGCCCCGCCGTCGACGCCGATGGCCGGCTGCGCATCGCCGCCGCCGTCGGCATCAACGGCGATGTGGCCGGCAAGGCCAAGCAGCTCCTCGACGCGGGCGTCGACACCCTCGTCGTCGACACCGCGCACGGCCACCAGGAGTCGATGATCAGCGCGATCAAGGCGGTCCGCGGCCTCGACCCCCATGTGCCGATCGTCGCGGGCAACATCGTGGCCGCCGAGGGCGTGCGCGATCTCGTCGAGGCCGGCGCGGACATCATCAAGGTCGGTGTGGGTCCCGGCGCCATGTGCACCACCCGCATGATGACCGGCGTGGGCCGGCCGCAGTTCTCGGCCGTGCTGGAGTGTGCCGCCGAGGCGAAGAAGTACGGCAAGCATGTCTGGGCCGACGGCGGTATCCGCCACCCGCGCGACGTCGCCATGGCGCTCGCTGCCGGAGCCTCCAACGTCATGGTCGGCTCCTGGTTCGCCGGGACCTACGAGTCCCCGGGCGACCTGCAGCAGGCCGCCGACGGACGCCTGTACAAGGAGTCCTTCGGCATGGCGTCCGCGCGCGCCGTCCGTAATCGTACGAGCGAGGAGTCGGCGTACGACCGCGCCCGCAAGGCGCTGTTCGACGAGGGCATCTCCACCTCGCGCATGTTCCTCGACCCGAGCCGTCCGGGCGTCGAGGACCTCATCGACTCGATCATCGCGGGCGTCCGCTCCTCCTGCACCTACGCGGGCGCGGGCTCCCTCGAGGAGTTCTCCGAAAAGGCGATCGTCGGCATCCAGAGCGCCGCCGGCTACGCCGAGGGCAAACCCCTGCATGTCAGCTGGAACTAGCACGCCGACTGGAACCGGTACGAGCCGTCCGCGTCCGGCCCCGCGATCCTGCGGCGGCCGGACGCGGCGTTTCTTTTCAAATTGGGCAGGCATGTGTGGCGTCAGGCGGGGTATACGCGCCGTGCATTGTCCACGAGCAGGGGAGGACGAAGTGTCCACGGCGAGCACGGTCACGACCGAACTCACACAGCCTGGAACACGGGGGCCGAAGATCGCGGAGCTGGATCTTCCGGACGTGCCCAATCCTGGGGAGGTGGCGCCCAGTGACGCACGGGAGATCTCGAGGGTCTTCTTCGTGCGGCTGGCTGCGCTGGAAGAGGGAACGCACGAGCACCAGTACGTACGCAACACGCTGATTGAACTGAACCTGGCGCTGGTCAGGTACGCGGCAGGCCGGTTCCGCAACCGCGCCGAGCAGATGGAGGACATCGTCCAGGTCGGAACCATCGGCCTGATCAAGGCGATCGACCGGTTCGAGCTGAGCCGCGAGGTGGAGTTCGCGACGTTCGCCGTGCCGTACATCATCGGTGAGATCAAGCGGTTCTTCCGCGACACCAGCTGGGCGGTGCATGTGCCGCGCAGGCTGCAGGAGCTGCGGATCGATCTGGCGAAGGCGACCGACGAGCTCTCCCAGCGACTGGACCGTGCGCCGACCACCGCCGAACTCGCCGAGCACCTCGGGCTCGACGAGGATCAGATCATCGAGGGCGTGGTCGCCAGCAACGGCTATACGGCAGGCTCGATCGACATGCCGATGGACGACTCCTCCGACCACGCCGCGGTGCCGCTGTCCGACCGGCTGGGCGCGCCCGACGCCGATCTTGAGGCCGCGGAAAACGTCCAGGCGCTCAAGCCGCTCATCAAGGAGCTCGGCGACCGGGACAGGCAGATCCTGCAGATGCGTTTCGGCGAGGAGATGACCCAGTCGGAGATCGGCGCGGAGCTGGGCGTCTCGCAGATGCACGTCTCCCGCCTGCTGACGCGCATCACTTCGCGGCTGCGTGCGGGACTGCTCGCCGTGGAGTGACCTGACGGCGGACTACCTTTGCCCCCCCACGGGAGAAGCGGCGTCCCGGCCTGCCGGGACGCCGCTTCCGTGTGTTCCGGGGTTCCGGGTGCGTCCGGGGTCCTCGGTGCATCCGGAGTCAGTTCGGGGTGTGTCCGGGGTCAGGACGCCGCTGCCATCGGCCGCATCCAGGTGGCCTGGACCCGCTTGCCGTGCGGCAGCGGGCGCACTTCCACTCGTCCCGCGAGCTTCAGCACCATGGGCCAGCCGAATCCGCCGCCACCGGCGAAGTCGGGTTCGCGCGGCACCGGAGGCAGCGGGCTGGAGTCGTCCAACTCCACTACCAGCGTCTCCTGCCCCGCCCGCAGATGCAGTTGCCACCAGCCCGCGGTGTGCCGGGCCGCGTTGGCGACCAGCTCGGAGACGACCAGCAGCACCGCGTCCAGGTCGGCCCAGGGGCAGTGCTGCAGCAAGAATTCCGCGGCGGCCCGGCGGGCCCCCGCGCTGTCCCTGTGTGGCGACTGGTCAATCACCACGTGCGGCTCTGCGTTCATCACGGCTCGCCTACCCCACTTGCCGCACTTGTATCAGCCCGCGCGCATTATGTGTCGCTCGACTCGAATGACGAGAGTGTCGTACGCAGCGCCTTGGCGACCGCGGCCGCCATTGCCGCATGGCCCTCGTCGTCGGGGTGCACGCCGTCGGCCAGCTGTCCGGGTCCGATCAGATCGCGTCCCGGCAGGAGCGCGAGCCGCTTGTCGCCGGAGCCGGAGCCGGAGCCGGAGCGGATGCTGGAGCCAGGTCCCGGTCGGGGTCCGGAGCTGATGCCGGGGCCGGAGCCCATGAGGTCGACGACCGCCTCCTCCATCGCCGTACGCAGTTCGGCGAGCGTGGCCCCCAGGCGGTTCGGGGTCTGCTCGGCGTCGGGTCGCAGCACCGGGGAGACCAACAGCAGCGGGGTGTGCGGGTGGCCCTGGCGTACGAGCGCGATGAACGCGCGCGTCGTCTCGTACAGCAGCGGGGCCGAACAGGGGATCCCGGACCAGCAGTTGGTGCCGAAGGCGAGCGTGATCGCGTCGGCCGGAAGTCCCGCGAGCTGTTCCGCGGTGGCCAGTTCGCCGCGGCCGGCTCCGGCGTAGCCGAGGTTGACCGGGTCCAGGCCGAGGAGCCGCCCGGCGACGGCGGGCCAGGAGTTGGCAGGACGGGTGGACCACCAGCCCTCGGTGATGGAGTCGCCGTGGACCACCCAGCGCGGTCGGCGCGGGGCGGGCGTGACGGATCCGCCGAGGGCCCGGAGACCCAGGATCACGGGGGACTGGGCTTCGGGCGGATGGATGGTGAACGGTCCCTCGGCGCCCGCGGGCAGGCGGAGGGTGACGACCGCCTCCTCGGCGGGTTCGGCGATCGTCTCGCAGACAAGGCTGCCGCCCCGCCAGAGGGCGAAGCAGTGGGCGATCTCCCTAAGCGTGTCGGTCGGACCCGGCACGCAGGCGCGGTAGCGGATCTCGACCGCCCGGGCGCCCTGGGCCGTGAACTCCAGCCGTACGCCGATGGGCAGCGCCGCGCGCTCGGCGACGTCCCACGGCAGCCTGGCCAGATCCGCCGGGTCGGCGCGGACCGCCCGCCCGTCGTCCAGCCACGCCACCCCGCGCAGAAAGGGGCTGGGGTCGAGCCAGGTCACGAGACCTCCAGGGGGTCGGGGTGCTGCTCGGTTACCTTCAGGAACATTGCGCTGTCCAGGCCACGTCGCGTAGCTTGACTGCCCCTACCGGACGGTAATAACCGCTGACCAGTTGTCCTATTGTTCTGGGGAGACCATGCGCCGGCGACTGCGCCGTCCCACGATCCGTGGCCGGATCGTGACTCTGACGGTCATACCCGTCATCGCTCTGATGGTGCTGTGGACTTTCGCCGTGGTGTCGGTGACCGGAGACCTGCGGGCCCTGATCCGCGTACAGGGTGTGTACGAGAGTTTCGGCACGCCGGTCGACACCGCTGTCGGCCAGATCCAGATCGAACGCCGGATCTCCGCCGAGTATCTGGGCGGGGGGCGGCAGGACAGCCCGGCCGCCGTTGCCGCGCTCACCCAGCAGCACCGTTCGACCGACCGGGCCGTGCGCGCCATGCGGGACGCGATCGCGAACCAGGAGCGGCGCGAGGACCTCTCCGCCAGGCAGCGGCAGTCCCTCGACGCGATGAACGGCGCCGCCGACGGGCTCGAGCCCCTGCGCGAGCAGGTGGTGGCCCGGACGATCTCCTGGGACGGTGCGGTCGACGCGTACACCGCCATGGTCGAGCCGACCTTCGACGTACAGTCCACGCTCACCGCGCTGCAGGCCGGTCAGATGGCCCGCGAGGCGCAGGTCGTCGTGGAGCTGGTGCGCGTACGGGAGTTCGTCTCGCGGGAGGACGCCCTGGTCGCCGGGGCGCGCGCCGCGGGGAGCCTCACCGACAGCCAGTACGACTCGCTCACCGCCACCATCGAGGACCGGCGGGTCTTCCACCGTACTTATGTCCCCGACCTCCCGGCCGACTCCCGGCTGCTGTTCACCGCCTTCGAGCGGAGCGAGGAGTACCGGGCGCTGACCGCCGGGGAGGACACGCTGCTGCGGGCGGGCGCGGCCTACGCGGGGGAGGCCATGGCGGCCGACTCCTGGCGGACCACGACGGACCGCGCGGTCAAGCGGTACATGCTGCTGTGCACCGATTCGGCCCTCAACACCGCCGACCGAGGCAGGGCCTTCGCCTACCGCGAGATGATCAAAGCAGCGGTCGTCGGCGTGGTCGGGCTGATCGCGGTCGGCCTGTCGATCTGGTTCTCGGTGGCCAGTGGCCGGCGCATCTCGCGCCGGCTGGAGGAACTGCGCGACGCCGCCGATGTGCTGGCCACCCGTCAGCTGCCCGAGGTCATGGAACGGCTCGGCGCGGGCGAGGAGGTCGACGCGGCCGAGGCCGCCCCGCCGCTCGACTTCGGCGACGAGGCCAGAGGACTCGACGAGATCGGCCAGGTCGGCCGGGCGCTCAACGCCGCCCGCCTGGCGGCCGTCGAGGCCGCCGTCAAGCAGGCGACACTGCGCCGTGGCATCTTCGCCGTCCTGCTCAACATCGCCCGGCGCAATCAGGCACTGGTCCACCGTCAGTCGAAGCTGGTCGACACCCTGGAGAGGCGTACCGGCGACCCGGACACGCTGGAGGACCTGTTCCGGATCGACCATCTGACGACCCGGATGCGACGGCACGCGGAAGGGCTCATCATCCTCTCCGGCGCGACGCCCGGCCGCCGTTGGCGCAATCCGGTGCCGGTGGCCGACATCGTGTCCGCGGCGGTCGGCGAGATCGAGGATTACACCCGGGTCGTGGTGCCGCCGATGCCCGCGGTGGGCATCGCCGCGGAGGCGGTGGCCGACATGGTGCACCTGGTCGCCGAACTGATCGAGAACGCGGCCGTGTTCTCCCCGCCGCACACCCAGGTCACCATGCGGACCGGGCATGCACGCAACGGTTTTGTGCTGGAGATCGACGACCGCGGGCTCGGCATGGACACGGACGAACTGGCGCTGGCGCACCGGACGCTCACCCACCCGCTGGACTTCGACCCCGCGCAGGACGAGCGCCTCGGCCTGTACGTCGTCGGCCGGCTCGCCGCGCGGCACGGCATCGGGGTGACCCTCACCAGGTCGCCGTACGGCGGCACCACGGCCGTGGTGCTTGTGCCGCACACGATCCTCGCCCCCGTCGAGCCGGCCGACCGGCCGAACGGAGCGGATGCGGAGCCCGCGCCGGTGCGGGCGGTGTCCGCGCGCAGGGCGCTGGAGTCCGTTCCTCCGGTGCACGATCGCGCTCCGGAGGACTCGGCCGCCGCCGCGCAGGCGGAGTCGGGCCGGCCGCCCGCCGGGGCGGAACCGCGCGCCGCCGCGGGCCCCGGAGCTCCCGAGGG
>NZ_JAGGOI010000012.1:84851-139430 GCF_018614585.1 Streptomyces sp. ISL-1 | reverse complement strand
CCCTCCGCGCCGCGCCGCGCGCGCCGCCCCGATGGACCTGTTCCATGTGGTTCGACGGGCACGCCCTGCGGCGGCACCGTCTGGCCGAGCGACGCGCGCCGGGACGACGCCGCGCCCTCCGCGGCCGTCACCACCGAGCCCTCGCTGGGCCGGACGCCGCCCGCGGCGACCGCGACGGCTTCCTCGGCGGGGCTCGGCCGCCCGCGCCGCCGACCGGTCCCGCCGTTTGCTCCGTTTGTGCCGTTTGCGGGACCACTCCCTTCGCCCGAATCCTGGGCCGGGATCAGTTCCTGCTGCGGCTCCTGCCCCTGCGCCCGGCGCCGCCCTGTCGGCTGGGCGGCCACCGGGTCCTCCATGGCCACCGGGCTGTCCAGGAAGGCATCCGTGGAGGCCCGCCGCGCTCGCCGCCGCCCGCGCCCGCCGGGCGTGCCCGTCTGCTGTTCCGGCAGCGCGAGCTCACCGGCCTGCTGCGGAACCGGAGCCGGTGCCGTCACGGTCCCCGAGCCGTCGCCGAGCGGCACCTCCAGGACGTACGCGCTGCCGCTCATCCCCGGCACCTCGTGCGTCTGCAGCACCCCGCCGTGCGCCCGTACGATCCCGCGCACGATCGGCTCGTGCACCGGGTCTCCCCCGGCGAACGGCCCCCGCACCTCGATCCGTACGACATCACCGCGCTGCGCCGCCGCCACCACGACCGTCGAGTCCACATACCCGCCGCCCGGAACGACCCGGGCCTTGCCGGTCGAGTCGACCCCGGCCACGTCGGCGACCAGATGCGCGAGCGCCGTCGCCAGCCGCCCGGCATCCACCTCCGCCTCTATCGGCGGCGCGTGCACCGCGAACTGCGCCCGCCCCGGACCGATCAGCTCGATCGCGCCCTCGACGCCCGCGGCCACGACCGCGTCGAGCAGTGCGTTCGCCTTGTTCAGCCCCTCCGCGCCGGCGCCGAGTCGCTGGAAGCCCAGCACATTGTCGACAAGCGTCGTCATCCGGGCATATCCGGCGGCGAGATGGTGCAGGATCTGGTTCGCCTCGGGCCACAGCTGGCCCGCCGGGTCGGCCGCCAGCGTCCCCAGCTCGGCGCGGAGTTCCTCCAGCGGCCCTCGCAGCGACTCGCCGAGGACGGCGGTCAGCTGGGCGTGCCGGGCAGCCAGTTCCTCATGCCGTTCCGCGAGCGCCTCGATCTCGGCGGAGTACCGCTCCGACTTGTCCGCCAGCTCACCCGCGAGCCGCTCGGTGGTCTCGGCCAGTTCCGCCGTGAGCCGCTCGGTCGTTCGGGTGAGCTCCGAGGTGTGCTGCTCCGCCAGCTCCTCGTAAGGACGGCGGTCGGTGAAGGTCATCACCGCCCCGACGAGCTGCTCCCCGTCCCGTACCGGCGCGGTCGTCAGATCGACGGCCACCTTCGAGCCGTTCTTGGCCCACAGCACCTGTCCGCGCACCCGGTGCTTGCGGCCGGACTTGAGGGTGTCCGCGAGCGGCGACTCCTCGTACGGGAAGGGCTCGCCGTCGGCGCGCGAGTGCAGGATCAGCGGATGCAGCTCCTGGCCGCCCAGGTCGCTCGCCCGGAACCCCAGGATCTGCGCGGCGGCCGGATTGACCAGCACGACCCGCCCGTCGGTGTCCGTCCCGACGACACCCTCGGACGCGGCCCGCAGGATCATCTCGGTCTGCCGCTGCGAACGCGCCAGCTCCGCTTCCGTGTCGACGGTGCCCGAGAGATCCCGTACGACGAGCATCAGCAGCTCGTCGCCGGTGTAGCTGGTGTACGAGTCGTACGCCTCGCGCCCGTCCTCCAGGCTCGCGCTGGTCACCTCGACCGGGAACTCGCTGCCGTCCGTACGCCGCGCGACCATCCGGGTCGGCTTGGTGCGCCCCCGCTCGTCCGCCGCTTCGGGCCGTCGCATGGAGCCCGGGATCAGCCGGGAGTCGAAGGTGGGCAGCAGATCGAGCAGCCCGCGCCCGACGAGGGCGGTGCCGGGCGTCTCGAAGAGTTCGAGGGCGATGGTGTTGGCGTTGACGACCGTGCCGTTGCAATTGACGAGCACGAGCCCGTCCGGAAGGGCGTCGAGTATGGCTGCAAGGCGAGCAGCGCCTCGGGATGGCCTGCTGCTCACGACGACGGTTCCTCCCTGACCTACTGCATGGTGCGGACGGCCGGTCCCATCTTGCCCCTCGGGCCTCAGCCTGTCACTGGAGGGAGTCTAAAGGCAGGGGATGTGCGAGGGGCGGCGGATGAGGGGGAGCTCTCACCAAGGTTGTGTGCACATGCCGTACCCCTTGGGCCTATGACCTGGTGTTCGGCAGTACGGGCTCCATGGTCTGCCAGCGTGAGATTTCGCAGCCGTCGGTCCGGCTGAAGACGGCGTCCACGCTCTGCCCCTGCCAGGTGCCGGTGATGTGCGCGGTTTGGGGCCCGCCCATCTGCTGGGTGCACATCTGGTCCTCGGGCACTGGAGCGAACGGGTCCTTTCCGTCCTGCGCCAGCTGGTCCAGCCGGTCACAGGCGGCCTGCGCGGAGGGGTGGGTCCCGCCCGCGGGCCCGCACTCCAGCTCGTACAGCCCGTCCGTCCGCGCCCCGGTCTCGGAGACGGTCATGGTCAGCCTGTCCGTGGCCTGCGACGTCGGCGCTGCCGCCGCCGGCAGCGGCAGCGGAAAGGGCAGGGACAGCGGAAGGGCCAGGGGCAGGGGCGAGGCCCCGGCGGCAGGAACGGCGGCGACCAGCGCGGCGACGGACGCGGTTGCGGTGAGGACGATGCGGCGCAGCATGGGGGCTCCTGGAGCTGAAGAGATCACGAGTCCTTCAGGGGCCGCGAGGGCCCCCGGCATCTCTAACGCTCCTTGAGCCGCGGCGTTGCGCAACCGGAAGTGTGTTCCCCGGGGGACCCCTGCCGGGCCCCGAGTCGCGGACTTTGCTCTGCGGCCCGCGTGCCTAGTACCGTGGGCAGCGATTGGTGGCACCCCGCTGGGCTGTGTCATCATCTGCACGCACCACTCGCGCCCGCGTGGGTGGGTCAGGAGGCGTCGCCTAGTCCGGTCTATGGCGCCGCACTGCTAATGCGGTTTGGGTCTTAAAGCCCATCGAGGGTTCAAATCCCTCCGCCTCCGCCAGTTGATCACCGAAGCCCCCGCCGACGGCGGGGGCTTCGGTTGTTTTGGCGACGTTTTCGCAGGTCAGGCGGAGTGTGGTTAACGGATTTCACCTGGCGGCGCGGGTCATGTAATGTTGTTCCCGCAACGCCGACCAGGCACAAAAGCCCGGAACGCCGAGCACTCGTAGCTTAACGGATAGAGCATCTGACTACGGATCAGAAGGTTGCAGGTTCGAATCCTGCCGAGTGCACAAGAGGCCAGAGGCCCTGTCGAGAGATCGACAGGGCCTCTGGCTTTTGCGTTGACGGCGATGGTTGACGGCAACCGCTGCTAGATCGCGGCGATTACTCCAGCCGTGCCGTCATCGCCGTCCGGCCGGTTGCCGTCAATGCCTGCCAGCGCATCACTGACACGGTCGAATGCGGCCCGCTGGGTGTCCAGCCGGACGAACGTGTAGACGTCCATGGTCACGCGGATCGAGCTGTGCCCGAGGACTTCCATGATCGTCCTAGCGTCGGCCCCTTGCTCGTGCAGCAGCGAGGCACAGGTGTGCCGAAGATCGTGGAAACGCACCTGACGGATGCCGGCGCGTCGACTCACGACCTCGAAGGCGCGGTTCAGGTTGCGCGGCTCTATCGGTGTTCCGTTGCGAGTCGTGAAGACCAGATCGGTCGTCGTCCACTGGTCCCCGCGTGCCAGGCGGTCAGCGTGCTGTTGAGCGCGGCGAGCACGCAGCGCGGTCACGCACTCGGCGGGCAGCGGCACACGGCGCGTGGAGCGAGCTGTCTTCGTGGCTGCCCGCACCAGCTCACCGCTGACCCGCTGGAGACTCTGCCGAATGTGGATCACTCCGTCATGAAGGTCCACGTCCTTCCAGCGAAGGCCGAGCACTTCGCCCCGCCGCAGGCCCAGCCGTACGGCCAGCTCGTACACCGCCCAGAGCCTGTCTCCGCGCGCCGTCGCTAAGAGCTTGCGCCCCTCTGTCACCGTCAACGGTTCGATCTCCCGTCGTGTCCCTGTGCTCAGCTCGACGTTCCGAGCGACGTTGCGCGGCAGCTCGTCCTCCCGTACGGCGTGCTGGAGCGCCGACCGCAGGAGCACCAGCAGGAAACGGACCGTGCGATCCGATGGGTACTTCTCGCAGCACTCTCCGACGGCACAGCACCGCCGCTTGCGCTCAGGCCGCTTCTTGTCCTTCTCCAGCGCGCAGCACTGGCAGGTGCGTGCGACCAGGCCGAGGAACGCGCGGATGTCGCGGGCGGCGAGACGGGCGACCTTCTTCTTGCCGATGCCCGGCACGATGTAATTCCGCACCAGCGATTCGTAATTGACCCAAGTCACCCGGCGCACCTTCGGTTTCGACACGTGCTCCAGCCAGTACGCCAGATATTCGGCGACAGTCTGTTTCATGACCGACACCGGAACGCCGCTCTGCGAATCGGCCTTGAGGCGAGTCAGTTTCTCGTGCGCGTTGTCCCACGTCTTGCCGTAGACGCTGCGCCGCTTGTACGTGCCGTCCGAGGTGAGCACGTACGCCGTTCCTTCCCACCTACCGTCCTTCCGCTGGTAGATGGTGCCCTCGCCGTTCGCGTTCTTCCTCGCCATTACGCACTCTCCAGGTCTGACAGACGGGTGATGTAGTCGTGCAGTGCGCTTTCAGTGATCCGCCGGCACCGGCCGATCGTCACGGAGGCCAGCTCCCGCGAGCGGATCAGGTTGTAGACCGTCCAGCGGCTGACCTGGAGGTGAGCGGCCACCTGGTCGACAGTGAGCAGTACGGGTGGTGGCGTGCGTCCAAGTTCGGTCATTCACCCCACCATTCGTCCTCGACTTCCAAAGCGGCGATTTCCTCGCGGGCGATGGACCGGTTTTCAGCGATGTCATCCCGAATCCTCTTTGCGATCGACTCTTCCGTCTCGCTCGCGTAGCCGATCCCTGCGAAAACCAGGTTGCTGACCGAGACGAGTTCGCCGGAAATTCCGAGCCTTTGCCGTGTCTGTTCGCTGCGGAAGTCCGCGCGTGTCTGCCGGAGAGCCGTCATGGTGGTGCTGTACCGACGGCTCTTTGTGGAGAAGTGGCCGCCGTAGCCGAATTGATGTGCCCAGCGACGCAAATTCAGGGCGCGATATTCGGGTAGTCCGCCGAGTCGCCAGGCGGTGCCGACCATGGCCCGTGCGTGTGGAGGCATGCGCAGGGTGCCGAGGTCCATGCGCAGCCCCGAGCCCTTGCAGCGGGCGCAGAATCCGGCAAGGCCCGACCCCTTGCAGCGCTTGCAGTACAGGGGCCGATCCACAGTCCCCGTGCACTCCGCCGCTTTGGTCACGTACTTGGCGATATACGCAGCCACGTGGTCAGTGCTCCGGCCGTTGCTCTCCCCGTCGGGTGGGACGACGCTCGGGATGGGCTGCACATCCGTCTGCGTGCCGAGGCTGAGTTCCCACTGCCCCAGGGAGCCCTCAACGGTGGCGAGCCGTACCAGCGGAGCCGAGTGGCGCACCCCGTCATCGATCAGGTCGAAGTTCGCCCAAGTGGGCAGCGGAACCGCGTCGTCGGCCGGGTCGAGGCGAACCACACCGTGGAAGTGGATCAGTCCTCGCTGCTGGTACTCCGCCACCTTGACGAAGGAGACCCGTATGCGCCGGGTGAACTCGGCGCAGGTGAGACTGGCAGCACGTGGTAACTCCTGGCGTCGCATGACATCGGTGAACCGATGCCACAACGGACCCGCGTGCGCATTCCAGAGCACTGCGCCCGGGTAGTCGTAACAGCCCCCGCACAGAGGTTGTCCCACGAGCGGGTCACCTGAGTCGTGCCGAGCCCAACAGGCCAGCGGATAGCCGTGATCACATGTGGTGTCTCCGCGCCGAGGGTGACAAGGCCGATCCGGCGAAACGGTGTGCACCGGACCGAACGACGGGGCGGTGAGAGTCACGAAGGCCCGCGGGTGTCCAGAGACCGACTCCGCGACTCCCTTGCCGCCGACGAGGCCCGCCTTCACCAGGTGCCAGGTGTCCCACTGATAGAGCCGGGAACAGGGGGCGCACCACTCCTTACGCCGGTTGCCACACGGCACCATCAACCGCTGCTGGCCATCGTCCCCTAGCTCGTGCACGACCTCACCGGTGGCCAAATCGACCAGGCGGACGTTCCCGCTCAGGTGAACCGGGTGTGCGCACCCTTGGATACGCCGTACCCCCTCCTCCCACTCCTTGTAGTCCGGCGCGGTCATTCGCTCGAAGAACCGGGCCAGCTCTCTCCACTCCGCCGGGCTCACATCTGCCGGGCGGCTCCCTAAGTCAACACGTACTACGTCTTGTTGCACATGGACACACTAGCACGAGACGTGCTACCTGTTGTAGGTCGTCTCGTACCGTCAACCTGGAGAGCGTGTGATGACAGAGGAAGAGCGGAACCAGCCCGCATGGCGTCTGATCGCGGACGCACTGCGCTCCGACGTGGCCGACGAGGTGTATCCGCCGGGGAGCCCTCTACCGGGAGAGAGCCAACTCGCCGAGCGCTACGACGTATCCCGGCCCACAGTGCGCCGAGCGATCAACGTCCTCGTCGGGGAAGGTCTGTTGCACGTAGCCCATGGCCGGGGCACGTTCGTCAGGGCACGTCCTGAGCGGCGCGTGATCCTGATCAACGGCGAGGACGTGGCCGATCTGCTCGCCGAGGACTACGACCCGTCGAAGCAGGGGTGGCTGCGGGGGGAGCACGGCGAGGCGGTGGCGCTGCGCAGGTCCGGGATCGAAGCGCGCGAAGCCGTGATCACCAAGGCGAGCAGGAGCGATGCGGAAGCGCTCAACATCCGTACCGGAGCGTGGATTCTCCACCGCTTCCAGTACTGGAGGCATCGCACGCTGCACCAGACGATCGCCGTCACGTCGGCCATCCCTGCCCATCTCGTCGGCCTGATGTCTGAGCCGAAGCCAGAGGAGCCCGCGGACCTTTGGGAGAAGGCTGGGGAACCTGACGACCCGTACGCCGTCAAAGCGCATCAGGGTGACTACGAGCAGTCCGACCTCGACGACGACCAGGAGCCTGAGGAAGGAACCGGGGTGCGGTGGACTCCTTTCGAGCGGCTGGCGGACCGGCATGGACCGATCAGCTTCAGCACGGCCGTGACCGCACGCATGCCCTACGGCGATGAGCCAGGCGACCTGGACGTGTCCAGCGGCACTCCCGTCCTCGATATCCGCCGGACGATGGTGGACAGTCATGGCCGGCCGCTGGAGGTCACCACGATCACGGCACCGTCGGATCGTTTCGAAGTCGCCAGCGCAGCACAGTGGTTGGCCACGGCCCGCAGCATGGGTGCAGAGTCCGCCGCAGTGCTCACCGTGTAGGTCCCGCAAATTTTCTTTACAAGGTCAAGGCTCGCTGCGCTCGCTGCCCGAGGGGCGTTCGGTCGGTGAGTGTTGGGCATTGCCAATCCAGTCTCGGCACGGCAGTCCTGCCACACGCGCACGGCTTTGCCCCATGCCCCCCATGCACCCGAGTGGCCCCAGAA
Source organism: Streptomyces sp. ISL-1 (assembly GCF_018614585.1). GTDB lineage: Bacteria > Actinomycetota > Actinomycetes > Streptomycetales > Streptomycetaceae > Streptomyces > Streptomyces maoxianensis. The sequence goes on along the minus strand of NZ_JAGGOI010000012.1, from coordinate 131,827 downwards.
GACGCCAACGACACCATGCCCGGGGGAGGCTGACGCTTGGGAGAACACCACAGTTGACGCTTCGAGCGTCTGCTTTCCCGGCCTCCTGAACTGCGGTAGCAGTCTGATCAGAGATTCAGAGGTGCCGCGCCGAGGGCGCGGCGCGCCGGCCGGTCGCCGCCGCGCTTGCCCCTCCATGTCTACGCCACCGGGGCCGCACGTCGTCGCCCGCCCGCGCCCACAAGGGGGCGAAAAGAACCAGGCCGGGGGTGGGGACGGTCGGCTCCACGGCTTTACCCACACTCCCCGATTCGGGTCCCGCGTCGAGCAAGATCAGGGGGCCACTCGGACACATTGCGGGCAGGGGTGAAGCCTGCCCGAGTAGCCGGCAAGCGTACGGCCCCCTGATCATGCCCGACCCCAAACCGGGCAGGACACCGGCCAAAGCCGTTCCACCGACCTCACGCACTTGCCCAATAGGACTCCGCAATCGGCAGGCGAGAACGACCTCCGGCCTGTCCGGATGCGTCCGGGCGGGTCCGGATGGACGCTGGGGTTATGGATGGAGCGCCTGTCGTCGTTCACCCGTTGTCGCCGGACGGCGGCAGGCGGGTGACGATCCGCGATGAGTCCGTGGGCACTGCGTACAACCTATTTGACCTACTGGAGTTCTTGCGCCGCGCGGAGCTGCCCGAGGCGGACACGGCGATCGATAATCCGGACCTGATCGAGTGGCGGGGCGGCGGCCCCGAGGTGTGGAACGAGTCGCCGCCCTGATGGCGCTCGGCGCGTGTTAACTAGACAGTCATGCTCTCGTAGGCGATGGTGACGGTCTCTTGACTTGGCCATTTGAGACTCCACCGACTTCGACACGTCGCCCCTTCACTGGCCCACCTGCTCCCTCCCACGCGTTCGAGTTCTCCAGTAGGCCATGGCCTCCGCGCCGAAGCCGGCCACTACGAACAGGCTCCCCAGCCAGAAGAGCGACGTGCTCTGCCGCTCCACGCCACCAAGCAGCAGCACCACCATGCCGAGGGAGGGAAGAAAGACTGCGCCAGCCGTCCACCACTGGCCCTTACGAGCTTGGACAATCGCGGAGGCCGACGCGAACACGAAGATCAGTATCATCACTGCCATTGCTATCCACATGGCGGCAGTCTGCCGCGTCCTCGGCTGCTGCATACCGGCCCCGCGAGAACGCCGAAAGACCAGACGCACTCCGCGCGGAGTCACCAGACTCTGTCCATGGACGCAGGACTCGCAGCCATACTCGGCGCCCTGGTCGGGGCCATCGGTACCGGAGGGGCAGGCATCATCGTTGCCCTCATCGCCCGGTCTCAATCGCGCTTGCAGTTAGAGGTCGAGACGGCGCGGGGTCTTCGCGAACCACGCAAGTCGATCTTTGTTGCCTACTCCGAAGGATGTCGCGAGCAGTACGAGGAACTGCAGAGCGCACTTTCGTCCTTCCAAGACGTTGCCGCACCAGAGGCAACACCAGAAGAGCAGGGCACCGCCATCGGCGAGGTCGAACGCCACCTCAAGGCTGCTCTCAACCAATCAGCCGCCCGCGCCCACCTGCATGCCCAGGTCGTCATAGAGGGACCTGAGCGTGTGATTGACGCCGCCATCGATCTGAGCGACCGTCTCCACGCGTTCGAAAATGCCGTGATTCAGGCCCTGTCGAAGCCCGCGCTGGGGGAGGACCGATTTTCCGATGAGTTGGACGACGCTCTGACCAAGGAGGCTGAGGCTGGCGTCGCATACCGCTTGTTCCTCTACACGGCATCGGATTCGCTCACCGTCGACGGAGTCGACAACCGCTGAGGTCAAGGGTGGACGATCTGGCGAACCAGACTGCGCCCCGCTTCCACCGCGCCCGGTCGCACACCGGCCAGGAGGCTCCGTCCCGCCTACGACGTGACCGTCGTTCTGCTGCCACAGCTTCCCCTCCCAGGGGGGTTCAGGATGGCAAGAGGGCGCGGCGCGCGGGATACCCGAGGCGGTTCGGCTCCTCGGCCGGGCAGCGTCCGAGGCCGAGCGACAGTGGCCAACACTGGACAATGACGACCAGTCAGGGGCCCGTGGGTGCCCATCTGGCAGCATGAGCAGCTTGGTAGGACTGCATCCAGTTCACGGAGGGCGAAACCATGCAAGAGGCCGTGATCGGACTAATTGGGGTTGTCCTGGGGCTTGGTGGTAGCACCTGGACAACGCTGTGGACCAACCGGCAGAACCGCCGAGATCTTGAGAAGGAACGGCTGGAGGCCCGACAAGAAGAGGCAAGTCGTGAGATCAGGCAGGCTTTGATCTCGATCCATCACTTGAAGGGCGAGCTGTCGAGCAGCGAGGAGCCTGACAGGCATGAAGAACTGCAACGCCTCATCCACACGGTTGACACTCATGTCTTTGTGCTCGCCTCGGCGGAGCTGCGCGCTCGACTAGGCGGGGCGACGCAGATCATGTGGTACTGGCAGGTTCTCGGAGGAAGGCCGGGACACCCGGTCTGGCATGCCGTAAGTGACGCGAGCGAATGCATAGGCGCCTACCTGCGCAGAGAAAATCTCCCCGAAGAGCCCGAGGCCGTCCGGGACCTTCGCCTGGATGTCGAGGCGCTCGAGCAAGAGGCTGAGGACCACCTCGACCCTGCACTCAAAAGACTAGAGCTATAGGGCGGTGTCAAGGCCCCCAAGTCAAGACTCGAACTACCAGTCACGCGCAATGCCGATCTCGCACCTCGACGGCTGACGTCGGCAGAGCACACGCCACCATTTGTCTCAGCAACCCACCTGGGATCAACTCCATAGAGATGAGGCCTCAGGTTCAAGTCCCACAGCCGGCCACTGCGCGCCCCCAAAGCGGTCGCAGTGCCACCTGAGTTGCGCTGGTGGTGACTCAGTGGGCGCTGTCGCCAGTGGCTACGATCGAGAATCCTTGAGATTTGTCTGAGAGTTTCATCAGCCCCAGAGTGAAGTTCACTAGGCCAATACGGTTCGCCAAATCGTGCACGTGTTGACGCAGGTATGGGTAGGCCGTCATCACGGCAACATTCGCCCCGAAGGCATGATGGATAACTTCAGGGACCTCAGGCCCCTCCGAGACCGTGAAGCTCGCCAGCAGCACGACGGAAAGGTCTGCTACAGCGTCGTCAGCCTCATCAAAGGCCTCGCAACTCAAGGTGAAACGATAGTCAACCGAGTCTCTATTCGCTGAAACTTCAGTGTCAAGTGAAACGGTGACCCGTTCAGGCGCTGCACCGGAATGCCTGACAGCGTGACATTCTTGGGCGATGATCCCACGAAGGTCTACACGGGAGACGAACCTTCGCAGCTCGTTGAAATCAAATTTCGAATCGCTCACGAAGCTGCCCCGGTTCGGATGGGGTGAAACTCGCGAGACTCCGCGAACACAGGTTCCGTAGACTGAGCAGTGCCCTCGAAGTCATAGAGAACGTTCCTCAAAGGCTCCGCAGAAGTCCGATGCATTTCGACAAGCGTGACAGTGAAGTGGGACTGCGCGAAATGAACCTCGATGTTTTCCCCGCGCAAATGCTCTGACCGACTATCGTCCACCGGAATCCAGTCTTGTGTAAATGAGGGGTGCACCTCACGCCCCTCCAGGACTGCCTTTCGGGGCTCACCTGCCTCAACGAGCCGAACGTCGAGTTCGTACCCCATCGCGCTCAGATAGCTCGCGATAGTGTTCACACGCAGGTTTCCGTCACCTCGCAAGGCTTGGCTTACCGCGGACTTGCGAACTCGAAGCCGCTCCGCCAACTCGCTCTGCGTCAGCCCGCATGCTTCCAAGGCTTTGTGTAGCACTCGAAGCATCTCCCGCCTGAGTCTGGCGGCAGCCAAGAGTTGAGACCCGTCGCCACTACTCGCAAAGCGGTCATACAGTGTTTTCATGATGCAAGGTCCTCCCTTCTGACCCACAGAGCCTTGAGAATCTCACCTCGCGGCGCCTTTTGCGTTCCTTTGACAAATCCGTGCGTCAGCCTTATGGCGCCGACCTTGCTCCCAGGTACGTCAAAGAATGGAAGTCGAACCTTATCGGGCTTCAACTCTCTAATGCCGTCCTTGAGGTTGTTGATCTCCCTCGGAAATATGAGCTCGCGACGGTAAGCGTAGTCTTCGAGAACGATAAGGATCACCGCCAGGCGTTCCCTGTCCTTCTTCCTCTTCGACCCTTCGAGGCCGCGAAGGAAATCATCGCAAGGGTAGGTCCCATCCGACACTCTCGCCGCTTCAATCATGTGCAAACGCCCGCGTTCGTACACTATGCGCCCGCACTCAACACAGTCTGCCCGCCTCAGTTCACTTATGACTGTACCCCCCGCCCCCAGAGCCAACAAGACATGAGTGAGTAAATTGTCCGACTTGATCCGCTTGGCCTAACGGCAAGCAAAGTCGCACTTACACCCCCCGTCGGCACCTCAAACAACTACCTCTGGCGCTTCCTGGCGTCACGGTAGTGATGGACCAAGGCTCGTTGGCACTAATTGACCAAGGTAGCTCGATGGAGTGACGGACCGACAGGTTCGTGCAGCCCCAATTGCGGACCCCTGTCTGCATTCAGCTCAACTGTCATGGATGCAGGCCAGTGCGCCTCGACGCTAGCTCGAGGCAGGTCGCCCCTGTTGCGGCCTCTTCGTGGACGCGTGGACCGCGCCAACGGACTATCTGTCTGACCTGCGGTTACGTCCGGGACACAAAGGGCCTCCGGAGCCGTGTGCACGAAACACTCTCCACGCCAGCGGGTTACGTCCGCTGCCAACTTCTATTCGGCTAGACCGCGGGCCGCTGGCATCGGGGCTACGCCGCTGCTTCGTGTCAGGCGTCAGGGAAGCCTTGATCGATGCCGAAGTGGCGGGAGACCTCTTCAATCGTGAAGCGGGCGCGGAGCTTGCAGGCGGAGTTCTGGTTGGCGAAGAACCCCGTGCGCCACAATGCCTCTTTGCGTTGCACAGCACGCTCCCAGGTAACCGGGACGATCCACTCACGAGGATCCTCCCCATCCCTGTCTGTTCCGTCCCCGGCGCGTCGGTAGGTGCCCGTCAGGGAGAGATCAGTCATCCGCCGGCTGTCACCGTCGAGGCTGAGGGCGGCGTCCTCGAACGGTTGGGGTTCGCCGGAGACCGTGCCGACGCCCACGTAGCCCACTTTGGGGATGTGAGTGAACACCCGCGCCCCGAGTGGCAAGGACCGGATCGTCCGAGAGAACCACTCCCCGCCGCCGGCCGACACGAAACCGTAGCGAAGAGCGTCCTCCCAGTTCCGGCCGCTGGGCTCATCGCCGAACGACACATACCAATCCGTCCCGTTCCACGGCTCCTGCTTCCCGCGTCCCTTCGCTCCAGCCGACGGCACCACGGCCTCGGCCTCGTCCATCAACCAGGTTCGGGCCAGGTAGGAGCGCCCCTCGTCCTCGAAGTAGCGAAAGAAGAGCACGTTGACCGGAACCTGGAACCCAGAAGCCAGGTAGGTGACGATCCGCTCCGTCGCCGCATCGATCTCACTCGCGACAATGGTGAGAGCGTGAGTCGAATTGAGGGCTTCCGGCGGAGTGCCGCCGAACCGCAGAGCAAACGCCTCATCCAACTCCTCCGCCAGCCCTCTGCCGCGGGCGTAGGAGGTGTAGATGTCGCGGATCTGCTCGTTGGTGAGCTCCTGGACCCAGGAACCGTAGTCGAGAACCTGAGCCACCACCTCACGAGGCGTGCGATCTCGCTTGAGCTCCAGAACGTGCAGGCTCCCTTCAGCATCCATGCCCAGGAGATCAACGACCTTGCCGTACTGCGTGAGCACCTGCCGGCCGATCAGCAGCAACGGATGTCCCAGGATGCCGGGATCGGCCTCAATGAGCTCCTCCAGCCGAGACTCCAAAGGCATCGGCCGCGTAGCGACTCGCACGGGCTTGTCGTCCACACGCCACAGTCCGAACTCCAGCGGCATCCCCGTTCCCCCTCCGCTCAGACCACAGAGCCCAGCTGACTAGGCATTGCGCAAGACAGTATGACGCCGAAGCGTCGTCGGCCAGGGGCCGCCTGAGGACCGGTGCCATGTGATTGCCGTTGCAGTACAGCAGCGGAGTACAGCAACCACCGCGACCGCAGCTGACCGCCAACGCCCCTCGGTGACCGACTGACCAGCCCACCAGACCTCAATGAGCCCCCAGCCGAGAGTTCGTATCGATGGGCAGCCCAGCGGCGGTCAGCCGTATCGTGAGTCCCTGGGCAGTGGCGCCGCGCGTGCCAGATCCGTGCCAGATCGAGCGGTCAGTCACGGTCAATTGGGGTGTGAGGCGGTGCAGGCAAGCGCCGACAGGCCCAGCGCTGTTGTACGCGTGTTGACCAGCCAAGACCGGCCTGCGATCGGCGCCAGGCTTACAAAGCAGTGGTCACTTCTGCTGCCTTACACCAGTACAAGCGACGAGCGCCTGGCCGTCTTCGGGGAGGAAGAGCATGAAGACCCAGGAGCCATCAGAAGAGTCGACACGGCCGAGGCGAACAGGTTGGTCATGCTGGCGAAGCAGCTGAACAGCTCGCTCCAGGTCCAGTGTCTCCAGCCCAAGGCGGCCCCCCGCTGCCAACGCCGCGGGGGGCCACTTTCTGTGCTCAGCGCTCACTCTCCCGGCGGGGGCCAGAGGGAGAGGCGCTACCTGCGCGCTACCTGTTGGCTGGGCCGTCCGGGTCATCGCTCGCCGGGGGCAGCGGGCGATGGCCCTCACTGTGACTGTTCACCCAGCCGCAAAGGGGGCACGCGTACCGGCCATCAAGACCGGCGATTCGAGTGCCGCAATGGCGGCACTCAGTTTCCGTAATCTCGGTCGGTGCGGGTTCCGGAAGCTGGGCCATGCTGCGCAGGCTACCGGCCCCGGAGCCACGCCGCTTTGCCATCCGCAGTTGCCGCACAGCCAGCCTCCCGTCGGTCCCTGCTGGGTAGACGCCCCGCAGTTTGGACATTGCATCTAGCTACCTCCCTAACTCGGGCTCGCCAGTGCCGCGCCGAGCACGAAACCGACCGAGCAACTGATGGTGATGATCAGCAGTACGCCTGTGAAGCGGGCGGCGGTGTCGTATAAGTGCCTCACCGTTGGGCCTCCGCGCTCGAAGCAGGCCGCGACGTGCGTGCCGACAGGGCCTTGAGCCTCAGCGTTCGGTTCGTCTCCAGAGTCTCGCGCTCCCGCCGACTGGCCTGACGACAGTGATACTTCGACGCCCACCACGTCAGCCCCGAAGGCCGGACGATCTCCAGTTCGTCACCATCGATGGCATTCACTTCGCCAACCTGGCATCGGATGCCGTCACTTACGACGTCGCCCACGCGGAACCACTCCGTCATGGCTGGGCCACTCTGGGTGGTTTCGGGGCCTGTCTCCGTCTTGGCCATGCTGGCATCGTGCCGCCCCATCAAGGACGTATCTGCCCCCAAACTACGGACAGTTGAGACGTTCGGCAGTAGCGTCTGAAGAACGCCCAAACGTCCCAGGAGAAGTCTTGAACGTTGCTCTACGATCGGCTATGTCAGCGGCGGGCATGTCCCCGCGGCAACTGGCGGTACGTGCTGGGGTCAGTGGCAAGACTGTAGAGCGATGGCTCGCGGATGAGGAGCTGACGCCGCACGCAAGAAACCGTGCGGACGCCTCTCGGGCGTTGGGAGTAAATGAAGAGATGCTGTGGCCCCAGGCAGTGAAAGACCGGATCAAGACCGGCGACGATCGCGAACTTGTCCAGTCGTACCCCTACCGGTCCGCTTGTCCCTCGACGGTCTGGGGCGAGCTCGTCGAGGCCGCGACAGATGAGATCTTCCTGTCGGGCTATACGAACTACTTCTTCTGGACGCAGGTTCCTCAATTCGCGGAGATGCTGAAGCGCAAGGCCGGGCAGGGGTGCAGGGTCCGGTTCCTGCTGGGTGACCCGAGGGGGGAGGTGACCAGCCAGCGGGAAGCCATCGAGGACGTAGCGCTGACGGTCTCCACGCGCATCAGGATCACCCTGGAGCACCTAGATCGGCTGGGCCCCATCGAGGGTGTGGAGGCGCGTTACAGCAGCGCGGAGGACGCCGTCAGCCACGTCAGCCTGTCGGTGTTCCGGTTCGATGACGAGGCCCTGGTCACGCCGCACCTGGCAAGACTCGTCGGTCACGACTCACCAATGCTGCACCTGCGTCGCCACGGGTCAAGCGGCATGTTCGCCCGGTTTGCCGACCACGCCGAAGAGCTCTGGAGTCACGCTCAGAGCATCGGCTGAGCGTGCCCTGGCACAGGCTGTCTGACCGTGCCGCGGTTGACGGCAGCGCTGACGGCAACGACGGCACACAACGCCTGCCAGCCGACCACCCCCACACGCGAGCCAGCAGGCCACATTGGCCGCCACCACGGGGGTGCCCGATCCTACGGATCAGAAGGTTGCAGGTTCGAATCCTGCCGAGTGCACACAGCTGAGAGGCCCCCCGGAGAATTCCGGGGGGCCTCTTGCGTTGCGCGTACAGCAGTGAAGTACAGCAACCGCGTCAGCCGGTGCCGCCCATCGCCTCGGACAGCTTGCCGATCGCGGCGCGTACTGCTTCCTCGCTCGCTTCGGCGTAGACCTCCATCGTCATGGCGATCTGGGAGTGCCGCAGGATGCGCTGCGCCACCTTCGGGTGGACCTTGAGGGCGACCAGGAGCGAACTGCAGGTGTGCCGAGTGTTCCGAAGCGGGATCACCCGAAGGCCTGCACGGCGAGCCGCAGGGCGAACATCCGGGTCAGGTTCCCCGGCTCGATCGGCGTACCGTGCTTCGTCGTGAAGACCAAGCCGTGAGCGTCCTGCCACAGCTTGCCTGCGGCTTTCCGGTCGCCGAGCTGCTGGGCGCGGCGCATCCGTAGGGCCTTGAGGCAGAGTGCCGACAGCGGCAGGAAGTCGTCGGAGTCCTCGGTCTTGGTCTCGCGGTGGAGGATCTGACGCCCCGCGCGCTGGATCTGATGGTGGACGTACAGTTCGCCGGTCTCGAAGTCGACGGACTTCCACGTCAGGCCCAGCACTTCACCGCGGCGCAGCCCGAGGCAGAGCACGAGCACCCAGGCCGCGAAGAGGTGGTCATCGCGGGCGGCCGCATCGGTGAGGAACTGGCCCGCCTCGGCGACGGACCACGGCTTGATCCGGCGGCGGCGCGGCTTGGGCACCTTCACGAGTGAGGCGACGTTCTTGCTGATCTCCTCCTCGGCGACCGAATGGGTGAGAGCGGCCCGCAGAGCGTCGCGGGAACCTTGGATCACCCGGCGGGACGGGTACGACTCCCAGCAGTCTCCGACGGTGCAGCATTTGCGGCGGTTGGGCACGCTCTTGGCGTCCTTCTCCTGGGCGCAGCACTGGCAGACGGTCGCCAGCTTCGTCAGCCACTCGCGCACATCCCGGACCGTGAGCTTGTCCAGCCGCTTCGCGCCGAGGTACGGGGCGATGCAGAGCCAGACGTACCCCTCGTACGAGACGTACGACAGCGGGGCGAGGTTGGGCTTCACGATCGAGTCGAGCCAGTACGCGAGGAACGCGGGGTGCCGCAGCGGCAGCGGCCGGAGGCGGGGCGGTTGTGGACGGGGCCGAAGCTGGGGGCGGTGAAGGTGGCGAAGACCCGAGGGTGGGTGGCGACGGGGTCGGGAATGCCTTTGCCGCCGCGGAGTCCTGCAGTGATCAGTTGGTAGGTGTCGCGGCGGTAGGTCTCGGCGCAGGCCGGGCAGCGGGTGGCCCGGCGGTTGTTGCAGCGCACCAGTAGGTTCCCAGGCTGCTTGGGCATGATGAGCTACTACCGGCCGGACCACGTCGAGGGAACGCGTCTGGTGGACCCGACGCCGGGACCCGCCGGCAGAGACGGTGGATACCGGGTGCTCTACGACGCGGGATACGAGATCGACCACATGAAGGAAGCGCTCTTCGCGCGTCCCCACGGCCGAGGAAGTGAAGCTCCTTCAGTTGCCCGCCGGAGAGCCGGTGATGGAACTTCACCGGACGACCTACACGGCTGACGGCGCTGTGGTCGAGTTCGCCATCGGCGTCCACGCCGCGTCGCGCTTCGCGTGGGAATGGGACTTCAAGGTGCCGGACTCGGCACAGAAGCCGAAGGACGACCAGTGATCCCGACCCAAGAGGGGTGGGAAGACACCCAACTGCTCTGGGACTACCAGCTGATGGGTCACGATCCCCGTCCGTGCTCCGTTGCCATCGGCCTGGGCAGTCATGACCTCGGAGTCGCTGACGCCACGGTCGACCTGTACCGACGCGGCATGATGCCCCTGATTGTGTTCACGGGGGCCACGAGCCGAACCACGCGTGAGCGAATGCCCCGCGGCGAGGCCGTGCATTACCGGGAGCGCGCCCTCGAACTGGGGGCTCCTGCTTCGGCCGTCCTAGTGGAGCCCCACGCACGCAACACCGGCGAGAACATCCTCTTCTCACGCTCGCTGCTGGAAGAGAGCGGTGTCGAGGTGTCGTCCGGGCTGCTCGTCAGCAAGCCGTACGAGGAGCGTCGGGCCTACGCCACGGCCCGCAAGCTGTGGCCAGCAGTCGAGTTCGTGAGCTTCCGCGCCCATGACCCTCAACGAGTACGCCGACTCGATCGGCGACGCCCGCTTGGTGATCGACATGCAGCGGGGCCCCTCAGCGGCTCCTGATCTATCCCGAACAAGGTTTCATGATCAGTCAGGAAGTCCCAGAGGGCGTTATCGCAGCATACGAGCGTCTGTGCTCCCAAGGCTTCACGAGTCGACTCGTGCCCGGTACTGCTCGAACTGACTGAGTAGAAACCTTCTCTACGGGTTCAAGGCGCCGCGCAAGCGCGGCGCGCGCCGCGGCCCCCGGCCGCGGGCTTGCCTCTGTCTTCGCCCGGCTGCCCACGGCCGGGCGGCGGCGCACCGAGCGCGGACGCCAACCCTCAGAGAACGGCGGGGGCTGGGGCGGTCGGTTCCACGGCTTTACGCAGCCACCATGGGGCGAGCCTCCAAGATCATGGCCCCGATCGGGCAATTGCGGGAAGTCGAGGAGCCAGCCCGATTCGCGGCCAGCGTAAGGGGCCATGATCTCTCGCCCCATGGCAGCTCCCGCCCAAAGCCGCTACACCGACCTTGTGTCAGGCGTCGGCGCAATCGCCGTAGCTTTCGAGGCCGACGCTCGCAGATTTGAAACTCTCCCGTGCGCTGGCTGGGATGCGTGCGCCGGGCGGCTCTGAACCTGCCCCAATTGCCGCGCGCTCCCGAGTACGAATCAGCGGATGGAAGGCCCTCATCCAGATATGCCGGTTACTCCGATTTGCTGATAATCGCCGTGTGTCGAACAGGCGTGACGATCGATCGGGTTGCCACGGGTCAGGCTCGCCCTTGGGTTCGGACAAGGAGTCCCCAACCGATCGAACGAGGAGCACGTACATGAGTCCTGACAACAGGACAGGTTCCCCGCTGGGACCTCTGCCCCGTCGAGCCAAGTGGAGGGCCGGCGGCACGATTGTCTCGCTCGCGCTGGTCCTGGCGGCCGGGGTGGTCAGTCCGGTCGCGGCCGCGGCTCCCAGCATGAACGAACGCGTGAGTGCGACGAGCGGCCCGGGCGGTGGAGACGACAAGTGCAAAGACGGGTCGCACCGCGCCGACGAGGACAACTGCAAGAAGGGCCCGAAGGGCGCGACCGGCCCGACGGGACCCACGGGTGCGACCGGACCGACGGGTCCGACCGGCGCGGATGGTGCCGATGGCGCGACCGGACCGACGGGTCCGACCGGCGCGGATGGTGCCGATGGCGCGACCGGACCGACAGGCCCCACCGGCGCGGATGGTGCCGATGGCCCGACCGGACCGACGGGTGCGACCGGTGCGACGGGTGCGACGGGTGCGACGGGTGCGACGGGTGCGACCGGTGCGACCGGTGCGACGGGAGCTGACGCACCCGTCGTTGATGTCGGCGCAAGTGTCTTCGCCTCAAGTAACCAGGACATCCCGAACAACGCCATTACTAAGATCTTCTTCGATGGCGCTGCCTACGACACGGACGCGATGTTCGATGACGCGTCCGACAGCCTGGTGGTCAACACTCCCGGGCGCTACCTCCTCAAGGCAAGGCTGGCCTGGCTCTACACCACGACTGCGGGGGGGACTCGCAACCTACGCATCCGGGTCAACGGGGTCCTCGTCGCCTTTGACGCTCAGGACACCACGGTTAATGGCGGGGCCGCAGCAATGTCGCAGGAGGTGTCCACGATTGTTGAGCTGAACGCCACTGACGTGATCGACCTCGCCGCCGCCCAGAACACCGGATTCACCGCTGTCTCGGTCACCCAGTCTCAGGGGGGCGATTCCCCCATCGTAGCCCCGCAGCTCCAGGCGGAGTTGCTCGAGCCGTAGACAGATCCTTCCGGGAGCCGGGCACGGGTGAGCATGGCCGTGAGGCACTGGGCGTAAGTGACGCCCAGGCCTCGCGGCCGGGTGGCCGGCAAGGGCGCGGTCTCAGACGGGGATGCGGCTGCGGACCCGGAAGGCCCGTACGCATGCCATGACCATCACCGTGAGCGCGGCGGGGATGAGCAGGGCCAGGGGGAGCAGGGCGAGGGCGAGGGTCAGCTCGAGCTCGGGCGACGTGTGCTCGGCGTCCACGGCCCACAGGGCGGAGCGCGGCCACCTGCTCTACGCCCAGCCGCTGCGTACCAGCGCGAAGCCTGGACGCGGATCCTCCGGGAGCGCGGGTCGTGTGGATCACGGTCGAGGTAACACGCGGACCGCGTCTGACCTGCCGCGTGAACCCCCACGGACGCCCCCGTACGGTCATGCGGACAGTTGGAAAGCGTGCGCCCGCCGAGCCACCTTCTTGGCCCAGCGTGCACCGGTTCGCGCAGCAGTGCGCCCTTCCGCCGACGGCTTACGCCCGGTGTCCCCGGACCAGTCCGCACGACAGCCGAGGCCAGGGGGGTGGGGATCGTGGCTCGTACACAGTCCAGGTGTGGAGCGCTGACGCAGAAGGGCACGAGGTGCCAGCGACTTGCCATGGAGAACGCATCAAGGTGCAATCTCCACCGCGGCGACTGGTCCACATACACCATCAAGAAGCGCAAGGAGGCAGAGGAGAAGGCGAAGGCCCGTAAGCGTCGCAAGTGACGCAGTCGCCGGTGTGGTGACATCCACGGCTGACATCAACGGCAGCGGACACCGGCAGGACCGCACGGTTCGAGGCAGCCGCATTGGCAGTTGAGGCCATGGAGACAGTCCGATCGAACTCCTAAAGCGGGTGTCGCAGGTTCGAATCCTGCCGGGGGCACAGAATAAAGGGCCAGCTCAGGAGGGTTTCCCTCCCAAGGCTGGCCCTTCGCCGTTTCAGGCGCCGTGCCACATGCGTGCCGCTCCAAGCCCTGATCGACGCGGTCACTACGGGACACGGCCTTGATCTCTACTGCCGGGTTTGACGAACTGCCGGTAACGCCGCCGCGCCAAGCCAGGGGATAAGGCCTCAGCGGTAACGAAGGGTGAGCTAACGCCGCATACGGTTGATCGGATACGAAAGGCTCCCCATGACGGATGAAATCGCCTAAGTTATTCCGATTAGTATGAAATGGGCGGATGTAGATCGCTGCAGGTCCACATCCGATCACATGCGGCCCAGCGGGTACCCAAGCGGTGAGCGGAGGCGACAGTCGGCAGTGGTGAATACCAGAGGCGGCGAAGCGGACAACACCGGCCCGTCCATACCCCACGTCCCCCATCCGCTGCACCAACCGCAGGGCCTGCGGACCATACAGACCGTACGGCCCTTGGAGCGACACCGCATGCGGATGCGGTTGCTCGACGCCGTGGACGAGGACGGGCGCGATGTCGAAGTGCTGCTGACCGCGCTCCAACAGGCGGTGGCCGAGGTGCACGGCCTGGGCGGCATGGTGCATCTCCCGGGCGGCGGCATGAGCGGCATCCTCTACATGGTCGCCGACAGTGGCCTGCCGGAGTCGATGACCCGGCCCTGGCTGATCATCCCGGTACGGGGCACGGCGCCGCCCAGCAGGGCCGCCCGCAACGACACCATCACCTGGCAGCCCGACCTGGCCCCGCCTGACCCGGTGCCAGGCCGGGACCCCGCCGCCCTGTGGCCTTCCCGACTCCCCGCCGGCATCGGTCACCTGGCCGTCCCCATTCCGGGCGGTGGCCGGCGACGCGGTGCGCTCTCCGTTCTCTTCTCCCCGGGCGCCGAGCCCGGCCCAGCGGAGCGCGCGTTTCTGAACGAGGTGGCGGCCTGGATGTCCGGGAGGCTCAAGTCGTCCGGGATCCTCAATCCGTCCCCCACCCTGCTGCGCGCCCTGGAGAACGGGCCAGGACCGCGGGAGGAGGCCGCCCCGTGGAACGCGGAAGTGGCGCCCTCCATCACGTACACCTGGGATCTGTGCACCGGTGAGCTGACCTCCGACCGGCCCGTCGAAGAGGTGCTGGCCGGCATCGCCCCGGAGGTGATGACCGGCGGCATCGAGGCGTGGGCAGCGCTGATCCACCCGGACGACCTGCCGCGGGCGGTAGCCGGCTTCGACACGGGCATCCACCTCCGCGGCGGCTTCCAGAACGAGTACCGGATCCGGCGCCAGGACGGCACATACCTCTGGATCGAGGCCCGTGCCCGGACGATCACGGACGAAGAGGGCGCACCGGTGAAGGTGATCGGCACCCTGCGGGACAGCAGCGAAACGCACGCCGCCGCCGAGTCGGTGGGGCGGGCGCTGCGGCACATGAGCGACGGCTTCGTCTCCCTGGACACGGACTGGCGCATCGGATTTCTCAATCAGGCCGCCGAGCGGCTCTTCGGTGCCGCGGGAGAAGTGGCCGGAGCCCTGCTCTGGAACATTCCAGCGGTACGTGCCATACCGGGGCTGGAGCAACGGTGCCGGGCCACGGCGGCCGAGGGCCAGCCGGCCGGATTCGACGTACCGTGGCCGGACGGGACGTCCTGGTACCACCTGCGGCTGCTGCCGGTGCCAGAAGGCCTCACGCTCTACATAACCGACACCACCGAGCGGCATCTGCGGGAGGTCGAGCGGGCCGCCGCGGAGCGGGCGGCCGCGGAGCGGGCAGCCCTGGTGCAGCGGATTACACGGGAGCTGGCCGAGGCTGTCACGGCCCAGGATGTGATGGCGGCGGTGGCCGACGGCGTGATGACACCCCTCGGGGCCACCGGACTCATCATGCTCGGCGTGGTCGGCGACCGGCTGACAGTGGTCGGCTCCCGGGGATATTCGGAGCGCTTCACCCGACTGCTGGACGGGCAGTGGACAGTGACGGACACCACGAACCCAGTGGCGGACGCCCTGCGCACCCGCACCCCCCTCTACATATCCTCCCCGGAGGAGATCCTGAAGCGTTACCCGGGGACCGAGATCCTGATCCGGGAGGGCGGCAAGCAGGCGTGGGCCTTTCTGCCGCTGGCGGTATCGGGGCGCGGGATCGGCGCGGCGGTGATCTGCTTCGGCCGACCGCGGGTGCTGGACGATGACGAACGAACGCTGCTGACCGCGCTCAGCGGACTGATCGCGCAGGCCCTGGAGCGGGCCGGGCTCTACGACGAGGCGACGACGCGGGCCCGTACCCTCCAGCGCAGCCTGCTGCCGCAGGCACTGCCCGATCTGCCCGAGGTGACGACGGCGGCGCGCTACCAGCCGGCCCAGCAGGGAGCCGACGTCGGCGGCGACTGGTACGACGTGATCCCGCTCTCCGCGGCCCGGGTAGCGCTCGTGATCGGCGACGTCATGGGCCACGGCATGGCCGAGGCCGCCACCATGGGCAGGCTCCGCACGGCCGTCCGCACCCTCTCGGAGCTGGAGCTGCCGCCCGACGAAATCCTCGGCCACCTCAACGACATTGTCGGCGAGCTGGGCAACGATGCCTTCGCAACCTGCCTGTACGGCATCTACGACCCGGTGAGCCGGCGTCTGTCGTACGCCAGCGCCGGTCAGCCGCCCCCTGCGGTGGCCCACCCCGACGGCACCGTCACCTTCCTGTCCATGGCTCCGGACCCGCCACTGGGGGTGGCCGCTCCCCCCTTCGAAACCCTCGAGACCCTACTGCCCGCCGGTAGCCTGCTCGCCCTCTACAGCGACGGCCTGGTCGAGAGCAAGGACAGGGATGTCACCACCGGCATGAGCCACCTCGCCGAGCTCCTCTTTCAGTCCGTGAACGCCATGCCGACCTCACCGGCGGACGCATCCGACCTGGACGCCCTCTGCGCCACCCTCACCTCCGCTCTTCTCCCCGCCCACGGCGCGCTGATGGACGACGCCGCCCTGCTGCTGGCCCGCACCCACCCGCTGGACGCGGAGAACGTCGCCGAGTGGCCGTTGCCGGAGGACCCGGTGGCGGCGGGCCAGGCCCGCGACCTGGTCCGCGCCCAGCTCGCCGACTGGGACCTGGTTGATGAGGACCTGATCATGACCACCGAACTCCTGGTCAGCGAGCTGGTCGGGAACGTCATCCGGCACGCCTGCGGCCCCATCCGGCTGCGCATGCTCCGCAGCCGCGCACTGATCTGCGAGGTCTCCGACGCCAGCCTGACCACGCCGCACATCCGCCACACCTCCGCCACCGACGAGGGCGGCCGCGGCCTCCAGCTCGTCTCCGCACTCTGCCAGCGCTGGGGCACCCGCCACACCCGCACCGGCAAGTCCATCTGGACCGAACAGCCCCTCCCCACCGCCTCAGTTTGATCTTTAACCGCGCACGTCACCGTTCGCCCAGGTAAGCGCCTGAACTGGCCGCGAATGATCGCAGATTCCCAAGCTGAGAGCTCCGAGGCACGGCGCTCTGGCACTCCCGTCACGGGACAGCCGTGGCGTCCGGCCGACGACACAAGCCGGTAGCGTGGCGGAGGCCGGTGGGGGTACAGCGAGACACACGCGCGCCTGATCGGTCGACGCACCCGCCATCGTGGCTGACTGTCGTCGGCTGAGGCTCGTGCCACAACCGTGCCAGATAGCGGTGATTACCCGCCCGCCCGCCGTACGCCAGTGCAGGCCACCAGCGCGCCGCCGTCTTCGGTGAGGAAGAGCATGAAGATCCATGCCCTATCGGCAGCTGTGACCTGTCCAAGGCGCACCGGCTGGTCATGCTGGCCGAGGAGTTGCACCGCTCGTTCCAGTCCCAAAGTCTCGATGCCCTTCCGCCGCGTGTGCCGAAGTCGGCGCGCATAAGTCCGGGCATGAAACTCGGCGGGCCAAGTCCCATCCCACACAACATAGGTAGCGCCGCCACGGAGGGCAGCCAGGGCTGCCACGGATGCCTCGTCGCCACCGGCCAGCAGCCGCACCAACAGATGCCGTTCCATAGTCACCCCCGCCGGGATCCTGTTCTACAGCAGCGAAGTACCGCAACCGCAGCAACCGTCCCCGTCCGGCAGCGCTCCTCCAGGGCCGTGCAGCGGGGAATGGCCGTCGCTGACCGATCCGGCTAGAGCTACGGATCAGAAGGTCGCAGGTTCGAATCCTGCCGAGTGCACACAGCTGAGAGGCCCCCGGAGAAATCCGGGGGCCTCTCGCGTTGTCCGTAACCCCTGTCGAGCCTGTCGAGCCCCCTCAACCCCGTCCTGCGTCCCGGTCGCGCGCCGCGCGTTGACCGCCCATCATCGACAGCGACCTGAGCGTGCGTCCGACGAAGGGGTTCGGGGTGCGAGAGCCGGCGATCATCGAAGCGCCGTCCGTCCTCGGGCTGCGGCCGTCCGGGGTCGAGGGGCTGGCCGCGGCTCTCCTCGGGGCCGGGCTCGGGGATCGGCTTGGGGCTGTACGGGCGGGGCGGGTTGAGGCGCCGGCGTACGACCCGGCGCGGGACCCGGAGTCCGGGGTGCTCAATCCGGGTGGCATCGCGGATTACTCCGTACGGCTGGCGGACGCCGTTGGCGGGGTCATCGATCGAGGCCTCTTCCCCGTCGTCCTCGGCGGGGACTGCAGCATCCTGCTCGGCAATCTCCTCGCGCTGCGCCGGCGGGGGCGGTACGGCTTGCTGTTCCTCGACGGTCATACCGACTTCTACCAGCCGGCCGCGGAGCCGACCGGTGAAGTGGCGTCGATGGAGCTCGCCCTGGCGACCGGGCGCGGGCCGCGGGTGTTGGCCGATATCGAGGGCCTCGGGCCACTCGTACGGGACGAGGACGTCGTCGCCTTCGGGTTCCGGGACTCCGAGGAGTCCGCGGCGGCCGGCATGCAGCCGCTGCCGCAGCGGCTGCATGCCGTCGACCTCGACGGGGTGCGTGCGTTGGGGGCAGCCGCGGCGGCGCGGCAGGCCGTCGGGCGGCTCGGCGAGTACTGGGTGCACCTCGACGTCGACGTGCTGGACGACGCGCTCATGCCGGCTGTCGACTATCGCCTGCCCGGTGGGCTGAGCTGGGCCGAGCTGGAGAGCGTGCTGCGGACGGCGCTGGGTGACGAGCGCGCCGTCGGCCTCGATGTGACGATCTTCAATCCCCGCCTCGACCCCGACGGGACCATCGCGGCTCGCCTCGTCGAGTGCCTGTGCCGAGGGCTCGGGTAGCGTCCGGCGTAGTCGGGCGGAGGTGTGTATGGCGTGGCGGTGCGCCGGGCTCAGCTGGCCGCGCGGGGCGCGGACGGCCGTACTCGCGTGGGAAGGCGGGCGGGTCAGTCCACTGGCCCCCGGGAAAGATCTGGGGTTCCGGGCGGAGGGGCAGCGACGGTGTGTCGGGGCGCGCGGGAATCCCTGTCCGCCGGCGGCCGTCGTGAGCGGGCGGGCGACGCAGGCGCGGTGTGCGGAGTGCGCGCGGCTGGACCGGGCGCACTCGGTGGCCGCCGACACCATGGCCGACGACCCGCGGGCGTACCGCGTGTATCTGGCCTGGTTCGGGCCGGGGATGGTCAAGGTCGGGATCACCGCGGAGGAGCGCGGGCCCGCGCGGCTGCTTGAGCAGGGCGCTGTGGTCTTCAGCTGGCTCGGGCGCGGGCCGCTGATGGCGGCGCGGCGGACCGAGGAGCTGCTGCGCAGTGCGCTGGGGGTGCCGGACCGGATTTTGTACGCGGACAAACGGGCGGTCCGGGCCGCGCTGCCAAAGGCGGCCGAGCGGGCCGCGGAGGTCGAGGAGCTGCACCGGCGTGCGGTCGGGCTTGCCGGGTGGGCCGAGTCGCTGGAGCGCATCGGTTTCGAGGCGGTCGACCATGCCGGGGTGTTCGGGCTTGCCGGGCTGCCGGCCGCGACCGGGGTGGTCCGCGAGCTGGTGGACGGCGGGGTGGTCGCCGGGCGGCTGGTGGCGGCAGCCGGGCCCGATCTGCATCTGCGGACCGCGGGGGACGGGCTCGTCGTACTCGATACCCGGCTGATGACAGGGTGGGCGCTCGTCGGGTCCGACCCGGGGGCGGAGGTCACGGTGCCGCTGGCCGACATGGGCTCGGCGCCCGGCTCGGTGCAGGACGGACTCTTCTGAGCGGGATGGTCACGTGTTGGATCCCGTTTGGATCCCTTACGGAAATGGGGGTGGACACCTCCCTGACCGGACACGGAAGGTAGGTGCCATGAGCATCGAACGCAGCAGGCCTGTCACGGCACAGGAACCGCCCTACTGCACTGAGGCGTTCACCCGGATCGAGCGGAGTAATGGCTTTGAGCGTGAGTGAGGGGAACGAGGCCGCGGGCGAGGCTGCGGACGTGAGGGCGTTCTGGACGCGGCTCGGACTGCCCGGGCTCGTCGACGTACACACCCACTTCATGCCGGAGCAGGTCCTGAAGAAGGTGTGGGCCTACTTCGACGCGGTGGGTCCGCTGACCGGCATGGAGTGGCCGATCAACTACCGGCACGAGGAGGAGCAACGGGTCGCGCTG
This sequence comes from Streptomyces sp. ISL-1, assembly GCF_018614585.1. Lineage (GTDB taxonomy): Bacteria > Actinomycetota > Actinomycetes > Streptomycetales > Streptomycetaceae > Streptomyces > Streptomyces maoxianensis. The sequence goes on along the minus strand of NZ_JAGGOI010000012.1, from coordinate 112,053 downwards.
CTGCGCGACTTCGGGGTCCGCGCCTTCACCGCCATGCTCTACCCGCACAAGGCGGGCATGGCCGAGTGGCTGTGCGGCTGGGCCGCGGACTTCGCCCGGCGCACACCCGACTGCCTGCAGACCGCGACCCTCTTCCCCGAGGAGGGAGTAGCGCGGTACGTGCGCGAAGCCGTCGAGAGCGGGGCCCGGATATTCAAGGCGCACCTCCAGGTCGGGGCGTACGACCCCAATGACGCGCTCCTCGATCCCGTCTGGGGGCTGCTCGCCGACGCCGGGGTCCCGGTGGTGATGCACTGCGGGTCCGGGCCGGTTCCCGGCAAGCACACAGGCCCCGAGCCGGTGGGGCGACTGCTCGCGCGGCATCCGCGGCTGCGGCTGGTCGTGGCGCACATGGGGATGCCGGAGTACGCCGACTTCCTGGATCTCGCGGAGCGGTACGGGCAGGTCCACCTCGACACGACGATGGCCTTCACGGACTTCAGCGAACGCTTCGCGCCCTTCCCCGAGAGGGAGAAGGCACGGCTGCTGGAGCTGACGGACCGGATCCTGCTCGGGACCGATTTCCCCAACATCCCGTATCCGTACGCCCATCAGCTTCAGGTGCTCGAACGGCTCGGACTCGGGGACGACTGGCTGCGGGCAGTCTGCCACGACAACGGAGCGCGGCTCTTCGACCTGCCCGCCGCTCCCACCCCCTCCTGCTCCTAGGGGTTTCTCAGGGAATTCACAGGGAAGGGCAAGGGCCCTCTCACGGCCGGGTCGCAGGGTGACGAGCATGACCACGACCTCGCCCCAGGGGCGTACCGAAATGCTCAGGCCGGACGGCAGCCCCGTCCGGGTGCTCGTCGTGGACGACGAGGCGGCGCTGAGCGAACTGCTGTCGATGGCCCTGCGCTACGAGGGCTGGACGGTGCGCAGCGCCGGGGACGGCGCGGGCGCGGTGCGCTCGGCGCGCGACTTCCGGCCGGACGCGGTGGTGCTCGATGTGATGCTGCCCGACATGGACGGGCTCGCGGTGCTGGGGCGGCTGCGGCGCGAACTGCCCCAGGTGCCGGTGCTGTTCCTGACCGCCAGGGACGCGGTCGAGGACCGGATCGCCGGGCTGACGGCGGGCGGCGACGACTATGTCACCAAGCCCTTCTCGCTGGAGGAGGTCGTGGCCAGGCTGCGCGGGCTGATCCGGCGGTCGGGGACGGCGACCGCACGCAGCGAATCCCTGCTGACGGTCGGGGACTTGACGCTCGACGAGGACAGCCACGAGGTGAGCCGGAGCGGGGAGTCGATCCATCTGACGGCGACCGAGTTCGAGCTGCTGCGCTTTTTGATGCGCAATCCGCGGCGGGTGCTCAGCAAGGCGCAGATCCTGGACCGGGTGTGGTCGTACGACTTCGGCGGGCAGGCCAACGTCGTCGAGCTGTATGTCTCGTATCTGCGGAAGAAGATCGACGCGGGGCGCACGCCGATGATCCACACGCGGCGTGGGGCCGGTTATCTGATCAAGGCCGGTGAGTAGAACCCGCCGCTGGTCGCTGCGGACCCGGCTCGTCCTCTGCGCGGTGATGCTGATCGCGGTGGTGGCGGCGGTGATCGGCGCGGTCACGACGATCGCGTTCGACAGCTATATGTACGGGAAGCTCGACGACCAACTGCGCGGCATCGCGGTACGGGCCGATCCGCCCAGGGGACTGCCGGGACTGGGCGGCCTCGAACGGATGGACCAGCCGCTGGAGTTCCTCGGCGGTGGCGGTCAGCCCTTCGGCACCGTCGGCGCCGTGGTCGCCGACAGCGGTGAGGTGACCGAGTCCAGGAGGACCGTCGAGAACACCACGGGCGGGCAGCGCCGGGACAGCTCAGTGCCGCTCACCGAGGCGCAGAACGACAAGCTCGCCGCGGTGGCACGGGACAGGAAGGTGCACAGCGTCGAGCTGCCGGGCCTGGGCGGCTACCGGGCGGTGTCCGTCAGCACCGAGGCCGGGCTCGACGTTCTCGTGGGGATCCCGTCGGGCGAGGTCGAGGACGCCCTGAGCACGCTGATCGTCGTCGAGGTATGCGTCGCGGGCGCCGGTCTCATCGCCGCCGGGATCGCGGGCACGGTCCTGGTCGGGGTTGCGCTGCGGCCGCTGCGGCGGGTCGCCGCGACCGCGACGCGCGTCTCCGAACTGCCGCTGCACAGCGGCGAGGTGTCCCTGCACGAGCGGGTCCCGGACGCCGAGGCCGATCCGCGGACCGAGGTCGGGCAGGTCGGCGGGGCGCTCAACCGGATGCTCGACCATGTGCACTCCGCGCTGCACGCGCGGCAGGAGAGCGAGACGCGGGTACGGCAGTTCGTCGCGGACGCCAGTCATGAGCTGCGTACACCGCTGGCTTCGATACGCGGCTACGCCGAACTCACCCGGCGCGGCGGGGAGCCCGTCGGCACGGACACCCGGCATGCGCTGGGGCGGATCGAGGCCGAGGCGACCCGGATGACGGGCCTGGTGGAGGATCTGCTGCTGCTCGCACGTCTCGACGCCGGACGTCCGCTCTCGCAGGAGAGCACCGATCTCTCACCGCTGGTCGTGGACGCGGTCAGCGACGCACGGGCTGCGGGCCAGGACCACAAGTGGCTGCTCGAGCTGCCGGTCGAGCCCGCGACGGTACGGGGCGACGGCGCCCGGCTCCATCAGGTACTGGTCAATCTGCTGGGGAACGCCCGTACCCACACACCGCCCGGCACGACCGTCACCGCCCGGGTTCGGTGCGCCGAGATCCCCGGGGCGGGCCAGACGGTCGTGCTGGAGGTGGAGGACGACGGGCCCGGCATCCCGCCCCAGCTGCTCCCGCACGTCTTCGAACGGTTCGCGCGCGGCGACGCCTCAAGGTCCCGGCACGCCGGGTCCACCGGCCTGGGCCTTGCGATCGTGCAGGCGGTGGTGGCCGCGCACCGCGGCACGGTGGGCGTGCGGTCCGAGCCCGGGCGCACGGTTGTCGGCGTACACCTGCCAGCCGACCTTCCGGCCCTGGCTGCCGCATACGACTCACAGACGCGGCACAGGCACATCACACAGCTGTGACAGGGCGCCCGCCGAGTGTCGTTCCATGCGAACCGACACCCCATGGGGGACTCTGCCGGCCCGGGAGCATCTGCTCGCCGACTCGGCCGACCTGCCCGTACTCGACGTGGTGATCCCGGTCTTCAACGAGGAGGACGACCTCGAGCGGTGTGTGCGCCGGCTGCACGACCACCTCGCACGGACCTTCCCGTACCGCTTCCGGATCACCGTCGCGGACAACGCGAGCACCGACAGCACGCCCGAGGTGGCTGCCCGGCTCGAACGCTCGATCGCCGAGGTACGGGCCTACCGGCTGGAGCGGAAGGGCCGGGGCAGTGCGCTGCGCACCGTGTGGTCGCACTCCGACGCGCCCGTCCTCGCCTATATGGACGTGGATCTGTCCACCGACCTCAACGCCCTGCTGCCGCTGGTCGCGCCGCTGATCTCAGGGCACTCGGATCTCGCGATCGGGTCCCGGCTCGCGCGCTCCTCGCGGGTGGTGCGCGGCCCGAAGCGGGAGTTCATCTCGCGCGCCTACAACCTGATTCTCAAGTCGTCGCTGGCGGCGCGGTTCTCCGACGCGCAGTGCGGATTCAAGGCGATACGGCGGGAGGTCGCCGAGCGGCTGCTGCCGATGGTCGAGGACACCGGATGGTTCTTCGACACCGAGCTGCTGGTGCTGGCCGAGCGCGCCGGGCTGCGTATCCACGAGGTGCCGGTGGACTGGGTCGACGACCCGGACTCGACGGTGCACATCGTGAGCACGGCGGCCGAGGACCTCAAGGGGGTGTGGCGGGTGGGGCGGGCGCTGGCGGTCGGCGCGTTGCCGCTGGACCGGCTGGCGCGGCCCTTCGGGGACGATCCGCGCGACCGGCAGCTGACCGGAGTGCCGGGCGGACTTGCCCGGCAGCTGGTCGGCTTCTGTGTGGTCGGCGCGCTCTCGACCCTGCTGTACCTGCTGTTGTACTCGGTCTTCCGGGCGGGGGCCGGGCCTCAAGTCGCCAACGCGGGAGCGCTGTTGCTGTCCGCCGTCGCGAACACGGCGGCGAACCGGCGGCTCACCTTCGGGGTGCGCGGCCGGGACCGCGCCGTACGCCATCAGGCCCAGGGCCTGGTCGTGTTCGGCATCGGTCTCGCCCTGACCAGCGGCTCGCTGGCGGCCCTGGACGCGGCCGCCGGAAACCCGTCCCACGGCACGGAACTTGCGGTTCTGATCGCCGCCAACCTGGCGGCGACCGTGCTGCGGTTCCTGCTCTTGCGGACGTGGGTCTTCCCCGACCGGCTCGGTGACGTGCCTGTGCCGGATGCGCCGGGCGCACTCGCTGCACCTCGCGGGGACACGACCGCGCCGCCGCACGCCATGCCTCTCGACGACGCAACGATCACGATGACGAGGAATCGACGATGACCACGCAACACGACCGATACCAGGGGATGCAGCCGGGCGGCGCTGCCGGCGTGGACGCCGTCACTGTGGCCCCGACCGTGCGGGCGGAGCCGCTCGGGGGGCACGGACGAGGGCGCTCCGCCTCGCCGTTCGCGCGCTGGTGGCGCGGCCGGGACGAGGACGCCCGCTGGGTGCGCCCCGCCTTCCTCGCTCTCCTTGTCGCCACCGCGCTCCTCTACCTCTGCAACCTGAGCGCGTCCGGCTACGCCAACTCCTTCTACTCCGCGGCGGCCCAGGCCGGCAGCGAGAGCTGGAAGGCCTTCTTCTTCGGCTCGTCCGACGCCGCGAACTCCATCACCGTCGACAAGCCCCCGGCCGCGCTGTGGCCGATGGCCCTGTCCGTACGGCTCTTCGGGCTCGGCTCCTGGCAGATCCTGCTGCCCGAGGTGCTGATGGGTCTCGCCACGGTGGGCGTGCTGTACGGGGCCGTACGCCGGCGCTTCACGCCCGCCGCCGGGCTGATCGCGGGCGCGGTGCTCGCGGTGACGCCCGTCGCCGCGCTGATGTTCCGCTTCAACAACCCGGACGCGCTGCTCGCGCTGCTGATGACGGTGACGGTGTACTGCGTGCTGCGAGCCCTCGAAGGCGCGCGGACGAAGTGGCTGGTCTGGGCGGGTGTCGCGGTCGGCTTCGCGTTCCTGACGAAGACGCTCCAGGCGTTCTTGATCCTGCCGCCGCTGACGCTGATGTACGCGGTGTGCGCACCGACGACGCTGCGGCGGCGGCTCGGCCAACTCGCCCTCGCAGGGCTTGCGATGGTCGTCGCGGGCGGCTGGTGGGTGGCGATCGTCGAGCTGTGGCCCGCCTCCTCGCGTCCGTACGTCGGCGGCTCGCAGAACAACAGTTTCCTGGAGCTGACCTTCGGCTACAACGGCCTCGGCCGGATCAACGGCGATGAGACCGGCAGTGTCGGAGGCGGCGGTGGCGGGGCCCGTGGCGGTGGCGGCTGGGGCGAGAGCGGCATCGACCGGATGTTCAGCGGGAACATCGGCGGCCAGATCTCCTGGCTGCTGCCTGCCGCACTGCTGCTGCTCGTCGCCGGACTGCTCGTCACCCGGCGCGCCAACCGGAACGACAGTGCGCGGGCGGCGTTCCTGGTCTGGGGCAGCTCGCTGCTGATGACCGCGGGGATCTTCAGCTTCATGGCCGGGATCTTCCACGAGTACTACACGGTGGCGCTGGCGCCGTACATCGCCGCGCTCGTCGGCATGGGTGCCACGGTGCTGTGGGAGGAGCGGCGTTCGGTCCTGGCGTCGGCGGCGCTCGGCGGCACGGTCGCGGTGACGGCGTACTGGTCGTATGTCCTCCTTGGCCGGAGCACGGACTATCTGCCGTGGCTGCGGTGGACGGTGCTGATCGCTGGTCTGGCGGCCGCGGCCGGGCTGGTGCTTGCGGGGCGGCTCGGCCGTCGACTGGTGCTCGGCGCCGCGGCGTTGGGGCTCGCGGCGTCGCTGGCGGGGCCGGTCGCGTACTCCCTGACGACGGTGAGCGAGGGGCACGCGGGCTCGATCGTGACGGCGGGTCCGGCGGTGGCGGGAGGCCGCGGTGGTCCGGGCGGTGGCGGCCCGGGCGGTGGTGGCCCGGGCGGTGGTGACGACGGGCTCGGCGGCCGGATGCAGCTGCCCGGCCAGGGTCAGGGCCAGAACCAACAGGGCGGTCCCGGCGGTGGCATGGGCCAGCCCCCGACCGGCGGCCGCCAGAGCCAGGGCCAGGGCCAGGGCCAGCTGCCCGGCGGGCTCCCGGGTGGCCTCCAGACGGGCGAGCGCGGCATGGGCGGCGGCATGGGCGGTCTCCTCAACGGCGCGAACGTCAACGCCAAGGTGAAGGCCACGCTCAAGCAGAATGCCGACGACTACACCTGGGCAGCAGCGGCCATCGGCTCCCAGAACGCGGCCAGTTACCAGCTCGCCACCGAGAAGCCGGTGATGGCGATCGGCGGCTTCAACGGCAGTGACCCGTCGCCGACCCTCGCGGAGTTCAAGCAGTACGCCGCGGACGGGAAGATCCACTATTTCATCGCGAGTGGTGGTCAGGGCGGCGGGCCGGGCGGCAACTCCGGCTCCGGGATCACCTCCTGGGTCGAGTCCACCTTCACCAAGGTCACCGTTGACGGCACGACCCTCTACGACCTGACCGACGAAAAATAGTCCTATACGGCGTACGAGGACCCCTTGTACGGTGTACGAGACCAAGTCTCGTACACCGTACAAGGAGCGTGCATGACGGCGACGACCGCCGAGACCAACCCGTTCGGGACGGGCTCCTCGGGCCATCCGCAGCGCTGGCTGATCCTCGGCGTGATCTGTCTCGCCCAGCTCACCGTGCTGCTCGACAACACCGTCCTCAGCGTCGCGATCCCCTCCCTCACCAACGAACTCGATGCATCCACCGCCGACATCCAGTGGATGATCAACGCGTATTCGCTGGTCCAGTCGGGACTGCTGCTGACCGCGGGCAACGCCTCCGACCGCTACGGCCGCAAGAAGATGCTGATCGTCGGTCTCGCGCTGTTCGGCGCCGGCTCGCTCGCCGCCGGGCTCGCCCAGTCCACGACCCAGCTGATCGCCGCCCGCGCGGGCATGGGCGTCGGCGGCGCGCTGCTGATGACCACGACCCTCGCGGTCGTCGTGCAGATCTTCGACGACGCCGAACGGGTCAGGGCCATCGGCCTCTGGTCCACCGTCAACTCCCTCGGCTTCGCGGCCGGTCCGCTGATCGGCGGGGTCATGCTCGACCACTTCTGGTGGGGCGCGATCTTCCTGATCAATATCCCGGTGGCGGCGATCGGCCTGTTCGCGGTCGTCGCGCTCGTACCGGAGTCCAAGAACCCGCAGGGCGACCGCCCGGACCTGCTCGGCGCGCTGCTCTCCACGATCGGCATGACCGCGGTCGTGTACGCGATCATCTCCGGGCCCGAGCACGGCTGGACCTCCACGCAGGTCCTGGTCGCGGCGGCGGCCGGCGTCCTGGTCCTCGGGGTCTTCGTGCTCTGGGAGTTGCGTATCCCGTACCCCATGCTGGACATGCAATTCTTCCGCAACCAGCGCTTCATCGGGGCGGTCGCGGGCGCGATCCTCGTCGCCTTCGGCATGGGCGGCTCGCTCTTCCTGCTCACCCAGCACCTTCAATTCGTCCTCGGGTACGGGCCGCTGGACGCGGGGCTGCGGACGGCGCCCCTCGCGCTGACCGTCATCGCCCTGAACCTGACCGGCGTGGGCGCGCGACTGCTGCCGAAGCTCGGCACGCCGGGGACGATCGCCACCGGAATGGCGCTGGTGGCGACGGGCCTTGCCACGATCGCGCTGCTCGGCGGCGATGCGTACGCCGGCATGCTGCTCGGTCTTGTCGTGATGGGCGCGGGTGTCGCGCTCTCGATGCCGGCGATGGCAGTCGCGATCATGAGCGCGATTCCGCCTGCGAAGGCGGGGGTGGGCGCGGGCATCAACGGCACGCTCGCCGAGTTCGGCAACGGGCTGGGCGTGGCCGTCCTCGGCGCCGTGCTGAACTCCCGCTTCGCCGCGCTCCTGCCGACGGCGGCGGGCGCGGCCTCGCTCCCCGCGGCGCTGGCGGCCGCGGGCGACGCCGGTGAGCGGGAGCGGATCTCGGACGCCTTCGCCTCCGGCCTCGAGGCGAGTCAGCTGGTCGGGGCGGTGGCGGTGCTGGCCGGTGGCCTGCTGGCCGCGATGCTGCTGCGGCGGGCGGACCGGGCAGAATCACCCAGGACAGCGGCATAGCATCGGGGCGGGGGCCAATCGAGGAGGGTGCGCGATGGTGAGTGCGGCCGACCGCGCGAAGGGTCCCGCGCGGACGAGTGTGTGGCTGGACGTCAAGTCGGGCCGCGATCGGGACCGGGGCCGGGGCCGTAAGTCGGGGCAGCCGGCCGGTCTGGACCGCGACAAGATCATCGAGGCGACGGTCCGGCTGCTGGACTCGGAGGGCGCGGCCAAGTTCTCGATGCGCCGCCTGGCCGCGGAGTTGAACGTCACCGCGATGTCCGTCTACTGGTACGTCGACACCAAGGACGACCTGCTGGAGCTCGCCCTCGACGCGGTCTTCGGAACCCTCCCGCTGCCGGACCTGAGCACCGAGACGGACTGGCGCGACCAGTTGCGCGAACTGGCCACGGGCTACCGGGCGTTGCTGGTGCGCCACCCGTGGGTGTCGGCGCTGATCGGTACGTTCCTGAACATCGGGCCGCACTCGATGGCGTTCTCGCTGGCGGTGCAGCAGGTGATGCGGAACACCGGGCTGCCGCCGCACGGGCAGATGGGCGGGCTGTCGGCGGTCTTCCAGTTCGTGTACGGGTTCGGAACGATCGAGGGGCACTTCATCCAGCGGTGCGCGACGGCGGGGATGAGCCAGGACGAGTACTTCCGTCAGGCGATGGGGACGATCAGCGAGCAGCCGGAGTTCAGGGAGAGCTTCGCGAACGCGTCGGAACTGATGGAGGCACGGGGCGGGGACACGGTGGAGGACATGCGGGAGCGGGACTTCGGCTTTGCGCTGGAGCTGCTGGTGGCAGGCATCGAAGCGATGGTTGCTCGCGCGTAGGGTCGGGGGTCCGCGGCGCGGCTTGCGGGCCCGGGGGTTGCCCGGTGCTGTGCGGTGCGGGTCGCGTGGGGTGCGGGCCCGGGGGCTGAGGTCGGCCGCGGGATGCGGGCGGTCCGCGGTGCGGGCCCGGGGGTTGCCCGGTGGCGTGGGGTGCGGGTTCCGGGGCCCCTCCGGGCTCGACTCCTCGGGGTCGGCGGCGAAACGGGGTTCGTATTGGTCACTGGGTCCGGCCGCCGATCCCCTGCGGGGACGACCCTGCACGGCCCCTCCCCGGCGGCAGGCCACAGACCCCGTCACCCCGAGGGGTAGGTGCGGGTTGCTGGCTCCCGCTTTCGTGGGCCCCGCGGCGCAGCGCCCGGAGTGATGTGGGCCAGTTCCCAGTCGTGGCGGGTGAGAGAGCGCCGCGGGCTTCGTCAGTCCCTCGGCGGCAGCGCCCGGCTTGCGGCCCCGGCCAACCGAGCGGGATTTCCGAGCCGGTCGGCATGGTGCCGGGCCGACGGCACGAGGTGACCGGATGCTGGAGGCCTCCGAGCCATGCGGGAGAGACCGTGGACGACCCCAGTCTTCAAGGAGCCGGGAAATCGGCAACCGCCGGCAGTCAGCCGGGGGTCATCGGCATTGCGCTCGCCGCCGTTCTCACAGCCGCGCTCGCGCAGGGTTCCTGGCAATGGTTCGCCACATACGTCGGGGTGACGCTTCTTGCGCTGATCTTCACCTTTTACCGACTGCCGACATGGATGCCTGGCGCCCTATCTGCGTACATGCGGAATCTGACTGCGTACTCGCTGGTCGTCGGCCTGTGCGTAGCGATCACCTTGGCCCCGGCGCTGCAGCGCTGGGCGTGGCTGTTCCCGATGCCAGGCACCCGCAGCGCGTGTCCTGAGCTGGGCAAGTACGAGGGCATCCACGCGGAGGCCGCACTGGCCAACCTGGCTGGGCGCGACGGTGTCGCCATGACTCACGCGCAGGAAACCCAGAGCAAAGCCGCCGTTTCCGACTGCCTTTCAGCCACTACGACCCAGTGGCTGCCGGTCTACGCGGCCGGGGCGGCCGTACTGGTGGGCCTGAGCGCGTGGGCCCTTGACCGAGCTCGGGTCAGGAAAGAGGCGGCCGCGGCCGGCCGGCCGCGCCAGGACTGAACGCGAGTGCGATCACGCCCTTAGGAGCAGCTGCCGGGCCGCTGCCGACCTGTCAGCGACCGCGACGCTCGGCGCCATTACGGTGATGAGGCATTCGTCCAGGTCAGACGACATGGCCAACAGTGATGCTCAACCGGCCAACTGAAATGCTTACCGGGGACCTTCACGTTTCAACTTGGGATCTCCGCACATTTCGAGCCACGTTTCCGCGGGTCATCGCATTCCGTCAGTTCCTCTCGGGGGCGCAGCCGCCGGGGTGACCTGGCCCGCACGTTCTGGGTGGTGCGAAGCTGCCGCGTGCGGGGCCACCAGGCTTTGCTGGCTCCGCGGCGGAGCCGCCGGAGCGTCGGGGGTGTGGGGGCGTCAGCCCCCACGTCCTTTTTCCCTCGCAGGGTGGGGGCTTGCCTCCAGCTTCGGGATGGGGGTACCTCCCACGGTCGCCACGCCGTAGGGGGAGGGCGGGGTGGGGGATGAGTCCCGGCCCGCGCCCCGGGTATCCCTCCGCGCGGGAGGCCGAGGCACCCCCGCGCGGAGCCGCAAGCCCGCGTCCGGAGCCGTCAGGCCCCCGCGTCAGCCTTCGCTCAGTCTCGCCGGGAACCCCCCCTTCGCGATCGGCCCCCACCTCGTCGGCGTCACCCGGATGATCGACTTCTCCTGCTTCACCATCGCCTCGCGGTACTCGTCCCAGTCCGGATGCTCCCCCGCGATGTTCCGGAAGTACTCCACCAGCGGCTCTACCGACTCCGGCGAGTCGATCACCTCCGCCGTGCCGTCCACCTGGACCCACGGCCCATCCCAGTCGTCAGACAGGACAATCACGCTGACCTGCGGGTTCCGCTGCGCGTTCCGGGTCTTCGCGCGTTCCGGGTATGTGGAGATCACGATCCGGCCCGAGTCGTCGACCCCGCAGGTCAGCGGGGAGCCCTGCGGGGTGCCGTCCGCGCGGGTCGTCAGTAGGATCGCCCGGTGCCTGGGGCGTACGAACTCCAGCAACTCGTCCAGGTCCACCGTGGTGTTGGTGGCGATGTTGGGTGCCATGTGCGGCAGCCTAATCCTCAGGCCGTCGGCAGGGCCTCACCCTGGACCGCCTGGACGGCCAGCTCCACCCTCAGCGTCGTGCCGATCGCCGAGATGCCCGCCTGCACCACCTGGTTGTAGTGCATCGCGAAGTCCTCGCGACGCAGCTCGGTGGTCGCGCGGAAAGCGGCCCGCACCCCGCCCCAGGGGTCCGGCCCGGTGCCCAGGTAGGCGAGTTCCAGGTCGACGTCGCGTACGACGCCGTGCAGGGAGAGCGAGCCGTGGACCGTCCAGCGGTCCGGGCCCGACGGGGTCAGGCCGTGGCTGCGGTAGGTGATCTCGGGGTACCGCTCCACGTCCAGGAAGTCCGGCGACTTCAGGTGCTTGTCGCGCAGGCCGTTGCCCGTGTCGACGGACGCCGCCCGGATCACCGCGTCGACGCGGGACCGTGAAAGGTCCGGCGCGATGTCGATGCGGCCGCCGAAGTCCGTGAAGCGGCCGTACACGCTGGAGATCCCCAGGTGTTGCGCGACGGCGCCCACCGAGGAGTGTGCCGGGTCCAGCGACCACGTGCCGGGCGGTGGCAGTTCCGAGCCGCCCTGGCGGGCCAGGACCACCGTGCCGACCTCGGCGCGGCCGCTCGCCGTCACCAGCGCGGTGGCCGCGGCGGGCGCGTAACCCATTGCTGTCACTATCACCGTGTACGGCCCGGGGGCCAGGTCGGTGCCCGTGCTCACCGCACCGTCCCCGTCGGCCGTCACCCGCAGCACCTGCGCGCCGCTCATGTCGGTCACGGTCACGACCGCGTGCCGGACTGCCCAGCCGTCCCGCGTCCGTACCTGTGCGCGAAGTCCCATCCCGTTTTCTCCTTGCCGAAAGACTCGGGGGGCGCCAAGCCGTTCCCTGCCCGCAGCCCCGGCCCGGAGCCGCCTGCGATCACAGGCGGCTCCGAGTGCTCAACTACTCGCCGGGGTGGCCGAGTTCGATGTCGTGGCCGTCGACCCCCCGGCCGGCCACGGTCAGCGCGCCCGCCACCGGCGGGTACCCGGTCGCGATGACCGTGTACTCTCCCGCGTCCAGGTCGGCGAAGGTGTACGCCCCGTCGTCCCCGGTCGTCGCGGTGGCGACCACGTTCCCCGCGGTGTTCACCAGGGTCACCCGGGCGTCGGACAGCGGACGGTGGCTTGTGCCTGACCGCACGACACCCTGGACCAGGGCGCCCGCCCGCAAGGCGACCTCGATTCGGGTCACGCCCTGACCGCCGATCTCCACCGGCAGCGCCAGCGGCCGGTGGCCGACGGCGTTCACCGCGACGGTGACCGACCCGGGCACCAGCTCGCCGAAGGCGAACTCGCCCTGCTCCGCGCTCTTCCCGGCGGCCAGCACGTCGCCGCGGACATCTGTGACGATCACCATCGCGCCCTCGACCGGAGACCCGCCATCAGCGGCACGCACGGTCCCGGTGAGTCCGCTGGTGCCGACGAGGAGGATGTCGTACTCCAGCGGTTCGTCGCCGACGACCACTGTGGACGCCTGAGGCTGGAAGCCGTCGGCGGAGGCGATCAGCACATACGAACCCGTGCCGGGCGCGTCCAGTGCGTAACTGCCGTCCGGCTGGGCGACCGAGCGGCCGAGCTGCCGCCCGGCCGGCGAGATCAGGGTGACCGCGGCCCCGGGCACCGCCGCGCCCTCGAATCCGCGCACCACACCGCGTACCGGCGTGCCGACCCCGGCGGGGAGGACAGCCGCTTCGACGGCCGCCATGTTCTCGACGGCGGCCGGAGCCGGCGAGTTCTCCGACGTCTCCGGCGCCTTGCTGCTCTTCAGCGCGACCTCCTTGATGAACAGCGTCACCAGGAAGGCCAGCAGCGCGAACGGCGCCGAGTACAGGAAGATGTCGCCGACCCCGTGCCCGTACGCGCTCTCCATCACGGTACGGATCGGAGCCGGCAGCTTGTCCAGGTCGGGGATGCCCCCGCTGCCCGTGCCGCCGTGGCCCAGCGCCGCGCCCCGCGGGCCGAGTTCGGCGAGCCCGTCCTTGACGTAGTGCGTGACCCGGTTGGACATGACCGCGCCCAGCGCGGAGACGCCGACCGCGCCGCCCAGCGAACGGAAGAAGGTGACGACCGAACTGGCCGAGCCGAGGTCTTGTGGAGCGACCTGGTTCTGCGTGCACAGCACCAGGTTCTGCATCATCATGCCGAGGCCGAGACCCATGACGGCCATGAAGACCGCGATGTGCCAGTACTCGGTGTCGTACCGAATGGTGCCGAGGAGACCGAGGCCCGCCGTCAGCAGCACGCCGCCGCTGACCAGCCACGCCTTCCAGCGGCCCGTCTTGGTGATGATCTGGCCCGAGACGGTCGACGAGACGAACAGCCCGCCGATCATCGGAATGGTCATGACCCCGGACATCGTCGGCGACTTGTCGCGCGCCAGCTGGAAGTACTGGCTGAAGAAGACCGTGCCCGCGAACATCGCGACGCCGACGAAGAGCGACGCCAGCGAGGCCAGCGTGATGGTGCGGTTGCGGAACAGCCGCAGCGGGATGATCGGCTCGCTCGCCTTCGACTCCACGAGCAGGAAGAGCGCGCCGATGAAGACCGAGCCGCCGACCATGGCGTACGTCTGCCAGGAGATCCAGTCGTACTTGTCACCGGCGAAGGTCACCCAGACCAGCAGTAGCGAGACCGCGGCGCTGATGAAGAACGCGCCCGCCCAGTCGACCTTGACCTGCCTCTTCACCACCGGCAGCTTCAGGGTCTTCTGCAGCACGATCAGCGCGATCATCGCGAAGGGCACGCCGACGTAGAAGCACCAGCGCCAGCCGAGCCACTCGGTGTCGGTGATGACGCCGCCGAGCAGCGGGCCGCCGACGGTGGCGACGGCGAAGGTCGCGCCGAGGTAGCCGCTGTAGCGGCCGCGCTCGCGCGGGGCGATCATCGCGGCCATCACGATCTGCGCGAGGGCGGAGAGACCGCCGACGCCGATGCCCTGGACGACGCGGCAGGCGATCAGCATGGCGGCGCTCTGCGAGAGCCCGGCGACCACCGAGCCCAGGACATAGATCACCAGGGCTATCTGGACCAGCAGCTTCTTGGAGAAGAGGTCGGCGAGCTTGCCCCACAGCGGGGTGGTCGCGGTCATCGCGAGGAGCGAGGCCACAACCACCCAGGTGTAGGCGCTCTGGCCGCCGCCGAGGTCGGTGATGATCTCCGGCAGGGCGTTGGAGACGATCGTGGACGACAGGATGGCGACGAACATGCCGAGCAGCAGCCCGGACAACGCCTCCATGATCTGCCGGTGGGTCATCGGCGCGCCGTCGGCGGAGGAGGGCCCTCCGTGCTTGGCGTGGCCGCCCCGCACACCGGCTGGTGTGGTCGTAGCCATTGAGTTCCTTGTCTTACGTCGTGTCATGCGGGTCTACGGGGGGCGTGGGCCCGGCAGTCGCCGAAGGACTCGCGCAGCCTGGTGAGCATCGCGATGAGCTGTCCGACCTCGTCGTCGGACCAGTCCTGGAGGTGGCGGGCGAACATGTCGGTGGTTCGCTGGGCGAGCTGGTCGAGCATGTCCAGGCCCGCGGGGGTCAGCCGCAGGATGCGGGAGCGCTTGTCGCCCGGGTCGGGGGACCGTTCGATCCAGCCGCGTTCGGCGGCGTGGGCGACATGCCGGCTGGTCACCGACATGTCGACGGCGAGAAGTTCGGCGAGCCGGCTCATCCGCATCCCGCCGTGCCGGTCCAGCAGGGAGAGCACGGTGGCCGTGCCGGACGGGCACTCGAAGGGCAGGATCCGCGCGATGCCGCGCTTCACGGCGCCGATGGCGCTGAGCTGGCGGGCCAGCTCCGCGTACTGACTGTGTGCGGCCATGGCGCAGTACCCTCCCGCTATCTTGTTGCTTAGGGCAACCATAGAAGCCGATGGTTGCTACAGGCAAACGAAAACGGGCTTGCAGTAGTAAAGGAACACCAAAGGCTTCGCATGCCGCCGGTCATGGCCCGCACGGGGAGATATCTGCTACCCGCCCGGGGTTGGGCCGGCCACCTGGGTTCGCTAGTGTCCTGCCCCATGGCACACAACCCCCACGCTCCCCAAGGTCAGGGCCCCGAGGGCAACTACGACCCGGCGGGCAGCACCCAGATGTTCCGCGCCTTCGTCGACGAGGGCGCGCCGCATAGCCGCCAGGCGGCGGCTCCTTCACAGTCGTCCTCGCGCGTCGGGCTGATCGTCGGCGTCATCGCGGCCGTCGTGATCCTCGGCGTGGTGGCCTGGCTCGCGCTCGGCTGATCACTCCGGCCGAGTCACCTTCTGCCCGGTCACCGTCCGTTGGGTCATTTCCATACGGCGGTGACGCTCTGGGTCTCGATATGCATGCCCAGCGGCACCCGCCAGGCGTCCACGCACACGGTGTACGCCTGTTTTCTCAACGCTCCCGCGGCGATCGGCGCGGGCAGCGGCTGAGCCGACTCGACGGTCGCCCAGTCGATCCCGAGTGCGCCGATGATGTGCGTCGCGAAGGTGACAGTGCCCGAGTTCACCGGTGAGCCGCCGGTGTTGCGGAACTGAACCGTCACCTTCTCGCACCAGCGCTTGTCCAGGGCTGAGCGGACCGGTTCGCCGAGCGTGAGTACGGCGGGTCCCGCCGGGGTCGGGGTCGGCTTCGGCGGTGTACCGGGCGGGGTGGGGGTGGCGGGAGGGCCCGAGCCACCTGCTCCGCCGGAGCCGCCCGTACTTCCCGTACCGCCCAAGGCTCCGCCCGGGCTGCTGCCGCTACCGTCCGGGCTTGCGGCGCCGCCCCTGGCACCATCCGTGCCGCCGCCCGGGACGGCGGGCAGCTCCTGACCGCCCGGCTTCCCCGGCTTCTCCTCCGGCGTCTTCCCCTCCGAGTCACCGGACGGCACGGCGCCGTCCAGCGGCACCAGTACGACTTTGCCCTTCGGCGGCACGGCGGCGGTGGGCGCCTCGTCGGGCCCGGACCCGGCGGCGCCGACCGCCACATAACCGTCGCCGCCACCGCTCCCGCAGGCGGTCAGCGCCCCGCCGAGGCAGAGCGCGACCGCTGCGAGAGCTGCTCCATGACGTCGTCGCATCGCGTCAGTCTGTCTGACGCACCGTCAATAAGGAACCCGCGAAGATGGGGGTTCAGCCGGGTTCAGTCGGCGATCAGGCCTTCGCGCAGCTGCGCGAGCGTACGGGTCAGCAGCCGCGAGACATGCATCTGCGAGATGCCGACCTCCTCGCCGATCTGCGACTGGGTCATGTTCGCGAAGAAGCGCAGCATGATGATCTGCCGCTCACGGGGCGGGAGTTTGGCCAGCAGGGGCTTGAGCGACTCGCGGTACTCCACGCCCTCGAGCGCCGAGTCCTCGTACCCGAGCCGGTCCGCCAGCGAGCCTTCGCCGCCGTCGTCCTCGGGCGAGGGCGAGTCCAGCGAGGAGGCGGTGTACGCGTTGCCGACGGCGAGGCCGTCGACCACGTCCTCCTCCGACACTCCGAGCACCGCGGCCAGTTCGGGAACGGTCGGGGAGCGGTCCAGCTTCTGCGCCAGCTCGTCGCTCGCCTTGGTCAGCGCGAGCCGCAGCTCCTGGAGCCGGCGCGGCACCCGCACCGACCACGAGGTGTCGCGGAAGAAGCGCTTGATCTCGCCGACGACCGTCGGCATCGCGAACGTAGGGAATTCCACGCCCCGTTCGCAGTCGAACCGGTCGATCGCCTTGATCAGGCCGATGGTGCCGACCTGGACGATGTCCTCCATCGGTTCGTTGCGGCTGCGGAAGCGAGCCGCGGCGTACCGCACGAGGGGGAGATTGAGCTCGATGAGGGTGTCGCGCACATAGGTGCGCTCCGGGGTGCTGTCCGCGCCCGCTGCGCTCTCGGCGTCCAGCGTGCGCAGCCGCAGGAACAGGGAGCGGGACAGGGTGCGGGTGTCGATGGCTTCCGAGCTGTCAGGCACGACGGGTGCGGGAACGCTCTTCGTGAGCGTGAGCACCTTGGAGCTGCCCTGTTCTGAGGACATGCCACCCCCTTGAGGTCGCGGACGGTCGCGATGGCCACGACCATCGGAGGAACGCAGCCTCCACCTGAATACCGGAGGCGAGGCTGCGGCAAACGCGCTTCCGGCAGAATGTCACATGTCGGCAACACGCTGTAGTGACATGTCGACAACTGGCGGGTGAATCTGTGCAGGAAACGTGGGGTGTGCGGCTTTTGGGTGTCCGAGCAGGGTCTTGATCTGGTCTACCCGTTTCAGCTACGCCTCGATCCTGTTTGCGGATCGCAGCCGGGCAAAGCTTCTGGCAAGCAGTCTGGACACATGCATCTGGGAGACGCCCAGTTCCTGGCTGATCTGCGACTGCGTCAGATTGCTGTAGTAGCGCAGCATCAGGATCCGCTGCTCCCGCTCGGGCAGTTGTACGAGGAGATGGCGTACGAGATCGCGGTGCTCGACGCCGGCCAGCGCGGGATCCTCGTAGCCGAGCCGGTCGAGCAGCCCGGGCAGCCCGTCGCCCTCCTGGGCGGCCTCCAGCGAGGTCGCGTGGTACGAGCGCCCGGCCTCGATGCAGGCCAGTACCTCGTCCTCGCCGATCTTCAGCCGCTCGGCGATCTCGGCGGTCGTGGGTGTACGGCCGTGAGCCGTCGTCAGATCCTCGGTCGCGCCGTTCACCTGCACCCACAGCTCGTGCAGCCGGCGTGGCACATGCACGGTCCGCACGTTGTCGCGGAAGTACCGCTTGATCTCGCCGACCACGGTGGGCATCGCGAAGGTCGGGAACTGCACCCCGCGGTCCGGGTCGAAGCGGTCGATGGCGTTGATGAGCCCGATCGTGCCGACCTGGACGACGTCCTCCATCGGCTCATTGCGGCTGCGGAAGCGGGCCGCGGCGTACCGCACCAGCGGCAGGTTCGCCTCGATCAGCGCCCCGCGGACCCGGGTGTGCTCCGGGGTGCCCGGTTCGAGTCCCTTGAGCTCGCCGAAGAGCACCTGGGTCAGCGCCCGGGTGTCCGCGCCCCTGCTCTGGGGCTTCCCGGCGGTGGCCGGGGGGTCGTCGGGCCGCTCGTTCTGGGGTGGCACCTGAGGCGCAGTACTGGCCGGCACTGTCACGCGACCCCTTTGCGGTCAACTACGGTCAACTCATCGGTCAAAAGCGGTCATAGCATCACAAGACATGTCCACTGTGTGCAAGCACCTGATAACGCCGTGTTGACGGTAAGTTGGGATTTAAACCTCAAAGAACCCCTCGCCAGAGTGGCGAGGGGCCAGGAAAGACAGGGGCTCAGAACTCGTAGTCGGCGATCACCCACGTGGCGAACTCGCGCCACCGTCCGGCGGCCGCCTGATGGGCCGGATGCTCGATGTACCGGTTCAGCGCTTCGCGGTCGGCGACGGCGGAGTTGATGGCGAAGTCATAGGCGATCGGCCGGTCGGTGATGTTCCACCCGCACTCCCAGAACTCCAGCTCGGGTACCACGCCATCCAGGTCCCGGAAGGCCTGCGCACCGGCGAGGACGCGCGGCTCGTCGCGCTCGACGCCCTCGTTGAGCTTGAGGAGGACCAGATGGCGGATCAAGGGGACTCCTAGTTGACGAGCTCGGTCATGAACTCTCCGACGCTCTGCGCGGCGCTCGAAATGCCCTCGAACCCTATCTGGACCAGGTCGGCGGCCTTGGCCGGGGAGGTGATGATCGTGTACAGCACGAAGACGACGACGACGTAGAGAGCTATCTTCTTCGTTTGCACCATGAGCCCCTGCCTCCCCTGCGATCGCTGTGGC
The DNA here is from genome assembly GCF_018614585.1 of Streptomyces sp. ISL-1. Lineage (GTDB taxonomy): Bacteria > Actinomycetota > Actinomycetes > Streptomycetales > Streptomycetaceae > Streptomyces > Streptomyces maoxianensis. The sequence continues at coordinate 93,096 of NZ_JAGGOI010000012.1, read as the reverse complement.
CTCTGCAGCCCCTGGCCGCGCGTCGCGTGAGTCTAACGGGCGAGGCAGCGGCCCTTACTGGCGGGCCGCACGGGCTGGCGGGCGGCACGGGCTGGCGGGCGGCACGGGCCAAAGACGAAGGGATCCCGGTGCGATGCACCGGGATCCCTTCGACAAGAGCGGTAGCGGAGGGATTTGAACCCTCGGTGACTTGCGCCACACTCGCTTTCGAGGCGAGCTCCTTCGGCCGCTCGGACACGCTACCGGGAGAGAGCTTAGCCCAAGGTGGGCCGTGCTCTGAAATCCGTATCGGGGACCCGTCGGTCAGCGCTCGCGGAAGAAGTCCGTCAGTCGCATGGCGCACTCCTGCTCCAGCACGCCGAGGATCACCTCGGGCCGGTGGTTCAGCCGGCGGTCCCGTATGACGTCCCAGAGCGAGCCGGCCGCGCCCGCCTTCTCGTCGCGTGCGCCGTAGACCACCCGGTCCACCCGGGACTGCACGATCGCGCCCGCGCACATCGTGCACGGCTCCAGCGTCACGACGAGCGTGCAGCCGCTCAGCCGCCAGTCGCCGAGGGCGGCGGCGGCCCTGCGGATCGCCAGCACCTCGGCGTGCGCCGTCGGATCGCCGGTCGCCTCGCGTTCGTTGTGCCCGGCGGCGAGCAGCGTGCCGTCCCTGGCCAGCACGACGGCGCCGACCGGCACATCGCCGGACAGCCCCGCGCGCTCCGCCTCCGCCAGGGCGAGACGCATCGGCGCCTCCCACGGATCACGTACCGGATCGCCTGCGGGAGGGGGTGGGGGAGCCGGAGCCACTAGCGGACGGTCTCCAGCACCTCGGCCGCGCCCAGCGAGTCAGCGATCTCCGCCAGGGCGTCCGTGTCCAGCACCAGCAGCTCCTTCTCCGACAGTCCCAGGTCCGTGAGGATGTAGCGGTCGCCGACCGGTCCGGCGGGCACCAGCTCGCCGACCGGGGCGGCCTCGCCCTCCTCGTCGTCCTCGTCCGGCTCTCCGTCCTCCGTGCCGTCGAGGTCCAGCGTGTCGAGATCGTCGGCCGGGTCGTCATCCTCCCCGCCGAGCAGTTCATTGGTGAGGATTTCTCCGTACGAGGAACGTGCGGCCGCGGCCGCGTCCGAGACGAAGATACGAGGATCCTCCTCGCCCTCGACCCGCACGATCCCGAACCAAGCGTCTTCCTGCTCGATGTAGACGAGCACCGTGTCCTCGTCCACCGAGGCCTCGCGGGCCAGGTCGGTCAGATCCGACAGGGTCTCCACATCGTCGAGCTCTGTGTCGCTCGCTTCCCACCCGTCTTGAGTGCGCGCGAGCAGTGCGGCGAAGTACACCGTGACTCTCCCACTGATCAGAGGTGTGACGACCGGCGGCGCAAATGCTCTGTGCCCCGCCCACTCGGAATCGTGGCAGAAACCAGGCCGATGCGAGAGGTCTTCCGTCGTTGCGTCGGCCATCAGTTCTCACCAGAACCGGTTACCAGCGGAAGGTCCGCATGCGCATCTGCCAGCGCATCCGGGCCGCTCGGGCCCGCCGTGGCTGGACGCGGTCGCGCAGTTCTTTGGCCTCGCCGAGTTCGCGGAGGAACTGGGCGCGTCGCCGCCTGCGCTCCGCGTCGCTCTCGGTTTCCATGTCGTACTGCTCAGGATCTGGCTCCCGCATCGGCCACACACCACCCCACGGCTGGCTCCGTACTCCCCCTCGGCCTGCGGCCTGGGGGTACTCTCACCACCTTCCCTCCGGACCCTCGCTTGATGCGACCCCGGCTACTGTGGGCGCCATGCGGATCCATGTCGTCGACCACCCGTTGGTGGCGCACAAACTCACCACACTGCGCGACAAGCGCACCGACTCCCCGACCTTCCGGCGGCTCGCCGACGAGCTGGTCACCCTGCTCGCGTACGAGGCCACCAGGGATGTGCGCACCGAGCAGGTGGACATCGAGACCCCGGTCACCAGGACCACGGGCGTGAAGCTCTCGCACCCGCGCCCGCTGGTCGTGCCGATCCTGCGGGCGGGCCTGGGCATGCTCGACGGCATGGTGCGGCTGCTGCCGACCGCCGAGGTGGGCTTCCTCGGGATGATCCGCAACGAGGAGACCCTCGAGGCGTCGACGTACGCCACCCGCATGCCGGAGGACCTCTCGGGCCGCCAGGTGTACGTCCTGGACCCGATGCTGGCCACCGGCGGCACGCTCGTGGCGGCGATCCGGGAGCTGATCAAGCGCGGCGCGGACGATGTGACCGCTGTGGTGCTGCTGACGGCGCCGGAGGGCGTCGAGGTGATGGAGCGCGAGCTGGCGGGCGCCCCGGTCACGGTCGTCACAGCCTCGGTCGACGAGCGGCTCAACGACCAGGGCTACATCGTGCCGGGGCTCGGCGACGCGGGCGACCGGATGTACGGCATGGCCGACTAGTTCAGCATTTCCTGGAGGGCGCGGGCGCGGGGTTGGCCAGGGTGGCCAGGGCCGTGTCGGCGTCCTTCTTCGTGTCCAGGGCCTTGAAGGCCGTGCCGAGGAGCAGGTCGACGTCATCGGTCGTGCGGGCGTCGATCTTGGTCGTGGCGCCCTTCAGCTGGGTGCCGAGCACCGAGAAGGGGCCGTTGGTGGCCGCCGGCGCGCCCAGCAGCATCCCGGAGCCGGGGATCTTCTTGTCGTACTCCGCCGGGGCATTGCCCACCTTGCCGATGGTGAAGCCGCGCTTCTTCAGCTCGTCGGCGGCCGCCTTGGCGAGGCCGCCGCGGGGGGTCGCGTTGTAGACGTTCACCGTGATCTGGCCCGGCTTGAGGGCCACGGGCAGTACGGACGCGGCGGACTGCTTCGGTGAGGGCTTGCAGTCCGTCTTGCGCACGGCCGCGGACGTCTTCTCGCCGTCGCCGGTGAAGACGTCGATGAGCTGCAGCGTTCCCCACCCGGCCAGGCTGAGGGCGACCACCGCGGCAATTGCTGCCACAACGATCCTGCCGCGGTTGCGCGGGCGTCGCATTCGGGGGTACTTGTCGCCCGTGATGCGGTACTTTCCGCCCATGCCGGGGGGAGTGAGCATGCTCATGGGCGCAGCGTAGTGCGGCCTGGTGCCGATGCCTACTAAATGATCAACCGAGTGCGTCCGTACGGTTCCGAAAGGGCCCGAAAGGATCAGTCGGCGACCGTGGCGGCCGGGCTCAGCCCAGCTCGAGAACGCGGGCGTGCAGCACCTGACGCTGTTGCAGCGCGGCGCGTACGGCGCGGTGCAGACCGTCCTCGAGATAGAGGTCGCCCTGCCACTTCACGACATGCGCGAAGAGGTCGCCGTAGAACGTGGAGTCCTCGGCGAGCAGCGTTTCGAGATCGAGCTGGCCCTTGGTGGTCACGAGCTGATCGAGGCGGACCGGGCGCGGCGCGACATCCGCCCACTGCCGGGTGCTTTCCCGGCCGTGGTCGGGATACGGCCGCCCGTTACCGATGCGCTTGAAGATCACACGGAAAGCCTACCGGGCAAGCGGCTCCCGGCGCAGCCACGTGGCGTCGGTGTAATGCTGAACAAAATCCCGCAAACCCGGTACCGAGGGCTGTCATGAGCGTCACTGAGCAGGCTCTGACCGCGCAGAAAACGGACAGACTCGCACCCTGCGGTCCGGCTGAACGCGCACTCCCCCTACGCCCGCAGGGGCGTAGGGGGAGTGTCCTCAATCACCGGATGGGCTGACTTTCAGCCACTCGGGGGTCCCCCGGACGAGGCCCGGGGGACGCTGATGCGAGGGGGGTGGAGCTCCGGTTACTCGGTCACATCGTGGTCGTGGCCGTCGTGCAGGCCGCCGCCGCTGCCCGCGTCGCCGTCCGTCGGGACCGTGACCACCGGCTTGCGCAGCGAGCTCAGGTCATGGGCGTACGTACCCACCGCATTGGCGATGACGCCGATGTTGACTGCGAACGCCGTCATGTCGATGTTGCTGATCGTGTCGCACTTGGCGTGGTAGCAGGAGTCGTACGCCACGCCCGCCGTACCGCCGAACCTCTCCGCCTGCTTCGCCGTCTTGATGCCCTCCGCGCCCGTGAAGGTGCCGCCGGAGGGGATGCCGACCTCGATGAACGGGCCGTAGTCGGAGCGGCCCGTGAAGTCCGTGCCCTCGTGCGGCTTGCCCTGCTTGTCGAGGAACTCATTGATGTCGCGCTCGAGTTGGGCCGAGCCGACCGGGCCGGGGCCCGCCCCCACCTTGTCCGAGTCGTCGCCGTCGTAGACGAAGAGTCCGTAGTTCGGCGAGGCGATCATGTCGAAGTTCAGGTAGAGCTTGATCTCCTTCTTGCCGAGCGAGCTCAGCTGCGCGACGTACGCCTCCGAGCCGAGCAGGCCGTTCTCCTCCGCCGACCACCAGGCGAAGCGGACCTTGTTGGCGGGCTTCGACTTGGACTTGGCGAGTTCCTGGGCGACTTCGAGGAGTCCGGCCGAGCCAGAGCCGTTGTCGTTGATGCCGGGGCCCGCGGTCACCGAGTCGAGGTGCGCGCCGAGCATCACGGTGTTGGCCGCGTTGCCGCCGCGGGTCTCCGCGATGACGTTGTTGGTGACGCGCTTCTGCTGCAGCTGGCGGATCTCGAAGGAGATGTTCACCGGGCCCGTGGCGAGGTCGGCGACGAGCTTGTCGCCCTCCGCCTTGGTGATGCCGCCGGTCGGGATCTTGCCGGTGGCCGGGTCGCCGAGGGTGCCGGAGAGCGCGCCGTCGGTGTTGTTGTAGATGACCGCGCCGGCCGCGCCCGCCGCTGCCGCGGCTGCCTGCTTCTCGCCGAAGGTGCAGCCGCCGCGCTTGATCAGCGCGACCTTGCCGGTGAAGGTCCCCGACGCGTAGTCGGCGGCCTCACAGCCGGTCGTCGCGTCCTCGGGCACCGCGGCCAGATCAGCCTTGATGCCGCCCACCGGCGTGGACTTGGTGTACGTCATCGCCCTGATCTCGACGTCCCGAGGCGTGGGCGTGAGCACCGAGAGCTTCTCGGCCTGGGTCTCGGTGTAGATGAAGTCGAACTGGTGGTACGAGACGTCGTAGCCGGACTTCTTCAGCTGCTGGTAGACGTACGCGGCGGAGGCGTCGTGCCCGAGCGTGCCGGCGGCCCGGTGGCCGTCCGTCGTGTCGGCTATCTGCTGGAACTTCTGCAGGTGCTTGTAGGCGTCCGTGGCGGACGACCTGTCGACCAGCTTCCTGGCCAGCTTCGACGCGTCCTTCGCCGCCTGCTCGCCAGGGTTGTGGCGGTGCGCGGCGGATGGGGAGGCGGATGCCAGCAGGAGCGGGGTCGCGAGTGCGGCGGCGGCCATGGTGGCCACGGCTCTGCGATGGGTTGCCTTCACAGAGATCCTTCCCGGTGTGTACGAGGTTGAGGGGAAGTTAGCGATCTCTGCGGGTTCTGTGAACAGTTGTGCCTCAACTCACGGCGCATTTCATCGCATTGACACCAGGACGTGATCCATCCACTTCAACACGCCGAGCGAGTGCCGCGGGTCGTCAGGAGTCCTTGGCCGCCTTGGCGGCGCTCCTCTTCTGCTGCTTGTACGCGCGAACCTCGGCCAGCGACTCGGGTCCGGTGATGTCCGCGACCGAGCGGTGCGCGCCGTCCTCGCCGTACCCCCCGGCCGCCTCGCGCCAGCCCGTGGGTCGCACCCCGAACTGCTTGCCCAGAAGGGCCAGGAAGATCTTCGCCTTCTGCTCGCCGAATCCGGGCAGCGCCTTCAGCCGTTCCAGCAGTTCCTCCCCGGTCTCCACATCGCGCCAGACGGCGCTCGCGTCGCCGTCGTAGTGGTCGACCAGGTACTGGCACAGCTGCTGCACCCGTTTGGCCATGCTCCCCGGATAGCGGTGGACGGCGGGCTTCTGCCGCAGCAGCTCGGCGAAGGCGTCGGGGTCGTACGCGGCGATCTGGGCGGCGTCGAGATCGTCGGTGCCCATGCGCTGGGCGATGGTGTACGGGCCGGTGAACGCCCACTCCATGGGGACCTGCTGGTCGAGCAGCATGCCGACGATGGCGGCGAGCGGACTGCGGCCGAGCAGGTCGTCGGCCTCGGGTTGCTGGGCGAGATGCATTGTGGGGCTCATGTCCCGATGATCGCCCCGCCCCGGGTACGCCGCCAGTGATCGCCGGCCGACCCCGGCCGACCCCGGGCCGGACCTGCCGGACCTGACCGGACGTGGTCGGAGCGCTGCGCTCGCGGTTCCCCGCCCTGGCGCTGTTCTTCCGAACGGCGTCGGGGGTCTCCGGGGTTCGCCTTGCGTACATACCCCCTTACGGTATGGACACCTCGTACGCGGTGGGACGTGCCATGGGTCCGGTGGCGCCGGGGCCGCACCGCGTCGAGGACCCGCCGCAGCCGGGCGCTGCGCGAGCGGGCCGAGTTCGGCCCCCGGTTCGGGGACAGCAGTACGGTGCGGGCGGCGGCGCTGGTGGCGCGGGCCGGGGTATGACCCGGCGCGCGTTGGCCTTGGTGCACCGGCGGCCTCCGGTCGCGGGGCGTCTTCGTGGACAAGCCGGCCACCGGCTTCGTCGGCGCCGCCAATGTGCCCGGCTGCAACGAGGCCGAGGCCGACCTGGGCGGCCCGGCCCGCGAACGCGAGGCAAAGCGCGGGAACCGACCGGCCCCGTCGTCCGACTCCTCTCCCGTGACCTGGGAGGTGGAATGGGCGGGCTGGACGTCCGGATGCGCCGTGTCGGCTGTCGGCACGGCCGCGTGGATGCCGTACTCGGCGTCGATCTCGATGTCGCTGCCGGTGAGCGCGTGGCGCTGACCGGCACCAATGGATCCGGCAAGACCACGCTGCTGCGGGCCCTGCTCGGCCTGCACCGCACGGCGGACGGCGAGATCCTGGTCGGCGGGCGGCAGGCGCGTACCGCCGCCGAGTGGGCCTGGCGGCGGCGGGCGTGTGCGTGGATTCCGCAGAAGCCCGCGGCGGGGCGGTTCCCGCTGCAGGCGGGGGAGTTGCTGGCGAGCAGCGGAGCTCCCGTGGAGGCGGCGGAGGCCGCGGAGAAGCTGGGCGTGGGACAGTTGGTCCGGCGGCCGCTGCACACCCTGTCCGGCGGGCAGTTGCAGCGTATGTATCTGGCGCGGGCCGTTGGATCGGTCGCCGCCGGGGCCGGTGTGCTGCTGGCCGACGAGCCCACCGCCGCGCTCGACTTCGCCGGTCAGGAAGAGGCGGCCGACGTACTGCTGTCGCTGCCCGCCACCCTCGTCGTGGTGACCCACGACCGGGCGCTGGCCGAACGCTGTGAGCGGGTGCTCGAAATGGCCGCCGGGCGGCTGCGGGAGGCCGGATGACTCTCGCCGCCGACCTCGCCGCCGGTCTCGGCGAACTGCTGCAACTCCTACCCGTGCAACGAGCCGGCATCGCCCTGCTGCTGGCCGCCGTCGGGCTTCCGGTCATCGGTGTGGTGATCGTCGGGCTCGACATCATGCCCGTGCGCTTCGCGATGATGCACGTGGCTCTGCTGGGGATCGCTGTGGGCCTGCTGACCGGCCTCGACCCCATGCTGTGCGCTCTCCTCGCATGTGCGATCGCCGGCGCCGGAGTCGCGCCGCTCGCCCGTACACCGGACGGACTCTCCGGCGCGATGGGCCTGTTGATGAGTCTCGCCATCGCGGCCGCGCTGCTGGTGCTCGCCGTCTCGGGGGTCAACGCCGCCGGCGCGTTCGCACTGCCTCTGTACCCGACCCGTCACGCGAGTATCAGGAATTCACCCGAATGGACGCGCCCGCGTGGTCGTGCGGCGGGCCCCCGCCCAGGCTCGGATTGATCCCGACCAAGGAGCTCTCATGTCACAGGCATCGACCTCTTCCGGCACCACCCAGTCCCCCGCACCCGCTCCCGGTGCCGGCAGCGCATGGGCGGCCGGCAGCACCATGTTCGCCGGAGTCCTGCTACTCGTGGACGGCATCCTCGGCATCCTCAACGGCATCGGAGGCATAGCGTCGGGTGACGTCTACGCGGTCATCGGCAGATACGTCTTCGAGTGGAACCTGACCGCCTGGGGCTGGATCCACCTGATCATCGGCGTGATCGCGGCCGTCACCGGCGTGGGCATCCTCAAGAACGCGGGCTGGGCCCGCCCAGTGGGTGTGGCGATGGCGGGCCTCATCATCATCGTCAACTTCCTCTGGCTGCCGTACCTGCCGCTCTGGGCACTCATCAACATCGCGATCGGCGTATTCGTGATCTGGGCGCTGTGCAAGGGGGACCGCCCGTCCCCGAGCTCCCGACCCGAGGTGTAGACCCCGCCTCGGCCGACGCGGCCCGGGCCGAC
>NZ_JAGGOI010000012.1:0-84796 GCF_018614585.1 Streptomyces sp. ISL-1 | reverse complement strand
GGCCCGGGCCGACGCGGCCCGGACCGCGATATGGCCCGGGCCATATCGCGGTCCCGGGCCGACGGCCGTCGCCGGACGCGGGGCGTGCGTCAGCCGAGCGGGCCGCCGCCGTCGATGCGCAGCACGGTGCCGGTGACGACGGGCAGCGTCAGCGGATGGGACGCCGCCCGGCGCGCCGGGACCACCGCACGGCGCCGAAGGCAACATCGGCCACGAGGAGCATGATGCCGGTGATCAGCAGAAAGGCCAGGCCATCCACTGCGACCCCGATGATTCCAAGTAGGACGGCCGCCAGGACGAGAAGCAGGAAGAGCACCATCACCAACACTTCCTCTGCGCTGAGCTGTACTGAGAAGCCTTCCGCTTACCGTTCGACAGGCTTGAGCGGTCGAACACGGTTCCTGTTCGGGTGATCTCTCGACAGCCGGGGCATAACGGCAGGGCCTCCTGGTAGCTCGGGGTTGCGATCCCAACCGAGCAGCACCAGGAGGCCCTGTGTCGCAGTCTTTCGTGCTCGCGTCCGCGGAGTCCAACGCACCGTCTCCGGCGTGTGACTGTCTCGCGCACTGGTTCGGCAACGCGGCGGACGGCCCGGACCGCGTCCGGTGTTACGGCTCCGACCTGACGGAGGCGGAATGGCAGGTCATCCGGCCGTTACTGCCGGTGCCCGCGTGGCTTCGGGGGCGGGGCGGTCGGCCGGAGGGCTACTGCCACCGCGTGATGCTGGACGCGGTCCGCTACGTGGTCGACAACGGCGTCAAGTGGGCCAACCTGCCTGCGGACTTCCCGCCGTATCGGCGGGTGCACGCCTTCGCCCGCCGCTGGCAGGTCACGGGCCTGCTTGCCGAGCTCCACGACCGGCTGCGCGACAAGGTCCGGGCCAGGGAGGGCCGCTCACCGGACCCGACGGCCGCGATCGTGGACTCGCAGTCGCTGCGGGCGGCAGCGAATATTCCGCGCTCAACGTCCGGCTGGGACGGCGGAAAGAAAGTGGGAGGCCGCAAGCGGCACCTGGTGGTGGATTGTCTCGGCCTGGTTCTGGCGGTCGTGGTGACCGCGGCGAGCGTGCAGGATCGGGACGCCGCGGTGCCGCTGCTTGAGCGGCTGCGCACGCTGTACTTCTCCGTCCGCCTCGTCTGGGCGGACGGCGGCTATGCGGGCCGGCTGGTGGACTGGGCGGCCGAGAAGTGCCGGCTCACCCTTCAGATCGTCAAACGCTCCGACGACACGGTGGGGTTCGTGGTGCTGCCGAGACGATGGGTGGTGGAGAGAACGCTGAGCCGGCTGATGCGTTCGCGTCGTCCGGTGCGTGACTACGAGAGGCTGCCCGCCATGCACGAGGCCATGGTGCTGTGGTCCATGACCATGCTCATGAGTGGTCGCCCGGCCGGACGCCGCCCGGGCGCTTTCAGCCGGCCGGCGTCGCGAGCACGGTGAATACCCCGGGCCGCACCTGCAGGATCCAACCCCGTTCCACCAAACGTTCCGCCTTCGACCGCAGCCCCTCGACCTTCGCCGGAACTGCTTCCAGGCCCAGGGCCACGGCCAACTGCTGACACCGCAGACCTGCCCGGCCCCCGTCCGACTCCAGCACCGCCACGATGCGTTGGTAATCCGGTGCCAGGACGGACGCCGCCATACCCTCGATCCGGTGCGGCACCACCGATCCCGCCACCGCCCCTGGCGCCGGCTCCGCTGCCGCGGAGGGCGGCTCGGTCAGCACCTCGGTCACCGTGACCCGGGCAACCACCAGACGCTGGAGTGCGCGTTCCGCCTCACCGAGCGCGGCCTGCACCCGCTCGGCCTCCTCCCGCAGCCGCTTCCCGGAGCTTCTTCTCCCGGGCCTCCAGCAGACCGAGTACCGACGGCACCAGCCACCTCCACAAGCGACGTGAACGGACGAACCACACCCATCTCTCCCGCCGCCAGCCGGAGTCCATGCCCACCCAGCCCGAACCAAACGATCACGTTCGGAAAGCGGAAGGCTTCTTAGTGAGCACGGGCGGTCAGCGGCGCCCGAGTTGTCGTTCGCCCCTGGTGCCCTGCCGATAGGGCAGGCCGTAGTGCTGGAAGATTGCTTCCTCCTGATCGGCGGGCAGTACGTCGTCCGTGCCGATCGAAGGGGCCTTCCTCACCAGCCCCTTGGCGTACGAGACCTTGACGTAGCCCGGCCCGAGGATCGTCTCGTCGAGAGGGACGAAGACCAGGCGCTGGCGGTTGAGCAGCCCGGTCCGGACGGTGGCCATGGCCGGTTCATCGGTGGTGGTGTCCACGTAGATCGCTTCAAGCACGCCGATCTTGTTCCCTTTGGGGTCGACGACATCCTTGTCGCGCCACTCGCGGATGTCGGCTGCGTGGATCATGCACTCTCCTTCCTCGGTGCCCCGGCCGGACATCAACGCTAGGAACGGCAGCTGTCGAGCGAGATGTTCAGGTGGCGGGGTCCGCGCAGCACAGCGTTCTGGCGGTAGGGGGGTGGGTCCTCCACGAGGCGGGGATTGTCGAGCCTGCGGGCGAGTTCGGTCAGGGCGAGCTGGGCCTCCAGGCGGGCGAGGGGCGCGCCGAAGCAGTTGTGGATGCCGCTGCCGAAGCCGAGGTGCTGGTTGTCCTTCCGGTCGGGGTCGAACCGGTCGGGGTCGGGAAACCGTTGCGGATCCCGGTTGCCGGAGGCCAGGACCAGCCAGACGGAGGCGCCCTTGGGGATGGTGACGCCGGCGATGTCGATGTCGGCGAGGGTGGTGCGCTGTGGAAGCAGCTGCACGGGGGGCTCGAAGCGAAGGAGTTCCTCCATGAGCGGGACGGCCAGGCGGGGTTCGTCCCGCAGCCGCTTGAGAACGTCCGGGTTGCGCAACAGGGTGAGCATCCCGTTGGTGATGAGGTTGACCGTGGTCTCATGGCCGGCGATCAGGAGCAGGGCGGCGGTGCTGAGGACCTCCATAGGGGTCATCTGCCCGTCCGGGCTGTGATCGGTGACCAGCGCGGAGAGCATGTCGTCGCCGGGGGCGCTGCGGCGTTCGTCGATGAGCCCGGCCAGGTACATGCCCAGCTCGGTGCGGGCCTGCTGCGAGCCGCGGCGCCGCTCGCCGGGGTCCTGGTCCGGGTCCGGGTCGAGGCTGGCGGCGATGGTGTCGGCCCAGGAGTGGAAGCGTGCCTCGTCCTCGCGTGGAATCCCGAGCAGTCGGCAGATCACGGTCACCGGGAAGGGGTAGGAGAAGTCGTCGACGAGGTCGATCTGGTCCCGGTCTCCGAAGCCGTCGATGAGGTCGGAAACGATCCGCCCGAGTTCGCCGCGCATGTTGTGGACGCGCCTGGGTGTGTGCGGCGGTCCGAAAGGCCGCATCGTCATACGGCGCAACCGGTCGTGGTCCGGAGGGTCGAGCTTCAGGAAGGCGGGCGGCAGAGCCGATTCCTCCTCTTCCTGCTCAGGAAGTGACCCCGCGGCCTGCGGGGAGAGGTTACGGGCGTCGGAGCTGATCCGCGGATCGTGCAGCAGGCTCTTGATCTCCCAGTAGGTACTGACGACGAAGAGACTGTCTCCCTGCTGGGACACCGGCGTCTTTCGGAGCTCGGCGTACAGGGGGTAGGGGTCGGCGCGGTTGGCGTGGTCGGTGATCTGCCGCAGGAGCGTGCCTTGCGTCATGGTGTCGTCCTTGTGGGCGTTGGACAGCGGGCTTTCCGGTTCCCTGTGCCGCGGTCAGGCTCGGCCAGGGGTGAAGGCGACCCGCCGGTCGGTCGGGGAGTAGCCGCTGAGGGTGACGGACGGCCCGTGGGTGGGCAGGGAGGGGTCGGGGAAGTCGGCCGGGACCGGCCGCAGACCTTCGGCACGGTGGTCCACCATGGGGAATGCGGGCGGGAAGGGCGCGGCCCCTTCGATCAGCCGCTGGTAGAACTCCAGCCACTTCGTCTGGTCGAAGGTGACGGCCGCGATGACGCGGCCCTGGTATCCGTACACGCCGGTGAAGCGGCGCTCGGCGAGTGCCCCTTGGGCGATGAGGATCTCCTCACCCAGGGAGGGGACGCCGACCGACTTGATGCTGACCCCGAATTGAGAGGACCAGAAGGCCGGCACCCACAGGTGCGGACGGCGCTCCGAACTGGAGCTGATCATGTTGTGCGCCGCCACCTCGGCCTGGGCGACGGCATTGCCCCAGTGCTCGAGTGACAGGAACTGGTACCCGAAAAGCGCGTGCGGGGATCGTGCGACATCGCCGGCGACGAAGACGTCGTCGGTCACGATGCCCCGGACGTCGAAGGCCCGGCACCCGGCGTCGCAGGCGATCCCGCGCGGGCCGGCGCCGAGCCCGGATCCGGCCAGCCACGCGGTGTTGCGCGTCGCGCCGAGCGAAACCAGCGCGACATCCGCCTCGACGGTGGTGCCGTCGGACAGGTGGGCGCAGCGCAGGCGTCCTGCCGAGTCGCCCTCCAAACCGGTGACCATGAGGCCGCAGCGCAGGTCCACGCCGTGTTCGCGTTGCAGCTCGGCGGCCACCTGGCCGACCACGCCGCCGAGCGCGCCCACGAGAGGCGCCGCCGCGCGCTCGACGACGGTGACCGGCAGCCCGCGCTCGCGGCAGGCGGACGCGATCTCCGAGCCGGTGAAGCCGGCGCCGATGACGAGCACCCGGCGGGCGGACGTAAGCCGCCGCTGCAGCCTGGCCGCGTCGTCGCGCGTGCGCAGTACGAAGACCCCGTCCAGGTCGGCTTCCGTCTCATGCGGCCACGGCCGGGCATGAACGCCGGTCGCGATGAGCAGCCGGTCGTACCCCACCTCGTCGCCGTCGGCCAGCCGCACCCGCTTGGCCGCCATGTCCAGCCCGGTGGCGGCGACACCGAGCCGCCAGGTTGCGTCGATCGCCCAGCGCCGGGGCAGTAGGGTCCGGTCGGCGGACGCAGTGCCCAGCAGTACCTGCTTGGATAGCGGCGGCCGGTCGTACGGTTCGTGGGGCTCGTCGCCGATCAGCGTCAGTGAACCGGTGAAGCCCTCCTCCCGCAGGGTCTCCGCGGCCCGGAGGCCGGCCAGGGACGCGCCCACGATGACGATCCGCCCCTCACTGCGCATCCACTCCAAGTACCCGTCACCGTCCACCGGACAGCCCCTCCCTCACCGGGGCGGTCGCATCGCCCATGTCCTCCACCAGGATGGCCTGGACCGGACATGCCGCGGCGGCGCGTACCACGTGCTCCCGCTGTGCGTCGTCGGCGTGCGGGTTGTACAACAACGCCTCGTCGCCGTGCATGGCGAATACATCGGGTGCCAGGAAGGCGCACTGCGCGTACCCCTGGCACCTGTTGAGATCGACGACAAGCCTCATCAAGGGGCCGCCCTTTCGTTGATATCCCTGCCTCAGCATGCGAGCGCTGTTGGGCTTGCGCGAGCAGAGGCGGGCCAAAGGGGTTATCGGTCGGCAACGCTCGCGAAATGGCCGGTCACGACGAGACGGACGGTGCGGGCCGTGGGCGGAAACTGGCCACGAGAATGTAGAGGCTGACAACCAGCGCCCACGTGGGGAAGACCAGCTCGGACCAGGCGATGGCGTCCGACACCAAGAACAGTGTCAGGGCGACGAGGTAGCCAAGGAGGCAAAGCCAGCGCGGAATGACTCCGAGCCGGCGCCCGATGGAGGAGGCCGACAAGGTGAATACCGCGGCCATGCGCATCGAGTAGGTCGTCAGCAGGCTGTAGGTGAAGTGATGGCCGAAGGACCACAGTTGCTGCTGGGAGTCGGTCCCGGACGCATCGGCCGTGGCCAGCAGACTTCCGGCTGCTGCCGCGGCCCCGAAAAGAGTCGCCACGAACACCAGACCGCTGCCCAGGAAGACGGTGGCGAAGAACTTGTCCTCCGTCTCTCCGATACGTGCGCGCACAGCGCCCATGAACCACAGGAAGAAGATGCCGGCGAATGGGATGAGGCTGAGCGCCGTCTCTACCGTGTGCCGGCGCGAGGAATCGTCGAACCAGCTGCCGCCCCCTTCCCTCGGATCGTCCGGGATCGCCAGGCGGACCAGAATGATGGCAGCGCCGAGCAGTAGCGCGAAGATGATCCCCGCGAGTCCGGCGGCTCGTGGGGTGCGCAGCGCCTGATTTTCCCTCTCCATGGCGGGTCGTTCGCTTCCTCTCCCTGTCCGTGCGCGGCGGCCTCGCGGACCCTCGGAGGACGACTAGGACCAGGAAGCACCCGCGCACGCGGCCGCGCCACCCGGACCAGGCGTGAGGGTGACGGGGTGGCCCGGGGCGTCGGGCGGCGTCGTCGGGTGGTGATGTCGGGCCGCGCACCGCCGCGACGTGCGCGGCGGGTGCCTTGGACCGGTGGCGAACGCCGCTACTCACGCATAGGCGGGGATACGCCAGAGAGGCGCCGCGTACTGCTCCGGGCGGCTGCTGAGAAGGAGAGCTCTCAGGTCCTGGCGCTGCTTGCCGTTGAGGCCGAGGGCCTCGGTGATCCGGCGGAACGTCGTGTGGCTGACGCCGCGGACGCGCGCTTCGTCCTCGAATTGGTCGAGTTGGAGCAGAGTGCGTTCCGGGTCGAGCATCCGCTCCGGCCGGCTGCCGAGCCAACTGGCCTTGTTGCGCTCGTAGTCGATCTCCGAGTAGCCGCAGATCTCCCGGCTGCGCTGCTCGGCTTCGTCGAGTGTCTCCGTCGCGAGGAGGGCTCGGGCGAGCTGGTTGCGGTTGAGGGCGTCGTCCAGGTCGACTTCGTGGACTGTGGGCCCCTCGTCGGTGAGCGGGACCGGCAGGCCGGCGTCCCTGACTTCGCACAGGCCGCGCACTCCTCGCGCTGTGGCCGCGAGCATGGCCGTCGCTTCGGAGGGGTGCCATTCCAGTACGGAGCTGACCGGCTGGACGTGGTCGGGTGTGAAGGTGAGGACCGCGGCACCCAAGCGGTCCCGCAAATCGTCGGCGGGCAGTTCGCCGTCAAGGCCGGGGCCGGCGACCAGAAGCCGTACGGGGGCGTTGACTTGGCAGGCCGCGGCAAGCGCGAGGGCGTCGGCGAGTGGGCTGCGGAGCGTGGGTTCGTCGCCCTTGGCGAGGATGTCTCCGCCGACGTCCAGGAGGTCGATGGACTCGGGGGCCAGGTGCTGGACGAGCTCTTCGAGCTGGCGTGTGATGCCCTCGGCGCCGTGGTGCGGATCGATCAGTGCGAAGGTCTGCGGCAGCTCGGCCGCGAGCCGCGGGAGTGTCGACCCCGCGGGCGCCACGGGGCTCGCGTCGCCCGGTACTGCTTGGACGCTTGTGGTGAGGCGGCGAAGGCCGGTGAAGTCGGCCGGACCTCTGGGACCTGGCACGGGGTCGATCAGCAGGCGGTCCCACGCGTAAGTGAGAACCACCGCCGGGCCCTCGTCGCCGTACAGGGCGGTGTCCAACATTGCGGCGGCGACAGCGTCGCCCCCTCCACCTGCTGCCACGATCAAGCGCGTCACCCTCATCAGCCTACGTGACGCACGTCACCCAGCTGCGGCCGTGCTGCTCCGATGAACTGCGACGGGAACGCGACGAAGGCCCCGACCGCGGACGGTCGGGGCCTTCGTCGTATTGCCCGGTGAGAGCAATGGCGGAGGATACGAGATTCGAACTCGTGAGGGGTTGCCCCCAACACGCTTTCCAAGCGTGCGCCCTAGGCCACTAGGCGAATCCTCCGCGGCAAACAATACAAGACGCGGAGGAGTGCTCGCGAACTCGTTCCCACCCCCTGCCATCAGGTACCCTGTGCGGAGCCCCTCACGTGGCGCTATCTGACTGAACTCCCCCAGGGCCGGAAGGCAGCAAGGGTAGGTCGGCTCTGGCGGGTGCGTGAGGGGCGCTTACGTTTGCGGACACCGGCGGACGCTGCCGGACGCTCCCGGTACGCCGGGCCCGCTCCCGGCCAGGTGACCGGCCGGCCATCCGCCGACGCCGGCCAGGCACAGGCCCGGCGTCGGCGGACATCGGTGGGCGGCGTCGCTTGTCAGTGGGCCCCGATAACCTCGTAGGCGTGTCGTCCCTTGCGCTGTACCGCCGCTACCGCCCCGAGTCGTTCGCCGAGGTCATCGGTCAGGAGCATGTCACTGACCCGCTGCAGCAGGCCCTGCGGAACAACCGGGTCAATCACGCGTACCTGTTCAGCGGGCCGCGCGGTTGTGGCAAGACGACCAGCGCGCGCATCCTCGCCCGCTGTCTGAACTGCGAGCAGGGGCCCACGCCCACGCCGTGCGGCGAGTGCCAGTCCTGCCGTGACCTCGCGAGGAACGGGCCGGGGTCGATCGACGTCATCGAGATCGATGCCGCTTCGCACGGTGGTGTGGACGATGCGCGTGATCTCCGGGAGAAGGCTTTCTTCGGGCCGGCGAGCAGCCGGTACAAGATCTACATCATCGACGAGGCGCACATGGTCAGCCCGCAGGGCTTCAACGCTCTGCTGAAGGTGGTCGAGGAGCCGCCGGAGCACCTCAAGTTCATCTTCGCGACGACCGAGCCGGAGAAGGTCATCGGCACGATCCGGTCGCGTACGCACCACTATCCGTTCCGGCTGGTGCCGCCGGGGACGCTGCGCGAATACCTGGGCGAAGTGTGCGGCAAGGAGAACATCCCGGTCGCGGACGGCGTGCTGCCGCTCGTCGTACGGTCGGGCGCGGGGTCCGTGCGTGACTCCATGTCCGTCATGGACCAGCTGTTGGCCGGCGCGACCGAGGAGGGTGTGACGTACGCCATGGCCACCGCCCTCCTCGGGTACACGGACGGGTCGTTGCTCGACTCGACCGTGGACGCCTTCGCGGCGGGCGACGGGGCAGCGGCCTTCGAGGTCGTGGACCGGGTGATCGAGGGCGGCAACGACCCCCGGCGCTTCGTCGCCGACCTGCTTGAGCGGCTGCGTGACCTCGTGATCCTGGCCGCCGTGCCGGACGCGGGGGAAAAGGGGCTCATCGACGCACCGGCCGATGTGGTCGAGCGGATGCAGGCGCAGGCGTCCGTCTTCGGGGCGGCCGAGCTGAGCCGGGCCGCGGATCTGGTCAATACCGGGCTGACGGAAATGCGTGGCGCCACCTCGCCGCGACTGCAGCTGGAGCTGATCTGCGCGCGGGTGCTGCTGCCCGCGGCCTTCGACGACGAGCGGTCGGTGCAGTCGAGGCTGGACCGGCTGGAGCGGGGGGCGACGTTCTCGACCGGGGGCCCGGGGCCCGCGATGGGATACGTCCCCGGGCCCGAGGCCCACGCGCCGGTGCCCGTGCCACCCGCACCGACCACGCCACCGGCGACGCAGGGCGGCGGGCCGGCCGTCGCACCTACGGCCGCCCAGGCACCCGCGCCCGCCGCCTCGCCTACGCCTCCGCTTCCGCCTACGCCTGCGCCCGCCCCCGAGCCCGTCGCTCCCCCGGCAGAGCAGCCGGCCGGACAGCGCCCCGGAGCCTGGCCCCCCGCGGCCGCGGCCGGACCTGAGGCCGGACGGCGCCCCGGCGGCTGGCCCACGGCCTCGAGCCCCGGTCAGGGCGGCGGCCGCCCTGCCGCGCCCCAGCCCGCCCCTACCGCCGCGGCGCCGGCGTCCGCCCCCACCCCGGCCGCGCCCGGCGCCGGCCAGGCCCAGGGCGCCGCGCAGGTACGGAACATGTGGCCGGACATCCTGGAGGCGGTGAAGAACCGCCGCCGTTTCACCTGGATCCTGCTCAGTCAGAACGCGCAGGTCGCAGGCTTCGACGGCACCACACTCCAGCTCGGCTTCATCAATGCCGGCGCCCGCGACAACTTCGCGAGCAGTGGCAGCGAGGAAGTGCTGAAGCAGGCGCTCGCCGAGCAGTTCAATGTGCAGTGGAAGGTCGAGGCGATCATCGACCCCTCGGGCGGCGTCGGCGGCCCCGGCGGCGGCGCGCAGCCCCCGCCCGGCGGTGGCTACGGCGGTGGTGGTGGAGGCGGTTACGGCGGCGGCCGGGCACCGTCGGCCCAATCCCCGCAGGCCCCCGCGGCCCCGGCGCCCCGTCCCGCGCCGGGGCCCCAGGCGCCTCAGAGCTCACAGTCCTCCCCGGCATCCTCGTCCGCTCCGGCCTCGCAGGCATCCGCCCTCGAGCCTTCGCGCGCCGCCCCCGCGCACACCCCGCAGACTCCTCGGACTCCGCCCCCGGTCGCCCCCGAGGACGACGTGCCGGAAGAGGACGATCCCGACCTCGTCGACTCCGCGCTCTCCGGCCACGACCTGATCGTGCGCGAGCTCGGCGCCACGGTCGTGGAGGAATATACGAACGAGTAGGGGAGGCCGCTTCGGAGGCCCGTACAGGTCAGCCGCCCCCGGGCGGTTAGGCTGGCTGCCGTGAAGGTCCTCGTCATCGGCGGCGGCGCCCGCGAACACGCCCTGTGCCGCTCTCTTTCCCTCGATCCCGACGTCACCGCTCTGCACTGCGCGCCCGGAAACGCCGGCATCGGCGAGGTCGCCCAGCTGCACCCGGTCGACGCGATGGACGGCGCGGCCGTGGCGCTGCTCGCCACCGAGCTGGCGGCCGAGCTCGTCGTTGTCGGCCCCGAAGCGCCGCTCGTGGCCGGGGTCGCAGACGCGGTACGGGCTGCGGGCATCCCCTGCTTCGGCCCCTCCCGCGAGGCCGCCGAGCTGGAGGGCTCCAAGGCCTTCGCCAAGGAAGTGATGGCGGCGGCGGAGGTGCCCACCGCCCGCAGCTATGTCTGTACGACGCCCGAGGAGATCGACGAGGCCCTCGACGCCTTCGGCGCTCCGTACGTCGTCAAGGACGACGGCCTCGCCGCCGGCAAGGGCGTCGTCGTCACCGACGACCTCGCCGCCGCCCGCGAGCACGCGCTGGCCTGCGGACGCGTGGTCATCGAGGAGTTCCTCGACGGCCCCGAGGTCTCCCTCTTCGCCATCACCGACGGCGAGACGGTCCTGCCCCTGACGCCCGCCCAGGACTTCAAGCGGGCGCTCGACGGCGACGCGGGCCCCAACACCGGCGGCATGGGCGCCTACTCCCCCCTCCCGTGGGCCGACCCCAAGATGGTCGACCACGTCATGGCGAACGTCCTCCAGCCCACTGTCGACGAACTGCGCCGACGCGGCACGCCCTTCTCGGGGCTGCTGTACGCGGGCCTCGCGATCACAAGTCGCGGCGTACGGGTCATCGAGTTCAACGCCCGCTTCGGCGACCCGGAGACCCAGGTGGTCCTGGCCCGTCTGCAGACCCCGCTCGCGGGCGTGCTGCTCAACGCCGCCCAGGGCACCCTCGACGTCCAGCTGCCGCTGCGGTGGCGTGATGACGCCGCCGTGACCGTGGTCGTCGCCTCGCACAACTACCCGGACACCCCGCGCACCGGCGACCCGATCGAGGGCCTGGACGAGGTGGCGGCCAAGGATGCGCCCCATGCGTACGTCCTGCACGCCGGGACCAGGCGGGAGGGCGGCGCGGTTGTGAGCGCCGGCGGCCGGGTGCTCTCGGTCACCGCGACCGGAAAAGACCTGGCGCAGGCGCGTGAGCGCGCGTACACAGCCGTGGCCCGGATCCGCCTGGACGGTTCCCAGCACCGTACGGACATCGCGCGCAAGGCCGCCGGGGAGTGAACCTCTAGCGCCCGAGAACCGTCATCACCTTTGACCTAAGCCATTCCATCGAGTGACGGCTGAGCCATCCGGATGACGCCCGTCGAAGCCCCAACTAGGGTGCGGCGCAGGCGTTCCGGCACTTGGCCCACCGGCATTGCGATGTCAGTGGTCGGTGCCACAGTGGGGGAGTGAGCAACACCGTCGCAGGGCAGAGGGGGTGAGGTCCGGCCGTGTCCGGTACCGGTGAGTCGATGGGCGCGCAGGCCGCGCGCTCCCGAGCTCTCGCCGTGCTGCGCATCCGCAGCAGGGCGGTGGCCGTGGCGCTGCTTCCCGCGGCCGTGGCCGTAGTGCTCCTGGTCGGCGGTGCCACGGGACAAATGAGCGGACCGAACTGGGACGCCGCGCGCCTGGCCGTGACGGTCTTCGCGGTGGTCGTGCTGCTGATCGCCGCGGCGGTCGCGGCCGTGATCGTACGAGCGAGCCCCGCGCTCAGCCCGACCGTCGAGCTCGCGGAGCGGGCGGCCCCCGATCTGTACCGGCTGGTGCGGGATCTGGCCGAGCGTCTCGATGTGCCCGCGCCGTCCGCGCTGGCGCTCACCCCCGACTGCGACAGCTGGCTCGAGGACCGCACGCACCCGGCCCATGCGATACCGAGCGGGCGCCGGCGCCGCACCGCCGAGGCGCCCGTCCTGGTGATCGGCTCGCCGTTCCTTTGGTGGATGCGGGTCGCCGAGCTGCGGGCGGTGCTGGCACCGGTCGTCGCCGGGACCTCTCCCTCCGCGCACCCCGACATAGCCGCCGCCCGCCGTTTCGTACGGGGGCTGGACGCGGCTGTCGCCGTCGCCGCCGACCCCGGCCAGGGGCTGATAGGCAGGGTGGCGCTCGGCTTCGTCGGACAGATAGCCCGACTGCTGCTGCGCAGCTGCCAGGTGCATGTCGGCGAGATGGAGCGCGGTGTCGCGGCCGCCGCGTCCGAGCGTGCACAGACTGTGGATTACGGTCTGCGGATCGTCGCCCAGGAGCAGGTCGGCCTCGCCTACGCGGGCTGGGACCGGCTGCTGACCCGGGTCGCGCTGCCCGCCTGGCGGATGGGCCGCTGGCCGTCCCGGCTCGACGCGGGCGTCGTCTCCGCGCTGACCGAGCTCTCCCGCCGCGACCGACTGGCCGAGGGCTTCACCTCCCGGCTGGGCGAGCGGCCCGCCTGTGACCTGCTGGAAGAGCCCGGCGCTGTGGACGAGGCCGCGTCCCTGCTGGCCGCACGCCTCTTCCACGGCGGCCCGGCCGAGGGGGGCCCCGACTGGTCCCCGGTGGACTGGCAGCAGTACCCCGAAGAGGTCGTCGACCGGAAATGGCGTACGGAAGCGGCCCGGCTCCACCGGGTGCTCGACGATCTGGGCGTGCCGCCGTCGACCGGCCCGGACGGCCCGACGCTCGCCCGGGTGATGGACCACCTGTCCGGCCGGGGCAATGAGGCCGCCCGCAGTCGTGAGGCCGACGAGGCCGCCCACAGCGGTGAGGCCACCGAGATCGCGCACACCGCCCACAGCGGTGAGGTCACCGAGATCGCGCACACCGCCCACAGCGGTGAGGTCACCGAGATCGCGCACACCGCCCACAGCGGTGAGGTCACCGAGATCGTGCACACCGCCGACAGCGGCGAGGCCGGCGACACCCTTGCGGCCGGGATAAGCGCGGAGGTGGCGCGCGAGGAGGCCGTCCGCGAGGAGGCGGCGGTTTCCCCGGCGCCCAAGAGCCCGGGCGACGCTTTGAACGGCTGGGGCGCGGACTCGCTTCCCCTCTTCCCGCTGCAGCCGCCCCGTACCGGCCGCGAGCTGCTCGCCGACCATGTCACCGCGATGGTCTGCTGCGCCGCCGTCGACACGGCAGGCGCGACCCCCGGCCTCGACTGGCTCGACGGCCCGGCCCTCCTGATCAACGGCGAACGTCGCGCGGATCTGGCCGCCCGGGTCCTGAGCCTGACCGAGGACGGTGACGCGGCCCCGCTCCGCACCTGGCTCTCCGCCCTCGGCGTCCGCCCCGAGAAGCCGGTCCGCCTGGTGTGACCCGGTGCGACCGCCTCCCGGCGGACCCAAGGCCACGCAGTACACCGGAACCCTTCGCTCCGTTCACGCCAATTAGCGACGAACGGTGACGGAGTGCGTGCGTTATGTGATGTGCTGGAGACCGGCGCTGAACAGTCGGCGCATCACAGTTGGCCCTGGGCATCGAGGGAGGGCGCAGCATGGGGGCAGAGCAGATCCGGCGATGGGAATCGGGCGCCCTCGCCCACGCCGTCTCAGATCCTTTCGGTCAGGGCCCCCTGCCCTGGCTCCGCGGCAGCGAGCACTACTTCGACGACACCGGCCAGGTCGTCCCCTGGTACGTCGACCCCACCCTGGCCGGCGGCCGCTCCGGCGGGCCGCGTACCGCCGATGACGTACGCCGCCAGATCAAGGGCTTCACGTCCACCGGCGCCGCCGCCCCCGGCGAGGCGATCGACTTCCACATCACCGTGGACCCGCCCCAGCAGTTCTCGGTCGACATCTACCGCATCGGCCACTACGCGGGCGACGGCGCCGCCAAGATCACTACCAGCCCCCGCCTCTCCGGCATCGTCCAGCCGGCCCCGCTCACTGCCCAGCGCACGGTCTCCTGCCACCACTGGTGGCTCTCCTGGCGGCTGCAGATTCCTTCCTACTGGTCGATCGGCGCCTATGTCGCCGTGCTGACCACCGCCGACGGCTACCGCTCCCACATCCCCTTCACGGTCCGCGGCGATCACCCCGCCGACCTCCTGCTGCTCCTCCCGGACATCACCTGGCAGGCGTACAACCTCTACCCGGAGGACGGCCGCACCGGCGCCAGCCTCTACCACGCCTGGGACGAGACGGGCCGGCTGCTCGGCGAGGAGGACGCCGCGATCACGGTCTCCTTCGACCGCCCGTACGCCGGCGCGGGCCTGCCCCTCCACGTCGGCCACGCCTACGACTTCATCCGCTGGGCCGAGCGGTACGGCTACGACCTCGCCTACGCCGACACCCGCGACCTCCACGCCGGCCGGGTTGACCCCACCCGCTATCGCGGTCTGGTCTTCCCCGGCCACGACGAGTACTGGTCGGCCCCCATGCGCCGCACCGTCGAACTCGCCCGCGACCACGGCACCTCGCTCGTCTTCCTCTCCGCCAACACCATGTACTGGCAGGTCGAGCTCGGCCCGTCCCCCTCCGGCGTCGACGACCGCCTGCTCACCTGCCGCAAGCGCCGCGGCCCGGGAAAGCCCGCCCTGTGGCGCGAGATCGACCGGGCCGAGCAGCAACTGCTCGGCATCCAGTACGTGGGGAGGGTCCCCGAGCCGCACCCTCTTGTAGTACGCAACGCGGACCACTGGCTCTGGGAGGCGACGGGCGCCGCCGAGGGCGACGAACTCCCCGGCCTGGTCGCGGGCGAGGCGGACCGTTACTTCCCGCGCACCGCGCTCCCCGAGCACCGGGGCCGGATCCTGCTCGCTCACTCCCCCTATCAGGACGGCGACGGCGCGGTGCGCCACCAGGAGACATCTCTGTACCGCGCGCCGTCCGGCGCCCTGGTCTTCGCGTCCGGCACCTTCGCCTGGTCCCCGGCGCTGGACCGGCCCGGCCATGTCGAGCCCCGCGTCCAGCGGGCGACCGCCAACCTGCTCGACCGCATCTGCAAACGCGATTAGGCCCGCAGGACCGGCCGGCACCCCCTGATCAGGCCCGCCCTCCCTCCATACGGGAGAATCGAGGCGATTGGCCCGCCCGTCTCCCACCACCGCCCTACTTGTGCCCTTGAGGGCGCCCCTTTTGTTCAACCACGGGGAGGAACCGTGTCCGGATTCGTCGAAAAGCCCGAGCCGCTTCAGGTGCCGGGCCTGGTACATCTGCACACCGGCAAGGTGCGCGACCTGTACCAGAACGAGGCGGGCGACCTCGTGATGGTCGCCAGCGACCGCATCTCCGCCTACGACTGGGTGCTGCCCACCGAGATCCCCGACAAGGGCCGGGTGCTCACCCAGCTGTCGCTGTGGTGGTTCGAGCGCCTCGAGGACCTCGTCCCGAACCACGTCCTGAGCACCGACATCCCCGAAGGCGCCCCCGCCGACTGGGCCGGCCGCACCCTCGTCTGCAAGTCACTGCGCATGATCCCGGTCGAGTGCGTCGCCCGCGGCTATCTCACCGGCTCGGGCCTTGCCGAGTACAACGAGACCCGCACCGTCTGCGGCCTCGCGCTGCCCGAGGGCCTCTCCGACGGCTCCGAGCTCCCCGCCCCGATCTTCACGCCGGCCACCAAGGCGGCCGTCGGCGACCACGACGAGAACGTCAGTTACGAGGAAGTCGCTCGCCAGGTCGGCGCCGAGACCGCCGCCCAGTTGCGTCAGACCACCCTCGCCGTCTACGGCCGGGCCCGCGACATCGCCCTGGACCGCGGCATCATCCTCGCGGACACCAAGTTCGAGTTCGGCTTCGAGGGGGACGAGCTCGTCATCGCCGACGAGGTGCTGACCCCCGACTCCTCGCGCTTCTGGCCCGCCGCGTCCTGGGAGCCGGGCCGCGCCCAGCCCTCGTACGACAAGCAGTACGTCCGCGACTGGCTCACCTCGCCCGCCTCCGGCTGGGACCGCAGGAGCGAGCAGCCGCCGCCGGCCCTCCCGCAGGAGATCGTCGAGGCCACCCGCGCCAAGTACATCGAGGCGTACGAGCTGCTGACAGGTATGAGCTGGTCGTAGAGGGGGTGGCGCGGCGTGCCACACGAAGAAGGCCCCGGTCGTGATGACCGGGGCCTTCTTTACCGAGCGGACGACCAGGTTCGAACTGGCGACCTCAACCTTGGCAAGGTTGCGCTCTACCAACTGAGCTACGTCCGCATGCGCCTTCGCGCGGACCCCACTATACCCAACCTCGCTCGCGTGCGAGACGCACCGCGGTGTGCCGATTTTCGGCCCCCAGCTTGGAGGCGGCCGACGAGAGGTAGTTCCGCACGGTCCCCTGGGACAGCGAGGCCCGCTCCGCGATCTCCGCGATCGGTGCTCCGTCCGTCGCCAGTTCCAGCACTTCCGCCTCGCGGGCGGTCAGCGGCGAGTCCCCCGCGGAGATCGCATCCGCTGCCAACTCCGGGTCCACATAACGGTTTCCGGCGTGCACGGTACGGATGATCTCCGCCAGCCGCTGGGCGCTGACCGTCTTCGGGACGAAACCCCGCACACCCGCGGCCAGCGCTCTCTTGAGGTGCCCGGGCCGTCCGTGGCTGGTCACGATCATGGTCCGGCACTCGGGCAGTTCGGCCCGCAGGGATGTGGCCACACTCACACCGTCCGGGGCGGGCATCCGAAGATCGAGAACCGCGACATCGGGCCGGTGCGCCCGCGCCATGGCGAGGGCCTCGGTACCCGAGGCGGCCTCGGCGACCACCACAAGATCGTCCTCGAGCGCGAGCAGCGCGGCCAGCGCGCCGCGGATCAGATGCTCGTCATCGGCGAGCAGCACCCGTACGGTCACACCGCCTCCTCCATGTCCTGTCCCGTCCGCTGTCCCAGCGGAACGCTGGCCGTCAGACGGAACCGCCCGCCCCGCGCCGGTCCCGCCTCCAGCGTGCCGTCCACGGCTGACAGCCGCTCCCGCAGACCCGCCAGACCCGAGCCCGGGGTACCGGCCGCCGCCTCGGCCGCCCCGTCGTTCTCGACCACCAGCAGCGCAGTGTCGTCCGCGGTGCGCAGCGATATCGTGCAGCGCCGCGCGTCCCCGTGCCGCAGCACGTTCGTCGTGGCCTCCCGCACCACCCAGCCCAGCGCGGACTGGATGCCGGCGGGCAGCTCCGCGTCGCCGGACCGGACGGAGCAGGTGATCCCGGCCGCAGCCAGGACGCCCCGCGCGCCCTCCAGCTCGACGCTCAGGTCCGCCTCCCGGTAGCCGCGCACCACGTCCCGTACCTCTCGCTGCGAGTCCTGGGCGATGATCTGCACCTCGGCCATCTGGTCGACCGCCTCGGGGCGACCGCGCCGCGCCAGCTGCACCGCCAGCTCGCTCTTCAGCGCGATCACCGCGAGGTTGCGGCCCATGACGTCGTGCAGATCGCGGCCGAAGCGCAGCCGCTCCTCCGCGACCGCGAGGCGCGCCTGTACGTCACGCGCCTCCCGCAGCTCCCACATCACCGCCAGCATCCACATCGACGCGCGGGCGGTGAAGGCCAGCCACCCGTTCAGGAAGCCGGGGGTCACGACAGCGAACAGAGCCTGATCGGCCGTGCGTCCGGTCAGCCACACCATCGCGCACACCACGACCAGCACCACGAGCTGGATCAGGGCCGTGGTCCGGTTGCGTACGAGCAGACAGTGGACTGTCAGGAACGGCGTCAGCGCCGCCGCCAGCATCGTCGGCAGCAGCCCCGTCAGATCGACCGTCGTCGCCAGCACCACCACCGCGGACGTCGTCGCGGCCGTCACCGCCGCCGCCCATGGGACCAGCCTCCGGGGCACCTGCCCCTGCCCCAGATAGGCGTCCATCGCATGCCTGGCCAGCCGTCCGCAGAGCACCCCCTGCGCGATGGCGAGCAGCGAGGCGGCCAAGACCAGGACCAGCTGCCCGTCCTCGCGGACCGGCCGGGCCATCAGCAGCAACGTCAGCCCGAGGACCCCCACCCACACGATCAGATGCACCGTGCCGCGCGTATACAGGTCCACCTTGGCAAGCCCGCTGCGACCGCTCCAGCCCTTCACCCGCACAGACACCCCCAGTCAGCGGCGCGGCTCCCAGCGGAACCACCGCCGGACAGCAAACACCGAGATCGCGGTCCAGGCCAACGTCGTCAGGGCGGCACCCAGCAGGTCCCCGGAGTCGGCCCCGCCCAGCCATCCGGCCCGTACGAGCGTCATCACCCCGGTCAGCGGCAGCAGTTCGCAGACCGACGCGATCCTCTCCGGCATCACTTCCAGGGGTACGAAGAGGCCGGAGCCCGCCATCGAGATCACGAACATCGGCATGGTGGTGATCTGCGCGTTCTCCACGGTCTGGGTCACCGCGGATGTCACCGCTGCCAGCGCGCTCAGCAGCACCATCCCCAACACCACACCCAGCACGAGCAGTTCGGGCCGCTCCGGCACCCTCAGATGCAGGACCGCGACCCCCGCCACCACCAGCAGCACGCACTGCGCGAGGGCGAGACCGGCGGCGGGCAGCGCCGTACCGACGAGGATTTCGCTGTCCCGCACCTCCCCTGTACGCAGCCGCTTGAGCACCAGCTCCTCGCGCCGCGCCACATACGCCGATACGAGGTTGAGATGCACGACCAGGATCAGCACCATGCCGATCGCACCGGTCATCGCCGCCTCGGCGGCGCTCATCCCCGAGTTGTCGGGGTCGATCTGGTCCAGCGACGACTTCATCGCCACCACCATCGCCCCCGGCAGCAGCAGCGCCACACAGAGCGCGGTCCGGTTGCGCAGCAGAAGAGTCAGTTCGGCCCGCCCCAGAGCGGTCAACCGTCCGGCCGTCGCAGTCATCACACACCCGCCGTCTGAGTCTGCGCGATGTCGAGGAAGGCCTCTTCGAGCGAGGCCGAGCGGGCGTCGAGCTCTTCCAGCCGTACGTCCGACTCCTTAGCCCACAGCAGCAGTTCACCGAGTGACTGCTGCAGGTGGTGCGTACGGATCTCGATCCGCCGGCCGGCCGCCGCGGCGCGCAGCGAGAGCGGCAGCCGCCCGGCCGCCACCCCCTTGGGCAGTACGAAACGGATGCGGGCGGGCCGGGCCGCCGTCACCTCTGCCGGAGTTCCCGTGGTCACGATCCGCCCCCTGTGCATGATCGCCAGCCGGTCGGCCAGCGACTCGGCCTCCTCCAGATAGTGCGTGGTCAGCAGCACGGTGGTGCCGCAGTCCCGCAGCGCACGCACCAGCTCCCAGGTGTCGCGTCGCCCTTCCGCGTCAAGACCGGTCGTCGGCTCGTCGAGGAAGAGGACCTCGGGCCGTCCGAGCAGCGCAAGCGCCAGATCCAGCCGCCGCCGCTCACCGCCGGAGAGCTGCTTGACCCGTACGCCGGAGCGCTCCGCGAGCCCCACCAGCTTCAGCGCCTCCCCGGTGGGGCGTGCCCCGCTGGTGCACCCCGCCCACATCCGGGTGGTCTCGGCGACCGTCAGGTCGGAGGGGAAGCCGCCCTCCTGGAGCATCACGCCCATGCGTGGCCGCAGCGCGGCTCGCTCGCGGCGGGGATCGTGGCCGAGCACCCGCACCCGCCCCTCGTCGGGGGCGGCGAGGCCCTCCAGCAGTTCGACCGTGGAGGTCTTGCCCGCGCCATTGGTTCCGAGGAGGGCGAAGATCTCGCCGCGCGCCACGGAGAAGGAGATCCCGGTCACTGCTTCGAAGCCACCGGCGTAGGTCCGCCGCAGCCTTTCAGCCTCGATCACGTACTCGTCGCTGGTCATGATTCAAGGTTTCCGCCGACCGGGAGCGAGGGGCAGTGCGTGCTGTCACCGGGCCCCGATGACAAATGTCATCCGGGCACACACTGGTCGAGCGCATACGACGAAGGCCCCGGTCGAATCGACCGGGGCCTTCATCTCTGAGCGGACGACGAGATTCGAACTCGCGACCCTCACCTTGGCAAGGTGATGCTCTACCAACTGAGCCACGTCCGCATTGCTTCCGCTCAGCTCTCACCGGGCGGTGCGTCCACCACTCTACCTGATCGACATCAGTGGACAGGTAAAGCGATGCAGAGCGGGTGACAGGAATTGCACACTGCGCCTTCCCCCTGGAAGGGGGATGTTCTACTACTGAACTACACCCGCACGCTGCGTGAGGTGGGGCCTTGCGGCCGCGCCCCTCGGCGTGCCCCAGACTCTAGCCGACCGTCAGGGGTGCAGCGCAACTCTGATCCGCCCGCGCCCCTCAACTGGCTTGGCGGAAGGCCTCGTAGACCCGCTTGGGGATCCGGCCGCGGGCCGGCACGTCCATCTTGTTGGACTGCGCCCAGGCCCGCACGGCCGCGGGGGCGGGCTCGAGCGAGGTGTGCCGGTAGGTGACGCGGGACTTGTCATGCTTCCCGGCATTTGACTGCTTCCGGCCGGCCGCCACGTACGGGGCCAGGGCCTTGCGCAGTTTCTTTGCATTGGAGGGATTGAGGTCGATCTCGTACGACTTCCCGTCCACGGCGAACGCGACCGTTTCCGCCGCTTCTCCGCCGTCCATGTCGTCGGAGAGCGTGACCACTACTCGCTGAGCCACGGATATCGGTCCTTTCCTGCGGTATCACGCCGGTTCTGATGCTCTTGTGACGTGCGGCGATACCGACTTTGCGGATGCTGAGGGGCAATGCTGCTTTCCTCTGTATTCCTTTGTACAGCGAGGGGCAGTGCATTGTGAAGCCCAGCCAATTACATGCGCGTGTCCCAGGGCAATGGGTCGGGGGATATTTTCCCCGGATTTTCGCTGCGAGTTCTCCCGATATCTACCCGCGTAGATTTTTCGGGCGGGTACGCTGATGGAACCGCCCTCGCAACACACCACCGGGAGTGCCCGTGGCACGCGTCGTAGTCGACGTCATGCTCAAGCCCGAGATCCTCGACCCCCAGGGACAAGCGGTGCAGCGAGCACTGCCGCGCCTCGGATTCGACGGGATCGCGGACGTACGTCAGGGAAAGCGCTTCGAGCTGGAGGTGGAGGGGCCGGTCGACGACGCCGCCCTCGCCCGCATCCATGAGATGGCCGAAACGTTCCTCGCCAACACCGTCATCGAGGACTTCGTCGTGAAGGTGGAGTCGTGACCTCTCGTATCGGAGTCGTCACATTCCCCGGCACGCTCGACGACCGGGACAGCCTGCGCGCCGTACGTCTCGCGGGCGCCGAGCCGGTCTCGCTCTGGCACCGCGACAAGGACCTCAAGCAGGTCGACGCCGTGGTTCTCGCCGGAGGTTTCTCCTACGGCGACTACCTGCGCGCCGGAGCCATCTCCCGGTTCTCGCCGGTGATGGAAACGATCATCGACCAGGCGAAGGCCGGTATGCCGGTTCTCGGCATCTGCAACGGCTTCCAGATCCTCACCGAGTCGCATCTGCTGCCGGGCGCCATGCTCCAGAACAACCATCTGCACTTCATCTGCCGTGAGCAGAAGCTGCGAGTGGAGACGAGCGAAACGGCCTGGACCGCGGACTACTCCGCCGGCCAGGAGATCCGGATCCCGCTCAAGAACATGGACGGGCGGTACGTCGCCGACGAGCGCACGCTCGACGAGCTCGAGGCCGAGGGCCGGGTCGCCTTCCGTTATCTCGACTTCAATCCGAACGGCTCGCTCCGCGACATCGCCGGCATCAGCAATGCCGCGGGGAATGTCGTCGGCCTGATGCCGCACCCCGAGCACGCCGTCGAGCCGCTGATCGGTACGGGCCGTACCGACGGCCTCGGATTCTTCACCTCGATCCTGAAGAAGCTGGTCTCCGTATGACTCTCGACACCGTCAAGCACGCCACCGAGACGCCCGACGTCGAGCAGCCCTGGAAGGAACTCGGCCTCAAGGAGGACGAGTACACGCGCATCCGCGAGATCCTCGAGCGGCGCCCGACCGGCGCCGAACTCGCCATGTACTCCGTCATGTGGTCCGAGCACTGCTCGTACAAGAGCAGCAAGGTCCACCTGAAGCAGTTCGGCGAGAAGATCCCGGAGAACGACGCCATGCTCGTCGGCATCGGCGAGAACGCGGGCGTCGTGGACGTCGGCCAGGGGTACGCGGTCACCTTCAAGGTCGAGTCGCACAATCACCCGTCGTACATCGAGCCCTACCAGGGCGCGGCCACCGGCGTCGGCGGCATCGTCCGCGACATCCTCGCCATGGGCGCCCGCCCGGTCGCGGTCGTCGACCCGCTGCGCTTCGGCGCCGCCGACCACCCCGACACCAAGCGCGTCCTGCCGGGCGTCGTCGCGGGCGTCGGCGGCTACGGCAACTGCCTCGGCCTGCCGAACATCGGCGGCGAGGTCGTCTTCGACTCCTGCTACCAGGGCAACCCGCTGGTCAACGCCGGTTGCATCGGCGTGATGAAGCACGAGGACATCCACCTCGCGCAGGCCTCGGGCCCCGGCAACAAGGTCATCCTGTACGGCGCCCGCACGGGCGGCGACGGCATCGGCGGCGTCTCGGTGCTGGCCTCCGAGACCTTCGACTCGACCGGTCCCGCCAAGCGTCCCGCCGTCCAGGTCGGCGACCCCTTCCAGGAGAAGCTCCTCATCGAGTGCACGCTCGAGATCTTCAAGGAGAAGCTGGTCGCGGGCATCCAGGACCTCGGCGGCGCGGGCCTGTCCTGCGCGACGAGCGAGCTGGCGAGCGCCGGCTCCGGCGGTATGCGCGTCGAACTCGACACCGTTCCGCTGCGTGACGCGAGCCTCTCGCCCGAGGAAATCCTCATGAGCGAGTCGCAGGAGCGCATGTGCGCGATCGTCGAGCCCGACAAGGTCGAGCGCTTCATGGAGATCTGCGAGAAGTGGGACGTCATCGCCACCGTCATCGGTGAGGTGACCGAGGGCGAGCGTCTGGAGATCTTCTGGCACGGCGAGCAGATCGTCGACGTACCGCCGCGGACCGTTGCCCACGAGGGCCCGGTGTACGAGCGTCCCTACGCCCGTCCCGAGTGGCAGGACGCGCTCCAGGCCGACGACGCGAACAAGCTTCCCCGGCCCGCGACCTCCGACGAGCTGCGTGAGCAGGTCCTCGCCCTGGTCTCCTCGCCGAACCAGGCGTCGAAGTCCTGGATCACCGACCAGTACGACCGTTTCGTGCAGGGCAACACCGTGCTGGCCCAGCCCGAGGACGCGGGCATGGTCCGGATCGACGAGGAGTCGAACCTGGGCGTGGCCATGGCTACCGACGGCAATGGCCGGTACACGAAGCTCGACCCGTACGCGGGCGCCCAGCTCGCGCTGGCGGAGGCGTACCGCAATGTCGCCGCATCCGGCGCCACGCCGCTTGCGATCTCGGACTGCCTGAACTTCGGCTCGCCCGAGGACCCGGCCGTCATGTGGCAGTTCGCGGAGGCCACCCGCGGTCTCGCGGACGGCTGCTTCCAGCTGGGCACCCCGGTCACCGGCGGCAATGTCTCGCTCTACAACCAGACCGGCGAGGTCGCCATCCACCCGACGCCGGTCGTGGCGGTCCTCGGTGTGATCGACGACGTGAACCGCCGTACGCCGATCGCCTTCAAGGAAGAGGGCCAGCTTCTCTACCTGCTCGGCGACACGCGTGAGGAGTTCGGCGGCTCGGCCTGGTCCCAGGTGATCCACGACCACCTCGGCGGACTGCCGCCTGCCGTGGACCTGGACCGCGAGAAGCTGCTCGGCGACATCCTGATCTCCGCATCTCGCGACGGCATGATCGACGCGGCGCACGACCTGTCGGACGGCGGTCTGATCCAGTCGGTCGTCGAGTCGTGCCTGCGCGGCGGGTCGGGCGCGCGGCTGATCGTGCCGGACGGTCTGGACGCGTTCACCTTCCTGTTCAGCGAGTCGGCGGGGCGCGCGGTCGTCGCGGTGCCGCGCAGCGAGGAGCTCCGTTTCAACGACATGTGCGGGGCGCGGGGTCTGCCCGTGACCCG
The DNA here is from genome assembly GCF_018614585.1 of Streptomyces sp. ISL-1. Classification (GTDB taxonomy): domain Bacteria; phylum Actinomycetota; class Actinomycetes; order Streptomycetales; family Streptomycetaceae; genus Streptomyces; species Streptomyces maoxianensis. Next base: position 60,701 of record NZ_JAGGOI010000012.1, on the reverse strand, counting down.
TATCGGTGTCGTGGACGGCGACGAGGTCGAGATCCAGGGCGAGTTCAGCATCTCGCTGAGTGAGCTGCGTACGGCGCACGAAGAGACCATCCCCCGCCTGCTGCTCTGACGTCCGCCGACCCGGCGTCTCACGCAATGCCTGCTGAGCCCCTGCCCCTCCCGGGGTGGGGGCTCCGCCGGTTCCCCCTGCGCGAGATTGCGCAATTACGGTGCTGCCCGCCTGACAGCCGTAGGCCGACTGCGGCCGCTGTCCTACCCGGGCCCGCTGTCGTACCCAACCCTTAATGTCGCTCCCATGCCACCGTCCAAGAAGCGCACCCGCGCCTACGACCCCGCCAAGATCCGTACCGCTGTACTCGCCCAGTTCGAGAACGTACGGCAGGCGGTGGGCAGCCTCACGCCCGAGCAGTTCGCCCGGCCCACCCGGCTCGGTGACTGGACCGTGCGCGATCTGGCCGGGCACATCGCGATGGCGGTCGGCGCGGTCGGCCGGGCTCTCGAGCAGCCCGCGCCGGCCGTGCTCGAAGTCGAGCTGCTGGACTGGCCGTTCGCGACGGCCGCGCACGCCGGGCGCATCTCCGACGACACCAAGGAGATCGCGGCCGGTGCACATCCGTCGGAGTTGTACGCGCGAACCGCCGCCCGGCTCGCCGAGTTGCCGCCCACAGCCTCCGGCGACCGGCTGGTCGGCACCCGCGTAGGCGCGATGCGGCTCGGCGACTATCTGGTCACCCGCACCGTCGAACTCGTCGTGCACACCGATGACCTGAGCGAGGCGACCGGCCTCGACATCCCGTACGACCGGCAGGCGCTCGCGGCCTGCACCCGGCTGCTCGCCGACGCCCTCGCGGTGAAGGCGCCCGGTGGGTCGGTCGAGGTGCGGGTGCCGCCGTTCGCCGTCGTGCAGTGCGTCGAGGGGCCGCGGCACACCCGTGGCACCCCGCCCAATGTCGTCGAGACCGACCCGCTGACCTGGATCCGTCTCGCCACCGGGCGTACGGGATGGGCCGAGGCCCTCGACGCGGCGAAGGTCAGCGCCAGCGGCGAGCGCGCCGACCTTTCGGGGCTGCTCCCGATCCTGGGCTGACGGCGCTGTTCCGGCCGGGTGAATCCTGGGGAGCCGGGGGAACCAGAGCTCATCCACCTCCGTCCCATCGGTATGCGTAACCAGCTGAGCATTCCTGTCACCGCCCTGGCTCTCCTCGCCCTGGCCGCCTGCGGCACGGAATCGGGTTCCGGATCCGGTGCCGGCGGCGACGGATCGGTCACCACCGATCTGCCCGTCACGGGCGTCCACTGGTCCGTCGACAGCGTGACCGTCGACGGCAAGAAGTCCGCGGCCCCGGCCGGAGCGCACGTCGAGATCACCAGCAAGGGCCGCGCCCAGGGCAACTACGGCTGCAACCACTTCGGCGCGGACGTCAAGGTCGACGGCGACACGATCACGGTGGGCCCCGGCGAGATGACCGAGATGGCCTGCGCCAAGGACATCCAGGGTTTCGAGGACGCGCTGCGGGCGGCCTTCTCCGGCAAGCTCAAGGCGAAGATTGTCGACGAGAAGCTCACGCTGACCACCGAGAAGGGCGACTCCATCGCCCTCACCTCGGAGCGCCCGGCGCCGCTGGTCGGCACGAAGTGGGCCGTGAACTCCCTCCTATCGGGCGGGACCGCTTCCTCGCCGCCCGCCGGCACTGAGAAGAACGCGTTTCTGATTCTCGGCAAGGACGGTTCCGTACGCGGCAACCTAGGCTGCAACACCTTCACCAGCACGGCGAAGATCTCCGGTTCCACGATCACCTTCGACCGCCTCGCCACCACGCGGAAGGTGTGCACGGGCACGGCGATGACGCTGGAGAACCACCTGCTCAAGGTCCTCGAAGGCAAGGTGACGTACAAACTGCAGCACCGCGGCCTGACCCTCACCGCGGCGGACGGCAAGGGACTGGCCGCGACGGCGGCGCCTGCGAAGTGATCAGGCGGGATCGGAGGGCAGACCGGAGGGCAGGAGGCCGGAGGTCCCAGAGGTCCCAGAGGTCGGGAGCAGCCCGGCGTCGGTACGCAGGCGGGCGCGGCCCGTAGCAATCGGTCCTGCCCGACCGGTGGATCGGCTCAAGGTCGTGTACCTGCCAACGATCGTCCCGCAGTGTGGACGCCGATCCGGACGCCGATCCAGGTGCCGATCCGCAGGCCCAGCGCCCGCTCGAAGCCCCGCCCACACCTGCGCCGACCCTGCCCCCGCATCCCCAATTCGGACCAGTGGTCGATCTCGCCTACACTCGGTTCCGTGCCACGTGGTGACGGACGACTCAACCACGACCTTCTCCCCGGTGAGAAAGGCCCCCAGGACGCTTGCGGCGTCTTCGGTGTCTGGGCCCCGGGCGAAGAGGTCGCGAAGCTCTCTTACTTCGGGCTATACGCCCTCCAACATCGAGGCCAGGAATCCGCGGGAATCGCGGTGAGCAACGGCTCCCAGATCCTCGTATTCAAGGACATGGGCCTGGTCTCCCAGGTCTTCGACGAAACCTCTCTGGGCTCCCTCCGGGGCCACATCGCGGTCGGTCACGCCCGCTACTCGACCACGGGCGCCTCCGTGTGGGAGAACGCACAGCCGACCTTCCGGGCCACTGCCCACGGCTCCATCGCGCTCGGCCACAACGGAAACCTGGTCAACACCGCCGAGCTCGCCGAGATGGTCGCCGCCCTCCCCAAGGAGAGCGGCCGCGCCACCCAGGTCGCCGCCACCAACGACACCGATCTGATCACCGCGCTCCTCGCGGGCCAGGTCGACGACGACGGCAAGCCGCTCACCGTAGAGGCCGCCGCGGCCAAGGTGCTCCCGGACGTCATGGGCGCGTTCTCGCTGGTCTTCATGGACGAGAGCACCCTGTACGCGGCCCGCGACCCGCAGGGCATCCGCCCGCTCGTCCTGGGCCGCCTCGAGCGCGGCTGGGTCGTCGCGAGCGAGTCCGCCGCGCTCGACATCTGCGGCGCCAGTTTCGTCCGCGAGATCGAGCCGGGCGAGCTCATCGCCATCGACGAGAACGGCATCCGCACCTCCCGCTTCGCGGAAGCGAAGCCCAAGGGCTGTGTCTTCGAGTACGTCTACCTCGCGCGCCCCGACACCGACATCGCCGGGCGGAACGTCTATCTCTCCCGTGTGGAGATGGGCCGCACGCTCGCCAGGGAAGCCCCGGCCGACGCGGATCTGGTCATAGCGACGCCGGAGTCCGGCACCCCCGCCGCCATCGGCTACGCCGAAGCCAGCGGGATCCCCTACGGCTCGGGTCTGGTGAAGAACGCCTATGTCGGCCGCACCTTCATCCAGCCCTCCCAGACCATCCGCCAGCTCGGCATCCGCCTCAAGCTGAACCCCCTCAAGGAAGTCATCCGGGGCAAGCGCCTGGTCGTCGTGGACGACTCGATCGTTCGCGGCAACACCCAGCGCGCCCTGGTCAAGATGCTCCGCGAGGCCGGCGCCGCCGAGGTCCACATCCGGATCTCGTCCCCGCCTGTGAAGTGGCCCTGCTTCTTCGGCATAGACTTCGCGACCCGCGCCGAGCTGATCGGTAACGGCATGACGATCGAGGAGATCGGCGCCTCGCTGGGCGCCGACTCCCTCTCGTACATCTCCCTCGACGGGATGATCGAGGCGACCACCATCGCCAAGCCGAATCTCTGCCGCGCCTGCTTCGACGGCGAATACCCGATGGATCTGCCCGATCCCCAACTGCTCGGCAAGCAGCTTCTGGAGACCGAGCTGGCGGGCGGCACCGATGCCGCCGACGCGCTCCGTCGCCCGTAACGCCCCCGTTTTACGACACGAAAGTTCTTGGCCATGTCTGCTGAGTCCACCGGTGCCAGCTACGCGTCCGCAGGTGTCGACATCGAGGCGGGCGACCGCGCTGTCGAGCTGATGAAGGAGTGGGTGAAGAAGACGCAGCGCCCCGAGGTCCTCGGCGGCCTCGGCGGCTTCGCCGGTCTCTTCGACGCCTCCGCCCTCAAGCGTTACGAGCGCCCGCTGCTGGCCTCGGCAACGGACGGCGTCGGCACGAAGGTCGACCTCGCCCGCCGGATGGGCGTGTACGACACGATCGGCCACGACCTCGTGGGCATGGTCGTCGACGACCTCGTCGTCTGCGGCGCCGAGCCGCTCTTCATGACGGATTACATCTGCGTCGGCAAGGTCCACCCGGAGCGCGTCGCCGCCATCGTCAAGGGCATCGCCGAGGGCTGTGTGCTGGCCGGCTGCGCGCTGGTCGGCGGCGAGACCGCCGAGCACCCCGGGCTCCTGGGTGAGGACGACTTCGATGTCGCCGGCGCCGGCACGGGCGTGGTCGAGGCCGACCGGCTGCTGGGCGCGGATCGTATCCGTAAGGGTGACTCGGTGATCGCCATGGCGTCCTCCGGCCTTCACTCCAACGGGTACTCGCTCGTACGGCACGTGCTCTTCGACCGCGCGAACATGGCGCTGGACGAGCAGGTGGCGGAGTTCGGGCGCACCCTCGGCGAGGAACTGCTCGAGCCCACCAAGATCTACTCGCTTGACTGCCTCGCGCTCACCCGAACCACCGAGGTGCACGGTTTCAGCCACATCACCGGCGGCGGTCTTGCCAATAACCTCGCCCGGGTCATTCCGGACAATCTGCATGCGGTTGTTGACCGTTCGACCTGGACCCCCGGCGCGGTCTTCGACCTCGTCGGCAAGGCCGGCCAGGTCGAGCGTCTCGAGCTGGAGAAGACCCTCAACATGGGCGTCGGCATGATCGCCGTCGTCCCCGAGGAGTCGGTGGACGCGGCGCTGACCACGCTCGCGGACCGCGGCGTCGACGCCTGGGTCGCCGGTGAGGTCACCGAGCGCGGCGAGCACACCGGCGGTGCGACCCTGACCGGGGACTACGCGAACTGAGCCCCCAGGGGCAGCGCGAAACCCGGTCCGGGGCGAACGCCCCTGACCGGGTCACGTGGCAACGCTTTTTGAGGTGTACGTACGTCAAGCGCCGCGGCGCTGTGACGACGGACCGGACTCGTCGTCCTCGTCATCGTCGTCGTTGTACAGCTCCGCGTACTGTGCGTACGGGTCATCTTCCTCGTCGTCATCCTCGAACGGCTCAGCGTTCGGTGGTTGACTCGAAGGCGATGCGCCCAGCTCATTGGCCAGACGCGACAGGTCAGTCCCGCCGCTGTTGTACTTCAGCTGGCGGGCGACCTTCGTCTGCTTGGCCTTGGCCCGGCCGCGCCCCATGGCTCGACCCCCTCGGTGACGGGGCTCGACGGCCCCAGAGTCTTGACACGCGTTCATGATTCAGAACGGGCTCTCCATGGAGAGACCGGTCCGTAGGACTTCAACGGTACCTGCTTCCGCGGCCATACGGTACGCCGCCCGCATGACGCGCCACTTCGCAGAACCCGCGAGGAGTCCCGTCCTCGCTGGTCAGCTGCGATTTTAACCTCTTCTCGGCAGTCGACCCGCCGACCGGGGTGAGTCTTGTCTCCCAGTCGGCGGGCCAGAGCCTGCCTCGTCAGTGGCCGCGGGCCTCCGCCATTCGCTGCTCGGCGATCCGGTCAGCCGCCGCGGCCGGCGGAATCCCGTCTTCCTTCGCACGTGCGAATATTGCCAGCGTGGTGTCGAAGATCTTCGATGCCTTCGCCTTGCAGCGGTCGAAGTCGAAGCCGTGCAGCTCGTCGGCGACCTGGATGACTCCGCCGGCGTTCACCACATAGTCGGGGGCGTACAGGATCCCGCGGTCCGCGATGTCCTTCTCGACGCCCGGGTGCGCGAGCTGGTTGTTGGCCGCGCCGCACACCACCTTCGCGGTGAGCACGGGCACGGAGGCGTCGCTCAGCGCGCCGCCGAGCGCGCATGGCGCGTAGACGTCCAGGCCCTCGGTACGGATCAGGGCGTCCGTGTCCGCCACTGCTGTGACCTGCGGGTGCCTGTCGAGAATCCGGCGTACGGACTCCTCGCGCACATCCGTGATCACGACCTCGGCGCCATCCTGCCTGAGGTGGTCGACCAGGTGGTGCCCGACCTTGCCGACGCCCGCGACGCCGACCTTGCGGCCGCGCAGCGTCGGGTCGCCCCACAGGTGCTGGGCCGAGGCCCGCATGCCCTGGAAGACGCCGTACGCCGTGAGGACCGACGAGTCGCCGGCGCCGCCGTTCTCGGGGGAGCGGCCGGTGGCCCAGCGCGTCCCGCGGGCCACGACGTCCATGTCCGCGACGTACGTGCCGACGTCGCAGGCCGTCACGTAGCGGCCACCGAGCGAGTCCACGAACCGGCCGTAGGCGAGCAGCAGCTCCTCCGTCTTGATCATCTCCGGGTCGCCGATGATCACTGCCTTGCCGCCGCCGTGGTCGAGGCCGGCCATGGCGTTCTTGTACGACATCCCCCGGGACAGGTTCAGCGCGTCCGCGACGGCCTCTTCCTCGGTGGCGTACGGGTAGAAACGGGTGCCGCCCAGGGCCGGGCCCAGGGCGGTCGAGTGGATGGCGATGACGGCCCTCAGGCCAGAGGCGCGGTCCTGGCACAGCACGACCTGCTCGTGTCCGCCCTGGTCCGATCGGAACAGGGTGTGCAGGACGCCGTCGGTCACATCGGTCACGGTGGTGACTCCCAAGTACGAAGCGGCGGAGGTAGGGCTTCCTTCGGGTCTCCCCGTCGCTTGTGGCAGGGGAAGGGGTGGGGAAGCTTTAAGTTTCGGCACGAGGGTAAGTCCTACGCGCGCGTAGATCCGACCCAGTGCCGAGGATCACCCCCTGGCGGAGTACCGGCGTGGAAGGATTCGCGGCATGCCAGCGTTGTCCTCCGTCCTCATCCCGTACGCGGCCTACCTGCGGGTCTACGAGCCGCTGGCGGCCTTTCCCGAGCCGGAGCGGCGCCACTGGGCCCGCTACGCCGGCCGGGAGCACACCCCCACCGCACAGGACGAACTGCGGCGCTCGCTGGCCGATTTGCTGCCCACCCCGCCGGTCCCGGTGCCGGTCCACGAGAGCGGCGACGCCTTTGTCACGGAGGTGGACGGCGTGGTGTGCGTCTGCCCGTGGCGCACCAGGCTGCGCGGCTGGCTGGCGCTGGAGGAGCTGTCGGAGCAGCTTCCCGCCGCGCTCCTGGACGCGGTGCTGCCGCCGGTGGTGCGCGGGCAGGCGGCCGCGGACTACCAGCAGTGGCGCGAGCGCAACCCGGACGCGCGCCCCTGGATCCGTACGGCCCTCTGGCAGGTGCCGGTGCGCTGGTTCGTGCTTTTCTCGGACGCCGAGCGGGAGTACGAGCCGGCCGGGCCCGCGGCGTCCGTGCTGCGCTACCGGACGCCCATGGTGCAGGCCAGGCGGCGGGTGGCGCGCGCCCTGAAGACGCTGAGAGAGACGATCGACGAGGGACAGCTGACCGAGGGCCTTGTGGACGTGGGGCGCTGGCTGGAGGAGTTCCATCCGCGCTCCCTGGTCGAGCTCGATTACGGCGGCCTGGTGCACGCCCTCACGGGACCCCAGCTCGCCGAGGACCGCTCGGCGGCGGATCTGGCCGCTGGGATCGCGGCGCTGCAGGCCGGGGACGGCGAGGGCGCGGGCGAGGCGTACGCGCGTCTGGTGGAGCGCTGGCGGGCCGTGAGGCACCTTCAGTTCGCGAACTGAGCGTTTCTGAGGTGCGTTGAGGATCATCGGGGCCATCGGTCCAGGACGTAGGCCCCGATCCGGGCCTTTGTCTCAAGCGTGACGGACGGCACTTACTGGGCCCTTGCGCCTATCACCTACCGTCGTGTCAAAATAGGACAAGGAGCCCGGTGAGGGCTCCTTCCGTCCAACTAAGGGCGGAAAGCTCGGCATTGCTCTCTATGGGGGGTCTGACGACTCCTGATCGCACTGTGACTGATCGTCACTGTGGCGTAACTGTCCGTTATGGCATGGTCCATCGGCCTTCCGCCACTGATGAACACCTCAGAGGGCAATTCCGTCGGTTTGGCCGACGTGGCTGGACAGATGGTGTAGTTGTAGTGCCGAGGACAAGCCGTTCGTCCTATAACCGACTCGACCCGCGTCCGCCATTTCGGGCAACGCGGGTCAAGGTGCAGAATTTAGAGGAAAGAACCGAGATGGATCGGTTCTCCCGAGGAGGCCGCTCATGACCGCTCGCACCCCTGATGCCGAGCCGCTGCTGACCCCGGCTGAGGTTGCCACGATGTTCCGCGTGGACCCGAAGACGGTCACCCGCTGGGCCAAAGCAGGCAAGCTCACGTCCATCCGCACGCTCGGTGGGCATCGTCGGTATCGCGAGGCAGAGGTCCGCGCACTGCTTGCGGGTATTCCGCAGCAGCGTAGCGAGGCCTGAACACCCAATTGATCGGGCATTTCCGGGCCCCCCATCCCGGTAAGCCCACCCATAGCTCCACATGACGGGCGTTCGCCCCAACGGACTTCGTCATTGATCGCGCTGGACTCCGCCGAGTCCAGCGCGATCTTTTTTGTGCCCGTGGGAGGACTGGGGTGCGTCCGGCCGGGGAGGTGGTTCGGGGGTGGGGAGGAGGCGGGCGGACGTGCTCAGAGGGTGGTGCAATGGCACATATTAAATTGGCCGGTTGTAGGGAGGGGGTAAGTTCACCGGTTCGAAAAACCCGTTCGGTGACTCCCGTCACATTGCACAACCCTTGCCAAAGTCCCGCCTGTCACTCGGTGGTGGGCCCCTCGTCCTCATCGGGGGCGGGGGTGGAGCCCGGTGTGGAGGGCTCCATGGCGAGCCGTTGGAGGCGATCGCAGATGGGGCAGCTACGGGTCAGATGCCGGTAGCCGGAAGAGGCGGCCTTCAGATGGGCACGCAGCAGCGCCCTGGTCTCGTGCTCCCTCGCCGCGGACGCCGCCATGCACGTCACCTCCGGTGTGTGCCGTCCCCTAGTTCCTGAGTACCGGTGGCAGATGACGTCGTCAAGATGCCCGGATGGGGAAGGCCGCGCCACGAGGGGGTGCGGGCACGCCCCAGGCCCGCGTCTTTGGTGGATGCAGGCCTTGTGAGGGGCGGGCGGTGCCGACGGGATGTGCTGCCTCTGATTGCGGCTGTGCCGCGGGCGCGGCCTCCCGCAGCCGTCTCCACGCACGACGAAGGCCCGCGTCCTTTATGGATGCGGGCCTTCGTATCACTGCGGTCCTGACGGGATTTGAACCCGCGGCCTCCACCTTGACAGGGTGGCGAGCACTCCAAGCTGCTCCACAGGACCAGATGTCGCCGCGCTTCTTGCCGTGCGCTGCGAATCAAGACTGTACAGCAGGTCAGCCGGTCCGGTCGAACTCACGCAAGGCGAAGGGCGCGCTACGGCGCCGCCGCGTCGATCGCCTTCACGATGCGCTTGTCCGAGACCGGGTACGCCGTGCCCAGCGCGTGCGCGAAGTAGCTCACCCGAAGCTCCTCGATCATCCAGCGGATGTCCAGGACCTCCCGCGGGACCGGGCGGCCCTGCGGCATCTGCTCCAGCAGCCAGGCGTACTCGTCCCGCATCTCGTGGACCTTCTCCATGCGCGTCGTGTCGCGCTGCACTGCCGTCGGCATCTGCTGGAGCCGACGGTCCACCGCGACCAGATAGCGCATGAGGTCCGGCAGCCGCCGCAGGCCCGTCCTGGTGACGAAGCCGGGTGGCATGAGGGCCGCCAGCTGCTCGCGTACGTCCTGGACGTTGGCGACCAGGGTCAGGCTGTTCGTCGCCTTCAGCCGGCGCTCGCAGGCCTGCCATGCGGCCAGGATCTGCTGGACCTGATCCACCGTCCGCACCGTCACATCGACGAGATCCGCGCGGACCTTGTCGTACAGCTTGCGGAACGACTCCTCGTCCCAGGCAGGTCCGCCGTGGTCGGCGATCAGCTTGTCCGCCGCGGCCATGGCGCAGTCGTCGAAGAGCGCCTGGATCGAGCCGTGGGGGTTACGGGACAGGGCCAGCTTGTGCTGGTTGTTGAGCTTGTCCGAGGCGAACTTGGCAGGGTTCACCGGGATGTTGAGCAGGATCAGCTTGCGCGTGCCCTGCCGCATCGCCTGCTGCTGCTCGGCCTCGGTGTCGAAGAGACGTACGGACACGCTCTCACCGGCGTCGACGAGCGCCGGGTATGCCTTGACCGGCTGACCGGCCCTGCGCGTCTCGAAGACGCGGGCCAGCGTGCCGATCGTCCAGTCCGTGAGGCCGGTGCGCTCCAGGGACTCCCCGGCGGGCCCGGACGTGGCGGCCGCGGCGGCCTTGGAGAGGGCCTGGCGCGCCGCCGGCTTGAGCTGGAGCCTCAGCGACTCCAGATCCTTTGCTTCCGCGAGCTTCTTGCGGCGCTCGTCGACGATCCTGAACGTGATCTTGAGGTGGTCGGCCACCCGGGACAGATCGAAGTCGTCCGCCGTGACCGGGACGCCGACCATGCGCTGCAGCTCGCGCGCGAGCGTGACGGGCAGCGGCTCCTGGAGCGGCACAGCCCTCTCCAGGAATGCCTTCGCGTAGTTCGGGGCGGGGACGTAGTGCCGGCGGATCGGCTTGGGGAGGGAGCGGATCAGCTCCATCACCACCTCCTCGCGCAGCCCCGGGATCTGCCAGTCGAAGCCCTCGCCGGTGACCTGGTTGAGCACCTGGAGCGGGATGTGGACGGTCACACCGTCCGCGTCGGCGCCCGGCTCGAACTGGTAGGTCACCCGGAACTTCAGCGGGCCCTGCCGCCAGGAGTCCGGATAGTCGTCCTTGGTGACCTGCCCGGCCTTCTCGTTGATGAGCATCTCGCGCTCGAAATCGAGGAGTTCGGGCTCGTCCCGGCGCTTGCTCTTCCACCAGGAGTCGAAGTGCGCGCCGGAGACGACGTCTTCAGGCACTCGCCCGTCGTAGAAGTCGAAGAGCGTCTCGTCGTCCACCAGGATGTCGCGCCGCCGCGCCCGGTGCTCCAGCTCCTCGACCTCGGTGAGGAGTTTGCGGTTGTCGGCGAAGAACTTGTGGTGCGTACGCCAGTCGCCCTCTACCAGCGCGTTGCGGATGAACAGATCGCGGGACGTCTCCGGGTCGATCCGCCCGTAGTTCACCTTGCGCTGCGCGACGATCGGCACGCCGTACAGCGTGACCCGCTCGTACGCCATCACCGCCGCCGCGTCCTTCTCCCAGTGCGGCTCGCTGTAGGTGCGCTTGAGCAGATGCCCGGCGAGCGGCTCGATCCACTCGGGCTCCACCTTGGCGTTGACCCGCGCCCACAACCGGGAGGTCTCGACGAGCTCTGCCGACATGATGAAGCGCGGGGGCTTCTTGAAGAGCGCCGAGCCGGGGAACACCGCGAACTTGGCGCTGCGGGCGCCCAGATACTCGTTCTTGTCGGTGTCCTTGAGGCCGATGTGCGACAGCAGACCGGCCAGCAGCGAGGTGTGGACGGACTGCTCCGGCGCCATGGTGTCCGCCGAGTGCTCCTCCAGATGGAGACCCATCTGCTTGGCCACCGTGCGCAGCTGCGCGTAGATGTCCTGCCATTCGCGGATGCGCAGGAAGTTCAGATACTCCTGCTTGCACATCCGGCGGAAGCTGGAGGAGCCGCGCTCCTTCTGCTGTTCGCGGATGTAGCGCCAGAGATTGAGGAAGGCGAGGAAGTCGGAGGTCTCGTCCTTGAAGCGGGCGTGCTGCTGGTCGGCCTGCGTCTGCTTGTCGGCGGGCCGCTCGCGCGGGTCCTGGATGGAGAGCGCGGCAGCGATCACCATGACCTCGCGGACGCAGCCGTTCTTGTCGGCCTCGATGACCATACGGGCCAGGCGCGGGTCGACCGGGAGCTGGGAGAGCTGGCGGCCCAGCGGCGTGAGCTTCTTCTTGGGATCCTTCTGGGCCGGGTCGAACGCGCCCAGTTCCTGGAGCAGTTGGACGCCGTCGCGGATATTGCGGTGGTCCGGCGGGTCGATGAAGGGGAACTTCTCGATGTCGCCGAGGCCGGCGGCGGTCATCTGGAGGATGACGGAGGCGAGATTCGTACGCAGGATCTCGGGATCGGTGAACTCGGGACGGGAGTCGAAGTCGTCCTCGGAGTAGAGGCGGATGCAGATGCCGTCGGACGTACGGCCGCAGCGGCCCTTGCGCTGGTTGGCGCTGGCCTGGCTGATCCGCTCGATGGGGAGTCGCTGGACCTTGGTGCGATGGCTGTAGCGGGAGATACGGGCGTTGCCCGGGTCGATCACGTACTTGATGCCGGGGACGGTCAGCGAGGTCTCGGCGACGTTCGTGGCGAGGACGATCCGGCGGCCGGTGTGCGGCTGGAAGACGCGGTGCTGCTCGGCGTGCGACAGCCGTGCGTAGAGGGGGAGCACCTCTGTGAAGCGGTACTGCTTCTTGTTGAGCGCGTCCGCGGTGTCGCGGATCTCGCGCTCGCCGGAGAGGAAGACCAGGATGTCGCCCTTGCCCTCGCCGTGGAGCTCCTCCACGGCGTCGCAGATGGCGGTGATCTGGTCGCGGTCGCTGTCATCGCTGTCGTCCTCGAGGAGGGGGCGGTAGCGCACCTCCACGGGGTACGTACGGCCGCTGACCTCGACGATCGGGGCTTCGCCGAAGTGGCGGGAGAAGCGCTCCGGGTCGATCGTCGCGGAGGTGATGATCACCTTGAGATCGGGGCGTCTGGGCAGCAGCTGGGCGAGATAGCCGAGCAGGAAGTCGATGTTGAGGGACCGCTCGTGGGCCTCGTCGATGATGATCGTGTCGTACGCGCGCAGCTCGCGGTCCGTCTGGATCTCGGCGAGGAGGATGCCGTCCGTCATCAGCTTGACGAAGGTGTCGCCGCCGACCTGGTCCGTGAACCGGACCTTCCAGCCGACCGCCTCGCCGAGGGAGGTGCGGAGCTCTTCCGCGACACGTTCGGCGACGGTGCGGGCGGCGATCCTTCGCGGCTGCGTATGGCCGATCATGCCGCGTACGCCGCGGCCCAGCTCCAGACAGATCTTCGGGATCTGGGTTGTCTTGCCCGAGCCGGTCTCGCCCGCGACGATCACGACCTGGTGGTCCCGTATCGCCTCGAGGATCTCGTCCCTCCGCTGGCTGACCGGCAACTGCTCGGGGTACGTGATCTCGGGCACCCGGCCGGCGCGCCGGGCCGTGCGGGCCGCGGACTGCTCGGCCTCGGCGGCGATCTCCTCGAGCGCGGCCTGCCGCGCCTCGGGCTTACGGATACGGCGGGAGCCTTCGAGACGGCGGCCGAGCCGGTGGGCATCGCGCAGGGACGCCCCGGCCAGCAGGGTCTGAAGGTCGGCGAAGGAAGTAGACATACGGATCCCAGGATCGCACCCCTGGGAAAGCACTGGCGAACACATTTCCACCACGAGGTGGTGGAGCGCGGAGCAGAACGGTCCGTTTCTGCGCGAAGTGAGAGGCCGCTCATGCGGCTCACGTGGGGCCGGCGTGGCGCAGCTCACGTGGGACCGGCGTGGGTCCGGCGAGAGCCGCAGCGGTCCTGACGGGAATCGCTGTGTCCGATTGCGGCTTCGCCGCGGACGCGGCCTCCGCTCCGGCGGGGTGGCCGGCCGGCTGGTGGCGGGTACGGCGAAAGCCCCGGTCCGCGGGGGCCGGGGCTTTCGGTTGTGGCTGGGGCCGGGGTCGAACCGGCGACCTATCGCTTTTCAGGCGATCGCTCGTACCAACTGAGCTACCCAGCCACGCGGCCTTCGACAGCCGCAGCGGTCCTGACGGGATTTGAACCCGCGGCCTCCACCTTGACAGGGTGGCGAGCACTCCAAGCTGCTCCACAGGACCAAGCAATGTGCGAGCGCAAGTCTCGCACATGGTGATGCGTGCCCCCAACGGGATTCGAACCCGTGCTACCGCCTTGAAAGGGCGGCGTCCTGGGCCACTAGACGATGAGGGCTAAGGGCCCGCCTGGGCGCTTCGCAGCGCGTCGGGGACGTGAGAAGCATATGGGATGCGGGGAGCTATCGCCAAAACGGTTTACCGGCGCCCGGAGGGGGTGACGGAGGGAGCGCTCGGGGACGGCGTCGCGCCGGGGGCGTTCTCGTCCGGGAGGTGGCGGCTGACCTCGGCCGTCGTCAGGCCCAGACCGCCCAGCGTGATCTCGTCCCACGCCTGCAGCCGTCTGGTCGTACGGTCCAGATAGAGGACCGACGCCCGCACCTTCTCCGGCTTCTGGTTCTGCAGGGCGCGCAGGCCCCCGCCGCCCGTCGACCCCTCGACCTTCAGGCGCGTGCCCTGTTTGAGCAGCTCCGTCTCGCGGTGGTGGACATGGCCGGCCAGTACCAGCGGGACCACGCCGTCCGTCTCGCGGGCCGCGACCGGGTTGTGGGCGATCGCGATGTCCACGGGCGTGCCCGCGCGTGTCTGGTCGCGCAGGGCGGAGGCGAAGCGGATGCCCGCCATGCGTTCGGCCGGGTCGCCCGCGGCGACGACCGAGCGGTCGGGGGTGAACTGGGGGTCGCCGATGCCCGCGATGCGCAGGCCGGCGACGGTGACGGCCCGGCCGTCGTCGAGAACGTGCACGTTCTTGAGGCGGGAGAGATACGCCTGCGTGGTGCCCGAGTCGTGGTTGCCGCGGACCCAGACGTAGGGCGCGCCGAGGTCGGGGATCGGGTCGAGGAAGCTGTTCTCGGCGGCGGTGCCGTGGTCCATCGTGTCGCCGGAGTCGATGATCACGTCGATCCCGTACTGCTCGACGAGCGAGCCGATGATGTGCCACGACGCCGGGTTGAGGTGGATGTCGGAGACGTGCAGCACCCGCATCGTGCGGGGGTCCGGCTGGTACGTGGGGAGCGTCGAGGTCGCCTCGTACAGCTTGGTGACATTGGTGACCAGGCGCGCCAACTCCTGCTGGTAGACGTCGAATTCGGTGACGATGGAGCGGGCGTTGCCGACGACCGAGGGGGCGCTGGAAAGCAGTCCGGAGAACTTCGGCTCCAGGACGGACTTCGGGTTCCACGTGGCGTACGCGGAGACGCCGGACGCGGCCAGGAGGGCGAGCGCGAGGCCGCCCGCCGCCAGGGCCCGGCGCGGGCGGCGGTAGACGGCGAGGCCGAGGGCGGTCGCGCCGGAGACGACGGCGACGCAGGAGCGTACGGCCAGCTCGGTGGTCCCGTCCGTCACGTCGTGGGCGACCTCGTCCTGGAGCCCGGAGAGGCGTTCGGGGTGTTCGACCAGGGCCTGGGAACGGGCCGGGTCGAGCTGGTCGACGTCGACGTCGAGCCGGATGGGCGCGACATGGGAGTCGAGCTCCAGGGCGCCCAGCGGCGAGACGTTGATCTTTGTGCCGCCGGACAGGGAGGGGCGCAGGGTCATGCTCGTGTCCATCGGGCCGACCGGCGTACGGACGCTGCCGACGATCAGCAGGCCGAGCCAGGCACCGAGAAGGACCACGGCGGCAAGGCCCAGCGCGCGGGCCCAGGGGTGCGGGGTGTGGACGAGGGTGATGGTGGGGCCGGTGTTGCGTGATCGGTAGTGCCGTTGGAGCCGGGTGAGCGCGGCTCGGATCCGTTCCGGGGCTTCGCGGGCCATTGGTCCCGTATGCCCAGCAAGGCGGGCGGCCATGCCGGGGCGACCCGTCGCACGGCGTACGTGACAATGGCCGGGTGCTGGAGATGACGCGCGAGGAGTTCGAGGAACTGGTCGCCGAAGCGCTGGACAGGATCCCGCCGGAGCTGATGCGGCTGATGGACAACGTCGCGGTGTTCGTCGAGGACGAGCCCGCCGCCGACGACCCCGAGCTGCTCGGGCTCTACGAGGGGACTCCGCTCACCGATCGCGGCGAGTGGTACGCGGGCGTGCTGCCGGACCGGATCACCATCTACCGCGGGCCGGCGCTGCGGATGTGCGAGACCCGCGAGGACGTGGTCGCGGAGACCGAGATCACCGTGGTGCACGAGATCGCCCATCACTTCGGGATCGACGACGAGCGGCTGCACGCGCTGGGGTACGGGTGACCGGTCCGGATACACCGCCGGAGGCGATCGATCCGGACGTCGATCTGCATGTGCCGGCGCAGCGCGCCGAGACCGCGGGCAGCCACAAGTGGCCGGTGCTCGCGGCGATCGCGGCGGGCGGCGCGGCGGGGACGACGGCGCGTTACGCCGCATCCGTGCTGTGGCCCGCGGCGCCGGGCGCGTTCCCGTGGGCGACCTTCTGGGTCAATGTGCTGGGCTGCGCGCTGATCGGGGTGCTGATGGCGCTGGTCAGCGAGGGCGGCCGGAGCGCACATCCGCTGGTGCGGCCGTTCCTCGGAGTCGGGGTACTAGGCGGTTTCACGACCTTCTCGACGTACGCGCTCGACTTTTCCGACCTCCTCGAGCGTGAGGAGGCGGATACCGCGATGGCCTACGCGGCGGGGACCGTCGCGGGCGCGATGGCCGCGGTGTGGCTGGCGGCGTCGGCGACCAGGGCGGTCGTGACCCGAGAGGCCCTGCGGTGAACTGGCTGCTGGTGGTGGTGGGCGCGGCGGTCGGCGCGCCACTGCGGTATCTGACGGACCGTGCGGTGCAGGCGCGCCACGACTCGGTGTTCCCGTGGGGGACATTCGTCGTCAACGCGGCCGGGTGCCTGGTGCTGGGCGCGCTCTCGGGGGCGGCGGTCGGCTCGGGGACGTACGCCCTTCTCGGTACGGGTCTGTGCGGGGCGCTGACGACGTACTCGACGTTTTCGTACGAGACGCTTCGGCTGGCCGAGCGCGGGTGGATGTTCCTGGCGGCGGCGAATGTGGGCGCGTCGTTGCTGGTGGGGCTGGGATCGGTGGTCCTGGGCGCGGAGTTGGCGCGCGGGCTCGTGGCGTAGCGGGCGTCCAGGGGCGGGTTCCTTGTGGGGGCTGGGGGCGTGTCCCTTGTGGGGCACAGGGAGTTGGGCAGGGAAACCCGCATCCCGTGTCCTGGAGGTGCCGCCGTGCGCCAGTTGTCCGCCCCCGGCCGTTTGGTTGTCGCGATCGCCGCCTCGCTGGCGGTCGCGGCTTCGGCAGGCTGTATGAGCGTGAGCGACGACGATGGCGGGAAACCGGCGCCTCGTACGACAACGGACCGGCGTGGGGCGGTGGCAGAGCCGGACGGCGGGCAGGCGGCACCGGGCGGGCGGCAGGCGGCCGGCGGGCGCGGCGAGCCGGGCAAGGCGGGCGGGAAGGGTGCGGACGGCGAGAGCGCGTCGCCGAAGCCGAGCGGTTCCGCGCAGCCCGGGGTCAAGCCCCCGCGGGGCGGGCCGCAGCCGAAGCCGCAGCCGCCGCAGAATCCCCCGCCGACCGGAGGCGGAGCGTCCTCGTCCGAACAGCCGCCGCAGCCGACCCCGTCCGAGCCGCCGCCGGTGAGTCCGACGCCACAGCCGAGCGAGCCCTCCGATCCGCCGCCGCCGTCGTCCGCTCCGGAGGTGCACGCGATGGCAATACAAGGGGTCGCCGGGCAGGGGATGAGTGCGGAACCGGAGGCGTCACCGCAGGTGGGGCCCATGTAGCGAGGGTCACTTTGGACCGGGTTTGCCTTTTGTGGGGGAGGCTGCGTATCGTGGCAGATCGTTTGATCCCATTGCCCGGCGCCGAAACAGAAGAGCGCCGCGTGGCGCGTACTCCCCCTAGCCGTGGCTGACCGCATTGAGGCGGTCGAATTGCGAATCACGGAGTTTGGGCGCGTGCCGAGACTCCGGAAGGTTTCGCATTTCGCATGTCCACTTTCAGTACTGATCACGCCGTCATGCCCGAGAACAACGAGGCCGTGGCGGCTTCCGCTGCCGAGGTCGTCAAGTCCGTCGAGGCCATCGAGGTTGTCGAGACCGTCGAGGCCATCGAGGTCGCTGACGTCGAGGTTGTCGAGGTCGCTGACACCGAGGCCGCTGAGCCCACTGTCACCTTCGCCGACCTTGGCCTGCCCGAGGGCATCGTCCGCAAGCTCGCGCAGAACGGCGTCACCACGCCCTTCCCGATCCAGGCCGCGACCATCCCGGACGCCCTGGCCGGCAAGGACATCCTGGGCCGCGGCCGCACCGGCTCCGGCAAGACCCTCTCCTTCGGTCTGCCGCTGCTCGCCACCCTGGCCGGCGGCCAAACCGACAAGAAGAAGCCCCGCGGCATCATCCTCACCCCGACCCGTGAGCTCGCGATGCAGGTCGCGGACGCGCTCCAGCCGTACGGCGATGTGCTCGGCCTCAAGATGAAGGTCGTCTGCGGCGGTACGTCCATGAGCAACCAGATCTACGCGCTCGAGCGCGGCGTCGACGTCCTCGTCGCCACCCCGGGCCGTCTGCGCGACATCATCAACCGTGGCGCCGGCTCGCTCGAGAAGGTCCAGGTCGCCGTCCTCGACGAGGCCGACCAGATGTCCGACCTGGGCTTCCTGCCCGAGGTCACCGAGCTCTTCGACCAGATCCCGGCCGGCGGCCAGCGCATGCTCTTCTCCGCCACCATGGAGAACGAGATCGGCACGCTGGTGCGCCGCTACCTCGTCGACCCGGTCAGCCACGAGGTCGACAGCGCCCAGGGCAACGTCACGACCATGACGCACCACGTCCTCGTCGTGAAGCCGAAGGACAAGGCGCCGGTCACCGCGGCGATCGCCGCCCGCAAGGGCCGCACCATCATCTTCGTCCGTACGCAGCTGGGCGCCGACCGTATCGCCGAGCAGCTCGTCGACTCGGGCGTGAAGGCGGACGCGCTGCACGGTGGCATGACGCAGGGTGCGCGTACCCGCGTCCTCGAGGACTTCAAGAAGGGCCACGTCAACGCGCTAGTCGCGACCGACGTCGCCGCCCGTGGCATCCACGTCGACGGCATCGACCTGGTCCTGAACGTGGACCCGGCCGGCGACCACAAGGACTACCTGCACCGCTCGGGCCGCACGGCTCGCGCCGGCCGGTCCGGTGTTGTGGTTTCCCTTTCGCTGCCGCACCAGCGCCGCCAGATCTTCCGTCTGATGGAGGACGCGGGCGTCGACGCCTCACGCCACATCGTGGCCGGAGCGGGCGTGTTCGACCCGGAGGTCGCCGAGATCACCGGCGCGCGTTCGCTGACCGAGGTCCAGGCCGACTCCGCGAACAACGCCGCCAAGCAGGCGGAGCGCGAGGTCAAGGAGCTGGGCCAGCAGCTCGAGCGCGTCCAGCGTCGCGCCACGGAGCTCCGCGAGGAGGCCGACCGCCTGGTCGCCCGTGCCGCGCGCGAGCGTGGCGAGGACCCGGAGGCGGCTGTCGCCGAGGTGACCGAGGCTGCCGAGGCCGAGATCGCCGCGGTGCCGGAGCAGGCGCCGGCCGAGGAGCGTCGCGACGACCGCGGCAGCTTCGAGCGCCGTGGCAACGACCGTGGCGGCTTCCGCCGGGACGACCGCGACGACCGTCGTGGCAACGACCGCGGTGGCTTCAACCGTGACCGCGGCAATGACCGTGGCGACCGCGGCGGCGACCGTGGCGGCTTCCGTCGCGACAACGACCGCCCCTCCGGTGGCTTCCGCTCCGGCGGCGACCGTCCGACCGGTGGCTTCCGCCGTGACGACCGCCCGACCGGTGGGTTCAACCGTGACAACGACCGTGGTGGCCGTTCCTTCGAGCGCCGTGACGACCGCCCCTCGGGTGGCTTCCGCTCCGGCGGCGACCGCCCGTCGGGTGGCTTCCGCCGCGACGACCGCCCCTCCGGTGGTTTCCGTCGCGACGACCGTGACGACCGTCGTGGCAGCGACCGCCCCTCGGGTGGCGTCAACCGTGACGACCGTTCCTCGGGCGGCTTCCGCCGTGACGACCGCCCGACCGGCGGCCACCGTGGCACCGACCGCCCGTTCAACCGCGACCGCCGCGACGACCGCCCCGCGGGCGGCTTCCGCACCGGCGGCAGCGACCGCCCGACCGGCCGCCGCGACGACCACCGCGGTGGCACGACCGGCACCGGCACGAGCACCGGTTCCTTCGGGCGCCGTGACGACAAGCCGCGCTGGAAGCGCAACAGCTGATCCGGTCTGACCCGAGGGTCTGACTGGCAGGGCCCGTACGGCACTTCGGTGTCGTACGGGCCCTGCTGCGTGAGGGGGTGCTGTTACGATCCGCCGACGTCGTGGGGGGTCACGGCGCTTTCACGTTCTGGGGAGGGACTTCGTTGAATCGTCGTGCGCTCGCGCGTGTGGCCGTAGCGGCCGGCACGGTCGTTGCCATCGGAATGACATCGGGACTCGGGCCTGTCGGTCCGTCAGCGGTGGCGGCGGAGCCCGCGCCCACGCCCGCCCACACGGTCTTCCAGTCCGACCGCTACGTGCCGCGGGGCAGTTCGCTGATCTCCGCCGGCACGCAGGGCTTTCTCCGTCAGGTGGACGGGACAGCGGGCTTCCTGTGGACCCGGTACTCCGACGGGAAGTCCACCCTGGTCGCCGGTCTGAACAGCATCCTTGGGTATCCGGGTTATGCGGGCGCGGGATCGGACACAGTGGCGCTCCCGCAGGCGGGAGCAGTCGAGTTGAGGGGGATGGCCGACGGCAGTGTCCGCCGGCTGCCGCTCGCCACGGGCACGTACCTGGGGACGTACGGGGAGACGGCCGTCACCTATGGCGAATCCGGCTCCGGCGGGGAGATCGGCGATCTGCGGCTGCACCGGTTCGACGCCGATGGATCGGTCGTCGTCCAGCAGGTCACGACGCCGCCCGGCGCCCGGATCCGGCGGGCCCCGCTCGCGGCCGATGCCCGTACCGTCGTCTTCGCGTACGCGGACGCGTCGTCCCGGACCCGCCTCGGACTGCTCTCCATCGACACCGGGAGCTTCACCCAGGGACCGGAGGTGCCCGCGACCGGGGTGACCGTCGCCGTGGTCAAGGACCGGCTGGCCTGGTACGCGGCCGGGCAGCCGATTCGTATTGCCCCGCTCGACAACCCGACCGCTGAGCCCGAGACCCGGACCATGCCCGGGGCGGCGGGGAGCAGCGTGTCGTCGCTCGGCATCGTCGGTGACGACGTGGTCGTGGCGCGCGATGTGGTCGGCACGCCCAATGATTCGCGGAACACGAGCGGTATGCCGCTGGTGGCCGTGCCCAAGACCGGTCAGCCTCCCCGGACCCGGCTGGCGCATGCCGACGGGGACCTGATCCAGGATCCGAACGGGAATCTGCTGGCGACGGGTGGGCTCGACGCGGGCCTCTGGTTCGTGCACCACATGCTCGAATCCGACTTCGAGCGGCAACTGGTCAAGATCGCGCCGGAGCCCGCACAGATCCGGCGCATCTCCCTGGCGAACGGCACGCTGGCCACGAACGAGGCCGACAGCAACTTCGCCCCCGTCTACGTCACCCGGACCGTCACGACGCAGGGCGCGGCATTGTCGCCCGGTGACCCCGTGCGGTCGGACCGCTTCGCCGAGGGCCCGGAGTCCGGCGCATGGTCGGCCGGCAATGGGCGATCCGTGCGGATGATGCGGATCCCGGACGGCATGTCCGTCCAGTCGCTCGCCAAGGACGACGCCGCGGGTTACTTCTCCTTGCCTTCCCAGCAGGCCACCGTCCTGGACATGACCGGCCGGTACGCCATCGTCAACGGCACCGATCCCGTCCAGCAGTACGTCGGCGACCTCGGCGTCCACCACGACCTCAAGCCCATCCGCACTCGCCCGGTCACCGCCGCGTCCGTCTGGGGCCACACCCTCTGGACGCCGTCGGCGTCCGCCGGGGTGCTCACGGCCGAGAACCTCCCGACCGGAGCCACGTCGACCCTCGCCACGGGCGCTCCCTGCGTCGCCAAGGAGCTTCAGGCGGTGGGGCGTTGGATCTACTGGTCCTGCGGCCCGACCGGCCAGGCCGGGGTGTGGGACCGTACGGCCCGCAAGAACATCCCCGTACCGTCCGGCGAGGCACTCATCGGCGACGGCTATCTCGTACGCCACGACAAGGTGGCGGGCAAGTTGCTGCTCATCGCCTTCCAGGACGGGTCGGCCGACGAGACTCGCACCGTCGGCGACCTGCCGGGCACCGCGGTGAACAGGCGAGGCGTGACCTGGACCGTCGACAAGTTCGGTGGCCCGGTCGCGTATGCGGCCGAGGACAAGCGGATCCATCTGGCCCCGAGCGGTGTCCCGACGCAGCCGGTCTCGGCCGTCGAAGCCACCGCTTCCACGCTGGTGACGGTGGGCGGCGCGAGCTGGAGCGGGCGCTGGCTGGTGTCCAGGCCGGTGGCCGGCTGGCAGGTGACCGTGCGGGACGTCAACGGCAAGGTCGTCCGTACCCTGTCGGGCGCCGCGCCCAAGGGTGTGATCGAGGCGTACTGGGACGGGCGGACGGCCACCGGCGGCCACCTGCCCAACGGCGGCTATACCTGGGCGCTGACGGCCGCGCCGGCCAACGGTCAGGGCCCGGCCTTCACCGCGTCGGGGCCGGTCGGCCTGCGGAACGGCGCACCGGTGCGGCACGACCATGTCGGCATCCTGCCGGACGGTATCGGCGATCTGCTCACGCTCAGCGGGACCGGGGACTTCACCTTCCACGGCGGCGGTTCCGGGAAGTTCTCCGGCAAGACCACGGGCAGCGGCTGGTCCACCTCCGCGCTCGCGGTCCCCTTCGGGGACCTCAGCGGCGACCGGTGCAACGACGTGCTGATCCGCCTGGGCACGGGAGAGCTGCGGGCCTACCGGCCCGGCTGCGGCCAGCCGTTGAACGCCCGGACCGCGTACACAAGCATCGGCACGGGCTGGGGGCAGTACGACGTGCTGACCTCGCCCGGCGACCTGAACGGCGACGGCCGCGCCGATCTGGTGGCCCGCCAGAAGTCCACCGGGGACATCTACTTCTACGCGGGCGCGAACGACGGCCGCTTCTCGGCGACGCGGGTCCGGATCGGTACGAACTGGAAGGCGTACACCAAGGTCCTCGGCGTCGGTGACATCACCGGGGACGGCCGGCCCGACCTGCTGGCGCACGACGCCAACGGTGGGCTGTGGCGCTACGAGGGTGCCGGCAACGGCACGTTCAAGGCGGGGGCGCGGGTCTTCTCGGGCTGGGGCCGCGGGTACAACGCGCTCGTGGGGGTCGGCGACATCACGGGCGACGGCAGGGCGGACCTCGTGGCACGCGACGGATCGGGGAACCTCTACCGCCACAACGGCACGGGCACCGGGACGTTCGCGGGCGGCGTGCGGATCGGCGCGGGCTGGCAGAGCTACCGGCTGTTCTAGAGCGGTCGGGAACAGGGCCCGTACGCCATCGGTCATCCGGTGACGTACGGGGCCCTGTTTGCGTCTGTGAGACGGCTGTTGCCGCTGTTACGATCCGTCCACTCGCGTGGGGGGTTCTGCCGGGGGGCAGCTCAAACAAGGTTCCGGTGCCGGACAGGCGCTTGGTCCCCCATGCCATCTTCTTGTCCTGGGGAGGGACTGAGTGGCCCATCGTGCCCTCATACGCGGCGCCGCAGCCGCGACCATTTCGCTTTCTCTCGCGGCCGGGCTCGGCTCCGCGACCGCGCAGGCCGACCCGGGTGTTGCCTCCGTATCCCAGGGGGAGGCCGTGGAGATCCCGGCCACCCTCCGCACATCAGAGCAATTCATGGGGCTCCTGGCCACCGGCTCCGCGCTGGACGCGGACGGGGCGGGTCGGCTCGGGTTTTTCAACCGCCGGAACTCCACCCAATACGTCTGGACGCGTTACTCGGACGGACAGTCGTTTCCCGCGGGTCCGACCGGGACCGGCTGGGGATCCACGCGAGGCACTGGCACGGACACCATCGTGTACTTCGGCAACGGGTCGATCCAGTTGCGCGACATGGCGGCCGGGACCACCCGGTTCATGACCATGCCGCAGGGTTTCGTCTTCGGCGGGGTGTACGGCAACACCGTTCTCGCCGTGAAGACCGTGACCGTCGAGTCCGGCGGAACCACGACCACCAAGGCGGTGGAGCCCCAGCTGCTCGACTTCGCTGAGGACGGTGCCGTACGCAGTCGGCCGGTCGAAGGGCTGCCCGACGGCGCCGAGATGATCTGGCCCGGCCCTGCGGCCGGCGGTGATTCGCAGTCCATCCTGCTCCGGCTGAAGGTGGACGGGATCCCGCGGCTGGCGAAGGTCGATGTCGCGACGGCGCGGATGACCGGCCACACCCAGCTGCTCGACCGGCCGGCCGTACTGCTGACGCCCCGTCATGTCGCCTGGTACGCACGCGGGACCGTGCAGACCGAGATCAAGGTCGTTCCCAGGTCCGATCTCGGTGCAACGCCTACGGTGCTCCCGGCTCCCCTCGCCGCGGACCGCACCAGCTATGAGATCGCCATCGTCGGCGACTGGGTGATCCACTTCAAGGGCCCCGGCCAGCCGGTCATGGCGACTCCCATGAACGGTGGTGAACCGCGTCGGCTGCTGAAGGACAGCGCACTGCACATCGCCTCGGCCGAGGACGGCTCCGCCACGATCGTGGGCGGTGTCAGGGGCACTGCCGACTGGGGCGCGTACCGCATCACCGAGGGCGCGGACGGCTCGCCCAACGTTACCCGGGTGGTGGACCTGTCGCCGGTGCCGGCCACGGTGCAGGGCATCGCAGTGGGTGGAGGCAGCCTCTTCGTCGCGGATGACAGCATCGGCAAGCGCCGGGCGTATGCACGGGAACTCCGTGTGCAGGGAACGCCTGAGTACGGTGCACGCAGCGTCATCGGGGATCTCGGCGTCTACTGTCAGCCGTCCGCCCCCGACTGCCATCAGCTGTATGCCGACGGCGGGGACCTGGTCAGCCTCGCCCACACGCAGGACGGAATCGACCAGATCACCACGCGCTACGGCAGCCCGCTGCCCACCGGTCTGTCCGGCGGGACCATCGCCGACGCGGCCGACCACTATGTCGTCTACACCCACAGAGCGACGAACGAGCAGACCGTCTACAACACCCGGGGCGGCACCGAGAAGAAGGTTCTGACGCGCGCTCCGGTGGCCTCCGCTCTGTGGGCCGACACGCTGTGGAGCGCGGCCGGGGCCACCGGCACCCTGACCGCGTACGACCTGGCGGCCAATAAGCCCGCGGGCGAGATCGACACAGGCTCGGGCTGCATTCCCGATGAGCTTCAGGCACTCGGCCGCTGGCTGTACTGGTCCTGCGGCACCCGGGCTGGTGTGTACGACCGTACAGAGAAGCAGTCCGTCCCCGTACCGGCCGATGAGGCCCTGCTCGGTGACGGCTATCTCGTACGGCACAACAAGGACGACGGCAAGCTCGAGCTGACGGACTTCTCCTCCGGCACGGCGGTCGACCGCACGCTGGCCGACTTCCCCGCCACGCAGCAGCCGCAGCGCCGGGTGACCTGGACGGTCGACAAGTACGGCGGACATGTCGCGTACGCGGATGCTGCTCAGCGCGTGCATGTCGTGCCGGTGGGAGTCACCACACAGCCGCTCAGCGGGTGGAAGACGGAGTACCAGCACTGGGGGACCGGCGCGGACGGCAGCGACGGCCGGACGGTCTACAGCGACACCGGGAAGTTCCAGGTGCGTCTGTCCAAGCCGGTGGTTTATTGGACCCTGACCCTCAAGGACCCCCGCACGGGGAAGACGGTCCGCACCCAGAAGGGCGGCGAGGCGAGGCACGTCCTCTCCGCTGAATGGACCGGAAACTCGGACGATTACGCCCAGCTGCCCAACGGCCGCTACACCTGGACCGTGACCGCGCAGCCCGCCGACGGCCATGGTGCCCCGGGGGCCTGGAGCGGTACCTTCCGCCAGATCTACGGGACGCCGGCGTGGCGGGACCTCGAGGGGCGGGACACGATCGGCGACCTGATCACCCTCAGCAAGGGCAACCCGGTCATGTCCTTCAGGCCGGGCCGGAGCAACGGAACGATCGGCGGATACGAAGGCGGACGCGTTCTCGACGACCGGGCGAAGATCGTCCCCGTGGGGGATCTGAACGGGGACCGGTGCAACGACTTCCTGGTCCGCCGCTGGCCCGGTCGTCTGTACCTGATGGACGGAGGCTGCTCCAGGGAGCCCTGGCCCGAGGTGCCGGACAAGCTGGTCGGCAGCAGCGGCTGGAACCAGTTCGACGTGATGGTCTCCCCCGGGGACCTCACCGGCGACGGCCGCCCCGACATGCTGGCCCGCCAGACGACCACGGGTGACCTCTTCCTGTACGTGGCCAATGCGGACGGCGGCGGTGTGCGGGCGGGTGTCCGCATCGGCAAGGGCTGGAAGGGCCTCATGATCGTCGGCGCAGGCGATCTGAACGGTGACGGCAAGGGAGATGTTCTGACGCGCGATGCCTCCGGGGCACTGTGGCGCTACAACGGCACGGGGCAAGGCACCCTCACGAACCGTGTCAAAGTCGGCAGCGGCTGGCAGATCTATAACGCCGTCGTGGGCATCGGCGACCTCAGCGGCGACGGTAAGTCCGATCTGGTGGCTCGTGACACGGCCGGAGTCCTGTGGCGCTACAACGGCACGGGCCAGGGCACGTTCACGGCCCGGGTGAAGATCGGGACCGGCTGGCAGAAGTACGCCGAACTGTTCTGACCGTTCCAAGCGCCCTTGCGCCAATGGATGCGCCGAATTGACGCCTTGGAGCGATTGAGTCCTGCCGTGAGCGACTGACGCAGGGCCCGTACGGCAGTCGGACGCCGTACGGGCCCTGCCGGGACTGCGGCCGGGGCGGGCGACCTGTACAACAGCAACGGCAGGGGCAACTTCGTCTCGGGCAAGCTGCTCACGTCGAGCCGCTGCAAGGGCTACGTAACCCTCAACTGACGGTCGGGCGGCCCGACAGCCGATACCCGATCGGCTGTCGGGCAGCGTCCGGCTATGCTCAGGGGTGTTGTGCCGAGGGCCGTTAGCTCAATTGGCAGAGCAGCGGACTTTTAATCCGTTGGTTGTGGGTTCGAGTCCCACACGGCCTACCACTCAGCCCCAGGTCAGGGATCCTCTGGCTTGGGGCTCGCTGCGTTTCAAGTCCTGATTCGGGCACTTGCTGGCCCCCTGCTGGCCCGAGAGTCAAACGATCAAGACATGAAGAAGCCCCGGCCTGTCCGCGACGGGGGGACGCAGACAGACCGGGGCGGCTTTCGGGTGCCGGGATTTCCCCGACACCTGCTCTACGGGGGAGGGCGGCTCGTCCGTCGCGACGAGGCCGAAGTTTTCGGCCAGAGAGCCCCGGCCTGCCCGACGGGGGACGCAGACAGACCGGGGCGGTGAGGGGAGCGGGCGCTATCCGCGGGCGCGGACCAGGAGTGTGCCGACCTTCCGAGGGCCGGACGGGGCGGGCAGGACGCGAGCCGACGCCGCGGTGAATCCGTGCTCGGCCAGGATCCCCACCCACCGCTCGGGCTCGTAATCCCAGCGCTTCACGACGAGCGGGTCCTCGTCCTCCGGCCGGTTGATGTACGAGGCCTGGCACCCGTAGCAGCCCTCGATCGCGGGGCGTTGAGAGAAGGCGAGGACGCCGCCCGGGCGCAGCCGCTTGCGGATGACGGGCAGTAGCTCGTCCGGGTCGGTGAACCATGCGGCGCCGAACACGGAGTAGACCGCGTCGAAGTCCTCGGCCGTGTCGGTGAGGAGCTGCACGGCGTCGCCGCGGCGCAGGGCCATACCGTCGACGTCGCCCCAGCGTGCCTCCGCGGCCTTCAGCTGGGCGAGGGATACGTCGACGCCGACCGCGCGGGCCCCGAGCGTGGCGCAGTGGGCAAGGTTGCCGCCCTTGCCGCAGCCGAGGTCCAGCACGGCGGCGCCCGGGCCGATGCCGAGGACCTCCGCGCCCGGGCCGTGGTCGGGGTACTGGGTCCAGTTGAACCAGGTCGTTGCGCCGACCGCGTTGGCGGGGCGCCGCTCGGGCTTCTGCGTGGAGTAGGTGTCCCACGCCTTGGTGTCCGTCACTGCTGCTCCGTTCGCGGGGCCGGCCGCCCGGTGCATGGACCGGGCGGCCGACGTGATCCTGCTACTTCTTCTTGCCGCCGTTCGGGCTGTCCGAGCAGCCCGCGTGGCACTGGCTGCACTCACCCATCTTGGCGGCCGGAGGCCACAGATCGGCCTCGATGGTGAATCCCGCCCCGCGATGGCGGTCAGGGTGCGCTCCCGTGCCGCCTCGGGGCCGCCGTCGACCTGCTTGCCGTCCGCGGTCGGGACGTGGTGGATGAACCGCCCGGCGACCTGCTCGCAGAACACGGCGTAGTCGACGGTGTGGAGGATCCAGGTGTGCCAGCCGATGTCTACGAGCTTGCTCGGGGACAACTCCAGGTCGGGGCGCTGGGCGCCGGCGGCGAGGAACGCGGCGGTCTGCGCGATGATGCGCCGCGCGGTGGCGTGGTCGATCTCGGGGTGGTCCGTGACGATGCGGGCGCTGAGACGCTCCGTCATCTCGGAACCGACGAGCTCGGCCGGGTCGGTGGTGCCCACGGGGCGGTCTAACGCGATGGTCATGCTTCCTCCTGTGTGGACGTGTCCTCGGGCGAGGGCCAGTCCCGTCCGCACCGGGTCAGGGGTGCACCGGTGCGGACGGGAGTCGGTGGGGTGTAGCTACAGGCGGCTGGCAGTCGGCGGGGTCGGCGTGTATGACGACGCGGACGTCGGGGCTGGACATGCGATGCACCCAGTGGACGAGCCCGTTGTTCGTGTGTCGGCCGCATGCGGAGCACACGCCGCTTCCGTGCTCGACCTGGTCCCACATCGGGCTCACTGGGTGTTCGCCCCACGGCAGCGCGGGCAGGCGCAGCGCGGGCAGGCGCAGGGCGGGTAGGCCATGGAGAACGGCATCGCCTTGACTGCCGGGAGTGTGCACGCCTTGACGGGCGTTCGCACGTTCGTCTTGGGATCGACGCGGTACACGCTGATGGCGAGACCCGGGTGATCCTTGCCGCTGCCTGTAGTCGTCACGCATTCAAGATGG
The DNA here is from genome assembly GCF_018614585.1 of Streptomyces sp. ISL-1. Taxonomy (GTDB): domain Bacteria; phylum Actinomycetota; class Actinomycetes; order Streptomycetales; family Streptomycetaceae; genus Streptomyces; species Streptomyces maoxianensis. Next base: position 31,977 of record NZ_JAGGOI010000012.1, on the reverse strand, counting down.
CGGGGACACAGAGAGTTGCGCGGCGTCAGTGCAGGCGTCAAAGCGGCGACACACGGGGCGTCATTTCGGTGTCATTCAGGGCGAGTTGGGTCTACCGTGAGCGCATGCCCACACCGAACAGCGCACTGCGAGCAGTCCGCATGGGCCTGCTCATGTCTCAAGACGACTTCGCCCGCGCCGTGCGAGATGCCGGCACCCGCGGGGGCCAGCCCAACGACGCCAACAAGCGGCTCGTGCAACGGTGGGAATCCGGCGCCACTACCGCGCCCCGCCCTGTCTATGCCCGTGCCCTGGAGTACGTCACCGGCCTGCCCATCGAGTCCCTCGGCTTCGCCGGCGCCGTGCCGATGGCGCGAATCTCCAACGACGGGCAGGGCGGCCACGACGTCGAATCCTCCGTGAACGGCATTGCCCCCGCGGCCGCCTCGCCGCAGCCCGAACAGCAGGGCGGCCACCGCAACTACTCGGGCGTATGGCTGTCCCGCTACGAATACTTCAGCTCTGGCCGCGACTCGGCGTTCACCGGACTGCACTACGTGGTGGCGCTGCAGCACGGCAACCGGCTCACGGTCCGCAGCCTGCCCGGCTCCAGCGACAGCCCGCTGACGATGGATCTGGAGATAGACGGTCACGTCGCCACCGGTACGTGGACCGAGCAGACCGCGACCGAGGGCTACTACCGGGGCGCCCGGTATCACGGTGCGATCCAGCTGCTCGAACCGACCAGCCGTCGCATGACCGGCAAGTGGGTCGGGTTCGGCAAGGAGTTCGACGTGAACACCGGGCCGTGGGAGCTCGTGTTCCAGGACGCATCGACGAACAAGGCGACCCTCGCGGCGTACAACAAGCGGCCCGACGCCTGACCTGACGGTGCGGGGCAGGCCGCTGACTTCGGTGCGCTAAAGCCTCGGTCACTGCCAAAAGCGAGACGCCCCCTCCCCGATTGGTGCGGGGAGGGGCGCTGCTTTGCGGCTAGAGCGCGGCGCCGACCGCCAGGCCGAGCAGCATCACCGCCACGGCCGACAGCCCGAGCACGGCTGCCTGCTGCTTGGCCACCTTGCCCAGGTACGCCTGGCCAGCCACGGCAGCGAGCAGAACCACGGCCGCCTTCTGGTTCTTCGACATTTGTCTTCACCTCCCTCCGCGCAGAGTTGAGGGAGAGCATGGCACCGGGGTCTGACAACGCAGCCCGGACGCACGAAAGCGCCCCCTGCCCGACCCCGTGAGGGATCAGGCAGGGGGCGCTTCCTTGCGTTCAGCCCATTGTCAGCGGCGGCCCGTAGGATTTGCCGCATGAATCCCACCCCTGCGGACCGTGATTCCGTGCGGTCTGTTGCGCAGGTCAACGCCGAGATCCGCGAGCTGTGGTCCGGCGGCGTGCTGCCTGAGGAGCGACGGCCGGAGTATGAGCGGCTGGTCGTGGCGTGGGCCCGCGCCCATCGGACGGAGCGGGCCGCGCAAGGTGGTGCCGGACTCGCGGCGTGAACTACTAGTGATCTACCAGCTCCTACCAGATTGGTAGATCACTTTGCGGCTGCCCGCGAGTTCATCTCGCGCAGCCACTGCCGCAAACGGCGGCCTCCAGATGCGAGTGTCCGCCAGTCGGGTGACCCTGGTGAAAGTGCCTTGACCCCCACACACCAGGGAGACACGTGATGATCCAGATGCTGCACGAGAAAGGCCTCCGCAGCGAACACGCCTACATGGCCGCCATGGCATCCATCGGCCTGTCCATCGCCACCTGGGCGCTGAGCCTTAATGCCGAACCCGGCGCCGGCATGGCCCGCGCCGACCGGTGGGGCATCTTCGTCGGCGAATGGGCCCCCACCTTCTTCGGCCTCGGCCTCGCCCTGTCCCACTACGAACAGCAAGACGGCACCCTCACCGCCAGCGTCCACGACCTCGGCGAAGAACGAGAACGACAAGCCATATAACGCACTACAGCAAAGCGCCCCTCCCACCCGAAGGCGAGAGGGCGCGGTGCCTTACGGGTACTGGCGGCGGGCCGGGTCCATGCCGAGGGACAGCAGGCCGGGCGGATCCGGGTTCGGCTGCGGTGCGCCGTCCTTGCGGCACACCCGCGCGTCGGGATCGTAGTCGGGGGTCTGCCAGCTGTAGCCATCCTCGCAGCTGGCGCCGGCGGGTCCTGCGGGTCCGCGTTCCCCGGGATCTCCCTTGTCGCCTTGCTCACCTTGAGGACCAACCGGTCCGGCCGGACCCGCGGGACCGGGCGGCCCCATCACGGTCTCGCCGAGCACTTACTGGGCGAGTGCATCCCGGGCTTCGTTCGCCGTGCGCAGTTCTTCGGCCAGGTCTTGGCCGGTGAGGAACGCAGCGCCCGCGAGCAGGGCACCCAGCACCGCAAGAATGTCGCCCCGCCAGGACCGGCCGCGTTCGGTGGACTTGTGCCGCATCACGCCGTCGCCCCCCTCACGATCGCTGCCAGGTGGTGACGGTGAAGCCGCGGGCTCTGCCGAGGCGGGTCAGAGAGTCCTTGCCGGGATGCCGTCGGCGGCCGTGCCGGGAAGCGCAGCGGCGCTGCCAGGCCTTGTACGCGGCGACGGTCTTGGTGCCGAAGCTGCCGTCGACGTACTGGCCGGCGATGAGGCCCTTGGCCTTCAGCGCCTTCTCGACGGTCAGGACCTCGTTCTTGTGCGAGGTGTGGCCCTGCGCCGCGGCGGGGTCGTGCCGTGCCGTGCCGCCGAGACGATGTGGGCGAGGGACACCTCGGGCTGCGGGCGTCGCCGCGGGCGGCTTCGGGGCGCTTTCGTGTTCCCCGCCGCAGGTGAGCCCGAGGTGAGCCCGGAGTGTGTCGCCAACTGCCTTGGCGCGGGGTCCGCGGAACGAGCCCCGCCGCCAGGTGGAACAGGACGTACAGTCGGTCACCCTCGGCCCGGTCAATCCTTCGGGGCGGGCATTTCCTCCCACTGGTTGCCTCAGGCAATCGAATCGTGCCCGGACTGTCCGGAGACGCACGCGCGCGTGAGCCCCCGGCCGTGATGGTCGGGGCTCTGTGCTGTCCGGATGCGTCCGGATCGGTCCGGACGGACGCTGGTGGTATGGCTGATGAGGCGCCTGTGGTCGTTCATCCGCTGTCGCCGGAGGGCGGCAGGCAGGTGACGATCCGCGGTGAGCCCGTCGGCGTGGCGTACCACCTGCTCGATCTGTTGGAGTTCCTGCGCCGTGCGGGGCTGCCTGAGGCGGATACGAGCGTGGATGATCCGGAGCTGATCGAGTGGCGTGGCGGCGGCCCCGATGTGTGGGCCGCGTCGTCGTCCTGACCGCTGTGCCTCGACGATGATGCCCTGTTCGGTCCACAGGCCCCGCACCGCTTGCACCGCGCGACGGGTGTCCCCTGCCCCTGCCGAGTTCAGCTCGCAGTGCGTAGCCATGGACGCGGCCATCGGCCCCATCGTGTGCCTCGTGGACGACTGGGACCGCCTCGCCCGGGACGCCTCGCACAGCGCCGTCATGCGCCCGTCGCATCGCTCAGGCCGGCGTGCATTGCGAGACCGCCGAAGGTGAGAGCGACGAGCCCCGCTGAGAAGTCGCGCGGCCGACTGCGTACACCCCGTTGAGCCCGCGTCCCGACCGGAGCACCTCGCCAGGAAATCCGGCCGGGGCGGGACTGCAAGGACCGAGAACATCCACGAGCGAGGACACCACTCATGGGCACACTCAGCAATGGTCGCGGGACAGTCGCTTTCGAGAACGCGAACGCCCCCGGGCTGGACTGGCGCAAGGCAGGGCGGACCGACCTCGATCCGATCGTGAAGGACTGCGTGATCCTGGCCGACGCCGGAACGGCCGAGGGCCACCCGCACGACAGGATCCCGGACGGCACCCGCATGGTGGCGATCTCCGACGACAAGGACACGGACAGCCCGGTTCTGTACATGAGCCGAGTGGAGATCAGTAAGTTCTTCGACGGCGTGATGGCGGGTGAGTTCGACCATCTCCGGGCGAGCGAGGAGGAGTTGCAGGCCGCTCTGGAGCTCGCCGCGGCTATCTGAGCATGGACGCGAGCCAGGTTGCCGCGGCACACAGGTCCATCCAGCGGTTCCGCGGCATCGCATGCCGGGAGTGCTGGAGTCGGCGGACGGTTCCGATGATCTATGAGGGCGTGGTCGTCGTCTCGTGCGAGAGCTGCGGAGGGGCAACCCCGAGGGGTCGTCCTGTACGTAGCACGCCGGCGACCGCCTAGCCCCCTTCAATGCCCCGGTCTGCCATCCGTCCCCCGTGATGGGGGCATGCCGGGGCAGCGGACGGCCCCGAAGCGCGTACGCGTGTCCGTGCTTGGGGGCCGTCGTGTGGTTGTGCAACTGGGTGCTTAACGCGCCTTGTGGGACTACCTGACAGGCGTCAACTCCAAAGCTACGGTCGCCGCATGGTGCCGATCGACTGGGGCGACGCCCCCGTTGGTAGCGGGGCCTTTGCGGCAGCAGCTGCGTACTACGCCCGCAGCACCGTCAATAGAGAGGCCCCGCCGCGACGGGGGGATGCGCGGCGGGGCCCGATCGTGCGGGTGCCCCTGTGGGCGGACGGTCACACCTCAGTGGCTGTGTGTCGGGTACCACCGCCGCAGGCTCCGCAGTACACGAGGTGAGCCCCGGCCTGTCGGCGAGGGGGATGCGGGCAGACCGGGGCAGTGCCCGCCGGCGGCCGACGGTAGCGCTGCTCAGCCAGTGGTAGGTCCCGGGTTGTCGACCTCGGCCGGGAGCTCGTTGTGTCCCTCGCTCCAGTGGTTCACCCACCCGCACAGTGGACAGGAGTAGCGGCCATCGATGCCGTGCACCTCGGTGCCGCACTGCTTGCAGTCCGTGCGGGTGATCTCAGTGCCCGTCGTCACGGGCTTCGGGGCAACTTCGGTGTGCCGCGTCATGCTCGGACTGTACGCCGAGGGCTCGGGGCCACCCCCCGACTGCTGTCCGCAGGCCCGCCGCGAGCCCGTCGAGGACGCTTCGGACGTTGGTGTGCTGCGGGTACAGGACACGTCCGGGTGAAGGCCCTGTCCTGCTCCGGGCCGCACTGTCCACGCCAGATGTCCCGGCATTCCCTGAGTGGGTGTCAGGCAGTAGTCCGCATTTGGCAGTACGAGTCGGGGAGGCCCGGCCCCTGGCAGCGACGAGTCGTCCGCAGGGGGGCCGGGTCGGGGGTGGTGGCGAACATATCGGCCGCAGGCAACGCGCATCAGTCCCTCAGCCGGGGGCACTCGGGGACTCAGGACGCGTACCGCGCGCCCAGACTCGAGGGGGACATCGTGACGTCGTCTCACGCACACGGGCGGGGCCGGGCCCCGAGATTCATGACTCGCCGCTCCGCGGAGAAGCAGACGTTGACCGTCGCGGGGCGGGCGGGTTTCGTCGCCCGGGGTGTCGTGTATGTCCTCATCGGCGCGCTGGCCGTCAGGATCGCTCTGGGAAGCGGCGGCGAGGAGGCTGATCGCCAGGGCGCGCTGCGCCAGGTCGCGGAGCAGCCCTTCGGGAAAGTGATGCTGTGGGCGCTTGTCGTCGGCTTCGGCTGCATGGCTCTTTGGCGGGGCGCCCGCGCGGTGATGACCAGGGGGCCTCGGCGGAAGGCCGGTTCCCGGCTGCTGGACGGTGGCCGGGCGCTCTTCTACGCCGCGGTCTGCTGGGCGACTGCCGCGTTTGCCGCCGGGAGCGACGAGGGCTCCAGCGGCAATGCGCAGTCTCAGGACTGGACGGCATCGGCGCTGGAACTGCCGTACGGACGTTGGCTGGTGGGTGTCGCGGGCTGCATCCTGATCGGCATCGGCGCGGTGCTCGCCGTACGAGCCGCGATGCGGCGCTTCCTGCGGCGTTTGAACACCGGCGCAATGAGCCGCCGCACGCGGCAGACCGTGACCGCGCTCGGCGTGGGCGGCGGAGTGGCGCGCGGCGCCGTGTTCGCCGCGGCGGGGATCTTCATCCTGGTGGCGGCCGTCCGCTTCGACCCGCACGAGGCCAAGGGTGTGGACGCGACACTCCGCAGCTTCGCCCACACCCCGATGGGGCCGTGGCTCCTGGTCGCCGTCGCGGTCGGGCTGATTCTCTTCGGCGTCTTCTCCTTCGCTTCGGCGCGGTGGCGCCGCTTGTGACCGTTCACCGGCGGCGGCGATCGGGTCGAGCTGCCGCGGTCGACTCCGTGGCGGGCGCGCGTCGGGGTCGGCATCAATCCCCCGCGGGTGCTTGGCCGTTCAGTGGCCCCTGCGCGTCGTCGCCCCCCGCCTCAGCGATGCGCGAGCCTCATGTGTGAGCGGGCGGGCCGGGGCGCGGGCGGGCCTCGTTGGCGCCGGTGTCGATCAGGATCTGTTCGGCGGTGGTGGTGTGCGCCTGGACGGCTCTGGCCATCGCGGCGCGCGCCGCATCGGTCGTTGCCTGCGGCGGCACCACCAGCAGTGAGAAGTGATCCCCGTCGCCCGGAGTGATGAGCACGGTGTCGTCACCCACGGGGAACGAGTCGATGTGCACGATCCGGTCGTCGATGATCAGGCGCGTCGGAAGTCCCTCCCAGGCGCACGCATCCACCCCGACGCGGTCGATGGGGCCGAGGTATTCGGTCAACGCGGTGACAAGACCGGGCAGCTCGGCGCAGATGCGGCGGGAACGCGGCCACCAGGCGCCGTCCAGCATCCCCTCCCGGGCCCGGGTCGTTACCAGCCGCAAGAGAGGTGTGCCGGGTTTCTCGGCGTGGTAAATGGCGTCCGGCAGGAGCTTGGCGGGGCTGGAGATCTCGGAGTCGGCCATAGCGTCTTCGCCCGTCTGAGAGTCGTGCGCCCGCCGGTCGCCAGACCTGGGTAGGCAGTGTCGGCGTGGCTGCGTGCCAGGGAAGTCTCCTTGGCTCAACCGTACCCCGGTAGTCGGCGGCGACCACTGGCACGAGCCCGGGACGCGGTGCTGGGGAACAGGAAGAAATGCCTGGTCGCGCGCATATTTGTGGCCCCTGGCCGGAGTACTGTGAAGAAGCCGGGGGCCTGTCCCGTACTTGCTCGGATGCGGGTACCGCTCTCGGCGAGCATCAACACAGCTTGGCATTGTGAAGCCCGGGGGCGGGTCCGCGCCAGGACCGTACGCCAGGAAGAGGGACGGGAGACCGACGGCGAGGCGGGGTCCTCACCGCTCGGGATCCCGAGCGGCCTCCAGCGCTGCGACCAAGGGATGTGAGGACTGTGGAGACCGTCATCACCGTGGCAGTGATTCTCGCCATGATCGCCATCGGAGTCTTTCTGATCCATCAGGTGAACACCCAGCACGAACAACGGATCGCCTCGTTCCGCTACGGCGAAGCCGTGCAGGGACTGGGCCGCCGCCGGAGGCCGAGGCGCCACGGGCCGGCCACCCGGCCCGCCGGACCGCCCGAGGCCGGCACCCACCCCGACCGGCACGATGGAGGTCGAGGATGACCCCCGCGGGACGAGTGCCTGCCGCCGGGCGCGCCGAAGTCCGTATCGTCGCTGCGTCCCCCGCGACCGCTCGTCAGGTCGCGGAGGTTCTCCGGCGCTGCTTCTCCGCCACCGAACAGCGCAGCTACCCCGCCGGCCACGACGGTGGAACCAGACTCCACCTCACCGTGGACACCACGCACCCCGCCGAGCCCGCGCGGTCGTGGCTCGTGGCCAGCCGGTCAACGGGTGACGATCCCGCGTAGGCGGACGACGGCCGTCGCAGCAGGATTCCTGCACCCGCGCCGAGTACGAGAGGACGGCAGGCAGTCATGGCAACACTGCGCGAGCGGAAGACCTATCGGCAGCAGGTCATGAAGCGCCTGTACGAAGCCACTGAGGGCAACCGCCTTCTGGGTGTCACCGGGGCGCAGTTGCGCGACGACCTCGGTGTTCATGAGGAGGACCTGGCCGCGGCCTGCACGTATCTGGTGGGCGAGGGGCTGATCGCGGTCGACTGGGCGACGGGCAATACTCCCGCGATGGTCACGCTGACACATCAAGGGATCCGGATCATGGAGGCTGAAGAGGAGGAGCAGGGCTGAGGTGACGCCCCGCGGACCTGATACGCGGGCGCCCCGACAGGGCTTCGCCGGTCGGGGCTCCGCGCTGCCCCGACCCTCGGATCTGCTTCTGGGCCGCTCCCTTGCCCGCTCCCCGAGCGGTCGCGCATGTTCCCCGCGAGTGGTTTCGACGAGTGGTCGCGAAAAGAATCTCCGCGCGGTGTCGAGAATCCGTCATCGGCTGCGACGTCCCCTGTGAGAGTTGCCAACAAGGGGCGGCTACGCATCCGAAGGAGCGACGTCATGAAGTATCTGGTGATGGTCCAGGGCACGCAGGCCGACTACGAAGCGATGCGCGGCAAGGCGTCCGCCCAGAGCCCGGCCTGGAGCGAGAAGGATCTGCAGGCGATGTTCGCCTTCATGGGTGAGATCAACAACGACCTCTCCGAGTCCGGCGAGCTCGTGGACGGACAGGGACTGGCCGAGCCGGCCCTGACCCGTCATGTCACCGCGGACAAGGACGGACGGCCCGTGATCACCGACGGCCCGTACGGAGAGACCAAGGAACTGCTCGCCGGGTACTGGGTGCTCGACTGCGAGAGCCTGGACCGGGTGACCGAGATCGCCGCGCGCGTCGCGCAGTGCCCGAATCCCGAGGGGGCCCCCGAGTACCCCGTGGTCATCCGGCCCATCCTGGACGGCGGAGGCGATGGCTGTTAGACGTACGACCGAGGTCGAGGACCTGCTGCGCCTGCACGCGCCGCAGGTCCTCGGTGCGCTGGTACGGCGGTACGGACACTTCGGCCCGGCCGAGGACTCCGTACAGGAGGCGCTGCTCGCCGCCGCGCAGCAGTGGCCTGAGCAGGGGCTGCCCGACAATCCCCGCGGCTGGCTGATCAAGGTCGCGTCGCGTCGTCTCACGGAGCATCTGCGCAGCGACGAGGCCCGGCGCAGACGCGAGGAGACGGTCGCGGCGCTGACCCCGCGGGACGCGTTCACGGCGCCCGCGCCCGGGGAGAGCCGCGCCCCCTCCGAGGACGACACCCTCACACTGCTCTTTCTGTGCTGCCACCCCGAACTCACCCCGGCCGCGCAGGTCGCGCTCACGCTGCGGGCCGTCGGCGGTCTGACCACGGCCGAGATCGCCCGCGCGCACCTGGTGCCCGAGGCGACGATGGCGCAGCGGATCAGCCGAGCCAAGCAGAAGATCAAGGGCATGCCCTTTCGGCAGCCGGGGCCCGAGGACCGTGATCGGCGTCTCGCCGTGGTGCTCCAGGTGCTCTACCTGATCTTCAACGAGGGCTATACGGCGACCTCCGGCAGCGATCTGCACCGGGCCGACCTCGCCGGCGAAGCGATCCGGCTGACCCGGGCCGTACGCCGGCTGCTGCCGAAGGAGGGTGCGGTGGCCGGACTGCTGGCGCTGATGCTGCTCACCGACGCCCGCAGCGCGGCGCGCACCGGCCAGCACGGCGAGCTGATCCCGCTGGACGAGCAGGACCGCGCCCGCTGGGACCAGGAGTCGATCGCGGAGGGCATCGCGCTGGTGGAGGAGGCCCTCTCCGAGGGGCCGGCCGGCGCCTATCAGCTGCAGGCGGCGATTGCGGCGCTGCACGACGAGGCGGCGCGCGCCGATGACACGGACTGGCCGCAGATCCTCGGCCTGTACGACCTTCTCGTACGCCTCGCTCCCGAGCCGATGGCCGAACTCGGCCGGGCCGTGGCCGTCGCCATGGTGCAAGGGCCCGAGGCAGGGCTCGCCGAAGTCGCCAAGCTGGAGGACCGGTTGGCGGGTCACCACCGGCTCGACGCCGTACGAGCGCATCTGCTGGAGAAGGCGGGAGACGTCGAAGGCGCACGCGCCGCCTACCAGTTGGCGGCCCGGCGCACCCTCAGTGGCCCGGAGACGCGCTACCTCCAGATGCGGGCGGCCAGGCTGCAGGCCTGAGGTGTCCGGCCCCGTCGGCGGCCGGTCCGCCAACGCCCAGGTCACCAGCGGGTTTTCGCCCGGCGGGCGCGGCGCGTCATCGACTTCAAGGGCATCCAGGAGCCGGTCAAGCTCACGCTGCGCGCGAAGACGTCGCTGACAGAGGGCAACACGATGCCGTTCCTGGAGGCCGAGTCCAAGATCACGGTCGCCCCCGAGCGCGGCACCGCCCCGAGCGGCGAGCCGACCGCGAGCCCCTCCGGGTCTGCCTCGCCCTCCCCGACCGCTTCCGCGACGCCGTCCGGGACCCCGTCCGCCTCCGCCACAACCACGGCGGCGGCCGCGAACACCCCCGTCACCACCAGCGGCGCCCTCGCCAGCACCGGATCGTCCAGCTCCACCTGGTACGCGGCGATCACCACCGCGGCCCTGATCGCGGTCGGCGGCGCGCTCACCGCACTCCGCCTGCGCCGCCGCTGAACAGCCCGCCGGCCCCTGTGCAGCGGCGCCCCGCCCCCGCGCAGCACCCTCAGCAGTTCGCCGCCCTTCGCGATGACGGGCGGCGACGAGGGCGCTGTGCGGCTGGGCCACGGCCAATCCGGAGCCCGCCGGACCGGCTCCGGGCGGGCTCCGGGCGGGCCCGGGACCGTTCGGGACGGGCTCGGATAGCATCGGGACAGGCTCGGAGGGGCGTCCGTGCAGGTCTGTCCATCAAGTGGAGTTGATCTTGCTCCGGATGGCGTAAGGTTGTGTTTACCGACGCGGGGTGGAGCAGCTCGGTAGCTCGCTGGGCTCATAACCCAGAGGTCGCAGGTTCAAATCCTGTCCCCGCTACTGAAGACAGTGGCCCGGCACTCGATAAGAGTGCCGGGCCACTGTCGTATCCCCTCATGCGCACCCGTCACTCACCCCCGCGTCGCCCGGTCGGCCGATGGTGAGTCGCCGCCCGGCGCGGCTACGGCCAGCCTGGGAAGGGCGCGGTACCGTCCGCAGCCAGGCGGACGGCAGGAGATAACCGGTGGCGCACCGACGGCAGGACGGCGGCTACAGGGCTCCTCGTGTCGTCCGTATGCTGCCCACGCTGATGATCACCGGCGGTCTTGTCTTCGACTACTTCACCCCGCCCCAATTCACGGCGGTGCCGTTCTTCGCGGCCGCCCCGCTGATCGCCGCGCCGTTCTCCTCCTGGATCGCCACTCTGCTGACCGGCATCGCGGCGACCTTGTCCGTGCTCGCTCTGCGCTACTACAACGCGACCGTGTCCGAGGTCACGTCGTTCACCGAACTGTTCACCGTGCTCACTGTCTCCGGGCTCGCGTTGCTCATCAACCGCCTCGTACGGCTCAGCCGTGAGCGCCTCGCCTCCGCCCGGGTGATCGCCGAGACCGCCCAGCGCGCCGTGCTGCCCGCCCCTCCCGCCCGGATCGGCGGACTCCAGATCGCCGCGCGGTACGAGGCGGCACAGGCGGACGCCTTCATCGGCGGCGACCTCTTCGCCGTACAGGACACGCCCTTCGGGGTACGGCTGGTGGTGGGGGACGTACGGGGCAAGGGGCTGGGGGCGGTCGAAGAGGTGGCGGTGGTCATCGGGGCGTTCCGGGAGGCCGCCGAGCAGGAGCGTTCGCTCGAAGGAGTCGCCGCGCGTCTTGAGCGGGCGCTGGCGCGCGAGGACACGCGGCGGGACGAGCTGGACGCCGTCGAGGGGTTCACCACCGCCGTGCTCGCCGAGATCCCGCACGGCGAGGGCGTGGTGCGGGTGGTCAATCGGGGTCATCCGGAGCCGCTGGTGCTGTACGCCGACGGGGTCGTGGACATCCTGGAGCCGCCCCAGGCCGCGCTGCCGCTGGGAATGGGCGACCTGGCGGCGTGGCCGGACCGGTCGCGGGCACATCCGCTGCCCGCCGGGGCCACGCTGCTCCTCTACACGGACGGCCTGACCGAGGCGCGCGACGCGGACGGCGTCTTCTACGACCCCGGCGAGCGGCTCGCGGGCCGGCTCTTTCCCGGGCCCGAGGAGTTGCTGGACGCGCTTGTCGACGACGTACGACGGCATACGGGCGGCGCGGCCACTGACGACATGGCACTGCTGGCGGTCAGCCGTCCCGCCGAGGGGCAGCCGGACCGCCGCAGGACCGTGCGGGTTGTCAGAGCCGGTGGAGACTCCGACCCCGAGGAGGGTGAAGGTCACCGTCCCGCCGCCGGACGGACGCGGGACCGGCACCGTGCGTAGTCGTAGCGCACCCCTCCGCATAACACTTGATGGACTGTCAGGTGAGGATTCGGGTCCGAGTGCCGATCAAGTCGCCCGATTCCGGCCGCTTGTGTCCTGATAAGTTCCGCCCGAGTCGTTAATGATCAGTCGGAACAGCTTGGTATCCAGCCCCGGCGTCTATTAACGTTCGATAACGCAGCGCGGTTGTCCCAGTCGTCGCAAGAGACGGCACCGTGCGCACGCGCCGAATCCTGCAAGGGAACCGGGGAACCACCAATTGGGGTGAATCGGGCACCTTTTGCCGCTCTTTCGCGGTCGAGGCGCCCGTAGGAGACCTTCCTGCTCCGAACCCGTCAGCTAACCCGGTAGGCGAGAAGGAAGGAAAGGAGCACGCCTTCGTGGCGTCCAACAAGCCTGCCCCCGAAGCACCCTTCGGAACCCCGGAAACTGACTTCTTCGGTAACGAAGTGGCGGAACGGGCCTGGGAGGAATGGAACCCCACCGAGGACTCCCTTCGTCCGGTGCGCGGTCGGCACCGTGTCATGAAGCAGCGCGGCGGGCTCGCCCGCAGTTCAACAGTGCTCGGCGTCGGCGTGATCGCCGCGGTTGGCGCGGGCGGCATGGCCACCGCGCAGAACAAGCCGCCGGTCTCCATATCGCTCCCCGACTCGATCGCGGACAACCTGCCCGACGCCAAGTCCCTGCCGGGCGTGGGCAACCTGATGTCCGACGACGCGTCGGACGCCGACGCGGGGAACGTGAACGCGGCCCCGCTCACGGCGATGTCTCTCGCCGCGGACCCCGCCACCGAGGCCGGACCCGACAGCGCGGCCGGCGCCGGTGAGGCGCTGCGCGCCCGCATCCTTCAGCAGGCCGAGCAGCAGCAGTCGGAGGCGGACGCCGAGGCGAAGGCGGTCGCGGAGAAGCTCGCGGCCGAGAAGGCCGCGGCACAGGCCGCGAAGCAGCAGACCGCGGCGGAGGCCCAGGCCGAGGCCGAGAAGCGCGCGGCCGAGGAGGCCGCGGCGGCGAAGGCGGAGGCTGCGCGGCTGGCCAAGCTCGCGCAGAGCTTCGCCCTGCCCACGTCCTCGTACACGATCACATCCACGTTCGGCGAGTCAGGCTCCATGTGGTCCTCGGGCTACCACACCGGCCTGGACTTCGCCGCGCCGACGGGCACGCCGATCAAGGCGGTGCACAGCGGCACCGTCAAGTCGGCGGGCTGGTCAGGCTCTTACGGCTACCGCACGGTGCTGGAGCTCGAGGACGGCACGGAAGTCTGGTATGCCCACCAGTCCTCGATCTCGGTCAGCGCCGGGCAGAAGGTGACGACGGGCGAGACGATCGGCCGCGTCGGCGCGACGGGCAATGTGACGGGCCCGCACCTGCACCTCGAGGTTCACACGTCGGGCGGGTCGGGAATCGACCCGATGGCGTGGCTGCGCGGCAAGGGCCTCAGCGTCTGATCCTGGGCCACAGTCCCCGGCAGCCCTGGCGCACACCCCCCGACGCCAGGGCTGCCGGTACAGCGCGTGGACCGTACAGCGCGTGGACCGTACAGCGCGTAGACCGTACAGCGCGTGGACCGTACAGCGCGTAGACCAGTACAGCGCGTAGACCAGTACAGCGCGTGGAACTCGCGCACCACCCCGGTCGTTGATCAACTCATGACTTCTCTCCGGACTCTCGGCCCGTCCGACATCGCAGTCTCCCCGCTCGCGCTGGGCGGCAATGTATTCGGCTGGACCGCCGACCAGGCGCAGTCCTTCGCCGTGCTCGACGCCTACACCGCCGCAGGCGGCAACTTCGTCGACACCGCCGACGCGTACTCCTCCTGGGCGCCGGGCAACGAGGGCGGCGAGTCCGAGACCGTCATCGGCCACTGGCTCACCGCGCGCGGCAACCGTTCCGACATCGTCGTCGCGACGAAGGCCGGTGCGCATCCGCAGTTCAAGGGCCTGTCCGGCACGACCGTCAAGGCCGCGGCCGAAGCCTCCCTGAAGCGGCTCGGCACCGACTACATCGACCTTTACTACACGCACTTCGACGACCCGAGCGTCCCCGTCGAGGAGATCATCACCGCACTCGACCAGCTGGTGAAGGCCGGCAAGGTCCGCGCGATCGCCGCGTCCAACCTCAGCGCCGAACGGCTCCAGGCGTCACTGGACTTCTCGGAGCGCGAGGGGCTTGCCCGTTACGTCGCACTGCAGCCGCGCTACAACCTCGTCTCCCGCGAGACGTACGAGGGTGAGCTGCGGGACACCGCCGCCCGTGCCGGGCTCGCCGCCGTCCCCTACTCCGCGCTCGCCTCCGGGTTCCTCAGCGGTAAGTACCGGCCGGGTGTGACGGTGGACAGCGCACGGGCCGCGGGCGCGGGCAAGTACCTGGAGAGCAGGCGGGGCCTGTCGGTCCTCGCCGCGCTCGACAAGGTCGCGCAGGCGCGCCGCGCCGAGGTCGCGACCGTCGCGCTCGCCTGGCTGGCCGCGCAGCCGACCGTCGTCGCGCCGATCGCCTCGGCCCGTACGGTCGAGCAGCTGCCGGCGCTGACGGCGGTCGCCGAGCTGGAGCTGACGGCCGAGGAGCTGGACGAGCTGACCGCGGCATCGGACACTTCGAGCCCGTCCCCCGCCTGAGGGCAGCGGGTCTGTGGCGGATCCCGGTCAGAACTAGCGGCGGTACGGGTTATAGCCGCCGTAGTCCCGGTACGGCGGCGGCGTCCACACCCGCCCCGTCGCCCGTGCCGCGTACGTCAGCGCGGGACCGGCGACGTCCTTGCGCTGCCACAGGTGGTGCAGCAGCTCCCGCTCACGCTCCGCGAAGTCCGCGCCCGCCGCGCCCCGGTGGGCCCGGTGGCGCAGAAAGGCCAGGGACGTAGCGAAGCGCTGGTACTCCGACACGGCGTGCGCGGCGGCCGGTCCGTGCGCGCGCCGGGCGACGTCGCGGGCCATCGTGCGCGCCCGCATCGAGGAGAGCGCGTGCGGCTCGGCGGCGGCCAGCCAGCCGGCGTCGGCGTACGCGGGCAGCTCGGTGGATATGGTGCGCAGCTCGCGCTGCCGGGTCCAGACCGTGAGCCAGGTCAGCAGCCCGAAGACGGGGACCATGAACGCTCCGTACACGGCGTAGAAGCCCCACGGGCCGAAGAGCGACGACGAGCCGTTCCACAGGGCGTGCATGCCCATGGCGAGGGCGAGGCCGAGCAGTGGCAGCGCGATCCGGCGGATGCGCTGGCGCCGGGTGGCGAGCGCGGCGATCCCGAAGCCGATGCCGGTCAGCACGGTGAAGAGCGGGTGAGCGAACGGCGACATGACGACGCGTACGAAGAAGGTCGCCGCCGTCACCGAGGCGATCCCCGATGTGCCTATCTCCTGATCCTCGCCGAAGGCGGTGCCCAGGTAGAGGATGTTCTCGGTGAAGGCGAAGCCGGTCGCGGTGAAGCCGGCCACGACCACGCCGTCGACGATCCCGGTGAAGTCCCGTCTGCGGAAGATGAAGATCAGCAGGATCGCGGCGGCCTTCGCGCTCTCCTCGACGATCGGGGCTATCACCGTCGCGCCGAGCGTGTCCGCGCTCGCCGGGTCGGCGGTGGCGGTGGCTATCCAGCGGGTCGCGAAGGAGTTCGCGATGATCGCGACGAGGGCAGCGGCGAACGCGCCCCAGGCGAAGGCGAACAGCAGATTTCGCCAGGGCCCCGGCTCGACCCGGTCCAGCCAGCGGAAGGCCGCGGCGAGGAGCGGGACGGGAAGGGTCGCGAGACCGAGACCCACCAAAAAGCCCTGGGTGCCGGTCTGTTCGCGTACGAGCGCGAGGATGACGAGTCCGGAGAGGGCGAGGAGGGTGATCAGCACCCCCGCCCGTACCGCCCTGCTGTGCCAGAGCCGGGCGGCGCGGCGCGGTTTGTAGCGCCAGCGGGCACGCTCCGGTACGGCGGCGAACAGCTCGGCGACCTGCTGCTGTTCGTACGCCGGGACCGCGGGATGCGGTGCGGGGTGCTGCGGGGACGACTCGGACACCCATTGACCCTAACCAGGGACACTGACAACTGGCGACGGTGTCCGGGGTGCTCCGCAGCGTTACGCGGGCCCCAATGGGCGGCGGAACAGCAGGTCGTGCACCTTGTGGCCCTTGTCCAGGCCTTGTCCTTCGAACCGAGTGAGCGGGCGGAAGGCGGGGCGCGGGGCGTAGCCGCCGTGCTCCTGGGTGTTCTCGAAGTCCGGGTGGGCGGAGAGCACCTCGAGCATCTGCTCGGCGTACGGCTCCCAGTCGGTCGCGCAGTGCAGGATCGCGCCGGGCTTCAAGCGGGCGGCGGCCAGGGTGAGGAACTCGGGCTGGATCAGCCGCCGCTTGTGGTGCCGCTTCTTGGGCCAGGGGTCGGGGAAGAAGACGCGCAGCCCGTCGAGCGAGCGGGGCGGGAGCATCTCCCGCAGAAGGATGATCGCGTCGCCGTTGGCCACCCGGATGTTGGACAGTCCGTTCCGCTCGGCCAGACCGAGGAGGTTGCCCTGGCCGGGGGTGTGGACGTCGACGGCGAGAATCCCGGTGCCGGGGTCCGCTGCGGCCATCTGCGCGGTGGCCTCGCCCATCCCGAAACCGATCTCCAGGACGACGGGCAGCCCGCCGAACATCTCCTCGATGTCGAGGACACGAAGGCCGTCGATGTCGAGGCCCCAGACGGGCCACAGCCGCTGAAGCGCATCGCCCTGCCCGGCGGTCACCCGGCTTCGCCGCGGCTGGAAGCTGCGGATACGCCGCTCATGATGGGACCCGGCGGGATCGGCGACGGGCCCGCCGGGGAAGCGGGGCTCGCGACCGGCGCGGATGGGGGCCGGGGGGCCGTCGGGGGTGTGGTTTCGGAGCTCAGACACAGTGCGGTCAATTCTACGGGGGCGTTGGGGTGGGTCCGGGGCCGCCCGGTAGTCGGCTTTGTCCGCAAACGCCGGACGAGCTCGAGATCACGGAAATCACCGCACGGGCTTGAGATCACCACTTGGAATCGAGCGGCGAGAGACAGGGCTGACCCTGGACTGGCGGCCGGCACGGGTCCCGGGCGGGGCGGCGTCGGACTGGCGGCCGGCCCGGTCCCGGTGGGGCTCGCCCGTACCAGCGGCCGGCCCGGGTTCCGGAAGGGTTCGCCCGGGCTAGCGGCCGGCCCGGGCCAGGTTGCCGCCCGTCAGGGCGGTCAGGGCTCTGCGTGCCACCTCGCGGCCGATCGGCAGCGCCGCCGTCGCCGCCGGCGACGGCGCGTTCAGCACATGCACCGTCCGCGGGCCCTCGCGGATCAGGAAGTCGTCCGCCAGCGTCCCGTCCCGCAGCACCGCCTGCGCCCGCACCCCCGCAGGCGCCGGGCGCAGATCGTCCTCCGTGACCGCCGGGAGCAGCCTGCGCACCGCCGTCGCGAACGCCCGCCTCGACAGCGAGCGGTGCAGTTCCCCCGCTCCGTACCGCCAGTGCCTGCGGGCGATCCGCCACGAGCCCGGCCAGGCCAGCGTCTCGGCCATGTCCCGGGGGCGGACCGCCGACCAGCTGTAGCCCTCGCGGGCCAGCGCCGGGACCGCGTTCGGCCCGACGTGGACGCTGCCTTCGATGCCGCGGGTGAGGTGGACCCCGAGGAACGGGAAGGCCGGGTCCGGGACCGGGTAGACCAGGCCGCGGACCAGCTCGGGCCGCGTCAGCTCGTAGTACTCACCACGGAAGGGAACGATCCGCATCCGCGGCTCGTCGCCCGCCAGCCGGGCGATCCGGTCGCACTGCAGCCCCGCGCAGTTGACCAGCACCCGCGCCCTGATCACCGCCCCCGACGCCGTACGCACCGCGACGCCCCAGCCGCGGCGGTCGATCGCGGCCGCCTCCTCGCCGTACTGGATGTCCGCGCCGGACGCGGCTCCCAGCTGCGCCGCCACCGCCCCGAAGTCGCACACCCCGGTGGTGCCGACCCGGATCGCCGCGAGCCCCCGCACCTGCGGCTCGTACTCCTCGATCTGGGCGGGGCCCAGCTCCCGCACCGGAATGCCGTTCTCCCGGCCGCGCTGGACCAGTGCGTGCAGCCGCGGCAGCTCGTCCCGGCCGGTGGCCACGATCAGCTTGCCGGTGACCTTGTGCGCGATGCCGTACTCCGCGCAGAACTTGACCATCTCGGCCGCCCCGCGCACCGCGAACCGCGCCTTGAGCGACCCCGGCCGGTAGTAGATCCCGCTGTGGATCACTCCGCTGTTCCGGCCGGTCTGGTGGCGCGCCGGCCCGGGCTCCTTCTCCAGGACCATCACCCGGGTGCCGGGGGCCGCGCGCGTGAGCGCGTACGCCGTGGACAGGCCGACGATCCCGCCGCCGATCACCAGCACGTCACAGTCGAAGCCACGCCCATGGCCGTGCCCGTAGCCATGTGCGGAGTCCTGCCCTGACGCCGTCACCGCGTCACCTCCCACCCCGATAGTGCACTGGCCCACTGACAATGCCCTTAAACCAGGTGGACCGGGCTCGCGCGCCATCGGGCCGTCCTACGCCGGAGCCACCAGCAGCGGCCGGGCCCGCTCCCGCAGCTCCACCACCCGCGGCTCGTCGCCGTACGGCTCCAGCCGGTGCAGCAGATCCCGTACGTACTCCGTGGTCCGTGCCGAGGAGATCCGCCCCGCCACCTCCACCGCGCGCGTGCCCGCCGCGCAGGCAGCGTCCAGGTTCCCCGACTCCAGTTCGGCGACAGCCGACACCACGAGCCGCAGCCCGTGCGAGCGCACGAACTCCTCCGTCGGCCGCGACAGCGCCTGCTCGGTGAAGCGCCGCACCTGTCGCGGCGCCTTCAGATCGCGGTAGCACTCGGCGGCGTCCGCGGCGAATCTGTCGTACGAGTAGAAGCCCAGCCAGGACGGGTCGGGGTCGCCATCCCGCGAGCGCTCCAGCCAGCCCTCCGCCGCCTTCAGCGCGGCCCCCGCCGCCGGCGCGTCGCTCGCCTTCGCATGCGCACGCGCTTCCACCAGCCGGAAGAAGCTCATGGTGCGGGCGGTCGCGAGGCCGCGGTTGCGCTCCAGGGCCGCCTGCGCCAGGTCCACGCCCTCGTCCGCGAAGCCGCGGTACGTCGACTGCAGCGACATCGAGGCCAGTACGTAGCCCCCGAGCGGCACGTCCGCCGCCGCCCGGGCCAGCCGCAGCGCCTGGATGTAGTACCGCTGAGCGGCCTCCTGTTGACCCGTGTCGAAGGCCATCCACCCGGCCAGCCGGGTCAGTTCGGCTGTCGCGCCGAACAGCGCGCGCCCCACTTCGTCCGAATACGACCCGAGGAGCAGCGGCGCCGCGTCCACCCGCAGACACTCAGGCACCATCGACGAACGCCAGTCCCCACCGCCGTACTTCGAGTCCCAGCGCCGGGCGTCCTCCGCCGCCTCCCTGAGCTTGGCCACGTCGCTGTGACCCACGCGGGCGGGAGTGTCGTCCGCCGCGTCCACCGACCGCTCGACCGAGGAGTCGGCGGGGGTTATCAGCCAGCGGGACGCGGGCGTCGCGTAAGCGCTCACTGCGAAGGATCCGGCCAGGGACTGCCAGATGCCGCCGCTGCCCGCCCGTCGCCCCGCCAGATCCAGGCGGTACAGCTCGGTGGCCGATTTCACCGCCTCGCCCACATCGCGCGGGAAGGCGAGACCGACCTCGGGCGCCGGGTCGGCGTCCGCCAGACCGATCTCGTGCAGCGGCACCGGACGGCCCAGTTTGGCGCCGATCGCGGCGGCGATGAGATGGGGCGCGGCGCCCTGCGGCACCATGCCCTTGGACACCCATCTCGCCACGGAGGTCTTGTCGTAGCGAAGGGTCAGACCGCGCTGCCCGCCTAGGTCGTTGACCCGCCGGGCGAGGCCGGCGTTGCTGATTCCCGCGAGGGCGAGAACGGTGCCGAGCTTTTCGTTCGGCCCGCGTTGCTCCCTGGACATGCGCCACCCCTCGACACACAGACGGCCGCCGCGTCGCTGCCTGGGCGCACGGCATTCGTGCTGTGTCCTCCGCTGGTGAACAGCTCCGAGCAGCTCTGTGGTCCCGGCTGCAAAAGCACCTGGCCGAGCCCCTCGGAATATGCACCCATGCGGAGAACATCAGTAAACCCAGCGTAGTTCGCCGCATCCCGACCGTTAAGAGGCGGTGTTCCGTATGGCGAGATTGTTGTGCGTTGGAGGAGAACGCGGGTGGATGGCGGCCATCGTCGTGCTCCCTGGCGTGCTCCGGGTGTGTGGCTGTGCGCCCGTCCGTGCGCTCTGGCCCGGCCGGTGGACGAGGGCTTCGATGAGTCCTGCGTGGGTCGGCCCGCTGCGTACTGGAACCAGTGGGCTGGGGGACACCGCCGTCTTCAATCCCCGCGGGCGGCGGACCGGTCCGGGAGGCGAACAGCGCCTCCCGGACTGTGTGTATGCACCGGTGATGGACGGGTCAGCGGCCCGGAGAACGTCCGGAGAATGGCCGGATGCCGACCGTCCCTCGCGTCCCCTTTGCGCCTGTATGGGCGTCGGCCGTCCTTCCCGTCGCGCTTTGGACGTGTCCTGGAACGTCGCCAAATCGCCAATGCCAGGGGCGCGTTTCATTTTTTGCGCGCGCGACCCGGAGCCCCTCCTATGCGCCGCCTTCGTGGCAGCATGTTCCCGAAGCGGCATGTTCCCGAACGGCTACGGCCAGGGGCCGGGTTTGCCCACAGCCTGTGGAGGCGGCGATGCGATGGTTGGTGGGCTGGAGCAGTATCGCCGCGAACTTCGGTACGGCGGGGGCCGTCGGAGGATCCGACGAGGGGCGCACAGTTCATCCGGTGGGCGCCCAACTCCTGTGGGGCGACCCGGATCCGCTCTGGGCGGTCGGCGACTGGCGACCCGATGAGGTGCGCGTCGTAACCGTCGATCCCATCACCAAGCTTGCCGTCCTCGGCTGCTGCGCGGCCACTGACGAGGAGTTGCGCGTCGGGCTCTTCGCGGCGCGCGGCGGGGCGCTGCGGCATCTGACCGCGTGGCCCGGCAGTTATACGTGCGTTGTGCAGGTCGGCCGCCGGATCACGATCGTCGGCGACCTGGCCGGGGCGAGACCCGTTTTCTACACCCCGTGGGCGAACGGCACCGCGTACGCGACCGCCGCGCTGCCCCTCGCCGATCTGATCGAAGCACAGCTGGACATCGGGCACTTGGCAGCGCTGCTGGCCTGCCCGGAGACGCCGGAGGCGCTGCGCGACTCGACTCCGTACGACGGCGTGAAGCGCATCCCGCCGGGGCACGCGCTGATCCTGCGCGAGGGGTCGAGGGAGATCACCGGATACGAGCAGGTGGCCTCGCTCGCCGTGGCCGGGCCGCAGATCGAGGCGGAGCGCGCGGTGGACGGCGTACGCGACGCGCTGATCGATGCGGTACGGGCCAGGCTCACCGCGCCACGGCACGCGCCCGAGACCCTGCCGCCCGATCCCGGCCCCGTACCCGGGATGGGACCGGCGGAACGGCGGGCCGCGCGCGGGGGTCCGGCTCCGGGGATCGGCGCGGACCTGTCCGGCGGCAGCGCGTCGGGCACGATCGCGCTGCTGGCGGCGGGGCTGCCGGGACGGCCGGGCACGGTGCTCGGCCGTGGCACGGGCGCGGGGGAGCGGCTGCTGGCCGTCACCTTCAACGACCTGGCGACGGGCGGCCGCGAGGCGGAAGAGGCAGCCGAGCTGGAACGGGCGCGGGCGATCGCGGCGAATCCGCGGCTGCACCATGTGGTGGTCGCGGCCGGGGAGGAGAGCCTGCCGTACGCGAGCCTCGAAGGGCCGCTGACCGACGAGCCCGCGCCGTCGCTGGTCATGGCGGACCGGCACCGCAGCAGGCTGGCCGCGGGGAGCGCCGACCACTTCACGGGTGCGGGTGCGCGGCAGGTCCTGGACGCGCATCCGGCGCGGCTGGCGGACCTGCTGCTGGACCGGCGGCGTCGTCATTTGCTGCGCCCGGTCGCGGCGTTGGCGCGTGCCGAGGGCCCCTCGCCGCAGTCGCTGTTCATCCCGCTGACGGTGTACCGGGCGGCGCGGCGGCTGGCCCGTACGCCCTACCGCACCGGCCTGGAGACGGCGGCTGACCGCCTGCTCGAGGCGAACAGACCCGGCGGCCTGCGGGGCGGCACCGGGCCGCTGGGTGCCTCGCTCGCCGCGCTGACCTGGTCCCGGCCGGGACCTGCCGCGCGTTGGCTGACGGGTGAGGCACTTGCTGAAGTATCGGTTCGCCTGACGGGGGCGGCGACGCGCCCGACGTCGGTCCAGCGCCCCGGCGAGGCTCGCGCGCGCGCCGCGCTGACCCGCCACGCCTCGGACCAGCGGATCATGGAACAGGCCGCGGAAGTCCGCAGCCAGCGCCTGCACGCGCCCTTTCTGGACAACCAGGTCGTACGAGCCTGCCGCGACCTTCCCGAATCGCTACGGGTCAAGCCGGGCGCCCGCGCGGAAATTCTCCGCAAGGTCCTTGCCGGCGCGGGCATCCACGACCTGCCACCCGGCTGGGGCGCGACAACCCACGCGTCGTCCACGGCAGCGGCCGGCACCGGCCTGCGTGCCTCGCTCCCGCACCTGATCGCCCTCTTCGACGCGCCGCTGCTCGCGGACGCGGGCCTGGTGGAGGCCCGCGTCATCCGCAAGGCTCTCCGCGCCGCGTCGGAGGGCGAACCGGTCCCGCTGGACGGCCTGGCGGACCTGATCTCGACGGAACTGTGGCTACGGCGGCTGCTCTCGCGCCGGGGCACGTGCTGGACGGGCACGGCGGCACCGAGGCAGAGAGCGGTGGCGGGAGGGGTTCCGCCCCGACCGACGCTGCAGTCGGGGTGACGGCCGCGGGGCGGCCCCGGGCCGTGAGCACCGGTGCCCAAGTGCCCAAGTGCCCAGGTGAGGTGCCCGGTCAGCGGCAGCTGATCCGGGCCTGGGCCCAGTCTCCGAGCGCGGCCGAGCCGAGCGCCGATTGCGGTTCGACGACCAGCCGGATCGTCTTCAGACCGGCGAGCGACACATGGACCGGCACAGCCGCCTCGCCACCGCGCATCACCGGGGACCGCCACAGCCGATCGCCGTCGCCGTAGACGGAGAAGCGCAACGCGCCCAGACCCAGCGTCAGGTCGTCGACCCCGACCAGCGCGTCATAGCTGGCGCACTGCCGGTTGAGATCGATGGTGACCGAGGACTTGGCGTGCACGCTCACCCCATGTCCGTACCGCGTGCCGTCGATCGACATGCCCGAGCGCTGCCAGAGCCAGCTGCTCCCGCGCAGGCGTATCTCCGGTGCGGTGTGGTCGCCCAACACGCCGTACTCCAGCCGGTTGACCTGATACACCCGCAGAGCCGTCGCGGGCGGCGGGGCGGGCTGAGTGGGTGTCGGCTTCGGCGTGGGCTCGGGCTCGGTGGCGGGCGGGGCCGGCTGCCTGGGCCCTGGCCGGGCGGGTGTCGGCTTCGGTGTGGGCTCGGGGGTCGGCACGAGTGCGGGCGAGGGCGCGGAACTACTCGACGGCGTGGTCGACCCCGGCGCGGGCGTCGCCGGGGACTCCGGATTCGGGGACTCCGGATTCGGTGACGGGGCGGGCTTCTGCGGTACGTCGGGTTGCGCGGCCGGGGGCTTAGCCTCGGGCGCCGGGGCGAACTTGGGGTCGTCGCCCGAGAAACCCCACACCAGCCCGGCGGCCACCGCGACGGCCGACGCCGCTGCGATGCCGGCCTTCGCCGCAGCGCCCAGCCCCTCCGATGCCGCGGCTCCACCGGCTCCACCCCCGGAGGAGCCCGACGCACCGCCCGCGGCAGCGGCGCCCGCACCGGCCCCCGCCGCGCCCGCGGCCCCGCCGGCCACGACCCCGGCCGCCACGACCCCGGCGACCTTGAGGGAGTACCCGGCGGCGAACCAGCCGATGACCGCGACCGGCAGCAGCGCCGGAATCCCGGCGTTGACATGTGCGAGCTCGTGCGCGGCCAGCCGGCACTTGGCGCATTCCTCCAGATGCTTGCGCAGCCCTCGCTCGGCCCGCATCCGCAGACCTCCGCGGGCATACGCCCCCAGCCGGTCGGCGTACCGCGCGCAGTCGCCGCCAGAGGTGAGCGCGGTGCTCACATGGGCCTGCAGATAGGCCTGCCTGAGGCCCTCGCGGGCCCGGCTGGCCAACACCGCCGTGGCGTTGGCGGTGAGCCCGAAGAGCGGCGCGACCTCGCTCGGCGACTCCTCCTCGACGGTGGTGTGCCAGAGCACCGCCTGCCAGCGCTCGGGCAGCGAGCGGAATGCCCGGACGGCCAGTGACTGCTCCGCCTCGTGCATCGCGCGCACATCGGCACCCAGGTCGAGCGCGGCGTCGATGGCGACGTCAGAGCTGCGGGCGGCTTCCGCGGCGAACACCGCGAAGTCCTCGACCAGTTGCTCCCTCTTCGCCGTTTTCATCCAGGCGGCTGCGACGCGCCGGACGGTCGTGAGGAGATACGCCCGCACAGCGTGCTCGGGCCCCGAACCCCCGCGCACCGCCTGCAGTGTCCGTGCGAACACCTCGGCCGTCAGATCGTCGGCGGTGTGCGCGTCCCGGCAACAGGTGCGCGCATACCGGCGGACGGCGACCGAGTGGCGGCGGAACAGCTCCTCGTAGGCGCTGTCGTCGCCGCCCCGCATCCGCTGGATCAACTTGGTGTCGGACATCGGCAGTTCGGGCGGCGGTAGTACGGAGTCGAGGCTTCCGCCCTCACGCTGCGACGGCACGGCATGCTCGTGATGCTCGTGAACGCCACCCACGCCGGAACCGGACGCGCCCGAGCCGCAGACGGGACCCGGCGTGCCGGACCCATCAGCGGAACCCGAGCCGTCGTACCCAGCAGCGGGACCCGAGCCGCCGGACGCATCGGCGGGACCCGAGGCGCCGGGCACCCCCGACAACCCACCGGGCCCGCCCTGCCTCGGCACCTGCCCAGAGGACAGCCCGGCCGACTCACTGCCGCCCGATCCGTCGAGTGACTTGTCCCGACCGTCACCGCTCATCGCGGAAGCCCCCGTAAAGCACCATCAGACCCAAACACTGGCCCAGAGTGCCACAGAGAGGCACGGCTCCATACCCTCTGCTACATCAACCACTCATCCGGGGAGGCTTCCCGAATCCGAGCTATCCCCTCATTCCTTTGGGAAAGGCTCAACCGACCTTACCCAAAAGCCAGTTGGTTAGCAGGTCAGAGCGGCGGACAGCTACCTTCCACCGGCGCTCCTCATGCGGAACGCGGCCGCAACCCCTCCAGCAGGATGTCCAGCAGCCGGGCCGAAGCCGCCGCCTGCTGCGCCGCATCCGGCAGCGAGGGCGCGGCCGTGGCTATCACCAGCAGCACGTCCGCCACGGTCACATCGTCGCGCAGCTCACCCGCCGCCCGCGCCCGGTCGACCAACTGCCCCACGACTTCGAGCAGATCCGCCGCGCCCGTGTCGTCCTGCTCCTCGGCCGGCACCGGACGAGACCCGACCACCCGCAGCCCGGGCTGCGCGACGACCCGCTGATGGGGCACCCGCGCCCCGTCCCGTACGACAACCGTCGACTCGTCGTCCACGCCCACCCGCAGCACCTGCGGCGGCAGCAGTCGTCCCGCGCCCGAAGCCACCGACGTACGCAGGAAACGGGAGAGGGCCGACCACGGCTCCTCCTCCTGCCCCAGAGCCGTACGCGCCTGCTCCGTCAGCCGGGAGGTCTCCTCCTCGGCAATACGCCGCACCAGCACGTCCTTGCTCGGGAAGCGGCGGTACACCGTCCCGACGCCGACCCTGGCCCGGCGCGCCACGTCCTCCATCGGCGCGCCGTACCCCAGCTCGCCGAACACCTCGCGAGCGGCCCGCAGTACATGCTCGAGATTGCGCTGTGCGTCCACACGCAGCGGTGCCGAGCGGCTGGTCCCGCCCGATTCCGCCCGTCCGTTGCCGTCGGCCGTCGAACCCTGTGCGACGGCAGCCTGCCAATGCGAATCCTGAATGGTCATACACGTTCCCCCGGTCATGATGTCTCCCCCCGGAGACCTCCCCGCCCAGTCTGCCGGAAGTGCCTTGACCGGACACCCCGACGAGGTATGAACATAGTTGAGCCAGGGGCAATTCAGAAGGGGGTAGTTCCGCACAGAGCGCCCCCCGATCGGAGCAAGGGCCGGAAGGTTCCTGTTTAGACCCCCTCCTATCACCCCTTTCGCATCGTCTGACCTGCACACATTCCCCGCCATCCGGCGGAGCGCCGCCGCAGCGTGGCGCGAAGCCTCCGGTCACACAATTTGCTGAGGCTGTGGACAAACGCCTGAGGCCGTTGCCTCATGGGATGGTGAAGGCTGCTAACTTCCGGGGGACGACCCCCGGCCCCCCGTCCGGCGCGCGCATTCTCGTCGTCGGCGGCGGCTACGTCGGGATGTACACGGCACTGCGTCTCCAGCGGAAACTGAAACAGGAGCTGGCACAGGGCGAGGTTGAGATCGTGGTGGTCGCGCCCGACCCGTACATGACCTATCAGCCCTTCCTCCCGGAAGCGGCCGCCGGCTCCATTTCCCCACGTCATGTCGTGGTCCCCCTGCGCCGCGTGCTCGACAAATGCAAGATCGTCATCGGCGAGGCCAAGGCAGTCGACCACGCCAAGCGCAAGGCGACCGTCGCCACCCTCGCCACCCTGGAAGAGGGCACCGGGCCGGTGGAGATCACCTACGACGAACTGGTCCTGGCGCCGGGGTCGATCTCCCGCACCCTCCCGATTCCCGGCCTCGCCGACTACGCCATCGGCTTCAAGACCGTCGAGGAAGCCATCGGTCTGCGCAACCACGTCATCGAGCAGATGGACATCGCCTCCTCCACCCGCGACCCCGCGATCCGCGACGCCGCCCTCACCTTCGTCTTCGTCGGCGGCGGCTACGCGGGCGTGGAGGCACTCGCCGAGTTGGAGGACATGGCCCGCTACGCCGCGCGCTACTACCACAACATCAAGCCCGAGGACCTGAAGTTCATCCTCGTCGAGGCCAGCAACCGCATCCTCCCCGAGGTCGGCGAGGCGATGGGCAAGTACGCCATCCGCGAGCTGCGTTCACGCAATATCGACGTACGCCTCGAAACCCGCCTGGACTCCTGCGAGGACCGCGTCGCCGTACTCAGCGACGGCACCCGCTTCCGGACCCGCACGGTCGTCTGGACCGCGGGCGTCAAGCCGGCGCCCCTCCTCGCCGCCACGGACCTTCCGCTCAATGAGCGCGGACGGATCGTCTGCACCGCCCAGCTCACCGTCGCCGGCGTCGACCACGCCTGGGCAGCGGGCGACGCCGCGGCCGTGCCGGACGTCACCGCCGAACCGGGCAAGGAGTGCGCGCCCAACGCCCAGCACGCCGTGCGCCAGACCAAGGTCCTCGCCGAGAACATCACGGCGTCGCTGCGCGGCGGCCCCCTGAAGGAGTACGCCCACAAGTACGTGGGATCGGTCGCCTCCCTCGGCCTCCACAAGGGCGTCGCGCATATCTACGGCCGTAAACTCAAGGGATATCCGGCCTGGCTGATGCACCGCGTGTATCACCTCAGCCGCGTCCCCACCTTCAACCGCAAAGCCCGGGTGCTCGCCGAGTGGACCTTGTCCGGGCTGTTCAAACGCGAGATCGTCTCCCTCGGCTCGCTGGAACACCCGCGCGCCGAATTCGAACTCGCCGCGGGCGGCAAACGCCCGGGCCACGGTCCCGACCGCGCACCGCACCACGGACCCCAACGCGGGCCCGAACCCGGCTTCCCGCCCGGACCGAAGCCCGGACCGAAACCCGACCCCGAGCCCCGCTCCGACGGCGACCCGCAGAGCGGCTCCAGAGGGAACTGAGTGAACTGGACGACGAGGACTGTCAGTCCGGTCGGTCACACTGGACGTGTGACCATAGGTGGGCTCACACCTGCACAGAGTGACCCTTGGCGACAACCATTGAGGCTTGAAAGTCAGTGAACTTCACGCGTTGGAGCGCAAGGCTCCCCGGTACGCAGCGCCGCGCCGCAGCACGGCGAACCGACCGTGGGATCTCCCCCGCTCAGCGAGGGGAAGGCTCCGTTCCGGCGGCCCGCGGCGAGTACGAACAGCAGCCGGACACGCTGTCCGACGTCCCCGCCCTCGATGACTTCTCCGTACGCGAGATCCTCGGCCGGCTGCCCGCCCTGGTCGCCGTGGTGTACGGCACCGAGCACCGCGTCGCGTACGTGAATGACGCGTACGCCTCGGCCTTCGGCCACCGCCCAGCCGGAGCGGCCGCCGCCGACACCTGCCCCGAGCTCGCCGAACTGGGCCTGCTGCCACTCATGGACCAGGTGCTGCGCAGCGGCAAGCCCCGCACCGTCAAGTCCCGCAAGGTCAGCGGCCAGGGCTCGTACACCGTCACGTGCCTGCCCGCCGAGAGCCCCAAGAAAGGCGGCGGAGTCCTTGTCTTCGCCGCCGACGTCAGCGACCACGCGGAGGCCGCCGAGCGACTGCGCGCCAGCGAGCGCCGTCACCGCGAGACCGCGGTCACCCTTCAGAGATCGCTGCTTCCACAGGAGTTGGAGCAGCCCGACGACTTGCGCATCGCCGCGACATATCAGCCGGGCGGCACGGACGCCGCGGTCGGCGGCGACTGGTACGACGTCATCACCCTCGGAGCGGGCCGCACCGCGCTCGTCATCGGCGACGTGATGGGCCGCGGGGTACGCGCGGCCGCCGTCATGGGCCAGCTCCGCACGGCCGTCCGGGCCTACGCCCGCCTCGACCTCCCACCGCACGAGGTGCTCCAACTGCTCGACGGCCTGGCCTCCGAGATCGACGCCAGCCAGATCGCCACCTGCGTCTACGCCGTCCACGACCCGAACGAAGGCCGGCTGGTCTACGCGTCGGCGGGCCACCTCCCGATCCTCGTACGGGACGAGGACGGCACGGTCCGCCGCGCCGAGGAACCGACGGGCCCGCCGCTCGGCATCGGCGGGTGGCTCCACACGTCCAGCACCATCGCCCTCCCGCCCGGCTCCAGTGCCGTCCTCTATACGGACGGTCTGGTCGAGCGCCGCGGCGAGGACATCGACGAGGGAGTGGCCGCCCTGGAGCGCGCGCTCTCGGGAGCGACCGGCACGCCGCAGGTGGTCTGCGACCGGCTGATCCGTTCCCTGGGAGTGACCGCCGAGCACGACGACGACGTGGCCGTACTGGTCGTGCAGCACCCCACGCGTACGGGCGTGTCCGCCGAGCTCTTCCACAACGCCGCCCTCGAACTGCTCGGCGGCGTCGAAGCGGCGCCGCGCGCCCGTGCCTTCGCCTCCGGCGTCCTGGCCTCCTGGCGTTTCTCCCCCGAGCTGCACGACCTGGGGGTGCTGGCCGCCAGCGAACTGGTCGCCAATTCCCTCCAGCACGGCACCCCGCCCATGCGCCTTCGACTCCGCCGCACCGACCGCCGCC
Organism: Streptomyces sp. ISL-1; assembly: GCF_018614585.1. Classification (GTDB taxonomy): domain Bacteria; phylum Actinomycetota; class Actinomycetes; order Streptomycetales; family Streptomycetaceae; genus Streptomyces; species Streptomyces maoxianensis. The sequence goes on along the minus strand of NZ_JAGGOI010000012.1, from coordinate 2,524 downwards.
TGATCATCGAGGTGACGGACGGCGACGACCACCTGCCGCGCCGCCGCCGCGCGGAAACGGAGGACGAGGCGGGCCGCGGGATTTCCATCGTCGCGACGATCGCCTCGTCCTGGGGGAGCCGTCGCACTCCGGGCGGCGGCAAAGCGGTCTGGTGCGAGTTCGCGCTGCCCGCGTAGTCCTTCCCGCGTGCCTCGTCAGGCAGCGGGCTCCATCTGCTCGGCCGGCTTGTGCGTCGTCACCACCCGCGACCTGGACACGAGCGAGGGCTGGTCCTGTACGGGAGTGAGCCGCCTGCCCAGCCGCAGCGCCAGCACGCTGATGCCGAGCGAGAACAGCACGAACGTCACGATGTACGGACCGTGCAGCGCCGCCCCCATCGGCCCGCCCACGGCCGGACCGACCGCCAGCGCGAGCTGCTTGACCAGGGCGAAAGCGGAGTTGTACTGCCCGACCATCGCCTCCGGCGCCAGATCGGCGACAAGCGGCGCGATGGTGGGCGAAAGCATCGACTCGCCGAGCCCGAAGAGCGCGTACGTGGAGATGAACGCGGCCGTCGCCATTGCCTGGCTGCCGTCTCCGAGCCCCGCGTACCCCGCCGTGATCCACGCGACGGCCCAGATCAGCCCGACCCCCGCGATCACCCGGCTGCGCCTGCGCCGCTCGACGAACTTCAGCACGACGAACTGCGCGACCACGATCACCGCGGTGTTGGCGGCCAGCGCCGTCCCGAGGGTGGCCGGCTCGATCCCGGCGGCCTCGGTCCCGTACGCGGCGAGCCCCGACTCGAACTGTCCGTAGCAGGCGAAGAAGACGACAAAGCCCAGCACGCACAGCTGCACCATCGCCCGGTTACCGAGCAGCGCGCGCATTCCGCCCTTGGCCTTGGCCTCGGCGTTCTCGGGCCGTGCCTCCTGCAGTGAGAGCGAACGAGGCAGCCGGACGCTGAACGCGATCCCCGCGAGCACCAGGAACATCGCGGCCTCGATGCCGAACAGCAGTGTGAAGCTGCCCGGCCTGCTCTCGTCGACGATGTGCCCGCCGATCAGCCCGCCGATGCCGAGTCCGAGGTTCTGGAGAAAGAACTGCGTGGCGAAGGCGCGGGTACGGGTCGAGGCGTCCGAGGACCAGACGATCATCGTGGCGAGGGCCGGCTGCATCACGGCCGTACCCGCCCCGAGCAGCGCGGCCGACAGGACGGCGGCCGGCACACTCCCCGCGAGCCCCATCGACGCCGCGCCGGCGGAAGCGAGCACGGCGGCCCCCACCAGCACGGGCAGCGGCCCGCGCCGGTCGATCACCCGTCCGGTGAAGGGGAGGGCGACGAGTGCGGCCATGGCGAAGACCGCGAGGACGACACCGGCCGTCGTCGCGCCCAGGTCCCGCACCTGCGACACATAGATGTAGAGGTACGGAACGGTGAAGCCGAGTCCGAACGCGCTCAGCGCGGTCCCCGCCTGAATCCGGCGCATCGCTGCACCCGTAGCCCTGGTCACACTCACCTGCCTTGAGGTCTTGAAGGACTGAAGTCTGAAGACTTCAATACTAAAGTTAGATCCTCAACAGTACACATTGAAGGACTTCAACACCAATGCACCCCGTGCGATACTTCGGCGCATGCCAACCGAGAGCCCCGAGGCCCCCGAGTCGCCCGGCCCCGAGTCGTCCGCCCCCGGTCCCGGCCTCCAGGAGCCGAGCCTCGACGAACAGATCGCCGCCTACCAGCGCGAATTCGGTGACCTGGACCCCCAGGTCGAGAAGGTCGTCTCGGCCCTGGGCCGCCTCAACCGCCGGATGAACGTCGCCTACGGCCGCCAGGTCGCCGAACTCGGCATCAGCAACGCCGAGTGGGAGGTCCTGAAGACGTTGGTGCTCGCGGGATCCCCGTACCGGATGGGCCCGGGCGAACTCGCCAAGCGACTCGGTCTCACCCCGGCCGCGATGACCCACCGCATCGACCGCATGGCCAACGAGGGCCTGGTCACCCGCGACCGCGACGAGACCAACCGGGTGCGGGTCATCGTGGAACTGACGGACGAGGGCCGTACGAAGTGGCTCGAGGCGATGCGCATGGCAACGAACTTCGAGGAGGACCTGCTCCAGGACCTCTCGGCGGACGAGCGGGGCGTGCTCGGCGAGCTCCTGATCCGCGTCCTGCGCCGCGTGGAACACGCACAGCCGGACGCCGGCGGCAGGCTCACCGACCTGGACTAGGGCACGGGTGGGGCGGAGTTGACACACACTTCACCGGTACGTAAGGTTCTTCGAGTTGTCACGGGACCGGAACGGTTCTGCGGCAGCCACTCCCGCCGCGAATGCGGCAACCTACTCAGCACGATCTCCCAGCGGAGATGTATTTCGGCATGCCGAAATACATTTCGAAGACTCGATTATGAGTCGCCTGGGAAATCCGCTAGAGTTCGGACGTCGGAACGGCTCAAGAGCCGGAATGACAACCCGAGTTCGACCGGGAATCAGGCCCGAAAGGTTCTGATAGAGTCGGAATCGCCGGAAAGCCGAAAGGCCG
>NZ_JAGGOI010000011.1 GCF_018614585.1 Streptomyces sp. ISL-1 | reverse complement strand
CACTGCAACCGAAACGCCGAGGTTAGGAACGGGCCGTTTCACCGACGCGTCCGGCCCCCTGCCCTGGCTGCCGTGCACCCGTTGAACCTTCCTGTACCTCAACTACTCTCACCCGGTCATCAACCATGGGTGCCATCACCGTGACACTCATCCCGTCGGGCTGGAAGCGTCAACCCCTCGATCCCTGACCGTCAGCCCTCGCCCGACTCCCGGGCCCGCCGCTTCAGCTCAACCTCGACGTCGTGCCGGTTCTGCCCGGTCGCCGCCGCGTGCGCCGTGATCGCAGCCGTCAGCGCCTCGGCCGCGTCCAGCCACGGCCGCCACGCTTCCGACGAGTATCCGTGTTCCGTCGCTTCTTCGCGCGCCCGGTTCGCTGCGCGCTGCAGCTCAATCAGCTCATCCACTGGCCCTGGACCGATGTCATCACCGCCGAATCCAGCGATTCGAAGCCCTTCCCGGCCCCGGCTGACCGGCAACACCTCACCCCGACGAATCGGCAGCACCTGCCGGAGCACTGGAACCCGGTGCCCACCCGACGCGACAGCCGGGCCCGCAGTCTGTCCACTACCAGTCCGGCCGGCCGAATCAGGCCGCCGAAAGAACTCACGACCCGTCACGAAAGTTCGAGGTTAGTGCGTTTACGAGTTCTCGACATCCGGGTGGGACCGTGCCACCGCTTCCTACGAAGTCCAGACCCCCGGCGGTGCAGCCACGGGACGCACCCCAGGGTTCTTCCCGGGTGCATCGTGTACCCCATCGGTCTAACGTGGGGATGTAGGTGGCACGGGGTTGACACTGCAACAAGCTGCCCAACGATGGGTACTTCGCCGCCTGGGAGCAGCCAGAACTCCTCGTGGAAGAACGGCCTTCCGCTCCCTCCGGTAGACCGTGCCCGACCGACGAAAACATGCCCTCGCGCGGCGGGGCGTCAATACCGAGCCGCTCGGCCGTCCAGAGCTGCGCGGCCACGTCGTCCTCATGGATTTCTGGGCATCGGGCGCAGGAGAACGAGTATGAGCACTCAAGAGCAGGGCGGCGTCAAAGAGCCGACCGTGGATATGAAGATCGAGGTCCACATTATCCCCGTCGCTGACGTCGACCGTGCATTGCGGTTCTACCAGAGTCTGGGATGGCGGCTCGATGCGGACTTCGAGGCCGGCCCAGAATTCCGGATCGTTCAGCTGACGCCGCCTGGGTCGGAATGCTCGATCATCTTCGGCCGCGGGGTCATCTCCGCGGCGCCTGGATCCGCAGAGGGCTACCTCGTGGTCTTCGACCTCGACAAAGCCCGCGCCGACCTCGCCGGCCGCGGTGTTGAGGTAAGCAAGATCTTCCACAAGGTCTACGACACCGGCGCTGAAGTACGGGTCGACGGCCGCGATCCAAACGGCCGCAGCTACGCCTCCTACGCCTCGTTCAGCGACCCGGACGGAAACGGGTGGGTACTGCAAGAGGTGCAGGAGCGACTAGCTGGACGGTGACAGCCGCACAACCGAGAAGATCCGATCAGGAAGGGCTGGGACGGTTGTTCACCCCGAACCGGGCTCTGCGGACGCTCCTACCGCTGGTCCCGCCGTCGTCCACTCACACGTCCTGTGATGCGGAGCGTCCACGGAAATAGGACTCTTGAAGCTCAGCCTCGGGGTACGGGTCACCGACTCGAGATTGATTGCTCAGCAGGAGGACCGCCCATGATCAGAGTTATGCGGCCGCTTCTTCACGGCGCTGTTGCGGGACTCGCCGGTACGACCGCGCTCAATATCGCGGGTTATGCCGACATCGCGCTTCGAGGCCGGCCCATCAGCGATACTCCTGAGATCACAGTGCGTAGCCTTGCTGCGAAGCTCCGTATTCGAATCCCCGGGGACGCTCAGACCTTGGCGAACCGGATCGCTGGCCTTGGCCCCTTGACCGGATACACCGTGGGGCTGGGCATGGGGGCGGCGCTGTCATTGGCACAGGCTGCTGGTTGGCCTCCGACGAAGGCTTCCCGCTATGTCGTTGCGTCTCTCTTTGCCCTAACTGTCACAAATGCGCCGATTATTCTTTCGGGAATCACGGATCCACGGACCTGGGCAACTTCGGACTGGATCTCAGACATCATCCCGCATGTCCTCTATGCGGTAGTCACAGTCCGCGTCCTTGACAAGCTGGAAGCAGCGGACCCCAGCTTTGATGGCCAGATCCCGCCATGACGCCCTCGGACAGTCCTTCACCCAACCTCGATTCGTCAGGGGTGATCACTGTTGCACGAGGCGATCACTTCACCCCTTTTTGACCCCTCGTGTGAGGGTGGGGTCGTCGCGTGTCGCGGCGGTTGCGTACGGGTTCCACGTCTCCGGAGGTGGTGCGGGTTTCTCCATTCTTGTTCTGCCGACGGGTTGAGGAAGTTCAGGTCGGTGCGGCGGGCAGGGCAGTGAGGCGTTGCCGGCAGGTGGTGAACGCGGTTAGCCAGGGCCGGGTGTCCGGGATCTTCAGTGTTCGTCGGCGGGCATGACGGACCAGGCGGGCGGGCCGGTGCCACAGTCTGTAGCGCAGGGTGTCGGGTTCGGCGTCTGCGAGGTCGTCCCTGTCCTGCAGGCCCAGGAGCCTGGTCAAGGCTTCGATGTCGCCGGCGAGGTTGGTTGCGAGCATCCATCCGCGGTTGACCGTCCAGGACTGGGACGGCAAGTTGTGCATGCCGCGGGCCTTGTCTCACAGCGCACCCGGTCCTCCACGACCGCATGCGAGCGGTGCAGGACGTCGAGCCACTGCGCGTGCTGTGAACCGGCAATGCCCCACATGTGCCGGATGTTGGTAGTGGTTACCGAGTAACGCCAGCCGGTCTTGATCTCGAAGGCAGTGAGGTTCTTCATCTGCCGACGGGAAAGTTTGACCCGGCGCACGATCAGCCACATGCCCGCCGGCCGGCCTCCACGGGTGTTGAGCGCGGTCAGTTACACGACCGCGTACCCGTCCTGCAGTGTGCCGTACTGGTGCAAGGTCTCCCACGCTGTTTCCGGCAGCTTGGCGATCGCCTGCTCGTTGGCCTCGCCGATCTTCCAGCCGACCGTGTAACGGACCGTGCGGCGTGCGGTGTTGAGGGCTTCGAGGCGCGTGAGCAGGTCGTGGGTGGCTCCGGCACCGTCGACCCGCACCAGGATTTTCGCCGACGAGGAGTGCGGGATCTGGGCCAGTGCCCCGGTGAGGACCCGGATGTGATCGGCCACCTTGTTGGCACCGGCTGAACGCCCAGAAGTCGCCTAGCCGGAAGTCGTAGGGGGCGACCGTCTCCTGGAGTGTGCCTGCGTGCGTCAGCCGGTCGTGGTTCTACTGCCGCTCGAAGCTCGGGCAGACGCTGGTCACATCGCAGCTGGGGTTCCCCAGGCGCGCCGCTACACGAGTGTCGGCGAAGTGGCCGGACTGGCTCTAGTCGTGGTGTGCCGTGCAGGCCGAAGAGCGCACAACGCGCCGACACCGCAAGCACGGCTCGCGGTCGGATCCAGCAGGTCGAAGCCGGCGACCTCCTCATCGAGATCAGCCAACACGCGTCCCCGGAGGGGATGGGTACCCACCACGCGCAACGCGGCGCCGTCAGCGCCTCCGCGCGAAGCTCGTGCTCACCGCAGCACGCTGCTCCGATCGAGCGGTGCGGGCTCACTGCTGCCGTCGGTTCCTCGTGTGACCAGCGAGGACGACGTTACGCTCGCCGCTGACCGCACCGCGCGAATATGGAGACACGCATGAGCAACGGCTTCGGTCGGATGGCCCGCTTCGGCGTGTTCGCAGCCTCCACCGCAATGGTCGTGGCCTGCGGGTCGAATGGGGACCCGGGCGAGGGCGACGGGTCTCCCGGCCCAATGTCGTCCAGTCCGATGTCGTCCAGTCCGATGTCGCCGAGCCCCACGTCGCCGTCACCCTCGGCGTATCCGTCGCCCTCCGGCGGCTCTCCTTCCAACGGGGGCGGCGAGTCGGTACCTCCTCCGCCGCCGCCTCCGACAAACAGCGGACCGTCAAAGAAGAAGGGCCCCGACATCGCACCACCGCACTCGGACATGCCCACTCCCGATTGCCCCGGCGCACCCGGTTGCTCGCCGCCCCCCGGGGAGCAATTGCCCCCGGAAGTGCCTTCGCCGGACGCTACGTGAGCCAATCGGAGCCTCGCGACGCGCGGTGGGCAAAGCGAGCAGGACCGGCTGATCTGACGTCCCCGACAGCGTTGATCAACATCGTGGTCGCGCAGGCGTCGTTCATCGCCGCGTTGATGTTCTACATGGGCGTGATCTACACGAGCGCCTACTACGGCCATTTCCACCTCTCTCCCTTCTTCCTCGGATTCGGCTTCGCCGAATTCGTTCTGCAGAGCCTGCATCTGATGACCTTCCCGGTCCTCGTGGGTGCCGTCGTGCTGCTCATCGCCGTCGCCATCAGCGGACGCCGGCCGCGGCAAGCACTGCCCGGCGGCCTGGTGCGCGTCGCTTCGCTCGGCACCTCGGTGCTGGCCCGCTACTACCTGGTCGTCGTGGTAGCCGGCCTGGTCCTGGTCGTCCTGTGGTGGGTTTGGCAGCTGCTTCTGCCGTACCGCTGGCTCGGTCCACTCCTCATCGGCCTCGGCCTGCTGCTGGGAGAGGTGCGCCGGATCGACGTCGATCACACGCCGAGGGGCCTGCGGGACACAGCTGTACCGATCTTCGCCGCCGGAGTATTCCTGCTCTGGACCGTTACCCTGGCCGCCGGCCAACTCGGCGAGCAGGACGCCAGAAACGCCGAACGTGACGTGATCCAGCGCACCGGCCTCGTAGTCTTCAGCGCCAAGCGGCTCGGCCTGACCTCCCGGTCACCGGACCTCCACTTCGAAGACCTCGGCAACAGTGTCCACCTTCGCTACCGGTACACGGGCCTGCGGCTCATCGCGGCGCGCGACGGGCGCTACTACGCCGTACCGATCGGCTGGAGCGCGAAGACCGACCATGTCTACGTCCTCCGGGAAGCCGACGGCATGCGCATCGAATTGACGCCCGGCGTGCAGTAGGCCCAAAGGCTGCCCGCGGGGGTTGAATCGCTGTGTCAGCGAGTCGGTTGAGAAGGACGTAATTCGGGCGGGGCGGCGTCATCGCGCGGACGCGGTGTCATTGGGCCTGCCGAGGACGGCCACCCGCGTCGCTGGATGGGTGTCCGGGGCGCGGAGCCGTGGTACCGAGTCTCCCGGCTCGTCGGTGGTGGTGCCGCAGCAGTTGGAGCAGGGGGCACCGGCGGCGGCGTAGACGGTGAGGCAGCCGGCAGCAGGTCCAGGACGGGCGCTGTCACTTGTCGCCCCCTTGGGAAACCGGCTGCGCCTCAACCAACTGCGTCCCGGCTGACATCAGCCGCTATCGGTCGTAGCTCAGCTGCTCTTCCCAGTCGGCTCCTCGGCCTTCCGGGGTGAGATCGAACAGGTTCCACATCGGTTCGAGGGTGCCGACGTGGCGGGGATCCTGTCCGGGATCGGTGGGTGCGTAGAGCAGTTCCGAGCCCCAGAAATGGCGGATCTCCTCGCCGTCGCGCCGGAAGACATTCAGCATGGGCATCGCCGATCCGTCCGCCGTCTCGGCGCGGTAGTCGCGGCTGTAGGAGTTGTCGGCGCACGACAGCAGGCGCAGTCGTCGCCAGCCACGCTCTTGCGCAAAGGTGAGGAGGCGTGGCAGCGGCGCCCTCGCCACGATCGCGAAGTTGGTGTGCGGGGAGACGTGCTCCACCGCACCGTCGAGCTGATCGAGCAGGGCTGTGCATGAGGGGCACGGGCCCTCCTCGAGCTTCAGCTGCGCCGTCCGGCCGGCCTTGGGCCCCGGCCTCTTGTCGCCGGGGTGTCGCGGGAACATATAGCTGTAGATCACCAGCGAGTCCTTGCCCGGCCCGAAGAGTTCGGACAGCCGCACGTCGGTCGGGGTTCCGTCGGCCCCAGCCCCCTGAAAGACGTAGTCCTCGGGGACGACCCCACCAGGCGGCAGTTTGCGCCTGGCGGCAGCCAGCGCCTCGGTGGCGCGGCGCAGCTCGAGTTCCTGGTCGAGCAGCCGATTGCGCGCCGTCCGATATTCCGCCGACTCGCCTGGAAAGGCCATGCTCAAGGATCCCTTCCCTCATGGATTCGCCTACAGCGTGTGGCCTGCGGCAGTCACCGGCAAGGATCTCCGGCGCCGGGCGAGTCGCCACGCGCCCGCCCGGTTCGCCACCGTCACCGTCCTTGACGAAGGTGGCTACGAGATCGTCCGCCGCGATGCCGCCGCAAGCCCGAAGTCCCCGACCGTGATGGTGGCTTCGCAGTGACCGGCCTGGGACAGTCCGCCGGAGCTCGGCCCAGCCCGCAAGGGCTTCGGTTTGCCATCGGGGTGACCGGTTACACGAACACCATGGCTGAATCCAAGAATTCCAACGACTCAACACCGCAGACGACAGCTTCCCGGTCGGCCAAGAAGGCCGTCTCCAACGGCGCCAAGGCGCCCGCTCGGGACGCCAAGGCCTCTGCGTCGTCCTCTGCCGCCGCGGTGAAGGACACCACGGCCGCGTCCACTACGGCGGCGCGGGAGGCCAAGGACGCCACCCGGTCCGCCGCGCAGGGCGGCAAGGAGGCTCTCGCCGGCTTCGGCGGGGCGGTCGCCGACAAGGCCAAGACGGTTCAGCAGACCGTCGGCTCTGCGGCGGGCCGGGCCGGGGCCATGGCCGGCATGGCCTGGACGCTCGTCAAGGCCCGGAAGGCCATTGCGGCCGGTGCCGGCGCAGGCGTGGCGGCCACCGTGGTGACCTCCTCCTATGCGCTGGGCCGTCGCGCGGGCCTTCGTCAGCGCGGCCCCCTTTCGCGCCTCACCGGCGGCCGGCTGTAGCCCTCGGCTTCCCGTGCCTCAACCGACGTGGAGCGACAGGCCCTGCCCACCACCTTCAAGTCCGCCAAGGCGATCCTTCGGATCTCGTCGAAGTGCCCTCAGAGGTCAGCCCTCTGCGGGCACTTCGGCATTGTGACCATCAGCTGACTGCGGCCCCCTTCAGCGGGTCGTCGCCTTTCGCAATCTGCAGTCAACGGTGTTGGGAGGATGTGCAGGTGGGCCGCTACGGGACGTCGACTGCCCAGGCATCTGAGTACGTCGGGCCGGACGGCCTGAGTATGCGGGCCGATTTCCACCACCACTGTTGCTGGTCGAATGAGAACCATGACTTCTGACGCACCGCGCCGCCCTCACAGGGAGCACGTCACCACCACCGGCTCGGCGCTGGCCGTTGTGCTACTGCCACTGGCCGTCGGCATGCCGCTGGCCAAGGCGATCGGCTCGGACCCGCTGACATCGGTCAACGCGGTGATCACCCACAGTGGGCAGCGAGCACGCGTCTCACCGTCGCAGTGGCGCGGATGCGGCAGGCATTATGCACTGCGCGGGCGGGAAGGTACCGCGCGCGGGGCGGCTCTGCGCTCGCGCGCGGCTGCTGCCTGCCGCGCGGCAACCCGCCTTGCGCACCGAGAGCAAGACGACTTGCCGACCACGCGCCGCCCCTGGATGTCTAGACCCTGACGGCTCCCGGTCGGCGGTCCTCGATCTCGAACGAGGCGAACGTCGACGCGGCTGCGTCGGCCCGGCTGACCGTCGGGACCATCCGCAGGTCCGTCGGCCAGGTACGCGCGTCCAACTTGCAGGTGACGTAGCCGCGGCGGTCGCCGTCGAAGAACTTGATGTGCGGGTTCCACTTCATCATCGGCCCGTAGTACGGCCCGTAGACCTCGTCGTCCCCATTGGTCGTGATGGAGGTACCGACGAACTCCGTTGCCACCACAGGGGATTCGGGCCTGTCGAAGTCGCTCTTGATGTCGTTGACGAACGTCGAGTGCCAGTCACCGGCGACCATGACGGGGTTGCGCACCTTGGCCGATGTGAACGTGTCGGTGATGGCCTTGCGCGATGCCGGGAATCCGTCCCACGCGTCATGCCAGATGATGTCGCCCGTCGGGCCGTCGTGGTCCAGACGCGCCATCATCACGCTCGTCGCGATGACGTTCCACCGGGCGTCCGAGTGGCGCAGCCCGTCCAGCAGCCACTCCTCCTGCGTGGCGCCGAGCATGGTGCCCTTGGTCGGGTCATTGCCGGCGTCACACGCCGGTGCCTCGCCCCAGCCGCACGGCGGCGAAGTGCGGTACTGCCTCGTGTCCAGTACGTCGATCTGCGCAAGGCTGCCCCAGCTCGACCGCCTGTAGAGCTTGAGCGAGCCGTCCTTGCGCGGCAGCGAACGGCGGCGTACCGGCTGGTGCTCGTACCACGCCTTGTACGCCGCGGCCCGGTTCGCGCTGATCGTGCCGTCGTACGCCCCGACGTAATCGTTCTGCACCTCGTGGTCGTCCCACGTGACCAGCCACGGGAAGCGGGCGTGTACGCGCTGCAGGTCCGGGTCGGACTTGTACAGCGCGTACTGCATCCGCCAGCGGTCGAGGTTCTGCGGGCCCTCCCGCAACACGTCGGGCGTCGCCTTCTTGCGCATGCCGCCGTCGGCGGGCACTCCGTACTCGTACACGTAGTCACCGAGGTGGATCACGAGGTCGAGGTCCTCCTCGGCCATGCTCCGGTATGCCGAGTAGAAGCCGTGAGACCAGTCCTGGCAGGAGGCGAACGCGAAGCTCAGCGACCCCAGCGGGCCCTCCTCGCGCGGCGCGGTGCGGGTGCGGCCCACCTCGGAGACGTCGCCGCGGTAGCGGAAGCGGTAGTAGTACTCCCGCCCCGGCCGGAGTCCATCGACCTCGACGTGCACCGAGTGCGCCAGCTCGGACAGGGCCGGCACCGTGCCGTGCTTGACGACCTTCCGCATGCCCGCGTCCAGTGCGACCTGCCAGTCGACCGGCACCGGACGGCTGGGCATGCCACCGTCGGGGCTGAACAGCTCGGGCACGAGCCGGGTCCAGATCACCACGCCCTCGGGCGTCGGGTCGCCCGAGGCGATGCCCAGCTTGAACGGGTAGTCACCGCTGCGGACGCGCGGCGCTGCGAGGGCGGTGCCCTCGAGCGGCACCTGGCTGAGGGAGGCGAGTCCGGCTACGGCACCGATGCCGACGAGGAAGCGGCGACGGTTCAGGGCGGACAGGGCGGGATGGTCTTCGGCGGAGGTCATGGCCGGTATTCCACCCGCCGCGCCCAACGGTCAGACGTCCCCAGCATGGCGCCGACGTGACGCCTCGCCGACCTGGGCGTCTGGGCTTGCGGCGTGGTCGTGGCCCACCGGCGGCCTGGAACGATGTGATCGAGGAGACGCTGCGCGTCCAGGTGTCGGTGGCGAGCCTGCCGCTTCGCTACGCGGTCGAGGACATCGAGGCCGGGGGTGGCCTCGAGAAGGGTGATGCGATCCTCGCCGCCTACGCCGCCGTCGGTCGTACCCAGCGTCGTACGGTGAGGACGCGGACCGCTTCGACGTCACCCGGATCGACGATCGACAAGGAGCACCTCGCCTTCGGCCACGGCGTCGATGTGCCAGGAGACAACTGGATTACCAGGTCCAAGGTCCCCCACAATGACCCGGCAGTCACCGCACCACGTCACGAGAGGAAGCACCGTCGCATGGCCGGCAACACAGACATGGTGACCTTCATCGAGGCACGGCTCACCGAGGAGGAGCAAGTCGCCCGGGACGCCGGCGGCGCGAGCTGGAGATGCCCGGCCGAAGTGCCCGGAGAGGTCCACGACAGGACCTCCGGTATCGCGTTCACGGTCAGAGGAGCTGGCTACGACCGGCACATCGCGCTCCAGGACCCGGCTCGCACGCTGGCCCGCATCGAAACCAGCCGCGTCCTGCTCGGCGAGTACACCGAAGTGGCCGACCGCGACACCGACCGTCCCAACGACGACTACGCATCCGGCCGTGCCGTCGGACTCGGCTTCGCAGTACGCCAACTGGCCGCCGAATACGCCTGGCACCCCGACTACAAAGCGAAATGGCTTCCCCGATACATCCGATAGGGCCCACACAGCTCCAGCATCCCGCTCAGCACCCGGGCGCAGGCCGCCACGTCGGGCTCGGTGAGGTCGCCGCCGACCTGGCGCAGCAGGGCGTGCTCGCGGGCGGTCACGGCGGTGATGGCGGCGAGGCCGTCGTCGGTGAGCCGGATCAATGAGGAGCGCTGGTGCGCAGGGTTGGGAATCGTCTCGACGAGCCGCGCGCGGCGGCGTCGTTGACCAGCATGCGGTCCTTAATGAATCGTCTCCGGGGGGCAACTGCCAGGAGGAAACCGTTACTTGCCACTGAGCTAGGACACCGTATTCCGTGGTGTCCGCGTACCCGCGAATGCACCCCGCCGGTCGCCGTGGCCTGTCACTCCGACGTACGGCACAGCGTCGGGCCGTCCGAGAGAAGCCGCCCCGCGGCCGATGCCGTCCCTACGAAGATTCCCGTTGAGCGCTGTTTGCCGGCGGGGCCGGCATGGCGGTCATGGGCAGCAGCTGGGAGCGTTTTGCGGTACGGCCGTCGCCAGAGGACTGACCACGCAGACGGCGCCCGAGCCAGGGGCCGAGGAATGCGGCCGCCCAGCGCACTTCGGCTCCAGCGGCTTGCCAGCCCGCGGCGACTGCCTGTGGCGGCAGGGGGAGCGTCCAGGCTTCGCTGCTTCCAGGCAGGTGGATGGCGTGGGCGACGGCTGCGGCGATCCGTTCATGGCCGAGGGGGCTGGCGTGGAGCCGGTCTGTGCTCCACAGCCGAGGGTCGGTGGCAACGGCCTGCCGGCCGGTTTCGGCGACCGCGATCCCCTGACGGGCGGCCGCGGCACGGATGCGGGTGTTGAGGTCGAACACCCGGGACCTGATGGGCCGGGCAAGAGGCGCGATCTTCCCCACGTCAGGGAAGGTCATGGTCACCACGTGCGTCCCGGCGGCCGTGAGCACAGCGAACATCTCTTCCAGGTGCCCGGCCACCTCTGCGGCATTGAACCGTGGCTTCAGCAGGTCGTTGACACCCGCGACGACGGTGGCGAGGTCAGGGCTCAGGGCCAGGGCGGGTCCCAGCTGTTCCGCGCGGACCTGGCCGGCGGTACGCCCGCGCACGGCCAGATTGGCGTACCGAAGCCCGGGGTTGACGGCCGCCAAGTGCTCCGCGAGCCGGTCGGCCCAGCCTCGCAGGCCCACAGTGTCGTCCCCGTCTCCGAGCCCTTCGGTCTGACTGTCGCCCAGGGCGACGTAGCGCAGGTATTCACCGTTCGGCATGACTTGCCTGCCTTTCCCGCAGGACGGCTGCGATCCGCCGACACCAGTCCCGGTGGTCCTGCTCAAAGGCCAGGCCGCGCAGGCACGTCAGGTACGGCCCGATCCGCTCCCCTTGGCGCAGGAACTCCTCCTCGTCCGCATCGCCGCGCATCTGCCGCAGCAGCTTGCCGAGAAGCTCGATCTTGCCGTCGGCTGCGGATGCTCGCTCCTCGAGCTGTTCGATCACCGGCGCGGTGCCGATACGGTCTGCGGCCTGGACCTTGACGAGCAGATCGTCACGGATGAACGAGGGCTTCGGTCCGGCAGCAGCGAACTTTTCCAGCTCGGCGCGACCGGCGTCGGTGACTTGGAACAGACGTTTGTTGGGCCGCGCCTCCTGGACCACCTCCCGGCCCGCGACCAGCCCTTCCTTCTCCAGCTTGGTCAGCTCGGCGTACAGCTGCTGGGGCAGGGCGTGCCAGAAGTTCGCGACACCGATATCGAACGCCTTCGCCAACTGGTATCCGCTGTACTCGCCGTCCAACAGCGCCGCCAGCACCGCATGTCGCAAGGCCATCGAAGCAGCCCCTCCCTGTCCTAGTCCTCCCCCGCATCATACGCAAGAAATTGACTAATCACATCCTTGACTATCAGGAGCCGGAGACAGCTGAACACTTTCGCGCCGTGGAGGACCTGCAAATCGTGTGGTCCAAGCAGTGCCGGCCGCCGCCGGCGGACCTGGGAAGCCACTCGAACCAGTACGGACGAGCTACCGTCACGCCCAACCGCAAGTCAGCGGCGGCCTGCATACGAGGCGCTCAACACGCGGGGGAACACGATGCGATCGCGTTGCTGATATTCGAAATGGGGTACCGCGGTGCGTTGCGGGTGTCCCCCCGCCGTAGTGGTCTGACCCATCCGAGGTTGCGGCCTGCGCCCGGGGCGGGGCGATCTTGGTGCGGATGATTGCCCCCGGCACTGCCCCGATCGCCTGGCTATACCCCTGATCACCTGGGCGCCAGGGCCGCGAGCTGTGCCGCACGGACGTGCGCAGAGAGTCTGAACCGCTGCTCAGCGGCTTCCTCTCCGAGACCCGTCTCCGGTCCGGTCTGAGACCTGTCTCCGGCCGGGCAAAGCCTCCACAAGGCAGAATGCCCTGTGGAGGCGGGGCCGAATTCGGGAAGGCGGCTGCTATGAGCACCATCGACGTCGGCGACGCCACTGTCTACTACGAGCAGCGTGGGTGCGGTCCTGTGGTGCTGTGCATTTCGGGAGTCACGGGCGACGCCGGGCTGTGGACCAACACCGCCGAGGCACTCGCGGACGAGTTCACGATGGTGTCGTACGACCGGCGGGGCAACTCGCGCAGTCCACGTCCTCAGCACTGGATCTCGACGTCCGTCGATGAGCAGGCCGATGACGCTGCGGGGCTACTGCGCGGGCTCGATCTCGCTCCGGCTGTGGTGCTCGGTGCGAGCGGCGGTGGAGTGATCCTCACCAACCTCGTGCTGCGTCACCCCGAAGTGGTGCGCGCGGCGATCTTCCATGAGCCGCCGTTCGTCTCTGTCAGTTCCGACGCCGATGAGGTGGGCAGGCTGATGGGCGTCTTGTTCGAGAAGGGAATGGCGACGGGTGGGCTGGCGGGTGCGCTGGTGGCCCTGCTCCGCTGGTCCTGGGGCGAGGAGGGCTTGGCGGCCCTCGAACCGCAGCTCCGTGAACGGCTGTTGTCCAACGCGGACGTGTTCCTCGGCGTGGAGCTCGGGGCCTTCATCGAGTACCTGCCCACACCTGAGGAGCTCTCCCGTGTGAAGGTCCCGCGCATCGTCACGGCCGGCGCCGACAACCGCGACCCGACTGCGGACTACCACCACGGGTACGAAGAATCGCAGTGGCTCGCCACCCAGATGCACACCGAACTCTTCGAACTCCCGGGCGGTCACGTGCCTTACCTCACGCACCCGGCCGCGCTCGCTGAGGCCCTGCGCCCCCTCCTGCACGCCCTCTGCGCACAAAGCGGCCCCACCGGCTCCTGCCGAACGTGAAACCGCGGACGTCGCTGCCGCACTGTATGGGTCACCTCGAAAGGTGTCGGCGCCGGGGCGGCAACCCCGACCGATCGGCCTGCCCGTCGCACGGCCAACGGCTACCAGGGGGCCCCGGATAGTGGTCGACCTCGACCACGGCCGCCTGCTGACCGTCACCTTCGGCCGCCCAGGCGTCGCCGAGCTGCTCCTGGGCAACTGAAGGCCGCGGGCGGCTACTCGCGGGCCCCTGCCCGGCGGTGAGCTTGCCCAGGTGCCCCTTGGGCTTGCCCGGCACGCGTGACCCGGCAGGTGTCTGCACTGTGCCCGGTGAGCGGCGTATGACCGATCCGGTAGCCCGCATCGGTCGAAGTGCGCGCCAGCGGGTGTCCCTGACCCGTGCAACCCTCCCGGGCGGATCGGACACGTCGGTCTCTGCGGTCAGCTGCCGAGGCGGACCGACCCCCAACACCGGCCCCTGCGGAGGACCGGACGCTGCTCCCCCAGGCGGCCGAGCTCGTAGGCGACCGAACCGGTGCGGGAGAGGGCGGCCATCTCGCCGATCTGCCGGACCGTGGCCCCCTCCCCGTGATCCACGGCAACCACATCCGCACCACGCACGGCAA
Source organism: Streptomyces sp. ISL-1 (assembly GCF_018614585.1). Lineage (GTDB taxonomy): Bacteria > Actinomycetota > Actinomycetes > Streptomycetales > Streptomycetaceae > Streptomyces > Streptomyces maoxianensis. The sequence continues at coordinate 87,137 of NZ_JAGGOI010000011.1, read as the reverse complement.
GACGGCCCCCAGACGCCTGGCTGCCGAGTCCACCACCCAGCCTCGCGCTCGGGTCGTCCAGGCCACGGCACCGTGGCCTCGCGGGGCGTCGGTGATGTCGTCGACGGCATCAGCCGGGCCCCGTTGGCCGAGCTGTCGCCGCGCCCGCTACATGCTGCCCTTGCTGTCGTCGCCGGCCCATGGCAGAAGGACGAAGCGGAGTTCAGCTTGTCTGAGCGTCCGGTGCCGAACGCGGCCCGAACTTGGCATGTTTGGCAACCTTGAAGTGCCAGGTCACAGGCTGCTTCAGAGGTTGGCGAGAGTCTGGATCTCGCGCACTGCAGCGTGATCAAATAGGGGATGACATCGTTCTGGACCGGCGAACGGGTACGCCTGCGCGGTATCGAGCCCGACGACTGGACCGCGTTCCTGCGCTTCGCCGTGGACGAGGAGCGGTCGGGAGACCTGCTGCACCCACCCCGTTCCGCCGAGGGCTACCGTGCCTGGGCGAAGGAGCAGGCCGCTGCCAAATCCGATGGCGACTGCTTCCAGTTGGCAATCGAAGCCGTCGACACGGGGGAAATAGTCGGTGCTGTCGGCTCGCACCACGCTGATCCACGTGCGGGCTGGTTCGAGTACGGCGTCACGATGGGCGCTGATCATCGGCGCAAAGGCTACGCGGCAGAAGCCGTGGTGATGCTGCTGCGTTTCATGTTCGCCGAGCGGCGCTTTCATAAGTGCGGAGCGCGGATCTTCGCACACAACGAGGCATCGCTGGCACTTCAACGTCGGCTCGGCTTCATCGAGGAAGGTCGCCTCCGCGATCACGTGTTCTTCGCCGGTCGGCACCACGATCTCGTCATGATGGGCATGCTCGCTGACGAGTTTGCCCAACTGCACTCAATGAGCGAACTGTGAGCTTGTCATCCACACCATCGAGATCGCGGTAGCGGCGGCGCTGCTTCAGTGCCAGGCGTGGAGCGAGGTCGTCGATGATCCGGCCGGCGGTGGACTTCGAGCGGCGACGGAGGTGAGACTGTTGAGACTTGAGCTCAGGGCTTCGCGGCCTGCTCGTCCCGGTGCCAGGCTCCCTCAGGGAAGTGGTAGTAGCTGTCCACGAATTCGTCGGGAACCCGCCCGCAGGGGGCGTAGATGCTGATGAAGAGGGTCGTGGTCGAGTTGTTCCACTTCACGTCGACCTTGTCGCCACTGTCCGAGTCCTCGAAACGGAAGCCCAGTTCGCGCGGCCAGGTTCTGTCCGGGCGATCACCGGGCACACTGGCCGACATGCCTGTCTCGCTGCATCACATCGTCATCGACGTCCACAACCTGCCCGCCCTGGCCCGGTTCTGGGCTGAGGTGCTGGGCTGGCGGATCCTGTCCGAGCGGGAGCGGGAGGTCGTGATCGGGCCGGACGAGACCGCGCCGGTGGGCATCTGCTTCATGCCGGTGACGGACCGTAAGGTCGTCAAGAACCGCCTGCACCTCGATCTGACGTCCGCCGCGGAGGACCGGGAGGCCGAGATCGAGCGCATCCTCGCACTCGGCGCCCGCAGGGCGGACGTTGGGCAGAGCGGCAGCGAGTCCTGGACCGTGCTGGCCGATCCGGAGGGGAACGAGTTCTGCGTAGTGCGCCCGAAGGAGACCCTCATCGGCTAGGAGTTGTTCGGGCGATCACGTTCGGAGCCAGATGACGACAGCCGCTGCTGTCGCGGTGCCGAGGAATACGTAACCGCGCTTGTCGTACCGCGTGGCCACCGCCCGGAACTGCTTGAGTCGGTTGATCGCCCGTTCCACGGTGTTGCGCTTCTTGTAACGCTCTTCGTCGAAGCCGGGTGGCCGTCCGCCGCGTGAGCCTTGCGAAGGCGGGCGGCCTGACTGTCTGTCTTCTCCGGGATCGTGTGCCGGATGCCCCGACGCCGAAGGTTCTGGCGGCACGGCCCGTTGCTGTATGCCTCGTCGGGCGCGAGGGGGCCACGTCGTCGACAGTGGCGGCCGGGCTTGGCCTGTGTGCTATGAACAGGCATGGCTTTGAAGATCGAGCGAACGGATGCACGAAGGTGGCCGGATGGACACTTGAAGGAGCTCTTCAGTGAGGGCTTTCCGGAGTTCATCACAGCTGACCGGCTGGTGAAGGACTACATAGGCAGGGTCGGCGAATACTTCGCCGATCTGAATCTCATGCTGATCGATGAGCACGAGATGCCAGTCGCATCAGGCTGGGGTGTGCCGATCCACTGGGACGGTGTGCCCGCGGCACTCCCCACCGGCTATACGCAGGCCCTTGTTCGGGCCGTCGAGGGCAGCGAGCAAGGAATAGAGCCGAACACCCTGGTGATCTGCGGAGCGATCGTCACCCCGGCGCTCAAGGGACGCGGGCTTGCGGGAGAGACTCTCAAGGCCCTACGTCAGACAGCGAAGGACGCCGGCTGGTCTCGGGTCATTGCGCCGGTCCGCCCGACGATGAAGGCCCAGTACCCGTTGACGCCGATCGAGACCTTCATGAGGTGGCGCCGGGAGGACGGGATGGCGCTTGACCCTTGGATCCGGACCCATCAGCGCCTTGGAGCCGAGATACTGTCGGCGGCCCCCGCATCGCAGACGATGACCGGCACGGTTGCCGAGTGGGAGCGCTGGACCGGTATGGCCTTCCCCGAGTCGGGCGACTATGTGATCCCGGGGGGACTGAGCCTGCTGAGGCTCGACCGATCCGCCGATGAGGGCGTGTATCGGGAGCCCAACATCTGGATGCAGCACAGTTGACCGGGGCACCGCACCTGCCCGGACAAAGTCACCGTTCACGGCTCTGCTCGGGTAGCCATAGATGCTTCCGGCCCCCTCGTCGCCTGGGCGTCGAAGGGGCCGGAATTGGTAGCGGGGGCAGGATTTGAACCATGCGACCTCTGGGTTATGAGCCCAGCGAGCTACCGAGCTGCTCCACCCCGCGTCGGTAAGTCCACTGTACGGCAAAGCCCGCCCCCGTGAGCGCACCGGCGAGGACAGTCGCCTCTCGTGCGTCCGCCACGCCCAGTTTCCGGGCCTGCGCAGTAGTTCCGCGGAGCAGGCGCTGCCCGGGGGGCCGCATGCGCAGCTCGTACGGTTCCACATCTGATCCAGCGTCAGTAGCCCGCGCCGGGCGGAAAGGATCAAGACGGTTCCGTCGGCGGCGCTGATGACCCACGGTCAGCAGCAGCAAGTGCCTTGATGTGCCCAAGGCTTCGCCCTGACACTTGTTGAGAGTTGGCATCGATCATCGTGGGTGCGGCGATCGGGGCGCTGTTCTTCAAGGAACGCTTCGGTGCGCCGAGGATCGCGGCGGCGGGGCTGATGGTGGTAGGGATCGGGCTAATGCTGCAGGAGCGATGGTTGCTGCCGTGGTGGAGTGCCGTCGCGCCGACCGCTTCGAGGGCTCGGGCGAGCCAGCATGCTCCGGTCTCTCCATCCTGGCGGGGCGGCGCCCCCAGAGAGATGAGTCTTCTCTCGACTCTCCGATGGCCAGCCTCGTCACGTTTCACTTTCGCCGCGGCACGGTCGGAAGGGCGCGAGCTCGCAGACTCCGGGACGCACAAGTACGCGAAGCTGTACACCCGATCGCCGTATGGCGACAGGACGTACGAGTTCCGCTCTGAGAGTGCGCGTCGCTCAGTGGCTTGAGGGTGGCGGGGTGAGCTTGGCGGTTCCGTCGGTCGCGGCGTTGGCGTAGCGGCGGGCCAGGTGCGCGAAGGCGTGTTTGAGTTCGGGTGGGCCGACGACCTCTATATCGGCGTCGAACCCGCCGATGGTGGCGGCCAGGCCGGGCCATGACCACGAGCCCAGGACGAGCCGGCAGCGGTTCTGGCCGAGTTCCTCGACGACTCCGTCGCGGGTGTAGCGGGACACGACAGCGGCGGGCAGGTCGAGGATCACCTCGCCGCGGCAGGGCCAGTCGCCCGAGCCGTCGGAGCCCCGGAACCTGCTGGCGACGAAGGCGGCCACCTCGCCTCCGGGCAGTTCGCGCGGGGTGAAGCGGGGCCCCGTGGGGGTACGCGGTGTGATCCGGTCGGCGCGGAAGGTGCGCCAGTCGTTGCGGTCGAGGTCCCAGGCGACGAGGTACCAGCGCCCGCCCCAGGTGACGAGGTGGTGGGGCTGCACCCGGCGCGGTGGAGTTTCGGCGCGGTCGTCGTCGCCGGCTCCCGGTGGGGATGCCGGGGTGTAGTTGAAGCGCAGCACTTCGCAGGCGTGGACGGCAGCGCTGAGCGTCATGAGCATGCTGCTGTCGACCTGTGGGTCCGGTCGGGTCGCGGGGCGCTCGACGGCGGTGACCTGGAGGGTGTCGATGCGGCGGCGCAGCCGTGCGGGCATGACCTGCCGGACGGTGGTCAGCGCGCGCGCCGCGGCGTCCTCGATCCCGGCACCGGTGGTCGTGGCGATCTGGAGTGCGACGGCGAGGGCGACGGCCTGCTCGTCGTCGAACAGCAACGGGGGCAGTTCCGTGCCGGCGTCGAGCCGGTACCCACCGTCGGGCCCCTTGAAGGCCACTATGGGATAGCCGAGTTCGCGCAGGCGGTCGACATCACGGCGCACGGTGCGCGGGCTGATGTCCAGCCGCTCGGCCAGTAGCGCCCCCGGCCAGTCCCGGCGTGCCTGGAGCAGCGAGAGCAGCGACAGCAGTCGCGCTGATGTCTTCGGCATGACTCCCATATTGCCCTGAGAAGCGGCCACACCCTGACCGCTTCCCCTGCGACTGTTCTCCCGTGCCAGACAACGAGAACGACCAGAAGGACCCGATCACTGTGACCGCCACGACCACGCCCCTCTCCACTCTCGACGCCGAGCGGGCCGACCTGCTCGCCCAGCTCGCGACCGCGCGATTGGCCCTGACCACCACCACGCGTGGGCTCAGCGACGAGCAGGCCGGTGAACGCCCTACGGTCAGCGCGCTGTGCCTGGGCGGGCTGATCAAGCACGTCGCGTCCATCGAGGAAGGATGGATGTGCTTCGTGGCCGATGGCCCGTCGGCGATGCGCTACGACCTGCCCGACGGTGTCACCTGGGCCGACCTCACGGCTGGTACCGCACGCGAGTTCCCGCAGTGGGCGATCGACCACCAGAACGACTTCCAGATGCTGCCCGGCGAGACGCTGGCCGGGATCGTCGCGCGCTACGAGCAGGTCGCCGCCTGCAGCGAGGAGATCATCGCCTCCGTGCCTGACTTGTCGGCGACGCACCCGCTGCCGGAGGCGCCCTGGAACGAGCCGGGAGCGGTGCGCAGCGTGCGCCGGGTGCTGATGCACGTCATCGCCGAGACCGCCCAGCACGCCGGGCACGCGGACATCCTGCGCGAGACGCTCGACGGGCAGAAGTCGACCTGACTGATGACGGATCTCTGTCAGATCCGGCCGCCGCCCCGACCCGCTGCTGCGCGCCGGACGGGGTGAATGAGGGCCGGACGGCGACTGCTCGCCCGCCGTCCGGTCCTGTGGTCCCGCTCGGTCGAGCAATCAATTGCCATCAGTCAGCAAAGAAGGGAACGGCGTCACCGTGAAGATGCGCGAGCTGGGACGGACCGGTATTCGGGTCAGCCCCTACTGCCTGGGCACCATGATGTTCGGCCGGACGGGTAACACCGACCAGGACGACTGCGTCCGGATCGTCCACCGGGCACTGGACGCGGCGATCAACTTCGCCTACACCGCCGACGTTTACTCCCACAGTGAGTCGGAAGAGATCGTGGGCAGGACGCTGAAGGGCCGGCGCGACGACATCGTGCTGGCCACCAAGGTCAACGGCTCGATGGGTGAAGACCCCAACCGTGGCGGCAGCTCCCGGCGCTGGATCGTCACCGAGGTCGAGCACTCGCTGCGACGCCTCCAGACCGACCACATCGACCTCTACCAGATCCACCACCCCGACCCGCGAACTGACGTCGAGGAGACGCTCTCCGTCCCGACCGACCTGGTGCGCAGCGGCAAGGTACGCGCCATCGGATCCTCCAACGCCCCGGTCTCGGAGATCGTCGAGGCGCAATGGGTCGCCGACAGGCTTGGACTGCAGCGCTTCGGCACCGAGCGGCCCCCGTACTCGGCGCCCGGAACCGACATCGGCCCGCTCGACGTGTCCTACACGCCGCCGGCCATCAAACGCGCGTCGCTACGCCGACGATCGGCCGACGAGCGCGCCGCGGCATGACCCCGATGACCGTTTTCGACACCCGGGCGCTCAACCGCGCGACGCTCGCCCGGCAGTTGCTGCTCGATCGCGCCGACGTACCGGTCCTCGACGCCGTCGCACACCTCGGCGGTCTGCAAGCGCAGGAACCGCAGGAACCGTTCGTCGGGCTCTGGTCGCGGCTGCGCGCGTTCGACCCGGCGGTGCTCTCGGACCTGCTTGTCCGGCGGAGCGTGGTGCGGACCCATCTCATGCGCCGCACCGTCCACCTCGTCACCGCCGACGACGCTCTGGCCTGGCGGGCCCGCCACGACACCATGCTGCGCCAACGGGTACTCGGGAACTACCGCCGCGAGCTCGACGGGACAGACCTCGACGAGCTCGCTGCAGCAGGCCGGGCGGTAATGGCCGACGACGAGCCGCGCTCGATGACCGAGCTCGCGCGGGCGCTCGCCGAGCGCTGGCCGACGCCGGGGCCGCGAGCACTGGGCGAAATGCTGATCGCCGCCCTCGTCCCGGTGGCGCAGCTGCCACCGCGCGGGCTCTGGCGCACGAGGGCAGGAGTGCGCAACGTCATGCTCTCCTCCTGGCTGGGGCGCGAAATCGACCCTCTGTCCCCGGACGGCGCCGATCCGGTCGGCGAAGCGCTGGTACGGCGCTATCTTGCCGCGTTCGGCCCCGCCGCCTCGGCCGACCTGCGCGCCTGGTGCGGCCTCGCCGGGCTGCCGGCCGCGGTCGCCGCGATACGCGGGGAACTGGTCACCTTCCGCGACGAGCGAGGCCGGGAACTGTTGGACCTGCCCGACGCGCCGCGTCCCGACCCCGACACACCCGCCCCGGTGCGGTTCCTGCCGGCGTTCGACAACGCGATCCTCGGTTACCACGACCGCAGCCGGATCATCGACGACGCCCACCGCGGCCTGTCGGTTGCCGGCGCTCGCGTTGTCCTGGTCGACGGCCGGGTCGGTGCGACCTGGAGCGTCAAGGCAGGCACCGTGATTGTCACCCCGCTGCGCCGCTTCTCCCGAGCCGACCGCACCACCGTCGCCGAACAGGGGCGGGAACTGGCGTCGTTCCTCTCCGACAACGACAGCCACCGCATCCAGATCACCGCGTATCCCTGCTGAGCGACACACCCGCGAGCTGCTTCCCTTGAGCACGGGATCGAGTGGCGCGCTCCGGTTCACACCGTCGAGGGGCCTGCACGGTCAGGCGCCAGTCCACGGTGACAGGGGAACCCACGCAGTCCATAGCGAGAGCTGGCGCCAGCCGACCGGGGTGCTGACGACGCGGCGGTGCCATCGCAGCGCGCAGCGGGGGCAGTTGGCGTGTAGCCCGCCTTGGCCAGCCCCGCGGGACCGGACCGCTGTACAGCACACGTCCGCCGCACTCGCCCGCGCCGGGGCGGGGTGTGCGGGTGGTGCTGCGCCGCGGGTCCGCCGCAGCGCAGCACACGAGATCATCCGAGCTGAAGAAGGCGGTCAGCTTTGGTTCAGGGGCAGCGCGACGTCGAAGACCTGCCAGTTTGCCGGGAAGAAGCCCAGGCTGGTGGCGGCCCCGTTCAGGATGTTGACTCTGTAGAAGCGGAAGTAGCCGCCGGTCTGCAGAGCGGCGAAGCCCTGGTTGGTGCCGGCCTTCGGGGAGTAATAGATGTCGAAGCCCGCGCTCGGCCCTGCGTCGACGCCGAGGTTGCCGGTGGGGGCGAGGGTGCCGGCGTTGGCCGGGGACTGCAGAGAAACCCGGTCGTTGGTGGTATCGATGTCGAACAGGGTCGTAGCGGTGGCGGCGTTGACGTCGTTGTTGGTGTAGGCGGCGCCGGTCACCCCCAGCGCGGTGGACGGGGGCATCGTCGGGTTGGTCAACGTGCCGTCGACGGTGGTGACCGGCGGGGCCGCCGGGTCGTCGATGTTGTGGCGCAGGTTCTGGCCGGTGTCGCTGATGACCCTCAGCCGGTTCGCCGCCGGGTTGAAGTCCACCCCGAACCGGGACCCGGCCAGTGCGACGGTGAGCTGAGAGACCTTCGTCGCCTGTGCGTTGGAGCTGTTCAGGGTGTAGATGCCGCCCCGGTTACCGACCCCGTACAGCCTCGCGTTCTGGACCCGGAAGTCGATGCCCACCAGCTCGGTGTCCCCGGTGAGCCCGCCCACCGGCCCCAGCGGCCACACCTTCGAGGGGGCCTTCACATCGAACCTGACCAGCTGCTGATCGTTCGTCAGCCCGATCACCGACTGGCTGTTGCCGGCGTGCTGCCCGCCTGTGCGGTGCGACGAGGCAGCGCCGTCCGCCAAGGCGCCCGAAGGGGCAAAGATTGCCGAGGACACTGCGGCGGCCAGGGCCGCCGCGAGAACTGCTCTGCGCATTACGTCTCCCGATTCAGTTCGGCGCCAGCGCTGCCGGGCGCCCCCCGTCGACGAAAGCACCGAATATCACTGCAAGCGCGGTAATACGGCTGAACGGCGCAGTGCCGGTATCCTCCAGAAGCAGTCGGGGATGACCGGTCCGTGCGGCTTTTGGTGCACCGCGTCTACGCGGGCGCCGTTTCCGGCGAGGCGTGCGGCGATGAAGTACTTCGCCGCCCTGACTGTCGTCTCGGCAGGCACCCCGGTGATGCTGCGAAGCCGATCGGCACGTCGTCCAGGGCCAGGGACGTCGCCCCCTGCCTTCTGGGGCCGGCAACACGCGCCCCGTCACCGGCGCCAGGATCCGCGTGTACGGCTCCTGTAGCCGCCGCCCTGGTAGGGCCTTGCTGAGTGGTGTCGTAGGGCTGCCATGGGGTGGGTTGTCGCAGGTGAGGCGTCGCCGGTCCAGCCGACCAGGAGGTGTTGGAGCAGGTCCAGGGCCTGGTTGGAGGGCGCTAGCGGTGTCACACGGTCAGCCGGCCAAGGATCGGGCAGCCCTGCCCCACCCGCTCGCCGTACCGCTGCCGCCGGGTGAGGAGCGTCGGGACGAGGCCGTCATCCCGGCGATGCGGCGAGAGACGGCCGAATGGATGAACCAGACACCTTTGATGTGTTGATAATTGACGCTACATCACACAATGGCAATTCTGATGCGCACCCAAGAAGCCATTTCCATAAGGGGAGGAAGAATGCTTACCACTTCAAAAAAGTGGGGTGTGGTGGCGGCAACGGCGCTATCGCTGGCAACTCTCACGAGTTCTGCCTCTGCATCCCATGACCCGTACTCCCTGGAAAGGAGCATGAGCAGAGGGCTCACAGAGGTCGTCCGACTGACGTCGACGAGCACGGGAACCACGGTGGTCGACAACGGCACGCCCGGACCCGGGATCGGCGATCAGATCATCATCACCGCGAACCTCTTCCGCAACGGTGCACGCTATGGCACCGAGGGGGCGGTATGCACTCGCGTAGCAGCAGACAGCACCCTCTGCTCGGGCACCTTCAGCCTTCCCCGTGGGCAGGTGTCGTGGCAGCACCTCAAGACCACCCCCATCGGCACCCCGCCCAGCGACTTCGACATCGCCATCACCGGCGGCACGGGTGCCTACGCCACTGTCCGCGGCTACGCCCACATCGCCCGTATCGCTGATTCGGGCGGCGCCCTCGCCCTCTATCTCCTGCACTGACCCCTCTCGCCACAGCACTCCCACGGCTGATGTTGTCCTTCCTTCCAAGCGCTACGTCCAGAAGTGGTACCCGTTCATCGAAGGCCAACCGGCCGAGCTGCAGCCGTTCCATGCGCTGAAGTTGAGCCTCGCCCCCGGCAAGCAGGCAGACTTCGAGATCATCCCGCCCGAGACACGGAAGTGCTGTGGCCCGGGACCGGGGGCGTGACGGCCATCCTCGTCGCGTGTGCGAGGCCCGGCCGATCCGTTGGCCGGCGTCTTCGTGCTGAAGGGCGGGGTGTCCTGTTCGCACGACGCGCCGACAGGGGGGAGAACACCACTGAGGAAGTAGCGGACCGCGTGCTGGTTGACGCAGTTGCTCGGATTGTCCAGTGCGGTGTGCCCGTACCCGTTGAGGGTGAGCAGGCGGGCGTCGGCGAGTTCCCGGGCCATGGCCTTGCCTGCCTGGTGTGGGGTGGCAGGGTCGTAGGTCGGATTGACGACCAGAATGGGGTGAGCAGTGGGCCGGTCCCAGGGACCGTCGTAGCTCGCGGCAGCTGTCGCCTGCCATGTCGTACACGGCTCGTTGGCCCAGACCCACCAGTGTCCAAGATACCCTGCTCGCTCCATCGCAGCAGGGTCCGTTCGTTGCCCACCGGCGCTCCTCCGCGCGGTGGCTCGACCGCGCCCGAACCGTTCACCACGACGGAGGAGAGCAACAGGGCCCCTGCGGCGCACGCAGCACCACGGCCTCGCCAGCTGCTCCTGGCTCCTGGCATCGGCAGATCCCTCCTGTGCGGGGCGACTCATGTCCAGGCGCCATCCGTCGGCAGGCCCACTGCAATACCACTGGCCGCGCACGTGCCGGGCAACAGACACGCATCCGAACGGGCGGCGTTGGTGCAGCGCCGCCGACCGCGTCCACCTGAGTCAGCAGCTGTATGCCGCAGGGCTGCCGAGCAGGTCAGGCGCGGGCGAGCGCCTGAGCGGGCCCGCGCCGGCGGGCAGCAGCCAGGCGGGTCCCGCGGGCCAGGGGCGGTGCAGGAAGCCGACGGACAGCAACGCGAGAGGGACGACGGACGGCAGCGGGCCGGTGATGAGCACCCGGGTGGCGATGAGTATCGCTTCGCGTCGCATCATCGCTCGGACCTGGTACGGCGTGGCGCCGATCAGCTGGAGCGTGGCGAGTTCGGTGCGCCGCGCGGCGGTGGTGGCGATGAGTTTGTTGGCGATGCCGAGCAGGAGATATCCGAGCAGCACCGCGAGTACGGCGATGTTGATCCACAACTCGGGCGAGGTGTCGCCCACGCCCCCGGCCCGGCCCCGTTGTCGTCCAGGGCCAGGTCCGGTCGGGACGCGGCCGGTGCGGCGACGTTGCGCTGAGCCGCGTCGGTGCCGTCCATACGGATCAGGACGGACTGGTGGAAGCCGTGGATGAGAAGCAGCACGTCATATGACGGCGATCAGGGCATACCGTTCATCGTCCACCGGGCCACCCCACAAGTCCGGGTCTGCGCTGAGCGGTTCAATGCTCACGTCAGAAACAAGCGGGCGAACGGCCGAGGCCAGGTCCTCCGCGCTGATCCCGCCGTTCCACGGCAGCGATTCGGCACCGGCCACATACGGCACACCGCTCTGGCCTGCCTCACCCCACCGACCCTCGACGAGCACCAGCCGCCCTCCTGGCCGCAAGCGCGTCACCCACTCCCGCAACGCGGCCTGCGGATCGGGCAGCGTCCACACCAGATGACGCGACAGCACGACACCGAACCGTTGCTCCCCGGTCGGGGGCATCATGGCGTCACCGACCAGGAAACGGCTCGCGAGACCGGTGGCCTGGAACTTCCTACGTGCCTGTTCAACCATGCGCGGCGCCAGGTCGACCCCAGTGACCCGGTGACCGGCCTCGGCCAGCAGCAAGGACACGGATCCGGTGCCGCAGCCGATGTCGAGAACGTCAACTGGATCCGGCGGCATCCAGGAGCGCAAGAGCCGTGCCCACGCAGCACGGGTGTTGTCAGCCCTCAGCCCGTGGTCGGGTTCGTCGTCGAAGGTCGCCGCAGCGGCATCCCAGTAAGCCGTGATCGGTGCAGTGTTCTCAGTCATAACTCGATGCTCTCAGCAGCCACTGACAGTCCAGATCCTCCAGCGGCGGTGTCAGTTCCGGTCTCCGTACTCGCCTATGAAGCCAGGCACTGCGAGATGCTGGTGCGGGAGCACCAGCCGCCCGCCCGAGCCGGGGCGGGTGTCGTGCGCAACGGCTCCGGCCCGCGGTCCCGCTGTCGACTCGGTGGCGGACGCCCGCGCCTCCGGTCAGGCTGGCGCCATGCGACAACGCGTGCCCGTCGTGGTGCTGGTGCCGACCATGGCGGCGCTGATGCTGCCCTCTGCTTGTCACACCGTCCCGGCCGACCGCGCCGCGGGGGCAACGGCGACCGCCTCTGCGGCTTCGACGGCGACCGCGACGACCGGTGACCTGGCTCGGCAGGTCGACATCGGCGGTGGCCGGAAAATATATCTGCACTGCCGGGGAAGTGGCAGCCCGACCGTCGTCCTCGTGTCGGGGCTCCACGACTCGTCCGACACCTGGAGCATCACGGACACCCGCCCGCCGGTGCCGAAGGCGCCCGCGGTCTTCCCGGGCGTCGCGGAGTTCACCCGCGTCTGCACCTACGACCGGCCCGGAACGCTCCGGTACACCGAACCACCCGCCCTCACCGCGCGGAGCACCTCGTTTACCGGTACGCGCTCGCTTACGGACATGGTGCGCGACCTCGACGAGGTGCTGACGTTGGGCCATGTGCCCGGTCCCTACCTGCTGGTGGGCCACTCCTTCGGGGGAATGATCACTCGGTTGTATGCCCAGAAGTATCCGGAACGGACCGGCGGCCTCGTCTTTGTGGACGCGTTCGGTACGAACATGAAGCCGTTGTTCGGCCGGGACTGGGCCGAGTACGTGCGGCTGCTCAACCATCCCGGCACGGCCTTCGACGACGATCCGGCATTCGAGAAGGCCGACATCGACGGTGCCGTCGCGGCGGTCGACCGTGCCGGTCCGCTGCCGAAGGTACCTCTCGCCGTCATCAGCAAGACGGAACCCTTCGCCGCCGCCGAGGAAGCCCCGAAGCCGCTGCTGACGCGACTGGAACGGGCCTGGCCACGGGTGCAGCAGGCGCTGGTGGAACTGGCACCGCAGACCCCCCACCTACTTGCCACGGGGAGCGACCACTACGTACAGGTCCACGACCCCGACCTCACGATCAGCGCGATCAGGTTGGTCAGGGGCCGGACCCCGCACGGGTGATCGTGCGCATCGGGGGCGTCAGGGGCAGAGCCCGTTCCGATCACGGAAGTCTCCGCGTGCACCAACGCACCCGAACATCCACGCCCGCGCGGCATGTTCCTCGCTGACACCCGCAGCGCGCCGCCCAACTCACCCCCAAACGCCGCGAGGCGCTCACCGGCAAGAGTGGCGCGGAAAGGCCACGGCACCGGGGCCAGGGGCGGCGTTGCACGACGTAGCGGCGCGGGGGCAGGCGCAGACGGCCGGAAGAAATGGGCCTTCGTCACGTCCCGAGGGGTCGTCAGGTGGCTTTCTGCGGTAAGCGCGTTGCGCCTTCAGGGGGAAACCGCGCCGGGATGCGGCGCGCCTCGCATCGGAAAAGACTATGGGCATATCTTCCGCTTCGATTTGCCGCCCACTTGTGCGATTGAGGTTCCCGATGAATCCGTTTGATGCTGCCTCATCACCCCACCGGATGGGACAGGAGCCTGTCCCGCCCGCCCCGGGCAGACACGACGAGGCCATCGCGGGCCGAGGGCGGATACAGCGTGTACTGGCATGCTCAGCTGCGGGCATGCTGCTCACGAGCTGCTTCGCTGCCGGTCAGAGCGGAGTCGGTGACCGAAGTGGACGCCCCCCGGCTCAGAACCAGGCACCGCTGACGTCGGGGAGCAGCAAGCCGGCCGAAGCGCCGTCAGGCAGCCCCGGCGCACGGGCGTCGGTCCCGACGGATGTGAACAGCGTGCTCGCCCGTTCTCTGGAACCGATCCGAACGGGGAAAGGCACTCGGGTGTCGGTCGCTGTTCTGGAACCCAGGAGCGGTCGCCGCGCGCTGTACGGCTCGCAAGTGCACATCACCGCGAGCCTGGCGAAGGTGGATATTCTGGCGGCCCTGCTGCTGCGTGCCCAGCGCGAGGAACGGCCGCTCACCCGGTGGGAGGAATCGACCGCCGCGTCGATGATCCAGAGCAGCGACAACGACTCCGCCGGCGCCCTGTGGCGGCGTATCGGCGGCGGCCGAGGACTCACCGACGCCAACAGGACCCTGGGGTTGACGTCCACCGAAGCGGGGCCAGGCATCCACTGGGGCCTCACCAGGACCACCGCGGCAGACCAGTTGACCCTGCTGTCCGCTGTGTTCGACGATCGATCACCGCTGAATCGGGCCTCGCGCGACCTGATCCAGACCCTCATGGGCCGGATCGACGCCGACCAGGACTGGGGGGTGTCCGCGGCAGGCAGCCGTTGGCAACTCAAGAACGGCTGGCTGCAGCGGACCCAGTCCCAACGCTGGGCAATCAACAGCATGGGGCGGGTCAAAGCACACGGGAGAACGTTCTACCTCGTGATCCTCTCTCACGGCAGCCGGAGCATGTCCCGCGGCATCTCCGCCGTGGAGCAGGCAGCGCAGTCCGCCGTACGTGCCCTTTGCAGCACTCCCCCTCCGGTGTCCCCGATCATCCGCTGACCTCTCCCCTGCCGGCCCGAGGCCGCGTCTCCCGCTTGGGGAGGGTCAGAACCGGTGAGCGTCGATGTGTCCGGCGGGGCGGTGATCCTGGTCGCTTGGGAGCTTTGGGGATTGTGGGCGGCGAGGCGACGCGGTCGGCGTCGCAGGGGGCGGGTGTGTGGCAAGCGGAGGCGAGGGTGAAGATTGCGAACTTGTTCGTGGCGAACGTGTTCGGTCTGGAGCGGTCATCCAGGCACTCGTACTCGCGGTTTCCCGTACCCGGGACGCCCGCGCAGGCGGTGATTCGGAATCAGCCACCGAACTGAGCCCGAACGATCTGGGCGACCAGCTGTGGCAGGTGAGCGTGGAAACGGTCGAGGACCGAGAGGAATCGGTTGACCTCAAGTTTGGTTTAGGTCGTAGCGTTCTGGGTGCGCCCCGGGCCACGCCGGCCGACGGGAACCGCGTCGGCCCACCAGATTCCGGAGGCACCCCTTGGACATGGAAGTCACCGCGTGGACATCGCTGCACAGCGCGATGAACGCTCAGCAGGACCAGAGACCCATTTCCAGGGCGACCCTGCGCCGTATCGCCTCCTTCGCCCGCCCGCACCGCCGGCAGCTGTACCGCTTCCTGCTGCTGAGCGTGGTCACCGCCCTGCTCGCCGTGGCGACGCCTGTACTCGCCGGCCGCGTCGTCGACGCGATCATCAAAGGCGAGCAGACCGGCACGGTCACTCGGCTCGCGCTGCTGATCGCCGTCATCGCCGTCGCCGAGGCGGGGCTCGGTCTGCTCACCCGCTGGCTGTCCGCCACTCTCGGCGAGGGGCTGATCCTCGATCTCCGCACGGCGGTCTTCGACCACGTCCAGCGGATGCCAGTCGCTTTCTTCACCCGCACCCGCACCGGTGCACTCGTCAGCCGGCTCAACAACGACGTCATAGGGGCCCAGCGGGCCTTCAGCAACACCCTCTCCGGCGTCGTATCCAACCTCGTCACCTTGCTGATGACGCTTGCCGTGATGCTCAGCATCTCCTGGCAGATCACCGTGCTCGCCCTCGTCCTGCTCCCGGTGTTCGTTGTCCCCGCCCGCCGGATGGGCTCCCGCATGGCCAAGATGCAGCGCGAGGCCGCCAACCACAACGCCGCCATGGGTACTCAGATGACCGAGCGGTTCTCCGCCCCGGGCGCGACCCTCGTCAAACTCTTCGGACGCCCCTCCGACGAGTCCGCCGAATTCGCCGCCCGGGCCCGCCGCGTGCGCGACATCGGCATCCGCACAGCCATGGCCCAGTCCGTGTTCATCACCGCCCTCACCCTGGTGTCCGCACTGGCCCTGGCTCTGGTATACGGACTCGGCGGCTACTACGCACTGCGCGGCAGCCTGGACCCGGGAGCCCTCGTCGCCCTCGCTCTGCTCCTCACCCGCCTCTACGCCCCGCTGACCGCCCTGGCCGGCGCCCGCGTCGAGGTGATGAGCGCCCTGGTCAGTTTCGAGCGGGTCTTCGAGATCCTCGACCTCAAACCACTGATCTCCGAGAAGCCGGACGCCCGCCGGGTGCCGGACGGGCCGGTGTCCGTGGAGTTCGATGGGGTCCGCTTCGGCTACCCCTCCGCCGACAAGGTCTCCCTCGCCTCCCTGGAAGAGGTCGCCACTCTCGACTCCCGGGGCGGCACAGAGGTTCTGCACGGCGTCTCCTTCCGCGCCGAACCCGGCCGGATGGTCGCGCTGGTCGGCTCCTCCGGCGCGGGCAAGTCCACGATCGCCCAACTCATGCCACGGCTGTACGACGTTGACACCGGTTCCGTGCGGCTGAACGGCGTCGACGTCCGCGACCTGACCTCGGACTCGATCCGCGAGACGATCGGCATGGTCACCCAGGACGGCCACCTCTTCCACGAATCCGTCCGTGCCAACCTGCTCCTTGCCCGGCCGGACGCCACCGAGGACGACATCTGGGATGCCCTGCGCCGCTCCCGCCTGGCCGGGCTGGTGGCCTCGCTGCCCGACGGCCTGGACACCGTCGTCGGCGAGCGCGGCTACCGGCTCTCCGGCGGCGAACGGCAGCGGCTGACCATCGCCCGGCTGCTGTTGGCACGCCAGCGGGTCGTCATCCTCGACGAGGCGACCGCCCACCTCGACTCCACCTCTGAGGCGGCAGTCCAGGAGGCCCTCGGGGAGGCACTTGCGGGCCGTACCGCAGTGGTGATCGCCCACCGGCTCTCGACCGTACGAGCCGCAGACCTGATCCTGGTCGTAGAGGAGGGCCGGGTCGTCCAACGCGGAACCCACACCGAACTCCTGGCCGTGGGCGGACGCTACGAGGAGCTGTACCGGACCCAGTTCGAACAGCCGGGAGCGGGCGAGGCGCAGCCCGTCCATTGACGCCGCCGCGCCGAAAGCGACCAAGTCCGTTTCGCCGACGGGCAGATCGATGCCCCGCCCCCGTCGCCACGAGTGGCACGGCGACAGGCACTACACCCGTCACCCGAGGCGTGAAGATGGTCCGCGGCCGGTCGGCTACGCCGTGACGGTGATCCAGGCCATGACGGGCGCAGCGACCTGTCACGGGCAGGGAGTGAGGGAGCGCTGTCGCAGCGCACAGGTCCGGAGCGAGGGCCACAGCAGTTGTCTGGGGACGTTCACGTGCCGCGGGAAGGCCTTCGATTGCGAATCGCTGGGCTGCTGCCCCTATTGCTTGAGGGCAAGGACGATGACGGCGCCGATTCCACCGAGGCACACCGCCACGGTGGCCGGCACCCATCCGCCGTATCGCCAGCGGAACGGGCGACCCAGGGACAGACGTCCGGGCCCGACGGCGGCGATGGCGATCGCGACGACCGCAATGCTCAGCGGATACTCCATGCCGCCGTTGGGCGCCCACAGGCCATGCGGGCGTGAGCGGACGGGGCAGCGCGTGGGACGAGGCGGAGGTGGCCGCAGAAGTCAGCTGCCCGACAGCTTCTCCTGCAGCCAGTCGAAGACGACCTCGCAGTGCTGCTGTGGGGCCATCGGGGAGCAGTGCAGCTGCGCGCCGGTGGCCGTGGTCAGCTTCACGTAGTCCTTGGGAGCCGTCAGCTTGTCGAACATCTGGCGCGGCTGACCGGGATAGAACTGCTCGTAGTCGTAGTCGAGGACCAGCGTGGGCATCTTGATGCGGCCCACGACGTTCGTGATGTCCAGCGACTCGATGAGTTTGGCGGGGGTGTAGAAGTCGCTGAACATCTTGCCCTCTCGGGCTTGGAGCATCGCCGGTACGGAGAAGGGCTCAATGCGCTTTTTCATCGTCGCGGCCGCGGGCGGAGGGAGCTCGGGAACGACCTCTTTGTTCCAGATGTTGTTGGTCTCCTCCTTGTCCGGAGTGAGGATCTCCCGGACCTCCGGAGGAAAGCCCAGCCAGGGCGCGAGCACGCCGGGCATCGCCACCAGAGCGGCGATCCTGCTCTCGAAGGCCGCGGCCCGGGGGGCCAGGTTCCCGGCCATACTCAGCCCGGTCAGGGCGATCTTGCCGCTGTCCACGTCCGAGCGGGCGGCCAGCCAGTTGACGAGCGGCGTTACGACGGTCTCCCAGCGTGGCGTGAAGACCACTTCGTTTACATAGAGCAACTGCCCCTGGCCGGGCCCGTCGTACACGAGGGCGTTCCAGCCGCGTTCCAGAGCGGCCGCGACGCCGTAGGTCCACATGTCGACGTTCTGTCCGTCGCTGCCGTTCGTGAGGATCACGGTGGGGCGCCGCTCGACCGAGTCGTCCGGCCGGAAGAACCACACAGGCAGCGGGGTCTTCCCGTACGGGATGTTCGCCGTCACCGGTGCCGGGTCGCACAGCTTGCAGAACTTGTCCCAGGCACCGCGCCCGGCCTTGTACAGCTGCTCCTCGCTGCCGGGGTCGTCGGAGCCGAGGACGAAGAACAGTGCCTGGCCGTAGTACTGGGCGGCCCGCAGCGCACGGAAGCGTGTCGTCTCCGTCCCGGGTTTGCTGCCCTGGGGCGCCTCCATCAGCTGATCGCCGAGATTCTTGAACGTCTCGGTGTACGTCTGCGCGGAGAGCCCGGCCTTGTTGATCGCGTTCACGGCCGTGAGCACCTCGCCCACCTCACCGGCGCCGTAGCCGGACGCACCGAGCGCGAGGAGCCCGTTGAAGTTGAAGCCCGGGTCTTTGAAGAGCGTCATCACGCCGGGCGTGGGACCGCTCGCCGGGGCGGAGGCCGACGCCGTGGAACTGGGGGTGGGTGCATGCGCGGGAGACGCGCCCGAAGGGGTGCACCCAGCGGTCATCAGAGCGCCGGCCCCACCGACGAGACCGGCAAGCGTGGTGCGGCGGGTGGGGGCGGATGCGCGATCACCCGATGCGTGCGTCATGCCAACCGAACGTACGCGGCGCTCCTCCGGGCCCCTCTCCGCAACACCCGCCGTTCCCCCGAACGGCGCTTCCCACAGTCCTCTGCCTCAACCGCGCGTAGACAGGTGTATTCCATCGACCCGCCCAGCGCGTTCCACGGCCACTGGCCAAAGCTGGCGCACTTGGGACCCTCCTGAACTGCTGGACCGGCACCCGCGCTTGCACCACATGCCACCGCCGCCCACCAAGGGCATCAGGTAGACACCGTCCACCCAGCCCCCAGCCGACCTGGCGCAGACCCGCTATGCACCGAGCCGTTGGGCGGCCGCGCGCAGCCGCTTGCCCCGCTTGCCCGTAAACGACTTGACCGGGATCAGCACCGCCCACCACAGCTTCGCGCCCATCGGGGAGACAAAGGCGAGCGGCACGGCGACGGCGAAGACCAGCACCGTCGACGCCAGATCGGCCACATCGTTGCGCGCGACGGGATCGGGCACCGCCGCGCTACCCAGCCACGGGCGCTTCCACACTACGAACGTGAGCATGAGCTGCGTGGCCCCCATGGCCGCGACTGCGCCGGAGTAGAGGGCCACCGCCTGCGGCAGCTCCCCGTACTCGGCCAACAGGGTGGTGGGGAAGGGCATCAGGGCGATCAGCCCGAGGCTCAGCAGCCCGAGCCTGATGACCGTCCCGTCCACCTCCCGCACGTACCGGAAGATCTGGTGGTGGCCCCGCCAGAACGCCGCGATGACCAGGAAGCTGAGGGCGTACGCCCACAGGTTGGGCATCACATCCCCCAGCGCATGCTCGAAACCTTCGGGGTCCAACCCGGCGGGCAGCGTGAGGTCCAGCGCCAGCAGCGTCATCGCGATGGCGAACACGCCGTCCGACAGCGTAAGGAGTCGGGCCGCGCTTCCCTCGTCGTCCCGCACTCGCTGGTGGCCGTTCACAACGCCACCCTAGGGTTAAATGCTCAGAAATATTCTGATTGATCCCGCGAACGTGATGAGCCACCCGCCGGACTTCGTAGCCCGGTCGATGGCGTGGAGGTTCCGGCATCGAGGCCCTGTCACCAGATGCCTGTGATCAACGCTGAGCCGACTCGGCGACCCGGCGCCATCGACCCCGCCGCGCTCCCCGACGCGGTCACCCGCTACTTGGACGCCCACCGGGCCCACGACACGGCCAGTGCCGTCGCAGCGTTCACCGGCGACGCATCGGTCGTCGACGAGGGCCGGACGTACGAAGGCGCCGATGCGATCGAGAAGTGGCTGAGCCGGTCAGCGAGCGAGTACACGTACACCATCCGCCTCACCGGCGCCCAGCAGACGGACGGCACCCACTTCATCGCCACGCAGCACCTCGAAGGCGACTTCCCCGGCGGAGTTGTCGACCTGCACTACCGCTTCACCCTCCGCGACGGCCTCATCGAGCAACTCGTCATCGAACCCTGACTGCCCCGTCCCAGCCATTGCCGCCCCTGGCCGTGGCAGCCGTAGGATTTGAGCAGAGGTGCCGACACGAGGCGCGCGGCTATGAGGGCAGTGGAGCACACCGTCAGGGAAGGCCGCTTCCGGCGCCGCCGGGCCGAGCTGGTCTACGACGACGCCGGTGAGGGCCCGCTCGCCGTGTACGCGCACGGCGGATTCGTCAGTCAGGCCGCCGAGGACCGAATGGGCTTGTTCGACTGGGCGCCGGTCCTGGACGCGGGGCAGCGCCTGGTCCGTTACGACGCCCGGGCACACGGGCGATCCACCGGCGACCCCGTGGACACCGACTACACCTACCCCTCGCTCGCGGACGACCTGCTGGCCCTGCTCGACCATCTCCGCGCCGCCCAGCCCGTCGACGCCATGGGCGCGTCGATGGGATGCGCCACCGTGCTGCACGCCGCTGTCCAGGCGCCAGACCGGTTCTCCCGACTGGTTCTGCTCATCCCACCCACAGCCTGGACGACGCGAAAGACGCATGCGCGGGACAACCGGGAATGGGCTGAGCTGATCGAACGAGAGGGAGTGGACGCCTGGCTCGCCGCCAAGAGGAATCAGCCTCGCCCCACAGTCCTGGCCGACGTTCCCGAGCTCCCACCGACGCCCGCCGCGCGGGTACTGCCGTCCGTCCTGCGCGGCCTGGCGCTGTCCGACTTGCCCTGCCCCACGGCAATCACCGCGCTGAGCCGGCCAAGCCTGATCCTGGCCTGGGTGGATGACCCGGGCCATCCCCTGTCGACCGCGGAAACGCTGGCCCGTCTGCTCCCGCACGCCGACCTGTATGTGTCCCGGACCCGCGCCGACATCCGCACATGGGGAGAACGCATCGCTCAGTACCTGACCCGGCCCCGGCCATGACCGACACGAGACAAGCACCTGTGCGTCACGAGGCGGCGATCGCCCGGCGCTGCCCTCGACGCGCTGATCGGCGTGGTCTGTCGGCCTCGGCCTCGGCCTCGGCCTCGGGAGTTCAGTCCCATGACAACGCCTCGTCGTCCACTCGGGGCAGGTGGTTTCCCAGGGGCCGGACATCCTCCACGGCGTCGGCCATCTCCTCGAGGAACACCGCCGGCGACGGCCACCTCCCGCAGTCGCCGCCGGACTCCATGAAGAAGGAGCCGACGGCGCCGAACCCCGGACCCGGCCTGGCGTCGAGGAACCACCGGCTCCACCCATCGTGGATCGCGGCGCAGCCCATCGGCCCCAAAAACCCTGCCAGTTGGCCCATCCTCCCTTGAGTCACAGCAGTTGGACGATCACGAGGTCCTGACCGCTGATCGTCATCCCTGCCTCCGCGCTGGACGCATGGGGCGGCCGTACGGAATCAGGGTGGACATCGGCGATGGGGACACCCCGGACGACTAGGACCGGGCCTGCGAGGTGGACGGTTGGCCCGGGGTGATTGCCGTGGGCGAGGACGGCGCGCTCAAAACAGGACCCCGCCGGGGATCGGGCGCCGACGGAACTGACGATGCGGCCGGCGAATATGGCCGTGTCGAGGGGCGCCCGAATGACGCCCGGCACGTCGGCGGACGACCCGCCCAACGTCCGGTGAGACGCCCCCCGCGCCCGTCGCCGGGTTGCGAGGCGTCTTCGCCGGCCGGCTGCGCAACGCTCACCAGGTGGAGTGTCACGGCGGTGACCACGGCCCTGATCTCGGTCACCCGCCGTTACCAGGCGCAGGCGACTCGTCTCCCCCGGGCCTGTAAAGTGACCGGTGTAATTCCTGTGTGAGCCTGGCTGTCGGATCCGTCGGCGAGCGCAGGGAAATGGCCATCTGGGTCACGGTGATGCGTATGGTCACGTGGAACCAGTCCCGCAGCGCTCGGCCTCGGCGGTGCCGTGCCGACGGCCGCGGGCTCAGCCTGCGTCGGTGCCAGAACTGGGGCTCAGTGGCCCTGGGGGCAGCCGCTGAAGGATCACCTCGCCGACCGCACCGACTGCCGACGGGTCCAGTGCCCCTGCGCAGCCTGCCTTAGGGGCAGACATGGCCGACGAGGTGCGCATCGGTCTGCTCGGTGGCTTGCGGGTGACGGTCGCAGACCGTCACGTCGCCGCCGGGGCCTGGCGGCTGCGCAAGGCCAGGAGCGTACTGAAACTGCTGGCCCTGACGCCGGGCCACAGGCTGCACCGGGACCGATTGTACGACCTGCTGTGGCCCGACCTCGATGCGGAAGCCGCGTCCAACAACCTGCACCAGGTGTTGCATGCCGTCCGGCGCGCGTTGGCGACGGCCGGGACACCCGGCGATGTCGTCGTCCTGCGGGACGACATGGTCGTACTGGGCCCGGAAGGCGGCGTACGGGTCGACCTCGACGAGCTGGAGGAGGCGACACGACGGGCATCGGCCGGCGGCAGTCCGGCGGATTACCGCGCCGCACTTGCCCTGGCCGAACATGAACTGTTGCCCGAGGACACCTTCGAGTCATGGACGCGGGAGGCGCGCGGTGCCATACATGTCCGGCGCACCGGGCTGAGACTGGGTCTCGCCGAGGCGCTCGAGCAGGAGGGCCACGCCGCCGAGGCGGTCGAGGTGCTGCAGGCCCTGATCGCCGACGATGAGTTGAACGAGCCAGGCAACCGGGCGCTCATGCGGGTCCTTGCGTCTGCGGGGCGACGGCGGGAGTCGCTGGCGGTGTACGAGCAATTGCGCGACGCGCTCCGCAGTGACACCGGATCCGACCCGGACCCGCAGACCCGCGAGGTCTACCGCACCCTGCTGGCCGGCTCGGTCGAGGAGCCGGCCGAACGCGGTCCCGTCCACCGCCACAACCTGCCGGCGCAGATGACCAGCTTCATCGGCCGGGAACGCGAGATTGCCGAAGTGGAGGAACTGCTCGCGCGAAGCAAGCTGCTGACCCTGACCGGCCCCGGCGGCTGCGGCAAGACCCGCCTGGCCCTGGCCGTCGCGGCACGCCACGTCGAGGCTGTCCGCGACGGTGTGTGGTTCATCGACCTCGCCGCGCTCACCGACCCGAGGTTCGTTCCGGACGCGGTCGCCGCGGCGCTCGACATCCAGCTCTCGCCGGACAACAGGACGCAAGCGGCGCTGGTCACGCAGCTCGCCGGGCGGGAGCTGCTGCTCGTGCTCGACAACTGTGAGCACCTGGTCGAGGCATGCGCCGGCCTGGTCGCGGACGTCTTGGCCCACTGTCCGGGGGTCGTCGTGCTGGCCACCAGCCGCGAGCCTCTGCAGGCCTACGGCGAACGCACATCGCGGGTGCCTTCACTCGGGCTGCCGGACATACATCGGCTGCCACCGCCGGCCGAGCTCGGCCGTTTCTCGTCCGTGCGGCTGTTCGTGGAGCGGGCCACGGAGGCCGTCCCGCCTTTCCAGCTGGACGCGGACAATGCGGCCGCCGTCGCGCAGATCTGCTTCCGGCTCGACGGGATGCCGCTGGCCCTGGAGCTCGCGGCCGCGCGAGTACGCATGCTGGCACCGCGGCAGATCGCAGAACGGCTCGACGACGCGCTCACCCTCCTCGGGCAGGGCAGCAGGCATACGGTGACCCGGCAGCAGACGCTGCTCGCCACCCTTCAGTGGAGTCACCAGCTGCTCGACCCCGAGGAGCGACTGCTCTTCCGTCGGCTCGCGGTCTTCGCCGGCGGCTTCTCCCTGGCCGCGGTGGAGGACGTGTGCACCAGGGACATCGACCCCGCGTCCGTGCTGGATCTGCTCGGCCGGCTGGTCGACAAGTCGCTCGTCCTGGTTGACCGCCACGGCGACGAGGCTCGCTATCGACTGCTGGAAACGATCCGGCAGTACGCACGGGAGCGGCTGCGTGAGAGCGGGGAACTGGCGCAGACCGAGAGCCGGCACCGCGGCTTCTACCTCGCACTCGCCGAGTCGCACGACCCTGAGCTGACGACCCGCGCCTCCGGCGAGACCTCGCTCCAGCTCGAAGCCGACCACGACAACCTCCGCGCCGCACTGCGATCGGCACTTGAGAACGACCCCGAAAGCGCGCTACGACTGGCGGTCGCGTTGCGGCGGTTCTGGGTCGAGCGCGGGTATCTCGCGGAGGGGCGGCGCCGGTTGGACGACGCCCTCTCCGCAGCGCCGGCACCGACCCCGCTACGCGCTCGGGCGCTCCTCGGCCAGGGCGTGCTCGCGATACGGCTCGGCGACAGCTCCCGGCTGGCGTCCATCGGTGCGGAGATCGTGGCGATCCACCGGGCGCGAGGGGACCGGGCAGCACTGGCGTACGCCTTCTACCAGCAGGCGATCCTGTTGTGGATGCGCGGCACCTGGGAGGAGGCACGGACAGCACTCGACGAGGCGTGCGCGCTCGCCGGCGGGGAGTTGCCGGTTCTGGCCGCCGCCGCGCACCAGCGAGGGATCAGCGCCGTCTGCCGCGGTGACGGTAGGGCTGCCCGGGAGGCCTTCGGGACAAGTCTGCGTCTGCTCACGGACCTTGCCGACCTCACGGGGCCGGGCGGCAGGGACCGGCCGTACTTCCCGGTCATGACACCCGGGTACATGGCCGAGGAGGACGCCGAGGGCAGGATGTCGCTGTTCTTCGAGGAGAGCGTGCTGGTCGGGCGCCTGGTGGGCACGGCACAGGCGCGCGGGTACGCGTTGTCCAACCTCGCGTGGGCCACCCGGCTGGACGGCGATGTGGAGGAGGCCAGAACAGCGGCCGAACAGAGCGTCGACTGCTTCCGCGGGCTCGGTGACCCGCACGGGGAGTCGCTGGCCCTCAACACCCTGGGAAACATCTGCCGTACCCATGGGGAGTACGACAATGCCCGGCCGCATCTCGATGCCAGCCTCTGGATCAGGCGCCGGCTCGGCGACCGCCGCGAGGTCGGGATCACGCTGGGCAGTCTCGGCCTGCTGGCCATGGCCGTCGGCGACGTCGACGGCGCGCGGGCGGCGATCGGCCGGTCCCTCGCCGGTTTCGAGGAGACCGGCGACACCCCCGGCAGGACGAACAGCCTGCTCCACCTCGGCCTCGTCGCCCGGGCGGCGGGCGACACCGCCACAGCCCGGGCTTTGCTCATCCGCGCCCTGGATCTCCAGTACGTGGCCGGGTCGACGTGTGCCACCGGGTGGGTGGCGGTCATGCTGTCCGGGCTGGCGGAGGAAGCGGGCGACCATGCCGGCGCGGAGGCGGCCACCGCCCGTGCGCTGGGCCATTTCACTCAACTGGGCGACATGCGGGGTCTGGCCCACCTGCGCCGAGCCGGGGCACGGGCGCAAAGTCGACGCTAACCCGGTGCTAAGCGGCACCTCCTACGGTCCTTGGTGTCAGAGAGAAGGCCATACCGGCCAAGGAGGCCGACAATGTCGATCGATATGGCAAGGGGTGTCCTCGGGGACGCCACCATCGGTGAGCTGGAGGCGGCACTGCGAGGCGAGGTCGTACGCCCGGGCGACCCGTCGTACGACGAGGCCCGGGCGATCTGGAACGCCGCCCACGACCGGAAGCCGGCCCTGGTGGTGCGGTGCGCCGGAACCGCCGATGTGATCCGTGCGGTCGAGTTCGCGCGCAGCCAGGACCTGCCCGTCGCGGTGCGGGGCGGCGCACACAGCATCGCAGGATTCTCGACCTGCGACGGAGGCATCGTCATCGACCTGTCCGCCATGAAGGGGGCGCGGGTCGACCCGGAGCGGCGGCGGGTCGTCGCGCAGCCCGGGATGACATGGGGGGATCTCGACCACGAGACCCAGGCGTTCGGCCTTGCCGTGACCGGTGGCCTGGTCTCGACGACCGGTATCTCCGGCTTCACCCTCGGCGGCGGGGTGGGCTGGCTGGTCCGCCGCCACGGACTGGCCTCCGACAATCTGGTCGCGGCCGATGTCGTGACCGCGGACGGCCGGCTCGTGCACGCCAGTGCGGAGGAGAACCCCGACCTGTTCTGGGCGCTCCGGGGCGGCGGCGGCAATTTCGGTGTCGTCACGTCGCTCGAGTACGAGCTGCACCTGGTGGGCCCACAAGTGCTCGCGGGCTTGATCTTCTATCCTGCCGCCGAGGCACAGCAGGTGATCACCAGGTGGCGTGACCTGACCGCCGAGATGCCCGACGAGCTGACCACGCTGGTCAACCTGACAACAGCCCCGCCGCTGCCGTTCCTGCCGGAAGAGGTGCACGGTACCCGCGTCGTGGTCGTCGCCGGCATGTATTCCGGCGCCATCGAGGCCGGTGAGGCGGCGGTCCGTCCGTTGCGCACGCTCGGCACCCCGATCGCCGACCTCATGGGCCCGATGCCGTACGTCGGTATGCAGTCGCTTCTGGACCCACTGTGGACGCCTGGTGCGCACAACTACTTCACCTCGGCATTCATCGAGGCATCCGGCACTGCGATCGATGCGCTGACGCGCCTGCACCTCACCACGCCGACGCCGTCCAGCGAACTGCACCTGCATCAACTGGGAGGCGCCTTCGGCCGCATTCCCGCGGACGCGACCGCCTTCAGCCAACGTGACGCAGGCTTCCTTTGCAATGTGATCGCACGCTCCCCCGAGCCGACAGGCTTCGACGAGCATGCCGAGTGGGCACGCGGGGGACGGGAGGAGATCGCGCGCCACGGCCGCGGTGCGGCGTACGTCAACTTCACCGGTGACGCGGCAGAGGACAAGGTGCGCGCCTCGTATCCTGGCGCGGTCTACGACCGGCTCGTGCAGGTCAAGGACAAGTACGACCCCACGAACCTGTTCCGGCTCAATCAGAACATCCGTCCGTCGTCGGCGAGTTGACCCTGGTGCACTGCGGCCCGCACGGCCATACAGGGGGCCGGCGTGTCGGTTCCTCCCGCCCGACAGTCGGCGCGGGCCGTGGCTGGAAGCACCTGGACCTACGCCCAAGTGGTCACGTGCTCCTGGCAGGTGTCCCCCGCGATGGGGATGTGGATATCGAGGACGGGTCCGGTGGCGCGGGTGGGTGGCGCGTCCAGACTCTCCAGGACGTGGAGCATCGGTGTGTTGGCCACGGCGACCGTCGCGGTCAGGGTGTGGTGTCCGGCCCGGCGGGCCACGTCGGCCGCGTGTACGGCCAGTGCGGTGCCGAGCCCCTTCGACTGCCATTCGTCCTCGACCAGCACGGCCAGTTCGCCGACTCCTTGCTGATCGGTACGCATGACGTTGGTCATGGCGATGATGCGGTCCGTGCGCTGGGCGGTGGTGGTGACCAATGTGGTGCCGCGCTCAGGATCGGACAGCAGCCGCCATCCGGCCGGAGACAGCTCGGGTTTACCCGCGTGGTAACGCAGGGCCCGGCTGACCGGCGAGCAACGGCGGTGCAGCGCCTGGATCGGACCGAGGTCGGCGGGGGTCACCTCCCGGGTCCGGGTGGTGGTGCCGTCGGTCAGCGTGATCGGGTGCGCGGTGCCTTGAGGGCCGGCATCGGGCATGCGGCGATCTCCTCTACATGGCGAACGTGACTGGTGTGCCGCGGAGCCCCTCCTGGGGGGCATGTCCGCCTTGGCACATGAGAAGTCTTTTGCCACTACCCCAGCCGATTCAAGGGGAGTTCACGCCATCTCGATTACGCATTGCACACTAGCTGTCACTCATCGGAGTGGCAACTATGCACAATTTATGAAACCTCGCCCGGGACCACCGGGTACACGACCTCGTCGGCACCCCCTGGCCCGCCGGACCGTTGTCCGAAGACGTGCCGCGCGCGCACCTTGCCGGCGGTTGCGGACTCGGCATCGGGATATCCGGCGTCGACGAAATGCCGGACATGTTCGCCGCCGGCGAATGATGGCGGCCTGAGAGCCGAGTGCGTGCTCCGGCTGTGCCTGCGCTACATCCCACGGCAAAGCGTTGCCGGACGGCGTCGGGCGGATGCGGGGCCGCCGCCGAGCACGCGCGTCCTCGGCCGCCCGGACACCGGCACACGACCCTGCGGGAGACGCCACGCCGGCGTTGTCAGCCGCGCGCTGGACGCCACGCGGGGGGTTCTGGGTCGGCGGGGTCGCCGATGCGCGTCCGCCGTCTCCCCGGCGCGTTCTTGCGACCGCGGGCCCGAAACCGTAATCCGCGATGGTTCTCCCGGGTGGTCCTGGGAGCGGGACCACCCGGGGTGGGTAGTCAGCAGATCTGTGCCACCCGTCCTTTCCCCCACTCCACCCTCGACGGAGCCGTAGTGAAATTCGGAGTCTCGACCTTCATCACCGACCAGGGCATCAGTCCGACCTCGCTCGGAACCGCGGTGGAGGAACGCGCTTTCGACTCGTTGTTCATCGCCGAGCACAGCCACATCCCGGCAGACCGCCAGACGCCCTACCCGGGTGGCGGTGAGCTGCCGGAGATGTATTACCGCACCCTTGACCCCTTCGTCGCCCTGACCGCGGTCGGTGTGGTGACCGAGCGGCTGCTGCTGGCCACCGGCATCGCACTGATCCCGCACCGCGACCCGATCATCACGGCGAAGGAGGTGGCCTCGCTCGACCTGATCTCCGGCGGCCGCGTGATCTTCGGCGTCGGTGTGGGCTGGAACCGTGAGGAGATGAGGAACCACGGCGCCGACCCGTCCACCCGCGGCCGGCTCACCGACGAGCGGCTGCGCGCCATCAGAGAGCTGTGGACCGAGGAGAAGGCCGAGTTCCACGGCGAGTTCGTCAACTTCGATCCGGTCTATGCCTGGCCCAAGCCCGTGCAGCGCCCCCATCCGCCGATCTACGTCGGGGGCGGCGAGGGCGCGTTCCGGCGGGTGGCGCAGCTCGGAGACGCATGGTTGGCCATCAGCATGCCGCCCCAGGAGCTCGGCCCGCGGATCGAGCGGCTGCGCGCCCTTGCCGACCGAGAGGTGCCCGTGACGGTGTACGCGGTTCCCGCCGATCCCGAACAGATCGAGGGCTACAGCCGTCTGGGGGTCGAGCGGCTGCTGTTCTACGTGCCGACGATGCCCGAACGCGAGACGCTGGAGTACTTGGACCAACTGGCCGAAGTCGCTGCCCGGTACCGCTGAGAGGCCGGAAACCGCTGCGCCCCGGGAAGGCGGGACCGATGCGAAGATCCGTAACCGCGATGGCCCCACCAAAACCGTCGCCGTGACTGTCGGAAAGGGGTGCGATGCCCGCTCTGACGAGCACTGAGGCACGGGAGCGGTTCGCCATGGCGCGCATCGCCCACCTCGCGACGGCCGACACGGCGGCCCGCCCGCACCTGGTGCCGGTGGTGTTCGCCCTGGACGGCGACACGGTGATGTTGGCCGTGGACCACAAACCGAAGCGGACGACGCGGCTGAAGCGCCTGGCCAACATCGCCGCCAACCCATCGATCTGCCTGCTCACCGATCACTACGAGGAGGACTGGGACCGCCTCTGGTGGGCCCGGGCCGATGGCGAAGCGCGAGTGCTCCCGCCCGCGGACCAGTCCCCCGAGGCCGCGCGCTGCATCGGCCTGCTCACGGCGAAATACCGGCAGTACGCCGACCGGCCACCCGGCGGACCGGTGGTCGAAGTCTCGGTCGTGCGCTGGAGCGGCTGGCGCGCGTCGTGAACCGCGTGCCGGCCGGGTCGTACGCGTACGAGGTGCCGTCGATGAGCTGGGGCGCAAGGTCACGGCCGGTGGCCTGTGGGGGTCAGGCAGGAAATGGCAGGAAATGGCGCGGGCCGCCTGGCGCATCGGCGACGGCCCTTCCACGCTGAGATCGCTGGGCGACGCGGTCCTGGCCGAGGGGAGACCGCAATACGAACCGGTGGGTTTCCTGGTCGACTTCGACCCGGCCGCAGCACTCTACGACGACCGGGTGCCGCACACATCAAGGCCAACTCCGAGGGTCGGCCCCACACGCAGTCACCGTCGCAATGTGGTCGATCATCAGTGGCGGCCCAGCCTCCCGCGAGGACTTGGCCGTCTGCCCGTGACCTGGTGAATAACCGGACAGCGCTCGCCGCGTGCGAGGCGGCGCATGGTGGCGGTGGGCTCTGCCATGCACGACTCCTAAACCATTTGTCGCCCTGGC
Organism: Streptomyces sp. ISL-1; assembly: GCF_018614585.1. Classification (GTDB taxonomy): domain Bacteria; phylum Actinomycetota; class Actinomycetes; order Streptomycetales; family Streptomycetaceae; genus Streptomyces; species Streptomyces maoxianensis. Next base: position 56,970 of record NZ_JAGGOI010000011.1, on the reverse strand, counting down.
GCCTCCGGACCGCTGCACCAGCCCGGTAATTCCGGTCGGCATTTTCTATGCGTCGTGTCTCGAACTCACCCTTCAACCGTCTACGATGTGGCCGCTGCCCACTTCACAGCAGCGAGCGAAGCGCGAGCATTTCTTCCTGGAGTTGGGTTTTGCCTCTTCCCCCGGGCACTGCTCTGTCCCCGAGGGACGGACATCAAGCCATTGAGCCGCTGCCGGACTTCACCGGCCTCGATCTGTCGTCGTTGACCAGTGACGCGCGCAACCCTGTGCTCGCCGCCGTGGTGACCGGCCTGCTGGCCCGGGCCGGTTCTCGTAGCAATGCAGTGGCTTTCTATGACGACAGCCCCTGCGTCACCTACTGAGGCGGGCCACCGACACAGCACGTCGGCCCTATGGCCTCTGCAGGGACTCGATGTCGTCGCCGCTCGGGCCGCGGGTTATCAGGCAGTACCGTTCCAGCAGTTCGTGCTGAAGATGCACAGTCGCTGCAATTTCGCCTGTACGTATTGCTACGTCTATTCGGGGCCGGACCAGAGCTGGCGTGAGCGACCTGCCACGGCGTCCGCGACAGTCGTGACTGCGACTGCGGCCCGGATCGCCGAGCATGTGGAGACGCACATGCTGTCGGAGGTCCATCTGAACGTGCACGGCGGTGAGCCGCTGCTGACCGGAGCTGAGGCACCCATCGGCTACGTCACCGCAGTCCGGGAGGCCATCGATGCGGCCGTGGGGCCCGGATCCTGCCGGGTGCAGGCCACTGTGCAGACCAATGGAAGCAGGCTCACGGAAGCCGTCGTCACCGAACTGGCCGCGGCCGGGCTGAGGATCGGGGTAAGCCTCGACGGCGGGCTGGCCCGGCACAACCGGCACAGGGTCAACCATCGCGGGCGCCCCGGCTGGCCGGCCGCGGCGCGGGGACTACGGGTGCTGGCCCGTAACCCGGATGCCTACGGTGGCATCCTGTGCACCATCGACCCGGCATCCGATCCCATCGAAGTCTACGAATCGCTCCTCGCATTCGAGCCGCCGAGCATGGATCTGCTGCTGCCGCACGCCAACTGGTCCTCCCTCGACCAGAAAACCGGCACCCCGTACGGCGACTGGCTCGCCGCCGTTTTCGACCGCTGGTTCCACGCGGAGTCGCCCCAAACCACCATCCGGCTGTTCACAGAGATCATCGGCCTGCTGACCGGTGAGGAAAGCGGCACCGAATCCGTGGGGTCCTCCCCCGTCGTCGCCGTCGTCGTGGACACCGATGGTGCCATCGAACAGGTCGACTCACTCAAGACCGCTTACTCGGGCGCCCCCGAGACCGGGCTCAACGTCCTCCACCACACCTTCAACGAGGCTCTCGACCATCCAGGGATCGCCGCCCGCCAGATCGGCGCCGCCGCCCTCTCCGATCAGTGCCTGTCCTGCCCGGTCGTCGCGATCTGCGGCGGCGGGAACTACGCCCACCGGTTCGACGCCCGCAACGGCTTCAGAAATCCGTCCGTCCACTGCGCCGACCTCGACCGGCTGATCAGGCACATCGCGGACCGTCTGCGGCCGTTCCTGCTCGAGGCCCAATTGCCCCGTGACTGAGGTGCCGTCAAACTCTCGTTAGAGAAGGGCACTTGGGAAGGCGGGGGCTTGAACAAGGTGTTCATCAGTCACAGCACGCGCGAGGACCCGTACGGCGGCGAAGTGCGCGGCCATGTCATCCAGGGGCTGCGGGAACGCGGGTACGACGTCCTCGTCGACGCCGAGAGACTCCTACCCGGGGAGAAGTGGCACCCCCGGTTGTACGAGTGGCTCCTGGAGTGCCGGGCCGCGGTGGTGCTCGTCAACCGTGCGGCGCTTACCTCGACATGGGTCCACAGGGAAGTCGACATCCTCATGTGGCGCCACCACTTCAACCACTCCTTTCTCGTGCTACCCGCCCCGGTCGGCGACGTGACCCCCGAGGACATGGCTGCCGCCGGCTTCGAGGACCTGATGTCGTTGCAGCTGGTGCGCCGTATCGCCACCGTCTGCAAGGGCGACGTCCCGGACGCGGCCGAGGCGGCGGAGGCGATCGTACGTGCGTTTCCGCCGCTTCCGGCTCCCACGGACGACGATCCGGTGCAGCGCTGGGCGGAGGACATCACCGCACAGCTCAGTCAGGTCCGCACGATGAGCCGGCTCGCCCGCATGGGACGCGCCCTCGGGCTCCACGACCGGCATCTCGCGAGCTCTCCCGTCACCGACGTCAGCTGCGGATTCCTGGCCGCTCAGATGCTTCACACCCATGACGCGCCGCGGCTGCGCAGCGCCGTCGGGGAAGTCGCCCGGCACATGGACAGCACCGCACTGAACGAGCTCGTCCGCCTGGTCCTGCCGGTGTGGATCGACGCGGCCTCAGCCCGGCGCGTACTGCCGGAAGAGGGCCTGGAGCGCCAGGCAGTCGTCCTGAACGTCCACAGACCCGAGACGGGGCAGTACTACCTGGGCCGCGCCTTCTGCATGGACGTCAGCCGGTACTGCTGCATATCCGTCAGTGCACCGCCGCCGGGAGAGGAAGACCCGGAGGACGAGCTGCGGCTCGCCTGCGAGCAGCACATCAGGTCCCGGTTCGGGATGAGCTCCCGCGAGCCCCTGGCCGGCGCCCCACGGCTCCGGGACTGCGACACGTACGTCGTCATCCATGCCGAGCACTGCACCCTCCCCCAGGCCGAACGGGTCGTCGACTGGCTGCACGAGCACATCCCCTGGGTGCACATCCTGCTGATCCCGGGCGAGCAACTCCCCGACGACTCCGCACTGCCCGGCCGACTCTCCCAGGCCGCCCTCCTCACCCCGCCGTTCGGCGCCGACGACGAACGAGTGGCGATCAGGGTCGCGTACGGGATGCTCAACGACTGGGGCATCCCCCACATCGGCGACGACGCCTGGATGAGCCGGATCAACCGCACCAACGCGAGGGGGTGAACCACCCGATGGCGATCACCGAGGGTGGAAACAGCACGCCCAATGAGTGGTTCCGCAATCCGGACCGCGGCGACGGCGAGATCTACGTCATGTCCCAGGAGATCGACGAAGCGGTGAACGTGGCTCTGGCCACCGGCAGACCGCTGCTGCTGCGCGGCAGCCCCGGATCCGGCAAGTCCTCGCTCGCCCCCTACGTCGCACGGCGCAGAGGCTGGCGCTACTACGAACACGTCATCACCTACGGCACCCGGTCGCGAGACCTGCTGTGGCGCTTCGACAGCGTCCGCCGCCTCGCCGACGCCCAGGTGCACCGCCAGGAGTCGCCCCCGCTGGACGACTTCTCCTACTTGCAGCCCGGCGTGCTGTGGTGGGCCCTCGCCCCGCGCTCGGCCCGGCGCAGAGGCCGAGCCGCCGCTGAGGACGAACCCCCCGCCGAGGGCATCGAGGACCCGTTCGCCGGCGTCAACGGCGACCGCAGCATCGATCACGCCGTCGTCCTCATCGACGAGATCGACAAGGCCGACCCGGACGTGCCCAACAGCCTGCTCGTACCACTCGGATCGCAGCGCTTCACCGTCGTCGAGACCGACACCGAGGTGTGGACCGAGCCGCCGACGGGCCCCACGGACCCGCTTTTCTCCCGCCAACTCGTGGTCATCACCACCAACGACGAGCGGGAACTCCCCCAGGCGTTCCTGCGCCGCTGCGTCGTCGTCACCCTCCCCGATCACGACGTGCGCAGCCTGGTCCGCATCGCCGAGGAACACATGCGCAGCTGGCACGGCGCGGGCGGCGCCGGGCACCTTCGACTGGCCGAGGCAATGGCCGTCGAGCTGGGCCGGGTGACCGAACAGGCAGCCGCACAGGGCGTGCGAGGACCCAGCACCGCGGAGTACCTCGACGCACTGCGTGCCTGCGTCACCCTCGGGATCGGTCTGGGATCCGAACGCTGGGAGTGGCTGAAGAACTGCGTGCTGGTCAAGCGCCAGCAGATCTACGGAGACGGGTGGTGATCAGATGCGCCACCGCGAGATCTGGCTGGGCGACGTGGCGCGCGCCGCAACGGCCCTCGGCGCCTCGGATCCCTCGGCGTGGCAACGGATCGCGTCGCTGCTCGGCCTCGGCCCCGGAAGCATGCCGGCACCCGCCTTCGACCCCTCCCCCGACGTCGTCGCTGCGCACAGCCCCACCCCGCTGCCCGGGCCGGAAGAACCGCAAAGCCTCGGCATGCCCCTGCCGGAGCCTTCACCGAACGGCACGCCCCGCCATCCGCCGTTCGCGACCGCGCACACCCCGCTGACCCCCACCGAGCATCGAACGCCGCGCAGGACCGGCTGGACCGTCGAATCCCTTCCCTCCCCCAGAACCGCCGCCGGCCGCGGCAGACTCCACGTACCACTGCTCGCGCCCCGCTCCACCGCCGCGGTCCTGCACGCGGCCCTGGCAAGGGTCGCCCACGAAGGTGACCTGGACGTGGAGCGGGCTGCCGATCACCTCGCCCGCGGGCTTCCTCTGCACGAGATACCGCGGCGACCGCTGCCGACCCTGCGCTACGGGGTACAGATCCTCGCCGATATCTCCGCCGCCATGGAGCCCTTCGCGCAGGACGTCGAAGGCGTCATCGACCAGGTACGCAGCCTGGTCGGCGTGGCGAGAACAACCGTGCTCCGGTTCGCCGACTGCCCGTTGCGCGGAGTGGGCACCGGCCCTCGCGGCACCTGGGGACCGTACCGCCCCCCTCAGCCGGGCACGCGCATTCTGCTGCTGTCGGGGCTCGGCTCCATCGGACCGCCCTTCGACCCGCACCGCGCGACCGAACGCGAGTGGCGCGAGACACTGCTGCGCATCCGGCAGCACGGCTGCGAAGCCGTCGCCCTCGTACCTCTGCCGGAGCGCCTGTGGCCCACCTGGTGGCGCTCTCGGCTGCACGCCGTCGTCTGGGACCGAGGCACCACCGTGGGCCGGGTCGTCGGGGAACTGCGATGACCACCGCCGCCGGGCCCCGCCCCCGGCAGGGACACGAACTCGCCGTCCTCCTCAGCGTCGCCACCCGCATCGAACCGGAACTGATGCGGGCCGTACGGGTCTCAGTGGCACCCCTGCTGGACGTCTCGGCCGAGACGGACCTGTGGTTCGGTGACCTCGTCGAGCGACGCGGTTTCGGCTACATCGTCCTGCGCAGCGATCTGCTGCCGCAACTGCGCGCCGAACTCACCGAGCGGCTCAAGAACTCTCCGACCGCAGCGCCCCTGCACGGCCTGTGGTCGGTCATCGAGCGCATGCATCGCAATGGTTCTCCCGCTCTGTTCGCGGAGGAGCTCGCCACCTGGCACGCCGTCAGCGGCGGCACCGAAGCGGAAGCGGACATCGAGCACGCACTGCGGCCGGCACTGCGGGCGCTGGTCGAGGAGGCCCGGGAAGGGGTCGCGCGCTGGTTCTCGGGCGCCTGGCAGCGGTTCCCCGACCCGGTCCGCCGGACCACCACCGCCTGGCAACTCGCCACGGTCGCCAGGGCCAGGCTCGCCGACGCGGTGCTGCAGCCCGAACCGCCCCAGCGGCTCAGCGTCACCGACGTCGGACTCATCGCCGCTCTGCTGCCGCGCACCGAGCTGCACGGCCGGCGTGTGGGGCCGCTGCTGGTCCTCGGCGAAGGCGCCGACGACACCGGTAGCTTCGTCCTGCAAGTACCCGACACCGATCCACAGGTACTGGAACTGCTCGACCAGCCCGTGCCACGGACGCTTCAGGTGAGAAAGGCCGAGACGGTTGCGGAGACCGTCGGCTGGGGGCCGGTGCGGCTGCTCGCCGCCGACGGCGCGGTCTACGAACTCCCTGCTCCTGCTCTCGACCTCCGCCCACGAGGGACAGCTCCGCGGCGCGGCGCAGCGCCCGGCCGGCACATCGTGCTCAGCCACGCCGGCTTCGACCGGTCATGGGCGGCGTGGATCACCGATCAGCTCCAGCCGGCCGGACACCGTGTCACATCCCGACTGTGGAACCCTGACTCGTCGCGGCCGCTGACCGAACTACTGGACGACCTGCTCGACACCTCGGACAGGGCGCTGCTCCTGATCGGGCCGACGTACTGCGGGCTCGGCGGACGCACCGCGCAGGAGTGGGACTCGGCGCTCACCGCGTGCGCCGCGCACCACTCCGAGCGCCTGGCCACCGTGATCGTCGACAACGGGGAGCCGCCCGCGGCGGCAACGGCACTGCCCATGGCGGACCTCCGGGGCACCGGCGAACAGGAGGCCAGGCACCGCCTGTTCGACCTGCTCGGCGTCTCCCTGTCCCGGCCCGCCCGCGAGGCGTCCGGACTGACCATGAGGTTCCCGGACACCCCGCCCGCTGTGTCGAACACCCCCCGACGCAACCCCCGTTTCAGCGGCCGCGAGACGCTTTTGGACCACATGCGCCGGGCTCTTCTGGCGGCCCCTGAACCGGGGACCGCCCGGGCCGGACAGCACCGCTGCGTACTCCTCGGTGCCTCCGGAATCGGCAAGAGCCAGTTGGTCACCGAGTACGCCCACCGGTACGGCAACGAATACGACATCCTCTGGTGGATCAGCGCCGCTTTCCAGGGAACAGCCCGGGAACAGCTCGCCGAGCTCGCGCCCCGCCTCGACCTCGCCGCAGGACAGGGCATCGGCAACCGCATCCGCGCCGTGCAGGAGGCCCTGCGCGTGGGCCTGCCCTTTCACCGCTGGTTACTCGTACTCGACAGCGCCGACGACCTGCGGGAGATCGAGGACCTGCTGCCCGAGGGCTCGGGACACATCCTGATCACTTCTCGTAACCCGGCCTGGGCGGACGACGAGCATGTCCAGGCCATCGACGTGCCGCCCTACCCGAGAAACGAGTCGGTCGCCTACATACGCGCCAGGGCCCCCCGCCTCACGGCCCTCGAGGCCGACCGGCTCGCCGAGGCGGTGCAGGACTTCCCTCTCCTGCTCTCGCACACCGCGGCCTGGCTCGACGCCAATCCGATGCCCGTCCCCGAGTACATCGACCTTGTCCGCTCCCACCCTCCCGAGCGACCGTCGAACGGCCATGCGACGCAATACCCCCGCGCCCTGGAGAGCAGTTGGACGATCACTCTGGCGTCGCTGCGGGAACGCAGTCCCGTGGTCGTCGAACTCCTCGACCTTTTCACCCACTTCTCGCCCGAGGCCATCCCCGTTCGGCTGCTGCAGTACGCCGACGCAGGCGTCCTCCCGCGGCGCATCGCCGCCGCCGCCACCGACCCCGCGGCCTGGGACACGACGATGCGACAGCTCTCGCAAAGCCCAGCCGTCAGGCTCGAGTTCGGCGACAGCGGGGTGGAGCGGGCAACGATGCCGCGTCTGTATCACACGCTCCTGCGCGAGCAGCTCTCCGACGAACGGCGCGAGCGGCTGTCCCGTACCGCTTGCGAAATCCTGGCGGGAGCGGATCCCCAACGGCCCCAGGACGCCGCCTTGTGGCCCCGATACGCCGAACTGATTCCGCACCTGGAGATCTCCGGCTCGCTGGACCGGGGCGGCATCGGCGCCCGTCTCGTCCTGAACTGCATCGAGTACCTCCGCACCCGCGGCGAAGCGCACGCCGGGCTGCGGCTGTGCGAGCAGGCGAAGGAACGCTGGCGCGGACACCGCCCCTTCGACGACCCCGACATGCTCATCGTCACCTACCAGCACGCCAACATGCTGCGCAGAGCCGGCCGCTACCAGGAGGCCGAGTCCGTAGGACGGGCCGTCGTCGACCGACTCGCCGCAGCCAGACCTGCCGACCACCAGGATCTGCAGCGCGCCAGGAACAACCTCGGGGGAACCCTGGTCGCCCTCGGCGCCTACCAGGAAGCCCACGAACTCTACGACCGGACCGCGCAGATCACCGCGGCAACGCTGGGCGAGGAAGCGCTGGCCACCCAACAGGCGCGCACCAACCTGTCCATCGTGCTGTCACTGCTCGGCCGCTACCAGGAAGCCCTGGATCTGTCCGCGGCAGTGCTCGCCGTCCGCTCACGGCAACTCGGGCCGCACCACGCCTTCACTCTCTACACCGCACACCGGCAGGCATGGACTCTGCGTCTGCTCGGCCGTTACGCGTACGCGCTCGGCCGCCAGGATGCCAACGTCCAGGACTACCGCCGCCTCATGGGCCGGTACACGGTGACGACCATGGTCGCCGAACACAACCTCGCCCAGTGCCTGCGCCGGGTCGGCGACCTCACACCGGCCCGCGACCTGATGCGCGAGCTCGTGGAACGCGCCCGCCAGATCCAGGGCCCGCACCACCCCGAAGCGCTCTTCGTCGCCGCCGACTACGCGTCCTTGCTCCGCGAGGACCACAGCCTGGACCAGTCGTGGGACCTGGCCACGGCCGCCGCCCGCGGATACGCCGACCTCCTCGGCGACGCCCACCCCTACTCGATCGGCACGGCCGGCAACATCGGCCTCGTCCTGCAGGACTCGGGAGACCGCGACGAAGCACGACGTGTCGCCGAACGCGCCCTGCACGGTATGACGGCATCGATGGGCGCGGACCACCCGTGGACCATCGGGTGCGCCCTCAACGCAGCCTCCGCGCGCAGCCGCAGCGGTGACGCGGAGGGGGCCGCCGACCTCAGCGCGCAAACCCTGGAACGGGTTACGAACACCGTCGGCCGCAGCCACCCCCTCACCCTGGCCTGCCAGGCGGCACTCGCGCAGGATCTGCGCGCGCTGCGCCGGGAAACCGAAGCCGACCAGCTCCAGCAGGAGGCGCTGACGCGCCTGACCGGCACGCTGGGCGAACACAGCCCGCAGACGGCAGCCGTACGGCGGGGAGAGCGGCCGTACTGGGACTTCGAGCCGCAGCCAACGTGAAGCCCGGCGCTGTAGGAGCAGGTGGAGGCTCGCATCCGCGCCCCATTCAACGTGCCGCTGCCGGAACACCCCCGCGGCGTTGACCGTCGCGGGGGCGCGATCAAATTCAGGGCAGAGGCGCGCCGCGGGCTGTGAGCCAGAGGTCGTACCACTCTTCGTGGCTGAGATCCGGTTCCCGTTGCGCGGCATCGCTGCAGGCACGTATACGTTCGGGACGCGTGCTCCCCACAACTGGTGCGATCCGCGCGGGATGCCGCTGCAGCCACCACAGCAGGATCGTTTCCGGCGTCGTGCCCTTGGCAGCGGCGAGCGACGTGACGAGCTGTGCGGTCGCCTGCTCGTCCGCGGTCGCCTGCCGACCGGTGAATCGGCCCTGCGCGAGCGCGCCCCACGCCTGCAGACGCAGGCCGTTCGCCCGACAGAACTCGATCGTCCCGAACGGGAAGCCGTTCGTCGCCGCGGCGGGAGTGTTCACCAGGACCCCGGCCTCGAGCCAGTCCCGCTGGTGCAGGCTCATCTCCAACTGGTTGGCCGTCAGCGGGACATCGAGACGCGCCTGCAGATGCGCGATCTGCGCCGCCCCCATGTTCGACACGCCGAACCGGCGCACCATGCCCTGCCGGTGCAGAGACATCAGCGCCTCGGCTATGTCGTCGGGGTCCGCCAGGGGATCCGGACGGTGCAGCAGCAGCACATCGAGGAAGTCGGTACGCAGGCGGTTCAGGCTCTCCCGGGCCCGCCGGATGATGGTCTCGCCGCGCAGGTCGTAGATGCCGGGCCGATCCCCCTCCGCGAGGCGGATACCGCACTTGGTCTGCACAACGATCCGCTCGCGCAAGTGTGGCGCCCGGGCCAGGACCTCGCCGAAGACGGCTTCGGCCTTTCCGTGCCGGTAGATGTCCGCATGGTCGAAGGTGGTGATGCCGCTGTCCAGCGCCGCCTCGATCACTGCCTCGGCCTGGACGATCTCCTGCGCGCCGTAGGGCTTGGTATCCCAACTCCCGCCGAGTCCCATGCACCCGTAAAGCAGCCGATCCTCACCCGCACCCGCCTCTGTCATCACGGCGTCACCCTACGACGGGCCATCAGCCGCTGACGATCTGCTCGCGGCGACGCCAGATTCGATCCCGAGGCCAAGAAGGCGCCCGAGGCGCCCGAGGCGCTCGACAGGACCTGGCGCTACCTGCTGATCTTGCCGTTGCTTCAGGCCTTCACGCCTACGACCGGCGCCGAGGCTTACCGCGTTTGCCGCCTTTGGGCCCGCCGGAACCACTCCGGGGGCTCTTGCCGGTCGACTTGCCGGCTGCGGGCTTCCGCCCTCCGCCACCGGTATCGGGGCGCTTGTGCTTCGGCTGTGCCGGGGTCGGGCGACCTCGAGAGCTGTTGACGGTCCGCCCGCGGACGATCCCGATGAATTGCTCCACCAGTTCGGTGGTTTCGTCCTGCGGCCACGAGAGCGCGATGCGCGACTCGGGGGCGTCCGAGACCGGCCTGTACGTGAGGTCCTTGCGGTGGTGCAGGCGGGCGATTGACTGCGGGGCGACGAGTAGTCCCACTCCTGCCGCCACCAGTTCGACGGCGTCCGCCGTCGTGGCGGGGCGCTCGTTCGCGGTCCGTCCCGGGCGGCGCTCCCAGTCGAGGGTGTCGTCGAGAGGATGCAGGACGACGTCGTCGGCAAGATCCTCGGCGGACACCTCGTCGACCGCGGCCACGACGTGGTCCTTCGGGACCACGACCACCGTCGTCTCGGTATAGAGGGGGATCGCGCTCAGGTCCGTCCGGTCGACCGGCAACCGCACGAAACCGGCGTCGGCGCCGCCGCCCCGCAACACGTCAAATGCTTCGGCGGCGGACACCGCGATGAGAGTCAGTGGTACTCCGGGAAGCCGCTCGTTCCAGATCCGCACCCACTTGGTCGGCGTCACACCCGGGACATACGCGAGCCGGAACGAAGGGGACACTTCCGAGCCTGTCACTCCGCCAGGTTACCGGCCATGGTCAGAGGTAGCGCACACGCTCGATACCCTGGACACCATGACGTCGCACAAGACCACCCAGACCATGAAGCCCGCTACCGCGGCAAAGAAGCTGGGTGTGTACCTCGAGGCCACCCCCGCCGAGTTCCAGGAGGGTGTCGTCTCGCGCACCGAGTTGAGTGCGCTGCAGGCCGATCCGCCCGAGTGGCTGCTGGAACTGCGACGCAACGGCCCGCATCCCCGGCCGGTGGTCGCGGCCAGGCTGGGCATCTCCATCGCAGGTCTCGCACGTGGCGGCATCACAGACGCCCTCACGACTGAGCAGATCGACGCGCTGAAGAAGGACAGTCCCGAGTGGCTGGAGAAGGAACGCGCCACCCAGGCCGAGGTCCGGAAGGAAGCGGTGCGCATCAAGGAGAAGAACGCGGAGCGAGAAGATCAACCCCGCCCGCCGCGTTCCTGACTTTTAGCCTCGACAATGCCGAGGGAGCACGGATCGACCGCGACAACCCCCGGCAGTGGTGCGGTCTGCTCCTTCGGAAGTGATCGGCGCTGAAATGCGCGCCGACCCCGAAGGCGGCGTCGCACGATGAGATCGTCGCGGACTCGACGACGGCCCGCTGTCGTCGTCGAGCCGCGTGAGGATTGGTGTTGACTCGCCGGAGTCGAGCCGCCCCGCAACCACCTGGGTTACGAATGACCGCCTCAGGCGTGCGCCCAGGAAGGCAGGACAACCTCAGCCCAGCTCGGTCGCTCCTCAGCCCCGCCGGGCCGCTGCCAGGGCCGCGCGCAGCGTCGCGGCGTCCGCGCTCGCTCCCGGGTCGTCCATGGAGATGCCCAGACCCTGCGGGTTCTTCGCGTACGGAACGACATACGCCGGCGTGTCGCGCTGGAAACGCCAGCTGTCGGCGAGGCGCCCCGCGTCCACGGCGTCGAATCCGAGGAGATCGAGCAGCCTGGTGGCGGCCTCCTTCGCCTCGGGGTCATCGCCGGCGATGGGCAGCGCCGAGCGGTCGGGAGCGCCCGAGGGCCGGGCCAGCGCGGCCAGATGCGCGAAGAAGATGTTGTTGAACGCCTTGACGACCTTGGCGTCCGGCAGATGCCGCCGGAGGAGTTCGCTGGTGGTGGTCTCTTCCGAGTCCAGTTCGGCGATGTGTCCGTCTCGCTCGGGGTAGTAGTTGTTCGTGTCGAGAACGACCTTCCCCGCCAGCGGCGCCACCGGCACCTGGCGGTAGTTCTTCAGCGGGACGGTGACCACGACCCAGTCGCCGGCGGCCGCCGCCTCGGCGGGTGTCGCGGCCCGCGCGCCGGGGCCCAGCTCCGCCACCAGGTCGGTGAGGGTCTCAGGTCCGCGTGAGTTGCTCAGGACCACATCGAGCCCGGCGGCTACTGCGAGCCTCGCGAGCGTGCTGCCGATGTGTCCGCTGCCGATCAGTCCAAGAGTGCTCATGCTGACGACAGCCGGACACCCCGGCAGCGTTATTCCCCATCCCTGCGCCATGGGGTGCTTTCGGCCGCCCCTGTCGTAGCCGCCGGATGATCGGGTCGTCGCGACTCGCAACGACACCTCGATCCGCCGCGCGGGGCTGCTACCTGTGCATGCACTACAAGGCCGACCGTCCCCCATGTGCGGCACGCCGAGCGATTCGTACGGGCGCCGGGCGAGACCGTGACCGCCCTTGAGCGGCGAGCCCGTCCGCCGTCCAGCACCGCGCGCTCCCCTGACGGCATTGGTGCCGCCGCGCGTGGCGTTGACCGGCCCGCCGGGGGTGGGACTTGTCCCCGGCCTTCCGTGCGTACAACCTCACGGCCTGACGGAGAGTCCAATATGCGAGGACCAGCGTCTGACGGGCCGCCACCTGCACGCCCGCCTCCACAGGAGGCGATCGGTCGAGGTCACGGGCCCGGCGCCATCGGAGAGGCCGAGCATGAGACCGAGACTGACCGCCGGGGCAGCGCGCGCCGCGCTGGCCTTTTGCGCCGCGATGGTGCTGGGCCTCGGCCTGGCCGCCGCGCCGCCCTCCGCCGCCGACCCCGCACCGGCACCGGCACCGGCACCGGCAGGCTACTTCGCGGTCTACGCGCCGCCGAAGCACGAGGTGGCCCGCGCGGGCCAGGTACCCAATGACGCCCGGTTCAAGGATGTCCAGATCCAGTTCGTCAACGCCCGTCCCCAGCAGGATCTGGTGGAGGACGTCGAGCTGGTGATCGACACCACCGGAGCCAAGGAGGTAGCGGAGTTCCGCTTCGCGGCGGACTGCGCTGTGGCGGGGGCGGTCGCCACCTGCCCGGTCGGCGACGTCGAAGTGCGCTGGAACGCCGAGCCCAACGTCACGTACGCCTACAAGGTCCGCGCCAAGGCGGGCGCGGCCAACGGCGCCACGGGACAGGTCAGATACACCGCCCGCTCCGCCAACACCCCGCTCGGCAAGGAGAGCGAGCTCACGACAGCCGTCACGGTCACCGAGGCCGCCGACCTGGTGCTGACTCCGCCGGCGCAGTACCGGATCCGGGTGCCCGCCGGCGGGAGCGTCCCACTGCCGCTGGAGGTGTCCAATGCGGGAAGTCGGACCGTGCCGCGCACCTACCTGCGGATCTGGGGCTTCGACGGCGACGACCGGGCGGAGCTGCTCGGCAGCTACACCAACTGCTGGTACCAGACCCGCGATCCGAAGAACGCCAAGTCCCCGAAGGTCGGCGCCGTGTGCCTGCTGGACACCCCGCTCCCGGCCGACTCGGCGCGGCACGTGCTGTCCCCGCCGCTGAAAGTCGCAATGGGCAAGTACGAGCAGTTCAGCAGGCTGGAGTACATGGTGCTGCCGAGTATCCCGGAGCAGCCCCGCGGCGTGCGTGGCACCTCGGGCGTGCTGAAGCTCGCGCCCATGCCGCAGCAGAAGGAGGCGGCGCAGGCCGCGCCGCCGCCCCGCGAGGTCGACGGCTCCGACAACTCCGTGATCGTCGGGTTCGACACGGGCCAGGTGGCCGATCTGGCGGCTGCGGGCGCGACTGTGAAGACGCGCGTCGGCGAGCGGTTCACCGCCGTCGTCGGAGTGACCAACCGGGGCCGGGCTGCGTATCGCGGCCCCGGGGTGGCCGTGATGGTCGAGATCCCGCGCGGATTGAAGGTGCTGGGGTTCGACAAGCGGTGCAAGGCGACGCCCAACACCACGCACTGGGAGAACTACACGGATCCCACGTTCGGTGACGGTCCCGAGGATGACGCCCCCGTCCCGACGGGCGCGCTGTACCGGTGCAGGGTGCCCGGAGAGCTGTTGCCTGGCATCAAGCCCGTACTCGGCTTCACGCTCACGGCGACCCGGACGCTCGGCGAAGCGCGGGGAGTGGTGTTCCTCAGTGAGGGGAGGGCGGCTCCCGGTCGGAACAACCTCGGCTTCCTGACGGTCACCGCCACCGCGGCCGCCGGCGGCACCGTCGGAGGGGGTACGGGGCAGCCGTCCAAAGGCTCCGGCACGGCCGGGGGCACGCAGAGCGTGACCACCGGCGGCTCCGGTGACCTCGCGGCAACCGGGACGGGCGCGCCCCTTCCCGTCGCACTCGCCGCCATCGGGGCGACAGGGCTGGGCGTGATCGTGTTCGTCGTCGCAAGGAGGCTGCGGCGACGCGTTTGAGTATGTTTTCCCGGACGTCGGAAGCGAGCGTTCGGGGCCGACGACCGGGCCCGTCGCGGAGCCGGTATCGACCTGGTCGCGGTCGTCGCACGCACGGACCGCCGAACCTGTCCGTCCGAGTGCCCGTGCGCCGGCTTGTCGACGGTCTCAACCGGCTCCGGCCGACACTCACGTCAGCTGCCGATCAGCCTGAGCGAGGCCCACAGCGCCGGATCCTGCGGGACGCCGCGCAGCCACGGGGATTGCCGAGGGAGATCTGGGGCAACCGCAGCAAGTCGGCTTCCCCAGCCTGTGCCGACATGCTTGAACGGCCACTCTCGTCTCGGGCCGGTGCTCAGATCCGCACTGCGCTCGCCGACGCACCACCGCATGGCGGCCGCTGCTGGAGAACGAGCTCGAGCCGGGCAGCCGATTCGACCGCACGAGAGTGCAGAGGGAGCACGTTCCCAGGCATCAGCAGGCCGGATTTGCCGCCTACGGATCTGCTGAACAGCCACCGGCTGTGGCGGCGATACGGGTGTGATCGACCGAGCGCTCCAGGTCCCCCCGGAGAGCTCTTCCAGCGTGACAACAATTACATTTATGCCGCATTTCACCTGTTTTAGTGAATCATTTGCTGTTAATCCACGTATATCGAGCCGCTCTGGCGGCCCAAAGCGCATTCCGGCCGGTCTGCGCCACAGGGAGAGACATGGGACGTGCCCCCATAACGGGCAACTGGCGGATCATTCTGTCCGCCGCAGGCGGGGCTGTCGTACTAGCGCTGAGCGGCCTCTACGGCATCGAGCTGGTGGTCGGCGACGACATCGCCGAGGGCACACGGGTGCGCGGGGTCGACATTGGCGGGATGAGCCGAGCAGACGCACAGCGCGTCCTGGACCGAAAGCTCGGCCCGGCCTTCGCGGCGCCGATCGCGTTGAAGATCGGCGACCACACCGAGAAGGCCGATCCCGGAGCGCTCGGGCTGTCCCTCGACACCGCCGCGTCCGCCGACCGTGCCGCAAGTGCGGGATCCGATCCGTTCAGTGTGATCGGCAGGCTCTTCGCCTCCGACGACCGGGACGTCGAGCCGGTGATACACGTGAACGAGCAGAAGAGCCGGGCCGAAATCGACCGAATCGGTGCGGCCGCCAAGCGGCAGGTCCGCGACGGAGCGATTTCGTTCGAGAAGGGCGCAGCGCAGGCCATCGCTCCAGTCACCGGCGTCGCCCTGATCACAGACCGGGCCATGGACACCATTCGCGACGCATACCCGACGGATGCCGGCCCCGCCGTGCTGCCGGTGAGGCAGACACAGCCGCGGATCGGCTCGCCGGAAACGGAGCGAGCCATGAAGGAGTTCGCGCAGCCCGCGATGTCCGGCCCGGTCACGCTCACCCTTGCCGGGAAACGCATATCCATCGGCCCCTCCGCTGTCGGCAGGCATCTGACGATGAAGCCCGACACCCAAAAACGCCTTGTGCCTGTCCTTGACTCCAAGGGTCTGCTCGCGGACCCCGCTGTCTCCCGGCCGATGCGGAAAGCCGCCCAAGGCCCTCGGGATGCCACCCTCCGGCTCGACGGCGACGATCGCGTAGTAGTGGCGAAGGAAAGCCGCGTGGGGCGGCAGGTCACCGAGAAGGCTCTCGGCGAGGCCGTCCTACCCCTGCTGACCCGCTCCGGCGCGGCCCGGACCGGCGAGATCGCCTCCACCGTGGTCCCGCCCAAGTTCACGAGCGCCTCGGCACGGCGGCTCGGCATAACGGAGAAGGTCTCCTCCTTCACCGTCGCTTTCCCGGCCGCCCCCTACCGCAGCACCAATATCGGCCGCGCCGTGGAGCTCATCAACGGCTCGATCGTACTGCCCGGACGGGAGTGGAGCTTCAACCGAACAGTCGGCGAGCGCAGCAAGGAGAACGGCTTTGTCGACGGCCTCATGATCAACAACGGTCAGTACGTGAAGTCTCCCGGCGGCGGCGTCTCCGCAGTCGCCACGACCATGTTCAACGCCATGTTCTTTGCGGGAGTCA
Source organism: Streptomyces sp. ISL-1 (assembly GCF_018614585.1). GTDB lineage: Bacteria > Actinomycetota > Actinomycetes > Streptomycetales > Streptomycetaceae > Streptomyces > Streptomyces maoxianensis. The sequence continues at coordinate 40,561 of NZ_JAGGOI010000011.1, read as the reverse complement.
AGCCCGTGGAGCACGGCGCTCACTCCTTCTACATCGAGCGGTACCCCGAAGGCCGCGAAGCCACGGTCGCGTGGGGCACTCTCGACCTGCGCTGGACCAACGACTTGGGCAACGCCCTTTACATCCAGGCGGAATCCACCAGTACCTCGGTGACCATAACCTTCCTCGGCACGAAGAAGTACGACGAGATACGCGCGACCCAGGGGCCGCGAACCAACATCAAGCAGCCGGGCACGCGAACGGGCAGCGGCCCGAAGTGCGAGGTCCAGACCCCACTCGAAGGCTTCGACGTCTCCGTCGGCCGCTTCTTCGTGCAGGACGGCCAAAACGTCAAGCACGAAGACTTCAAGACCCACTACACGCCTCGTGACAAGGTCACCTGCACCCCGCCCGCTGTACCTCAGTCTTCCCGGGCAGGAACTGGAGCTGCGACCATCTCTCAGTGAGATACTCCGCGACAGACGAACTGTCGTCCGCAGACCGCGCATTCATGATCAACGCGATCGAGATCGACATCCTCCCCGGCGTCCGGAGTGATCTGGCCGAGCCGCTTGCCTCCACGCCTGCCACAGATCTTGCCGCGATTCTTCTCTCTCTCATCGACAGGGGATGGATTGAGGTATGCCGCGTCATTCCCTGGGTCGCTCCCGATGGAACCCTCGGCGAGCAGCCCGGTCCTCCCATCCCGCAACAAGACCTTCCTGCAGTGCTGGCAGACGCGGAGAACTGGGAGTACCCAGTCGACGGCGTGTGGCTGGGTTGCCTGACACTCGTCCTCACCGAAGCTGGACGACCGATTCCCTGGTGACCGCAGCCAGGTGCACGGTCAAGGAGTCCCAACGGCCGGCACCTCCCGAGGGGCGTGCAAGCTCTCCAAGTCTGTTGGTCATCGCCAGGGTGTACGTCCGAGTCCGGTCACGGGTCGTGGAAGCAGGCTTCGTTGGCTTCGTGCCCTTCGCTGCCCTGCCGGAGGTGTCTGTCCCCGTCGCGCGCGGGGTTTACGTCGTCCTTCGCCCAGACGATGCGTCACCTCGCTTCAACGACCAGAGCCGTGCGGGGCCGTGACGGCTGGCGGAGCATCCGACAAACGGTGGGGGCTCGAATGGCCGCCATCCCAGACCCGGTGCTGATGGTGAACATGCGGCGGCCGTCGAGGCGCCCATCCGGGTGTGCAGGGACGGAGGAGTCAGGCGAGCCGGCTGCCACTGAAGCCGCACCTGTGCCGGGCGACGATTTCCGGTCACAAGCCTGTCCCATGGCTGGATCTGGTGCCATGCTCTGTCCGGACAGCCACCCCGCCGTTCAGGCGGAGTGTCTGACCCCTGCCGTCCCTCCCGGCCTCCCCCCGGGAGGGCCGACGCCTGCCCTCACAACTGACCGGACCGCCAGCACGTTCAGGCCGCGCCGAACAGATGCGCCTTCGTCCGGGGCGCCGTCGACCCGGTGAGGGCCCACGCCGCCCGTGTCGGCGAGATCAGCGGAGCGGACGCCCGGCGCGATGGCCATGGCGCGACGTAATCAGCCGAGGCACAGGACAAGCACGCAGACCTGCCCCGGTGACGTCGCTGTTGGCGCAGGGCTCGCAGTGGACGTGTCCCCCGCGCCAGTGCCGGCGGGTGCGGACGGGGGCGGGGTCGTCCGAGGGGCCGGCGAGTGGGCTTGGGAGCCGGACACTCCGTTGCCGGCCACGGGTGGGGTATGGACCTGCGGGCTCGTCGTCGCGGTGGGGCGGGCGGCGACGGTGGTGTTCTGCGGCTGACGCTTCGCCGGAGCAGTGGCCACGGTGCCCGTGGCGTTCCGCGGTGCGCCGGCGGTCTTGGGCGGTTTGGTACTGGTGTCGTGATCCTGCGAAACGGGGGCGTCAGTCTCCTCCGGCGACGAGCCGGTGATGTGCGTCCGGGGCGTGGCCGACGTTTCGGGCTCCGGCGCCGAGGCTGCCTCTGCGCGGCCGGTCGAAGGTCCGTCAGGCAGCGCGGCGACGGTCAGTCCACCGCCGACGAGCGCGACCGCCGACACGATCGCGGCCCGACGCCGCTTCTTCTTCCACATCGCCATTTGGCGACGCCGTACCGCACGGCCCTGCACCGCGGGAGCCACCTGCTGCGAGCCACTGGAGTGCCCGGCGTCCGATGCGTCCGCCATCGCGTCCTTGGACGTCTCGGTACCGATCGGTGCGAAATCGGAGAAGCGGGGGTCGTGGTAGGTCTCCGAGGCCGGGAACTCCTCCGTGCTCCATGTCCTCCACGTCACCGCGGTCCCTGCCTCCGCGTCATTGAGCCGAGGTGCAGGCGGGGCGATGTCCGGGGCGTATGCGCCGCACCCGGGGCAAACCAGCGCCCCGTTGAGGGTTCGACGGCATGAGGAGCAGTAGTCCATCAGTGATCTTTCTGTGCTGACTGCGCTGCCGGGGACGCCGGTGGCCTGTTTCAAGTTCGCACGCGGGATCGAGCGGACAGTAACGCTAGCGGCACCTGTCGAAGGCTGCGCGTAGCTCTTGTGCCGCTTCTGCGAAGGTTGCCTACTGGTGAGTTTGGGGCGCGTGTTCAGTGGGTCGCCGGCCGGGACCACTCCAGCCGGCCGGATTCAGCCGTCCCCCAGGCAGGTGTACGAGGGCTTCGCCGAGTACTTCGCGTCGTACGGGAGTACGGCATGCGCCCAGCGCAGGGAGTCGGCGATGTAGCCGGTGCCGACTTTGTCCTGCCACGCCGAACTGGGGCATCACAGGCCTACTTCTTCTACGGCACCTTCACAGTCGCCGCGATCCGGCTACGGCTGGCCGCCCGTGATCTGCCGGCGCCTTGTGCCGGGCGAGGCGACGCGAATCCAGCCGCCCGTCCAGGCCCCTGGCATGGCCGGATGAGCCGCTGCGGCAGCGGCCGAAGCGCCACTTACTGTCCACCTCGGGCCACCGACCCGAGCTGAGTGCGCTCTTCCCGCAGGCGGCGGGCGAAGAATGCCTGACCAGGTCAGGAGAGCCACCGCGCCGATGAAATCCGGTCGTTCGAGGCCCGGTGAACAAAGCTGTGACGGCTGGAGCGGCGACCAGGAAGGGGCCGAGGCGGCGCACGCTCATGTCCTGACTTGGACGAGTGCGTGTGTGCCGCTGGTCCGCCAGGCGTTGCCGGTCGCTTCCAGCTCCGTCAGGGTGTGTGGGGCGAGACCGGTGATGACGTCGGACTTCAATGTCCGCAGCGCAGCGACCGGTCCGGGGAAGTACGCGGTGACCGCCGAGAATGGCGCGGTGGCGGGCCAGTGGCGATCGCCGACCAGTCGGCGGTAGTTCAGGTCGCCCTTCATGACGGTCAAAGTGGCGGAGGCGAATTCCTCCCGGATCTCGTCCGGCATGTCCTCGTACGGGAATGGGGCGCACGCGAAGGGATAGGTGCGCAGGACGAGGCGTCCACCGGTCACGGCCTGCCGCAGCCGCTTACCGATCTCCGCGGCTCGTCCGGAAGCCGCGGACATGCGTGCCAGGCAGTCGAGCACGTCAGAAGTGGTGGCGTCGGAGACGTAGTACGGATACGGCTTGATGTGCAGGCTCACGGACGAGGCGCGGTCCGCGGTGAGCAGATGGTCGGCGAGAACCAGATCGGGCAGCAACTCCGGCCCCGCGTTGTCGGCGACGAGGCACACCTTTCCCGGCGGTCGGTCTGTCAGCAGGTCCCAGAGCGCTGCCGTGTCGTCCACGACGAGCCCTGTAACACGCTCGCCCAGACCGGAGTCCCCGGTTGAGAGTTGAAAACCGAGGTCGGCCCTGTTCCCCCACAGTGACGCGTGCAGAAGCGTGGTGTCCTGCTGCGGTGCCGGGAGACGGGGGATCTCGTCGAGGACGGCGAGCTCCGAATCCACGGTCGTGCCCATGAGTTCGGCTCGTTTGAAAGGCGCGAACGGGTCGATGCCCTGCCACGGTCCCGGTGCGAAGTAGCCGAGCGCGGCCAGCAGTTTCCGGTAGAAGTAGCTCTCCGCCCATAGGAACGGCACATCTGCCCAGCAGCGCCCGATGTGGTCCTTGGCCCACAGCCGCCACTGAGCTGCGCCCGGTTCGGTGTCGTTGAGAGGCTCGATGACACCTCCCTCGGCGATCTCGCGCAGCAGGGCATCGAGAGCGTGCTGCTGTTCCGCGGGATAGGCGGTCGCCTGGCGTACGCGCTCGACCAGCGCGGGGTGCCGGTCATGGAGTACGCCCCAGGCGAAGGAGCCGACGGCGTTGCCGACGACGACAGGGGGGTGGTCCGCCCTGGGCGGAGTTGGTTGCGACATGCTCGGCGGACTCCCTTTGTCGACGCCGCGGACGGACATGCGAGCGGCATCACCGTACGCCGCGTTCGGTCAGAGGCAGACCTCGTTTCGCGAGGCCCTCCTGTGCGGACCATAGATCCTGTGGGAGAGCCAGTACGTCCGAGCCGGGCCGGGCGCCCGGCCTCCGGCGGGTTTCGCTGACGCAGCGACGCAGGTCCGGCACACGGACCCCGAGGTGGTTCGGGTCGCTGTGCAGGTATGCGCGTGTTGGTCGGCCCGGACAGGGTCGGCCGGCGCGCACGACACGGCGCGGAGGTCTTCGACCGGGCTGCCCGATGCGGTGTCATCCGCTTTCATGCGTCCTCCTCGCGCGTGCTCGCGGTCCCGGCGTGCGGGCGCGCACTGCGCGCCGGGCTCGCGGCTTCCGTCCAGTCGTCTGTCTGCCGGGTCAGCCGTTGCAGCAGGGCGCGTACGGCTGCCAGGTCGTACTCCGAAATGCCCTCACTCATCGCCTGGTTCGCGGAGGCGGCCCGGGCGGTGATGGCCCTCAGCGCCCGCTGCCCGGCAGCGGTCAGGGCGAGCAGGGGTGAGGTGCGGTGGTCGGGGTTGCCCCGGAACTCCGCGAGGCCGTCGCGGACGAGCTCGTTGGCGATGCGCTGCACGCCCTGGCGGGCGACTCCGAGACGGCGCGCGGCACGCGCCACGGACAGGGGGGCCTCGCTGACCACGCTCATCAGCTGCCAGCGGGCCTGTGTCTGCCCTTCTTCTGCCGCCAGTGCCTCGCCTGCGCGACGCAGTGCGCCTGCGGCCTCGAAGACGTCGGCCACGAGGAGTGCCAGGTGCTCCGCCATGCTGTGGTTCCACTTCTCATTCAGACAACATGTTGCCACTATGGCACCATGATGTCATATCGGCGCGTCACCTCCAAGGCGTACGCGCGCACCACCGGAACCATCAGGGAGACACCATGACCACCGACATGACCACCGACGCGATCAGCCGCCTTCAGGCCGCCATGGAACGCGGTGCGGCCGCCCGCCCGAAGGCCGGTGGCTTTCCTTACCTCGCCGAGAGCCTGCGCCAGGCCGGCGTGACTCATTGCCGCATGGCCGTCCCGGCCAACGTCTTCCTGTACCTGACCGAGCACGGCGACGTCGTGGTCCAGGGCGAGCCGCTGGTCACCGGCTTCGCAGCCGCGCCGCAGTTCGACCGGACGGCCTTGATCGACGCCCTGCGGGCGGATCAGGCCGGTGAGACAGCGTTCCCCGAGTTCGTCCGCGGCTGCTGGAACGCGGGCATCATCTGGTACGACGTCGACACCTCCGCCCACACCTGCACCTACTACGGCGCCAACGGCGAGTCCTACGCCGAGGATTACCCGTCCGTCACGCTCCCCTGAGGCGCGCGACACGGTGCAGAAGTCCGATGCTCCGACCGTCAAGGTTCGCCGGGTTGAGCTCTGCGGGATGATCGCGTCATGAGTGAGATCGTCTTGATGTCGGATCCGAGGGTCGCCGCCATACCCGTTGTCCCAAGCGTGGTTACGTGCTTGTCATTGCGGTGAGCGGCTGCGTGGATCGGCGTCCGTGGAAGGCGGAGCGGTACGCGTGCGGAGTGATGCCCACGACCCGCCGGAAGCGTTCCCTGAAGGCGGTCGGTGATCCGAATCCGGCCTGCTGGGCGATGCGTTCGACGGGGTAGTCGCTGTTCTCCAGCAGATACTGCGCGCGCCGTACGCGGGCCCGCAGCAGCCATTGCAGGGGTGTGGTGCCCAGCTGTTCGCGGAAGCGGCGGCTGAACGTGCGACCGCTCATTCCGGAGCGTTCGGCCATGGCATCCAGGGTCAGCTCCTGGGCGAGGTTGTCGTCGATCCAGTCCAGCACGGACTGAAGGGTTGACCCCTGGGGGACGGGCGGCTGCTCGTGGACGATGAACTGGGCCTGACCGCCCTCGCGTTCCAAGGGCATGACCGAAAGGCGCGCGGCATCGGCGGCAACGGCGGAACCGAGATCACGGCGGACCATGTGCAGGCACAGGTCCAGGCTTGCGGCGGCGCCGGCTGAGGTGAGGATCTGCCCGTTGTCGATGTAGAGGACGTCGGGCTGCACATCGATCAGCGGGAACTGTCGTGCCAGTTGGTCCGCGGCGATCCAGTGGGTGGTGGCTCTGAGGCCGTCCAGCAAGCCGGTGGCGGCCAGGATGAAGGCGCCCGCGCACACCGAGGCGATGCGGGTGCCTGCCGCCGCCGCGGCGCGCAGCGCCTCCAGGACCTCTTGGGAGGGGGGCGGTGCCTGCTCCGAGCAGCCCGGCACGATGATCGTGTCCGCCTCCGCCAATGCCTCCAGACCCCAGGAGACCTGCAGGGCGAAGGCCTCGGTCTTCACCTCAGGGGTGGGGGAACAGACGCGCACCCGGTAGGGGCGGCGTCCGTCCGGGAGCCGTGTTCGTCCGAACACCTCGATGGGTGTGGCCATGTCGAACGCCACCACATGGTCCAGAGCCAGAACTGCCACCGTATGCATGGACAACACGATAGACAGGTTCCCGCCAGGCGACACAGGGCGTCTGTGACGGGAGACATTCACAAAGTCGCACTCCAGAGGTCTTGGCGAGAATCCGTGGGAGGTTGTCATTAATGCCGGTGGGCACTGCTTGATCGTCCGCCTAGCGTTGTCGTCGCAACGCTGATTGCGACGAAAGAGAGACTGCCGATGCTCGCCCAGTTCGTACTTTTCGACGGCTTCGACCCGCTGGATGTCATCGCCCCCTACGAGGTGCTCCACTCCGCGGGGATGCTCACCGAGGGCGCCGTGCAGGTGGAGCTCGTCTCCGCGGAGGGACCGCGCGACGTGCCCAGCGGACTTCCGCCGCTGAGCCTGAAGGCCACCGCCCTCCTGGACCCCGAGCGGGCCGACGTCATCGTCCTGCCGGGCGCCGCGGGCGACGTACGCGACCCAGCTGAGCTGAGCGAGGACGAGCAGGCGAACGCCATCCCGGCGATCCTCGGCCGCACGCTCGAAACTGATCTCCCGCGCCTGGCCAAGGAGGCGCTCGAGCGCGAGGACACCCTCGTGGCCACCGTCTGCGGCGGCTCGTTGATCCTCGCCATGGCCGGGCTCACCGAGGGCCGGCCCGCCACCACGCACCACCTCGGGCTCGATGTGCTCGGCGCCACCGGCACCATCGCCGTCGATGCCCGCGTCGTGGACGACGGCGACCTGATCACCGGCGGCGGCGTGACCTCGGGCCTGGACGTCGGGCTCTACATCCTGGAGCGCGAGGTCGGCCCCCGGGTCGCACACAAAGTGGAGAAGCTCTTCGAGCACGAGCGCCGCGGCACCGTCTGGTCCCGCCGCGGCGCCGCCCCCGCTCTCGCCTTCTGACCTCCCGCTACCGAAAGGTCCCCGCACCATGTCTGCCGAAGGCACCTGGAGCCTGACCATCGACACACCGCTGGGCAAACAGCAGGCCCGCGTGCAATTGACCGTGCAGCCCGACGGCGCCTGGCACGGCACCGCCGTGGACCTCAAGTCCGGAGAGCTGGTCCCGCTGACCGACGTCACCGTCCGAGGCGACGCGGTGGCCTACCGCCAGTCGATCACCAAGCCCATGCGGCTCCACCTCGTCTTCGACCTCACCGTCGACGGAGACCGGCTCAGCGGCAAGGCCAAAGCCGGCCGGCTGCCCGGCAGCAAGGTCAGCGGCAATCGCGTCACCGAAACCGAAGCGGAACCCGGCACCCTGCGATGACGAAGTTCCTCCTCTCCCTCCACGTCCTGGCCGCCATCATCGCCATCGGCCCCGTGACGGTCGCCGCCAGCATGTTCCCGCCCGCCGCCCGCCGCGCCCAGACCGCCGGGCCCGATGCCGCAACACTGGGAACGGTCCGGCTTCTACACCGCATCTGCCGCGTCTACGCCGGAATCGGTCTGGCCGTACCGGTGTTCGGGTTCGCCACCGCCAGCAGCCTCGGTGTTCTGGGCGACACCTGGCTCATCATCTCGATCGCGCTGACCGCCGGCGCGGCGGGTGTACTGGCGCTGCTGGTCCTGCCCCGTCAGGACGCCCTGCTGGAACAACTCGACGGGGCAACTGCCCCTGTTGAGCGGAGCCACACCGCGCGGCTGGCCATGTTCACCGGAATCTTCAACCTGCTGTGGGCCGTGGTGACCGTCCTGATGATCATCCGCCCCGGCTCGACGACGGGAGCCTGACGATGGAAGGCACCCGGCAACCACTGCGCATCGCGAGCACGGTCGAACTGGCCACCCTCGTGGTGATGCTGGCCAACCTGTTCACGGTGCACCTGCCCGCCATCTCTTCGCCGGCCGGACCCACGCACGGCTGCGCATACCTGTTCAGCTTCGTCGCCGTCCTGCGCGACCCGCAGCGCACCCCGCGGGCCATCGCCCTGTCGCTGCTGCCCGGCATCGGCGGGCTGCTCGCCCTGCGCCAACTCACCCCTCTCAAGCCCACCAAGACAGACAGCCGGTCGGAGTCCGTTGGGGCTTGACCACCTGCAAGGCCGGGGGCAGACCTGTGTAGAGGTGCCGGCCGTGGCCGACCGCGACCACCCCGCAGTCCGGACAGCCCGGTCAGATCGGCGTCGGACTCGACGTCCAGCACCACCAGACCCTGGCGACCGCCGACGTCGGGATCGCGGGTGACGTCGAGGACGTGCATGCCCTCCACGCCGAACGACTCATCGGTCCGAGCACACCACGACGCCCCAGGACCACACGTAGTGACGCACGCGAGGCCCTCTCTTGATTCAGTTGCATGGTCGTGCTGATCTTGGAAGGCCTCGCTCCGTCTCGCCCTCGCGCCACGCCGTGGACCCGGACACCGCGAGAGGGCTCACCCAGGCTCATCTACGAGAACCAAAAAATCGGACGGCGATGTCGAGAACCCGTGACTGGCTCCGTCCCTGCAGTGAACGCGACCACAATGGGTCGCACCAGCACCGAGGAGAACCACGATGGCCAAGTACTTGCTGCTCAAGCACTACCGGGGCGCCCCGGCTGCGGTCAACGACGTGCCGATGGCGCAGTGGGCGCCGGAGGAGATCTCGGCCCACGTCCAGTACATGAACGACTTCGCGGCCCGGCTCGAGAAGACCGGCGAGTTCGTCGACGGTCAGGCGCTCGCCCCCGAGGGAGCGTGGGTCCGCTACGACGGTGAGGGGCGCCCGCCGGTCACCGACGGCCCGTTCGCCGAGACCAAGGACCTCATCGCCGGCTGGATGGTGATCGACGTCGACAGCTACGAGCGCGCCGTCGAGCTGGCCGGGGAGCTGTCGGCCGCCCCCGGGGCGGGCGGGAAGCCGATCCACGAGTGGCTCGAGCTGCGACCGTTCCTGGCCGCGAAGCCCTGCATCACGGAGTGACCTCTGAAGTGAACGAGGTCCTGCTCCGTAGCCTCGCGCCGAGCGTGCTCGGGATCCTCGTCCGCCGCGGAGCCGACTTCGCGGCGGCCGAGGACGCCGTGCAGGACGCGCTGGTCGAGGCGGTCCGCGTCTGGCCGGCCGACCCCCCGCGGGACCCGAAGGGCTGGCTGGTCACCGTGGCCTGGCGCCGGTTCCTCGATGCGACCCGGGCGGACGCCGCCCGGCGCCGGCGTGAGGATCTCGTCTACGAGGAGCCGGCGCCAGGGCCAGCGCCCACGGTGGACGACACGCTCCAGCTCTACTTCCTGTGCGCCCACCCGTCGCTGACGCCGTCGTCCGCGGTCGCGCTCACACTGCGCGCCGTCGGCGGGCTGACCACCCGCCAGATCGCCCAGGCCTACCTGGTGCCCGAGGCCACCATGGCGCAGCGCATCAGCCGGGCCAAGCGCACCGTCTCCGGCGTGCGGTTCGACCGGCCCGGCGATGTCGCCACCGTGCTGCGCGTTCTCTACTTGGTCTTCAACGAGGGCTACTCCGGCGACGTCGACCTCGCCGCCGAGGCCATCCGGCTCACCCGGCAGCTCGCGGCCGCGATCGACCACCCCGAGGTGGCGGGGCTGCTCGCCCTCATGCTGCTCCACCACGCCCGGCGCGCCGCCCGGACCGCGCCCGACGGCAGCCTGGTGCCGCTCGCCGAGCAGGACCGCGGCCGGTGGGACACCGAGTCGATCGCCGAGGGCGTCGAGATCCTCCAGGCGGCCCTCGCCCGCGGCCGGCTGGGCGAGTTCCAGGCCCAGGCCGCCATCGCGGCACTCCACGCTGACGCGCCCACCGCCGAGGAGACCGACTGGGTGCAGATCGTCGAGTGGTACGACGAGCTGGCGCGCCTGACCGACAGCCCGGTCGTCCGGCTCAACCGCGCGGTGGCCGTCGGCGAGGCCGACGGACCGCGCGCCGGCCTGGCGGCGCTCGCGGCGCTGGACGACTCCTCCCCAAGCTCTTCGAGCAGGGGATACCCCATCCCCCGCCGCGCTGCGGTGGCTGCGTACCTCCACGAGCGCGACGGCGACCTGGCGACGGCGGCACGGCTGTACGCCGAGGCGGCCCAAAAGGCACCCAACCTCGCCGAGCGCGACCACCTGACGCGCCAGGCCGCCCGGCTCAACGCCCGCGGGTGTCGCTGACGGGTCGCGCTCGGATTTTCCCGCTGCACTTGGCGCGGCCTCGTGGCCAGAGCGGTCGCCTCAAAGTGAGAGGACGGTCGAGACCGCGCCCGGCCTGGTGTCTATGCCACCCCTGCCGACTCCCATTGCAGGAGGGTTTCGCATGCCTCGTCGTCGGTGCGCTGTGCGGTGATCGTGACGGTGTCGGCCTGGGCGGGCAGCGACTCAGCGAGCTTGCGCCCCTCTGGCGTGGTGTCGGGGGCCGCCAGGGTGCCGGAGGCGATCTGGGTGATGTCGGCGGTGATCTTCCACTGCACCGTGGCATTGGTGCAGCGCGTAGTGAATCCGTTCAACTTGAAGCTTCCTTGCAGAGCTTGGCCGTTGCCCGGCTGGTCGAGGTTGAGCACGGTCGTGACGGACCGGCCGGCAGGCAACTCCCATTGCAGACCGTTGATACCGGCGCATGCGGACTTGCTGCAGCTGCGGCGGGATTCGCTCGGCTTGTCGCCGGAGGCGTATGCCACGCCCTCGGACACATCCCGGGTGAGGTCGTAGTAGACCATCGCGGCCGCCGCCCCCAGGAAGCCGCCGACGCCCAGTAACACCGCCATGATCCGGGCCACGCGGTGAACGACGCTCGGCTGTGCCCGGGAAGTGGACGGGGCTGTCTGATCACCGAAGCCGTTGACGATGTCGTTGAACGCATCGTCGTCGATGTCGCGCTCGATGCCCGAGCGAGCCCGTCTCCGGCCGGCCGGGCCCCCGGGAAGGGCGTGGCCCGGAGCGGTGACGGAAACGGCCGGCTCACGAGTTGGCAGTTCACTGGTCGCGGTGTTGTCCTGGGTTGTCCTGGACAATGGCGGGGGCACGGCACGGCCGCTACGGTGCCCAGCCGTGTCCGCCGTTGTGGCTACGGGGCAGTTGTCCATGTCGTCCACGACGGTGCCGGCGACAATCCGCGTCCCTGCGTCCGGGGACGGCTCGATTCCCGCCTGCTCCAGGACCGCGGCGAGGGCCACCTCCTGCTCCCGGCGATCGGTGCTGACGCGGTCGAGCTCTTCGTCGATCATGTCCATGGTGGGTTCCGGCGGGGGCTGGACCGCCGGCATGGCCCGCTCCTCCGCCTTCGGCGAGACCAGGTCCGCGACCTGCTGCCGCAACCGTTCGATCTCCTTGCGGGCTTCCAGTGCCTCCTTCGCCAGGGCTTGTTGGGCATGCTCCGCGCTGTAGCGGTTGCTCTGCGCTCTGGCCAGTTCGGTCCGGTCCGCTCCAGCCGGAGCCGGGCCTGGGCGAGGTGGAGCTCGGCCAACGCCCGCTCGCGTTCCAGCGCACGGCTAAGCTCGCCGGTGAGTGTCTCGATCCGGGACTGCAGCAGGGCGGCCATCGGGATGAGCATGCCGACGACACGCTCGGACTCGTGAGCCACCGACCTTGCCTTGGCCATGCCCTCCGTGGCCTCGTTGAGCCGCTCGTACAGCCGCACGATCTCGGTCTGCGGCCCGCCGTCCTGCACCGGCCCGGCTTCGGTCTCGGCCTCCGCCGCCTTCCACAGCCGCTTGGCCTCGGTCACGTAGAACTCCTGGGCACGCGGGTCGTGCGAGAACAGCGTCCGCACGATCCTGCCCAGCACCTCGGCCGGGATGAGCTTCGTGCCGTTGAGGTAGAGCGCCCAGGTCGAACTGCTGGCACTGCCCTTGAAGCGCGTCGACAAGGTTCTGGTCGTCAGGCTGTGCCGGCCGGCCAGCTCGCACAGGAAGCGCGCCAACTCGTTCGCCCTGGGCCCGCCCTGGAACTCCCGCGGCCGCCCCGCCTTGCTCATCAAGTCCCCTGTTGTCTGCGGCCAATCCGGCATTGTCCGGACTTCACCTGCCCCCTCGTCCCGGGAACAGATGGTCAATCAGATCAGCTCCGAGACTCGGCCTTCAATCCGCTTCGCCATATCGGCACAGCAGAAAGCGAAGGCCAAGATGACTGCCCCGAACACGCGCCGGCCGAGCTGGCCCTACGTCGTCTTCACACTGGCGATCCAGTCCGGATGGCAACCGGTTGAGGTCAGGAATCTTGCCGTAGTCCTCCTGGTCCTTATCGCCGTGATCTATACGTCCCGGAAGTGAGCCTCCTGAACTGCGGGAAGGGCGTGAAGCCTCCAGCACCATGCAGAAAGTTGCCAAAGCGGCAAAGGGGTTTGCGGCTACGCTCAAGTAGCTCGCAAGGTGTCCGTATGACTGAGACGGTAAAGAAGAACCTCGCTGAAGTGGATGTGGATGTGGATGTGGATGTGGTGATCGTCGGGGGCGGGGTCGCCGGCTTGTCCGGTGCGCTGACCTTGGCCCGCTCCCGGCGTTCGGTACTGGTGGTCGACTCCGGGGAGCCGCGCAACGCTCCCGCTTCCGGGGTCCATGGGTTCCTGTCCCGCGACGGAGTCGCGCCGCGTGAGCTCTTGCGGGCGGGCAGTGAGGAGGTCACGGGGTACGGCGGGCGGATCGTCCCGGACCGCGCGGTGGCGGCGCGCCGTGACGGCGAACGGTTCATCGTGGACACCGCGGGTGGCCGGAGCTATACGGCACGGCGGCTGCTGGTGACGACCGGACTGGTCGACGTGCTACCCGACATCCCCGGTCTGCGCGAGCGATGGGGTCGCGACGTGCTGCACTGCCCGTACTGCCATGGGTGGGAGGTGCGCGACGAGCCGATCGGGGTGCTGGCCGGCGGTCCGCGGGCGGTGCACCAGGCGCTGCTGTTCCGCCAGTTGTCGCCGGAGGTGACCTTCTTCCTCCACACCGCGGACGACCCGGGCGAGGAGCAGTGGGAACAGCTGGCCGCCCGCGGCGTCGCAGTGGTCGATGGAGAGGTCGTCGCTCTTGAAATCAGCGATGACCGCCTCTCGGGCGTGCGGCTGGCTTCCGGTCAGCGGGTGCCGGTGCGGGCCCTGGCGGTGGGACCTCGCTTCGAGGCCCGCAGTGGGGTGCTCGCCGGCCTCGGCCTGACGGCGGTGGAGCACCCTTGGGGCGTGGGGAGTTACGTGGAATCGGACGCGAGCGGTCTCACCGGTGCCGCCGGGGTGTGGGCCGCCGGCAACGTCACCGACCTCATGGGCGGGGTCCCCGCCTCCGCGGCCTCTGGAATGCAGGCTGCGGCAGCGATCAACGCCGACCTCGTGGCCGCGGACACGGACGCGGCGGTGGCCCGCCGGAAGGCGACTCGGCTCGCCGGCGCCTTCAGCCCGGCCGCGGAGTCCGCGAACTGCGAGCGGATTCTGGGAGACCGCGCCCACGGGCTCGACACGCTGTTCCCTCTTGGCCGGCCTTCAGGGCAGTGACACTCGTGGTCCGCTCACTGATGGGCGCTTCCTGGACGCCGAGCATCCCGGCCTGCTCAGCGGCGGGTTGAAGTCCACTTCCGCCTGGTGCGCAGGCGCAGGCTTCCGGGATGGGTCAGGTCGAGCGGGCGCGCAGATGGGCACGTTCCCCCTGCTGGCCGAACAGGACGAGCAGCTCGACCGGTTCGGCGCCGGCAGCTCCCAGCCAGTGCGGTACGTGGGTGTCGAACTCCGCCACCTCGCCGGGCTTCAGGACCAGGTCCTGGTCTCCGAGAAGCAGTCTCAGCCGACCGTTGAGGACGTAGAGCCACTCGTACCCCTCGTGCACCTTCAGGTCGGGATCGACGTCTGCGCTCCTGGCTGGGATCACCAGTTTGTGCGCCTGCATTCCGCCTGCTCGGCGGGACAGCGGCACATACGTCATCCCGTGGCGGCGTACCGGGCGCAGGTGCACGCGTGGGTCGCCGGTGTGCGGTGCCCCGACGAGCTCGTCGAGCGGGACGCCGTATGCGCGGGCCAGCGGTAGCAGCAGTTCCAGGTTGGGCCGCCGTCCGCCGCTCTCCAGTCGCGAGAGCGTGCTCTCCGAAATGCCGGTCGTCTCCGCCAAGTTGGCCAGGGTGACGCTGCGCTGTCGTCGGAGTTCTCGCAGCCGAGGTCCCACGGAGGCCAGTACGTCGCTCAGCTCTTCCATGCCGGCATCTTGCCGAACTGGCATGAAAAATTGCAACTCGATGGCATCACGGATCACTCTCGGCGGTGTGTCACCGGCCCTCCGGAGCAACCTGCCCGGACGCAGGCCGCCATCGGGCCACAGGGACGAACTCGTGACGCACGTACGCAGTCCGCCCGCCGCACCACTCGACGAACAGGAAGGCACCCGCTATGACCGACCGCACCCCCGACACCGACCGCGCCGGTGAAGCCGAACTCTTCTGGGAGGACCACTACAGCAGCCAGGAACGTGTGTGGAAGGGCAACCCGAACCCCGTCCTTGTCGAGAGCGCGCAGGCGCTGACCCCCGGCATCGCGCTGGACCTGGGCTGCGGGGAGGGAGGCGACGCACTCTGGCTTGCCACCCACGGCTGGCGGGTGACCGCGGTCGATGTCTCCGCAACCGCCTTGCGGCGCACGGCCGCTCACGCGGCCGCCGCCCGCGCCGGTGACCTCATCACGACCGAACAGCACGACCTGGCCCGCAGCTTCCCGGCCGGCACATTCGACCTCGTCTCGGCCCAGTACCTGCACACGCCCCTGGAATTCCCCCGGGCACGCGTCTTCCAACAGGCGGCCCACGCGCTGACCGCCGGCGGACTGCTGCTCATCGTCGATCACGGCTCCGTCCGTCCCTGGGCCTGGAACCCCGACCCGGACACCAACTTCCCCACCCCCGAAGACGTCTTCAGTGATCTCGAACTGGACCCTGGCCGCTGGCGGGCCGAGCGCCTCGACCGACCCTGGCGCCAGGCCACCGGCCCGCACGGTCAGACCGCCGCCGTCACCGACAACGTCATCGCCATCCGCCGCCGGACCGCCTGACGGCAGCCCGCCGCACGCTCGTCGGCTCCCCTGCGTGACGCCGGTCGGCGTCACAGGCGCGCGTAGTCCTCGATATCCTCCCGGAACTCGGTCAGCGCCTGATCAGTGAGTGTGGGACGGGTGTCAGCGATGGCGGCGAGGTAGTCCTCGGTGCGGGCCGGCGCGTCTCGGCGGTCGGCCACTTCGCGTTCGAACGCGGCGTGGGCACCCTTGCGTGCGGCGAACTCGATGTCGGCGGGTGTGAACATCTCGCTGGCCGCCACCAGCCGCTGCAGCTCGACACCCTCGACAACGGGGCCGAGGTAGCGCTGCCAGATCGCCGCCCGGGCGACCGGGTCGGGGGGACCGACCGGAATGACGTAATCGAACCGGCCGGGGCGCAGGAACGCCGGATCGAGGGAGCGAACGGAGTTGGTGGCGCAGATCAGCAGACGGTCGTCGTGATCGCGGAAGCCGGGGATCAGCTTGAGCAGTTCGTTGGTGACACCATGGCCGGGATCGACGGCCAGGCCGGACCGGACGCCGGCAATCTCCTCCACCTCGTCGATGAACAGCAGAACGGTCTCCAGCTCGGCCAGGTCGGCGAACGTGTCCCGTAGCGAGGTGGCCAGCCCCCCGGCGGCTGCCGCCGCGAGCCGGGAGGGAAAAAGCTCCACGAACGGCCACTCCAGCCGGGAGGCGACGGCTTTGGCGAAGCTGGTCTTGCCCGTGCCCGGCGGGCCGAAGAGGATGACTGCCTTCGGCGGCGTCACCCCGTACCGGTCGGCCAGCGCCGGCTCGGCCACCGGCAGCACGATCCGCCGCTCGATGGCTTCCTTCTCACGCTCCATCCCCGCGAGGGCACGCCACAGCCCTTGCGGCAGCACCCTCCCGCCGAGCTCCGCGAGCAGGCCCGCATCGCTCGCGCCGAGATGCTCCACCTTCTCGTAGAAGATCAATCCGTCGCGGGCCCGGTAGCCGGAGTTCTCCAGGGCCGTCGTTCCGGTGGCCCCCGGGGCGAGCAGCGCACCGATCCGGCGCACCCCGTGCACCCGCAGGCGCCGCTCGAGCTCGCCGATCAGGGCGCTGCCGATCCCGCGGTTACGCCACGTCGCGGCAAGCGCCACCAGCGTGATCCAGCCCCGCTCATCCTGGGCCTGCGCCACTGCCATGCCCACCATGTCGTCGCCCACCACCGCGACCACGGCGGGACTGCCGGTCCGGGCCGCGGCCATCACCTCGGAGACGAGGAACACGGGGGGCGAATCGTCCGCCTGCCGGTCCTGATCCCATATCTGGATGGCGCGGTCCAGATCGTCGTCGCGGAAGTCCCGCAAACGCCAAGTCGGCATCACCACCACCTTGCCGGCAGGTCGCCACCGCCTCATCGACGTTGGCCGCGCGCTACCGAAGCGGCATCCTGCCCCACTCATTCACGGCTCATTCTCCGCGCCGATCAGACGCCCGTCGAACGGGCGGGCAGGAGACCTCGGACCGCACACTCGCCGGCCGCCAGTACGAGCACTGACGGCCGGCAACGGTTCGGGACTCAGAGCAGAAGATCGAAGATGGCCCGGATCTGGTCCCAGTGGTGGGTGTGCGGGTTCGTGAGGTCCGGGTGGACGATCTTGAACGCCTGGGCGAGCGCCAGGCCGGGCCCGCCGATGATCTACGGGTACTTCGACTCAGTCTCCTCGTCACGCACGCGGTCCCGGGGCACGAGCTGATCCAGGATCGGCTGGAACTCGATCTCGTGGTCGATTTTCCGGGAACGGTGAATGCTCTCCTGCAGTCCCTTGGTGAACCTGGGCACGGCCATACGGCGAGGGCAGCCGTGCCGAGCGGCACAGGCCATCGGCCCTCATGGGCGTGGCTCACAGGGTCTGCCGCGACCGGGACTGCCGGTTCAGCACATCTTGTAGTCGACGCGGGTCGAGTTGTACGAGCAGGTGTCGACCCTGGTCCCGTTCGCCCTCTTCAGGGTGGCGGTGTCCTTGTCGTTGTTCCACACGTACCACGCCCGCCCCTGGTAGCGGTTGGCGCTTGTGTTGGTGCCCTTGCCGGTGCGCACCGTCACCGTCTTGCCCCGGCCGAGCGTGAACGTGCCGAAGGTGTACTTGTGGTTGGCCACGTCGACCAGGACCCAACCCTTCAGGCTGACGGCGGCGCCGGTGGTGTTGCGGATCTGCACATACTCCGCGTTCAGGCTCGAGTTGGCGCCACGGTCGGAGCCGGGGCTGTCGTAGTAGATCTTGTACAGGTGGACCGAGCCGGCTGCCTGCGCAGGGGAAGGCAGGGCTATGAGGCCGGCGAAAGCCGCAATCGTCGAGACAGCGGCCATGGAACGGGTACGGAACATGAGCATCCCTCGGGGTCGGACCGGGCACCCCCCAAATCGGGCCCGGTAGGACAGTAAGAATAGGGACTAAGTCGGCCAGGAGTAGCAGGAGTTGAAAAAACGGCATACTCCGCAACATCGAACTGCGCACCGCCCTCAGGCGACGTGGCCGATTTCCGCGGATGAGGCCCAGCAATCCTGCCCCGAGAAAGGCGGCCTCCGCACGCGACGGGAACGCGGTTGCCGCAGATGCCACCGAGGGATGTGATCGGGCGCGGATCGGCGCCGACTGTACTATCAGCGCATGTCCGGACCCCCATCTACAGCGCGTCAGGTGCTGCGGTGGTCGCGTCGGGTGGTCGCCGTTGTGGTCACCGTGTGCGCGCTGGTGGGTGCGGTGCGGCTGATAGCGCCCGCCACGGCGGGTGCGACCGGTGAACCGGCCGGGGTCCAGCGGCAACTGGCGTTTCTACGCGCCGCGTTGGACGACGACGCCGACGACGAGGCGCAGCGGCTGTTCCCGGAGGGGTACTTCTTCATGCACGCGCTGTACGGCCTGAGCTGGGTCGAGATCGGGATGCGTGAACCGGCGGGCGAGCGGTCAGCGGCGCTACGGGAGGCACGGTGGGCGTTGGGGCGGCTGGACTCGCCACCCGGCCGTGCCCCGTTCAGCGCGGGCCTCGTCCCGTCGTACGGCGTCTTCTACCGCGGCTGGAGCAATTGGCTGCGCGGTGGAGTGCTGACCCTGCAATCGCCCGCGCAACGCGATCCCGACGAACTGCACCGGTTCGCCGACGATTCCGCCGCGCTGGGCGCGGCGTTCGACGCCTCGAAGTCGCCCTACTTGGCGGCGTACCCGGGGCAGGCATGGCCGGTCGACTCCACCGTGGCGATAGCTTCGCTGCGGCTGCACGACACGCTGCTGCCGACCCGGTTCGCCGGCACTGTCGAGCGTTGGCTGGACGGGGTACGCCAGCGGCTTGATCCGCGCACCGGGCTGCTCCCGCACCGAGTCGACCCCGGCACCGGCGACCCGGTCGAGGTGGCCAGGGGCACCTCGCAGAGCATCATTCAACGTTTCCTTGTCGACATCGACCCGGTCTTCGCCGGCGAGCAGTACCTGCGCTTCCGTGACCGCTATATCGTCTCGCCTCTCGGCCTCGGGCCGACCGTACGGGAGTACCCCGGCGGCGTGGACGGTCCGGCCGACGTCGACTCCGGCCCGCTGCCCCTCGGTGTGAGTCTGTCGGCGACGGTCGTCACCATCGGCGCGGCCCAAGTCCACGGCGACACCCGGCTCGCCACTGCGATGGCCAACTACAGCGAGTTCGCCGGCCTACCGGTCGACACCCCGTGGACCAAGCGGTACGCCTTCGGCCTGCTCCCGATCGGTGACGCGTTCCTGGCATGGTCGAAGACCGCACGCCCATGGGTGGAACAAACGCCGTCCCCGCCACCGGCGAGTATCACGTGGTGGTGGCGGATGCCGCTGCTTTCGGTACTGGTCGTTTTCGGCGCTGCGCCATGGTTGCCGACGCTGGTGCGTCGCCGTCAACGCCGCCGCAGCCGTACCGCAGATCAGCCAGCTTGACGCAGCCGGGCGGCTCGGAGTCAGTCCCATTCAGCGTCGACGAAACCGAGTCGCCGGTTCATCTCGATGGCGCTCGTGTTCGCCGGGTGGTGGACCGTTCGAATCTTGTCCACGCCGCACAGGTCGGCGAATCCGATGCCAAATGTCTTCATCGCGATAGAGATACCCCGGCCACGGTAGGCGGCCTTGACTCCGGTCATCTCGTTGCAGACGAAGCCGGCAGATCGCCGGTCTGATGTCGCGGCGAGCCCGCACCATACGTCGTCATCGAGCGCGATCACGACGCCACGCGGGTCGTAGGACGGGACCTCGATCCTGCGCTCGAGGTACTCGTCGAAAGTGTAGAACTCGCCGCGGTCAGGGATGTCGGCCGAGCATTCCTTGTTGAGCTCGTAGAGTGCGCGTCGGTGACGTGGGGTGTCCCCCAACTCGGCCAACGTGGTCAAACGGATGCCCGCGACCCGGCAACGCTCCATGTACTTCTCGAAGCGGGCCGCGTCGAAGGCGTTCACGTCGAGTTCCAGCCTGACCCAGCGGTCTGTCACGGTGGTTGCTCCCTTTCAGCCTCCAGCCCGGGCTCCCATGCACTCCGGACGGCGGCGCGACGTCTGCGCGCGCCAGACCCGTCTGCCTGGAGTGCACAGTCGAAGCGGGCCGAGATCCAAGCAAATGGTCAGGCTAACCTATCTGCCGACCGAAGCCCCGCCAAGCTTTGGTGATCTTGTCGCCTTTCACCGAGAGGCGACCGCTCTCCGTAAGCACCCTCTACCGCCCTGGCTGGTCTCCCCCGTACAGCCGGGGCTCTGTTCCGCTCCGGCCACACCGACGGCGCGGCGGCTCCGTCGGCCGATGCCGGTCCTGTCCCAAACGTTCCTTCAACTACCGCCCCTGTCAGGGCGGTTCGATCTCGCCCGGCCGTCTCGCCGAGCCGCCCAGGACAGGCAGGGTGCCGCCCGGGGCGCGCTCGGAGTCAAGCCGACGCCTCCCGGGCCGTACGGCGCTCGTGCCACGCACCGTACGACCCGGGGCCGTATGCGATCAGCTGCGCAGCGGGCCTTCGCAGGTGTAGCCGGCAGTGCCGGCGCGGCCACCCGTCCAGACGTCGACCTTGCCGAAGTGGCAGTTCATGTCGGTCAGATTGGTGGACGCGGGGCGGGCCCGGTCCAGGATGAAGTAGTCGACCGTCTCGGAAATGTCCTTGAAGATACGGTCGGGGCTCGATGCGTCGGTGAGGTTGGCGGTGATCCGGCCGGTGCAGATGAAGCGGCGCATCGTCGGATCCGGGGCGGTCGCGCAGGCGGGGCCGAGCTGGGTGGCGGTCGCGAACGAGTCGCGGACCGCTTCGGCCGAGGAGTCCCGTAGCCGGTCGTTCGGATTGAACGTGGTGTTCGGTACGAAGAGTTCGTCGACCCGGGCGATCTGTGTGTCCAGGAAGTTGTCGTACGCGCGCTGCGTCGCGGCGTCCGTGCCGAGGCGGTTGCGCCAGGCGTCGAAGGCGGCAGGGTCGTCGGCGCGCAGATACCCGTACATCTCGTGGATCAGCGAGGGGCGTTCGGTCCACAGGAACTCGAAGAAGGTGCCCGCGTAGTCGTAGAAGCGGAAGCCGTCGCCGTCGTAGGTGGCGTGCAGCAACTGGTTCACGGTCATGCGCGGCCCGCCGCCCGCCGTGTCATCGATGACGCCCTGCACCAGCGACTTACGCACGGCGATGCCTTCGTCGCGGGTGGCGCCGTCGAAGAACTCGGCCGAGCCCTCGTCCATCGCGGTCGTGCGGTCCCCCTGGTACCACGGGCCCTCACCGAAGTATCCCGGCACCGCCCAGCGGCCGTTGAGATAGTGCGTGTACTCGTGGCGGAAGAGTTCCTCCAGGGTGAGCGAGGAGTCCTGCGGAACGCGTCGCTGGTAGGTGTAGAAGGTCGCGCCGCGTTCGATGTAGACGCCGCCGTTGTTGGTGTCCATCCCGGTGAGCAGCGGGTGGTACGTCTCGTAGTCGGCGCGCGAGGCGTAGAGCACGACGTTCAGCGAGGTGTTCGTGTCGCCGGTCAGCGGCGCATCGGTGCCGAGGACGCGGTGGAACTGCGCCTTGACCTGCTTGCTCGCGTAGTAGAGCTGGTCGACGACCACCCGGTCCAGCCCGGTGCGGACCTTCATGGCGCCGTTGTCGTAGATGAACGTGTACGGGAAGATGCGGCGCTCGATGTCGTCCTTGCACACCTCGTACGGCTTGCATGCCTCGTAGAAGTTGAGCCAGCTCGCCACCTTGGCCCAGGGCCGGCTGCCCTCTCCGAAGTTCCGCGTGGTGACCGGCAGCAGCGCGCCCAGGCCGGAGACGGTCTCGGACTTCACTGCCTCGATCTGGCCGAAGCGGCCGTACTCGCCGAGCGCGTCCCGTACGGCCCACTCGTTCGCCGTGCCCTTGAGGTGGGTGTATGCGGCGAACTTCTTGAAGGCGTTGCGGTACGTCGAGTTCCGGGTGACCAGCGTGCGGAAGGTGGTGTCGTTGTTGCCCGGGTACACGCCCAGGTAGTTGACGGAGAGCCCGGCGAGCGCGGCGCCGCCCCAGGCGGGGTCCTTGTAGGTGGTGGTGTGGTACTGGTCCAGGGTCGCCAGCACCTTTTGGATCAGGCCGAGTTGGGAGTGGCGCAGCCCGGTGCCGCTGCCGGCGTAGAGGGCTTCGCGCAGGGTTTCGGCGTTGGTTCGCGTCGGGGTGAAGGAGCGGGCCGCCGTTCCGAAGGCGTTGATGGCGCGGCGCATGGCCTCGCTGGTGGGGGCGTCGGTGACGTCGATCTCGCTGCGTGAGAAGTCGTGGTAGACCACGGCGTGGAGGTAGGTGAGCATCTCCAGCAGATGGCTGCCGTTCTTGCCGTCGTGGGCCGCGGAGAGCGTGGATATCCGGCGGGAGACGGCCTGGACGTGTGCGTCGGACATGACGGGGGTGAGGCGGGCGTCCCAGGTCCAGAGGATGTCGCGCAGACAACCGTCAGCAGTGACGGCCGGATCGGCGAGGAAGTCAGCGAACTGCTCGGGGCCCAGAGGGGTGATGCCGTCCAGCGTGCAAGGAACTGCGGAAGAGTCGGCTTCCTTGGCGCTCGCTTTCGCCGTACGGGCGCCGGGGGTACGGCCCTGCGGCAGTCCGCCGGGGGCGGGCGCGGTACGGGCCGTGAACTTGGGTGCTGCGGCGAGGCGTTCCACTTCGTCGTGCGGGTTGTGGCGGTCGACGGGCCCGGCGTGAGCGGCGGCCGGCTCCGGCTGCGCGGGCGCCGCCGAGGCCTGGCCGAGTGGTGCGAGGGAGGCCAGCAGCGCCGCGGCCGCTAATACCGCGGCCAGCAGGGGTCTGGGTGTGTATCCGTCTCGAGACACGATGTCTCCTGAGTGGGGGGTCGAAGGGATGAAGTGCCGTGCCACAGACGGCCGTTGACGTCACGGTCCAACGAGCCGCCATGTGATGCGTAACGTAGTAATGTGACATTGCACTGACAACCCCTCAGCACAGCCCACTTTGTGAAACCTTGCCTGTGGGAGTCGGCTCCGATAACCGAACAGGCGGCGCGGCCGATTGGCGTTGCGAAGGGCTCCACACGGGATGTCACGACCTGACGCCTTACGCCGAGGTCATTCACCCTGCGGCTGGGGCCCGGCCCGCTGCCCGGTGAACTCCTTCTGCCCGCCGCCCCGTTCATGCATCCGCGGGGGTGGCCGGCGAACTCCTCGACGGCTGACCGCCGCCGGGCGACCGCGCTCCACCCGCGGGCCCGTGCGAACTGGGCCGCGCAGCCCTGGAGTTCCACTCACCGCACCGCACCGCACCGCAGCCTCGCACCCACGAAAGCAACGTGACATTGTACCCTGATGATCCGCGGCGGCACGGACGGAGCACCATGGGACACCTGAAGCAGCGCAACCTCGTCACGGCCCGCGAGCGGCTGCGCGACCAGGTGGCTCATGCTCTGCGGGCCGCGCTCATCTCCGGCGAACTCCGCCCGGGCGAGGTCTACTCGGCGCCAGGGCTCGCGGAGGACTTCGGCGTCTCCGCCACCCCGGTGCGTGAGGCGATGCTCGACCTGGCCCGCGAAGGTCTCGTCGAACCGGTACGGAACAAAGGGTTCAGAGTCACCGAAGTCAATGAGCGCGATCTCGACCAGTACACCGAGATCCGCACCCTGATCGAGGTCCCGATGGTCGGCCGGATCACCCGCAGCGCCTCCCGCAAAGACCTGGAGGCGCTGCGGCCGGTGGCCGATGAGATCGTCCGCGCCGCCCGCGAGCACGACCTGATCGGCTATCTGGAGGCCGACCGCCAGTTCCATCTCACCCTGCTCGGCCTCACGGGCAACGAGCGTCTCGTCGAAACAGTCGGCGATCTGCGCAAGCGCTCCCGCCTCTACGGACTGACTGCGCTGGACGAACGCGACCAGTTGCTGCCGTCTGCCGAGGAGCACCTGGAGCTCCTCGATCTGATGCTGGCCGGTGACTCGGAGGGCGCCGAGGCGTGTATGACCCGGCACCTGGGCCATGTGCGCTCCCTGTGGGCGGAGGGCCTCAAGGACGCCGAGATTCCCGCGCCGCGCCGCCCCAGGCGGAAGGCCGCCGCCGCGGGCTGACAGTCGGCCCCCGCTCCGGTGGCTCTGGTCACCATACGTTGATGACCGGCGCCTCGGGTTCGTGCTGCCGCCAGGCCTCGTTGAGGCGCGCGAGCCGGTCCGCGGCGGCGATGCCGCGCAGGGACGCGACCTTGCCGTCGCTGACTTCGAACGCCACGGCGCCCACGACCCGGCCGTCGACCACGGCGAGGACGGCCGGGGAGCCGTTGACCAGCGCGATATGGATCGCGGGCGAGCCGCCGGCCAGCCGCCGCTTCGCCGGCGTGGGCTTGAAGCCGGCCCGCACGTAGGAGGCGACCCGCTCGCGCGTCTTGTACCGCAACAGCCGCTTGCCCAGTCCGGCGCCGTCCGAGACCGCCGTCACGTCGTCGGTGAGCAGCGCCACCAGCCGTTCGGTGCGCCCCGACGTGGCGGCGGCGAGGAACTCCTCGACGACCCGGCGCGCGGACACGGGGTCGGCCTCACCGCCGCGGCGGCGCTCGGCGGCGACCCGGATCCGGGCCCGGTGGACATGCTGCTGGCTCGCGGACTCGGTGATGCCGAGGATCCCGGCGATCTCGGCGTGGCTGTACGAGAAGGCCTCACGCAGGACGTAGACGGCCCGCTCGACCGGCGAGAGGCGCTCCAAGATGGTCAGTACGGCCAAGGACACCGATTCGCGCTGCTCGAAGGTGTCGGCCGGGCCGAGCATCGGGTCGCCCTCGAGGAGCGGCTCGGGCAGCCAGGCACCGGCCGCTCGCTCGTGGCGCGCCTGCGCCGAGCGGAGCCGGTCGAGGCAGAGATTGGTGACGACCTTGGTCAGCCACGCTTCCGGCACCTCGACCCGTTCGCGGTCTGCGGCCTGCCAGCGCAGGAACGTGTCCTGCACGGCGTCCTCGGCATCGGCTGCCGAGCCGAGCAGACGGTACGCGAGCGAGGCCAGCCGGCCCCGGCTGGCCTCGAACCGATCGATGGCTGCGCTGTCCATGCGGAACAACCTATGCGGCGACCCTCACACCGGTCCGGTCAGGCGCGGTGGCCAGGCGGCGCTTGCGCTTCGGCATGCCGAAGGTCGGGTGGGCGATGCCCCACCCGGCCCCCTTGAGCACGCCCGACTTGAGCCGCGCGGCGGTCCGGCCGCCCAGGTACCAGGACTTCGACCGAACGTCCCCGTCGACCATCTGGAAGATCGCGTCCCGCCGCCCGAGGCTGATGTGGTTGCCGTGGTACTTCAGCCCGGTGGTCGGGACCTCGCTGCCCGTCAGGCGCGCGATGATCGCGGCGGTCGCCTGCATGTTGGTGAAGCCGGCCGAGGCGCAGGACATCGGCAGCGGCCGGCCGTTCTCGCCGATCGCGTAGGCGCAGTCACCGGCGGCGTAGACGTCCGGGTGCGAGACCGAGCGCATGGTGCGGTCGACGACGATCTGGCCGGTCTCGGCGACCTCCAGGCCGCTGGCGGCCGCGATGGGGTGCACGGCGAACCCGGCCGACCACACGGTCACGTCGGCCGGGATGGACGACCCGTTGACGCGGTCGGCGATCGCCCGTGTCGGCCCGACGGCTTCGATGCCGGTGTGCTCGTGGACGGTGATGCCGAGCCGGTCGAAGGCCTGGCGCAGGTGACGGCGGGCCTTCGGGGAGAGCCAGGCGCCCAGCTCGCCGCGGGCGGCGAGTGCGACCGAGAGGTCGGGCCGGGACTCGGCGAACTCGGTGGCGGTCTCGATGCCGGTCAGCCCCTCACCGACGACCAGCACGGTGCCGCCCTCGCCCAGGCCGGCCAGGCGCTCGCGCAGACGCAGCGCCGAGGACCGGCCGGTCACATCGAAGGCGTACTCGGCCACGCCGGGGACGCCATGGTGGGCTACGGAGCTGCCGAGCGCGTAGAGAAGCGTGTCGTACGCGAGCTCGCCGTCGCCGTCCTCGCCGGTCACGGCGACGGTCCGGCGCTCGGGGTCGACGCCGGTGACGCGCGCCAGGCGCAGCCGCACCCCGGTGCCCGCGAATACGTCGGCGAGCTTGCGGAACGCGAGGTCCTGGCCGATCGCGAGCTGGTGGAGCCTCATCCGCTCAACGAAGTCGGGCACGGCGTTGACGACGGTGATCTCGGTGTCGGCGGGGGAGAGCCGGCGAACCAGGTTTCCGGCGGCGAAGGCCCCGGCATATCCGGCGCCGAGTACGACGATGCGGTGCTTCATGGCGTTGCTCCTGTCTCGTTCGCGTGCCCTTTGAACGAGACGGCGCCCCGATTGCTGACAGGAGCCGGGTGTGACGCGGGTCACCGAACTAAGACGAGCGGCCGAGCCTGCGACAGGCGCTTGGGCCTGTCTTGGGCAGTCGAAACGGGGCGATGGCCAACTATCGGTCGGCGTCACAGTGCACCACGTCGGAGCCATGCATTTATTTGAACTTATGTTTGATTTATCGCGCATAGGCGTGCGCCCGTGTCGGTGACGGCCGACCCTGGACGCAGGGGGTCCTGCTGAGCGGCGCCCAGCTCACACCCCTGGCCTGGCCCATGAGCTCGGACCGAACTGGAAGGTGAACCTCACGATGAAGACACCCCCGATCGTTTCGCTGCAAGAGTGGGAGGCTGCGCGCCAGCAGCTGCTCGTGGAAGAGAAGAAGTTGACTCGCGCCCGCGACGCAATGGCCGCCAAGCGTCGCCGGATGCCGTGGCTGGCGGTGGAGAAGGAGTACGAGTTCGAGGGACCCGAGGGTAAGGCGAGTCTGCTCGACCTGTTCGAGAGTCGTCGTCAGCTGATCATCTACCGCGCCTTCTTCGAGCCCGGCGTGTTCGGCTGGCCCGACCACGCCTGCCGCGGCTGCTCCATGGTGGCCGACCACGTCGGCCACCTCGCCCATCTGAACGCCCGCGACACCACTTTCGTCTTCGTGTCGCGCGCGCCGCAGCCGGAGATCGAGCGTGTGAAGGCGCGGATGGGCTGGACGATGCCCTGGTACACCGTCACCGACGATTTCGACGTCGACTTCGGTGTGGACGAGTGGCACGGCACGAACGCATTCATCCGCGATGGCGACCGTGTGTTCCGCACCTACTTCGTCAACGCCCGTGGCGACGAAGCGATGGGGGGCAGCTGGAGCTACCTCGACATCACCGCGCTCGGGCGGCAGGAGTCATGGGAGGACTCGCCCGAGGGCTATCCCCAAACCCCACCGTACGAATGGTGGAACTGGCACGACGAATACGGCGACGCCGAGCCGGCACAGGAGTGGCTGGCCCAAACTCGCCGAGGCGCCCCACGCCAGCCTGACTGAGCACTCCATCTCGCGGCTGAGCGATCGAGCCGCGGCAGGTCAGGACCGCAGGGCTCGGCGTTCTACGGCCCATGGGCGCATCGGTGAGGCTCAGCCGGAACCGGCATGTGCCGCATTGCCGCATGCCGGCGGCGCGGGCTGAGCGCTTCAGTTTGCGAATGCCGCCAGATGGGGCGCTCAGGCACAGAGACGAGGCGTTCCGCTGGAAACGGTCCTGAACTGCAGCGAGACGTCGAGATCCTCCACGCCGGTGAACTCCACGCTCAGGCCCTGGGCGCGGGTGTTGTTGGCGCGGAAGTACATCTCCCCCAGGCCCTGCGCCGCTACCTGCAGCAGTCCTGGTCGATCAGCCCGTGCCGCTGAGGGACCTCATCACCGGCCTCGCAGGAGTGGAGCTGCCCGGCCACACGAAACAGCTCCTGGCCCTACTGTCGGACGGCGACGGGGCTGGAGCCACAACCTGATCTTCCCGCGCGCGGCGATAACGACATCGTCCGGCAGCAGCTGCGGCACCGGCCGGAGTCAGCCGCGCACTGACCGCAACGGGCCGCGGACGGCGGCTCGCGGTGGTACGCCAAAGGCCGGGCGCCCGTCGCAGAGACGGTTCGCCCGGCCCCGGACGTCGCGCGGCGGACGCCGCGCGGACGGAATCAGCCCTCGACGACGCCCGACTTGGCGATCGTGACCTTCGCCTTGGTGGCACCGTTACGCGAGCCCAGGCCCTCGATCTGCCTCACGACGTCCAGGCCCTCGACTACCTCGCCGAAGACGACGTGCTTGTTGTCCAGCCAGTCGGTGACGACGGTGGTGATGAAGAACTGCGAGCCGTTGGTGTTCGGGCCCGCGTTGGCCATGGACAGCAGGCCCGGCTTGGTGTGCTTGATCTGGAAGTTCTCGTCGGCGAACTTCTCGCCGTAGATGCTCTTGCCGCCCGTGCCGTTACCGGCGGTGAAGTCGCCGCCCTGGAGCATGAAATCCGGGATGACACGGTGGAAGGAGGAGCCCTCGTAGCCGAAGCCGTGCTCGCCCGTGGCGAGCTCGCGGAAGTTCTTGGCGGTCTTGGGGACCACGTCATCGAACAGCGCGAAGACGATCCGGCCGGCGGGCTCGTCGTTGATGGTGATGTCGAAGAACACGTTACTCATGGCTCCATCCTGACACCCGTGGTCACAGGAACGCACACCGGAGCCACTCCGACGCGAAGAAACACCCGCTCCGCCCCGCGCGGCCACGCGGTGCCCACGTCATTCCTCCGGCGCTTCGGAGCGGTCCCCGCCCGATTGCTCGGGGTGGTTCGTGGCCATGCGGGTCCGGGCATCCCTTCCGACGACAAGGGGGGCACCGTGAACGTGGACAGCGAGCAGGAGAACGCCGAGGCGTGGACCGCCTACGGAACGCACCATCTGCAGCGCGGAACGCTCGTCCCGGATCCGGAGCGGCTCGACTTCGGGTTGTGGGGTACAGGCCCGGGCCTTGAGGTCCTTGGCGACATCGCGAGCCTGCGCGTGCTGGATCTGGGGTGCGGTACGGGGAAGTTCGCGGCACTCGTCGCCCGCGAGCGCGCGGCTCTGATCGATGCCGTCGACTGGAGGTGTGAGGTGTGCCAACGCCCGTCGCACCTCAAGCCCAGCACCGTAACGCTCTCCCGTAGGGCACAAACCCCCCAGGGTCGTGCGCTGAGCGTACGACCCTGGGGGTGCCCTATCGGCTCTGGTCCATAGGGCTGTTGATGCCTTCATTTCGCCGCGCCCCCGAAACACGCCCGGTCGACTGCATCGAGCCGCCGCACCATCCAGCAATCCAGGCGTCAGTTTCACGGCATCGAGACGAGAGCAGCAATGCGCTACCGCGGGGAGCGCCTGTCAGTAAGGGCCGTTTACATTGTCGATCGAGCCGTACTTGTCGGCGGCGTAGTTGCACGCGGCGGTGATGTTCGCGACTGGGTCATAGCTGTCCATCGCCGTGCCGGGCACGTGATAGGCCAGGAATGTTGGCTCGATGACCTGAAGGAGTCCCTTGGACGGGGTTCCGGCCACTGCGTTGGAGTCCCAGTTGTTGATGGCCAGCGGGTTGCCCGAGGACTCGCGCATGATGTTTCGGTGGATGCCGTCGTAGGTGCCGGGTATGCCGTGCTTGGCCATGACGTCGAGCGACTCCTTGATCCAGCCGTCGAGGTCATTGGAATAGGCCGCGGGCTTCGGGGCGGCGGCCACGTTGTCGCTCGACGGTGTGTTCTGCCGCTTCGAGCGGTCGGCCCGGTCGGAAGAGGGCGACGCCTTGGCGGAAGCCGATGACGACGGGCGGTCGGCGGACGCCGCCGGCGCCTTTGCCTCGGCCTTCTTACCGACCGTCAGCTTGAGGCCGGGATGAATCAGCGCCGGGTTGTCACCAACGGCCAGCCGGTTGTCCTTGTACAGCTTCTTCCAGCCGCCGCTCAGGGTGTGATCGACTGCGATCCGGTAAAGGGAGTCGCCCCCGACAACGGTGTAGGTCGTGGGCTTGGCCTTCTTCGCGAGGACTGGCGTGGTGGCCGCGAAAGCAGGTGCCACGGCCTTTTTGGCGAGAACGGGCTGCGTCGCCGTCTGCGCCGCGCCGGCAGCGGTTGCGCCGATCACCGGCAGGACGAGTGCGGCTCCACCCGTACCCGCGGCAATGAGACCCCGGGTGAGCGAACTGGACTTGGGGCGACGGTGCTTACCCTTTGCGGGCATGACGATTTCCTCTCCGTCGCCTGCGAGGTGAGCTGTCGGGTTCGGCCTGGAGATGGCCGGCCGCAGTGTGAATGCGACTTCACCCCGAGCCGTTCCGGATTTCCGGATCGGCAGCGTTCCTGGGTCCCCCGCTCCTGCCGTACGTGTGTGAGTGCGGTTTCCGGATAGCGGCAGGATTCGGCGGTCCACCCGGATTAACGGTGACCGTAATCGAAATGGGTGGGATGGAACAAGACCCGAATTCAACAGCGCAATCCGAGAGGAAGCTCCGGCCGGGGAAAGTGCCGTCGTCCACGCCGGGCGGGAAATCAACTGGCTTTCTGTAGAACGGGACTGAGCTCGGCAGCGCCATCCACCTATCGCCGCAGACGTGACGCACATCACCGCAGATGAGGGGGAACGGGGTGCTTTGGGACGGTGAGCGAGAGGGATCTAATCAGCGCAAGTATCGTTAATTCGGACATCAGGGAGCATGGAGATGGAATTGCCCATGCTGGGCACTTTCGGGCACAGCTTGCATTTCTGGAGCGCCGACTCGGTCAAAGCCGTGGGCCCAGTGGCCCCTGGCGGGCCAAGTGGATGCCCTGCAACCCACCCCGAGGTCGAAATTTCATACATTAATGAACCCTTTACGTTACTTATGTCCGTTTAGTGACAAATGGGGCTTCTCGGGGCGAGCCGCCGCTCGTACGGAAACTGCCGGTCATGAATCAATTCCCACTCACCTATGGACTTCGAACGGCCGACGCGGGCGAGGTGCTCGACAACACTCGCCGACTCCGCCAATGAGCACAGACAGCCCCAAGGGCTGAAATCCAGGAACTCTGGTTGCCGTGGACGCCACCGAAGTTGAGGCGGTGCGTAACGGTAGAACCCGGCATAGCACCGTCGTTGAGCTCGGCGACCTCAGGCGATATGCGGACGTGCGAGCCTGCACCCACCCGTGGCTTCGTAGCTGAGCACGGTCACCAGGTGGGCGACCTGGGACATGAACATGAATTCCCATCACTTCGATTAATGGTCGCCAGACCCGAAGACCGCGAGTTCGAGCGCCCAGTCCTCAGGGGTCCATGCGCCGAATCGGCGCCAGTGGCTTCGCACCAAGTTTCGTGCTCGCCAGGCAGGAGGTATTTCCGTCCAGGGCGTCAGGAACGGCCTGCCGCCCGGCAGATGAACTTCCCGCGCCACCAGGTCGGCCGGCTCCGCCGGCCCGTCTTCGTCGGGTAGTCGCAGCTCCAAGCGAGCGGCCTTCACTCGCAACCCCTTCAAGGGGCCAAAGATCGTGGCACGCGCCCCTTCGCTTCCAGCGCTTTCGCCATTGCTCACGGCACAGTAAGGATATGAACGCAGACGACAAAGGCATTTTGGACAACGCGCGCGTGGCGACCAGGCTCCCCGCCCAGGACCTGGACCGAGCCCGGCGGTTCTACTCCGAACAGCTCGGTCTCGAGCCGGTCGACGAGCGGCCCGGTGGGCTGCTGTATCGCTGCGGAGGCGCGGACTTCGCCCTGTTCCAGTCCGCGGGAGAGTCACCCGGCACCTTCACTCAGATGGGGTGGGAGGTCGACGACATCGAGGCGGTCGTGTCGGAACTCGAACGGCGCGGTGTGGTGTTCGAGGAGGTCGACCTGCCCGGGCTGCGGACCAGGGACGGGATCGCCGAGATCGACGGGAACTACCCGAGCAAGGGGGCAAGGGGTGAACGCGGCGCCTGGTTCCGCGACAGCGAGGGGAACATGCTGGGCGTCGGACAGCCGGTCGTGTGAGCAGGGCTCACTGCTTCCTGGACGCTTGCGGCGAAACGGGGGCACAAGCCTCAAACCCATCGAGGGCGGCTGCGGTTCACAGCCCGGGGGGACCTTCTTCCTGGACGAGATACCGCCCCGCCGTTGGCCGTGACGACGCCCTCGCTCGCGCGAGCGGCCTGATCACCCGCAGCGTTGGCCAGGCGACCGGGCGGTCGTTCATTCCAGGTACGCCGCGGTTGTCGCCACGAACCCGTCGGGATCGTCGAGCCACGGGAAGTGCCCGGCCCGGGGCTGAATGACCAGCTTGGCGTGCGGAAACAGCTCAGCGAACTCGGCCACCGCGCGAGGTGGAGAATTCAGATCGACCTCCCCGGCCAGCAGGAGGACCTGCGACGCGAACCGTGCGAGCGCCGCACGGGTGGTGTCCGGGTCGAAAGCACCCTCGGCACCGAAGACAGCCGCGGCCTCCTTGTTCTTCTGCCCGTCCTCCGCGGCCCGATGGGCCCGAGCCGCCTCGTCCCAGCAGCCATAGAAGAACGGGGCGACGGCCTGGAAGGAGTCGGTGGTTGCCTTGCCGGCGACGATCGCTTCCAGGGCCGCGGACGCCGTCGGGAACCACGGCTCGTCCCGGCGGAGCTGCGCCGTCCCGCGCCGGACGTCTCCTGTGATCGTGATGCCGACGGCCATCACGCTCGGCGTGATCAGCGCGAGCTTGCCGACGCGTTCCGGACGTTGCCCCACATACAGCGCGGCCAGATTCGCCCCGGCGGAGTGCGCCAGCAGGTCCATCCGGTCCAGGCCGAGGTGCTCGCGCAGGCAGTCCACGTCGTCGACGAGTCGGTCGCAGCGGTAGGAGGCAGCGTCCTCCGGTATCGCCGACTCGCCGGTTCCCCGAAGGTCCAGCATGATCAACTGTCGGTGGGCGGAGAGGCCGCCGAGGTCTCCGAGGTACAGGGAGTCCTGCATCGGTCCGCCGGGAAGGCAGACCACGGGAGGGCCTTCTCCGAACACGCGGTAGGCAAGCGTCGTCCCGTCATGCGCGGAGAAGGAAGGCAAGGAAGGCATGGAGAAGGACCCTGACAGCGGCGTTCAGAGAGAGCAACCGAGTTTCCGACATGCTTGAGAGACGCGTGAGCTGAGGCGACTTGGGCACGCCGGCCGCAAGAGCACCCATCCAGGCTTTGAGGGACTGGTCGCCGATCACGGACAGCAGTTGCAGTCTCTCGTAGCTTTCGCCGACCGGGACCACCGTGCAGACGGGCAGAACCCGGGACTGGTCGAGGCCATGGAGCACCTGGCAGTGAAGTTCCAGCATGCCCGGAAGCGGCGCCGTAGTGTCAGGCCACCGAGCGAGTTCCCGCCCAAAAGCCGACCCTGCCAAACCAGTTCACCACCACCGGCGTACGCTTCCCGCGCGGCAAGACCCTGGTGATTGAACTGAAGCCGTCGGCAAGCCGTACAGATAGGCGGCGGATCCGACCTCCGGGCCCGGTCCGCCTTGCCACCACCGGGCTTCGCACGGAAGGACCTTCGGGTTGTCGCTCTGGACGCGCTCTCGTCAGCTGCCGAATACGGACAAGGCGACCACGGAGGAGGGCCTGACCCCGGACGGCCCACCGGAGCACAGTACGGACGAGACCACCGCGGGTCAGAACGCCGCCGCAAGTGACGGCACCGCCGTCCGGGAGGAAGCCGGCGCGGGTGACGCCACCAGTGGCGAACCGGACGAGGCCGTCACCGGAAGCGGCTGGCGGGACCAACACCCGGCCGCGGCACGGGTCGTGGCGCGGGTGACCACTGCCCTGGCCGCCGTGCTTGTGCTCTTCGCCCTCCTCCTGCCGAACGAACTCTCCCGCCTTACGCCCAGCGCGTTCGCGCGCATCCCGGTGGAGGGGATATTCGGCGCCGCCGTCCTGCTCGTACTGCCGCCCAGGGCGAGGCGCGTGGTGGCGGTGCTCTTCGGCGTCCTCCTCGGCCTGCTGACCATCCTGAACTTCCTCGACATGGGCTTCTACTCGGCTCTCGACCGACCCTTCGACCCGGTGCTCGACTGGATCCTGTTCGACGACGCCGGTGCGTTCCTGAGGGACTCGGTCGGCGAGGCCGGCGCGATCGGTGCCGTGATCGGGGTCGTGGTCCTCGTCCTCGCCCTGCTCCTCCTCATGACGCTGGCGGTCGTCCGGCTGAGCCGCCTCATGGTGGGGCACAGCACCGCGGCGACCCGTACCACCGTGGTACTCGCGACCGCCTGGATCACCTGCGTGGCGCTCGGCGTGCAGATCGCCGGCGTGCCGGTCGCTGCCAGGAGCACGGCCACGCTCGTCCAGGACCGTGCGCGCCAGGTGCACGCGGGCCTGAAGGACGAGCGGGAGTTCGCGAAGGAGGCCGCCGTCGACGACTTCCGCGACACCCCGGCCGACCGGCTACTGACCGGGCTGCGCGGCAAGGACGTCATCTTCGCCTTCATCGAGAGTTACGGCCGCAGCGCGGTCCAGGACCCGGCGATGGCGTCGCAGGTCGGCGCTGTGCTCGCGGACGGGAACAGCCGGCTGCGGGCGGCCGGGTTCTCCTCCCGGAGCGCTTTCCTCACCTCACCGACTGCGGGCGGCGGCAGCTGGCTGGCCCACTCCACTTTGATGTCGGGCTTGTGGATCAAGAACCAGGAGCGCTACACCAGCGTCACCTCGAGCGACCGCCTGAGCCTCACCGGCGCCTTCCAGCGCGCCAACGCATGGCGGACGGTCGGCATCATGCCGGGCGTCACCCGTGCCTGGCCGGAGGGGCGGTTCTACGGCCTCAGCAACATCTACGACTCCCGGCACCTCGGGTACAACGGCCCGAACTTCAGCTGGGCGCCCGTGCCCGACCAGTACAGCCTGTCGGCCTTCGAACGCCTCGAGAACGGCAAGCCGGGGCGCGGGCCGTTGATGGCGGAGATCATCCTCGTCTCCAGCCACAACCCATGGGCGCCCATCCCCAAGATGATCGGCTGGGACGAGCTCGGTGACGGCTCGGTCTACGACGCCATCAACAAGGCGGGCAAGGACCCCAAAGAGGTGTGGAAGGACCCCAGCCAGGTGCGCACCGAGTACCGGCGCTCCATCGAGTACTCGCTGAACAGCCTCATCTCCTACGTGGAGAAGTACGGCGACAAGAACACGGTGCTCGTCTTCCTCGGCGACCACCAACCCGCCCCGATCGTCACCGGCGACAACGCCGGCCGGGACGTCCCCATCGCGATCGTCGCCCACGACCCGGCCGTGCTGGACCGGATCTCCGGCTGGGGGTGGCACGACGGCCTGAAGCCCGGTCCGAAGGCCCCGGTATGGCGGATGGACACCTTCCGCGACCGCTTCCTGAACGCCTACGGCCCGCAGCCCGGCCCTACTCCGCCCCCGCCAACCCGGCAGCGGTAACCCGGTAAGGGTCGGTCAGTCACTCAGGGGTCTGGCAGACGGGGCAGAGCTCGTAGCGGCCGTCGTTCACCACGCTCCCCCAGCCGCGGCACTCGTCGCAGTAGCGAGCCAGGTCGATGTTCGCGTGGGGGGCAGGAGCGTGGGGGGCAGGAGCGTGGGGGTGGGCTCCAGTGGTCATCAAGTCATGTTCCTCGGGTAGAGGGCTACGCATAGCAAAACTATGACATCTCACACATAAATATTCAAACCGCTCGCAAGATCCATCCGTACCGACGTGACCATCAGGGCAGCCCGCGGTCTGCGCGCCGGAGTGCACGCCTGCTCGTGATCCCCTTACGGAGGAACCGCTCCCCCGCCGTGGGCAGTCGGCCGCAGGGCTCGCGAAGAGCAGGGGCCGAAAGTCGCGACGGTGCGCTTGCGCGCACGTTGCCCGCGGGCGGGATCGGGGCCGCTCAGTGCGACGTACACTCCACCCATGGGTTGCATACAAGCGATGAGGGAGTGCCTGCGAGGGGCCCCCCGCGCGCTGTGCCCCACCGCGCCCAGGACTCGCTGCCGCGCGTTGCACGGCCACGGCTAACCACTTCCTGACGGACCGGGCCCCGTCCTCTTCTGCGCCCGCGGAGCCTTCCGGCACCACTCGCCGCCGCTTCCTTCCTGATCTTTCTGCGGTTCTTCCGGCTTCCTGGAATCACCCGGGCCACTGCCTACCCCTCACCACCCCCGCATCCCTGCACCACTCCCGCGGCTGCTCGACGCGCCGTCGCCGCGTTCCGGCGACGACCGACATCCGGCCTGTCCGCACCCCGAGAGGACCCTCTGTGAAGTTGAGCGAATTGCTGGCCGGGCACGACCACGAGGTCCTTCTGGGCGATGCGGAGACGCGCATCACCGCGGGAACATGCTTCGACGCCCACCGCGTCATGCCGGGGTCCCTGTTCATCGCGGTGCCCGGTCACGATGAAGGCGGCCCTGAAGCCGTCGGCCCCGCCATGGCGCGCGGCGCCGTGGCAGTACTCGTCGACGCGTCGATGGCCGACCTGCCGACGGCGCTGCGGGCAGCGGAAGCCGGAATGTGCGTCGTACGGGTCCCCGATACACGTAGGGCGGCCGCGGTCGTCACCTCCCGCTATTACGGGGAGCCCGGGCGCGAGATGAACATGGTGGCCGTCACCGGCACCAACGGGAAGACCTCTGTGTCGTACATGGTCGAGTCCGTGCTGCGGATCGCCGAACGCGCGCGGGTGGGCGTGATCGGGACAGCCGGCAGCCGGATCGGCGATGAACTGATCCCCATGCCGAGATCAGTGCTGACCACACCGGAGTCACCCGACTTCCAGTACCTGCTGGGACACATGCGCGACCGCGAGGTGAGCACCGTAGTCCTGGAGGCCACGTCGATGGGCCTGCTGACCCACCGGGTGGACCACGCCTTCATCGACGTCGGCATCTTCACCAACCTCACCCAGGACCACCTGGACGACCACGGCACCATGGAGAACTACCGGGATGCCAAGCTCCGCCTGTTCCAGGGGCTGTGCCGGCGCGCGGTCGTCAATGCGGACGACCCGGTGGGAGCGGGAATCGGCGCGATGATGCCCGGCGCGGTCACGACCTACGCCCTCGACGCCGAGGCCGACTACCGGGCGAGCGACCTGAGCATGGACGCCTTCGGTACGCGCTTCACCCTCCAGCACGCCGGACAGAAGTACCCGGCGGCGATCCCCGTACCGGGACGGTTCTCGGTGGCCAACGCGCTGGCCACCGTGGCGGCCTGCCACCTTCTGGGACACGACCTTGCCGGACTGGTCGCCGCGCTCGCCCAGATGCCGCCCGTCCCTGGGCGGTTCGAACGATTCCAGACCGCCCGCGGCACGTCGGTGATCGTGGATTACGCCCACTCCCCCGACTCTCTGGAGAAGGTCCTCACCGCCATCCGCGAATTCGCCACCGGAGAGGTCATCACCGTCTTCGGCTGCGGGGGCGACAGGGACACCACCAAGCGGGCACAGATGGGGGAGATCGCCGGGACTCTCTCCGACCTGGTTGTGCTCACCTCCGACAACCCGCGCCATGAAGACCCAGAGGCGATCCTGGACCAGATCACTCCCGGCGTGCTGGCGACCGGCACCCGCTTCGAGCGGTGCGCGGACCGCCGCAAGGCCATCGCCTTCGCTCTCTCGGCCGCCGGAGGGGACGACATCGTCCTCGTCGCCGGAAAGGGGAGTGAGCCGTACCAGATCGTCGGCGAACAGCTGCTGGCGTTCAGCGACATGGCCACGGTGCGTGAACTCGCCGCGCAGTAGCAGTAGCTAGTAGTTACGTACCGCCTGCCGCCGCCTCACAACGGTTGTGCGAAACCTGCGCAGTGCGCACGGCCTGGACGGGTGGCGGTAGCGGGGGAACACTGCCCCCGCTCGAGGCCGTTTCTCGAGCGGATCCCGCCGAGCCGGACGTCCGCCCGTCCGAGCCGGTCCGGCCCGCCGGGTTCATTCACGGGTCGACGACCTGGCCTTCTCCCGCCAGAAGTTCCGGGCCGCCCCAGCGCCCCGGTTTCCAGACCTGTCTGAACGATCAGGCTGCGCCGGTTGGCTGCAGCGGCGGCCTGATCGGCTGAAGCAAGTCAAGGCTCCGCCGCTTCCTCAGCCACAGCCGGGAAGCCGGCCTGAGGCGCGCCATCCGGGCTGCAGCAAGCCACGACTCGCTCCAGGCGCCGCGGCTGCACAGCCTGATGCGCCTCGCGTCGACCGATGTCCGGGTCCCCAAAAACCGCGTCGAGCGGGTTCGACAGGCCCTGACCTGGCAGCCCGCAGCGGGAGCACGTCGCGAAGCGGTGGCCCCGGCTGCGGAGAGCTGCGGCAAGTGCAGAGATATTTTCACTCCTGGACTCGAAAAATCTGTCGTGTCAGAGGTAGAAATTGCGCCGTCGCATGGTTAGGGTTTCTTCTGTAGC
Organism: Streptomyces sp. ISL-1; assembly: GCF_018614585.1. Lineage (GTDB taxonomy): Bacteria > Actinomycetota > Actinomycetes > Streptomycetales > Streptomycetaceae > Streptomyces > Streptomyces maoxianensis. Next base: position 2,326 of record NZ_JAGGOI010000011.1, on the reverse strand, counting down.
CGACGAAGTCAGCGATCCGCGCCGGACATGAACCGGCGCGAGCATTAACGGCACGGGCATGGAGTGCTGGGGTCAGGAGGTGCAAGAAGATCCCAGGTCTGGTGGCCGGGCCGGGCGGTCCTCGGGACCGCCGTGCAGCATCGCAAAGTTTCAGAGCAGTACAACCCGATGAACAGAGAGGAGCAGACGCCATCAGGATCGCCCGGGCGAAGTGCCAGTTCGCCCGGGTGCCGCAGGCCCCGATTGGAAGGTGGTCCCCGGTCACGCATCCGCGATCCCCGCACTTCCGGCCTCAGGTTCGGACGCGCGGAATACGAAAGCCAGCGCGCAGCGCCGGCAGATGGTGTTGATACCCCTCGGGGCCCCGGTGTGTACGCACCGGGGCCCCTCGACGCGTTCCAGACAGAGGTGCAAATGCCCCCAGAAACCCCGCCAAACGCCGCCGATCGATTCGATGATGACGACTACCCCGCCTACACAATGGGGCGAGCCGCCGAGATGATCGGCGCTACGCCCGGCTTCCTCCGGGCCGTCGGCGAAGCCCGGCTGATCACCCCGTTGCGGTCCGAAGGCGGCCATCGCCGTTACTCCCGCTACCAACTGCGCATCGCCGCCCGCGCACGCGAACTGGTCGACGGCGGCACGCCGGTCGACGCAGCCTGCCGCATCGTCATTCTGGAAGACCAGCTCGAGGAAGCCCTGCGAATCAACGAGGAACTGCGCCGGCCCACAGCAGACTCGGGCGGAGCCGCCGCCTCCTGACTGATGCCTGAGCATCGGCGAAGTCTCGCCCCGGGCCACGGGACGCCCGGACAGGCCCGGCGTTCGCCCGCCCGCCCGGCGAACAGGGCGCTTTCGCGTACCCGACGCCACGTCGCATCGCAGCCCGTTCCGCTCAGATGATCTCCGCGCACTCGAATATCTATTGTCACAGGCATAGATATTCGGGCCATGCTCGATGAGGGTTTATGGCGCGGCGGGCTGAGTGATATTACTCGCCGCGCCCAGCTGCTTGCGCCGTGCTACCGTTGTTCTCAGTTGCAGTTGTGGTTCCCAAAGACTTCAAGTGCCCGTGCCGACGTAACCGCCGGAGCGAGCACTTCTGTATTTCCGGATGTTTTCCGGACGGGGCAATCATCGCGGCGACGCGGAGCTCGCACAGTGCGGGCACCGAGCACTGCCCCAAGGAGATATGACATGGCTACTGGCACCGTGAAGTGGTTCAACGCGGAAAAGGGTTTCGGCTTCATCGAGCAGGATGGTGGCGGCGCTGACGTCTTCGCCCACTACTCGAACATCGCCGCCCAGGGCTTCCGTGAGCTGCAGGAGGGCCAGAAGGTGAACTTCGACGTCACGCAGGGCCAGAAGGGCCCGCAGGCCGAGAACATCGTTCCCGCCTGACGCTGACACGCACGACGTAGGTAGCTGGGGCCCGTACCTTGGGGTGCGGGTCCCAGCTCCTTGCTTTTCCAGATTTTGGCCACAGCCGCAGCTGGTTCACCCTGCGGCGAGCGGCAGTACTTTTTCTCATCGCACGGCGGACATATTCCCCACGGCTCGCGCCGGACACAGGTCCGCCCAATCCTCCATGATTCGGCATCCCAGCCACTCCGGCGCTTGCCAGTCATTCTGACGTGTCGGCCCCGCCTTTGCGACGGCCCGGACTTCGTCTTCGTTCTCACTTCGGCTCGTTCTTGCAATTCTCAACGCCGCTCATTGCTGCCGAGAATTCCTGGATGCGTGCCGCATCGAGGAAGGTTTTGCATGAACCGCACAGCTCGCACGAACGACCGCTACTCCCGCACCCGCAACGGCGGCACCGCCGGATCCGGCAGGGGCGGCGGCTTCCGTTCGCAGTCGCAGGGACGCCAAGGCGCCCAGGGCCGCTCGGGTGCCCCCAGCCGCTCCGGCGGCTACGGACGCCGTCCCGCCGCGCTGCAGGGCGAATTCGCCCTGCCCGTCACCATCACCCCGGCCCTCCCCGCCGTCGAGGCATTCGCCGATCTGGACATGCCCGCGCCCCTGCTGGCGGCGCTGCGCATCGAGGGCGTGACTGTACCGTTCCCGATCCAGGCCGCAACCCTGCCGAACACGCTGGCAGGCCGGGACGTGCTGGGCCGCGGCCGTACGGGGTCGGGCAAGACCCTCGCTTTCGGTCTGGCGCTGCTGGCGCGTACCGCGGGCCGGCGGGCGGAGCCGCGTCAGCCGCTGGCTCTGGTCCTGGTTCCCACGCGGGAGCTTGCGCAGCAGGTCACCGACGCGCTGACTCCGTATGCCCGGTCGCTGAAGCTGCGGATGACCACTGTGGTGGGCGGGATGTCGATCG
>NZ_JAGGOI010000010.1 GCF_018614585.1 Streptomyces sp. ISL-1 | reverse complement strand
GGGCGCCGGTGGCCACGCCCTCGGCGCGCAGAGGTGCGAGCGCGCGGCCGAAGCGCTCCGCCCAGGCCGCCGACACCGCGTCCACCGCGCCGACCGTGCCGTGCCCGGCGGGCTGCCCGCCCGCCGTACGCATCAGACGCAGCGCGGTCGCCACATCGCCGCTCAGCAGGGCGACCGCCCCGCACTCGCGGAACGCCAGCGAGGCCGCGCACGCGGTCTCGTACGTCGCGGCGACCGGGGAGGCGGCCGAGGCGGCCGGGGTCTCGGCCAGACAGACCAGGTGGATCCCGGCGGCCCAGCCTGCCCCGGCCAGCCGGGCTGTCGTCTCGCGCAGCACGGCCGAGCCGGGGTCGCCGTCGACGATGAGGACGGTGCGGGCCCCTTCGTACCGCGCGGCGGCCTCGGCGAGGGACCTGTGGTCGACGCTCGGCCAGCCGGGACCGAGCGGGCCGTCGTCCAGCCTGCGGGTGAGCTCCGCGGTGCGGGCGGTGGCCTGGTCCCGGTCGTATGCGAGCAGCAGCCTGCAGTCCTGGCCGTGGGCGGGCCGCAGATGCGGCAGCCAGCCGAGCCAGGCCCACTCGGCCCTGCGCTCCTCCATGCTCCGCGTCCGGTCCGCGCTGATCAGCACGATCTCCAGGTCCACCGGTGAGTGCAGCGCGGCGAGCTGGGCCACGGCGGACCTGGCGAGACCGGCCAGCCGCGCCCGCGGCCCCGCGAGCCCCAGCGAACCGGCCTCGCGCAGGCCGACGGTCACCGGCACGGCGGGCAGCTCGGCCCGGTCGGCGGTGCCGAGCCGCAGGACGAGTGACTCGGGATGCCCGGGCCCGCGCTCCCAGAGTCGCGGTCCGGGGCCGAGCGCGGTGAGCAGGACGGCGGCGGGGTCGGGCCAGCTCTCGACGGCGGGTGCGGCGCTGACGGGCGGCCCGGGCTGCGGCGCGGCCTCGGCGACGCGTTCCTCCCGCCCGCCGGTCAGCCGCCGCGCCCAGGCGCTTATGCCCCGCCTGCGCCCGACCCCCTCGGGCAGCCGGGTCCCGTGCGCGGGAGTGCCATGGCCCATGGGCCCGGCGGGAGCCTGGTCCTGATCGTCGGCGGCCCTGGAATGCACGGCGTCGCCGTGTGGCCCGCCCGCGGGATGGCCCGGGTACAGCGTCCCGGCGTCGCCCCGGCCGGCGGTGGTGGGGGCGGACGGGAATGAGGGGTCGTACTGGGCGGGCACGAGGGGGGTGCTGTTGTACGGGGCGTGCGAGGCGGCGCCGGGGCTGCCGGGACCGTCCTGCGAAGCGCCGGGGCCGGGGCCGGAGCCGGTGCCGTACGGAGCCGGCCCGTCGGGACGGTGAGAGCCCTGTGCCGGGCCGCCGCCACTCGAACCGCTCGCGGAGGCATACGCGGCCCCGCCGCCGCCCGAGCCGGGCTCTGAACGAGCCGCGCCGCTGCCGTACGGAGCGGCCCCGTCCCGATCGGAACCGCCCTGTCCCGGGCGGCCGGCACCCGGGCCGCCCGGCCCGGAGGCATAGGCAGCCGACCCGCCGCCGCCCGGTTCGACCGGCTTGCCCGGCTTGTCAGTGCCTTCGGCGCCGGTGTCCCGCGTCACCCGCAGGTGTCCCTCACCGTCCGGAGCCGTGGCCAGCCCCGGCATCCGGTGGTACGGGGCCAGGCGGAGCGTCGATTCGCCCAGGCGCAGCAGCGCGCCCGCGGGCAGGCGGACCGGGTGCGCGCTCACCGGTGTGCCGTCCAGTGTCGTGCCGTTCGTCGAGCCGAGGTCCGCGACCGTGACGCGGCCGTCCTCGGCGACCGTGACCGCGCAGTGCAGCCGCGAGACGTCCGGGTCGTCCAGCGGCACGTCCGCGTCGGCGGAGCGGCCGACCCTGATCTGGCCGCCGTGCAGCAGATGGACGCCGCCCGCGTCCGGGCCCGCCACCACATGGAGCTGGGCGGACGCGTCCTCGACGGGCGACTCGTCGAAATAATGGGGTACCTGGAGGGAGAGGACCGCGCCATCCACCAGTGGCGGCTCGCCCAGGGTGCGGCGCTGGGCGTCGAGCCGCTCCTGGCCCGCGTACAGCACGACCTGGCCCGAGACGTCCGGGCCTGAGACCGCCGCCGCCAGACCGGAGGCCACGGTGGCCAGCGCCGTCCCGGCGGGCGCGGTGATCAGCACGTCGCACGCCCGCCGCGCGGACGGATGTCCCCCGGAGCCATGTCCCGCGGAGCCATGTCCCGCGGAGGGATGTCCCGCATAAGCCTGTCCCGCGGCCGCGGACTGCCCGCTGCGCGGCGCGAGGACGGTCAGCCGGATCTGCATCGCCGTCAGCAATCCCTTCTGCGCGGGGTACCCGGCAGGGGAGCCGCCCTGTGATCGCCCCCACCCGGCAGGTCGGCACGCAGCGCGAGGCTCCCTCCCTCACGGCTCCGTGCTGAGGGCATCCTTGCACCTGCTACTGACAACACGCCCGGGGGCCATCCGTAAGTGATCTTGATTGGTCGGCTCTGGACGTAAAAATGCCTGGTTGGGATCTGATCCGGAACGGCAGTGACGTTCGCGGCACAGCCGTTCGGCAACCATCCGTACGATGCACGCGTCTTTCTTTCGAACACCGCTGGGCAGGCGAGCGGAGGGGCACCGGACGTCCAACTGGACGGACGACCGGCCGTTCCCCCGTCCGGCGGCACTAAAGTGGGTCGGACACCCGGAAAGGGCACAGTGTCCCGGGACCACGCAAGGACCACGATCAGCAGGGAGCACATGACGTGCGGCCGGTAGGCAGCAAGTACCTGCTCGAGGAGCCCCTCGGGCGCGGCGCCACGGGTACCGTCTGGCGAGCCCGCCAGAACGAGACCGCGGGCGCCGAGGCGGCCGTGGCGGGCCAGCCCGGCGAGACCGTCGCGATCAAGGTCCTCAAGGAGGAGCTTGCGAACGACGCGGACGTGGTGATGCGCTTCCTGCGCGAGCGCTCCGTCCTGCTCCGCCTGACCCACCCGAACATCGTGCGCACCCGCGACCTCGTCGTCGAGGGGGATCTCCTCGCGCTCGTCATGGACCTGGTCGACGGCCCCGACCTGCACCGTTATCTCCGTGACAACGGCCCCCTCACGCCGGTCGCCGCCTCCCTGCTCACCGCCCAGATCGCGGACGCGCTCGCCGCCAGCCACGCCGACGGAGTCGTCCACCGCGACCTCAAGCCCGCGAACGTCCTGCTCAAGACCGACGCCGACGGCCAGATGCACCCGATGCTGACCGACTTCGGGATCGCGCGCCTCGCGGACTCCCCGGGCCTGACCCGTACGCACGAGTTCGTCGGCACGCCCGCCTACGTCGCGCCCGAGTCCGCCGAGGGCCGTCCGCAGACCTCCGCCGTCGACATCTACGGCGCGGGCATTCTGCTGTACGAACTGGTCACCGGCAGGCCCCCGTTCGCCGGTGGCACCGCGCTCGAAGTACTCCACCGCCACCTGAGCGAGGAGCCGCGCCGCCCCACCACGGTCCCCGAACCGCTGTGGACGGTCATAGAGCGCTGCCTGCGCAAGGAGCCCGCCGAGCGACCCAGCGCCGAGAACCTCGCCCGTGGGCTGCGCACCGTCGCGGCCGGCATCGGCGTGCACTCCTCAGGCGCTCAGGTCGAGGCCGCACTCGGGGTCGCCGCCCTGCTCGCCCCGGACCCGTCGCCCGCCACCGTGCCCGGGGTCCCGGGCTCGGGAGACCCGACCCAGGTGCTGCCGAACAACGCCGGCCAGTACAACCCCGCCGCGTACGACCCCAATGGCGCGACCAGCGTCATGCAGCAGACGGGCACCCCGCAGAACGGCGCCGACCCGACCTCGGTCATGCCCCCCGTACCTCCGGGCTCTCCGCGTCCCGGCGACCCGCACCCCTGGCAGTCCCAGCTCCAGGCGGCGCGCGACCGCAACGAGCAGACGCAGGTCCAGTACCTCGACCCGAGCCAGGACCCGCTGCGCCGTCGCCCGCAGCGCCAGCAGCAGCCTCCGCAGCGCCAGCAGCAACCCCCGCAGCGCCCGCAACAGCAGCAGTACGCCCCGCAGGCCCAGCCTCAGCGCCCGCAGCCGCAGCGCTACGCTCCGCCGCCCCAGCAGTACGCGCCCCCGCAGCCGCCGCCCCAGCAGCCAGTGCCGCGCCAGCCGAGGCAGCGCAGCGCCAGCCCGATGCGGATCCCGGGCCTCGGCTGCCTCAAGGGCTGCCTGTTCAGCGTGGTCCTGCTCTTCGTCGCGGGCTGGCTGATCTGGGAGCTGACCCCGCTCCAGGACTGGGTCGCGCAGGGCAAGAGCTACTGGGACGCCATCGGCGACGGCATCTCGGCGGTGACGGGCTGGATCTCGGACCTCGGCGCTTCGGACCCGGGCACCGGTCCGGGCACAGGTCCCGACACCGGACAGTAGCCACCGAGCACTCCGAGCATTCACTGAGTTGCTTTGTCGACTTCTGCGGGCCTATTTCGCCCGCAGAAGTGAAGGTTGGCGCCATCCTGGGCACACAGCCCCCGGATGCCCGCGTACCTTACTCAGGTGCGCCTCGCGTGTCCCCGTCGGTCACGGTGCCCGGCCTGCTTTTCGGGTCCGGGGGTCCGGGGGTTGTCCCCCGGGTAGACACAGCGGGCAACGCCAGCCGCTGAGGGAGCAGTCTTGGCACGGAATATCGGCAGCCGGTACTCGGCCCACCAGATCCTGGGGCGGGGCAGCGCCGGCACGGTGTGGCTCGGCGAGGGCCCCGAAGGCCCCGTCGCCATCAAGCTGCTGCGCGAGGACCTGGCGTCCGACCAGGAACTGGTCGGACGCTTCGTACAGGAGCGCACCGCCCTGCTCGGGCTCGAGCACCCCAGGGTCGTCGGCGTCCGCGACCTCGTGGTCGACGGCAACGACCTGGCGCTCGTCATGGATCTCGTACGCGGCACCGATCTGCGCACCCGTCTCGACCGGGAGCGCCGCCTCGCCCCCGAGGCGGCGGTCGCGATCATCGCGGACGTCGCCGACGGCCTCGCAGCCGCCCACGCCGCCGGGGTCGTCCACCGCGACGTCAAGCCCGAGAACATCCTCCTCGACATGGAGGGCCCGCTCGGCCCCGCCGGATCCCACCCGGCGCTGCTCACCGACTTCGGCGTCGCCAAGCTGATCGACACCCCGCGCCGCACCAAGGCGCTGCGCCCCACCGGCACGAATCCGCCGAACCCGTCGGGCATCATCGGCACCCCCGACTACATCGCCCCCGAGATCGTCGAGGGCCTGCCGCCCCGGGCCGCGGTCGACATCTACGCCCTCGCCACCGTCCTGTACGAACTTCTCGCCGGCTTCACGCCCTTCGGCGGCGGACACCCCGGCGCGGTCCTGCGCCGCCATGTCACCGAGACCGTGGTCCCCCTCCCTGGCATCCCCGACGAGCTGTGGCAGCTCATCGTCCAGTGCCTGGCGAAGGCCCCTGCCTCCCGGCTGCGCGCCTCCGAGCTGGCCACCCGCCTGCACGACCTGCTCCCGCTCCTCGCCGGCATGCCGCCGCTCGACGTCGACGAGCCGGACGCCGAGCCGCCAGTGGAGCCCTACGAGGACGTGGTGCGGGCCACTCCCGACGAACCCCGCCGCCGCGGCGCCGTCCCCCTGGTCCCCGGCGCGGCCCCCGCGGACTCCAACCGCGACACCCACACCTCGATGCGCGTCCCTGCCCCCGACGAGCTGGCGGGCGGCGCCCGCGGCACGGCCCGCGCCCCTCGCACCCCCGGGCAGCGCCGCCCGGGATCGGCCCGTCACAAGTCCGACGCCGTCCGCAAGCGCCGCATCACCCTGGGCGTCACGGCGCTCGCGGCGGCCGTGGCGGTGGGCGTCGGCGGCTGGCTGGCCACGAGCGACGACGGCGCGGACCCGCCGCCACCGCAGGACTCGAAGCAGACGACGCCCGCGGAACCCTAGGGGGCGGGTGTGTCGCGCCCAGCCGTTACGCTGGACGCGTGGCAGTCGTCGATGTATCCGAAGAGCTGAAGTCCCTCTCCTCGACCATGGGGTCGATCGAGGCCGTCCTGGACCTCGAAAAGATGAGGGCAGATATTGCCGTGCTCGAGGAGCAGGCCGCGGCCCCGTCCCTCTGGGACGACCCGGAGGCGGCGCAGAAGATCACGAGCAAGCTTTCGCACCTCCAGGCCGAGCTGCGCAAGACCGAGGCGCTCCGTAGCCGGATGGACGACCTGAGTGTGCTCTTCGAGCTCGCCGAGGCCGAGGACGACGCGGACACCCTCGCGGAGGCCGAGTCCGAGCTCATCGACGTCCGCAAGGCGCTGGAGGAGATGGAAGTACGCACCCTCCTGTCCGGTGAGTACGACGAGCGCGAGGCGCTGGTCAACATCCGCGCCGAGGCGGGCGGCGTCGACGCCTCCGACTTCGCCGAGCGGCTGCAGCGCATGTATCTGCGCTGGGCCGAGCGCCACGGCTACTCCACCGAGGTCTACGAGACGTCGTACGCCGAAGAGGCCGGCATCAAGTCGACCACCTTCGTGGTGAAGGCGCCGTACGCCTACGGCACGCTCTCCGTCGAGCAGGGCACCCACCGCCTGGTGCGCATCTCGCCGTTCGACAACCAGGGCCGGCGCCAGACCTCCTTCGCGGGTGTCGAGGTGCTGCCCGTCGTCGAGAAGACGGACCACATGGAGATCGACGAGTCCGAGCTGCGCGTCGATGTGTACCGCGCCTCGGGCCCCGGCGGGCAGGGCGTCAACACGACCGACTCGGCGGTGCGTCTGACGCACATCCCGACCGGCATCGTCGTCTCCTGCCAGAACGAGCGCTCGCAGATCCAGAACAAGGCGAGCGCGATGAACGTCCTTCAGGCGAAGCTGCTCGAGCGCCGCCGTCAGGAGGAGCAGGCCGTGATGGACTCCCTCAAGGGCGACGGCGGCAACTCCTGGGGAAACCAGATGCGTTCGTACGTCCTGCACCCGTACCAGATGGTCAAGGACCTGCGTACGGAGTTCGAAGTGGGCAACCCGCAGGCGGTACTTGACGGTGAGATCGACGGCTTCCTTGAGGCCGGAATTCGCTGGCGCAAGCAGCAGGAGAAGTAACGACTCGCTTTGTCGACAAGGGAACTGCCGCCCAAGGGGCGGCAGTTCCCTTTTTATGTCACAGTTGCATCCGCGCAGGTCAGTCAAGCTCCCTCATACCGGACATCGCACGCGCAACGACCTTGACGCTAGTGCGAAAACTGGGAAAGCTGACGCGCGGCATGCGTATCGCTGGGGCGCGTGTGAATTGGGGGAAGACAGGATTACCCCCCGACCGAAGTCGCCCCGGGCGCTGCTCCATTGACGATTAGCTACTGGGGGTAGCAGCCAGATGACCAAGAAGACGCGGATCCGTGTGGCGCGAATAGCTGCAGGCGCGGTGATCGCTGCCGGTGCGTCGCTGACCGCTGCCGGCGCCGCCTCGGCCGTCGGTGTCGGTATCGACGTGGGTCCCCTCAAGGTGTCGGCGAACGCCGACGAGAGTGGCATCGACGCCGGTATCGGTATCGACAGCCCTACTGACGATCCGACGGAGATCCCGACGGACATTCCGACGGATGTCCCCACCGACATCCCGACCGATGTTCCGACGGACGTCCCCACGGATGTTCCCACCGATGTCCCGACGGATGTCCCCACGGACAAGCCGACCGGCAAGCCGACCGACAAGCCCACGGGCAAGCCGACCGGCAAGCCGGACAAGCCGGGCAAGCCGACCGAAGACCCGTCCGAGAACCCGGCGAACCCGGGTGACGGCAACGGTGACGACGCCGGCACCTGCACCGTCGACCTCGACGGTGCCGAGTGCGCCGACAACACCGACACCGACAGCGCCGGCTCCAAGCCGGTCGAGCAGGGCCAGGCCAAGGAGGAGCTGGCAGAGACCGGCGCCGCCGAGACCACGTTCCTGCTCATCGGTGCCGCGACGATGATCGCCGGTGGCATCGGCTTCCGTATGCTGCCGCGTCTCGCCGGTGGCGGTCGCACCGTCGCCTAGGCGACAAGCGACCAGCAATACGCGGAAGGGCCCGGGGTGCGCTACAGCGCCCCGGGCCCTTCCGTATGCGTAAAGCGCGTCCTACGCGGTCTGGTGCGCCGCCAGCAGCGCCACGGCCGCGATCAGCACCACCAGCAGGGTCAGCAGCGCCACCGGGCTCAGGCCGCCGAAGGGGCCCTGCTGCTCCAGCCGCTCGCGGTTCGCCCGGCAGACCGGGCAGCGACCCTCTGTGACCGGGGCCGCGCAGTTGGCGCACACCAATCGGTCGTAGGTCATGCGCTCTCCTCCTCCCGCGCGCCGGAGCCGCAGGCGCGGACCGTAAGCACACTTCTCTCCCAGTAACGCTCAGGGAAACGCCACTGTTCCCCACCACTGTGCCAGCTCGCGCGTGTTTCGGCGCGCCCCGCCGGATTACACCCGTTCCACGACCGGACAAAATGCGCAACCTGTGACGTCGACTGCGCGCGCGAGTCCGCTTCGCGTAAGGTCACGCACATCTACCCCCGGCCAACCGTGGTGCACCCGTGATCCGATTCGACAACGTCTCCAAGACCTACCCCAAGCAGAGCCGCCCCGCGCTGCGCGACGTCTCTCTGGACATCGCCAAGGGAGAGTTCGTCTTCCTCGTCGGCTCGTCCGGTTCCGGCAAGTCGACTTTCCTGCGGCTGGTTCTGCGCGAGGAGCGCGCCAGCCAGGGACTCGTACATGTCCTCGGCAAGGATCTGGCCCGGCTGTCCAACTGGAAGGTGCCGCAGATGCGCCGCCAGCTGGGTACGGTCTTCCAGGACTTCCGGCTCCTGCCCAACAAGACCGTCGCGGAGAACGTGGCGTTCGCCCAAGAGGTCATCGGCAAGCCGCGCGGTGAGATCCGCAAGGCCGTGCCCCAGGTCCTCGACCTCGTCGGCCTCGGCGGCAAGGAGGACCGGATGCCCGGCGAGCTCTCCGGCGGTGAGCAGCAGCGCGTCGCGATCGCTCGGGCCTTCGTCAACCGCCCCATGCTGCTGATCGCGGACGAGCCGACCGGCAACCTCGACCCGCAGACGTCCGTGGGCATCATGAAGCTGCTGGACCGGATCAACCGGACCGGTACCACTGTGATCATGGCGACTCACGACCAGAACATCGTCGACCAGATGCGCAAGCGCGTCATCGAGCTCGAGAAGGGCCGTCTCGTACGCGACCAGGCACGAGGCGTCTACGGCTACCAGCACTGAGCCCGTAGAGCGACACGACTGAAAGGCTGAAAGACTCGCCATGCGCGCCCAGTTCGTACTGTCCGAGATCGGCGTCGGTCTCCGCCGCAATCTCACGATGACCTTCGCCGTTATCGTCTCCGTAGCTCTTTCACTCGCCCTCTTCGGCGGTGCGCTGCTCATGCGCGAGCAGGTCAGCACGATGAAGGACTTCTGGTACGACAAGGTCAACGTCTCGATCTTCCTCTGCAACAAGAACGACGCGGCGACGTCTCCCAAGTGTGCCAAGGGTGCCGTCACCGCCCAGCAGAAGCAGGAGATCGAAGTCGATCTCAAGAAGATGGACGTCGTCGACTCCGTCCAGCGGGAGACGGCCGAAGAGGCGTACAAGCACTACCGGGAGCAGTACGGGGACACTCCCATCGCGTCCACCATCACGCCGGACCAGATGCAGGAGTCGTTCCGGGTCAAACTGGACGATCCCGAGAAGTACAAGGTCGTCGCGACCGCCTTCGCGGGCCGGGACGGTGTGCAGTCCGTCCAGGACCAGCGCAACATCCTGGAGAACCTCTTCTCCCTGATGAACGGCATGAATGTCGCCGCGCTCTTCGTGATGGCGCTGATGCTGGTGATTGCGCTGATGCTGATCGTCAACACCGTGCGTGTTTCGGCGTTCAGCCGCAGGCGTGAGACCGGCATCATGCGGCTGGTGGGAGCCTCCAGCTTCTACATCCAGATGCCGTTCATCATGGAAGCCGCCTTCGCCGGTCTGCTGGGCGGCCTGGTCGCCTCCGCGATGCTGCTGGTGGGCCGGTATTTCCTGATCGACCACGGCCTGGCGCTGTCCGAGAAGATGCAACTGGTCAACTTCATCGGCTGGGACGCGGTGATCACCAAGCTCCCGCTGGTGATCGCGATCGGGCTGCTGATGCCTGCCATGGCTGCTTTCGTCGCATTGCGCAAGTACCTCAAGGTGTGACAAGCACCCCGGGCGCCGTACGGCCAACGGCCGTACGGCGCCCTTCGCTTGTCCTAGAGTGTTCGCCATGCCGGGCCCGGAGTTCAGCCCTCGGCCCCGCCGCATCCGCCGCGGGGCGGCCCTGTCATTGGTTTTCGCGAGCGTCCTTGCCACCGCGGCCGCGACCAACGCGCTGCCGCGCGACAAGAACGCCCCGCAGCTCTCCGCCCGCCCCGCCGCCGCGACCGTCGACCGCGACGACGTCGCCCGTGCCGCAGCCGAAGCGATGGCCGACGGCAAGTCCGGTACGGAAGCGGCCGAGGACGTCGTCAGCCGCAGTGGGGACCGCTGGGGCGCGGTGTACGACAAGAGCGAGTACGAGGAGTTCGAGCAGGCCCTCGACGGCGAGTACACCGGTGTGGGCCTGTGGGCGCGCCGGGCCCGGGACGGGCGGGTGGAGGTCGCAAGGGTCCAGCCCGGCGGCCCCGCGGCCAAGGCGGGCATCGAGGCCGGCGACCGGCTCCGTACGATCGACGGCTTCCCGGTGGACAAGCGTCCCGTGACCGAGGTCGTGGCGCTGCTGCGCGGCGGCGACCGTACGAGGGTCACGCTGGGCCTGGAGCGCGACGGCCGGGCATGGACCGAGAAGCTGATGCGCACCAGGCTGACGACCGAGGCGGTCACCGTCAGACAGCTGGCGAACGGCGCCGTCATGATCAAGGTGGCCTCCTTCACCAAGGGCTCGGGCGTGCGGGTGCAGGACGCGGTCAGGGACGCCCCCGCCGGCACCGGCGTCCTGCTCGACCTGCGCGGCAACGCGGGCGGCCTGGTCGCCGAGGCCGTCACCGCGGCCTCCGCCTTCCTGGACGGCGGCCTGGTCGCCACGTACGACATACGGGGCGAGCAGCGCGCGCTGTACGCGCCGCCCGGCGGGGACACCGACAGGCCCGTCGTCGCACTCGTCGACGGCGGCACGATGAGCGCCGCGGAGCTGGTCACCGGGGCACTGCAGGACCGTGGCCGCGCGGTCACCGTCGGTACACGCACCTTCGGCAAGGGCTCGGTCCAGATGCCCAGCCGGCTGCCCGACGGCTCGGTCGCCGAGCTCACCGTCGGCCACTACCGCACACCGGCGGGCCACAGCGTCGACGGCCGGGGTATCACACCGGACCTCGCGGCCAGCGAGGGGGCCGAGGAACGGGCCCAAACAGTATTGAGTGGCCTCGGGGGCGGGTCTTAGTGCGAAAATGACCGCACTATGGCTAAGGAAAAAGGGCGCAAGCTGATCGCGCAGAACAAGAAGGCGCGGCACGACTACCACATCCTCGACACCTACGAGTGCGGTCTCGTGCTGACGGGTACCGAGGTGAAGTCGCTGCGCCAGGGACGGGCCTCGCTGGTGGACGGCTTCGTCCAGATCGACGACCACGAAGCGTGGCTGCACAACGTGCACGTGCCGGAGTACACCCAGGGGACGTGGACCAACCACAGCGCGCGGCGCAAGCGAAAGCTGCTGATGCACCGCGCGGAGATCGACAAGCTCGCGTCGAAGACGCAGGAGACAGGGCACACCATCGTGCCGCTGGTGCTGTACTTCAAGGACGGCCGGGCCAAGGTCGAGATCGCGCTGGCCAAGGGCAAGAAGGAGTACGACAAGCGGCAGACGCTCCGGGAGAAGCAGGACCGGCGGGAGACGGACCGCGTGATCTCGGCGGCGAAGCGGCGGCAGCGGGCCTGACCCCTGACCGGGCCTGACGCCTGACCGGGGAGAATAGGGTGGCATCGTCGTGCCTTGGTCACGTACGATGGCGTCTGCACCTCACAGCAGGTGCGCGCATTGAAAACTCAACATGGGGATGATCGGTTTCGACAGCGGATGTCGAAGCAGGGGAAGCGAGCCGAGGAAGCGGCAATGATCTCGTTAACCATATGTCGCAACCAATAATCGCCACTTCCAAGAGCGATTCCCGCGCCTTCGCGCTCGCTGCCTAATTAGCAGCTAGCGAAGGCCTTCGGGTGTCAGCCCGGGGCTGTTCCCGACCCGGATCCTGGCATCAGCTAGGGGACTAAACCTCTAAGCCCGGTCACGGGGCTTAGAGGGAAATCAAACAGTGACTGAGCCCGTCGGAGACTTGTTCGCGTGATCTCCGGGGCTGAGAAAATCGCAGCGAACTGCGCTCGGAGAAGCCCTGATTCTGCACCGTTGGACGCGGGTTCGATTCCCGCCATCTCCACTCATCCCATGTGAGGCGAAGGCCCGGCTGTCACGACAGCCGGGCCTTTGTCGTGCCCGCCACCGCGAGGGCCACGACCAGGGCCAGGCCCGCCGCCGATGCCGGGACGACGTAGCCGTGCGCCGCGCTCAGGCTCTCCACCGCCCAGCCGGCGGTCGCCGAGCCGGTCGCGATGCCGGCGAGGATCGCGGTGACGGCGAGCGTCATGCCCTCGTTGAGGCTGTTCTGCGGGGTCAGCCGCTGGACCAGGGTCATTCCCGTCACCATCGTCGGTGCGGTCGCCGCGCCCGCCAGCAGCAGGGCGACGGCGAGCAGCGCCGCCGAGCCCGTGCGGGCGGCGAGCAGCGGCAGGGTCATCAGGGCGGTCATGGCGGCGAGACAGTCGGCCAGCCGCCCGGGCAGGCTGCGGGCGGGGCGTGTCGCCCCGTACAGCAGACCCGCCAGGCACGACCCGGCGGCCTGCAGCGCGAGCAGCAGCCCCGCCATGGGGCCGTCCAGATACGCGAGCGTGGAGATCTCCAGCGCGCCGAAGACCGCGCCGGTGGCGAGGAAGACGGCCAGCAGCGGCGCCATCCCGGCCGTACGCAGCGGGGAGCGCGTCCCGGCCGGGCGGGGCGTGACCGGCGGCTCGGTGGAGCGCTGGGCCGCGAAGATCAGTACGCCGGTCAGCATCAGGGCCGAGCCCGTGAGCGTGCCCGCCTCCGGGAAGAGCGCGGCACACAGAAACGCCGCGAGCACCGGTCCGAGCATGAAGCACAGCTCGTCGGCGGCCTGCTCGAAGGAGTTCGCGGTGTGCAGCGCGGCCGGGTCCCCGCGGTGGAGGTGGGCCCAGCGGGCACGGGACATGCCGCCGGTGTTGGGGGTGGTTGCGGTCGCGGCGTACGCGGCGAAGAGAGTCCAGTCGGGAGCGTCGTAGTGCACGCAGAGCAGGAGGGCCAGCGAGCCGAGCGCGGCGAGCGCGGTGGCGGGCACGGCGATACGGGCCTGCCCGTGCCGGTCCACGAGCCGCGCGGTCCACGGTGCGACCAGCGCGGTGACGGCGAGCCCGGTCGCGGTGACGGCTCCGGCGAGGGCGTACGACCCGCGCGATCCGGCGATCATGATGACGGCGCTGACGCTGAACATGCCCATGGGGAGGCGGGCGAGGAGATTGCCCGCGGTGAAGGCGGGGGCGCCGGGCGGCGCGAAGAGTTGCCGGTAGGGGGCGAGGGGGCCGGCCTTGCGGGGCTTCGTTCCCCCACCCAGCCCGTCCTCGTGCCTGGGGGGACCCCCAGTGCGGCCTTCGGCCGTGCCCTCGGCAAACTCAAGCCTCGCCGGCGTTTGAGGCGCGGGGTCCGGGGCGGAGCCCCGGTTCCGGGAAGGGGCGGGGTGGGGAACAGACCCGCCGCAGGCCTCGGCGGGAGTCGGCTGTGCAGGGCTGGCTGAATCCGGCATGGGCCAACCCTCGACGCGGCACCCTCGAGCGGTCCAACACCTGCTCGGACACCATTGACGCACTCGCGTTGTAGATTCGGCGGCGTGCCCCGAGACATGGACCCCCGGCTGCTCCGCGCCTTCGTCGCCGTCGCCGGCGAGCTGCACTTCACCCGCGCCGCCGCTCGCCTGTATGTCGCGCAGCAGGCCCTCAGCCGCGATATCCGGCGCCTCGAGCGCGAGTTGGGCGCCGAGCTGTTCGTACGGACCACCCGGCAGGTGACCCTCACCGCCGACGGTGAGCGGCTGCTGCCGTACGCCCGGCGGGTGCTGGAGGCCCAGGACGATCTGCGGGCGGCCGCCGCGGGAGCCTCGCGGCCGCTGCTCGTCGATCTCAACAGCGAGGGCATGGCGTCCGGCCGCGTGCTGGCGCGGGCGCGGGAGCTCGCCCCCGAGTGCGAGCTGATGGCCCGCTTCGAGAGCGGGCTGACCGGTGCCGCGGCCGAGATCGTCGCCGGGCGGCTCGATGTCTCGTTCGGGCGCTTCGCCGGGCTCGAACCCGCCGTACGGGCGCTCCTGTCCCATCAGCCCGTGCGCTACGAGCCGATGGCCGTCCTGCTGCCGCGCGACCACCCGCTCGCCGGGCTGGCGCACATCCCGCTGGACGCGCTCGCGGGCGAGAGCGTGTACGCCGGGGCCGGCAATCCGCGGACCCTGGAGTGGACGGATCTGGCGCGCCGGCTCTTCGCCGGGCGGGGGATCCGCATCGCGCCGCCCGCGCCCGTGGCCATCGGCGTCGAGGAGTTCCGCCGGGTGATGGCGAAGACCCGCAACCCGGTCCTGGCGGTCGTCGACTTTCCGGCCATGCCGGACAGCGTGCTGCGCCCGGTCGTCGATCCCGTACCGCTGTCACCGCTCTCGCTGGTGTGGCGCAAGGGCCTCCGTCACCCCGGCGTCGACGCGCTGCGGGCTGCCGCCGCGCGACTGGCCGCCGAGGAGGGCTGGCTGGAGCGCGACCCCGCCCACTGGCTGCCCGAAGTCGACATAACGCTCATGAGTGACACCCCGCGGCTCACAGACGCGACGGAGGCCGGGTGAGAGCAAGGTTTCGCACCGGTCACCTCGGGCCACCGGGTCGGAAACGCGCCGCTCCTAGCGTCCCTCCCACGACCCGAAACCTGTGGAGGCTTGTGATGGCTGGCCGGTGGATCGAACATTGGGACCCTGAGGACGAGGCTTTCTGGGAGGCGCGGGGGCAGCGGATCGCCCGGCGCAATCTGGGCTTCTCCATCCTCTCCGAGCACATCGGGTTCTCCATCTGGACCCTGTGGTCCGTCCTGGTCCTGTTCATGGGACCGGAGTACGGCATCGACCCGGCCGGGAAGTTCTTCCTGGTGGCCATGGCGACGCTGGTCGGCGCCTTCATCCGGGTCCCGTACACCTTCGCCGTCGCCCGGTTCGGCGGCCGCAACTGGACGATCGTCGCGGCGTCGATGCTGCTCCTGCCGACGGCCGCCGCCTTCCTGGTAATGGAGCCCGGGACCTCGTACACCACCTTCATGCTGGTCGCGATGCTCACCGGCGTGGGCGGCGGGAACTTCGCCTCGTCGATGACCAACATCAACTCCTTCTTCCCGCTGCGGAAGAAGGGCTGGGCGCTCGGAATGAACGCGGGCGGCGGCAACATCGGGGTTCCCGTGGTGCAGCTGGCCGGGCTCGCGGTCATCGGCGCGGCCGGCGGACCGCGCGTGCTGCTCGGGATTTACCTCCCCTTGATCGCCGTCTCCGCGATCTGCGCCGCGCTCTTCATGGACAACCTGGCCCCGGTCAAGAACGACACCGGGGCGTCGAAGGACGCCGTGCGCGATCCGCACACCTGGATCATGTCCTTCCTCTACATCGGCACCTTCGGGTCGTTCATCGGCTACAGCTTCGCCTTCGGTCTGGTCCTCCAGACGCAGTTCGGGCGTACGCCGCTGCAGGCCGCGTCCATCACCTTCATCGGACCGCTGCTCGGCTCGCTGATCCGGCCGGTCGGCGGGCGGCTCGCCGACCGCTACGGCGGCGCGCGCATCACCCTGTGGAACTTCCTCGGCATGGGGGCGGCCACCGGGGTCGTCGTACTGGCATCGGTCCAGCAGTCGCTGGCGCTCTTCACCACCGCGTTCATCGCGCTCTTCGTGCTGACCGGGGTCGGCAACGGCTCCACGTACAAGATGATCCCGGGCATCTTCCAGGCGAAGGCGGTCGCGAAGGGCATGACCGGCGAGGCGGCGGCCGCGTACGGGCGGCGGCTGTCCGGCGCCTCCATGGGGTTGATCGGCGCGGTGGGCGCGCTCGGCGGGCTCGGCATCAACCTCGCATTCCGCCAGTCCTTCCTGACCGCGGGCACCGGCACCTCCGCCTTCGTCGCCTTCCTCGCCTTCTACGCGGCCTGTTTCACGGTCACTTGGGCGGTATACCTTCGCCGGCCCGCCACCACGGCAACGCCGGTCGCGGAAGCGAAGCCGCAGCTCAGCTACGCAGAGGTGTAACACCGGCGAAATCCAGGCGAACCGCGCCTGTCATGCCTCCTTGGCAGGCTCGGTTCTCCCATCCGCATACGTGGGGACGACAGCCATGCACGACCAACAGCTGCCAGGGCCGCTCGCCGGATTCACCGTCGGCGTCACCGCGGCCCGGCGCGCCGACGAGCTCGGCGCGCTGCTCTGCCGACGCGGCGCCGCCGTCGTCCACGCCCCCGCCCTGCGTATCGTCCCGCTCGCCGACGACAGCGAACTCCTCGCCGCCACCAAGGAGTTGATCGACAACGCGCCCGATGTGGTGGTCGCCACCACCGCGATCGGCTTCCGCGGCTGGGTGGAGGCGGCGGACGGCTGGGGGTACGGCGAGGAGCTGCTGGCCCGGCTGCGCGGAGTGGAACTGCTGGCCCGCGGGCCGAAGGTAAAGGGCGCGATCCGCGCCGCCGGGCTGACCGAGGAGTGGTCCCCGGCGTCCGAATCCATGGCCGAGGTGCTCGACCGGCTGCTCACCGAGGGCGTCGCCGGCCGCCGTATCGCGCTCCAGCTGCACGGCGAGCCGCTGCCCGGTTTCGTCGAGTCGCTACGGGCCGGGGGCGCCGATGTCGTCGTCGTACCCGTCTACCGGTGGATGCCGCCGCAGGACCTCGCGCCGCTCGACCGCATGCTCGACGCGGCCGTCGCGCGCGCCCTGGACGCCGTCACCTTCACCAGCGCCCCGGCCGCCGCCTCGCTGCTCTCCCGCGCCGAGACCCGCGGACTCCTCCCCGAGTTGCTGCACGCTCTCGACCACGATGTGCTGGCCGCCTGCGTGGGGCCGGTCACCGCGCTGCCGCTGCAGGCCCTTGGCATCTCCACGGTGCAGCCGGAGCGCTTCCGGCTGGGCCCGCTGGTGCAGCTCATCGGCCTCGAACTGCCCTCCCGGGCCCGTACGCTCCCGGTCGCCGGCCGCCGCGTCGAGATCCGCGGTCACGCGGTCCTGGTCGACGACGACCTGCGGCCCGTGCCGCCCGCCGGAATGGCCCTGATGCGCGCGCTGTCCCGGCGTCCCGGCTGGGTCGTCTCCCGCTCCGACCTGCTGCGGACGCTGCCGGGCGCGGGCAGCGACGAGCACGCCGTCGAGACGGCGATGGCCCGGCTGCGCACGGCACTGGGCGCGCCCAAGCTGATCCAGACGGTCGTCAAGCGGGGTTACCGGCTGGCGCTGGACCCGGCCGCCGACACCAAGTACTCGGACGTGTGACGTACGAGAACGGTGGCCCGCCACCGAGTGCGCGACCGTGACCGGCACCGGGCCACCACGTTCCGACACCCTCCGTCTTTCAGAGTTCAGGGTTTCAGGCGTCTACGGTACGCAGGATGAGCGCTGATCCCGTACGTCTGGAGCCCGACGGACCGGACGCCGCCGCCCGCCTCGCCGTGGAGGTCGCGCGAGCGCTGGTCCGCAATCGCGACCATATGCGTCCCTGGGAACCCGACCGCCCCGCCGCGTTCTTCACCCCCGAGGGGCAGGCCGCCCGCCTGGCCCCCCATCCGCTCACCAGGCGCTGGCATTTCACCGAAGGCTCGCGCGTCATCGGCGAGTTCACCCTCTCCGGTATCGCCCTCGGACCGTTCCGGAGCGCGAATCTCGGCTACTGGATCGACGAGGCGTACACCGGTCGCGGGCTCGCCACGCGCGCCGTCGAGGAGGTATGCCGGGCCGCCCGCGAGGACTTGGGTCTGCACCGCGTTCAGGCGGGCGCCCTCATCGCCAACGCCGCCTCCCAGCGCGTCCTCATCAAGTGCTCCTTCGAGCTGATCGGCATGGCGTCGCGCTATCTGCACATCGACGGCGCCTGGCGCGACCACCGCCTCTTCCAGCGGATCCTGCACGACGACCCGCCGACGCCCTGACGAGTGGCGGAAGTTCACCCCTGCGACGTGAGGAGGGGTTCCGGCCGCACGCCCGGAGGGGCACTCTGGTGGCTAGACCCGGCAGACCCAGCAGACCCGGCAGAGACCCAAGGCGGTGACATGCGCATGGCGGTAGGCGCGACGGCTGCGGCCGCGTACGACTGGAGGTTCGACTCCGGGCGGCTCTGCCTCGATCTGGTGGCGACCGCGGAGGCGGCCACCGGCGGGCCCGAGCCGCTGGACGGGCCGGGGCAGCTCGGCCGGTGGCTGGTCGGCGCCGCTCTGGTGCCCGCGGGCACCGTGCTCGCGCCCGTCGAGGGCCAGTGGGTGGGGCGCTTCGTCGAACTTCGGGACCATGTGGGCCAGTTGGTACGGGCTCAGATCGACGGCTGCGGCGCCGAGTCCGCGCTGGAGCGGATCAACGCCCTCGCCGCGGGAGCGCCGCCCGGCATCCGGGCCGTACGCGACGCGCAGGGCTCGCTCGTACGGGCACTGAGCGCCGCGCCCGAGTGCGGGGAACTGCTCGCGGCCGTCGCACGCGACGCGGTGGATCTGCTGACCGACCCGGTGGCCAGGGCGAGGCTGCGGCAGTGCGAGGGTGACAACTGCCGCCGCGTCTATCTGGACACCTCCCGCGGACGGCGGCGGCGCTGGTGCTCCAGCGAGGTGTGCGGGAACCGCGAACGGGTCGCCAGACACCGGCGCAGGGCTGCCGTGGCGAGGGCCTGAGGCGGGGCCCGGGTACTTCGCAAAAGATCTTGAAACTTTTTTGGCGGGACGTTGAGTGATCTGATCGCGACCCCCGTAGTGATGGGGGAGAAGCAGTCAGCCAAGATCAGGGTCTCGACCAGGAGGTTCAGGTGCGCAAGGATGCCGCCGTGGCCGATGACCGACCGCAAAGGGCCCGCCATCGCAGCGAGAAGCCACGCAACGACTCCTCAGCACCTGACGAGGAACTGATGCGCGCGCTGTATCGCGAACATGCGGGACCTTTGCTTGCTTATGTACTCCGCCTCGTCGCCGGCGATCGCCAGCGAGCCGAGGACGTGGTGCAGGAGACGCTCATCCGTGCCTGGAAGAACGCCGGTCAGCTCAACCGAGCCACCGGCTCTGTCCGACCCTGGCTGGTGACGGTCGCACGTCGCATCGTCATCGACGGTCACCGCAGCCGGCAGGCCCGGCCGCAGGAGGTCGATCCGTCGCCGCTGGAGGTCATGCCCGCGGAGGACGAGATCGACAAGGCGTTGTGGCTGATGACGCTCTCAGATGCGCTCGATGATTTGACGCCCGCCCACCGGGAAGTCCTTGTCGAGACGTATTTCAAGGGGCGCACGGTCAATGAGGCGGCCGAGACGCTCGGCATACCCAGTGGGACGGTGCGGTCCCGGGTGTTCTACGCACTCCGTTCCATGAAGCTCGCTCTGGAGGAGAGGGGGGTCACGGCATGACCATGCATGAACAGGAATCCGTACACGATGCCGTCGGCGCGTATGTGCTCGGCATTCTGGACGAACGAGACGCCTCCGCCTTCGAGGCGCACCTGGCGGGCTGCGACGTCTGCGCCGCCCACCTCGAGGAGTTCTCCGGGATGGAGCCGATGCTGGCCATGCTGGCGGAGGCCCCGGCGCCGGTGCAACAGCCGAATGTGGTGAACCTGCCCGGCATGCGGTACTCCGACTTCCCGCCGCCGCGGCCGGTCCCTGTGGTGCCCACCGCGCCCAGCCCGCAGCTGCTCGGCGGACTGCTCGACGAGGTCGCGGCCAAGCGCGCGGCAAAGCGCCGGCGCGGCATGTATCTGGTCGCTGCCGCCGCGGCCCTGATCATCGGCGGTCCCGCCGTCGCGGTCGTGGTCACGGCGGACGACACCGGCAACAATCAGGCGCTCACCGAGCCGCACCCCACCAGTCCCGCCGAGGACGCCTTCTTCAACCACATGGACGAAAAGGTTCGGGCCACGGACGCGACCACCAAGGTCAGCGCGACCGTCGGCCTGGAGGAGAAGGGCTGGGGCACCCACACCGTTCTCGAGCTGAAGAACGTCAAGGGCCCGCTCAAGTGCAATCTGATCGCAGTCTCCAAGAGCGGCGAGGAAGAGGTTGTGACCTCCTGGGCCGTCCCGAAGTGGGGTTACGGCATCGTGGACGGCCCGACCGAGGCGTCCAAGAACCCGCTCTACGTCCACGGCGGAGCGGCGATGGACCGGAACGACATCGACCACTTCGAGGTCCGCACCTTCGACGGCAAGCGACTGGTGGAGGTCGAAGCCTGACATATTCGCCCCCTTCGCGTACGGTTGACGGCTGCCCAGTGCACGTCAGAAGGGGGCCTCGGTGGCCGCGCAGGATGCCGCTGTCGAAACCGCTGATCGCGGTGTCGATTCCGTACGAAACCGAGAGATCGGTATCGAGCAGGAACATCTCAATCAGGTGTACCGCCGCCTCGAGGAGAAGATCCACGAGGCGGAATTCCTCATGCACGACGCCGCCAAACGCGGGCAGGTCGGCACGCCCGGCGCGCTCGCCGAGCGGGACGCCCAGGTCTTCCGCGCGGGCGTGCACCTCAACCGGCTGAACAACGAGTTCGAGGACTTCCTGTTCGGCCGGATCGACCTGCTCCACGGCAAGGACGGCAAGAAGGGCCCGGACGGCGCGTACACCTCGATCGAGCCCGCGGACGACGCCGTACGGCCGGACAACACGGCCGACATCGGGGAGACCCTGCACATCGGCCGTATCGGAGTCCTCGACTCCGACTACGCGCCGCTGGTCATCGACTGGCGCGCCCCGGCGGCCGCGCCCTTCTACCGCTCGACCCCGGTCGATCCGGGCCGGGTGGTACGCCGCCGGGTCATCCGCTCCAAGGGCCGCAAGGTCCTCGGCGTCGAGGACGACCTGATGCGTCCGGAGCTGACCGCTGCGCTGGACGGGGCCAAGCTCCCGGTCATCGGGGACGGCGCGCTGATGGCGGCCCTCGGGCAGGCCCGCAGCCACACCATGCGGGACATCGTCGCCTCCATCCAGGCGGAGCAGGACATGGTGATCCGGGCCCCCGCCGCGTCCGTCACCTATGTGGAGGGCGGGCCCGGCACCGGCAAGACCGCGGTGGCGCTGCACCGGGCGGCGTATCTGCTCTACCAGGACCGCCGGCGGTACGCGGGCGGCATCCTGATCGTCTCGCCGACCCCGCTGCTCGTGGCGTACACCGAAGGCGTGCTGCCCTCGCTGGGCGAGGAGGGGCAGGTCGCGATCCGCGCGGTCGGCAATCTGGTGGACGGCGTGGAGGCCACGGCGTACGACGAGCCTGCCGTGGCCCGCGTCAAGGGCTCCTCGCGGATGCTGAAGGTGCTGCGCCATGCCGCGCGAGGCGCACTGGAGCTGTCGGGACCCGCGGGGGAGCCGACGGGGCAGCTCGCCTTCGGCGAGGAGCCCCAGGCCCCGTCCAGAGCGCCCGACCGGCTGCGCGTCGTCGCCTTCGGGCGCCGCATCGAGCTCGAGGCCGAAGAGCTCCAGCGCATCCGCCACAACGTTCTCGGCGGCACCGCCCCGGTCAATCTGCTGCGCCCGCGTGCCCGCAGGCTGCTGCTCGACGCCCTGTACGCCAAGTCGGGCGCCGCGACCCGTCACACGGACCACGAGCTCGCAGCCGAGCTGCGGTCCTCCTTCGACGAGGACGTGACCGCCGAGGACGCCTTCATCGGCTTCCTGGACGCCTGGTGGCCCGAGCTCACCCCGCGCCGGGTGCTCACCGCGATGGCCGACGAGAGGCTGCTCGGCCGCTGGGCGCGCCGGGTCCTCAACCCCGGCGAGGTACGCCGCCTCGCCCGCTCCCTGCGCCGCGAGGCGCTGTCCGTGCACGACGTGGCGCTCCTCGACGAGCTGCAGACGCTGCTGGGCACCCTCGCCCGCCCCAGGCGCAGACGCGAACTCGATCCGCTGGACCAGCTCACCGGTCTGGAGGAGCTGATGCCGCAGCGCGAGGAGACCCAGCGCGAACGGGCCGAGCGGCTGGCTCAGGAACGTACCGAGTACGCGCATGTGATCGTCGACGAGGCGCAGGACCTGACCCCCATGCAGTGGCGGATGGTCGGCCGCCGCGGCCGGCACGCGACCTGGACGGTCGTCGGCGACCCGGCGCAGTCGTCCTGGTCGTCCCCGGACGAGGCTGCCGAGGCCCGTGACGAGGCGCTCGGCTCCCGCCCGCGCCGCCGTTTCCAGCTCACGGTCAACTACCGCAACCCGGCCGAGATCGCCGAGCTCGCGGCCAAGGTGCTGGCGCTGGCCATGCCCGGTATGCAGTCCCCGTCCGCGGTCCGCTCCACGGGCGTGCAGCCGCGCTTCGCGGTCGTACGTGACGGGAATCCGGCCCAGACCGTACGAGCCGAGGCCCAGCGCCTGCTGGACCGGGTCGACGGCACGGTCGGCGTGGTCGTCGCGATGAACCGGCGCGAGCAGGCGGCGCGTTGGCTGGCCGGGCTCGGCGAACGTGTGGTCGCGCTCGGTTCGCTCGAGGCGAAGGGTCTGGAGTACGACGCGACGGTCGTCGTCTCGCCCGCGGAGATCGCGGACGAGTCCCCTGCCGGGCTGCGGGTGCTGTACGTGGCGCTGACCCGGGCGACCCAGCAGCTGACGGTGGTCTCGGACCGGCGTGACGAACCGGACGCGAAGGGTGTGCCGGACCTGTTGCGGGACTGAGGGACAGTCAGTCCACGATGCGGGGATCGCTTTCCGGGGCCGGGGGTCCGGCAGGGTCCCCCGGGAAAAGCACAGTGTTAGCCTGGTTGTGGCACCGGCTCGATCCAAGCCCCCGGGCCCAACCTTCGTCGCTACGAGCGACCACTTGCCGCGAGGCGAGCATGGCGGGTCGGTGCCACTTATTCGTACGAGAGACAGGTCCGCGTCACCGCGAGGTGACGCGGACCTGTCTCATTGGTGGCTTCCGCCGGAAGCGTCGTATCTCGCATGGTGGAAAATCCTTTCCGAAAACTAAACGAACACTATTACCTGCTACTCGCAGGTAGGTGCGACCATCGGAGAGCGTTGCCGGGCACCAGCCACGGCCGCATGGCAATGAAGCTAGGGAAAGCAGAGGAACCCGGTCATGGCAACGGCGCCCAGCGTCTCGTACTCGATGACGGTCCGGCTGGAGGTGCCCGCGAGCGGAACCGCGGTCTCCCAGCTGACCACGGCCGTGGAGTCCTCCGGCGGTTCTGTGACCGGCCTGGACGTGACCGCTTCCGGCCACGAGAAGCTGAGGATCGACGTCACGATCGCGGCGACCTCCACCACGCACGCCGACGAGATCGTCGAGGAACTGCGCAAGATCGAGGGCGTCGTCCTCGGCAAGGTCTCCGACCGTACGTTCCTGATGCACCTCGGCGGCAAGATCGAGATGCAGTCCAAGCACCCCATCCGCAACCGTGACGATCTCTCGATGATCTACACCCCCGGTGTGGCACGGGTGTGCATGGCGATTGCCGAGAATCCCGAGGACGCCCGCCGCCTCACCATCAAGCGCAACTCGGTTGCGGTGGTGACCGACGGCTCCGCCGTACTCGGCCTCGGCAACATCGGCCCCATGGCCGCGCTGCCGGTGATGGAGGGCAAGGCGGCCCTCTTCAAGCGCTTCGCCGGCATCGACGCCTGGCCGCTGTGCCTGGACACCCAGGACACCGACGAGATCGTCGCGATCGTCAAGGCGATCGCCCCCGGCTTCGCGGGCATCAACCTCGAGGACATCTCGGCGCCCCGCTGCTTCGAGATCGAGGCGCGGCTGCGTGAGGCGCTCGACATCCCGGTCTTCCATGACGACCAGCACGGCACCGCGATCGTCGTGCTGGCCGCGCTGACCAACGCGCTGCGCGTGGTCGGCAAAGCGGTCGGTGACGTAAGGGTCGTCATGTCCGGCGCGGGCGCCGCCGGTACGGCCATCCTGAAACTGCTGATCGCAGCAGGTGTCAAGCACGCCGTCGTGGCCGACATCCACGGCGTTGTGCACGCGGTCCGCGAGGACCTGGTGGACGCGGCGGCCGAGTCGCCGCTGCGCTGGATCGCCGACAACACCAACCCCGAGGGCGTCACCGGCACGCTCAAGGAAGCGGTCGTCGGCGCGGACGTCTTCATCGGCGTGTCCGCGCCCAACGTGCTGGGCGCGGAGGATGTCGCGGCGATGGCCGAGGGCGCGATCGTGTTCGCGCTTGCGAACCCCGACCCCGAGGTCGAGCCGGCAATCGCCCGTCGGACGGCGGCAGTTGTGGCCACGGGCCGGTCCGACTTCCCCAACCAGATCAACAATGTGCTGGTCTTCCCGGGCGTCTTTCGCGGCCTGCTGGACGCGCAGTCCCGCACGGTCAACACGGAGATGATGCTCGCGGCGGCGACCGCGCTCGCGGACGTCGTCACGGAGGACGAACTCAACCCGAACTACATCATCCCGTCCGTCTTCAACGACAAGGTCGCCGGAGCTGTCGCGGGAGCGGTCCGCAACGCCGCGAAGGCGGCCGGAGCGGCTGTGACAGGCCACACGTCGGTATGACGCCCGGCGCGTCGCGAGTCGCGGGTCCGCGACTGCCGCTCTAGGGTGGCGGACCATGAGCCCCGCGGCTCGCGGCTCCAAGGAGTCTCCACCGAGTGGACGGAACGTCACCACGACGAGGCCGTGGCGCTTTTCGTGTGACTCCGGAGGGTGCCGGATTGGCTTTCCCGCCGCTGGTGGGGGCAGGATGCTTATTCGGGCGCGAGGGTCTGACAGCAGACCCGGGTCCGGGGACTGTCCGAGGGCCCTGGCAGCATCGGCTTCGATCTCACGCCTCACAGGCAAGAAGAACACGGGAGTAACAACATGAACCGCAGTGAGCTGGTGGCCGCGCTGGCCGACCGTGCCGAGGTGACCCGCAAGGACGCCGACGCCGTGCTGGCCGCGCTCGCCGAGACCGTCGGCGAGGTCGTCGCCAAGGGCGACGAGAAGGTCACGATCCCCGGCTTCCTGACCTTCGAGCGCACCCACCGTGCCGCTCGCACCGCGCGTAACCCGCAGACCGGCGACCCGATCCAGATCCCGGCCGGCTACAGCGTGAAGGTCTCCGCGGGCTCCAAGCTCAAGGAAGCCGCCAAGGGTAAGTAATCCACCTGGGCAAGCCGATGGGCGGCCACCCCTGCCGGGGATGGCCGCCCATTGGCGTATGTACTGCGGGCTGAGCCTCGGTACGGACGACGCAGCCTCAGTACGGGCGCGCCGCCTCGGTTCGCAAGGCGCAGCCTCAGTACAGAGGGCTCAGCCTTCCGTACTGAGGCCGGTCCTGGTCAGACGAGCCTGCCGCCCGGGAGCTCCACCTTCGCGCCCAGCTTCTCGAGCTTCTCCATGAAGTTCTCATAGCCGCGGTTGATCAGGTCGATGCCGTGGACCCGTGACGTGCCCTGCGCCGCGAGCGCCGCGATCAGGTACGAGAAGCCGCCGCGCAGGTCAGGGATGACCAGGTCGGCGCCCTGG
Organism: Streptomyces sp. ISL-1; assembly: GCF_018614585.1. Classification (GTDB taxonomy): domain Bacteria; phylum Actinomycetota; class Actinomycetes; order Streptomycetales; family Streptomycetaceae; genus Streptomyces; species Streptomyces maoxianensis. The sequence continues at coordinate 119,750 of NZ_JAGGOI010000010.1, read as the reverse complement.
AGCTTCGTCGGGCCGGATACGACCGCCGAGTGCAGGAAGTTGCGCTGGCCGAAGCGGCAGTGGGAGCCGCCCAGGCACTCGCGGTACAGCTGGATGTGTGCGCCCATCTGGTTGAGCGCGGAGGTGAAGCCGAGCCGCGACTCGTACACCGTCTCGTGGACGATGGACAGGCCCGCCGCCTGGGTCAGGGCCACCACCAGCGGCTGCTGCCAGTCGGTCTGGAAACCGGGGTGCACGTCCGTCTCCAGGGCGATCGCGTTGAGCGAGCCGCCCGGGTGCCAGAAGCGGATGCCCTCGTCGTCGATCTCGAAGGCGCCACCCACTTTGCGGTAGGTGTTGAGGAACGTCATCATCGAGCGCTGCTGGGCGCCGCGCACATAGATGTTGCCCTCGGTCGCCAGGGCGGCCGACGCCCAGGACGCCGCCTCCAGGCGGTCCGGGATCGCCCGGTGGGTGTAGCCGCCGAGCTTGTCGACACCGGTGATCCGGATCGTCCGGTCGGTGTCCATGGAGATGATCGCGCCCATCTTCTGCAGTACGCAGATGAGGTCCTCGATCTCCGGCTCCACCGCCGCGTTGGACAGCTCGGTGACGCCCTCCGCGAGCACCGCCGTCAGCAGCACCTGCTCGGTCGAGCCGACCGACGGGTACGGCAGCGTGATCTTGCAGCCGCGCAGCCGCTGCGGGGCCTCCAGATACTGGCCGTCCGCCCGCTTCTCGATCGTCGCGCCGAACTGGCGCAGCACCTCGAAGTGGAAGTCGATGGGCCGGCCGCCGATGTCGCAGCCGCCGAGACCCGGAATGAAGGCGTGGCCGAGCCGGTGCAGCAGCGGGCCGCAGAAGAGGATCGGGATGCGCGAAGAGCCGGCGTGCGCGTCGATGTCCGCGACGTTCGCGCTCTCGACGTGCGACGGGTCGAGTACCAGCTCACCCGGCTCGTCACCGGGCAGGACCGTCACTCCGTGCAGCTGCAGCAGCCCGCGTACGACGCGCACATCACGGATGTCGGGCACATTGCGCAGTCGGCTCGGCTCGCTGCCCAGAAGGGCTGCGACCATCGCTTTTGGCACGAGGTTCTTCGCGCCGCGGACGCGGATCTCGCCCTCCAGCGGGGTTCCGCCGTGGACAAGCAGTACATCGTCTGTGCCGGTCATGAATCTCGCGTTCCGGAGGGTCCCCCCAGTGGAGCGAGGGGGAGGGCGGGCAGGGGGCCAGTGAAAAGGGTAAGGGGCGTCTACCCCAGTCCCGTAAGGCCAAGGACCGTCAGGGTGCGTAATGAATCTGGTACAACACGCTGGGTCGCCACTGCATTCCGGAGCGTCACCGCCCCAGGCTCGTGCGCCCCCCGGTCGTGTTACGCCCTGAGCTGCGCGCTCGCTACACTCCGCCGCCCGCCCCCCGCACAGGGCGAAGATGCGGGATCATGTCTCGCATGACGGAGGTGTCCTCGCTCACAGGGCGGCTGCTCGTCGCCACTCCTGCCCTGGCGGACCCGAACTTCGACCGGGCGGTGGTTCTGCTGCTCGACCACGACGACGAGGGCTCGCTCGGCGTGGTCCTCAACCGGCCCACCCCGGTGATCGTCGGCGACATCCTGGAGTCCTGGGCCGCGCTCACGGGCGAGCCGGGCGTGGTGTTCCAGGGTGGCCCGGTCTCCCTCGACTCGGCGCTGGGGGTCGCCGTCATACCGGGTGACGAGGGGCCGCTCGGCTGGCGGCGGGTGTACGGCGCGATCGGTCTGGTCGACCTGGAGGCCCCGCCGGAGCTGCTCGGCGCGGTGCTCGGATCGCTGCGGATCTTCGCGGGGTACGCCGGATGGGGGCCCGGCCAGCTGGAGGACGAGCTCAGCGAGGGCGCTTGGTACGTCGTCGAGTCGGAGCCGGGTGATGTGTCCTCGCCGCGGCCGGAGAGCCTGTGGCGGGCGGTGCTGCGGCGGCAGCGCAACGAACTCGCCATGTTCGCCACGTACCCGGACGACCCTTCGCTGAACTGAGCGGCGCGGCCTTCAGTACCCTTGGCAGTTATGAGCACTCTTGAGCCCGAGCGCGGGACAGGCACGGGGACCCTCGTAGAGCCGACGCCGCAGACGTCGCACGGCGATGGCGACCACGAGCGCTTCGCCCATTACGTCCAGAAGGACAAGATCATGGCGAGTGCCCTCGACGGCACTCCTGTGGTGGCACTGTGCGGGAAGGTCTGGGTTCCGGGGCGCGACCCCAAGAAGTACCCGGTCTGTCCGATGTGCAAGGAGATCTACGAGTCCATGAGCACTGGCGGCGACAAGGACAAGAGCGGCAAGGACAAGAAGTAGCTAGAAGCACCTAGAAGCAGCTGGAAGCAGTCCTTCCGAGTAGTCCTTCCGCCGGGGACGGCCCCCGGGATACGCATTCGTGCGCGTCCCGGGGGCCGTTTGCGTTGCAAGGGGTGCGTCTGCTGGTCACAGAGTGGTTGAGACCTCTTGTCCGGTTGTTGGCGCGCCCTTAGCCTCCTGCTGTTGTGCAGAACGAAACGCCCGTTGCGTATGGTGCAACGCCTACTCGTGGGGGACCACGCATGAAGCTCATCGCCCGAATCGCCGCCCCGGCCGCCGTCTTTGTGCTGGCGGGTCTCACCGCCACCGCCTGCGCCCCCCAGACGTCCGACAACAGCGCCAAGAAGGACGACAAGAGCGGCACCCTGCGCGTCTGGCTCTTCCAGGAGGTCAACAACAAGCCCAAGGAGCAGGTCGTCGACGCCGCCGTCGCCACGTTCCGCAAGGCGCACAAGGGGGCCGAGGTCGAGGTCGAGTACATACCGGTGGAGACCCGCGCCCAGCGGATCAAGGCCGCCTTCAACGACCCGAAGAGCGCGCCGGACCTGATCGAGTACGGCAACACCGACACCGCCGGCTACGTCAAGGACGGCGGACTCGCCGACGTCGGCGAGGAGTTCACCGCCTGGGACGAGGCCAAGGACATCGACCCGACGGCCAAGCAGTCGGTCACCGTCGACGGCAAGATCTACGGCGCCCCGCTCTTCGTCGGCGTACGCGCGCTCTACTACCGCACCGATGTCCTCAAGGAACTGGGGATAGCGGCCCCCAAGACCCAGGACGAGCTGATCGCCACCGCCAAGAAGATCCACAAGGCGAAGCCGGAGCTGTACGGGCTCGCGGTCGGCGGCGCGTACACCTATGGCGCGATGCCCTTCATCTGGGCGCACGGCGGCGAACTGGCGCAGGAGAGCGGCGGTTCGTACAAGGCGGCCATCAACAGCCCGGCCGCGCAGAAGGGCATCACGGCGTACACCTCGCTCTTCGGCGACGACAACTGCCCGGCCGCGAAGTGCGCGTCGATGGGCGGCAATGCGACGGTGACGGCCTTCGCCTCCGGCAAGGCGGCGATGGCGATCGGCGGGGACTTCAGCCACCAGGCGGTGGAGGCGGGCGCGGTGAAGGGCAAGTACGCGGTGGTGCCGCTGCCGGGCAGGGAGGCGGGCTCGATCGCGCCGGCCTTCGCGGGCGGCAACAACATCGGCGTACTGAAGAGCAGTTCGCACCGCACGCCGGCGGTGGACCTGATGAAGCAGTTCGCGGGCAAGGAGACACAGCGCGAGCTCTTCGACGCGATGGGCTTCCTGCCGACGTACACGGATGTGCGGGCCCAGGTCGCGAAGAAGGAGCCGTTCGTCGAGCCGTTCGTACGGACGCTGGGCGCGGGCGCGAAGTTCGTACCGGCCTCGCCGGGCTGGGGCCAGATCGACGCGTCACTGGTGCTGCCGACGATGTTCCAGGAGATCGTCAGCGGCAAGAAGGACGTGGCGGCGGCGTCGGGTGACGCGGCGAAGAAGATGGACACGGCGTTCGCCGCGGCGGGCTGAGCGCGATGACAAACGGCTCGGAACCAGGACCGAACACCCCGAGCACCCCGGGCACCCCGGGCACCCCGAACACCCCGAACGGCCCGAACACCCCGGCCACGCGCGAGCCCGCGCCCCCGGGAACACGGGCCACGGAGGGGGCGGCCGCGTCGGCGGGTATCTCGGCAGCCGGCGCCGCCGGTCCGCCGGGCGAGGCGTCTGCTGGTGGTGCGGCCGCTTCGGCCGTCGATGGGGCGTACGCGCCCCGCCGGGCGGCTACGGCCTCCGGCCTCCCGGGCGCGTCAGTCCGCGGCTCCTCCGTCGTCGGCGCCGCCGGGCCCAAGGAGCGGCCCGCACGCGTGCCCAACGTCCGCAAAGCGGCCGGGGGTTCTGGCCCCGGCGACCGGAGCGTCCGGCGGAGGGCCGGGGCCCGGACCCCCTGGCTGTATCTCGCGCCCGCGCTCCTCATCCTGGCTGCGCTGCTCGTCTACCCGATCTATCAGCTCGGCCTGATCTCCTTCCTCGAGTACACCCAGGCCCAGGTCAGCGGCGGCGAGCCGACCACCTTCCAGGGCCTCGGCAACTACCGCACTCTCCTCGCCGACAGCCAGTTCTGGCAGGTCCTGGTGGCCACAGTCGTCTTCGCCGCCGCCTGTGTGCTCGCCACCCTCACCGCCGGCTGCGCCCTCGCCGTCCTGCTGACGCGCATACGCGCCCTCCCACGGCTCGCCCTCATGCTCGCCGCCCTCGGCGCCTGGGCGACCCCCGCCATCACCGGCTCCACCGTCTGGGTCTTCCTCTTCGACCCGGACTACGGACCGGTCAACCGTCTCCTCGGCCTCGGCGACTTCTCCTGGACGTACGGGCGCTACAGCGCCTTCGCGCTCGTACTCCTCGAAGTCGTCTGGTGCTCGTTCCCGTTCGTGATGGTGACCGTGTACGCGGGCATCAAGGCGATCCCCTCCGAAGTCCTGGAAGCGGCCTCACTGGACGGCGCGTCCCAGTACAGAATCTGGCGCTCCGTCACCGCCCCGATGCTCCGCCCCATTCTTGTCGTCGTCACGATTCAGTCGATCATCTGGGACTTCAAGGTCTTCACCCAGATTTACGTGATGACGAACGGCGGCGGCATCGCCGGCCAGAATCTCGTGCTCAACGTGTACGCCTATCAGAAGGCCTTCGCGTCCTCCCAGTACAGCCTGGGCTCCGCCATCGGCATCGTGATGCTGCTGATTCTGCTGGCGGTCACTCTCGTGTATCTGCGACTGCTGCGACGCCAGGGAGAAGCACTGTGAGCCTGCCCAGCATTCGCCGCCCCTGGCGGCTCGCCGCCGAGGCATCGGCGCTCGTCATCGCGGTCGTCGTGGCCTTCCCGCTGTACTGGATGGTTCTCTCGGCGTTCAAACCGGCGGGCGAGATCCAGTCCACCGAGGCCCGTCCCTGGACGCTTTCCCCCTCGCTCGACTCCTTCCGCCGCGTCTTCGAACAGCAGGAATTCGGCCGCTATTTCCTCAACAGCCTGTTCGTGGCCGGCGTGGTCGTGATCGCGTCCGCGCTGATCGCCTTCCTGGCAGCGACCGCGGTGACGCGGTTCCGCTTCAAGTTCAGGACGACCTTGCTGATCATGTTCCTGGTCGCCCAGATGGTGCCGATCGAGGCGCTGACCATCCCGCTGTTCTTCCTGATGCGGGACTTGGGCCAGCTGAACACCCTCGGCTCGCTGATCCTGCCGCACATCGCCTTCTCGCTGCCGTTCGCGATCTGGATGCTGCGGGGCTTTGTGAAGGCGGTCCCCCAAGCCCTGGAGGAGGCCGCGTACATCGACGGCGCGAGCCGGACGCGGTTCCTGTGGCAGATCCTGTTCCCACTGGTCTTCCCGGGGCTCGTGGCGACGAGCGTGTTCTCGTTCATCTCGACGTGGAACGACTTCCTGTTCGCCAAGTCCTTCATCATCAGCGACACCTCCCAGTCGACGCTGCCGATGGCGCTGCTGGTCTTCTTCAAGCCGGACGAGAACGACTGGGGCGGCATCATGGCGGCGTCCACCGTGATGACCGTGCCGGTGCTCGTCTTCTTCGTACTCGTACAGCGACGCCTGGTTTCCGGCCTGGGCGGCGCGGTGAAGGACTGACGCAATGAGCCCTACAGATCTGATCCCCGCGCCGCGCGCAGTCGAGGGCCCGTACCGCACCTCCTTCGTGCTCGGTACCGGTACCGCAATCGCGGCGGCGCCCGGCACCGAGGGCGTCGCCCGCTGGCTGCGTACGACCCTCGGCAGCGCTCTGGGACGCGAACTGCCCCCAGGGGTGGCGGGCGCCGCGCACACCATCACGCTGCGGATCGATCCGTCTCTTCAGCGCGAGGCGTACCGCCTGTCGGTCGCGTCCGGCGTCGAGATCGTGGGCGGCACCGCGGCCGGGGTGTTCTGGGGAGCGCAGACGCTCCGTCAGCTCCTCGGCCCGGACGCCTACCGCCGGGCATGCGTCGACCCGGAAGTCTGGCGGGGCATCGCGCATCAGGTCATCGAGGACGCACCCCGCTTCGCATGGCGCGGTCTGATGCTCGACGTCTCACGGCACTTCCTGCCCAAGGACGACGTCCTGCGCTGTCTGGACCTCCTCGCCGCACACAAACTGAACGTCTTCCACTTCCACCTCACCGACGACCAGGGCTGGCGTATCGAGATCAAGCGCTACCCCAGGCTCACGGACATCGGCGCGTGGCGGGCACGCACCAAATACGGCCACCGGGCCTCCGAGCTCTGGGACGAGCGGCCGCACGGCGGTTACTACAGCCAGGACGACATCCGCGAGATCGTCGCCTACGCCGCCGAGCGGCATATCGCCGTCGTCCCCGAGATCGACATCCCCGGCCACTCGCAGGCCGCCGTCGCCGCATATCCGGAACTGGGCAACACCGACGTCATCGACACAACAACCCTCTCCGTCTGGGACAACTGGGGCATCAACCCGAACGTACTCGCCCCCACTGACAACACCCTCCGCTTCTACGAGGGCGTCTTCGAGGAGATCCTCGGTCTCTTCCCCGCCGCCGTCTCGCCGTTCGTCCACGTCGGCGGCGACGAATGCCTCAAGGACCAGTGGAAGGCGTCCCCGGCGGCCCAGGCCCGTATCGAGGAACTCGGCCTGGCCGACGAGGACGAGCTCCAGTCCTGGTTCATCCGTCACTTCGACACCTGGCTTCGCGATCGCGGCCGTCGCCTCATCGGCTGGGACGAGATCCTTCAGGGCGGCCTCGCCCCCGGCGCCGCCGTCTCTTCCTGGCGTGGATACGCCGGCGGCATCGCCGCCGCCGAGGCCGGTCACGACGTCGTCATGTGCCCCCAGCAGCAGGTGTACCTGGATCACCGCCAGCACGGCGGGGCGGAGGAGCCGATGCCCATCGGATACGTGCGCACCCTTGAGGACGTCTACCGCTTCGAGCCCGTCCCGCCGGCCCTCTCGCCCGAGGCCGCCGCGCACATCCTCGGCACCCAGGCCAATGTCTGGACCGAGGTGATGCAGGACCGTTCCCGCGTCGACTACCAGGTCTTCCCGCGGCTCGCCGCCTTCGCCGAGGTCGCCTGGTCCGCCCTGGCTGCCCCCGCCGATCGCGACTTCGCGGATTTCGAGCGGCGAATGACCGCCCACTACAAGCGCCTTGACGCGCTCGGCGTCGACTACCGGCCCCCCGGTGGCCCGTTGCCGTGGCAGAAGCGACCGGGGGTGATCGGACGCCCGATCGAGGGTGCGCCCCCAAACGTGTGAGCCCGGCTCAAAGACGCGTCTTTTGCGCCGGGGATCCTGGGAGCGTGGAAAGCCGTAAGGAAAAAGTCGCACAAGGATCGCCGAAGAGTGGCAATCCGCACGTGGCGGCGAGGATGTCGCAAACCGGACCATCGTGACGAGCCGGTGTATCCGGTACGGATCTGCCCTTCGCGGACCCTCTCGCCGGTCGGCCCGGAAGATGTGCCAGAGTTGCCTCGTCCGGGCTGTGAGCACGTACGGTACGGCCAACACAGGCGGGACACCGGGAAGGGGCAGCTGGGTGACCACGCACGCACCGCAGACGGGGCAGTCGGTGACGCTGCCGGCTTCGCTCGACGAGGCCGTGGCGGCGCTGACCGCCATGCCCGCCGCCGTGCCTGTCGCGGGCGGCACGGACCTCATGGCCGCCGTCAACAAGGGCCAACTCCGCCCGGCCGGCCTCGTCGGCCTCGGCCGCATCAGCGAGATCCGCGGCTGGCGCTACCAGGACGGGCACGCGCTGCTCGGCGCCGGACTCACCCACGCCCGGATGGGACGGCCCGACTTCGCGGCCCTCATCCCCGCGCTGGCCGCGGCCGCGCGCGCCGCCGGCCCGCCCCAGATCCGTAACGCGGGCACGCTCGGCGGCAATATCGCCACGGCCGCGCCGACCGGCGACACCCTGCCCGTGCTGGCCGCCCTGGAGGCGGACCTGGTGATCGCGGGACCCGGCGGCACGCGCCGGGAAATCCCCGTCTCCCATCTGCTGGCGGGCCGGGAGATGCTCGCCCCCGCCGAACTGATCGGCTTCGTACGCGTACCCCTCCTGCACGCCCCGCAGGTCTTCCTGAAGGCCACGGGCCGCACCGGCCCCGGCCGCGCCACCGCATCCGTCGCTGTCGTCCTCGACCCGGCGCGGCGCGGAGTGCGCTGCGCGGTGGGCGCGATCGCGCCGATGCCGCTGCGGCCGCTGGAGGCGGAGCGGTGGATCGCGTCACTGATCGACTGGGACGGCGAGCGTGGCCTTGCGGGCGAGGCGCTGGCGGCCTTCGGTGAGTACGTCGCGGCGGCGTGCATCCCGGATCCGGCCCCGGCCGAGCAGGGTGAGGAACAGCCCGTGCTGCCGCCCGCCGTACTGCATGTGCGGCGCACCGTCGCCGCGCTGGCCCGACGTGCACTGGGGAGGGCGCTGTCGTGAGCAATGAGGAGAACCAGCAGGGACGCCCGCCGGAGCGGGGGGGCTGGCAGCCCACGCCCCAGGGCGGCGAGTACGACGCGGAGGCCACCGGCTTTCTGCAACTGCCGCCCGAGGGCGCACTGGACGCGGCGCCGCTCGAAGCGCCCGGACACGGCTACGTACCGCCGATGATCAGGCCGCTGACGCCGGCCGCGGGGCACCAGGCGGCGACGGACAGCTGGGCCGTACAGCAGGCGGCGGGGGAGCCGTCGGGGACGCAGTGGCCGGAGCCCGCGGGCACCGAGCGGCACGCGGACCCGCACGCCGACCGGCATGCCGACCCGCACGCCGACCGGTACGCAGACGCGCACGCCGACCCGCACGCCACGGGACAGTGGGCCTTCCCGGGAGCCGAGCCGCCGGCCGCTCCCGCCTCCGAGATGACCGGTCAGTGGACGATTCCGGTGGCGGACGGCGATCTGCCCGACGAGTCCGGCGAGTTCACGGCATCTTCGCTGGCGTCCCACTGGGGTACGGCGACCCCGCCCGCGACTCTGCCGGGCGGGGCGACGGCCCCCTGGGCGACCGCGCAGGAGCCACCGGCAACCCTGCCGGGCGGAGCGCCCGCGCCCTGGGCGATGGCGCCGGAGCCGCAGCCGGAGCCCGCCGCGGCGGCCGAGGAGCCGGAGCCCGTACAGGGGCAGGGGCAGGAGCAGGAAGCCGTCGAGGCCGAGGCCGCGGCGAGCCCTGAAGAGCCCCCCGCCCCTGAGGCCCCCGCCCCCACCTCCTCCACGGGCAGCGACGAACACCCGCCCACCTCCTACGTCCTGCGCGTCAACGGCACCGACCGCCCCGTCACCGACGCCTGGATCGGCGAGTCCCTCCTCTACGTACTGCGCGAGCGTCTCGGCCTCGCCGGCGCCAAGGACGGCTGCTCGCAGGGCGAGTGCGGCGCGTGCAACGTCCAGGTCGACGGCCGTCTCGTCGCCTCCTGCCTGGTCCCGGCGGCGACGGCCGCCGGCTCCGAGGTCCGTACGGTCGAGGGCCTCGCCACCGACGGCGAACCCTCGGACGTCCAGCGCGCCCTGGCTGGCTGTGGCGCGGTCCAGTGCGGCTTCTGCATCCCCGGCATGGCCATGACCGTCCACGACCTGCTCGAGGGCAACCACGCCCCCACAGAGCTCGAGACCCGCCAGGCGCTCTGCGGCAACCTCTGCCGCTGCTCCGGTTACCGGGGCGTCCTCGACGCCGTACGCGAAGTGGCGGCCGAGCGCGCGGCGATCGCGGCGACCGTCGCCGAGGCGAGTGAGGAAGCCCGCATTCCGCACCAGGCGCCCCCCGGCGCAGGTAGTGTGCAGCCCCACCCGCACGACGGAGGCATGGCGTGAGCAACGACGCGGCCACCACGACGACGACGACGCCCCGGACGGTCGACGGCCCCCAGACGGAGCCTCCCGCCCACGGCCTCGGCGCGTCCCTCCCCCCGGCCGACGCCCGCGCCAAGACCGAGGGCACATTCCCGTACGCCGCCGATCTCTGGGCCGAGGGCCTGCTGTGGGCGGCGATCCTGCGCTCACCGCACCCGCACGCGCGGATCAGCTCGATCGACACCTCGGCGGCGCTGGAGATGCCGGGCGTACGGGCGGTGGTTACCCACGAGGACATTCCGGGCGATTCGGCGTACGGCAGGCGTATCGCCGACCGTCCCGTCTTCGCCTCCGAACTCGTACGCCACCACGGCGAGGCGATCGCGGCGGTCGCCGCGGACCACCCGGACACGGCCCGCCTCGCTGCGGCGGCCATCGCCGTCGAGTACGAGGTGCTCGAGCCGGTCACCGACCCCGAGAAGGCCTTCGCCGCCGAGCCCCTGCACCCCGACGGCAATCTGATCCGCCACATCCCCCTTCGCTACGGCGACCCCGATGTGACGGGCGAGGTGATCGTCGAGGGCCTCTACCGCATCGGCCGCCAGGACCCCGCCCCGATCGGCGCCGAGGCCGGCCTGGCCGTCCCGCGCCCCGACGGCGGGGTGGAGCTGTACGTCGCCTCCACCGACCCGCACACCGACCGCGATCTGGCCGCAGCGTGCTTCGGCCTGGAGCCGGACCGGGTGAAGGTCGTGGTCACGGGCGTCCCGGGCGCGACGGGCGACCGCGAGGACCCCGGCTTCCAACTCCCGCTCGGGCTACTGGCGTTGAGGACCGGCTGCCCGGTCAAGCTGACGGCGACCCGCGAGGAGTCCTTCCTCGGCCACGCCCACCGCCACCCGACGCTGCTGCGCTACCGCCATCACGCGGACACCGAGGGCCACCTGGTCAAGGTCGAGGCCCAACTGCTGCTTGACGCGGGCGCGTACGCCGACGCGTCCTCCGAGTCGCTCGCGGCCGCGGTCGCGTTCGCCTGCGGCCCGTACGTCGTCCCGCACGCCTTCATCGAGGGCTGGGCGGTCCGTACGAACAACCCGCCCTCGGGCCATGTGCGCGGCGAGGGAGCCATGCAGGTGTGCGCGGCGTACGAAGCCCAAATGGACAAGCTGTCCGCGAAATTGGGAGTCGACCCCACCGAACTGCGGCTGCGCAACGCGCTCGCGACCGGTGACATCCTCCCGACGGGCCAGACAGTCACCTGCCCCGCGCCCGTCGCCGAACTCCTTCGCTCGGTCCGGGACTTCCCGCTCCCCTCTCTCCCCAAGGACAGCCCCGAGAACGACTGGCTGCTCCCCGGCGGCCCGGAGGGCGCGGGGGAACCCGGCGCGATCCGCCGCGGAGTCGGCTACGCGCTGGGCATGGTCCACATGCTGGGAGCGGAAGGCGCCGACGAGGTCTCCACGGCAACGGTCAAGGTCCACGACGGCATCGCGACGGTGATCTGCGCGGCGGTGGAGACCGGTCAGGGCTTCTCCACCCTCGCGCGCCAGATCGTCCAGGAGACGCTGGGCATCGAAGAGGTCCACGTGGCCTCGATCGACACGGACCAGCCCCCGGCTGGCCCGGCGGCTCACGGCCGCCACACCTGGGTCTCGGGCGGCGCGGTCGAACGCGCCGCGAAGATGGTCCGTACGCAACTCCTCCAGCCCCTGGCCCACAAGTTCGGGATGTCGACGGAGCTGCTCCAGATCACCGACGGCAAGATCACGTCGTACGACGGTGTGCTGTCGACGACGGTGATGGAGGCGATGGACGGCAAGGAACTCTGGGCGACGGCCCAGTGCCGGCCCCACCCGACGGAGCCCCTGGACGAGTCGGGCCAGGGTGATGCTTTCGTGGGTCTGGCTTTCTGCGCGATCCGCGCGGTCGTCGACGTGGACATCGAGTTGGGCTCGATCCGCGTGGTCGAGATGGCGGTGGCCCAGGACGTCGGCCGGGTCCTGAACCCGGCCCAACTGGCCGCCCGTATCGAGGCGGGCGTCACCCAGGGCGTGGGAACGGCCCTCACGGAAAACCTCCGAACGGCCCGCGGCCTGGTCCGCCACCCCGACCTGACGGGTTACGCCCTCCCGACATCCTTGGACGCCCCGGACATTCGCATCGTGAAACTGGTCGAGGAACGCGACGTGGTGGCCCCCTTCGGGGCAAAGGCGGCGAGCGCGGTCCCGGTGGTGACGTCCCCGGCGGCGGTCGCGTCGGCGGTGCGGGCGGCAACGGGCCGCCCGATCAACCGCCTCCCGATCAGGCCTCAGGCAGCGGTGGCGGTCCCCAACTCGTAACGGTATCCGTCGGCGAATGTGTGCTCTGCCGGCTCGGAACCTGCCCTGACTATGAGCCACTTGCGAGAAGAGCCGTGGCGCTCTGGTTCTGAAGCAGGAAGAGCTGGTTGCCACTTGTCGCCAGCTTCAGCTGCTTGTTGCTGTGCTGGGTGTAACCCCACGCGCGCTTGCCCGTGTCCTTGTGGAGTGCCACCACGTCGGACGACTTGGGGTCCTCACCTGTGGCCTCGCAGACGAAGCGGTCGGTGAACCGCGGGGGGTAGTAGCCGACAGGGGTGAGCTTCAGGTCGTATGTCCAGACCTTCGCGCCATCGCTGAGCCGTCGGCAGTGGAGCGTTGTGCCGTCGATCGCGTACAGGTGCTTTCCGTCTACGGCGGCTGCACCCCATGCGAGTGAATCGGTGGGGGACCTGGCCGGGACAGACCACACGTTCTTGCCGTCCTTGAGCCGTGCGGCTGTCAGCGACTTGCCGCCGAGCACCACGGTGTTGCCGTGGATCGTCGGTATGTTGGCGATGGCGCGTGCGGATTGCCGGCTCCAGATCTTGGCGCCCGAAGCGGTGTCGAGTGCGATGACTTCTGGTCTTTTTGTGACGTCTTTGTTGTCTCCATGAACAATCAGGTGACTCTCGGAAGCCGCCGCACCGACGAATTCGAAGGAACTGGCGGCCGTCCACAGAACCTTGTGGGTGTTCGTGTCGAGGGCACAGATCTTCTTGCCTCGTGTCATGAGATACACGGCCGCCTTGTTCGCTGCCATCACCGCGGTGGCATCCACATCCGCGGTCCACTCCTCCTTGCCGGTTGATGGGTCGAAGGCGTGCACCGTCCCTCTCGCGTCCGCGGCAATGATCAGGCCGCTGGGCAGCGCCAGATACTCCGCGGACGGGGTGATGTCCACGGCGCTCCAGCGCTTCTTGCCGTCGGCAGCGCCGTAGGCGACGAGCCCACCGTCCTTCGCTCCGAAGACGACGATGCCGTCGACGAAGAGTGCAGGAGGGCTCCACGGGTCAGCGGTGGCAAGCGGACCCCACGTGGGTTTACCCGCGGACGAGTCAACGGCCTCATTCTGGTCGTGGGAGCTCTTCCCTTTCTGGTCACCCGGCTCGTCGTCGCGCAGCAGCCAGGCAGCCGATCCCCCTCCCGCCGCCAGCACGGCTGTTCCGGCGGCGATCCCGGTCAGGAACCGGCGGCGGTTCGGGGGCGGCGTCACGACCGTGCCGGGCAGCGTGGTCAGCTGCCGAGCGCCGACCTCACGCTGCTGAATGTCCGCGCCCAATGCGCCCTGCTGCCAGAACCGTTCGGCGCGCCGGGGCGGCGCGAAGGCTGTACGGACCTGCTCGGGCGAGGGGCGGAACGCGGGCTCCTTCGCCAGGCACGGCCCGATGAGCGCGCGCAGGTGCTCCGGCACCTGGGTCAGGTCCGGCTCCCCATGGACCACTGTGTACTGCACGGCAGCCGCATGGGGGCCGTCGTACGCCCGTCGGCCACTGGCCGCGAACGCCAGGACGGCTCCGAGGGAGAAGATGTCGGCGGCCGGCCCGACCCGATGGCCCAGCACCTGTTCGGGTGCTCCGTAGCCGGGGGTCACCGGAACCTGGCCCGTGGTCGTGAGCGTGAGACCGTGCTCCGGACGCGCGATGCCGAAGTCGATGATGCGGGGGCCGCGTGAGGTCAGCACGATGTTTGCCGGCTTGAGATCGCGGTGGATCAGGCCTGCGGCATGGATGGTCCGGAGCGCCCGGGCGAGGGAGGCCGCGAGCGCTCGCACCGCCCCGTCGAGGAACGGCCCGTATGCCGCGACAGCCTGGTCCAGCGTCGGTCCCGCCAGGAACTCCGACGCGATCCAGGGGCGGCCGCCCTCGGTCTGGGCGGCAAGGACGCGTGCTACACCCTGGCCGGTGACTGCCCGGGCGGCCTCGGCCTCGCGCAGGAAGCGCTGCACAAGGCCTTGGTCGTGGGCGAGTTGGGGCAGCAGGACTTTGATGGCCGCGGCGTGGCCGCTGCTATCGTGGCCGAAGTAGACCTTGCCCATGCCGCCGGCGCCGAGCACCCCTGCGAGGCGGTAGGGGCCGAGCCGGAGCGGGTCGCCGGGGCCGAGGGGGATCATTCGGATGTCCTTCTTCTCGGTCTGCTGAGTCTTCTGAGTCTTCTGAGGGTTCTGTCACGTTGCTCGCTCAGTACGTGAGGTCGAAGCGGATGGCGAAGACCTGCTTGCCGTCCGACTGAACGAGACGCTTGCTGTCCTCGTGGAGGACGAGGCTGGGCGAGCCAGGTTTCGAGGACCAGTCCTCCGAGTGCTTGCTGAGGCTGACTGCGCGGATGCCGGTTTCGGCCATCACAAACAGGAACTTGCCGCCTACGACGGGTGGAACCCGCAGGTCGGGAAGCGCTCCGGTCTCGGCCTCCCAGCGGAGCTCTCCGTTTGTGGCGGACAGGGCTACGACACCCCTGCCCTTCTCGGCCGCGTACACCACTCCGTCCCTCACCACGGGAGTGCCGTACGAGCCTGAGCTGCGCCCGTCGCCGAACGCCCAGGTGACGGCGCCGTCGGTGAGTTGAT
Source organism: Streptomyces sp. ISL-1 (assembly GCF_018614585.1). Lineage (GTDB taxonomy): Bacteria > Actinomycetota > Actinomycetes > Streptomycetales > Streptomycetaceae > Streptomyces > Streptomyces maoxianensis. The sequence continues at coordinate 104,721 of NZ_JAGGOI010000010.1, read as the reverse complement.
GTGCCTGGATGCGGTTGCCGCCCACGTAGGCACGCGTGTCGTCGGTGGCGAGCGTGTTGGGAACGGCCGAAGGGGGGTCGGTTGCGGCTGCCCGGGCAACGGTCGCATCCCAGGCGTGCTGACCGTTGCGTGCGTCCCTGGCGCTGACCTCGAGGCTGCCTCCGCTCTTCGCCGTCCGGCAGAGGATCAGGCGGTTGCCGGCGAAGGCGGAGAAGATGGAGTCTTCTGGGTTCTCCATGTCGTACGAGCGGATGGGCGAGCTCCACCGCTCCGTGCCGGTGCGAGGATCGACGGCCATCACGCTCCAACTCTGCGCCCGTACCCCCGCGGCATCGTTCGGCAGGCCCTTTCGCGCGGCCAAGTAGACGGTGTCGCCCACGACTTGCAGCAGCGCGGCCTCTTGCAGGGGCTTGTCGAACTTCGCGAAAGAGCCGGCAAGTGACGTTCGGCCGCCGACCGGGTCTACGGCGTGCAGCGACAACTGGTTCCCGTGCTTTCCTCCAGGGAGAGGGAGCAGTACATGAATCCGCTTTCCGTCCGAGTGGACGTGGCGCGGGTGTTTCACCTTGCCGGCGATCCAGCGCCGCTCGCCGCTCCGGGCATCCAGGGCCAGCAGTCCTTCGTCGGTCATCATCGCGACGACTTCGCCGACCGTCATCCGGACGAGCGGGCGCCTGCTGCTTCTGATGCTCTTGCGCCAGGTCTCGCGCCGGTCGGCGACGGTGGTGGGCAGCGGCGTGTTCGCTGTGGGCGGGGGGCTCGGTTCGGCGCCCGCGGCGGCGGCTTTGTCTCCGGGGCTCTTCAGCCACGACCATGCGCCCACGCCTGCCGCTGTCATCGCGAGTGCCGAGCCGCCGGACAACGCCAGCACCTTGCGGCGGGGCATCGGGGCGCGTGTGAAGGCGTGGATGGTTTCAGCTGTGTTGTGGTCGGCCGGGGGCTGGAGTCGGTGTGGCTGGTGTTGCCAGACTTCTGTTGCCCGGCGGGCTATCTCCGTCAAGATCGTGGCGGGCAGGTGGTCGGCGAATTGGCCCTGGCCGTGGTGGAGTTCGGCGGCCAGCTCCATCGTGGCGGGGCGCCGTGCGGGGTCCTTGGAGAGGCAGCGCATCAGGATCGGGACCACTGCGGCCGGTACGCCCGTGAGGTCCGGGTCTCCGTAGCGGACGCGGTAGAGGAGGTCGGCCGGCTGGCCCGAGCCGAAGGGGCCGTGGCCTGTAAGGGCGAAGACCAGTACGCCCGCCAGGGCGAAGACGTCTCCCGCCGGGGTGTGCTCCTGGCCCGTGGCCTGCTCGGGAGACATGAAGGCGGGCGTGCCTGCCGCCGCACCCGTGCGGGTCAGGCGGTCGTCTCCTGCCGCCCGTGCGATGCCGAAGTCGATGATCTTGGGGCCGTATGCAGTGATCATGACATTGGAGGGCTTCAGGTCGCGGTGGACGACCTCGGAGGCATGCAGTTGGGCGAGTGCTCCGGCCAGGGCCGCGCCAAGCGCCCGGACCGACGGCTCGGGCAGCGCGCCGGACAGGGAGACGGCGTCGTCGAGGGGCGGGCCCAGAACGTACTCCGTTGCCAGCCAGGGGGTTTCGGCCAGTGGATCCGCGTCGACGACAGTCGCTCCGTGGTGGCCGCCGATGATGCGGGCCGCATCCGTCTCCAGGCGGAAGCGCGTACGGAAGTCGGCGTCGGCGGCGATGCCCGCGTGCATCGTCTTCAGCGCGACGGTACGACCGCCGGCGGAACGCGCCAGGTACACCGTGCCCATGCCGCCGCTGCCCAGGCGGGCGGTCAGGCGGTACGCACCGATCTGGACAGGGTCGTCATGTGTCAGAGGAGAGAGCACCGGTCAGATCCCGGGGGAGAGCGGGACGCGGAGCTCCGCGGCGAGTACTTCCGCGGACTGGCGGGCAACCGCCGCCACCACCCGTCCCGGCAGCCAGCCCGGGGTGAGCAACGACGCCGTGGAGTCCAGCACCGTCGCGGTGGGGGCGGGCGACGACGGTGGGAGCGCGTGCAGGACCTCGGGTGCCGTGGGGCGGTCCGCCGGGTCTCTCCTCAGGCAGGCGGAGATCAAAGAGCGGAGGGGGGCGGGGAGTTCGGAACGTTCCGGGACGGTGTGACCCGTCGCCGCGTACGCCAGGACCGCCCCCAGCGCGTAGATGTCACCCGGCGGACGCGGGCGGCCGCCCGAGGCCTGTTCCGGGGCCAGGCTGCCCGGCTCAAGGCCCGGGATGCCGGAGCGCTGCTCGCCGTCCGGGGCCGCCGCGCGTACCGCGCCGAAGCACGTCAGGCGCGGGCCGTCGCCGGCCAGGAGTACGGCCGCGGGGGACACGCCCGCGTGCGTGATCCCCGTGGCGTGTGCGCCCGCAAGCGTCTCGGCCAGAGCCGCGCCCAGTGCCCGTACTGTGCGCTCGGGCAGCGGGCCGCCGTGGACGGCCAGGGCTACGGGGAGCGGCAGCGCGGGGAGGTAGGGGGACGCGTACCAGGGGGCCGCGGACGGAGGCGAGACTTCCGAGACGGGGGAGACCCAAGGGCCGAACAGACGGCGGCCCGCGTCGGCTTCGACGAGGAAGCGGCCCGGGTCGGTGCCTTCGAGGGGGACACTCACGAAGACCGTACGGTCACCGTCCGCGCTGCGTGCGATGAAGCGGCGCTGGGGAGTGGGCGGGAAGCCGGGGCCGGCCGGGTCGAGACGGGTGATCAGGTGGTACGGGCCGATCTGGCGCGGAGTGTCCGCGCGCGATCGTTCCGTCTGTGCTCGTTCCATCTGCGAATCCCCCGAGGCTGGTCTGGACTGACAGAGCCTACTCAAGTGCCGGTGCCCGCTTGGCGGGTGGTCCGTCGAGAGGGGGCCGGCCGGTGTTGCCGGGGACTCGAATGAGTGCGGGGGCTCAGGACCGGTAGTGATCCATACTCATCCGCGCCTGCGCCGGAACCGGCAGGGTTCGTACGAGATCCCCCCCACGTGCGGGCGGCATGCCCGCGGAATGAGGTGCACGCCGATGACTCAGCCGCCGTATCAGGGTCCTCAGGACTGGGTCCGACGACATCGGCGTGAGGAGTACGCGCATGACGCGCGCCCTGGGCCTGCGGCGCGGGAGTGCTGCGGCCAGGTACGCCGACGGCCGCCCCCGCGCCATGGGGGCGGCCGCTGCCGTACGTACGCGGAGGCCGTGACCGGAATCGAACCGGCGTAACTCGCTTTGCAGGCGAGTCCCTCAACCACTCGGGCACACGGCCGTGTGCGTCCAATGCCTCGACCGTAGGCGGGCTCTCCGGTGGGCTCAATACCGTCGCGCATGCTGCAATGCGACTGCCATACGGCGTTCACGGTTCACGGTCGTACGACCAAGGGACCAGCGGGATCCCGCCCAGCGACAGGGGCCATCCAAGGCCACGCCTCTTACTCTGAGGCTCATGACCGCTCTCGATCCCCGTGACGCCGAGGTCGCGCCGCCGACCGATGACAGAGGCGCGCTGCCCGACCGCCGAGGCGTCCTCGGCAAGGAGCATCGCGCGCTCAGTCTCGGCATCATCTCCGTCGTCGTCCTGGTCGCCTTCGAGGCGACCGCCGTCGGCACCGCGATGCCGGTCGCGGCGCGGGAGCTGCACGGCATTGAGCTGTACGCCTTCGCCTTCTCCGGGTACTTCACCACCAGCCTCTTCGCGATGGTGCTCTCCGGACAGTGGGCCGACCGGAACGGGCCGCTCCGGCCGCTCGCCACCGGAATATCGGCCTTCGGCGCGGGGCTGCTGATGTCCGGGACCGCCGGCACGATGTGGCTGTTCATCATCGGGAGGGCCGTGCAGGGGCTCGGCGGCGGGTTGCTGATCGTCGCGCTGTACGTGGTCGTCAGCCGCGCGTACTCGGAACGGCTGCGGCCCGCGATCATGGCGGCCTTCGCCGCGAGCTGGGTGATCCCCTCGGTCGTGGGGCCGCTCGCGGCCGGGACGGTCACCGAACACCTCGGCTGGCGCTGGGTGTTCATCGGCATCCCGGCGCTCGTCGTCTTCCCGCTGGCGCTCGCGCTGCCGGCGATCCGGCGGATGGCGTCCGGGCCCGCGGTTCCCGGCGCGCCGCCGCAGCCGTTCGACCGGCGCCGGATCCGGCTCGCGCTGGGCATCTCGCTGGGCGCGGGTCTGCTGCAGTACGCGGGCCAGGACCTGAACTGGTTCTCGCTGGTCCCTGCAGCCGCCGGCGCGGCACTGCTGGTGCCTGCCGCGCTGGGGCTGCTGCCGAAGGGGACGTACCGGGCGGTGCGGGGGCTGCCGTCCGTCGTACTGCTACGGGGCATCGCGGCCGGGTCCTTCATCGCGGCGGAGTCGTTCGTACCGCTGATGCTGGTCACCCAGCGGGGGCTGTCGCCGACGATGGCCGGGCTTTCGCTGGCGGTGGGCGGGGCGACGTGGACGCTGGGGTCGTACGTCCAGTCCCGGCCGCGGGTCGAGCCGTACCGGGAACGGCTGATGGCGCTGGGCATGGTGCTGGTCGCGGCTGCGATCGCGACGGCGCCGAGTGTGCTGATCGCGTGGGTTCCGGTGTGGGTCGTGGGGGTCGCGTGGGGCGTGGGCTGTTTCGGCATGGGGATGGTGATCGCGTCGACGAGCGTGCTGCTGCTGAAGCTGTCGGCGCCGGGGGAGGCGGGCGCGAATTCGGCCGCGCTGCAGATTTCGGACGGGCTGTCGAACGTGCTGCTGCTCGCCACGGGCGGGGCGGCATTCGCGGCGCTGGGCGGGGGAGCGGTGGGGGCGGCGCACGTGGCGTCGGGGGCGTCGGGCTCGCACCCGGGGGCGTTCGCTGCGGTGTTTCTGCCGATGGCGGGGGTGGCGTGGGTGGGGACGAGGCTGCGGACGCGGTGAGGCGGGCGGGGCGTTTTCCCCGGCCCCGCGCCTTCCCGAAACCGGGAGCGAGCCCCCGGGCCCTCGAGGGCTGTCGGCCCCGCTGCCCGCGCGTCCGCTTCGCGGTGTGCGGCCGTGGCTCTTCCGAGTCGCGGGGGCGCGGGTGTGGGTGCCGGTGCCTCGCAGCTCTTGGTCGCTCGCTTCGCGGTGTGCGGCCGTAGCTCTCTCGGATAGGGAGGGGGGAGAGTGCGGGTGCTGATGCCCCGTAATCCCCCCCGGCCGTCCGCTTCGAGTCGCCGGCCTTCGCCGGGGCGTCGGCTTTGCGGCATATGCCCGTCCCGCTCAGCCTCCCAACGGTGCGCAGCGTCCGCCCGTTTCGCGGCGTGCACGCACGCATCCGGGGCAACCATGCAACGGTGCCCCCGATCCTGCCCCGCCCCGGCCTTCCCCCGTTCACCCACTCGCCCCTCCCGAGCCCCGCGCCCTGTGAGGCCCGTCTCAACCAGCGGTGCCTCGCCTCGTCTGCCGTGGCGGGCGGCAGTCCCACCGGTAGGGTGGCCCGGTTGTCGTACCGACCGACGTGTACCCGACCCGTGAACCGGAGACCGTGACTACTACCGCCTCCCACCACCTCTCACCCGCCTTCCCCGGGCGCGCCCCCTGGGGTACCGCCAACAAGCTGCGTGCCTGGCAGCAAGGCGCCATGGAGCGGTATCTCCAGGAACAGCCACGCGACTTCCTTGCCGTCGCCACCCCCGGCGCGGGAAAGACCACCTTCGCGCTCACCCTCGCCTCCTGGCTGCTACACCATCACGTCGTTCAGCAGGTCACCGTCGTCGCGCCCACCGAGCACCTCAAGAAGCAGTGGGCCGCCGCGGCCGCGCGGGTAGGGATCAAACTTGATCCGGAGTACAGCGCCGGGCCGGTGAGCAAGGAGTACCAGGGCGTCGCCGTCACCTACGCGGGCGTCGGCGTACGGCCCATGCTGCACCGCAACCGCTGCGAGCAGCGCAAGACCCTCGTCATCCTCGACGAGATCCACCACGCCGGTGACTCCAAATCCTGGGGCGAGGCCTGCCTGGAGGCGTTCGACCCGGCGACCCGCCGCCTCGCGCTCACCGGTACGCCCTTCCGGTCCGACACCAACCCGATCCCCTTCGTCCAGTACGAAGAGGGCAACGACGGGATCCGCCGGTCCGCCGCCGACTACACGTACGGATACGGAAATGCCCTGGGCGACGGTGTCGTTCGCCCGGTGATCTTCCTCAGCTACAGCGGCAACATGCGCTGGCGCACCAAGGCCGGCGACGAGATCGCCGCCCGCCTCGGCGAGCCGATGACCAAGGACGCCGTCTCGCAGGCCTGGCGCACCGCGCTCGACCCGCGCGGCGACTGGATGCCGAACGTGCTGCGCGCCGCCGACAAGCGGCTGACCGAGGTAAGGAAAGGCATCCCGGACGCCGGCGGGCTCGTCATCGCGTCCGACCAGGACTCCGCGCGTGCGTACGCCAAGCTCATCCGCGAGATCACCGGTACCAAGGCGACCCTCGTGCTCTCCGACGAGACCGCCGCCTCCAAGCGGATCGAGGAGTTCAGCGAGAACGAGGACCGCTGGATGGTCGCGGTCCGCATGGTGTCCGAGGGCGTCGACGTCCCGCGCCTCGCCGTCGGTGTGTACGCCACCACCATCTCGACGCCCCTCTTCTTCGCGCAGGCGGTGGGCCGTTTCGTACGGTCCCGGCGCCGTGGCGAGACCGCGTCCGTCTTCCTCCCCACCATCCCCAACCTCCTCGGTTTCGCGGGCGAGATGGAGGTCGAGCGCGACCACGTACTCGACAAGCCGAAGAAGGACGGGGACGAGGATCCGTACGCCGAGTCCGAGAAGGAGCTCGCGGAGGCGGAGAAGCAGCAGGACGAGGACACGGGCGAGCAGGACACGCTGCCCTTCGAAGCCCTCGAGTCCGACGCGGTCTTCGACCGGGTGCTCTACGACGGCGCCGAGTTCGGCATGCAGGCGCACCCCGGCAGCGAGGAGGAGCAGGACTACCTCGGCATCCCCGGGCTCCTCGAACCCGACCAGGTGCAACTGCTCCTGCAGAAGCGGCAGGCACGGCAGATCGCGCACAGCCGCAAGAAGCCGGACGACGAGGCGGACCTGCTGGAGCTGCCCGCCGAGCGGCGGCCCGTCGTCTCCCACAAGGAACTGCTCGAACTGCGCAAGCAGTTGAACGCCATGGTCGGGGCGTACGTCCACCAGAGCGGCAAACCCCACGGGGTCATCCACACCGAACTGCGCCGGGTGTGCGGCGGGCCGCCGAGCGCGGAGGCGACGGGCGGGCAGATCCGGGAGCGGATCAAGAAGGTGCAGGAGTGGGCGACCCGGATGCGGTGACCTGTGGCCGTGTCGAACGGGGTTTGAGTGGGGTGTTGAACAGGGTTTGAGCGGAGGCCCAGGTGCGAACTGCGCGCCCGGGCCTCCGCTCGTACCGAGGGCCGGTTCCATGGATGCCCATCGGGCGATTGCGGCCGGAATGGTCGGTTTACGGGCGCTATGTCGCACAAAGCCCGTTACTGTCGGTACTTAAGCACCTGCCGCGCCCGGATTCTGGACGAGGCCTTCCGCTGAGCGAACCTGGTCGCTACTGTCCCCGCAATACAAACGCCCCGTGGCAGCGCCGCCGCGGAGCGCAGTCGGTGTGCCATGGCCTGCCGGCGGCCTCTCGGTGCGTCGCCAACGGGACCGGTGTACGCAAACTCCCGCAAGAGGACCGTCGTCACTCACTCCGAAGGAGAGGGCGTCGTGACCGCGGAGACCTCCCAGACGCTCGACCGAGGACTGCGTGTCCTCAAACTGCTCGCCGACACTGACCACGGGCTGACCGTCACCGAGTTGTCCAACAAACTCGGCGTCAACCGCACCGTCGTCTACCGTCTGCTCGCCACCCTTGAGCAGCACGCCCTTGTCCGCCGCGACCTCGGCGGCCGCGCCAGGGTGGGCCTTGGCGTGCTGCGCCTCGGCCGGCAGGTGCACCCGCTGGTGCGGGAGGCCGCGATGCCGGCGTTGCGCTCGCTCGCGGAGGACATAGGGGCTACGGCCCATCTCACCCTGGTCGACGGCGCGGAGGCCCTCGCGGTCGCGGTCGTCGAGCCGACCTGGACGGACTACCACGTCGCGTACCGGGCGGGCTTCCGCCACCCGCTGGACCGGGGCGCGGCGGGCAAGGCGATCCTCGCGGCCCGCCAGGGAAGGCCGAACGAACCCGGGTACACACTCACCCACGGCGAACTCGAGGCGGGCGCGAGCGGCGCCGCCGCGGCGCTGGTGGGGGTGACGGGGATAGAGGGGAGCGTGGGCGTGGTGATGCTCGCGGACTCGGTCCCGGAGAGGGTGGGGCCACGGGTCGTCGACGCTGCCCGCGAGGTGGCGGACGCGCTGCGCTGAGGTGGGGTCCGCGGGGCGCGGAGTCTGTCCGGGATGGGCGGGGTCCGCGGGTTCCGTGTCTGTCCGGGCAACGGGGCGCGGCCTCCGTCCGGGATGTGCGCGGCCCGGGGGCACGGTGCCTGTTCGGAGCGCGGTGTCCGTCGGGGAAGTGCGACGCCCGGGGGCACGGGTGTCTGTTCGGGGCGCGGCCTCCGTCCGGATGCGCGGTGCCCGCGACGCGCGGTGTCTGCTCGGGGCCCGCGCCCGCGGGGCCGGCGTCTGTGTGAGGCGCCCAGTGCCCCGTGGGGCGGGCATTGCCGCCCGATAGATTGACACCGTGCTCTCCAGTCTCACGCGCCCCCGCGTCATCGCCCTCTGCGCCCTCCCCGTCGCCGCGCTCTTCGCCGTCGCCGGGCTCGCGCCGCTGCCGTACGCCGTGGCGCAGCCCGGCTCGACCGCGAACGTCCTGGGCGAGGTCAGGGGCACACCCGTCATCACCATCGTCGGCGCGCCCACCCGTACGACCAAGGGCGAGCTGCTGATGACGACCATCGTCGCGACCGGGCCGTCAGCCGACGTCGACCTTGGGGAGGTGGCCGACGCGTGGTTCAGGACCGACCGCGCGGTCCTGCCCCGCGACGCGGTCTATCCGCCCGGAAAGTCCGACGAGGAAGTCGTCGAGCACAACCTCGAGGACATGCAGAAGTCGCAGGACGTCGCCACTCGCGCCGCGCTCTCCTACCTCGGCGAGGACCCGGCGAAGGTGAAGGTCACCCTGCGCCTCGCCGACGTCGGCGGGCCCAGCGCCGGGCTGCTCTTCTCGCTCGGCATCGTCGACAAGCTCGCGGGGGACGGGGCGGGCGGGGATCTCACCGGAGGCCGCAGTATCGCCGGTACGGGAACGATCAGCCCCGACGGCAAGGTCGGCGCGGTGGGCGGGGTGGCCCTGAAGACTCAGGCCGCGAAGCGGGACGGCGCGCGCGTCTTCCTCGTGCCCAAGGGCGAGTGCTCCGACGCGCAGGCCGAACTCCCCGACGGGCTGCGGCTGATCCCGGTCACGGCCCTGAAGGACGCGGTGGAGTCCCTGCGGGCACTGGAGAAGGGCGGCAAGGTCCCGAGCTGCTGACGAAGCCCGCGGCCGTCGTGCCCGTACCGGGCGACCGGGTCCGCGTCTGGGGTGTGTCCGTACCGGCCGGCCGAGTCCCCGGCCGGTGTGTCCGTACCAGCGGCCGGGCCCGCCGTCCGTAGGCCGCCCCCCGCCGCGCTCATGCGACGCGCACGGTCCACGCGCGCGGTCGGTCGGTCGCGGCTGCTGCCGCACCGGGCGCAGGCCCAGCTCGACGAGCGTCCGGTTGCCAAGAAGCCTCCGCAAGAGGTTCTTTCTGCAAGAGGTTCTTGGCGTCAAGTCCTCCGTAACTAGCCCTTCTTGATGAAGCCCTGCTCGATCAGCCAGTCCTTCGCCACCTCGTGCGGGTCCTCCCCTCCCACGTCCACCTTCGCGTTCAGGTCCTGCGCGATCCGCGTCGTCAGCCGCGCGCTCAGCGGGTTCAGCAGCCCCGCGATCGCCGGCCACTTGTCGATCGTCGCGCTGTGGATCTCCGGCGCCGCGTTGTAGTTGGGGAAGAAGTGCTTGTCGTCCGCCATCGTGTCCAGATCCATCGCATTGATCCGGCCGTCCGTGGTGTACGCCTCGCCCAGCAGGCACGAGTCGGACTTCGACACCTGCGTGTAGATGATCCCGGCGTCCATCTTCTTGATGTTTTTGGGCGGGATCTCCATCCCGTACGCCTTCTGCATGCCCGGCAGCCCGTCCTCGCGCGAGGCGAACTCGTTCTCCACGCATAGCGTCACCGCCGACGGGTCCTTCTTCGACAGCGCCGCAACGTCCGACAATGTCTTGAGCTTGTACTTCGCGTTGTTCCGTTTGCTGATCGCCAGCGTGTACGTGTTGTCGAGCGTGGACTGCGGCAGCCAGGTCACGCCGTTCTTCAGATCCGCGTTGTGCACCGCCTGCCACTGCGCCTGCGGGTCGACGATCGGCTTCTGGTGCCCCAGGTAGGTGATCCAGGCGGTTCCGGTGTAGTCGTACATCGCGTCCGCGTCGCCGCCGACGATCGCCTGGCGCGCGCTGATCGAGCCGGGCAGGTTCGTACGGTCGAGCACTTCCGCGCCCGCCGCCTTGAAGATGAGGCCGATCATCTGGCCCAGGATGATGTTCTCGCTGAAGTTCTTCGAAGCGACCGTCAGCGACGCGCCCTTGAGGGGCTCGCCCCTGCCGACCGAGCCCGGCTTCACATCGTCCACCATCGGCGAGCCGCTCTTGAGCCCGCAGCCGGTCAGGCCCGTCAGGCCCGTCAGCGCCAGTGTGAGGACGACCGCGCCGCTCAGCGCCGTACGCACGTACCGCATCAAGCCTCCAGTCCGCGCGGCGTCAGCGCCAACTCCGCCAGCGAGGCCATCCAGTCCACCAGCAGCGCCAGCGCCACCGTCAGCACCGAGCCGAGTACCAGGACCGGCATCCGCTGGGTCTGGATGCCCGAGGTGATCAGGTCACCCAGGCCCCCGCCGCCGCCGAAGGTGGCCAGCGTCGCCGTGCCGACGTTCAGCACCAGCGCGGTCCGTACGCCCGCGAGGATCAGCGGTACGGCGAGCGGCAGTTCGACCTTCGTCAGGGTGCCCATCGCCGACATGCCGATCCCGCGTGAGGCCTCCACCAGCTGCGGGTCGATCGCCTTCAGGCCGGCCACCGTGTTGGCGAGCACCGGCAGCACCGCGTAGATCACCATGCCGATGATCGCGGTGGACGGGCCGATGCCCAGCCAGATCACCAGCAGCGCCAGCAGGCCGATCGCCGGGGTCGCCTGACCGATGTTGGCGGTCGCGGTGACCAAGGGGGCCGCACGGCTGAGCCCCCGCCGGGTGAGGGCGATGCCCAGCGGGATCGCGATGATCAGCACCCAGAAGGTGGAGATCGCGGTGAGTTGGATGCTCTGCCACAGCCGCAGCTGCACATTGCCGCCCGACAGAGAGTTCTTGGCGATCGCGTCGAGGTCGGTGTTCGCGATCCACAGGAAGGTCACCAGCAGCAGGACCACGAGCACGGCGGGAATCACCACCAGCTTGCGCCAGGTGATCCGGGGCGGGGGCGGTGGTGGCGGCGCCGGCTCCCGTTCCTCCTGGGCCGGCAGGTCCACCTCGGCCTGAGAGGGCCCGCTCATCCGTCCGCACCGCCCTCCAGCTCCGTCTCGGTCCGGTGGTGGCGCAGCTCCTCCAGATCGTGCTCGTGCTCCATGGCGGCGAGCCGGTCCGCCTGCAGCATCTCCTGTACGGAGTTCATCAGCGTCTCCATGTCGACGACGCCGATGAACTCGCCGCGCCGCCCGGTCACCGCGACCCGCCCGCTGGAGTCGATGAGCACCGCCTCCAGCGCGTCGTGCAGCGTCGCGTCCCGGGTCACCGTGTCGTGCACCAGCTGTCCGGCCCGGGCCGGCGACCCCTTGGCGCGCATCAGATCGCCTCGCCGCAGCCATTTGTACGGGCGGTTCCTGCGGTCCAGCATCAGCAGTTCGTTGTACGGGCCCTCGCGCAGCTTGTTGAAGATCGATTCGATCGGGTCGTCCACGGACACCGTCGGGAAGTCGGCGATCCCGACATCTCGTACGCGCGTGAGGTTGAGCCGCTTCAGGGCCGCGCCCGCGCCCACGAATCCGGAGACGAAGTCGTCCGCCGGATTGGTGAGGATCGCCTCCGGGGTGTCGAACTGGGCGATGTGCGAACGCTCCCGCAGCACCGCGATCCGGTCCCCGAGCTTGATCGCCTCGTCGAAGTCGTGGGTGACGAAGACGATCGTCTTGTGCAACTCGCGCTGGAGCCGGATCAGTTCGTCCTGCAGATGATCGCGGGTGATCGGGTCGACCGCCCCGAACGGCTCGTCCATCAGCAGTACGGGAGGGTCCGCCGCCAGCGCCCGCGCGACGCCCACCCGCTGCTGTTGGCCGCCCGACAGCTGCCGCGGATAGCGCCCGTGGAACTCCCGCGGGTCGAGCCCCACCAGATCGAGCATCTCCTCGACCCGGTCCTTCACCCGCGACTTCGACCAGCCGACCATCTTCGGCACGAGGGCGATGTTCTCCGCCACCGTCATGTGCGGGAAGAGCCCGGAGGCCTGGATCGCGTATCCGATCTTCCGGCGCAGCCCCACCGGGTCGATGTCGGTCACGTCCTCTTCGTCGATCCTGATCCGCCCCGACGTCGGCTCGATCAGCCGGTTGATCATCCTTAGTGTGGTCGACTTCCCGCAGCCGGACGGACCCACGAGGATCACCGTCTCGCCGGGCTTGATCTCCAGCGAGACGTCGTCCACGGCCGGGCTCGGACTGCCCGGATAGCGCTTGGTGAGGTTCTCCAGCTGGATGCGGGCGCCGGAGGCGGCGGAAGCGGCAGCCGTCCCGGTCGCGGTCTCAGTCACGGATCCCCCTGGGGATGGTCAGTCGTCCGAGCAGGACGTACGCGGCGTCGAAGAGCAGGGCGAGGATGACGATGCCGATGGTGCCGGCGAGGACCTGGTTGATCGCGTTGGCACTGCCCAGCGAGGCGATGCCGCGGAAGATCTCATTGCCGAGCCCGGGCCCGGAGGCGTACGCGGCAATCGCGGCGATGCCCATCAGCATCTGGGTGGCGACCCGGATGCCGGTGAGGATCGGCGGCCAGGCGAGCGGCAGTTCCACCCGGAACAGCTGGGCGACACGGGACATCCCGATGCCCTTGGCGGCGTCCACCAGGGAGGGGTCCACGCCGCGCAGTCCCACGATGGCGTTACGGACGACGGGCAGCAGCCCGTACAGCGTCAGGGCGATCACCGTGGGCGGCACGCCCAGGCCCACCAGCGGGATCAGCAGACCGATCAGGGCGAGGGAGGGGACGGTGAGGAACGTGGCCGTGGTGGTGATGGCCAGATTCCCGCCCCAGGCGCTGCGGTAGGTGAGGAGGGCGATCGCGATGCCCAGCAGGGTGGCGATGACCATGCACTGGAAGACGGCGCTGGCCTGCTGGAAGGCGTCAGTGAGCAGCTGCTGCTGGTGGCCCGCGAGATAGTCCCAGAAGCTCACCGTGTCACCTCAGACCTCTTCGTCCTCAGCAGCCTGCTCCACCAGCGGGATGATCCGCAAGGGGACCGGATTCTCCATGACGATCGCCGTGGACGCCCGCACGATGCCATCAAAACCGACAACCCGGTCGATCACACGCTGGAGATCGGCGTTGGAACGGGCGACGAGGCGGCAGAGCATGTCACCGTGACCGGTGGTGGTGTGCAGCTCCAGCACCTCGGGGACGCCGTCCAAATGGGCTCGTACGTCCGCGCCTTGTCCCTGCTTGATCTCCAGGGTCGCGAAGGCGGTGACGGGGTAGCCGAGCGCCGCCGGATCGACGTCAGGCCCGAAGCCGCGGATGACGCCATTGGACTGAAGGCGGTCCAGACGGGCCTGCACGGTGCCGCGGGCCACACCGAGGCGGCGGGACGCGTCGAGCACCCCTATCCGCGGCTCGCGCGCCAGCAGGACAATGAGCCTGCCGTCCAGATGATCGATCGCCATGGCGTCTCCCTAATGGTCATCCTGCGCAGATAGCACCCTGATGGCGCTCATCCGCTATACAAATTGCCCAGTCGAAACACAAACTATTGCGCACCTTGTGGATCGGCGGGAGTCTGCCCTCATGACTGAGACCATCGATCACACCCCGAACACCGCGCGCAAGGCAGACCCCTTCCCGGTGAAGGGAATGGACGCGGTCGTCTTCGCCGTCGGCAATGCAAAGCAGGCCGCGCACTACTACTCCACCGCCTTCGGCATGAAGCTGGTCGCCTACTCCGGACCGGAGACCGGCAGCCGCGAGACCGCGAGTTACGTGCTGACCAACGGCGCCGCGCGCTTCGTCTTCACTTCCGTCGTCAAGCAGTCCACCGACTGGGGCCACTTCCTCGCCGAGCATGTCGCCGAGCACGGCGACGGCGTCGTCGACCTGGCCATCGAGGTGCCGGACGCCCGGGCCGCGTACGCCTACGCCACCGAGCACGGCGCCCGTGGCATCACCGAGCCGTACGAGATCAAGGACGAGCACGGCACGGTGGTGCTCGCCGCGATCGCGACGTACGGCACGACCCGGCACACGCTGGTCGACCGCTCCGGCTACGACGGTCCCTACCTGCCGGGCTTCACCGCCGCCTCCCCGATCGTCGAGCCGCCCGCCAAGCGCACGTTCCAGGCCATCGACCACTGCGTGGGCAATGTCGAACTCGGCAAGATGAACGAGTGGGTGGCCTTCTACAACAAGGTCATGGGCTTCACCAACATGAAGGAGTTCGTGGGCGACGACATCGCCACCGAGTACTCCGCCCTGATGTCGAAGGTCGTCGCCGACGGCACGCTGAAGGTGAAGTTCCCGATCAACGAGCCGGCGATCGCGAAGAAGAAGTCGCAGATCGACGAGTACCTGGAGTTCTACGGCGGCGCCGGCGTCCAGCACATCGCGCTCGCCACGAACGACATCGTCGCGACGGTACGGAGCATGCGTGCGGCCGGAGTTCAGTTCCTGGACACGCCCGACTCGTACTACGACACGCTCGGCGAGTGGGCGGGCGAGACGCGGGTGCCGGTCGAGACGCTGCGCGAACTGAAGATCCTGGTCGACCGCGACGAGGACGGCTATCTGCTGCAGATCTTCACCAAGCCGGTGCAGGACCGGCCGACGGTCTTCTTCGAGATGATCGAGCGGCACGGCTCGATGGGCTTTGGAAAGGGCAACTTCAAGGCGCTCTTCGAGGCGATCGAGCGCGAGCAGGAGAAGCGCGGAAACCTGTAGCGCGCGGGGCGAAAAGCTGTAGCGCCCGGGGCGAAAAGCTGTAGCGCCCGGGGCGGAAACCTGTAGAGCCCGGGGCGGAAACCTGTAGCGCCCGGCCCCTGAGTCCGGCGGCCCCACGGATCCTGACCCGTGGGGCCGCCGGACCTGTCCCCGGCCAACGCCGCCCGGATCGCGGGCGCGGCGGCGCTCGCGTGGCCCTCACTGTCGGCGCGTCCATGCTCGCCGCCACCCCGCTCGTACGGCCGCCGCACGCGCCAACCGGCGCGGCCCGGCGGATGGGATGAAGGACGGGCAGAAGCCCGGCACCGGTCACCGCGGTCCGCGGCGGGCCCCAACCCGCCGACGGACCGGCGTGGGTGGGGGCCGGGTCCTCCTACTCGCTCTCCCGCGACGGCGTCGGGCTCACCGAAGGCTCTGCCGACTCCTCGCTCTGGTTCTCCTCCGGCGCCGACTGCGTCGCCCGGGCGGCGTCCGGACTCCTCCCGTCCGACGGCTCCGAGGCTTCCTCGTTCTCCGAAGCCACCTCCGACGGCCTGCTGTCCGGCGGCGGCGAAGCCTCCGCGTCCGCCGAAGCCGCACCCGAGTCCGAACCCGAAGGCGACGGCGAAGGCGAAGCTGAGTCCGCCTCCGCCTCCGCCTCCATCTCCTCGGGGTCGTAGCCCAGCAAGTCCTCCGGCCCGCCCGGCGGCGGCTCGCCCAGCTCGTCCAGCGCGTCCCTCGCCTCCGGGGCCAGCAGAGGCGAGAAGTACGGGTTGATCCGCAGCGCCTCGCCGAGGTGGCGCCGGGCGGGGCCGGGCAGGTCCAGGGCGCGTTCGATCTCGCCGCGGTGGTACGCGAAGAGCGCGCTCCGCATCCCCTGGTCCGTCGCCGTCTTCGCGTGCGGCAGCGCATCCTCCGCGTTGCCCGCGCGGAACAGCGCCCAGCCCAGCGCGTCCGCCACATACATGCTCCGGTGCCCCCGGTCCCACTCGGCCTGCAGCCGCCGGACCGCCGCATCCAGGTCGTCGCCGTGGTCCGCCTCGAAGAGGCCGAGCACGAGCTCCTCGTTCACCCCGTCGATCCCCGCCCGCTCCGCCCACTTGCGCAGCCTCGCGTACTGGGACGCCGCATCCCCGTCCAGCCCCAGCGACTGGTACAACTCGCCAGCCTCCAGGGCGTATTCGGGCAGCGGGGCATGGTCGAGCGCCGACTGGTAGTCGCGGAAAGCCTCATCCGTACGGCCCAGTGCCGCCAGCGCACGCCCTCGTGAAGCCAGCGACGGATGGTGGTCGGGCGCCAGCTTCAGGGCACTGTCGTACTGCTCGATCGCCTCCTCCGGCTCGCCGCGCTCCCACGACAGGTCGCCCAGCAGGTGCAGCGCGGCCGCCTTCTCCGCGTCCGACTCCGCGCTGCCCACCGCGTCGTACGCCTTCGCCGCCGCGTCCTCGCGCCAGCCGCGCTCGCGGTAGACCTCGGCCATCCGGCCGAGCGTCTGCCCTCCCTGATGCAGCTTTGCGAGCTTGTCCATCGCCTTGCCCACGGCCTTGTAGTCGCCGAGCCCGCTGTACGCGTCGATCAGCACCGGATACGTGCCCCACCGCCTCGGCTTCTGCTTCGCGGCGCTCTCGCCCAGCGTGCGCGCCTTGGCGAAGTCGTGCCGGGCGTTTGCCAGCGCCGCGAGCCCCACCAGCGCGTCGACGTTCCCCTTCTCGCCCGGCAGCACGTCCACCGAGCGCTGCAGCGCGTCCTGCGCCTGTGTGTAGTACGCCGGATCCGCCGTCCTGGAGCCCCGCTCCACATACGCCGACCCCAGCACCGCCCACGACTCCTCGTCCCGCGGATGCGCCCGTACCCACCGCTCCCGGTCCTCGATCAGCGCGCTCAGATCCAGCAGGCTGGCAGGTGTTCCCGTCCCCACCGCCGACATCGCCCGCCCGACCGCGCCCGGCGTGGGCCGCGGCCCTTTGTCGTCCCACCCGGGCGCGATCGTGATCACCCCGACCACCAGCGTCGCCCCGACCAGCGTGCTGATCGCGGTGTTCTTCACGTGTTCGCTCTTCATGGCGCTCACTGTGCGTCAGCGAGCAGCCAATACGAAGAACACACCCCGCTCCGCGGGCCTGAAGGCAGACGGGTTCACACCGATGGCCCCCCGGTGCGACGCTTGCACCATGGACGATCTTCTCGAGCGGCTGCGTGCCGGTCTGCCTGCCGAAGCTCTGATCACCGACCCGGACGTCACGAGCTCGTACGCCAACGACATGGCGAGCTTCTGCGCGGCGGGCACCCCGTCCGTCGTCGTCCTCCCGCGCACCGTCGAGCAGGTCCAGCACGTCATGCGCACCGCGACCGCGCTGCGCGTCCCCGTCGTCCCGCAGGGCGCCCGCACCGGCCTGTCCGGCGCCGCCAACGCCTCCGACGGCTGCATCGTGCTGTCCCTGACCAAGATGGACCGGATCCTGGAGATCAGCCCGGTCGACCGCATCGCGGTCGTCGAGCCGGGCGTCATCAACGCGGTGCTGTCACGCGCGGTCAACGAACACGGCCTGTACTACCCGCCGGACCCCTCCAGCTGGGAGATGTGCACCATCGGCGGCAACATCGGCACCGCCTCCGGCGGCCTGTGCTGTGTCAAGTACGGAGTGACCGCGGAGTACGTGCTCGGCCTCGATGTCGTCCTCGCCGACGGCCGGCTGATGACCACCGGCCGCCGCACCGCCAAGGGCGTCGCCGGCTACGACCTCACCCGCCTCTTCGTCGGCTCCGAAGGCAGCCTCGGCATCGTGGTCAAGGCCGTCCTCGCGCTGCGCCCGCAGCCGCCCGCTCAGCTCGTGCTCGCCGCCGAGTTCGACTCCGCTGCCGCCGCCTGCGAGGCCGTCTGCGCGATCATGGAGCGCGGCCACACCCCTTCGCTGCTCGAGCTCATGGACCGTACGACCGTCCACGCCGTCAACGCCATGGCGAACATGGGCCTGCCCGACTCCACCGAAGCACTCCTCCTCGCCGCCTTCGACACCCCGGACCCCGCAGCCGACCTGGCCGCCGTCGGCGCGCTGTGCGGCGCGGCAGGTGCCACCCAGGTCGTCCCCGCCGACACCGTCGCCGAGTCCGAACTCCTCCTGCACGCAAGGAGGTTGTCGCTCACCGCCCTGGAGACCGTCAAATCGGCCACGATGATCGACGATGTCTGCGTGCCGCGCTCGAAGCTCGGCGCGATGATCGAGGGCACGGCCGTCATCGCCGAGAAGTACGACCTCACCATCGGCATCTGCGCGCACGCGGGCGACGGCAACACCCACCCGGTCGTCTGCTTCGACCACACCGACGCCGACGAATCCCGGCGCGCCCGCGAGTCCTTCGACGAGATCATGGCTCTCGGCCTGGAGCTCGGCGGCACCATCACCGGCGAACACGGGGTCGGCGTACTGAAGAAGGAGTGGCTGGCGCGCGAACTCGGCCCGGTGGGTGTGGAGATGCAGCGCGGCATCAAGCAGACCTTCGACCCGCTCGGCCTCCTCAACCCCGGCAAGCTCTTCTGAGTCCTCAGCCCTACGACCCACGCCCGATGGTCCGGACACCGCTCTGCGCATAGCGTGAATGGAGAGGCCCAACCGCCTCACTGCGCAGAGGAGGAGCCGTGCCCGCACGCCTTGACCACACCATCGTTCACAGCCGCGACCGGTTCGCCGGCGCCCGCTTTCTCGCCGAGCTGATCGGGAGGCCGGAGCCCAAGCGCTTCGGCCCGTTCGCCAGCCTCCCGCTGGAGGGCGGCGTCACCCTCGACTACGCCGATGAGCGCGGCCCGATAACCTCCCAGCACCTGGCCTTCCTGGTCCCGGAGGACGAGTTCGACGAGATTTTCGGCCGGATCACCGACCGTGAACTGCCGTACTGGGCCGACCCCGCGCACGACAAGCCACAGCAGATCAACCACCTCTTCGGCGGCCGCGGGGTGTACATCGACGACCCCGACGGCCACTCCATCGAATTCATCACGCATACGTACGTCATCGACTGACCGTCACTGACCGTCACACTGCGACGCCTCGTCCGACGGCCCGGCGTTCCGCAGCCACAGATCGTCGGCGGGGGTGGGCGCCAGCAGCTCGGCGAGGCCGTCGTCGATGTCGACCTGCTCGGACTCGGATCCCGGCGGAACCACCCGCAGGGTCCGCTCCAGCCAGCCGGACATCACGGCCGCGGACGCTTCGAGCAGCGCTTCGCCGTCGGGGGAGCTCAGCGCCATCATCACCACGCTGCGGCCCTCGACCTTGGTCGGCCAGATCCGGACGTCGGCGTCGCCGCTCGGCCTGAACACCCCCTCGACCAGCAGCTCGCGGGCGAAGGCCCACTTGACGGGGTTGTCGCAGCCGATGTGAAAGGCGATGTGCACGGCATACGGGTCGTCGGTGCGGTAGGTCAGCCGGGTCGGGACGGCGATGCCGCACTCGCGCGACAGCACCAGTTGAAGCTCAAGCTCGCGTTCCACCACGGTGTGCATGACAGTGCCCTTTCCTCCGGGTACGAGGCCCGTGTGAGGGGGCCCTGCGGGAAGGGAGCGTGCTCCCGCGCGGTTATGACGC
Organism: Streptomyces sp. ISL-1; assembly: GCF_018614585.1. GTDB lineage: Bacteria > Actinomycetota > Actinomycetes > Streptomycetales > Streptomycetaceae > Streptomyces > Streptomyces maoxianensis. Next base: position 85,044 of record NZ_JAGGOI010000010.1, on the reverse strand, counting down.
GCCTTTCGGCAACAACTTTCTGTGACGGCCCGGTGACTGGAAAGTGGTCGTTACGGCAGGACCGGCCCGGGGATGCACGAGCGTCTGATAGATGTGGTGCCTTGAATTGCGGCTCTCGAGGAGATACGGGACCACGGTGATGAGCGCCCCCACCCCGGCCACCGGCGACGGCAGCCCCACGCCCGGCTACTACCCGGATCCGTCCATTCCCGGATACGTCCGGTACTGGAACGGTGCCGCCTGGGTGCCCGGCACGAGCCGGCCCGCACCCGACACGGGCGAGGCGATGCCTGCCGCGCCCGGCCAGACGGCACCAGCGGCAGGCACCGCGCGGCCCCAGGCCCCGGCCGCGGTGGAGGAGACCGGTCCGGTCTTCTTCGACGAGGAGCCGGACGACCAGCCCTCCCGCCCCGAACCGGCCACCGCCTGGCAGGCCGACGCCACCCGCCAGAGCGGCTTCGGCGGCGAACGCGACAACCGCGTCGCGTGGGGCGGCCACGACCCGCGTACGCCGGAGCGGGGTGGCGCGCCCGCCGACCCGCGACTGCCCGCCTCGTCGAGTGCGCCGGACCCGTCGGGCGGCGCCCTGCCGGGCGTACGCTCGATGGGCCCGGCCGCCGGGGGTGAGCCTGCCGGCGACGGCACGGCCTCGATCCGCGCCATGCGCCCCGGCAAGGGCGCGCCCGCCGCCGGGAGTTCGGGCACTGTGGACCCCGCCGCGCCGGCGTCCACCGGCGAGCCGTCCGCCCAGCGCCCCCAGCCGCATTCCGAGCCGCCCGCCGACGGGACGGTCACCATCCGCGCGCTGCGCGCCGGCGGCGGTGCGTCCACCGGGCAGGCCGACGGACCTCTGTCCGTCCGGTCCATGACCCCCGGCGCCGCCGGGGCACCCACCGCGCCCCCGACGCCGCAGCCCCAGCCGCAGGCCCCGGCCCAGCGCCGCCCGCAGCCCCAGGCGCCCGTCCAGCCGCAGCCCGAGCCGCAGGTGCCCGCGCAGGCCCAGCAGCCGGTCACCAACGGCCCCGGCGGCGGCTCCGCCTCCTGGGCGCAGCAGGTCCACCGGCTCGCCCAGCCCGGACAAGCGGCCGCGGCCGAGCAGCCCGTCGCGCCGTGGAAGCCGCCGGTCAACGACCCGTTCCTGCAGGCCGCCCAGGCGCAGGCGGCGGCCCGTCCCGCCTCGCTCGGCAAGCGGTTCGCCGCCCGGCTGATCGACACCCTGCTGCTCGGAGCGCTCGTGGGCGCCGTCGCCGTACCCGTCCTTTCCCGGGCGCGCGCCCATGTCGACGAGAAGATCGAGGCGGCGAAGCAGTCGGGCGAGACGGTCACCGTCTGGCTGGTCGACTCCACCACGGTGGGCCACCTCGGCATCATCCTCGGCGCGCTGCTGGTTCTCGGTGTGCTCTACGAGGCGCTGCCGACGGCGAAGTGGGGCCGCACGCTCGGCAAGAAGCTCTGCGGACTGAAGGTCTGGGGCATCGAGTCCCACGAGCCCCCGTCCTTCGGTGCCGCGCTGCGCCGCTGGCTCGTCTACAGCGTGCTCGGCGTGATCGCCCTCGGGGTGCTCAATGTGCTGTGGTGTCTGTTCGACCGCCCGTGGCGGCAGTGCTGGCACGACAAGGCGGCGCACACCTTCGTGACCGGCTGACGGCGTCCCCCCCCGCGTTCCCCCGATCGGCCTTCGAGCCGTTGCGGGGGCCGTCGGGGCGCGGTGCACTGCCCCCATGAGCAACAACCACCCGCCGCCCGGCCAGTCGCCCGATGACGACCCCTTCTCCAAGAAGCCGCAGGAACCCACGCCGCCGTCGGCGGGCGGCCCTCAGGAGCCCCCGCCCCCCGGGGGACCGCCACCGCCCGGATCCCCCTACGACCGTCCACCGGGTGGCGCCGGTCCGTACGGGGGCGGCGGCCAGCCCCCGCCGTCCGGTCCGAACGCCTTCGGAGGGGCGTACGGCGGCGCGGACCCGCTCGCCGGGATGCCGCCGCTCGCGGACTTCGGCAGGCGGCTGCTGGCCCGCGTGATCGACGCGCTGATCGTCTTCGTACCGCTCTTCCTGATCTCCCTGGCCTTCGGAGGCTGGGGCGAGATGGCGGACACCGGCGACACCTGGGACGACATCACCGACCAGGTGAACACCGGAAGGCAGTGGATCTGGTCGCTGATCTCCCTGGTCGCGTATGTCGGCTACGACACCTTGATGGTCGCCAAGGGGCACGGTCAGACTCTCGGGAAGCGCCTGATGAAGATCCGGGTCGCCATGCTCAACGACGGCAGCGTGCCGGACGTCAGCTCCTCGCTGATGCGCGCCATCGTGCTCTGGGTGCCCGCGCTGATCTGCTGCTTCTGCCTCTGGTGGCTCGTCATCATCGTGACGATCCTGGCCGACAAGCCGTACAAACAGGGTCTGCACGACAAGGCGGGCAAGACGGTCGTGGTGTCAGCGCCGCAGTGAGGGCGCGCCGACCCTGGTCTCGGCGCCCGCGTGCGCGCGGGATGAGGGCACCCGGGTGGTGAGAACGTCGGCGGAGGCGGCCGAGGCGGCAGGCGTGGAAACACCGGAGGCGGCGGCACGGTTCGTACGGACCGTGGCCGCCGCCTTCGCCGTCCTCGCTCCCCGTGCGGTCCTGCCCATCGGCAGGGCGACGGCGACCACCAGGCCGAGCGCCATCGATGCGATGCCTATGGCGGCGACAGCGATGCCGTTGGTGGTACGGGTGAGCAGCAGCAGGGCGAGGGTCGAGAAGACCACAGTGGCCGAACCGTAGGCGAGCTGTGCGGCAGTCGGACGCGGCATGACGGTATCCGTCCTCGGGACATGGTCAGGGGGTGTCTCTCTCAACGCGGTCGCACTGTCAAATGACTCTACGACGGTGGATGCCCGGGAGGAGCGGGCGGTAAGCGTGACCTAACCCACGGTGCCGGTGCATGGGGGGCGCACAGAGTCATTCGTTCGTCCAACTGCCCAATTCAGTGCGCCCGTAGTTCGACTGTTCGTCGTCCGGATACCGGAAGTGCTCTCGCACATAGTGCAGTTGGCTTGTTCAAGTCAAGGTCTGTCTTTTCTTCCGCAACTCCGGTCGAATGTCGTCACTTGTGACGCGACTCCGCGCGCGGACGACCCCACATCCGGTCCGCTGCGACGGAGCGCCGGGGAGGACAGCATCAAGTGACCACCAAGCGACGGACGATCAGAGCGTCCGCGGTACTCGTGGCTCTCGCCGCGACCACCGCGTCGGCTTCGGCGTTCAGCAGCGCGCAGGCCGACAACCAGAAGTCGTCGGCTTCGACAGGCATCGAGCGCCACGACCCGGCGCCGCAGAAGGGCCATGTCGAGCACGATCTCGAGGGTCCGTTCAGCAAGCAGCAGGAGCAGCAGCGCGAGGCTGCCCTGGAGCAGGTCATAGCCGGCGACGCGACCGTGCAGAAGCGCGGCGCGTCCAATGTCGTGAAACTCGGCGACAAGAAGTACGTCGAGCTCGGCAGGGAGAAGACGGACAAGATCTTCACGATCCTGGTGGAGTTCGGCGACAAGGTCGACGACACCACGATGTTCGACCCGGACGGCCCCGACGGCCCCGAGGCTCCGGTCAAGAAGTACGGGGGCGCGCCGGGCCCGCTGCACAACAAGATCGCCCAGCCGGACCGCAAGAACGACAACTCCACTGCCTGGCAGGCGGATTACAACCAGAAGCACTTCAAGGACCTGTACTTCGGCACCGGCAAGGACAAGGCCGGCCAGCCGAAGAACTCCCTGAAGACCTACTACGAGAAGACCTCCTCGGGCCGCTACTCGGTCGACGGCGAGGTCTCCGACTGGGTCAAGGTCGACTACAACGAGGCCCGCTACGGATCCAACTACTGCGGCGACAGCAACTGCGCCAACGTCTGGGACACGGTCAAGGACGGTGTCACCGCCTGGGCCGCCGACCAGAAGGCCAAGGGCCGTACCGACGCGCAGATCAAGGCGGACCTGGCCAAGTACGACCAGTGGGACCGCTACGACTTCGACAACGACGGCAACTTCAACGAGACCGACGGTTACATCGACCACTTCCAGATCGTCCACGCGGGCGAGGACGAGTCGGCGGGCGGCGGCGCCGAGGGCACCAACGCCCTGTGGGCACACCGCTGGTACGCGTACGGCACCGACGCGGGCAGGACCGGCCCGGCGAACAACAAGGCCGGCGGCACCCAGATCGGCTCCACCGGCATCTGGGTCGGTGACTACACCATGCAGCCCGAGAACGGCGGCCTCGGTGTCTTCGCCCACGAGTACGGTCACGACCTCGGTCTGCCCGACCACTACGACACCTCGGGCAAGGGCGAGAACTCGACCGGCTTCTGGAGCCTGATGTCGGCCGGCTCCTGGCTCGGCACCGGCAAGGACTCCATAGGCGATCTGCCGGGCGACATGAGCGCCTGGGACAAGCTGCAGCTGGGCTGGCTCAACTACACCAAGGGCAAGGCGGGGACGAAGTCCACGCACAAGCTCGGTGTGGCGGCGTACAACACCAAGAAGCCGCAGGCGCTCGTCGTCGAGCTGCCGAAGAAGTCGGTCACCACGACTGTCGTGAAGCCCTCCGAGGGCTCCAAGCAGTGGTGGAGCGACATGGGTGACGACCTCAAGAACACCCTGTCCCGCCCGGTCGACCTCACCGGCAAGTCCAAGGCGTCCCTGGAGCTTTCGGGATGGTGGGACATCGAGGAAGGCTACGACTACCTGTACGCCGAGGTGTCGACGGACGGCGGCGCCAACTGGACGCCCGTGGACGGCACGGCGGACGGCAAGCCGATCAGCCGCGACGCGGGTGACAAGCCGGCGCTGACCGGCGCGTCGAACGCGTACAAGAAGCTGGCGTACTCGCTGGACGCGTACGCGGGTAAGAAGGTCGACGTCCGCTTCCGCTACCAGACGGACGGCGGCGCGGGCGGCAAGGGCTTCGCGGCGGACGCGCTGAGCGTGGTCGCGGACGGCAAGGCGCTGTTCACCGACAACGCCGAGGGCGACGACGCGGGCTGGACCTCGAAGGGCTTCTCGCGCATCGGTGAGTCCTTCACCAAGGAGTACGAGCAGTACTACCTGGCCGAGAGCCGTCAGTACGTCTCGTACGACAAGACCCTCAAGGTCGGCCCGTACAACTTCGGCTTCAAGGCGCCGAAGGACTCCTGGGTCGAGCACTACCCGTACCAGAACGGCCTGCTGATCTGGCTCTGGGACACCTCGCAGAAGGACAACAACACCAGCCAGCACCCGGGCCGCGGCCTGGTCCTGCCGGTGGATGCGCACCCGAAGGCCCAGAAGTGGGCGGACGGCACGCTGCTGAGGAACAAGATCCAGACGTTCGACTCCACCTTCAGCCTGTGGCCGACCGACGGCTTCACGCTGCACAAGGCGGATGTGGCGTTCCGGATCAAGCCGCAGGCGGGCAACCCGGTCTTCGATGACCGCAAGGGTGTGTACTGGTTCGCCGAGAACCCGACGGCGGGCGTTCAGGTAACTGACACCAACACCAGGATCGCGATCGTGAGCGAGCCGCGAAGCGGACAGACGATCACGGTCAAGGTTGGTCCGTCGACCAAGTAATCCGCGTTTTAGCAGGTCAAAACATGATCGGCCGTCGCCCTCTAGCGGGCGGCGGCCGATCGTGTTTAGGTGCGTCTTGCCAGGTCCTTATTGACACGCCATCTCACGGGGGAGTGGTTCCGCATGCCCGGCGGAGGTTTTTGCAAGCTGCCGAACGGCAGCGTGGTGGTCGCGCTCAGCCTGCCCAGCCCGATGGGCGACGGCAGCCAGGTCCGCTTTCTGGTCCACGCGGCGAACCGCGCGAGGGCGCTGACGCGGCTGCGGAATCTGGGCCTGCGGGCGGTGTATCTGCGGGGCAACGCCGAGCCGCCGACGCCGGACGAGATCACGGCGGTGCTGCACCACCCGGACGGCCTGCTGTGGCGCGGGACGCCGGAGAACCGCGAGGAGCTCTGGCACCCGATACGGACGCTGCTGAGCCCGCGGCGGGCACCTGAGGTGACCTGGGGCTCCGCGCTGGCCCCCCTCAATCGCCGGACGGGCTCGATTTTCGCCGGTCGGGCCGAACATGCCGGTCGGGCCGAACATTGAGCCCCTCCGGCGATTGAGAAGCGGGGTCCGGGGACGAAGCCCCCGGTCACACCACCGGCTTGCCGGACAGCTCCACGCCCGCCGCCCGCAGTTCCTCCAGCGCCCTGTGAGTCGTCTCCTCGGAGACGCCCGCGGTCAGGTCGAGCAGCACATGCGTCGTGAAGCCCTCCCGCACCGCGTCCAGCGCCGTCGCCCGTACGCAGTGGTCCGTCGCGATGCCGACCACGTCGACCTCGGAGACCTCACGCGCCCGCAGCCATGTCGCCAGCATCGTGCCGTTCTCGTCCGCGCCCTCGAAGCCGCTGTACGCAGCCGCGTACGCGCCCTTGTCGAAGACCGTGTCGATCGCGCCCGACGCGACCGCCGGTGCGAAGTTCGGGTGGAAGCCGACGCCCTCCGTGCCGGCGACGCAGTGGGGCGGCCAGGTCCTGACGTAGTCCGGGTGCTCCGAGAAATGGCCCCCCGGCTCGATGTGGAGGTCGCGCGTGGCGACGACATGGCGGTAGCCCGCCGACGCCTGGCCCACCAGGTCCGTGATGGCGGCAGCGACTTCGGCACCCCCCGCCACCGCGAGGCTGCCGCCCTCACAGAAGTCGTTCTGAACGTCCACGACGATCAAGGCGCGGTGCATGGCGGGTGTCCTTCGATGGGGGTTCGGCGGGAGATCTGCGGGCGGCGAGCGGATGTACGGCCGGCGGATGTACTGAGCCTAGAGACTCCGGCCGCCTTGCGGGAGAGGGCTTCGGGCGGCGTTCACGCGGACTGTGTCATACGTACTCCGTGGGCAGGACCGGCTCGCCCTTGGACAGCTGCATCGCCGAGATCGGCAGCCCGGCCCGCGCCGCGATGTGCCGCTCGCGCACCGCGTCCAGCGGCTCGCGGGCGACGACCTCGCCGCCCTTGACCAGCTCCACCAGCAGCTGCCGGTCAGCCAGCCCCGGCGGCACGGTGTCGACCCAGATGACCTCCGCCTCGGCGACCCCGTCCGCGTCCAGCCGGCGCGCTGCCCACTTGCGGCCGCCGATGGAGGTCTTGCCGCCCAGCGACTTCTTCGCGACCGGCACCAGCGGAGCCTTGGGGTCGGCGGACACGGACCTGGCGACCAGTTTGTAGACCATCGAGCAGGTGGGGTGCCCGCTGCCGGTCACCAGTTGTGTTCCCACGCCGTACGCGTCCACCGGCGCCGCGGCCAGCGAGGCGATGGCGTACTCGTCCAGGTCCGAGGTGACCACGATCTTGGTTCCGGTCGCGCCGAGCTCGTCCAGCTGCTGCCGCACCCGGTGGGCGACCAGCAGCAGGTCCCCGGAGTCGATGCGTACGGCACCGAGCTCGGGACCGGCGATGTCCACGGCGGTACGGACGGCCTCGGCCACGTCGTAGGTGTCGACCAGCAGCGTCGTGCCCCGGCCGTGCGAGTCGACCTGCGCCCGGAAGGCGTCGCGCTCGCTGTCGTGCAGCAGGGTGAAGGCGTGCGCGCTGGTGCCCACTGTCGGAATGGCGTACCGGAAGCCCGCCGCCAGGTCCGAGGTTGAGTTGAAGCCGCCGATGTAGGCCGCGCGGGCCGACGCCACCGCGGCGAGCTCGTGCGTACGCCGTGCGCCCATCTCGATCAGCCTGCGCCCGCCCGCCGCCGTCGACATCCGGGAGGCCGCGGCCGCGATCGCCGAGTCGTGGTTGAGGATCGACAGGGCGACGGTCTCGAGCAGCACGCACTCGGCGAAGGTGCCCTCGACCCGCAGGATCGGCGAGCCCGGGAAGTAGACCTCGCCCTCCGGGTAGCCCCAGATGTCGCCGCTGAAGCGGTAGGAGGCGAGCCACCGCAGGGTCGGCTCGTCGACGATCTTCCGCTCTTTCAGAAAGTCCAGCAGGCCCGCGTCGAAGCAGAAGTTCTCGACGGCGTCGAGCACCCGGCCGGTGCCGGCCACGACGCCGTACCGCCGGCCCTCGGGGAGCCTGCGGGTGAAAACCTCGAAGACGGATCGGCGATCGGCGGTACCGGACTTGAGTGCCGCCTGGAGCATCGTGAGCTCGTACTGGTCGGTGAAGAGCGCCGTCGACGGAACGTCCACCGGCAGCCCGAGGTCCGCAGGGTTCATATGCCGGATGCTATCGCACATCTCGTCAATGTGACGAGATGTGCGGGTCGTTTGTGCGATGAGCCCCCTTGGGTGGCAGCATGGACCAGGTGAGTGTTGCTCCCACAGAGATCGAACGCACAGAGTCGGCGGAGGAGACCTTCGCCGTGCCCGAGCCCGACGTGCCGTGGGTGACGCTCGTCCACAACGACCCGGTCAACCTGATGAGCTACGTCACCTATGTCTTCCAGGCCTATTTCGGCTACTCCAAGGACAAGGCGCACAAGCTGATGCTCGACGTCCATCACAAGGGACGCGCCATCGTCTCCAGCGGCAGCCGCGAGGAGATGGAGCGCGACGTGCAGGCGATGCACGGTTACGGGCTGTGGGCGACGCTGTCCCAGGACCGCATCTGATGTCCGGGCACTTCGAGCCGATTCCCGGCGGCGGCGCCGCCGTCGCGCTCGACGAGGTCGAGATCTCCATCCTGCGCTCGCTGGCCGTACAGCTGCTAGAGCTGATCGGGCCCGGCGACGAGCCGGTGGAGGGCGAGGACCCGTTGGCCGCGCTGTTCTCGGAGGGGCCGAGCGAGCCGCCGACCGACCCGGCGCTGGCCCGCCTCTTCCCGGAGGCTTACGGAGGTCCCGGCGCCGACAAGGAGGACGAGGAACTGCTCGCCGCCTGTGCGGAGTTCAGGCGCTTCACCGAGAACGACCTGCGCTCCCGCAAGCGCGACGACGCGCTCGCGCTCGTGCGCACCCTCGACTCGCTGGCCTCGGCCGGCGAGGGTGGCGCCGTCCTGAAGCTGACCGCCGACGACTGCCTGCACTGGCTCGGAGCGCTCAACGACCTGCGCCTGACCATCGGTACCCGTCTTCAGGTCAGCGACGAGGACGAGAGCGGTGAGTTGTACCGGCTGCCCGACTCCGACCCGCGCAAGCCGATGGTGATGGCGTATCTCTGGCTCGGCGCGCTCCAGGAGACGCTCGTCGAGACCCTGATGCCCTGAGCGCCGATGCCGGCCCCCAGTCCCGGCTGCTGCCCTGGTTTCTGCTGCCCTGGTTTCTGCTGCCCTGAGCCCGGGTGTCCCGGGCGGCTCCGATGTCCTGAGTTGTCCCTTCCTGCGTCCTCTGATGTTCGCTCAACGGACACTCAAATCCGGATAACGATCATGTCACCACGGCGCCTTGGATTGCGGCGTCGAAAAACGTTTGTCCGCTTCTTCGTGTGGTGTGTGCCACGTCTCCTGGATGGATCGATGTTGCCGGCGTGATAAATCTTCACGACCGCTGCGGGACGACACCCATGTTCCCAGGGGCGCTTGAGCCGGCTGACCGTCGGCAGCACTCCATCCATATCCGGGGGGATCAGGACCTGGTCCGCAGTCGCGCGGCAGATGCGGCGGGCGCGGACCGGCATGGAGAAAGGGCGCATCACCATGACCTCACTGCAGGTCGACGAGCACGACGGCAATGAGGCCGCGGGGTCCGCGGCAGATTCGGACGAGGGTTACCAGCGCGGACTGGGTGCTCGTCAGATCCAGATGATCGCGATCGGCGGGGCCATCGGCACCGGCCTCTTCCTCGGCGCGGGCAAGGGCATCTCCAAGGCCGGCCCCAGTCTCATCCTGGCCTACGCCATTGCGGGCCTGGTCATCTTCTTCATCATGCGGGCCCTGGGCGAGCTGCTCATGTACCGCCCGGTGTCGGGGTCCTTTTCCGAGTACGCGCGTGAGTTCGTCGGCCCCTTCGCGGGCTTCGTCACCGGATGGACGTACTGGCTCTTCTGGGTCGTCACCGGCATCACCGAGGTCACCGCGGCCGCCACGTACATGACGTACTGGTGGGACATTCCGCAATGGCTCTCCGCGCTGGTCTTCACCGTCATCCTCTACGGCGCGAACCTCATCTCCGTGAAGCTCTTCGGTGAGCTGGAGTTCTGGTTCTCGATGGTCAAGGTGACGGCCATCATCGGCATGATCCTGATCTGCGCCGGTGTGCTCACGATCGGCTTCTCCGACGCAGGTGACACCGCGTCCGTCACCCACCTGTGGTCCGACGGCGGCTTCTTCCCCAAGGGCCTCGGCGGCACGCTGATGACCCTGCAGCTCGTGATGTTCGCCTTCCTCGCCGTCGAACTGGTCGGCGTCACCGCCGGCGAGTCCAAGGACCCGAAGAAGACTCTGCCCAAGGCCATCAACACCGTGCCGTGGCGTATCGCCGTCTTCTACGTCGGCGCGCTGATCATGATCCTGTCGGTGGTCCCCTGGACCCACTTCCAGCCGGGCGTATCGCCGTTCGTCGCCGCCTTCGAGGAGATGGGCCTCGGCATCGGCGCCGCGATCGTCAACTTCGTCGTGCTGACGGCCGCGCTCTCCTCCTGCAACTCCGGTATGTACTCCACCGGCCGCATGCTGCGTGACCTGGCACTCAACGGGCAGGGCCCGAAGGCCTTCACCAAGCTGACGAAGAACGGCCTGCCGCTGATCGGCACGACCTTCTCCGCCGCGCTGATGCTGGTCGGCGTCTGGATCAACTACAAGGCTCCGGGCGAGGCCTTCAACTACGTCGTCTCCTTCGCGACCATCTCCGGCATGTGGGCCTGGATCATGATCCTGGTCTGCCAGATCCGCTACCGGGCCAAGGCGGACCGCGGCGAGCTGCCGCAGTCCACCTTCAAGGCGCCCGGCGCCCCGTACACCAGCTGGTTCGCGCTCCTGTTCATCTGCATGGTCATCGTGATGATGGGCATCGACAAGGACGCGCGGATCTCGCTGTACTGCGCGCCGCTGTGGGGCCTGCTCCTCTCCGTGTCGTTCCTGGTCCTGAAGAAGCGCAACCCGCAGAGCGCGGCCTTCACCAAGGCCGACCGCAAGCGCCGGCGGCCCCTGCGGTGACCGGGAGCGCTGAACGCGAGCGCTGACGTCCAGCATTCGGGCCGGCCTGTACCACTCCTCGGTACAGGCCGGCCCTTCTGCTTATCCTGTCGCACATGCTGACCCTCACCCAGGCCCTGTTCGACCAGATCGTGGCGCACGCCCGCGCCGACCACCCCGACGAGGCCTGTGGCGTGGTCGCGGGCCCCGAGGGCAGCGGCCGCCCCGAGCGCTTCATCCCGATGCTCAACGCTGCCCGCTCGCCCACGTTCTACGAGTTCGACTCGACGGACCTGTTGAAGCTCTACCGGGAGCTGGACGACCGCGAAGAGGAGCCGGTCATCATCTACCACTCGCACACGGCGACCGAGGCGTACCCCTCCCGTACGGACATTTCGTACGCCAACGAGCCGGGCGCCCACTATGTCCTGGTATCCACGGCCGACGCCGATGACGCGGGCCCCTTCCAGTTCCGCTCCTTCCGCATCGTGGAGGGCGAGATCACCGAGGAAGAAGTCAAGGTCGTAGAGGCGTACTGAGCGCGCCCCGCAGGCAGAGGCACCCCCGGGGACCGCATGCTGAGCAGGGATCGTCCATCATGCGAGATCACATTCCGGAACCCGGACGGGGAATCGTTACGATGACCGCATGGTTCCCCATGACGTGAGCGAGAAGACGCCGAGCGCCCTGCTGCTCGTGGCGCGGCTGCACGTCGACCTGTGCCGCCTCGCCAGCGCGATGTGTACGGCCCGCGCCGCGTTCTGACCGCTGAGCCCGTTGGGACCCACGGCCTCACGGCCCGAGCGCACCGCACAGCACAGCACCGCACCATCCCTCGCGCGGGGGCCCAGAGCCGCGCACCCCTTGTGCCACCCCCGCCACCCTCCCGAAACAGGAGCCCATGTCATGGCCATCGAGGTCCGCATCCCGACCATCCTCCGCACCTACACCGGCGGCGCCAAGGTCGTCGAGGGCAGCGGGGACACTCTCACCGAGCTCTTCGCCGACCTCGAGTCCCGCCACAACGGCATCCAGGAGCGCATCGTCGACGGCGACCAGCTGCGCCGGTTCGTGAACGTCTATCTGAACGACGAGGACGTCCGCTTCCTCGACGGCATCTCCACCAAGCTCACCGACGGCGACAGCGTCACGATCCTCCCGGCCGTCGCCGGCGGCATGGTCTGATGCGTTACGACTCCCCGCTGGCGGCGGTGGGCAACACCCCGCTGGTCCGCCTGCCGCGGCTGTCCCCGTCGGACGAGGTCCGCATCTGGGCGAAGCTGGAGGACCGCAACCCGACCGGCTCGATCAAGGACCGCCCGGCGCTCCACATGATCGAACAGGCGGAGAAGGACGGCCGCCTGACTCCGGGCTGCACGATTCTGGAGCCGACCTCCGGCAACACCGGCATCTCGCTCGCGATGGCGGCCAAGCTCAAGGGCTACCGGATCGTGTGCGTCATGCCGGAGAACACGAGCGAGGAGCGCCGCCAGCTGCTGGCGATGTGGGGCGCGGAGATCATCCCGTCGCCCGCGGCGGGCGGCTCCAACACGGCGGTACGGGTCGCCAAGAAGCTGTCCGCCGAGAACCCTTCCTGGGTGATGCTCTACCAGTACGGCAATCCGGACAACGCGGGCGCGCACTACGCCACGACGGGCCCGGAGATCCTGACGGACCTTCCCTCCATCACCCACTTCGTGGCGGGCCTCGGCACCACCGGCACGCTGATGGGTGTGGGCCGCTACCTGCGCGAACACGTCCCGGGCATTCGCATCGTCGCCGCCGAGCCGCGCTACGACGACCTGGTCTACGGCCTCAGGAACCTGGATGAGGGCTTCGTCCCCGAGCTGTACGACGCGTCAGTCCTGACGACCCGCTTCTCGGTGGGCTCCGCGGACGCTGTCACCCGCACCCGCGAACTCCTCCAGCAGGAAGGCATCTTCGCGGGCGTCTCGACCGGGGCGGCGCTGCACGCGGCGATCGGCGTCGGCATGAAGGCGATGAAGGCGGGCGAACAGGCGGACATCGTCTTCGTCGTCGCGGACGGCGGCTGGAAGTACCTGTCGACCGGCGTCTACACGGCCCCGACGACAGAGGCGGCGATCGAAGCCCTGCAGGGCCAGCTCTGGGCGTAGGGCCCCCCGGCCGACGCCACTGGGGTACGTGGGGGCGCCGGCCACCACGTACCCCAGTGGCACGCCGCCGGATTTCGGCCCGGGCCTCACGCCGCCAGATGCCGCACCTGGTCCCAGACCGTGGGGTGCACCACGCCCACCCGCCGGCGGAACTCCCGCACCTGGACATCGCGCAGCTCGTTCGTCTCCAGAAAGCTCGGCCGTCCCCGCGTGTCCCCCACCGTCCCCGGTGGCAGTGAGATCACACCCGGACTCTCGTCGTGATATTTGCTGGTGATCTTCGCGACCTGCGCCGTCCCGCTGCGTACCGACAGCACCAGGCACGGCCTGTCCTTCGCCCCGGGGCCGTCCTCGTACGGGACCTTCGCCCACCAGATCTCGCCCGGCCGGGGGCGCCGCTTGGGGCCGCGCAGGGGCCCCGTCGGGCGGCCCGGCGGGCGGGCGCGGCCGCCGGGGCGGCGGGAGGTGGTCCGGCTGCGCCCCTCCACCACCGTGGCGACCAGCGCGATCACCACCACGGCGAGAACGGCGAGCCACCACGACGTGTCCATACTCCAGACGGTACCGGCGCGCCGTCACACGCGCGCGCTCCCTCCGAACCGGTGACAGAGCAGGTGAGTTCCCCCACAACGGCCCGCCACCGAGGAGCGACCAGCCCTTTTGCGCCTTACGCTCGACAGACCGCACGACCCTCATTCAGCCCTCCCCGTCAACGGAGGTTCAAGCTCCATGAAGCTCACCGTCGTCGGCTGCTCGGGGTCGTTTCCGTCCGCGGATTCGGCCTGCTCGAGCTACCTCGTAGAGGCCGACGGCTTCCGGCTGCTTCTCGACTTGGGCAACGGCGCCCTCGGCGAGCTGCAGCGCCACATCGGTCTCTACGACCTCGATGCGATCTTCCTCAGTCACCTTCATGCGGATCACTGCATCGACATGTGCGGGTATTTCGTGGCCCGCTACTACCGTCAGGACGGCGGCCGCTGCGAAGCCCTCCCGGTGTACGGCCCGGAAGGCACCGAGCAGCGCCTGACCACTGCGTACGCGGACACTCCCTCCGCCACCTCCATGAGCGAGGTCTTCGACTTCCGCACGCTGAAGGCGGGCAGCTTTGACATCGGCCCGTTCTCGGTCCGTACGGAGAAGGTGAGACACCCCGTCGAGGCGTACGCCATCCGCCTGGAGCACGCCGGCAAGTCGCTGACGTACTCCGGCGACACCGGCGTCAGCGAGACTCTGCACGAACTCGCGGACGGCGCAGATCTGTTCCTCTGCGAGGCGTCGTTCACGCACGGCAAGGAGAACATCCCCGACCTCCATCTCAACGGCCGCGAGGCAGGCGCCCATGCCCAGCGCGCGGACGTGGGCCGGCTCGTGCTCACCCACATCCCGCCGTGGACGGACGGGCAGCAGAATCTGGCGGACGCCCGCTTGGTCTACGGCGGCCCTGCGGAACTGGCCGTGCCGGGCGCGGTCTACCGGGTCTGATCCCGTATCAGGCCGAAGCCCCTGCCCTTCCGTGTGGAAAGGCAGGGGCTTTCGTGCTGAGCGGAGGGTCCCTGGCGCTGAGTCCTCGGCCTGAGTCCTCAGCGCTGAGTCCTCTGCGCTGACTACGCCTTCGTCAGGTCCTCGACCTCTTCCTCGGGCTCACGGCCCGGGGTGGTGAGGTTGAACTTGACGATCGCGAAGCGGAAGACGGTGTAGTAGATCGCCGCGAACGCCAGGCCGATCGGAATGATCATCCATGGCTTGGTCGCGAGTCCCCAGTTCAGGAAGTAGTCGATCGCGCCGGCCGAGAAGCTGAAGCCGTGATGCACACCGAGCGCCCAGGTAATAGCCATGGACAGAGCGGTCAGAACCGCGTGTATGGCGTACAGGAGCGGCGCGATGAACATGAACGCGAACTCGATCGGCTCGGTGATGCCGGTGACGAAGGACGTCAGCGCGAGCGACATCATCATGCCCATCACGGCCTTGCGGCGCTCGGGGCGAGCCGTGTGCGCGATGGCGAGCGCGGCGGCCGGAAGGGCGAACATCATGATCGGGAAGAAGCCCGACATGAACTGACCGGCGGTGGGGTCGCCGTGGAAGAAGCGCGGCAGGTCGCCGTGCCACATCTGGCCGGCGGAGTCCTTGAAGGAGCCGATCTCCTGCCAGGCCACGGTGTTCACGAACTGGTGCATACCGATGGGCAGCAGCGCCCGGTTGATGACGCCGAAGATGCCGGCGCCGACGGCGCCGAGACCGGTCATCCACTCACCGAAGTCGGTGATGACGGCGCCGACGGGCTCCCAGACGATGCCGAACAGCACGCCCATGGCCGTGCCGACGAAGGCCATGATGATCGGTACGAGCCGGCGGCCGTTGAAGAAGCCGAGCCAGTCGACGAGCTTCTTGCGGTGGTACCGCTGCCAGATGACGGCGGCGAGCAGGCCCATGATGATGCCGCCGAAGACCTTCGGGTCGTTGTAGGTCGCGGGTATGTCGGCGCCGGCCTGGACCTTGGCCTCGGTGATGGGGAACGCCGTGAGCACGTTCTTGTAGACCAGGAATCCGACGAGCGCGGCGAGCGCGGTGGAGCCGTCGGCCTTCTTGGCGAAGCCGATCGCGATGCCGATGCAGAACAGCAGCGGAAGGTTGGCGAAGACGGCGTCACCGGCTGTGGCGAAGACGGCGGCGACCTTGTTCCAGCCGAGTCCGTCCTTGCCGAACACGTCGTCCTGGCCCAGACGCAGCAGGATGCCCGCCGCCGGCAGGACGGCGATCGGCAGCTGCAGGCTTCGGCCGACCTTCTGCAGGCCCTGGAACAGACCCGAACCCCACTTCTTGGTGGGCGACGCCGCCGTAGCGGTGGCCGTACTCATCAACTTCCTCCAGTGGGCAAGGCGCCGCCGGGGGGACAGGACACGGGGAGGGCGGCGTCTTAGGCGTCTCAAGGGGAACGCGGCGATGGCCGCGTGGTCTACACCACTCAGTGGTGTAGACCAGTTTTAGCACGGTGGGGGCGGATGAGGAACCCTCGATTTTATGGCCCGCGCCATAGCGCTACATGTGCGACAAAAGGGCCCCATGACCACAGGTCCATGGGGCCTTATCAGGCATTACGTCCGGAGCCGAAGGGGTCGGGAACCGCTGCCCTACTTGATGACTTCCCGGTCCAGTTCGCCTTCGACCTCTTCCGGTTCACGCCCCGGGGTCGGGATATTGAACTTGGTGATCGCGAACCGGAAGATCGCGTAGTACACCGCCGCGAAAGCCAGACCGATCGGAATGAGCAGCCAGGGTTTGGTCGCCAGGTTCCAGTTGATGACGTAGTCGATCAGACCCGCCGAGAAGCTGAACCCGTCCTTGGCTCCGAGGCCCCAGCTCACCGCCATCGAGACACCGGTGAGCAGCGCGTGGATCACGTACAGCAGCGGCGCGACGAAGAGGAACGAGTACTCGAGCGGCTCGGTGATGCCGGTGACGAAGGACGTCAGCGCGACCGACAGCATCAGACCGCCGATCTCCTTGCGGCGGTGCGGCTTGGCACAGTGAGTGATCGCCAGCGCCGCCGCGGGGAGAGCGAACATCATGATCGGGAAGAAGCCGGTGGTGAACTGGCCCGCGTCCGGGTCGCCCGCCAGGAACATACTGATGTCGCCGTGCACCACCGTGCCGTCCGGCTTGGTGTAACTGCCGAACTGGAACCAGATGGGCACGTTCAGGAACTGGTGCAGGCCGACGACGAGCAGCGCCCGGTTCGCGACACCGAAGATGCCCGCACCCCACGCGTCCAAGCCCGACAGCCAGTCGCTGAAGCTCTCCAGCGCGTCGCCGACCGGCGGCCAGATCCACAGGCACACGGCCGCGAAAGCGATCGCGACGAACGACATGATGATCGGGACGAGCCGGCGGCCGTTGAAGAAGCCGAGCCAGTCCACCAGCTTGGTCCGGTGGTAGCGCTGCCAGAAGTAGGCGGCCAGCAGCCCGATGACGATGCCGCCGAAGACGCCCGGGTTCTGGTACGCGTACGGCACGATCATGCCGTTCTCCGACTGGCAGCCGACGGTCACCGCCTGCGCCGCGCCCTCGCAGTCCTTGGGGAACTGGTGCAGTACGCCGTAGTAGACGAGGAAGCCCGCGACGGCCGCGAGCGCCGTGGAGCCGTCCGCCTTCTTGGCCATGCCGATCGCGACGCCGACGCAGAACAGCAGCGGCAGACCGATGTTGGGGTCCAGCAGCGCGCCGCCTGCGCCGGCCATCACCTTGGCGACGTCGTTCCAGCCCAGGCCGCTCGCGCCGAAGACATCGGGCTGGCCGAGCCGGTTGAGGATGCCGGCCGCGGGGAGGACGGCGATCGGCAGCTGCAGACTGCGGCCCATCTTCTGGAGCCCCTGGAACGCGCCGGCCCACCACTTGTTCTGCGGTGCGGCGGCGCTGTCCGAACTCATCGGCGTCCTCCCGGAAGATGCCTGGTTTGGCAGGTGTTGCAGACTGGTGTAGACCAGTCGCGGTACGGTCCCGGGGTCCGGTCGCGGGACAGGGTTCCGCCGATCTTCATCTTTCGGTACGAGACAGTTACTCGCCCGTGAAGATGGGCCAACCGTGCGTTACCGTGACAAAGCGGACCGATGGTGGGACGAGGCAGCGCCGAGCGCACAGCGAACGCGCTCTTGAACGCAGGGAGAAGACATGGCCAGCAAGGCTGAGAAGATCGTCGCCGGGCTCGGCGGGATCGACAACATCGAAGAGATCGAAGGCTGCATCACCCGCCTCCGCACCGAAGTCGTGGACCCGACCAAGGTCGACGAGACCGCCCTCAAGGCCGCCGGGGCCCACGGCGTCGTCAAGATGGGCAACGCGATCCAGGTCGTCATCGGCACCGACGCCGACCCGATCGCCGCCGACATCGAAGACATGATGTGAACCGCTGAACCGCTGAACCGCTGAACCGCTGAACCGCTGAACCGCTGAACCGCTGAACCGCTGAACCGCTGAACCGAAGCGCCGTACGAGGTCGCACGAGTCCGTTCGAGGTCCCGTACGACTCCCTTCGAGGCCGCACGAGAAGGGCCCCGTTCCGCCCGGAACGGGGCCCGCACGCACAGCGGCTAGGCTCGACGCCATGTCTCGAATCGACGGCCGCACCCCCGAACAGCTCCGCCCGGTCACCATCGAACGCGGATGGAGCAAGCACGCCGAGGGCTCCGTCCTCATCTCCTTCGGCGACACGAAGGTCTTCTGCACCGCCTCGGTCACCGAAGGCGTCCCGCGCTGGCGCAAGGGCAGCGGCGAAGGCTGGGTGACCGCCGAGTACTCGATGCTGCCGCGCTCCACCAACACCCGCGGCGACCGCGAATCCGTACGCGGCAAGATCGGCGGCCGTACGCACGAGATCAGCCGTCTCATCGGCCGCTCGCTGCGCGCCGTCATCGACTACAAGGCACTCGGCGAGATCACCATCGTCCTGGACTGCGACGTCCTCCAGGCCGACGGCGGCACCCGCACCGCCGCCGTCACCGGCGCGTACGTCGCCCTCGCCGACGCCGTCGCATGGGCTCAGGCCAAGAAGCTCATCAAGCCCGGCCGCAAGCCGCTCACCGGGACCGTGGCCGCCGTCAGCGTCGGCATCGTCGACGGCACCCCGCTCCTCGACCTCCGCTACGAGGAGGACGTGCGCGCCGAGACCGACATGAACGTCGTCTGCACAGGCGACGGCCGCTTCGTCGAGGTCCAGGGCACCGCCGAGGCCGAGCCCTTCGACCGCAAGGAGCTCAACGCGCTCCTCGACCTCGCGACCGGCGGCTGCGCCGACCTGACCGCGCTCCAGCTCGCAGCGCTCGCCCCGACCCAGCCGATCGGGTAAAGGAGCAACCAAGAACGCGCCACCGGGCGTCGATAGAGTCACGGGCGCACGGGCCGAACCGTGCGCCCGTCCGTATCCAGGAGGACCGCTCCATGCCCGCGCGCCGCCGAATAGCCCTCACGCTCGCCACCGCCGCTCTGCTCGTCCCGATCACCGTCGGCTGCAGCGCCATCGACACGGCGCTCGACTGCGTCGAGACCGCCGACGCGATCGCCACCAGCGTCGACAAGCTCCAGCAGGCCGTATCCAGCGCCGGTGATGACCCGACACAGGCCCGGCAGGCCCTCGACGACATCGACAAGGAACTGAAAAGCCTCAGCGACAAGACCGACAACGCCGACCTGAGCAAGGCCGTCGACGATCTGAACGCCGGCGTCGACAACGTCCGCAAGGCGATCGAGAACGGCGACGCCACCCCGGACATCAAGCCCGTAACAGACGCCGCGGGCGAGATCGGCAAGGTCTGCACACCCTGATAATCGGGGGATGACCCGTCTGATCCTCGCCACCCGCAACGCCGGGAAAATCACCGAACTCAAGGCCATCCTCGCCGACGCGGGCCTCACCCACGACCTCGTCGGCGCGGACGCCTACCCCGACATCCCAGACGTCAAGGAAACCGGCGTCACCTTCACCGAGAACGCCCTGCTCAAGGCCCACGCCCTGGCCCGCGCCACCGGCCTGCCCGCCGTCGCCGACGACTCCGGCCTCTGCGTCGACGTCCTGGGCGGCGCGCCCGGCATCTTCTCCGCACGATGGGCGGGCCGGCACGGCAACGACACGGCCAACCTCAACCTGCTCCTCGCCCAGCTCGCCGACATCGACGACGCCCACCGCGGCGCCCACTTCACGTGCGCGGCGGCCCTGGCCCTCCCGGACGGCACCGAACGCGTCGTCGAGGGCCGCCTGCTGGGCACTCTGCGCCACGCGCCCTCGGGCACGGGCGGCTTCGGTTACGACCCGATCCTGCAGCCCGACGGCGACACGCGTACCTGCGCGGAGCTGACCCCGGCGGAGAAGAACGCGATCAGCCACCGCGGCAAGGCGTTCCGGGCGCTGATGCCGGTGGTGCGGGAGCTGCTGGGCTGACCCACGCCGAAGGGCGCGGCACCGATGCGGTGCTGCGCCCTTCGCTGTGGGCCCGGTGGGACTCGAACCCACGACACACCGGACCTAAACCGGCGCCCTCTTGGCCAGCTGGGGTACGGACCCGCGGCGCCCACTGTACTGTGCCTCGCCACGAGGGTTCGAGAAGGATCTTGTCTGGCTGTGGCACGAGGGGCAGAGGAAGCGCAGGTTTTCCAGCCGGTTGTCGAGACGGTCGCCGTTGATGTGGTCGATCTCAAGGACGAGCAGCTTGCCCTGCCAGGTGTTCCCGGTGCCGCACTCGCCGCATGCCTGGCGTACCCCCGACTCGTCGAGCGCGCGGCGCAGCAGCGCGGTCGTCGTCCGTGGCGATCCGGGTTCGAGTCGTCGAAGGATCTCCGCAGCGGCCTTCCGCGTGGGTGACGGCTGACCACGCCGATGACCCTGCCCCACGAAGTGGGCCGTGGAGATGCCGTGGATGGCGATGCTTCGCCGTAAACGAGCGCGCCCGGCACCGCCACTGGGGCAGCCCAGAGCGCGAAGAACGCCGGCCAGGCTGTACGACTCCGCGACGGCTCTGGCGAGTTCGTCTCGCGGAAAGATTTCCTTCGGTGTGTTTCCGCGCCGCCCGGTGAAGTGAGACGTGTCGATCCCGAATCGGTCGAGCTTCCGGCGGAGGTGGCTGTACACACTGTCGTAGGGTGCGACACCCATGAACTCCAGCATCTCGCGGATGCTGTGCGAACTGGCCGCGGCTTCAGCGAGCAGTTCCCGCGAGTACGAGTGGGGCCTGCGCTGGGGGAGGGGTTCGTTGTCAAAGTGCGAGGTGTCGATGCCGTACTGCCTCAACCGGTCCCGCAGATACCGATAGGGGCCGCTGCCCAGGGGCACGTCCAGTCTGCGCAGCAGGTCGACGAGGCTCGTGGCGGTGGCGGCAGTCCGGACCAGCAAGTCACGGGGGTACTTGTGGCGATTGCTCATGCCGCACCCCTCCGATTGCGACCACGGTAAGTGTCCGTGACCGCATGGCAGTTGGGGCAGAGCAGCCGGAGGTTCGACGGGCGGTTGTCCCACCAGTCGCCGTTGCGGTGGTCGACTTCGAGCCGGAGCGGTTTGCCGTTCCACTCCGTGCCGGTGCCACATATCGCGCACGACTCCTCGATCCCGGCCCCGAGCAGTTCGCGGCGCAGGCGTTCGCCGGGAATCCTGCCGTCGGCCGGCGAACCCAGGACAAGTCTGTTCCCCAGGGCCCCCTTCGGTCGGCCCCGGGGCGCGCGCAGGAAGTGCGACGTGTCGATGCGCAACGCGGCTATCCGACGCCCGATGTGAGCCTGGTTGCCGCCTACGGGATTGATTCCCAATCGACGTACGACCTCGGCCACGCTCCTGGAACAGGCGACCAGTTCGCGTAATGTCTCCTCGGTGTGACGCACTCGGGCGGGGGTGAAGTGCGACGTGTCTATGCCTGCCTCTGCCATCTTGGCGCGGAGGTAGCGCCTACTGCCCGGCGTCGGGTTGCCGCCGCACCAGCGCACGGCGTCGTCGAAGCTCGTCGTCTCGCGGGCCGCCTCGTCGAGTAGCTCCCGGGTGTACCTGACCGCCATGATTCCCCTCCGTCCCCGGCTGCGTGTTCGCGGCCTCGCACTGAGTAACGAAGCGTTTATCGCATGGTCACGTCCGGAATGCGGAGGGACCCGCACCGCCTGCCGGTGCGGGCCCTTCCGGGAACACGGATCCTCAGACGCCGAGGTCCTTGATGATCTTGGCGACATGGCCCGTCGCCTTCACGTTGTACAGCGCGTGCTCGACCTTGCCCTCCTCGTCGACCACGACAGTCGAGCGGATGACACCGGTCACCGTCTTGCCGTACAGCTTCTTCTCGCCGAACGCCCCGTACGCCGCGAGGGTCTCCTTGGACGGATCTCCGACCAGCGTGACCTTCAGGCTCTCCTTTTCGCGGAACTTCGCCAGCTTCTCCGGCTTGTCCGGCGATACGCCGATGACGTCGTAGCCCGCGCCCGCCAGCAGGTCCAGGTTGTCCGTGAAGTCGCAGGCCTGCTTGGTGCAGCCGGGCGTCAGAGCCGCCGGGTAGAAGTAGACGATCACCTTCCGGCCCTTGTGGTCGCCGAGCGAGACCTCTTTGCCGTCCGCGTCGGGCAGGGTGAAGGCCGGGGCCGTGTCGCCGGGCTGGAGTCGCTCGCTCATGGTTCTCCTCGGGGGTACGTGAGGGTGTATGCCGTCGAGCGTAATAGGGGTGCCGTGGAGTGCGGGCGCGGCTGAGCTGACAGACTGTCGAGGAAGGACTACCGGACACGACCACGGAGGCAGCGCGGTGTCGGATGCCAGGACCCCTGCGCAGATCGAGGCGGACATCGTCCGCAGGCGCGACCAGCTTGCCGAGACGCTCGACGAGATCGGGGTGCGTATGCACCCGAAGACGGTCATCGGTGATGCGAAGGCCAGGCTCGTCTCGACCGTGGACCACACCGCGGGTCGTGCCTTCGTCGCGGTGAACCGCTCGGTGTCCGACATCAGGGCGCAGTTCGTGTCGGAAAAGGGCGAGCCCCGGCTGGAGCGGTTGATTCCGGTGGCGCTGGTGGCCGTGGGGCTCGTGGGCCTGCTCGCCGTGTCCGCGAGAAGGCGCCGGGAGTGACCCTCGGTCGGACGGAAGGTCCCCGGGCAGGTAGGTTCAAGGCGTGAGCGAGAACACCCACCACGACAAGCTGCCCATCCGGATGCTGCACGACCGCGTGCTGGTGAGGACCGACATCCCGGAGGGTGAGCGGCGTTCCAGTGGCGGCATCGTCATTCCGGCGACAGCGGCGGTCGGCAGGCGTCTGGCCTGGGCCGAGGTGGTCGCCGTCGGGCAGAACGTGCGCACCGTGGAGCCGGGTGACCGGGTGCTGTACGACCCGGAGGACCGCGCCGAGGTCGAGGTGCGTGGCGTGGCGTACGTACTGATGCGGGAGCGCGATCTGCACGCTGTGGCGGCGGACCGTTTCCAGGGCTCCGAGGACTCCACCGGGCTGTACCTGTAGCACCTGCGGCACGGCACCTGCCCCGGGAGTAAACACGCACCTCGGCGCTTTCGCTGTTGCGGCAGGTCGCGTGGCTGCCGTCCGGGTCGGTGCAGTCGAGCGCGAGCGTGCGCTCCTCCGGCTGGTGACCTCGACGCGGATAAGGCGCAGGCCCGCACGCCACCCCGCAAAGGCGCAGGTCAGGACTTTGTTATCGTTGACTGATCCCGACGAGACGCGCCGTACCGGGTTATGCAAAGACGACGCACCCCGCTGAAGTTCCGCGTCTCGGAGGTGCCGTCATGGCCTGGGTTCTGCTTGTTGTCGCCGGTCTGCTCGAGGTCGGCTGGTCGATCGGGATGAAGTTCACCGACGGCTTCACCCGGCTGTGGCCGAGCGTGTTCACCGGACTGGGGATCGTCGCCAGCATGATGCTGCTCTCTCACGCCGCCAAGTCCCTGCCGATCGGAACGGCGTACGGCGTGTGGGTCGGCATCGGCGCGGCCGGTGCGGCGGTGGTCGGCATGGTGGCGCTGAACGAGCCCGCGACCGCCGCGCGGATCTTCTTCGTCTGTCTGCTGCTGGTTGCCGTGGTGGGGCTGAAGGCGACCTCGGGTCACTGACTCGCCGGCCCGCCGGCCCGCCCGCTCACGTCACTGCGGGCGGGTTGGCCCGGTCTTGCTGTCGTCCTCGTCGGACGTGTCACCTGTCGTCCTCGTCGGACGTGTCTCCGTCGGTGTCCGTGCCCCCGTCCGTCTCACCGTCGTCGGCCGTCCTCCGGTCGGTGCTGCGCCCGTGCGTCTCCTCCTCGTCCTCGCCCGGCGTCTCGCTCGGTGTCTCCTCTGACGTCTCGTCCGACGACTCCGACGACTCCGACGACTCCGACGACTCCGACGACTCCGACTCGTCCGACGGCTCCGACTCCGACTCGTTCGACCACTCGTCCGACCACTCCTCCCAGGATTCCTCGTCCTCCGCCCCCTCCTGCACTTCCAGGTCGAACTCCTCGATCTCTGAGCCCTCCAGCGCGGCGTCCGTGAACTGGCCCCAGATCTTCGCCGGCGCCCCGCCGCCGTTGATCCGCGGCAGCCCCAGCGCGCCGTACAGCGGTTTCTGCACACCCGTGACCGGGTCCTGGCCCATCACCGCGATCACCGTCGCCAGTTCCGGGGTGTAGCCCGCGAACCAGGCCGCCTTGTCCTCCTCCGCCGTGCCCGTCTTGCCCGCGGCGGGACGGCCCGCCGACCGGGCCGCGATGCCGGTGCCGCCCTCGACCACGCTCTGCAGGACCGCGGTGGTGGTGTCGGCGGCCTCCCGGCTGACGGCCTGCTCGCGGTCCTCCTCGGGCAGCCGGACGTCGACGCCGTTCTTGGTGAGCTTCTCGACGATGGTGTACGTGCCGTGCCTGCCGTGGTTGGCGAGCGTCGCGTACGCCTCCGTCATGTCCAGGACGCTGGCGGTGGCGGGGCCCAGCGCGATGGAGGGGGAGGAGTTCAGGTCCGGGGTGCTCGCGGGGATACCGAGGTCGATCGCGGTCTGCTTGACCCGGCTGGGGCCGACGTCCATGGCCATCTGCGCGTACACCGAGTTGACGGAGTTGTCGGTGGCGTCGCGGACGGTGATTGGGCCGTACGAGTAGTGGTCCTCGTTCTCGGGGGCGTACGGATTGCCGCTCCAGCCCTGGACCGAACGCCGGTTGGTGCCGTCGTAGAGGGTGTCGGGGGTGATGGCCAGGTCGTCCTGGGTGCTCGCCTCGTACTCGACGGCGGCGGTGAAGACGAACGGCTTGAAGGTGGAGCCGACTTGGTAGTCGCGGCGGGTCGCGTTGTTGACGTACTGCTTGGTGTAGTCGACGCCGCCGTACATGGCGACGACCTTGCTGGTGGCCGGGTCGATGGACGCTCCGCCGACGCGGACATTGCGGTCCGCCTTGCGGGCCCCGTCCAGCTTGGACATCACCTGGTCGTCGACGGCCTCGGCGAGCGCGTCCTGCTTGTGCCGCTCCAGCGTGGTGGTGATCCGGTAGCCGCCGGTGGCCAGGGTGTTCTCGTCGATGATCTCGTTACTGGTGAGGTACTCCTCGACGGCCTGGACGATATAGCCGCGCTGGCCCGACAGCGCGGTCGGAGGCCTCGCCGTCTGCGGTGCGGGGAACTTCATGGCCGCTCGCTCGGCGGGGCTGAGCCACTTCTTCTTGACCATGCCGTCGAGCGTGTACTTCCAGCGGCCGAGTGCGGCCGCCCTGTTCTCCGGGTGCGTGGTGGTGTCGTAGGCGCTGGGGGCGTTGAGCAGCGATGCCAGGTACGCGCCCTGCGCGGTGTCGATGTCCTGGACGTCCTCGCCGTAGTAGGCATGGGCCGCGGCCTGGATGCCGTACGCGTTGCGCCCGAAGTAGCTGGTGTTGAGATAGCCCTCCAGGATGTCGTTCTTGCTCTCCTCGCGGCCCAGCTTGATCGCGATGAAGAACTCCTTCCACTTCCGCCTGATGGTCTGCTCCTGGCCCAGGTAGTAGTTCTTGACGTACTGCTGGGTGATGGTGGAGCCGGACTGCTTGCCCTTGCCGGTGAGGGTGTTCCAGGCGGCGCGGACCATGGCCTTGGGGTCGACGGCGCGCGCGGAGTAGAAGTCCCGGTTCTCGGCGGCCAGTACGGCCCGCTGCACCGGCAGGGGTACCTGCGCGAGATTGATGTTCTCCCGGTTGACCTCGCCGTCACGGGCGATCTGGGTGCCGTCCTCGTAGAGATAGACATTCGACTGGGCGGTGGCCAGGGCGTTGGCGGGCGGGATGTCGACGAGCTTGTAGCCGGCCACGAAGCCGCCGAGCAGCAGCAGGGCGGCCATCACAGACGTACCGAGCACCATCCGCCAGGTGGGGATGGCGCGACGCCAGCCGGTGCGCCTGCGGGGGCGCTTGAAGCTCCGCTTCTCGAGTGCGGCGGGCGGCCCGACGACCGTCGCGTCCCGAGGGTTCCAGCCCTGCTGCTGTGGCTCGTCGCTCATGCGCCCATACTGCACTTTTCGGTGGGACAACCCGCGTACCCGACAGGCGTAAAAGCGCTCGCGGCGGCTCGCCCGGCTGGACTAAGGTCGTGCGCTTCGGTGTCCGCGTGCGGAGGGGGAACGACGTGCGGCTGTACGCGGTCGTCGCCGCCGGTGGGTTCCGGCGCTATGCGACGTACCGGATGGCGACGGCGGCAGGGGTGTTCACCAACACCGTCTTCGGTTTCATCATGGCGTACACCTATACGGCCCTGTGGGACGAGCGTCCGCAGCTGGGTGGGTACGACCTCTCCCAGGCGCTCACCTATGTGTGGCTGGGACAGGCGCTGCTGATGACCTGCGCCATGATGGGCGGCGGTTTCGAGGACGAGCTGATGGAGCGGATCCGCACCGGGGACATCGCGATCGACCTCTACCGGCCCGCCGACCTCCAAATGTGGTGGCTTTCGGGCGACTTGGGGCGGGCGGCCTTTCACCTCATGGGCCGCGGCATCGTGCCGATGGCGCTCGGCGCGCTCGCCTTCGACCTCGCGCTGCCGAGCTCGCCGCTGACCTGGCTCGCCTTCCTGGTGTCGGTGGCGCTCGGCGTGGTGGTGAGTTTCGCGGTCCGGTTCCTGGTGGCGCTGTCCGCGTTCTGGCTGATGGACGGGGCCGGGGTGATGCAGATCTGCTGGCTGGCGGGGCTGTTCTTCTCCGGGATGCTGCTGCCGCTGAACCTCTTCCCCGGCACGCTGGGGGAGGTGGCCCGGGCGCTGCCCTGGTCCTCGCTGCTCCAGGTCCCGGCGGACGTCTTCCTCGGCAAGCGCACCGGCTGGGGGCTGGTCCAGGCGTACGCCTTCCAGGGCGGCTGGGCGCTGGCGCTGCTGGCCGCCGGGCGGGCCCTGCAGACCGCCGCGACCCGCAGGGTGGTGGTCCAGGGTGGCTGACGCGCTCTTGAGCGGACTGCGGGCATACGGACTGATCGCCGGGATGTGGATCCGCTCCACGATGGCCTACCGCGCGTCGTTCGTGATGACGGTCCTGGGTAACTTCGCCGTCACCTCCTTCGACTTCATCACCATCCTGCTGATGTTCTCGCACGTGGACGCGCTGGGCGGCTACACCCTGGGCGAGATCGCCTTTCTGTACGGGGCGTCGGGCACCGCTTTCGGCCTCGCCGACCTGGTGATGGGCTCGATGAACCGGCTCGGCCGGCGGGTGCGTGACGGCACGCTGGACACGCTGCTGGTGCGTCCGGTGCCGGTGCTCGCGCAGGTGGCGGCGGACCAGTTCGCGCTGCGCCGGCTGGGCCGGATCACCCAGGGGCTGCTGGTCTTCGGCTACGGGGTGCTCGTCCTCGACATCGAGTGGACGCCGCTGCGGGTGATGCTGGTGCCGCTGATGCTGCTCAGCGGGGCGGCGATCTTCTCGGCGCTGTACGTGGCGGGGGCGGCGTTCCAGTTCTGGGCGCAGGACGCCTCCGAGGTGCAGAACTCCTTCACGTACGGCGGGAACACGCTGCTCCAGTACCCGCCGACGCTCTTCGCGAAGGATCTGGTGCGCGGGGTGACCTTCGTGGTGCCGCTGGCCTTCGTCAACTGGCTGCCCGCGCTGTATGTGCTGGGGCGGCCCTACCCGCTGGACCTGCCGCAGTGGCTCGCCTTCCTGCCGCCCGTGGTCGCCGCGGTCTGCTGCTGGCTGGCCGCCCTCGCCTGGCGCGTCGGCCTTCGTTCGTACCGCAGCACAGGGAGCTGAGGATGGACCTCGCCGAGGGGGACTTCATGGACTTCATCGAGCTCGACGACGTCGAGAAGGTGTTCGACGTGCGACGTAAGACCGGCCGGCTGCGCCGCGGGAAGCACCAGGTGCGGGCCGTCGACGGGATCAGCTTCCGGGTGGCGAGGGGCGAGATGGTCGGCTACATCGGCCCGAACGGCGCCGGGAAGTCCACCACCATCAAGATGCTGACGGGCATTCTGACCCCGAGCGGCGGGCGGCTGCGGGTCGCGGGCATCGACCCGTCCCGGGAGCGTACGAGGCTGGCGAAGCGGATCGGCGTGGTCTTCGGGCAGCGTACGACCCTGTGGTGGGACCTGCCGCTGAAGGATTCGTACCGCCTGGTGCACCGGATGTACCGGATCCCCGACAAACGGTTCCGCGAGAACCTCGACCGCTGCGTCGAACTCCTCGACCTGGCTGAGCTGTTGGAGGTGCCGGTGCGCCAGCTCTCGCTCGGCCAGCGGATGCGCGGCGATATCGCGGCGGCACTGCTGCACGACCCCGAGGTGCTGTACCTGGACGAGCCGACCATCGGGCTCGATGTGATCTCCAAGGCGAAGGTCAGGGATTTTCTTCGGGACCTGAACACCGAGCGGGCGACCACGGTGCTGCTCACGACGCACGATCTGACCGACATCGAGCAGCTGTGCAAGCGCGTGATGGTCATCGACCACGGTCGGCTGATGTATGACGGGGCGCTCGCCGGGCTGCATGAGGTGGGGGAGAGCGAGCGGACGCTGGTGGTGGACCTGGAGTGCGAGCTGCCGCCGATCGTCCTCGACTCCGCTCGTACGGTGAAGGTCGAGGGCCCCCGCCAGTGGCTGGCCTTCCCCGCCTCCCAGTCGGCGGCTCCGCTGGTGGCCGCGCTGGCCGACGCCTACCCGCTGGTGGACCTGTCGGTGCGGGAACCGGACATCGAGGCAGTGATCGCGAAAATGTACGCGGAGCGGCCTGGGATGTAGCCCACGGACCGGGGCCACGGCCCACGGACCGGGGCTGTAAGCGTGGCGCGGCCTTGACTAGGCTGCTGACCATGACGAGCGAACTCCCTGAAATGCGCGCATCGGACGCCGAGCGTGAACGGGTGGCCGAGCGGCTGCGCGATGCGGTGGCGGAGGGGCGGCTCGACATGGAGGAGTTCGGGCAGCGCCTCGACGACGCCTACGAGGCGCGTACGCACGGCGAGT
The DNA here is from genome assembly GCF_018614585.1 of Streptomyces sp. ISL-1. Taxonomy (GTDB): domain Bacteria; phylum Actinomycetota; class Actinomycetes; order Streptomycetales; family Streptomycetaceae; genus Streptomyces; species Streptomyces maoxianensis. The sequence continues at coordinate 55,956 of NZ_JAGGOI010000010.1, read as the reverse complement.
TGGAGCCACTGGTCAGCGACCTTCCCGCGGCGGGCACCGTATCGGCGTCACCGGCGGTCGCCGCCGGCTCGGGCGGCTGGGCCCAGCGCGTCGGCGGGCCTGCCACCTCGAAGTGGGCCTTCGCCTTCTGGGGCGGCTTCGGACGCAAGGGCACCTGGACGGTGGCCCGTAGGTTCACCTCATTCACGATGATGGGCGGCGGCGAACTCGACCTGCGCGAAGCCCGTTTCGAGGACCGGGTGACGGTGATCCGCTGCATCGCGATCATGGGCGGGGTCAATATCGTCGTGCCGCCCGATCTGAACGTCGAGGTCAACGGCATCGGCTTCATGGGCGGCTTTGCCGAACAGGGCGAGGGCAACTCGGACCCGGCGGCCCCGCGCGTGATCGTCACCGGCTTCGCGCTGATGGGCGGCGTGAACGTGGAGCGCAAGCGCACCCGGGCGGAGAAGCAGCGGCTCAGGGCCGAGCGCGAGGAGGAGCGGCGGGGCCGGCTGGAGAAGGGCGACCGCAAGGAGCTCGACTGAGCCTCGTCCGTAAGTCTGAGCCTCGTCCGTACGTCGGCGGGCCGGGGGGCCATGGAGGACGAGCCGGGGTCGGCGGGCGGGCGCCGTCAAAGGCGCGCCGGGTCCACGGCGTTGGCCATCCGGGCGTAGCCGGCGTCGCTGGGGTGGAGATGGTCGCCCGAGTCGTAGCGCGGGCGCAGCCTGTTCGGTGCGTACGGATCGCGCAGCGCCCGGTCGAAGTCGACGACCGCGTCGAAGACCCCGCCCGCGCGGACGATCGCGTTGACCTGGTCGCGTACGGACTCGACGGCGGGCGTGCAGCGGCGGTGTCCGCCACAGGGCAGCAGCGTCGCGCCCATGACGCGCAGGCCGTGTGCGTGCGCCCGCTGGGCGAGTTCGGCGAACCCGGCCGTGATCATGTCGGCGGTGGGGGTGCGCGGGGTGTGCAGCAGGTCGTTGATGCCGATCGCGACGATCACGGTCCTGGCCCCGGACCGGCCGAGCACATCGCGGTCGAAGCGGGCGAGGGTGCTGGGGCCGCGGCCCTCGGCGAGCAGGCGGTTGCCGCTGATGCCCTGGTTGAGGACGCCGTAGTGGCTCGCGCCCCGGTGGCCCAGCCGGTCGGCGAGGGCGTCCGGCCAGCGGCGGTTGGCGTCAGGGGTGGAGGTGACCCCGTCGGTGATCGAGTCGCCTACGACGACCACCGCGCCGCTCGCGTCGCGGGTCAGTACGTCGACGGCGGTGAGGTGGTGCCAGGCGCGGGTCCGCCCGGTGTACGCGTCCCCGCCGGCGTCCTGCGTACGGTCGCCGTCCGCGATGTACGAGGTCTGGCGCGCGCGGGGGTGGATGGTGACGGGCCCGTCGGCGGCATGCACCGTGACCAGCAGATCGCTGTCGTACGGGATCTCCAGCACGACGGGGTCGCTGACCGACTGTCCGCCGGCCGCGATCGTGACGGCTTCGGCGCCCCGGAACGTCACGCGGCGCAGGGTGGCGGGAACGGCGGCGGGTCCGCGGCCCGCGCGTACGGCGAGTGAGACGTGGGCTATCTCGAGCGGACGGCGGCCGAGGAGGTTGGAGAGGGTGATTCGGGCGGCGGCGCCGCCGATGCTGGTGTGGACGACATTGCGTATGGAGCGGCCGGCGGCGATGCGAGCCGTGCCGGGTTCGGTGGCCGCCGCCATGACGGGGGCGGCGGACCAGGTGCCGACCCAGACCGCGGGCGCGTTGGCGGGCGTACGGACGGCTGTGCGGCCCTGCGCGGCTCCGACTCCGAGGTATATCGCGCCGCAGATGAGGACGACGACGGTGGTGAGGGCAGCGATGGTCGCGTACCCGCGGCGCTTATGCATGTGCACATCATCCGACACGTCCCGGGGAACTCGATGTGCACCCCGGGAGTACCTGAGGTAGGGACTATTGCGTACGGGGCCGCGCGCGGACGGGTGGAGCCGATGGAACGTACAGGACGGGACCGGACAGAACCGGAGCAGACAGGGCCGGAAGGGACGGGACGGGAACAGCCGGGACGGGAACAGCCAGGACAGGAACAGCCAGGACCGGAACGGCCAGGATCGGAACAGCCGGGTTCGGAACGGCCGGCGCTGGCAGAGGGCGGCCGCTCTGAGGCGAACCCGTCTGCCGAGGACCGGTCTGCCGAGGACAGTTCTGCGCAGCACCGTTCTGCGCAGCACAGTTCTGCCCAGGACAGCTCTGCCCAGGACAGCTCTGCGCAGCACAGTTCTGCCCAGGACAGGTCTGCCAAGGAGCGGTCTGCCCGGGCCCGGTCCGCCGATCACGCGCCGCGGGCCCGCCCGCCCCTGCCCTCTTTCGCGTTCACCGAGGCGGACGCCGAGAAGCAGCGCGGGGTCCGCAGAATGAAGACGACGGCGACCGGCGCGCTGGTGTTCGTCGCGCTGATCTTCATCCTCGCCACCTGGGGGAAGAACGCCGGTCTCGGCGGCTGGACCGGCTATGTCGCGGCCGCCGCGGAGGCGGGCATGGTCGGCGCGCTGGCCGACTGGTTCGCCGTCACGGCGCTCTTCCGCCATCCGCTCGGCCTGCCCATCCCGCACACCGCGATCATCCCGACCAAGAAGGACCAGCTCGGTACCACCCTCGGCTCGTTCGTCGGGGAGAACTTCCTGTCCGGCGATGTCGTACGTGCCAGGCTGCACGCGCTGGGCATCGGCGCCCGCCTCGGCGCCTGGCTCGCCGAGCCCGCCCACGCCGACCGGGTCACCGCCGAGCTGTCCACCGCGCTGCGCGGCGCGCTGACGGTGCTGCGCGACTCCGACGTTCAGGCCGTCGTCGGCGAGGCCATCACGCGCCGCGCGGACAGCGCGGAGATCGGCCCCGGCATAGGCAAGACCCTGGACAAGGTCGTCGCCGACGGCGCCCACCACCGCGCGGTCGACCTGGTCTGCGCCCGCGCGGCCGACTGGCTGGTGCTCCACTCGGACTCGGTGATGGACGCGGTCGAGGGCGGGGCGCCCGGCTGGACCCCGCGTTTCGTGGACAGGAAGGTCGGCGAGCGCGTCTACAAGGAGCTGCTGCGCTTCGTCACCGAGATGCGCGACATGCCGGCCCACCCGGCGCGCGGCGCGATCGACCGCTTCCTGGCGGACTTCGCGGCCGACCTCCAGTCGGACACCGACACCCGGGCGCGGGTGGAGCGTATGAAGTCGGATCTGCTGGCGCGCTCGGAGGTGCAGGACGTGATCGCCTCGGCCTGGGCCTCCGTACGCACCATGATCATCTCGGCGGCCGAGGACGACCGGAGCGAACTGCGGCTGCGCGCCCGTGCCTCGCTGCTTTCGCTGGGCTCGCGGCTGGCGACGGACAGCCGGCTGCAGGGGAAGGTGGACGGGTGGCTGGAGGACGCGGCGGTGTACGTGGTGACCACGTACCGCGAAGAGATCACCTCGCTGATCTCGGAGACGGTTGCGAGCTGGGACGCGGAGAGCACCTCGCGCAAGATCGAGGCGAACATCGGCCGCGACCTGCAGTTCATCCGGATCAACGGCACGGTGGTCGGCGCGCTGGCCGGCCTGCTGATCTACACGGTGGCACAAGCGCTGGGCGCGTGACCGGTCCCTGCCGGCCCGGTCACGCGCCCAACCACCTGGGGGAGGTGTCGTGGAATACGTACGACATGCCGTACGCGTTCAGCGGCCACGACCTCCGTGGCCGAATGTTCAGCGGAAGAGCTGGCCGCGGACGGCGCCGTCGGGGAACTCGGCGGTGTGGATGTTGGAGTAGTAGTTCTGCGGGTTGGCGTGGACTCGCTTGACCACGTCGGGGTTCTGCCCCGCCAGCTTCCCGGAGACGGCGAAGATCCCGTCCGGCACGGGCCGGTTGAAGAAGTCGAAGACGACGTCGCCGTTCTTGCCGAACGCGCCCTTGTGGATGTGGCCCTTGGAAGGGCTCTTGATGTTGACCCAGGCGAGGGAGTAGTCGACGTTCGTACCCTTCGGGTGCAGGAACGTCACCGCGTGCCCGTCCGGGTCGCCCACCTTGGACGCGTCGTTCTTCGGGACCTCCTGGTCGCCGTTGGACAGCGCCCGCAGTTTGCCGCCCTTGATGATGTTGAGCGGGTTGATGTTCTTGTGGAGGGGCTTCAGCTGCCCCCGTACGGCTCCGCCCGGGAACTCCGTGCTGTGCAGGTTCACATAGAAGCCGGACGGGTTGGTACGGATGCTCTTGGCCAGCTTGGCGTCGGTGATGGCCACCTGACCGGCCGCAGAGTGAACCGTGTCGGGCATCGCGGTCCCGAAGAGCGGGACCTTGACGGCGCCGTTCTTCCCGGCGACGCCCTCGTGGATGTGCCCGAGGCTGGGCACGAAGCCCTTCCACTGCAGGGCGAAGGTGACGCGGTCGCCCTTCACCTTGACGAGGGCGACGGCCTTGCCGTCGGGGTCGTTCACGGCGGGCCCGCCGGGGACGGCGACCTCGCCCGCGCCGGAGAGCTGGGCGGCGAAGGTGACGGCGGGCGCGCTGGAGGCCTTGCTGAAGGTGGCGCCGGCGTTGCCGCCCGCGGTTGATCCCTGCCCACTGTCGATCCCGCCGCTGTGCCCGCCTTCATGGCCGTCGTGACTGCCATGGGCGAGGGCCGGAGTAACACCCGCAACACCAAGCACAATTGCGGCGGCGGATACGGCAACATGACGCTTCTGCATTGTTTTGATCCTCCCGTTGAGGCCGACTCCTTACGGGGCCGGTCGCGATGAAGTACGCGCCCGGCAGTCGGCTCGTTCAATGGAAAATTCCTTGAATTCGGTTGAACCCCGGTTCAGTTGACGCCGTACCACTCGACGTAACCGTCACCACACCACACCGGGGGAACAATCATGCGCAGCACCCGTACGACAGCTCTGCTCGCCGCACCGCTGGCATCGCTCGCGCTGCTGGCTCTGGCCGGCTGCGGCGGCTCGGCTGAGGACTCCAAGGACGGCGGCAAGGACGGCGCCGGGAAGCCGGCGGCGAAGCCCGGGGCAACGGTGTCCGTGAGGGCGGCGGACTCGTCGCTCGGCAAGATCCTCGTCGACGATTCGGGCCGTACGCTGTACGGATTCACCAAGGACAAGCCCGGCGCCAGCAAGTGCGACGCCGACTGCGTCGCGGTCTGGCCGGCCCTCACCTCCGCGAAGGACGTGAAGGCGGGCGCGGGGACCGACGCCGCCCTGCTGAAGGAGACGAAGCTCGGCGAGGGCGCGGAACAGGCGGTCTACGGGGACTGGCCGCTGTACTACTACGTGGGCGACGCGACGGCGGGGGACGTGAACGGGCAGGGGCTGGACGGGGAGTGGTTCGTGATCGCGGCGGACGGCAAGCTCATCAAGAAGGCGTCCTGACGATGTGACGACAGTGACATCCGTGCGTATCGCGGAATTCACCGGTCCTTCATAAAAAGCGGGAACGGTCTATCGGTAATCGAATTCCGTATCTGCTCCTGCTCCACAAAACCTGCGGCGGCCGTGACCACTCCCCGGCCGCCGCAGTCGTGCCGCAGGACGCGGGCGTCGCCCTCGAAATCGGTTCCCGGGAATGGCACCTGGGCCCGGGCCACTGGGAGCGCACGATGACCCGCCGAAACCGCGTGGTGCGCCATGGCGTGACGGGGCTCGCGGCGTCGCCGACTCAACTGCGGGACTAACCGGAGGAGATTTCCACCGCGCTTCGAGACGCGCCGGCGGTGGGCAGGGCGAGGCCCCAACCGGCCGTACACCTGGGTGCCCCTGGCCGAGCCGGCCCTCGCGCGGGGCGGCGACGAAGTTCCCCCAGGCCGGAGAGCCGAGGGCTGGGCTCTAGAGATCTTCGATGGCTGGGGTTACGGCGGTTGAAGGTCGAGCCCGGTCTTGGTGATGAGGCCGTCGAAAGATCGACCGTGGTGTGGTCACTGGTGGCTGACGGACCATCGGCCGCGTCAGACGGACAGGCCGCTGCGCTTCTACGTACGCCGGTGCCTCGGGGCAACCTTCTGCGGCTCACGGTGGTCGAACCGCCTGAACCGACGATGGAGGAACACAGCCCATGCGTACCGGACGACTGCAAACAGCCCTGATCGCGGTGGGCGTGGGGGCGCTCCTCGTGCTCGCGGGCTCGGGCTGTACGGCGGCGTCCGAGGGAGCCGACACCAGGGGGTACAAGCTTGCCCCGCCGCGGTTGGTCGGCGAGTACAAGGAGCATCGCAGATACGGGAACACCTATGTCGGGATCGTGGACTGCGCGGGTCAGCCCTCTGACGCGGACTGCTATGCGGCCAAGACGGAAGTCTGGGGTATCGGTGTCGAACCGAAGGACGCCAACAGGATCGTCGAGAAAGCGACTGGCACGGGCGCCGACTACGTGCTGGGCGACGTTGACGCGGAAGGTGCCCGCTACCTGGTCTTCAGAGGACTCCAGGGCCGGATTCCTGACCCCGACAAGGCGGTCGCCCGCATGTTCCGCTCGATCGAGAAGAGCGAGCAGCTCCCTTTCAGCTTCGGCCACACGAAGTGGGTCGGCGGCCCCAGGACGTTCGACCTGGAGGGCTTCAAGGGCGCCGTGATGAAGTGCCGGAAGACCCTGTACACATTCAAGGACGTGTACGACGGCACCGTGACGAGGACACCGCGCGTGGTCTGCGTCTGGGCCGACCACAGCACCGTGGCCGCCACCGAACTCGCGGACACGTCTCCGTCGGAGCTGGCCGACCTCACCGCCGAGCTCTATCGGACTTCGCGCGTCAAGAAGTGATCCCGCTTGGCGGCGACCGCCTTCATCGCGGCCCTGAGGACTGGGCGGCATTGTAAGCCGCACCCTTAGAGATCTCTAGCTGCTGCGGCTTTCCACCGCGGCGGCGACATCGTCGAGGTCCTTCGCGATCGCCCTGCTCACGGCCTTGACGCCGAGGCCGCCGAGCAGCTTGGCGAGCAGACCCATGAAGCCGCCGGGCGGGACGGCCGAGAATGTCATCCGCACGGTCGTCGCCTCCGGGCCGGCGGTCACCAGCGCGAACTCCGACACATAGTGGGCGCCTTGGGAGTCGGCCTCCACCAAAAAAGCTCGGGGGGCTCGCTGGCGGTCACATACAACTCCTCGGTGGCTGCCTTGCCCAGCATCCGCCGGGTCTCGCGCCACCGTGTGCCCACTCCGAAGCCGCCCTCGGTGAGGACCTCGATCCGCTCCACGCCGCTGAGTACGCGCTCCGTGCCCTCAAGGTCGGTCAGGGCCTCCCACACCCGCTCGGGAGACGCCCGGATCACGCGCTCGACGACGACAGTCCTGGTTGCCATGGTCCCCATGGAACCACGGGCTGCGTCAGCCGCCCCCGCTCTGTCGCCCACTGGCCGCAGGCCGGCAGGGCCTTTCTCTCGGATCTTGCCGGGCTCGCGTGCGAACAGGTCTCGGGCTCGCCACTGCCTGTACATGGAGTAGCCCCGGCCCCGGCCGCCCCGGGTTCAGTTCCGCGCCGCGCGCCGAAGAGCCCCTGCCCGACTTCTCCGAGAGGGGTTCTCGGCTGCGGTGGACGTGTGGGGATGTGGTCGGAGCGAGGGCGTGGCCTACGGCGCGAGCCACTCCGCCTGGAGCTGGGGAGCCACGTTGGTCTCTCCTGTGAACAGCCAGTTCGAGGTGGCGGCACTTCCGGTGGTCTGGAAGGCCCTGAGGGAGATCACGTCATCGACATTCAGCTGAACAATCGTTGACACGTCCTGCGAGGTGCCCATGCCGACCGGGGCGTCCGCGGTGTCCTGCCCGTCAAAGGCGACGACACTGCCGTTGACGGAGATACGAAGTTGACGCTGCCCCGCGACATTCGCAGTGAAGTTCCAGAGAATCCTTCCCTTGAGGAGGTAGCGCCCGGCGGTGTTGACCTCCAGCGTCGAGTTCGTCGAGTTGAACATCGTGTCCGTGTCGTAGGCGGCGCCACTGAAAGTGATCGGGGTCTCGGCGTTGGTCGGGATGGTCTGAGATTCGCTGGCGAAGATGCTCGCACCGACATTGACCGTGGGCCCGGTCGACCCCGTAGCCCCGGTCGACCCCGTAGCCCCGGTCGATCCCGTCGGGCCGCTGGGTCCCGGCCCGCCCGTCGGTCCCGGCCCGCCCGTCGCACCCGGGTCACCCGGCACGCCCTGCGCGCCCGTCGCGCCCAGCCCGCCCGTGGGCCCGGCAGGCCCCGCCGTACCTGTCGCCCCCGTTGGCCCCGCCGTACCCGTCGCCCCCGCCGTACCCGTCGCCCCCGTCGGCCCCGTCGCACCGGTCGCGCCCTTCGGGCCTCTCTTGCACTCGTCCTTACCACCGCGGTCCGACCCGTCCAGGCACTTGTCGTCTCCTCCGCCCGGGCCGCTCGACACGCTCACGCGTTCGCCCATGCTCTGAGCCGCGACCCCGACCGGACTGACGAGCCCGGCCGCCAGGACCAGCGCGAGTGAGGCGATCGCGCCGCCCGCGGTCCAGTTGGCCCGACGAGCCAGCGGCCCCAGTCGGGACCCTGTCCTGTTGGCAGGACTCATGTGCGCGCTCCTCGTTTCGACCGGTTGGGGACTCCACGTCCGATCCCAAGGGCGAGTTTGACCCGCGCGCAGCCGATCGATCGTCACAGCCGGTCGGCACGCGCTGATTATCAATAACTCGGAGTAATCGGCAGATTCAGGTGGGGTGCCTGTCCTCCGCTGACACGGGAACGACGCCAAGCTGACCGCTGCTTCGTAGGAGGTGGCGGTCTGGCGCGGTGGCCGGCCACTGAGCCTGCCGCGGTTCTGCCGGTGTCGCTGCTGGCCGGTCTTCTCCGGACCTGTTCACCGAAGGCGGCCGATGTGCCAGGCGCAGCCGATCAAACCGCCACAGCCCAGGCGACGTTGTGGCCCTGACCTCGAACGGGGTCAGGGCCACAACGTGGTGGAGGAAGCGACGGGTCTGGGCGGGAGTTGCACGAGCAGGAGTGCTCTTCAAGGCGGATCAGTCACCGGACCGCGAGAGGCGGCGGGAGATCGCCGTGTCTCGGCCGGGCGCGCTCACCCCTTCCCGGACGACAGCACCGGGATACGGATGTCGCTCTGGCCGGGCAGTACTGACGACAGGTCGGGCTTGTAGTCGTCGCGCTTCTTGCACAGGGTGACGGTGGAGGGCAGATAGGTGTCGTCGCCGGCGAAGGAGGCGGTGTAGCAGGTGTCCTTGTCCTGCTTGCCGGGGACCTTGCAGGTGGCTTTGCCTTGGACGTTGGTGGTGTCGGTGCACAGCAGGACGGCGTTGGTGAAGTCGATGTCCTTGCCTTCCAGGGGCTTGCCCTCGGCGGTCAGCTTGGCGGTCAGCGTGAGACCGTCCCCGCCCTCGGGGTGGTCCTTGTCCTTCTTCTTCGCCTTCAGCGTCAGCTTGGTCGGGATCCGCTCCGCATCGATGGTCCCGATCGCCACCCCAATGGGTCCGTCGCCGACGGTGACCTTGTCGATGACGGTATTGGTGGCGGTATCGATCACCGACACGTTGTCATCGTTGGTGTTGGCGACGTAGACGCGGGAGCCGTCCGGGGTGATCGCTACCCCGGTGGGGCCGTTGCCGACGGTGACGGTGTCGGTGACGGTATTGGTGGCGGTATCGATCACCGACACGGTGGCATCGAGGGAGTTGGTGACGTAGACGCGGGAGCCGTCCGGGGTGACCGCCACGTCAAAGGGGCCGTTGCCGACGGTGACGGTGTCGGTGACGGTATTGGTGGCGGTATCGATCACCGACACGGTGTCCGAGTTGAGGTTGGCGACGTAGACGCGGGAGCCGTCGGGGGTGACCGCCAGCCCAATGGGGACGTCGCCGACGGTGACGGTGTCGGTGACGGTATTGGTGGCGGTATCGATTACCGACACGGTGTCATCGTTGAAGTTGGTGACGTAGACGCGGGAGCCGTCCGGAGTGACTGCCACCCCGCGGGGGCCGTTGCCGACGGTGACGGTGTCGGTGACGGTATTGGTGGCGGTATCGATCACCGACACGCTGCCCGTGATGAAGTTGGCGACGTAGACGCGGGAGCCATCCGGAGTGACCGCCACCCCAATGGGGCCTGCGTCGACAGTGACGGTGTCCGTGACGGTATTGGTGGCGGTATCGATCACCGACACGGTGTCATCGTTGAAGTTGGTGACGTAGACGCGGGAGCCGTCCGGAGTGACTGCCACGTCCTGGGGGGCGTCGCCCACGGCGACAGTGGCCGAGACGGTATTGGTGGCGGTATCGATCACCGACACCGTGTCCGAGCTTTCGTTGGCGACGTAGGCGAAGGTTCCGGTTTGTGCGGCGGCGGGTGTGGCCAGGGTGATCGGGACGGCCAGGCCGGCCAGGACCGCCACTCCCGCCACCCAGGCCCGCACCAGCACCCACCACGAACCTCCGCCCCCGCGACTTCGCCCCCCACTCCCCTGCTCCGATGCGCCCAGTACCGCGATACCCGACATGAAGACCTCCTGCAGCGCACGACACCGAGGTGTATGCGAGTGATCCGAACGGACTCGGCGACTGATGCCCCGTCATGGACCTCCGGGATCGCCGCGGCGCTGATGATCGCCGCGCCCGACGCTAACTGCCGCGATCGGCCATTTCTGCTCGAAACCTACTAATGCGGGCCAAACGGACGACTCGAGTCCCCCTTGCGGGCCCCGCCGTCGCCGGCCCGCGACGAACCCAACCTGCGCAATCGCTGTTGGAACGCCTCCGAGTGCCCCGCGTCGGTCTTGTTCGACCGCGCAGCAGACCTCACCACTTCATCGCTGCCCAACGGGTTTCGGGTTCGCCGCTGCTGTGGACTCGGGGTAGCCCCGGCCTGTCCGCGACGGGGGACGTAGGCAGACCGGGGTTGGCGGATTGCTCAAGCCGTCACTCGATGGTGAGACGCCCCGTGCGCAGGATGGCGTGATTGGCGAAGAGACCGTCGAGGTGGAACTCGCGGTTCAGGTCGGCAGTCCACTTGGCGTCTGGCAGGTCGCGGTGGGCGGGTGCTTTGACGGCGCGGGCCCGGGTGCATTGGGTGAGGATCCACCGGGATTGTGTCTGGCTGGTGGGCGGGTTGTTGTACATGCTCGCGGCCAGTCGCAACAAGTGGTCGCCGGTGGCGGTGTCCGGGTCGGTGACGCCGACGATGGCGATGTCGCCGAGGTTGCGGGAGTCGCTGGACTGTGTGGTGTAGGCGACGGTCAGGCCTTCCAGTGGGAAGACGGTGAGGCGGCTGCAGGCGGAGAGAAGGGCGGCCATGGTCGGGTTCCGTTCTGCGCGCGAGGACGCGCGGCCCGCTGGGGGAGACGGGCCGCGCGGGGGATCGGGTCAGCAGCCGTCGCCGTCGCCGCAGCAGGCCGGCGGGTTGCACTCCGCCGCGGTGCCCCACAGTTCGTGGTCGACGGCGTAGCCCATCTCTTCGATGGCCTGGACGGTGCGCTCGATGGCGATACCGTCGCGCAGGCGCCGGCCCCCCAGCGGGTTGTGATGCAGGAACGTGCCGAACCGGCGGTGGCAGAAGTCGGCGTACTCGCGGCTGTGCAGGATGAACGCGTGCCAGCCCGGGTCGACCTTCCGTGACGGGGACAGCGGTACGTCGTTGCGGTGCCCGGCCATGTCGATGAAGGCGAGGGCCTGATCCATCACGCGTTCGGCCTGGGGCCGATCCATGTCCTCTTCGAACTCGAGGAAGGTGACGAGCCGTTCGAAGAGTTCGGGGTCGAGGAGTCGGCGGCCGCTGGTCTGTTCTGTCGCGAGAGCAGTCATGCAACGTTCCTTGATGTGTCCTCGGCGCGAGGCCTTCCCTCACGCCGTCGTGCACGTCGGGGCCTTCAAGTGCCCGTCACCGCCTCGGCCGGGGTTTCCTGGCCGGAGTCGTCGGCCGAGGCGGGGCTCATCAGGTGAGGGCTACGGGCAGCACGGGCCCGCGTACACCTCGATGTCGAGGACGTGGGCGCCGAGCCGGCCGCGCGATATTCCGACGCTGCGTGCGCCGGTCGTGAGGGGCTGGTCGCACCAGACGCAGGCTCGTCCCGCGTACTGCTCCCAGCTCAGCTCTCCGGCCGCGGGCAGCACGCGCGCGTCGGCGGTGGGCGCGGTCAACGGACGGCCCTGCAGCGGGGGCACGAGCACCGCGGGAAGGCGAGGGAATCCACGAGCCGCTCGGGGTCGCCCGTCGGGACCGTGAGCCTCCAGACCTCCCGCCGTCGGCGGGTCGCGGCGTCCACCCGGTACACCTTCAACGTCATCACGGGGCGTGGCCGGGTGGCGGTGGTCACTGTGGCTCCGGCCCGCCGTTGGGCCACTTCGTGCGCGAGAACATGTTGAAGTGATTGCCCTTGGCGTGCGGGCACAGCGTGCAGCGGGTCTCTGCGCCGGGCTTCTTGACTCAGAGCAGGGGATACACGACCCAGGGTGGTGTACGGCTTCATGACGCCAGCCCCGCGGGCACAGCGACGAGGCCGCGCTGCTCGCGGCACGGCGCGCACGCCCGCAGGGGATACGGCGTGCCCGAGACGCGCTCATCGGCTCGGACTACCTTGGCAGTCCCGGACGGGCCACGGTGCCAGTTGCACCAGTTGGCCGTTCCCGCGTCGCAGGCCCCCGAGGGGCTTCGTGAGTCCATGCGCACGACCGTAGGAACCGGAACCCTGCGTCCGCCACAAAGTTGCACAAGATTACAGGTGAGTTGATGCTCGCAGTTCGAGACGGGTATGCGCTCTTGACCGACGGAGCCCTGAGGCGTGACCGTGGTGCAAATCGCTGTAAGCAATAGCGCGGGAGGTCAACCGCTGTGAATTTACGGTTCGTCGGGATCGACCCCGACACGGACGACGACGGATGCCCAACAGTGTGGGTGGACACGGACACATCGGATCTGTTGATCCAGAGCTATACGGCCGACGCAGAGTCGACCGCCCGGTGCGACGAACTGTCTCCGGCGAGGGCGCCGATCCCGCCCACCGAAACGGTCGTCAGGATCCCCAAGCGCATGGTGCCCATCATCAGGAAGGCGTGCGATGAGCTCGATCCCGGAGTTCGGTGAACTCCTCGCCGACGCTGAGCGGTCGGCAGTCCACCTCGAGATGCGGGACAGCTACTACAGCAACCCGCGCTTCGAGGAGTGGCAGCAGGGGCACCGCACCGACTGGGACGACAGGGCTTCGTGGTGGCGGCCGTTCCATCAGCAGATCGCCGACGCCGTCGCCCGCGGGGTGAGCGTCCGCCGCGCGAGGGTCGTCTCCGAGCCGGTGACCGAATACATTCGCTGGGAGCACTACGTCACCCACTCCAACGTGACCGCAGGCGAGCGGGTGAAGTGGCTGCCCCGCCGGGAAGCGACGGAACTGCTACTGCCGGGAAATGATTTCTGGATCTTCGACGATCGCCTGATTCGGGTACACCATTTCTCCGGCGATGGAGACTGGGCGGACAAGGAGCTGCGGGACGACCCCGGAGTGGTGGACATGTACTCTGCCGCCTTCGAGAAGATCTGGGAGCGCGCCATCCCGCACGACCAGTACGAGATCAAATAGGCGGCCATGCCCCACTTCCCCATGTCCAGCGTGCAGGAAGCACGTGCAGCTCTCGCCGAACGTCTGCGGGAGCTGCGCCTGGATGCGGGGATCACGGGCAAGGAGCTGGCAAAGCGCTGCGGCTGGTCCGTCGCCAAATCGTCCCGGATCGAGAACGCGCACACAGCACCGTCCGACGCGGACATACGAGCCTGGTGCGCCGCCTGCGGGGCAGACGGCCAGGCGGCTGACCTTGTCGCAGCCAACCGCCAGGCCGACTCCATGTACGTCCAGTGGAGACGGCTCCAACACACGGGGATGAAACGCCTTCAGGAAGCGTCAACGCCCCTGTACGAACGCACCCGCCTGTTCCGCGTGTATGCATCCCGCGTCGTGCCGGGCTTCCTCCAGACGCCCGGCTACGCGACAGCTCTCATGGGTACCATCGCGGCTTTCCGGGGCACCCCAGACGACGTGAGCGAGGCGGTCGAAGCCCGCATGCGCCGCTCACATGTCGTCTACGAAGGGGAACACCGCTTCGCAACGCTCGTCGAGGAGAACGTCCTCAACCACCGCATCGGTGACTCGGAGGTGATGGCCGGCCAGCTGGGCAGTCTGCTGGCTTCCATGGCTCTGCCGTCCATGTCGCTCGGGGTCATCCCCGCCGAGGCTCCTCGGGAACAGGTCATGTGGCCTCTGGAGCAGTTCACGGCCTTCGACGACATACGGATCCATGTGGAGCTGCTCGCGGCACGCGTTACGGTAACGGCCCCCAGCGAACTGGACGTTTACCTACGCGCGTTCACCAGACTCACAGAGCTTGCCGTGTACGGCACCGAGGCGCGGGCGCTGATAGTGAAAGCCATCGAGGCTCTGGCCTGAACATCCCGCGGGGCGGTGTAAGTGAGCCGACTGAGACGGGGCCTCCTAGCTGATCCGCCCGAGACGCAGGGCACCAACGAAGTCCCCCCAGGCGGCTGAGCCGAGGGTGAGCCGCGGGCCGTGTGGGATTTTGGAGTCTCGTACGGCCACGTCCTCTGCAGACGCGGCTACCTCGACGCACTCGCCACCCATGCCGTTGCTGTAACTGCTCCTGCGCCATGTGGTCGTGGGGTGCGGCTTCATCAGAAGTGATCCTCCAGAACTCTTTTGATCAGCAGTGTCGATCGCTGCGGACTCAGGGCAAGCGCCCTGAGGTGGTCGAACGCCTTCGTATAGAGGGTCACGTCCGTGGGATGCTCGAGATAGACGGAGTCGGTCAGTCCCTCCCGATACACCACGTCGGGGTCTTCCTGTTCCGGGAAGCCGAGGACGGTGAAGGGGCCTGTGGTGGGATATGCCCCGGCATCGAAGGGCAGTACCTGGACCGTCACGTGCCTCAACTTCGCAATTTCCAGCATACGTTCGAGCTGGCCCGTCATGACCTGACGATTTCCGACGATGTGCATGAGCGCGCTCTGATGCACCACGACCCACAGGTCCGGAGCGTTGTCACCCGTCAGCAACTGCTGACGTCGCATCCGTACGTCGACCATGCGTGCAATGCCCTCTGCGGTGTGATCGACCCAAGCGCGGCTCATCTCCGTCGCGTACTCGGGAGTCTGCAGCAGCCCCGGAATGAACTCCCCCTGGTAGCTGCGGAGAGTCGAAGCGGCCTGCTCCAGGCCCACGTACACGGAGAACCATCCGGGGACGGCATCGCCGTGTGCGTGCCACCAGCCTTTTGTCTTCGACTCCTTGGCCAAGGACTTGAGCAGTTCGCGGAGATCGTCCGAGGTCCCGTAGAAGCGACACAGCGCATCCACGTCGGACGGCTGAACCCGTCCCTGGCCGGTCTCCATGCGATTGACCTTGGAGCTGCTCCAGTCCAGCTCCTTGCCCACGTGAACGCAGGTGAAGCCGTGGTCCTCGCGGAGCTTCCTGAGCTCGATCGCCAACCGACGGCGGCGAGCGGTGGGGGAGCCTGCCATCCCAACTCCTTGTGCTGTAGCGGATGTTCCATCCCATCGGAAGTACCGAGAAAGGCCAATCACCCGATGGAGGGAATCTCTTCGTGCACGTTGCATGAAGGGAATGGCCGCTGCAATCATCTCACTGGGAGTGACCGCTGGTCACGCAGTGCACGGAGAAATGCTCGGGAGGCGGATCGAGATGATCTACGACATGGATTGCGTAACGCGGAAGCCCTGGGAGCTGCTCTTCGCCGCCGAGCCGAGCGAACTGGCGGGATTGCGGCGCGTGATGAGGCTGCACCTGACTCTGTGGGGCCTGCCCGGACTGGTCGAGACGGCTCAGATCTGCGTCACGGAACTGGCCTCGAACGTCATCCGTCACGTGGGTGCCGGCACGCCCACCACGCTCGCTGTCTCGATGAGCGGTACGTACCTCCGCATTGAGCTGCACGACCCGGACACGCGAGCGCTTCCCACTCTGCTCAACGCGGAGTGTGAGGCGGAGTCGGGTCGTGGAATGATGCTCGTCGACGCGGTCACCGACCGGTGGGGTGTGATCCTCCGGGCGGACTCCAAGGTGGTGTGGTGCGAGTTGTCCACGGGCCTGACCGGGCCGAACGGCCACACCGGGGGCCCGAGGATGGCGCGCGTCGAGGAGTTCATGACGCTGTACGGAATGGTCCGGCACCCGCGCCCGGCCTGGTCGGGTCGGCTAGCGGTGGCCGTCGTGGAGGAGGTGGTGATCGACGTGATCGCCGACCTCCTCCACTGGCTCAGGGCTCACGGCTGCGACCCGGACGAGGCGCTTGACCTTGCGCAGACGCACTTTGAGGCGGAGGAGTGATCGGAGAACGAGGCGCTGGGATCCGTCCCGTAGAGATCTGGCTGTCGACTGCAGGGCTGTCAACCCTCGTTACCGAATTGGACTGTCAGTCGAGGGGCATGGGGCGCTGAGGCCCACTCCATCGATTACGAGTTCAGCGAGGTCGATGATTTCGCGGCCTCGGACCCGAGGGCGTCTGATTCCCCACCACCAGGATTTCCTTCGCTGGGCATCACCGATCCGTGACCCAGAAATTCCGTTGCGGAACAACCGACCTCACAGGATTTCTGAGACTGCTTTGATCAGGGGCGCAGGTAGGAGTGGATCGCCGAGGCGATGGCCGTGCCGAGTGGGATGGGTACCGCGTTGCCGATCTGGGTCGCGATGTCGGTCTTCGAGCCGCACCAGCGAAAACCGGCGGGGAAGCCCTGAATCCGAGCGGCCTCGTAATGAGTGATCGGACGGGCGGCTGTCGGATGGAGGTAGCGCCCCTTCTCGGGCTTGAAGAACTCGGTTCGAATAGTGACCGACGGCTCGCCCAGACGCAGCCGGCCCATCACGTCGCCGGTACCGGTGTTGTGGTTGTCCCAGCTCTCGGTCGACAGGTACTCGACGGAAGTCCGCACGCCTGGGGGATTCGGGTTGTCGAAGATGTGGATCTCGCCGTACTCGTCCTCCGTGAACCACTTGTCGCGCAGATCCTTGCGGTTACCGCCCGGGGGGATGGCCTTGTAGCGCGCCATGGACAGCGGCTTCGGATTACGGCCGAAGTGGAGGTCGGAGGTCGTGAAAACACCCGTGACCACGGCGTCGATCTCAGCGATGTACTCCTTGGCGTCTGGCAGTTCGGTGCCTCGGATAACGAGCCCAGCAGACTCGTCGAACACGCTGTCCACGGCTTCCCAGTACGAGGGCTGCACAGCCTCGAAGACTTCCAGTGGCTGGGGGGAGGTGCCGGTGCGCTGTTTCGGGCGCCGGACGTGTGTCGGGGCGGGGTACGTCAACGTACGAGCGTTATCGATATCGCGACGCACACCGATGACGATGGCTCGTCGTCGTGCTTGGGCTGCACCGTAATGGGCGGAGTTGAGGAGATAGCGTTTGTTCTTCTCCTCGTCCGTCTCGTTCGGATCGTGGCCGGGAGGATCGACGAGCCGGTACTCGGCCAGCAGGCCGCCTTCTTCAACCTGCGCCAGAAGATTACGAAATTCGTCCGACTTGAGAAAGCGGTCGACGTTCTCGATGACGAAGACCTTCGGGCGAATTTCAGCAACGATCCGTACGTATTCCTCCCAGAGGCGGTTGCGCTCGCTGCCCTTCTTCTTGCGGTTCAGGGCCGAAAAGCCCTGGCACGGCGGTCCTCCGACCACCACGTCCGCGTGGAGGGCGTCCGGTGTCGGTTCCCACTTCTCGATGTCCCCGCAGTGGATGCGCGTGGGCGGGAGTTCCTTGTCCGGCCGGCCACTTCCGAAGTTCGCGGCGTACGTCGCAACCGCAGCGGCGTTGTGCTCGACGGCCGCGATGCTGTGGAAGACCGGTCGGCCGTCCGGAGCCCCCTCCGGTCGAAACTCGTGGAACCCCTGGGTGAAGCCACCGCAGCCGGCAAACAGGTCGACGACGGTGATGGGCTCGAGATCGAGGGGGTGGGGCGTGTGCATGTGGTGATCCTAGCCTCGGAGAGCTGCTGCGATTGCCCGTCCGACGGCTGCCGCCAGGGGCGGAGGCATCGCGTGGCCGATCTGCCGGTATCGGGAGGTCTTGCCGCCGGCGAAGCGCCAATCCAGGGGTATCGCCTGGATCAACGCGGTTTGGTCGACGGTCAACTTGGGCAGGCCGTCCGCGGGGAAGTCCGCGTCCGGTGGGGTGTCGCCGAGGCTGTTGCCGTTCACGCCGAGCGCGGCCCATGCCTTCTTGCTGCCGGTGGGACCGAGGTCGGCACCACCCCGCCGTTCGGAGCCTCCGACAAGCGCGGGCGCGATGCGGTCAGCTCCCTTGATCCAGTGTTCTGCGCCGGTCCAGCCGCCTGCCGACATTGAGGGGCCGAGTATCTGGCCGACGGTGGGAGGCGGCACATTGTCCGGCTCGGGCCAGGAGAATCGGGAGTAGTAGGGGGCTTGGAGAGCGACCAGGAAACCACTGCTGCGGTTCTGTGGCACGCCGAAGTCCGCGGCATTGAGGATTCGCCAGCTCGATTGGTAGCCCGCATTCAGGAGCTCGGCTTCGATCCACGAGCGGTCAGCGTCGAAGTCCGGGCTCTCGACCAGGCCCGGGACATTTTCCAGAAGCAGGGCCCTCGGCTTGATGTCGCGTGCCAGACCGATCGCCGCCCTGAGGACGCCGCGCTCTTCCGTGTCCTCGGCGCGACCGACCGTGGCCGAGGATTTCACGCGCGGCAGTCCACCGCTGAGGAGATCGATGCCAAGCGTGTCAGGGCGCATGCCGGAGTGGAAATGTGCGACATCCATGCAGACCACATCCCACTCCGGCCTGTTGAGGTCGATCGTGAAGCAGGCATCGGCTTTGCTGTCGATGAGGAGCACGGGGTCGAATCCGGCACGCTCGAGACCTAGGGCCTGTGCTCCGGCCCCCGCACAGATCTCCACCGAGCGGAATCGACGGGGATCGGCCCACGTGACCGGAGCAGGCTGGGGAGTCGGTGACTCTTTGTCCTGCGACGCGGTCGCGGATCGTTCACGGGCATCGTCGTTCCGGGTTATGTCCTGCCCTGTCCGCGTGGTGTCGTCCCCGACGGGCGCGGACGGACGGCGCTGGGCATCGACGGACTCCTGGGCAACCGCGCGCAGTTCATCGTCCAGGGCGTGCTCCTCGATGCCGTCGAAGAGCACGAACGGGGCGAGCCGAAGCAGTCTCTTGAGGAAGTCGCGGAGGGTCTCGCGCTCGTTGAGGCCCGCTAGGTCGAGGTCGTTCCAGACGCGGAGGATGGCTCGAACCATGTGCGGACTTCCGCCGAGCGCGGCGCGGCGTGCGTAGATCTGATCGAACGCGGCCTCGCCAAGGATCTCGAGAGTGCCGTACGGCTCCGGGGCGTCGGGGGAGCGTACGAGCTGGGCCCGCCACCACAGCCTGCCGAAGACGTGCCGGGTGAGGTCCGTGCCGAGGACGCGGTCCTTCGGCGGCTGGGGGTAGCGCCAGAAGGCGACGTCCGGGAGCAGGACCAGTGCAAGGAAGGCCCAGACGTCCCGGGAAGCGGCCTCTGCGGGCACCATCCCCATCTCGGCGTGCAGCAGAGCGGCGAGCTCGAGGTCGAAGTCGGCGTTGCGTGCGCGGTCGGAGTTGTCCGGGAAGCCTGCACGAGCGGCGAGTCCGAGGACGCCACCGCGCAGTTCCTGGAGCTGACCGGTTGAGACACGGTCGCCACCCGTGGCCACGTACACCGACGACTCATGGGTGACGGCTACTCGATCGGCGAGTTCGACGATCGTCCTTTGCCGGTACTCCGCGAAAAGTGGTCCGGCCTGTTCGGAGAGCAACCGGGGATAGAGGAAGCTCATCACGACACCTCGAAGATCTTGACCGCCGCCTGCAGATCCGAGGCGAACAGGGCGGGTGACTGTCGTTGACGCAGGCGGATGTCGGTGACCGACTGCCCCGGGAAGAGTTGGTCGAACAGACTCAGCAGGGTGGCGCCCAGCGAGCCGTCGGGGAAGTCGGCGTCCTCGGCGAAGTCGTCGTTGCCGAGTGCGTGCTCGATCATGATTCGGGCGGCATCCGCATACACCGCGGAGAGCACGATGCGGTCCACCGGACGTGGCCTCCCCGCATTCTCGAATGCGTTGGCGGTGACCGTGTTTCGCTCGTTGACGAGCAGGAGCAGGGACCCCATGGTGGCGCTCTCCAGGCCCCCACTGATCTGCAGATGCCAGGCCGCGCCGTCGGGGAAGGAGGTTCGGGCGAAGTCGATCACCGTCATGGGGAACTGCGGCGCGTCGCCCTGGAGACGCAGTGACTCTCGATCGCTCCACAGCACGGAGCCGGCCCGGCGGGGCGAGGAGGGGCGGGCGTCGGTGCGGCGCTCGGCCAAGACGAGGGCAGTGTCGAGGAGGAGCAGCCCGCCGAGGTCGGCACCGCGCAGGAGGACATCGAATTCTGCCGTGATCACGCCGCTGTCGGTCAAGCGCGCATGTTCCGCCGGCCCGCTGAGGCTGGATCCGGTGGCCGTCCACACCACGGCGAGCGTGAGCGCTGCATCGGTCGGAAGGCCCGACTGCGATCGCGCTCGATCGAGTTCGACACGGACGGTCCTGCGCAGGTGCAGGTCCATCTTGTAGTCCCAGTCCGGCAGCGCCTCGGGCATGGCGACCTCGCCGTCCTCGGTCACCAGCCGCCACGGCTCGGTGGCGACGACGTCCTCGGACGGAATGCGATACGGAAGAACGCGTCGAGTCACGGGCCCTTCACCGCCTCGACCTTGACGCCGATCTCGGTCATGGTGTCCGGAGCCGGACGTACGACAGCACGCCAGACGGACTCGCCGCCCTCGATGACGCATGCCTCGGGGGCGTACAGGCGGCCGTCTCCGTCCTCCCAGCCGACGAGCACGGGCATGCTCGCCCCGATGGGCGGATCGGTCTCGCGCCCACCGTGGCCGGGGAGAGTGACGGCCAGATCGATCCGGACCCGCTGCGGACCGGCCACGGGTAGCCGGAACTCCTGGACGAGCACCGAATCGTCGCCGCGATCGTCGTAGTACGGCTCGCCGACGTATTGCACGCGCGGTCGACGGTGCGTGCCGGTTCCACCGTTCCCCGGTCCTTCGCCGAACGACCCCCGGTCGGCACCGAAGTCGCCCCGGCCGGCTGTTCCTTCGGCGGCGGGCCCTTCCGTTCCGGAGGGTGCACCGTTCGGAACGGGACGGCCCGAGTCGGGACGGGGCAAGCTCTGTTCCTCGTCCTTATCCTTTGAGGCACGGGCGGCAGTGCTGCCTGGCTTGGAGTAGGCGGTGGCACCGCCGATCCCCCAGGCTCCTCCGACCAACCCGGCGAACAGCGAACTGGCGGCGCCCAGCGCGACATTGCTGGCCCCGGGACGGGTGATCCCACCGAGGGAGAGCAGTCCGTCCAATCTTTCGCTGATGCGGGTGAACGTCGTCTGCACGAAGGTGCTCTCGGGCTTCTCCAGCGACTGCGGGTTCCAGGCGTCGTGCGTGGGCGGTTCGGCCCTCGCGTAGATCTCGTCCATGGCCTCGTCGGCTCTGAACACGCCGGCGTAGCCCTGGTTCGCGCTCGGCGGCTTCGGCCCCGGACGGTAGGCGACGACGAGCTCTGCGGGTCGCATCAGACACACGTGATGGACGACGTCCTCGATGTCGAGCATGCGTGAGGCGCGGGTCGGCTCGAGCGCCGGCATGATTCGCTTCACCAGCCCGAGGCGACCGAGATGGCGCTTGGGTTTCTTGCACTCCAGATCGCTGCCGTCCGGGCCGTTCATAGTCTCGTAGGCGGCGACGAACATGTTGAGCGGACGGATCTCCCGTGGATCCGGCACGGGGTGGTCGATGCCGTCGCAGGTGACGGAGAAACGCATGGCGGGAGGCTTGCCGCCCGTAGTGATCATCTTTGGCCAGAGGTGCCAGGTGATGGTCTCGGCCAGATAGTCGGCCACCTCGGCAGGCTCGAGCTCGCCCACGTTCGGATCGATGACAACGACGGTCGTCCCGGTCTCCTCGGGCCCGAAGGGCCTGAGGCCCAGGCGCTGAGCCGTGGCCTCCGCCTCAGTGCCGACCAGGGGTGCGACGACGTCTCCCGAGGTGTCGCCCCACCAGTGTCGACCGGTGTACCGGCGGTCCCCCTGGGGCTCGGCGGCTACGTAGCTCTTCCAGAGGGTGCAGCCGATGAGCCTGGTCTCGTGGCCTCCCTGCGCGGTGCGGCAGCGGGAGTGAACGAGGACGGTTCCGGACTTGGACAGCAAGTAGAAGATGCCCTTGCCGAAACCGTAGGTGCCGCCGCCCAGCGCAGTTTCGCGTGGCTCACCAATGTTGCGGATGAAGGAGACGAAGTCGCGGTCGGGGCCCACGGCGTCGTCGGCGCGCGTGGGTCCTCCGAGTCCTCGGGTGCAGCGGTCGGAGATGGCCAGGACCCGGGCAGGGCCGCGCTTGAGCGTTTCGCGCAGTGGGAACTTCTCCGCGCCCACGGGTGCGCCGTCGAGCAGAAGTTCTCGCCACACGCCGGTGTGCGCCGGGCCGACCGTCCAGATGTCGATGCGATAGTCGACCGGAGCGGAGGATGTCCTCAGACGTGCGTCCCAGCTGTTCTGGGCGGACTCGCGCACCAGGATGGTGAGTAGGTCGAGCTCCGGGCGTCCGAGCTGATTACGGATGCCCTCGGCGGCGCTCGCGCCTTCCGGGGGGTAGGGCTGGGAGAACCAGCGGGGCTCCGTCACGCGGACTCCTGGATCATGCTGTCGATCAACCGGGACACCTGGCCGGGCGCGAGGGGAGTGGGGGTCTGACCGGAGAGGTCGATGGTGTACTCGACGTCCAGTACCGACACCGGCACGCCGGCCGCGACGAGTGCCCCGCTCGTCAATCCGGGGAAGTCGGCGTCGACCCGGTACCACCTCTCCTCGTCGATCGCGAAGCGCACGCCGTGGTAGCAGTTGGCGTCGGAGAGGCGGTAACCGGCCTGCGCGAGCAGTTCGAGAAACGCGGCCTCGTCGTCGCACAGCCGAAGTGCCTGCTCGACCAACTCCGTGAATGCGGTGCCGACACCGTTCACGCCGGTGGGGTGCAGGCGGAACCAGGCCAGGCAGAGCATCCCGCTCTCCGGCGCTTCGAGTTGGTCGAGCCCATGAATCCGGGGCCTTCGCCCTTCGCTATTGGTGCTCGCCTTCACTTCTATGGCGTTGGTCGTGGCCGAGAAATCGTGGCGGTAGCCCTCAGGTCCGCGCCAGAGCAGGTGCGCACTCGGATCCTGCTCAAGAAGCCGGTGGAGCACTGTCAATTCACCAAAGAGTCCGGCGAGTTGCTCGGTCCCCAGCGGCGTTCCCTGCGTTCGAAAGAGCGCCTTCCACCGGTCCAGGACAAGGTAGAGCGCCTTGACGGGATCTTTGGGAAGCTCTGCGACAGCACCCAATACGTCCACGCACAGCTCTGTGAACAGATCACTGAGGTCGTCGCGCAGACAGGCAAGATCGGCGTAGGTCTGGTAGGTCTCCGCGTCCTCCAGCGGCCGCTTGCGCAACCGGAGCACTGGGCCGTTCAGGCCAGGGCGGACCTTGCGGTGTGCATGGATCGGCACCAGTACGTGGCGGTGCCCGTCATGGTCGACAGCCACCGCCAACGGCCCGCTCTCGGTGACAACAGTCAGCTCGGCGACCCGCAGGCGACGCTCCCCCGTGGTCTGCTCGGCCTCCAGCGCGGTCCACTGCTCCTCGACGAGACTGCGGAGCTCATCGTCGTTCATGCGCCCTCGCCGTCGAGGAGGCTGAAGTCCTCCTCCTCGATCCGGACGCTGGACAGGTCCGCGGAGATGTAACTCTCCACCGTGCTGTCACCATGCTGCGGCGCGGGGAAGACCAGGCCGACGCCGATCACGTGTTCCTCCGCGTTCAAAGGTGCACGCAGCCTCTTCGACGGGCTCGGCGCGGACACCTTGTCGATCGGGTACAGGACCAGCAGGCCGGTGTCGGGAAGGTGCTTCCGACGCTCGTCCATGATTTCTTGCTCGTTCAGCTTCGCCGTGTCCCCGGCCAGATCCACCGCGGCGTCGCGACGGCTCATCAGAGTCTTGATGTCCGCGAAGTCCGGGGCGGGATTGGGGAGATCGAGGCGGGCGCGGTTGTTCCGCCCGAGGCTCACCCCAGGGGCAAAGGTGAACTCGTCCCCCTTGGGAGGGAGGCCGACGACCGCGACGTTCCATCGCCCCAACGATCTGGCCTGGGAAACTCGCTTCCGGATGTAGTCGATGATCAGCTTCGCGTCGTTCTCCGGTGATTCCTCGTGGAACTTGTACCTCGACAAGAAGTCGGTCACGACTTCGTGCGGGACGCCACGGAAGACGTACCGGCCCTCCGCAGACCGCTCCGACACCCTGACTGCGTTCGCGACAGAGGCAGCGACCAGAGCGCGTGCGGCGTCGATGTTGCCGCGCAGCCAGTCGGCGTTGGTGTGGAAGTAGTGGGTCTGGACCCGCTTGCCGCCATAGGACGAGGACGCCGTGACGGCGTCGCGCATCTTGGCAGCCGCGGTCACACGCAGGGCCGGGTGTGTGCGCAGCCGCACAGCGAAGGTGAGAGGAGTCTCGTCCTCGGTCATGTAGATGTCGATGTCCCGGCGCATCTCGGACTCGACCGTGGCCAGGTGCCGGAACCATTCAGCCAGCTCGTCCGTCATCCAGATCCGAGGCAGGTCGGCGTAGCCGTTCCGGAAGCCGAACCAACGGCCCATCTGCAGCAAGGTGTCGTATGCCGAGACCGCGCGGACGAAGTAGCTGACCGAGAGGCCCTCGAGCGTCAGTCCCCGCGAGAGTGTGTTGCCGCCCACGGCGATCGCCACGACGGAACCGTTCTCGTAGTCGAGGCGGTCCTCGCTGCTGGAGTTGTCCATGATGACGCGGCAGCTGTCGAGGACACCCGGGAGTTCGGGCACCAACTGCTCGAACGACACCTTCGCTTCACCGAAGTCCTCGGCCGGGACGCGGTCGGTCTCCCGCTCCCAGAGACCACGGAGCCGGGCGAGGAGCTCGGCGTCTGTCAGGGACCGCGCGGTTCGGTCGCGCAGATGCTTCAGAGGCCTCTCGAAGCTGTTGTGCACGGCGGTGTTGACGCTTGTGTGGATCAGCATCGTGCTGTGCGAGGTGCCAGTACCGCGTACTCGCCGCGCGGCAGTGACCAGCCAGAAGTATTCGACCGACTTGCGAAGGGTCTCGGTGATGATCGGTTCGAAGCCTTCGACGTCGGCCCTCGTCTCTGGGCGTACGCACGACACGTCGTCCGCGGGCACCGACCGGATCATGTCGTATCCGTCGTCGACCTGCTCCGGGTCCTCACCGTCGAGGGCGTAGCGACCGAAGAGGACCTCGGTGCCGAAGTGCCCTGCGGGCTTGGGCAGGTTGACGACAAAGTCCTTGGGGTACAGGTCCTCGGCGCTGGGGTCGATCAGCAGGTTTGCGAACGGCGAGGCCGTGTAGCCGACGTAGGCACTTCGCGGCAGGCTGCTCATGATGTTCAGGATCAACGGATTGATCGACTTCGTCGCCACGGTGGCCTGGTCGGCCTCGTCGTCGATGATCAGTGCGGGGCAGTCACCGAGGTAGTCGGACGCCTTGTCGAGCCATCGGGCGAGCTTTCGGAGCACCGTGGCGTTCTTCTTGACCACGCACAGTACGTGCGTCTTGTTGCTCCGCCCGAAGTACGATGCCGGGTTCTCCTGCGGGGTGAAGTCCTTGTCGAGTCCGGTCAGTTGGGACCACATCGAAGGATTGGGCTCCACGAGCTGCTGCACCAGTCGGGCCTGGGTCTGACGCCGCAGGCCGTTGTGGATGCCGGCCAGGACGATGAAGAGCTTGTAGCCGCGGTCGGCCGCCTTGGCCATGACCGAGGTGAAGTTGGTCGTCTTGCCGGACTGTACGTATCCGACGACGAGGCCTCGGGTGGAGAATGCCTTCTCCTTGGGATGGTTGAGCAGCGAGACGACGCGGGTGGAGGAATCGTCGAGGCTCTTGATCGCCGGCTCCTGAGGCCATCCGTCCTTGTGTAGCAGATCCACGATCGCGGGCCAGCATTTGTCCTTGGCGTGCGGACCGGTGTACCAGGTGTCGCGGTTGCCCAGAACCACCGCGTGCGGTTCCTCGAGCTCCTTGATCCGTATGGTCTGCTGCTCGTGGCGTCCACGGATCTGCTGGATGATTTCCGGGCTGATACCGAGTCGTTCGAGTCGCTTGACTGCTTCGGCAGGGGGAAACGAGTCCAAGAGCGCCTTGAACGTCCCGTACATTTCGTCGAATTCTTCGGTCATGGAAGTCGACCGTCTCCCGCCCTCGCTCGCCCAGACCGGTTTCCGCAGGCCACGATGTCACCCCGGATTGCTCCGTGAACGACGCATGCAGACTGGGACCGGCACACCCCTCATATGCAGTGCCTACACACTATTGGGTGACATGCGCGCTGGTGAGCGAAACAACGTCACGATCGGCTGCACCGCGACAGGATGTGCGATTCGTGGCGGAGAGGGCTAGCGCTGGCCGATCCGACACACGGCCGGGGACAGCCCGAACGTTGCCAAAGCCTTCAGTCAGGCTCCGCCGAGGGGCGCCGCTTGGACGCCACCGCGGCGGTGATCCGTCGCGCGACGTCCTCGGCCGACTCGTGCTCCCAGAACCTCAGGACCGACCAGTCCTCGGAGAGCAGGCGATCGGTCGTCTCGCGGTCACGCGCCATATTCCGGTCGAGTTTCGAGCGCCACCATTCCGCATTCGCCCGCGGACTCGTGGCATGGTCCGGACAGCCGTGCCAGAAGCACCCATCGAGGAACACCGCGATCCTCAGCTTGCGGAAAGCGATGTCCACGTTCCGGCGCGGCATTCCCGGGACGGCAACGTGCAGCCGATAGCGCAGGCCGGCGCCGTGCAGCAATCGACGAACGGCCAGCTCCTGCGTCGTGTCACGCGACGCCTGACGACTCATGCGCGCGGCGACGGCCGGTGACGATGCGGTGGGGCGCATGGAACCAGTCTCCACCATGAACTCGCACGGCGAGGTGGTGAGGGCTCATTCCTGAGCCGCGCCTCCGTGACAGTCCCGGTACACACTCCCCGACCCGCACCAGCAAGCCGCCCCCCTCGCCGGTGGCCACGCCACCGCCCTGCCCCTCGCCGCCAGCGTCGTTGCGTACTGCGGCAGCAGGTCCGCGTTTGCCGGGGATGACTGTTCCGAGGCTGCGAACGCCTCGTACGACGGCACCGTCGCCGTCACGATGCCCAGGTTCCCCGTGCCCGTGGATGACAGGTCCCGCAGCGAGGCCTCGATGTCCGTCAGGTGCGCCCTCTGGGTCGGGTACTCCGATTCCAACTCGGGGTAGGCCGTGAGCAGTTCGGTCAGTTCGTTCGCCGGCCAGTGCAGGACCGCCACCGGGAACGGGCGGGACAACGCCGAGCGGTACGAGCCCAGTTCGGAGCGCAGGCGCGCGATTTCCGCCTTCAGTTCGGTCGGGTTGTCGGAGCCCAGGGCCCACAGGCGATTCGGGTCGTGGAGTTCGTCCAGGGAGATGTTCGACGCGTGGCCCCGGTCGGCCAGGGCGTCCCACTCGTCGTGGGGCAGGCCCAGCAGGCGGCGGACGCGGTGGCGGCCCGTGAGGAGGGACTGGATGTTGTACGGGACTGGCTCGTCGTCGCCCGCGGGGAGGAGCAGGGTGAGCGCTGTCGTGAAGCAGTCGTGGGACGCCTCGAGCTCGTCGTGTGACTCCAGCGTCTCGGCGATGATCTCCCAGGGTGCCGCGTCCGCCGGGGCCGCCGTGCGGATGCCGTTGATCAGGGCGCGGGCCTCCGCCTCGTGGCCGTACTCCCAGAGGTTCGCCGCCTGGAGGGCCTTGATCAGCAGCGGGTGCTCGGGGCCGGCCGCGAGCATGCGGTCGTAGAGGGTCGAGGCGCGTTCGCGGTCGCCCGCCAGCTCCAGATGGGCCACGGCTTGGAGGAGCAGTGGCTCATGGTCCTCGGGGTACTGCGCGGCGGTACGCAGCAGGCGCTCGGCTTCGGTGGTGTGATCGGCAGGCGTGTCGGGGCGCATGGTGGACACCGTACTGCTGTACGGGGGTTCAGAGGGATGAGCCGATTCTCACGAGTACCGCCACCAGCGATCCGACCCAGAGCGTCGTTCCCAGAGCCAGCGTGAGGAGCGCGTTCGAGCGGGCGGCCGGTGAGTCGACCTGCGCGTGCTGCGGGTTGTGCGGGGTGTAGAGGACGCGGACCCGCGAGCCCTCGGGGAGCCGGTGCGGGCTGCCGGAGTTGTCGATCAGCGGGTGCTCGACCTCCGTGCCCTCGTCCGTGGTCCAGCGCACGATCGGATGGGCCGTGGAGTACGACGCCTCACGCGTGGCTATGTGGCCCGTCACCGTGCCCAGTGCGCTGCGGCCGGTGCTGCGGACGAGCTCGGCCAGGATGTAGTTCGTGCCTTGTACGGCGCAGATCGCCAGGCCTGCGAGGAAGGGCACGAGGGTCAGGAACCAGAAGGGACTCATGGGACGCCATCGTATGAGTCGTAGGAGGTCCTGGGTCTGGTGAGTTGACGGGGCAGCCCCTATGGTGCCGCCGTGCGGCAGCGGGAGCGGATACCGGTCGTGGTGCAGGGGCGCAGCTCGCGGCGGCGGGCCACGCTCGCCCATGGACTGTGGGCCGGGGCCGAGGTCACCGTGACCCTCGGGGTCGTCCTACTCCTCCTCGTCGTACATCAGCTGTGGTGGACCAACCGGCAGGCCCGGCAGGGTGCCGAGCACAGGGTTGAGGCTCTGGAGCAGGAGTGGGAGGGCCCTGCCGGCGATGTCGGGGAGGACGTTTCAGAGGGCACGGGGGACGTTGTCGATGAGACCGCGCCGGGCGAAGACGCCGAGCCGTCCGCCCGTGATCAGCCCGCCGCGCGGAAAGCCGCGCCCCGCTGGGACCAGGCCTACGCCGTCCTGCGCATCCCCCGCCTCGGCGTCGTCGCGCCCGTCGCTCAGGGCATCGGTAAGAAGGGTGTCCTCGACAAGGGGTACATCGGGCACTATCCGCAGACCGCCCAGCCCGGCGAGGCCGGGAACTTCGCCGTCGCCGGGCACCGCAATACGCACGGCGAGCCCTTCCGGTACATCAACCGGCTGCGCGGCGGCGACGAGATCAAGGTCGAGTCGCGCGACGGGATGTACGTGTACGTGGTGGACCAGGGGGTGTCGCAGACCTCGCCCCGGGACACCGGCGTGATCGATCGCGTGCCGCGCAGCATCGTGAAGCCGGAGGCGGGCTACGGCGAACCGGGGTACTACCTCACACTCACCACTTGCACGCCCGAGTACAGCTCCCGGTACCGGCTCGTCGTGTGGGGGAAGCTGAAGTCGATGAGCCCGCGCCAGGGCCGCTGACGTGCATGAACGTCGCCCTCATGCAGGCCGTACTTGTGGAGGATCCCGCCCCCGAGACCCGTCGTGTATAACGGCTGAAGGGTTCGAGGAACCGATCTGAGGAGGGCTGGGCATGGAAGGGCGTCGACTGTTGCGGTCCCTTCGGCCCGCCGCGCTGCTGCTCCTCCTCCTCGTCGAACTCGTCGAAGTTCTGCTCATCGACGGCGGCAGCCTCTCCGCCGCGGTCGCGCTCGCCGCGACCGCCACCGCTGCCGCCGGTTCCGCGCTCGTCGTCTGCGCCGTCATCAGCGCGCGCTGCGCACCCGCCGTGCCCCGCACACGGGTGCGCACCGCCATCCGCGACCGTGAGCAGCGCACGGCCTTCCTGCCGCAGCGCGATCCCGACGCGAAGGGCCGGACCAGGCCCCGAGCGCCCGGTTGTCCCCTCCTGACGGCCGCGTAGAGGCACCCGCTCGCACCACAGCACCCACACAGCCCCTCGCGGGTCGTCATGCCGCCATGTCCTCATCCCGGCACGACGAGACCCTCGGAGGGCTCACCCATGTCCGTTTTCGCCAGCTTGGTCGCGCACCTCGCCGACCTGCTCCAGCCGCTGTTCCACACATCCGCCACCGCCGCCGCGATCATCGTCTTCACCGCGCTCGTACGCCTCGCCGTCCATCCCCTCTCGCGGGCGGCAGCCCGCGGCCAGAAGGCCAAGGCGAGGCTCTCGCCGCAGATCGCCGAGCTGCGCAAGAAGCACGCCAAGAACCCGGACCGGATGCAGAAGGCGTTCATGGAGCTGCACGCGAAGGAGAAGGTCTCGCCCTTCTCCGGCTGCCTGCCGAGCCTGCTGCAGCTGCCCGCGTTCTTCCTGATGTACCACCTGTTCTCGAGCGCGCGGATCGGCGGCCAGCCGAACGGTCTGCTCAGCCATACTCTCTTCGCCGCGCCGCTCGGGGACCGGTGGACCGACGCTCTCGCGCACGGCGGGGCTTTCGGGAGCGCCGGCCTGGTGTACGTCGCGCTGTTCGCGATCGTCGCGGCCGTGGCGACGTACAACTACCGGCGTACGAAGCGGCAGATGGCGGGCGCCACGACGGACCAGCAGCTTCCCGGCATGGGCGCGATGAGCGCGATGACGAAGGTCATGCCGCTGCTCTCCTTCGCGACCCTCCTCACCGTGGCGTGGGTGCCGCTGGCCGCCGCGCTCTATGTCGTCACCAGCACCACTTGGACGGCGGTCGAGCGGGCGTTCCTGTACCGGGACATGCCGGTCGCGGGTGTGCTAGCTACCACCGCGTAAAGGTCCAGGTTGTGAACGGGGTCTTGCAGAGTGGTCCGACGTCTTGGAGGATCAGCCAACCCTCCGATCCCTCGATGGCCGCTACCCGTCGCCCGGGCTCGCACTCTCGACCAGGGGAGAAAGACCATGAAGCTGCTACGTGTCGGTACACCGGGCGCCGAGCGACCGGCCCTGCTTGACCAGAACGGGACGACCCTGCGCGACCTGTCAGGCCTTGTCACGGACATCGACGGGGAGCTGCTCGCCGACGCGTCCGCCCTCGCCCGGATACGGGCCGCGGCCGAGGCCGGCGAGCTGCCGCCCGTGCTGGGCGCCGATGGCCTGCGTACGGGAGCGCCGCTCGCCCGGATCGGCAAGGTCGTGTGCATCGGGCTGAACTACCACGATCACGCGGCCGAGACGGGCGCGGCGGCACCGGCCGAGCCGGTCGTCTTCCTCAAGGCCGCCGACACGGTGGTCGGGCCGAACGACACCGTGCTGGTGCCGCGCCGCAGCCGCAAGACCGACTGGGAGGTCGAGCTCGCGGTCGTGATCGGGCGTACGGCCCGCTATGTGGAGGACGACGAGGACTCGCTGTCGTACGTCGCCGGGTACGCGGTCGCCCACGACGTCTCGGAGCGCGAGTTCCAGATGGAGCGCGGCGGCACCTGGGACAAGGGAAAGAACTGCGAGACGTTCAATCCGCTGGGCCCGTGGCTGGTGACGGCGGACGAGGTCCCCGACCCGCAGGCGCTGAGCCTGAAGCTGTGGGTCAACGGCGAGCTGAAGCAGAACGGCAGGACCGCGGACCAGATCTTCCCGGTGGCGGAGGTCGTGCGGTACGTCAGCCAGTTCATGACGCTGTACCCCGGGGACGTCATCAACACCGGGACGCCGGCCGGGGTGGCGCTGGGGCAGCCGGAGCCGAAGCCCTTCCTGCGGGCCGGGGATGTGGTGGAGCTGGAGATCGACGGCCTTGGCCGCCAGCGCCAGGTGCTCAAGGACGCGTAGCCGCCTCCCCGGGAGGGGCCCTGAAGCGGGGTGCCATGCCGTGAGGCGTGGTGCCGTGAAGAAGGTGCCGCATCCCGCAGCGGGGGAGCTGCGGGATGCGGCGGAAGGGGCCGCGAGGTACGGGGGATGAACTCGCGACCCCTGGTCTCAGACGGCGATGAACCGCTCCAGCGCGTCGACCACCATCGCGTGGTCCTCCGCCTGGGGCAGGCCCGACACCGTGACCGTGCCGACGACGCCCAGGCCGTCGACCGCGATCGGGAACGATCCGCCGTGGGCCGCGTACAGATTCGGGTCCAGGCGCGAGGAGGCCTCGAACGTCGTGCCCTTCGCGCGGTGGCGGGCGCCGACCAGCAGCGAGCTCTCGCCGTACCGCTCGACGACCCGGCGCTTGCGGTCGATCCACGCGTCGTTGTCGGCGCTCGACCCCGGCAGTGCGCAGTGGAAGAGCTGCTGCGCCCCGCGGCGGATGTCGATGGCGACCGGCGCCTGGCGCAAATAGGCCATCTCGACCAGCATGCTGCCGAGCCGCCAGGCGTCGTCGTGCGTGAACCGCTTCATCGTC
Source organism: Streptomyces sp. ISL-1 (assembly GCF_018614585.1). Lineage (GTDB taxonomy): Bacteria > Actinomycetota > Actinomycetes > Streptomycetales > Streptomycetaceae > Streptomyces > Streptomyces maoxianensis. Next base: position 23,795 of record NZ_JAGGOI010000010.1, on the reverse strand, counting down.
AGCCTGCGCTCCTGGTCGACCAGCTCGTCGACGGTGAGCGGCGCGGGTGTGGGCGCGGTCATGCCGAGACCTCCACGGTGATGCCTTCGCGGGCGGAGCGGTGCGCGGCCTCCAGGACGTCCAGCGCGGCCGCGGCCTCGTGGGCGGTGACCGGCGGGGGCGTACCCTCGCGCAGGGCCGTGGCGATGCCCTCGTAGTACGCCGGGTAGTCGCCCGGCACCGTCTCGACCGGGCCACCGCCGCCGGTCATCGGGGACTCGCCCGCGCCGATCCGGCCCCACAGCGACTTGGGCTCGACGCCCCAGCTCGAGCCATTCCTCGGGCGCTTGCCGTCGCGCAGGTCGGCCTCCTGCGGGTCCAGGCCGTACTTCACATATCCGGCCTTCGAACCCAGCACCCGCAAGCGCGGGCCGAGCTGCGCGGCCGTGGCACTGGCGTACAGGTGCGAGCGCACTCCGTTCGCGTGCGTCAGCGCGATGAAGGTGTCGTCGTCGGTCTCGGCGCCCGGGCGGCGTACGTCGGCCTCGGCGTAGACCCGCACGACCGGGCCGAACAGGGTCAGCGCCTGGTCGACGACATGGCTGCCCAGGTCGTACAGCAGACCGCCGATCTCCTGCGGGTCGCCGGACTCGCGCCAGCCGCCCTTGAGCTGCGGACGCCACCGCTCGAAGCGGGACTCGAAGCGCTGCACCTTGCCGAGCTCGCCGTCCGCGATCAGCTGCTGGACGGTGAGGAAGTCGTCGTCCCAGCGCCGGTTCTGGAAGACCGACAGCAGCAGACCGCGCTCGTCGGCGAGGGCGGCGAGCTCGCGCGCCTCGGCGGCGGTGCCGGCGAGCGGCTTGTCCACGACGACGGGGAGGCCGGCCTTGAGCGCGGCGGTGGCGAGCGGGACGTGGGTCTTGTTGGGGGAGGCGATGACGATGAGGTCGAGCTCACCCGCGCGCTTCCACAGCTCGTCGGGCGAGGCCGCGAAGCGCATGTCGTCGCCGAACTCGGCGCGGGCCTGCTCCCGCCGCTCCGGGTCCGAGGTGACGATCGTGTCGAGGGCGAGGCCCTCGGTGGCGGCGATCAGCGGGGCGTGGAAGACGGAGCCCGCCAGGCCGTAGCCGACGAGTCCGACTCGGAGAGAGCCGCGGGTGCCGGTACCAGTCATGGTTCTACTTAAGCAACGCTGTTGCCAAAGTGCAAGCGCAGGTGACAATGGGTCTGTGAACAGAACCACCGGTGGAGCGAACCTGCCCGCGCTGCGCAGCCACAACGCGGCGCTGGTACTCGATCTGCTGCGTACGGCCGGGGAGGGCGGTATCAGCCGACTCGAACTCGCCGAGCGCACCGGGCTCACTCCGCAGGCGGTCAGCAAGATCACCGCGCGCCTGCGCGAGGCGGGCCTGGTGGCGGACGCGGGCCGTCGCGCGTCGACCGGCGGCAAGCCGCGCACGCTGCTGCGGCTGGTCCCGTCGGCGGGGCACGCGGTGGGCCTGCATCTGGACCGCGACGAGCTGACGACGGTCCTGCTGGACATGGCGGGCACGCTGGTTGCGGCGCACACCGTGCCGCTGGACCTGGGGGCCGGGGCGGATGCGGTGCTGGAGACGGCCGCGGCGGAGATCAAGGCGGTCCTGCCGGCCGGGAGCGTGCTCGGTGTCGGGGTTGCCATGCCGGGGCCGCTCGACCACGCCGCGGGCGTGACCCATCGCGTCACCGGGTTTCCCGAGTGGGAGGGGTTTCCGGTCCGGGACGCTCTCGGTGCGCGGCTCGGGTTGCCCGTCGTACTCGACAAGGACACCAACGCCGCCGCCCTGGGGCTCGCCCTGCGCGGGCCCGGCGACTCGTTCGCGTATCTCCATCTCGGTACGGGGCTGGGCGCGGGCCTCGTGCTCGGCGGGGCGCTGTACCGGGGCGCGCGCACCGGGGCGGGGGAGTTCGGGCATCAGGTCATCCAGCTCGACGGGCCCAAGTGCAACTGCGGCGGACGCGGCTGCATCGAGGCGCTCTGCCTCGCCGCGGTCAGGAGCGGCGACCTCGAGCGGGCCGCGAGTGTCCTTGGGACGGGCGCCGCGAACCTCGTCGAGCTGCTCGACATCGACCGGGTTCTGCTCGGCGGCCGGGCCGTCGTGGCGGCGGCCGAGCCGTTCGTACGGGGAGTCGGCGGGCGCGTCCGTATCCCCGTGACCCTCGCCGGAGGTGGCGCGCACATCGTGGCGGAGGGCGCCGCGCAGCTGGTGCTCGCGCCGGTGTTCGGCCGCGCCGAGGTGACACCTCCCGCACCGAAAATACGCTGATGGTGGGGAGTCGCGGGGCTGTTCGGCCCTAAGGAGAGCTGGAGCCGATGCCGTCGTGCGCACGCGGGGCGAGGCTTTTGGGGCACGGCCGGGTGATCCCCCGGCCGTAGGCGATCAGCAAAGGCCCCTCATGCGACTGCGCAATGCCCTCACCGTCGGCGTCACCGCAGCCACGATCGCGCCGGCGGTGCTCACCGCGTCGACGGCAACAGCCGCGATGTCTATGGAGACTGTGCGGGCGGCGGCCTCGGTGGCTGTGCGCCCAGCGGGCGGCGCGACACTTGCCGGTTCGGCGACGGTAGCTGCGACCACTCGGACGGGGGTCGCCCCAGCGGGTGGCGCGCTCACCGGCTCGGCGGCGGTAGCCGGGACCACTCGGACGGCGGTCGCTCCTGTGGCCGTGCGCCCTGCGGGCGGCGTGCTCACCGGTTCGGCGGCGATAGCCGGGACGACTCGGACGCTGGTCGCTCCCGTGGCAGTGCGCCCCGCGGCCGTATCCCCCGCCCCGCCCACCGACAAGCCCGCCGGGCCGTCCGCCGCCGCCACCCTCCCCGCCCCGACGGGGAAACGCCCCGCCGACCGGCAGCCCGCCTGCGGCAAGGCCCCCGACCGCGACTTCCCCATCGACACCCGCATCCACGGCGGCCCGCCCACCCATCACGCCGGCGGCGGCTTCGAGACGTGGTCCGTCGACCTCGCCAACATCACCGGCGAGGCATGCCAGAACATCCACCCCGTGATCATCATCACCGGACACGACCCCGGTCTCACCCCGGCCCGGATCACGCTGGAGTTCTACGACGACAAGGCCGCCCTCTGGCGCCCCGTCGCCCTGGAGACGACCGCCGAGGGCGAGGTCGTCGGCGTACTCGACGGCGACGGCCGATTCCCCGGCCTTGCCGTCCCGGCCCGTAAGTCCGTCACCGCCAAGGTCAGGTTCAGACTCGCCGCCGACGCCCCGCCCAACCAGGTCACGGTCAACGCCGCGGTAGTCCAGCGGCAGGGCGACGACGGCGACTGGGTCGGGGAGTCCGGCGACTACAGCTTCGCCGTCCTCGGCGCCGACGGCTCCGGCACCGAACCCTCCGGCATCGCCCCCTCCCGTACGGACGGCACCCGCACCGACGCCGGCGTCACCCCCGACGAGCTAGCCGGCACCGGCGACGGCTCCCTGATGCGCCTCGGCGGCGCCTTCGGCGCGGTCCTGCTGGGCGGCGGCGTTCTGCTGCTCGCGTCCCGGCGGCTGCGTACGGGCCGACGCTGAATCGTTCACATACGTCTGCGAGCATCCCCAGGTGGACTACCCGAACGACCAGGCGCCCGGCGCCCCTGTCCGCTCCGGCATTCCGGAGCACGGACGCATCCCCAAGTACTACGCCGTCAAGGCCCATATCTCGGTCCTGATCGAGGAGTTGGGCGAAGGGGGACTGCTGCCCACCGAGCGCGATCTCGCCGTACGGTACGAGGTCTCCCGCGAGACGGTGCGTCAGGCGCTGCGCGAACTCCTGCTGGAGGGCAGGCTGCGCCGCCAGGGCCGCGGCACGGTCGTCGCCGGCCCCAAGCTGGAGCAGCCGCTGTCGCTCGCCAGTTACACCGAGGGCGTACGCCGCCAGGGCCGCACGCCGGGCCGCTCGCTGATCAGCCTCGACCGGTTCCCCTGCTCCGACGCACTGGCCGCGGAGACAGGCGTGGAGCGCGGCGAGCCGGTGTGGCACATGGAGCGGGTGCTGCTCGCGGACGACGAACGCGTGGGTCTGGAGAGTACGTACGTCTCCGTGGCCCGGGTGCCACGGCTGGACGCCGACTTCGACCCGGACTCGTCCTTCTACGCGTATCTGCACGAGCGGCTCGGGATCGCGTTCGGCGACGCGGACGAGCGGATCGAGACGGTGCTGGCGACGCCGCGCGAGGCGCTGCTGATCGGGACGCCGCCGGCGCTGCCGATGCTGCTGATCCACCGCGTCTCGCGGGACACGGCGGGCAGGCCGCTGGAACGGGTCCGCACGCTCTTCCGCGGCGACCGCTTCAGCTTCTCCGCGCACCTGCTGGGCAACGGCGGCTGACGGCCGGCTCCAACTTCGCGACGCGCTCTGGACGCATCACGTTGATAACGAGAAGGTAACGGGTCTAGTCCAAGCTTGGGTGCTCGTTCACCATCCCGTTGCCGCCCGGATTCGTCCGGGCCACCACTCCCCAGGAGCGTTGCCGCCGTGAGAGTCATCGTCGTAGGAGCCGGCGTGGTGGGAACCATGCACGCCTGGCACGCAGTGGAACGCGGCCACGAGGTCGTCCAGATCGAGCGCGAGAGCGAGGCACGAGGCGCGAGCCTGCGTAATTTCGGCCAGATATGGGTCAGCGGCCGCGCGGGCGGCGAGGAGCTGGAGACCGCCCTGCGCGCCCGTGAGCTGTGGGAGTCCATCGGGGCGCGCGTTCCGGAGCTCGGCTTCCGGGCCATCGGCTCGCTCACTCCCGTACGAGGCGACCTGGAGCTCGCCGTCGCCGAGGCAGCCGTCGCCCGGCCCGACGCAGCCGCCCGCGGCTACAAGCTCGTCACCCCCGCCGAGGCGCGGCAGATCAACCCCGCCCTGCGTGGCGCCTTCACCGCCGCGCTCTGGTGCGAGCGGGACGCCGCCGTCGAGCCGCGCCCCGCCCAACTCGCCCTGAAGCAGGCCCTGCTGGCGTCCGGCCGGTACACCTACCTCGGCGGGCGCGAGGTCCGCGAGGTGACCGGTGAAGGATCCGTCCGCGACGACCACGGCGACGTACACACCGGCGACGCCGTCGTCCTGTGCCCGGGCGCATCGCTCTCCGGCCTCGTCCGCGAACTCGCCCCCGGCCTCCCCGTGCGCCGCGTACGCCTGCAGATGATGCAGACCGAGCCGCTCGGCGAGCCGCTCACCACCTCCGTCGCCGACGCCGACAGCTTCCGCTACTACCCGGCGTACGCCAGCGAGGCCCTGGACTTCCTCAACTCCGGGCAGCCGCAGACGCCGACCGCCGCCGCGCACAAGATGCAGCTGTTGATGGTGCAGCGCAGCGACGGCGGGCTGACCATCGGCGACACCCACGAGTACGAGCATCCCTTCGTCTTCGACACCCTCGAGGACCCCTACGAGCACGTCGCCGCGGTCGTCGAGTCCTTCCTCGGCAGGCCGCTGCCGAAGATCCGCCGGCGCTGGGCCGGGGTGTACGCGCAGTGCACCGACAAGAGCCGCGTCGTGCACCGGGAGCAGGTGCGCGACGGCGTCTGGCTGGTGACGGGGCCCGGCGGGCGCGGCATGACCTGCTCGCCCGCCATCGCCGAGACAACCGCGAACGAACTGGGCTGGTGAAGAAGTTGACGAGGATGACGACGATGAAGACGACCCGGGCGAACCTTGTCGTCCTGGACATGGCGGGAACGACGGTCGCCGACGGAGGACTTGTCGAGCAGGCCTTCGCGGCGGCCGCCCAGCGTCTGGGCGAGGACCCCGCCTCGATGATCGACTACGTCCGCGCCACGATGGGCGAGTCGAAGATCTCCGTCTTCCGGCATCTCTTCGGCGACGAGGCGAGGGCTCAGGCCGCGAACGCCGCGTTCGAGGAGGCGTACGGGGAGCTGGTCGACGGCGGGCTCATCGCGCCGTTACCCGGTGCGCGCGAAGCCGTCGACGAGCTGCGCGCGCAGGGCCGTACCGTCGTCCTGACCACTGGTTTCGCCCGCGCCACCCAGGACGCGATCCTCGACGCGCTCGGCTGGCGCGACCTGGTGGACCTCACCCTCTGCCCGGCCGACGCCGGGGGGCGCGGCCGCCCCTACCCCGACATGGTGCTAGCGGCCTTCCTGCGCACCGGCGCGGTGGACGGCGTCCAGCAGATCGCGGTGGCGGGGGACACCTCGTACGACATGCTCAGCGGCGTACGGGCCGGGGCGGGGATCGTCGCGGGGGTGCTCACCGGCGCGCACGACGAGCAGCAGCTTCAGACTCACGGCGCGACCCATGTGCTCGGCTCCGTCGCCCAGTTGCCTGGGCTGCTGGCCGGGGCGGACCGATGACCAGCGGCATCCGCTTCGAGAACGTCTCCGTCGCGTACGGCAGGAGCGTCGTCCTGGACTCCCTCGACCTCACCGTCGAGCCGGGCGAGGTGATGGCGCTGCTCGGGCCGTCCGGATCGGGGAAGACCACCGCGCTGCGGGCCGTCGCCGGTTTTGTGCAGCCCGTCTCCGGGCGGGTGTTCATCGGCGACCGCGATGTCACAGGGCTGCCGCCGCACCGGCGAGGGATCGGGATGGTGGTCCAGCAGTACGCGCTCTTCCCGCACATGCGGGTCGAGGAGAACGTGGCGTTCGGGCTCCGCGCGCAGAAGGCGCCGAAGCGGGGGATAGCGGCGCGGGTCGCCGAGGCGCTCGAGATGACGGGGATGGCGGCGTACGCGCGCCGCTATCCGCGCGAGCTGTCCGGCGGGCAGCAGCAGCGCGTCGCGATCGCGCGGGCGCTCGCCATCAGGCCCGGCGTGCTGCTCCTCGATGAGCCGCTGTCGGCGCTGGACGCGCAGCTGCGCTCCGGGATGCTGGCGGAACTGGCGCGGCTGCACCGCGAGTTGCCGGACGTCTCGATCCTGTACGTCACGCACGACCAGGTCGAGGCGCTGACGCTGGCGGACCGGATCGCGGTGATGGACAGGGCGCGGCTGCGGGACTGCGGTACGCCGCAGGAGCTGTACCGGCGGCCGCGTACGGAATTCACGGCGTCCTTCGTCGGCAACGCGAACCTCCTCCCGGTGACGGTCGGTTCGGGTTCCGTGTCCTTCGCCGGGGCGGACCTGAAGGTCCCCACGGCCGAGGTCCCGCCCGGCGCGAGCGCGACGCTGTGCGTACGCCCGCATCTGATCGGCCTCGGGGACGGCCCGAACGCGCTGCGCGGCACGATCGCCGAGATCCAGTGGCGGGGCTCCACCCACCGGCTGTACGTGGACGTGGACGGCCACCGCCTGAAGGCGGACGTCCGCGAACTGCGGGAGACGCCGGCACTTGGCGCGGAGGTGACGGTGCACTTCGCACCGGAGGACGCGGTGCTGCTGGCCGCGGGGGTGTCCGATGCCTGACGCGGGCCCGGCGACCCCGGCGACCCCCGCGGGCCCGGCGACCCCGGCGCACCGGGCCTCGGGCACCACGCCCGCGGATCCCGTGGCGGGCGGCCCCGGCCCGGACGACCCGCCGCCCCAACCGACCGGACCGGAGGCCGGAACGCCGGGGCCCGGCGTGGACGGTTCCTTGTCGTCGACGACTGCCGGTAGCCCGGGCTCGTCGTCTTCGTCTGCCGGTGGCCTGCGGCCCCCGGGGCGGCCGGAGACCGTCGTTGGCGGTGCCCCGACGGCCGGTGGCTCCCGGCCCCCGGAGCAACCGGACGCCGTGACTGTCTCGCCGCCGGCGACCGTCGGCGGCACACACACCCCCGAGCGGCCGGGGGCCGTCCTCGGCGACCCGCCGCCCGTCGGGCGGGCGCACGTCCACCCGCGTGGCCCTCACGTGCCCCGCTTCGTCTGGGCTCTTCCCCCCGTCGCCGTCCTCGGGCTCGTCTTTCTCTATCCGCTCGCCCTCGTCGTCCAGGAGTCCCTCGCCCCCGGCGCCTACGCCGGCGTCTTCGCCTCCGAGGCCTTCCGGGACGCCCTGACCACCACTGTCTGGCTCGCCGTCGGGTCCACCGTCGGTTGTCTTGTCCTCGGGTTCACGCTCGCCCTCGTCATCGCCTTCGTGCCGTTCCCCGGCGGCAAGGCCGTCGCCAAGTTCATCGACGTCTTCCTCTCCTTCCCCTCCTTCCTGATCACGCTCGCCCTGCTGTTCATCTACGGCACCGTCGGGATGGCCAACGGCGTGTGGACGGACGTCACCGGCGCGGCCGAAGGCCCGTTCCACTTCCTCACCACCCCCTGGGGCGTACTCCTCGCGGAGATCACGTACTTCACGCCCTTCGTGATGCGCCCCCTCCTCGCCGCCTTCTCACAGCTCGACACCGCCCAGATCGAGGTCGCCTCCTCGCTCGGCGCGCGGCCCGCCCGGATCGTGCGGCGGGTGATCCTGCCCGAGGCGCTGCCCGCCCTCGCCGCCGGCGGCAGCCTCGTCCTCGTCATGTGCCTCAACGAGTTCGGCATCGTCCTGTTCACCGGGGCCAAGGGCGTCACCACCCTGCCGATGCTCGTCTACGGCAAGGCGATCCTCGAGTCCGACTACCCGGCCGCCTGCGTCGTCGCCGTCGTCAACATCGCGATCTCCGTGGGTCTCTACAGCCTCTACCGGATGGTGAGCCGCCGTGTTGGTGCATAGCCGCAAGGGGAAGTGGACCGTCTGGGCACTCTTCTTCGTCCTCTTCCTGCCGCTCTTCGCGCTGCCGCTCCTCGTCATCGTCACGGCGTCGTTCTCGACGAACTGGTCCGGCGCCTTCCCCTCCGGACCGACCGCCGAGCACTACAGCGCGGCGGTACGCGGCGAGTCCCTGCAGGCCCTCACCACCAGTCTGATCACCGCCGTCACCGCCAGCCTGCTCGCCCTCACCGTCGGCAGCTGGGCCGCCCTCGCGGCCGCCTCGCTCAAAAAACGCGGCCGCCGCGCGCTCGACGCGCTGTTCATGCTGCCCGTCGCCGTCCCCTCGGTCGTCGTCGGCCTGGCGATCCTCGTCGCCTTCTCCAAGCCGCCGATGCTGCTCAACGGCACCCGCTGGATCGTGATCCTGGCGCACACCGTTCTTGTCACGGCGTTCGCCCACCAGTCGGTCGCCGCTGCCATCGTCCGACTCGACCCGATGTACGAGCAGGCGGCGGCGAGCCTCGGCGCCCGCCCCTCGTACGTCCTGTTCCGGGTGAGGCTCCCGCTCCTGCTGCCGTCCCTGAACGCGGCCGCCGGGCTCTGCTTCGCCCTGTCCATGGGCGAGTTGAGCGCCACGATGATGCTCTATCCCCCTGACTGGATGCCGCTGCCGGTGCAGATCTTCACCGCCACCGACCGCGGGTCCTTGTTCACCGGCTCGGCCGTCGCGGTCGTCCTGATGGGCACGACGCTGCTCGTGCTCCTCGCCGTGTCCCGTATCCGCACCAAAGCCTCTTACCGCTGATCACCTCTGGGAGTGCACAACGCCATGTCCAGCTACCTCAAGCCGATCGCCGCCGTCACCGGCAGCCTCGTCCTCGCCGCGTCCCTCACCGCCTGCGGCGGCTCCTCCGCCGCCTCCGACGAGAAGGTCGTCACCGTCTACAGCGCCGACGGCCTCAAGGGCGAGAACGGCGACGGCTGGTACGACCAGCTCTTCAAGGACTTCGAGAAGGAGACCGGCATCAAGGTGAAGTACGTGGAGGGCGGCTCCGGCGAGATGGTGCAGCGCGCCGTCCGCGAGAAGTCCAACACCCAGGCCGATGTGCTCGTCACCCTCCCGCCCTTCATCCAGCAGGCCGACTCCAAGGGGCTGCTCCAGTCGTACGAGCCCCAGGGCGCCGACAAGGTCAACGGCGCCGACAAGTCCGGTGACGGCAAGTGGACCTCTGTCGTCAACAACTACTTCGGCTTCGTCTACAACAAGAAGGAGCTGAAGACGGCTCCCCGGACCTGGGAGGAGCTGCTGGACGCGAAGTACAAGGACAAGCTGCAGTACTCCACGCCCGGTGTCGCGGGCGACGGCACCGCCGTCGTCATCAAGGCCATGCACGACTTCGGCGGCAAGGAGCCGGCGATGGCCTATCTGAAGAAGCTCCAGGCCAACAATGTCGGCCCGTCCCCCTCCACCTCCAAGCTCGCGCCCAAGGTCGACAAGGGCGAGATCCTGGTCGCCAACGGTGACGTGCAGATGAACTTCGCGCAGTCCAAGTCCATGCCCAACCTCGGCATCTGGTTCCCGGCGAAGGACGGCGGCAAGCCCACCACCTTCGCGCTGCCGTACGCCGCGGGGCTCGTCAACAAGGCCCCGCACACCGAGAACGGCAGGAAGCTGCTCGACTACATGCTCAGCGAGAAGGCCCAGAAGCAGGTCAGCGCGGTCGGCGGCGGCTTCTCCGCCCGTACGGACGTCAAGGCCACCGACGCCAACGCCATCGAGCTGGCCAAGCTGATCGAGGGCGTCGAGGTCTTCGAGCCGGACTGGAAGGACATCGACACCAACCTCCAGTCGTACGTCGAAGCCTGGAAGTCCGCGACGGGCAGCTGACCCGGTCCCGTCACCGACGGGGTCAAGATCAGCGCAGCCTGACTAGGCTGGGGACGCCGGAGACCCACAGAGCCGTGCCTCCGGCGTCCCCAGCACACTGCGTATGGCAGGAGTCCATCTGATGGCAGAGCGCAAGCCGATCGAATCCTGGCTCACCGACATGGATGGTGTCCTGATCCACGAGGGCGTGCCGATCCCGGGCGCCGACGCCTTCATCAAGAGGCTGCGGGAGACCGAGAAGCCGTTCCTGGTGCTGACCAACAACTCCATTTACACCGCTCGTGACCTGCACGCACGGCTGGCCCGGATGGGTCTGGACGTGCCGGTGCAGAACATCTGGACCTCGGCGCTCGCCACCGCGCAGTTCCTGGACGACCAGCGTCCCGGCGGCACGGCGTACGTCATCGGCGAGGCGGGTCTGACCACGGCGCTGCACGACATCGGCTACGTCCTGACCGACCTCGACCCGGACTATGTGGTCCTCGGCGAGACCCGTACGTACAGCTTCGAGGCGCTCACCAAGGCGATCCGGCTGATCAACGCCGGGGCCCGGTTCATCTGCACCAACCCCGACGAGACCGGCCCCTCCGCCGAGGGCCCGCTGCCCGCCACCGGCTCGGTCGCCGCGCTGATCACCAAGGCGACCGGCAGGGAACCGTACTTCGCGGGGAAGCCGAACCCTCTGATGATGCGGACCGGGCTGAACGCCATCGGCGCGCACTCCGAGACCAGCGCGATGATCGGCGACCGGATGGACACCGACGTCCTGGCCGGACTGGAAGCGGGTATGGAGACCTTCCTGGTGCTCACCGGGCTCACCGGCCCCGACGACATCGACCGGCATCCCTTCCGGCCCTCCACCGTCGTCGACTCGATCGCGGATCTCGTCGACCGCATCTGAGCACGTCAGAGGGCCCGATCGGACTACTGAACCGCTCCTGCGGATGCGAAAACGGCCCGGACGCGTGAATCTTTCCGTATCAGGAGGTTCACGATGAGTTCAGGCTTCATCACTCTCCGTGCCGCAGGGGTGGCTGTCGTACTCGTCCTGGCGCCCGCTGCCACGGCCGCGTATGCCGCCGACTCCGTGAAGGTCACGGTCGTCCCGGCCACGGTCGCGCCCGGCGGCGAGGTGGAGGTCCGCGTCTCGGGCTGCACGGGCATGACCGGGGGCGCCAGGTCCCAGGGGTTCGTCGCGAACGCCGCGCTCGCGAGCCGCAATGGCGCGGGCACCCAGTTGTTCGGCGAGACGACCGTGAAGACTTCCGTGAAGCCCGGTACGTACGACATCGGTGTCACCTGTGACGGCCGAGAGCACGCGGGATCGGCCCGAGTCCAGGTCGTCAGCTCCCAGCCGACGGAGGAGCCGACGAAGCGGGCGGAACGTCCGGCGGAGCGCCCGGACCAGGCGACCAAGCGGCCGGACCAGCCGACGAAGCGGGCGGAGCGCCCGGACCAGGCGACCAAGCGTCCGGAGGAGCCGACCAAGCGTCCGGAGGAGCCGAAGAAGCGGGCGGAGGAGCCGAAGAAGCGGGCGGAGCGTCCGGCGGAGCGGCCGGACCAGCCGACGAAGCGGGCGGAGGAGCCGAAGAAGCGGCCGGAGCGTCCGGAGCAGCCCACCAAGCGGGCGGACCGCCCGGCGGATCGGCCTGATCATTCGACCAAGCGGCCGGACCATCCGACGGAGCAGTCGGACCATTCGACGGACGAGTCGGACGAGGCCGCGGAGGAGCCGTACGAGCCGGCCGACGACTCGACGCCCTACGCCCCGGTCCGCGCGGGCGGCGGCGGTACGGCCGCCCTCGCGGCCGATGGTCCGGCGCACTCGGCCGATGCCGGCCCCAGCATCCCGCACGCCGTGATCGGCCTGGTCCTCGCGGGCGTGGCAGCGGTCGCCGTGGCTTTCCGCAGCTCACGGCGGCGCCGATCGGATTCGGACTGACATGCCCTCCACTGATCGCCCGGCGGGGTCCGGCCGGCTGCTCACCGGAGTGGCCTGGGCGGTACTCCTGCTCGCGCTCTGGCTCTGGGGCCGCGGGATGACCGGCCCCGGCGGAAGCTCCGCACCCACCACCGGCGACGTGGCCGCGGTCGGCCGGCCGCTGGGCGTGGAGCTGCCGCCCGCCCATGATCCGCTGGCCCCGGTGAAGCCGGACCAGGTGGACATCCCGTCGATAGGGATCAACGCTCCGGTCGTCCCCCGCGCCCTGGACGCCACGGGCGCCGTGGATCCGCCGCCGTACACCATGCCGCATGCGGTCGGCTGGTACGACAGGGGTACGCAGCCGGGCGCGGCGGGCACGGCGCTGCTGGTGGGCCATGTCGACACCGAGACGAAGCCGGCCGTGTTCTACGCGCTGAGCGCGGCCCGGCCGGGCGAGAAGGTCCTGGTGACCAGGGCCGACGGCTCGGTCGCCGAGTTCACCATCGACGATGTCCAGGTCATCGGCCGGGACCGGTTCGACCCGCAGAAGGTCTACGGCCCGCGCGAGGACGGGCGCGCGGAGCTGCGGCTGATCACCTGCGGCGGCACCTTCGACCGTGCGGCCCGCGCGTACACCGCCAATGTGGTCGTGTCCGCCTACCTGACCGGAGTCACCAAGGACTAGCGGGTGTTGTGCGTCGTCGCAGGGGCGCTGTCCGCAACCTGACCCGGCCGACGACATGCTCCCCCCGGAGCCGCCGGCCGGGCCGGGTCCTCAACCGCGGGTGCTCGGGCTGCGGGAGAAGCCCGACGCCGGCGCGGGAGGTGCGGGAAGATCCGGTTGCGGTCCCGCCGGGGGCGGGGCGGTTTGCCGGACACTCTAGAGCCGCGAACGGGCCGGGCCCAGAGGATGAGTGACGCCATGTCGCGAAGTCGTCGCCTTCCGTCCGGTCCGCTCCCGTCCGCCCTCTTCCACAGCCCCGCCCGGCGCGCTGTCACAGCCTGTCCACGGTGCTCCCGGAGAGGCTCGTGACCGTCCGTCAGTGTGTGCCACGATGGATTCGACCTGACTTGTCCGGCTGCAAGGGGGAGTGGATGTACGGCAGTTGGTCCGGCCGACGTGCCAGGGCGGGGGCGGTCGCGGCGGGCGCGGTGCTGTTGCTCGCCGGTTGTTCATCCGACGACGGCAAGGACGAGAAACCAGCGGTGAGCCGACAGCCCGGGGGGGATGATCCGTACTGGGTCAATCCCGAGGGCAACGCCGCCAGGCAGGCCGCCGCCTACCGCAAGGACGGCGACGACAAGAACGCCGAACTGATCAAGAAGATCGCCGATCGGCCGGTCGGCGAGTGGATCGGCCCGGACAATCCCCGGGCAGAGGCCAAGGGCTACACCGAGGCGGCCGCCAAGGCCGACCGGGACGCGCTGTTGGTGCTCTACAACATCCCGCACCGCGACTGCGGACAGTTCTCCAAGGGCGGCGCGGCCGACGGCAACGCCTATCGTGCCTGGGTCGACCAGGTCGCGGCGGGCATCGGCGACAGGCGGGCCACGGTGATCCTGGAGCCGGACGCGGTGTTGCATCTGGTGGACTCCTGCACCCCGCAGGAGTTCCACGAGGAGCGGTTCGACCTGCTCAAGGGCGCTGTTGAGCGGCTGAAGCGGCAGCCGAACACCAAGGTGTACCTGGACGCGGGGAATGCCGGCTGGTCCCAGCCCGACGCGCTCTTCGATCCGCTCCGGCGGGCGGGCATCGACAAGGCGGACGGCTTCGCCGTCAATGTCTCCAACTTCTATCCGACCGCCGCGAGCAAGGAGTTCGGGCAGAAGCTCTCCGCGAAGGTCGGCGGCAAGCACTTCGTCATCGACACCAGCCGCAACGGCAACGGCCCGTACACCGGCGGCGATCCGAAGGAGAACTGGTGCAATCCGCCGGGCCGCGCGCTCGGCGAGGCGCCGACCACTCAGACGGGTGCCCCGCTGGTCGACGCGTATCTGTGGGTCAAGCGGCCGGGGGAGTCGGACGGGGAGTGCCGGGGTGGTCCGCGGGCGGGGGAGTGGTGGCCCGAGTACGCGCTGGGGCTGGCCCGCGCCACGAAGTAGGAGACGGTGCACGGCGGTTGGGGGGCGCCTGCGGCGGGCCCCCGGGGCTCCGCCCCGGACCCCGCGCCTCAATCGCCGGCGGGGCTCGGGTTGGCTCGGCCCCGGACCCGCTTCCTCAGTCGCCGTGCGGGGCCGACGTTGACACTGTCCGACCCAACGTTCTAGGGGACCTCGACCCAGACACCCTCGGACGGAGTCCCCTTGTCGTCCGTCACGAAGAGCATGTACCAGCCGGACGGCACCAGCGCCCGGTTCTCCGGCACAGTGACCCGGATGCCGTCCGCCGTCCTCCTCATGCCGAGCGCGACGGAGCGCTGATCGGTGTCGGTGACATGCGTGACGGCGCTCGGCCGCAGCAGCTTGGCCGACTTCACCGCGCCGCCCGTCCTCACCTTGAACGTGCCGCTCTCCCCGCGCCCGATCGACTTCGGGCCGCCGCTCACCTCGGGCCTGGAGCCCCGGTAGCGATACGGCGGGGTGTAGATCTCGATGCGCTGCTCGAAGACGCCCGGCTTGGTGTCGGCGTCGTCCGCGAACAGCGAGTCCGAGCCGAAGATCATGACGCGGCCGTCCGGGAGCAGCACCGAGCCCGAGTGATAGTTGCGCCCCACCCGGGGGTCGGCCACCCGTTTGTACGTGCCGGACCTCGGGTCGTACGTACGCGCCTGGAGGACGTTGGAACCGCCGCGCCCCCGGTAGTCCGACGAGCCTCCGGTGACCAGGACGGAGTCGTCCGGCAGCAGCGAGGCGCTCGGATAGCGGGTGCCTTGCTGCAGCGAAGCGCCGTCCCTGAAGCGGGGATTGTTCTCCCTGAGGTCCACCAGACGGGACTTCTCGCTGGACTTCTCGGATTCGCCGACCCCGCCGCCGCCGATGACCATGAACCGCTGGTCCTGGGCGGGCGGCAGCATGACCGTCGCGGAGGTCTCCATCCTGTCGGGGTCGCTCAGCCCGGGGATCTTGTCGAACTTGTTCGTCGTCAGGTCCCAGACACCGGGCTCACGGCCTACGTCGGCCGGTCCGTATCCGGCGTTGGAGCCGGAGTAGAAGAGCTTGCCGTTGTCCATCAGGAAGATCGCCGGGTAGGTGGGGAACTTCCGGATGATCCCGGTGTACTTCCAGGTCCTGGTCCTCGGGTCGTAGATCTCGTCTTTGCCGGGGACGATCTGCCCGATCTCGTCGAGGCCGGAGAGCGAGAGGACCTTGCCGTCCTTGAGGGTGGTCAGCGTGGGATACCAGCGGGCCTCGTTCATCGGGTCGACGGTGATGTACTTCTCCGCCACCGGGTCGAACTCGTAAGCCTCCTTGATGCCCTGGAAGTCCTTCTTGTCGAGCGCGAGCTTCTGCGCGATGCCGTAGACATTGCGGGCGTCGGAGCCCTTCAGGCCCTGCACCCGGTAGTTGTCCTCGGTGCCGGTCTCGTACTCCTTGCCCGACTGCTCGGCCTCGACGTAGATCCGGCCGAGCCCCGCCTTCGTCCGCAGGAACCTGCCGGTGTTCCTGTCGAAGATCTTCTTCGCCTTCTCCACCAGGACGGGGTCCCTTGAGACAAAGGTCCTGCCGTTCTTCTTGCCGGTGAACCTGGTGCCCGCGGGCAGTGTCCTGGGCTCGTCCGGATTCTCGTTGTGGACGATCATCAGGCCGCCGGCCTTGGTCACATCGCCCTTGAGCTTCTCGTACCGCTTGGTGCCGCCCGCGACGAGGAGCTTCCCGTCGGGCAACTGGGTGTGCCCGGCGCAGAACATGTCCTTCGGCGTGGGGATCTTCTTGAACTCATCGGTCTCCGGGTCCCACAGCACCGACTCGAACTTCTTCGCGTCGAAGTTCTCCTGGTCGTTGCCCGATCCGGCGATCAGCAGCACCTTGCCGGTGTGCAGCAGGGCCGCGTGGATGGTGTTGATCCGGTACTCGGAGGGGACGTCGAGATAGTCCCAATGGCCGTTCGAGGCCTTGTAGTCCGGCTGGTTGATCTTGAAGTCGTGGTACTTCTCCGAGCCGAACCGCCACATCGCGGGCCCGTTGAACGCGGTCAGCGCCGCCACCACCGCCGCGACTGTCGCGACGCGGCGGGCGCGGCGGCGGCTGGGAGGGTAGGAGTTCACTTCTTGAGTCCCCCAAGGGCGGTCTGCATGGTCCGTTCGGCAGCGTCGCCCTGCCGCTGCTGCGGCACATGGGCCTGGGGGTGGCCGGCCGGCGGCGGCCTGTCGGCCTCCCGCTCGCCGCGCTTCTCCGCGCGGATGCCGTGCCGCCAGGCGACGATGGGCGCCGCCGTGATCAGCAGCGCCAGCGTGGCCCAGGTGATCATCGCCGGATGGTCGTGGCCGAAGCAGAAGGAGGAGCCGAGCGATCCGCCGAAGACGAGCATGAAGAAGAGGTGGATCCGGAAGGTGCCGAAGAGGGTGTCCGGACTGGACGAGTCGCCCTTGGGTGTCACGACGAACGAGCTCTTGCGGCGCAGTACGGCGTCCAGCAGCGAGCGTGCGTAGACCGGCGCCGAGAGCGCGGACATCATCATGCCCGCGAGTCCGCCGGAGCCCTCGGGCTCGTGCGGCGAGACATTGTGGCGGCGGTTCCAGACGTAGAGGCCGATCTGGAGGGCCGAGGCGTTGCCGTACAGCATCATCCAGATCACCGGGTCGATCTGCACACCCGAGGCGCCCACGCCCAGGAACAGCGCGCAACTCAGCGCGGCCAGGATCCAGTTGAGGGCCGACATCGGATAGAAGATGATCATCATCGTGTAGTTGAAGAGCTTGCCCGGCGGCAGCGAGTAGAAGCCCTTCCAGTACTGCTTGATGATCGTCTCGTACGTACCGCGGGACCAGCGCAGCTGCTGGGTGAAGAAGTCGGTCCAGGCGGTCGGCCCCTCGCCGACGGCGAGCACGTCCGGGGTGTAGACCGAGCGCCACTTGTTGCCGGACTCGGGGTTGCGGGCGCGGTGCATCTCGAAGCCGGTGGCCATGTCCTCGGTGATCGAGTCGTACAGACCGCCGATCTGCTTGATCGCCTTGATCCGCACGGCGTTGGAGGTGCCGACGAACATGGGCGCGCCGTACCGGTTGCCCGCGCGCTGGATCAGGGCGTGGAAGAGGAACTGCTGCGACTCGGCGGCCTTGGTGACGAACGTGTCGTAATTGCCGTACACCTGCGGGCCGATGACGAAGCCCACGTCCGGGTCGCGGAAGTAACCGAGCATCCGCTCCAGGTAGTTGGGCAGCGGGACATGGTCGGTGTCGACGGAGGCGAAGAAGTCGTAGTCGGCGCCGTGCGCCTGGAGCCAGGCGTTGTAGTTGCCGTGCTTGGTCCTGGCCCGGTGCGCGCCCTTGGCCTGGTTCCAGTGCGGGACACCCTTGCGGGAGAAGTGGTGGACGCCGAGGCGCGCGCAGACCGCCTTGACGTCGGGGTCGTCGCCCTCGTCGAGCAGCCAGACGTGCATCAGCCCGCGGTGCCGGAGCTTGACGGCCGCCTCCAGGGTCCTTGTCACCATCTCCAGGGGCTCCTTGCCCGGTACGAAGGAGGTGAGGAAGGCGACCTTGGTGCCGGTCTCGGGCACCACAGGGACGGGGTCACGCGCGACGAGCGTCGCGTGCGCGTTGGACAGGACGTTCATGGTGCGGAAGAGCTCGATCAGGCCGATCGAGACGAGCATGACGATGTCGAGGACGAGCAGTGTGTCGTTCTTGAGGTTCGGGTCGCGCTCGGTCCAGTGCTGGGGCTGCATCAGCCAGGCGAACAGGCCCAGTGACACCAGCGGTGCCGCGCAGAGCAGCAGTGCGGCCCGGATGCGGTGGGGCTCCTGCGAGAGCAGCGAGCGGTACTGGACGGTGTACGGCTTGGCCGGGTCGGGCTTGGTGAGAGGTCCGGCGAGCCGACTGTAATGCTCGTAGTCGTACCGGGACAGCGCCTTCTCGGGGCGCGGCCGGTGGCCGCCGGTGCGCAGATGCGCGGGTATCGGGAGTTGAACCGTCAGGGAAGGGTTGTCGGCCTGCCGGGCGCCACGTCGCGTCGACGTCATGAGTCATCCCCCCGCACGCATGCTGTCTGCGTGTGATGTGGTCGGTCGGTCCGTCCTGGCCGCGGTCCCCCTGGAGCCGCTGCCGCGGACGCATCAGTTGCGGGCCGGCATCCCTACAGACACGGAACGCATCGCTGCCGGTTGCAGCGATTCCGCGTAGTTCACAAACACCCCCAACTGCGCGTAACGGATGCCCTATTGGTGGCATTGGCCCCCAGACAGGTTCTCCGACCCCCGCTGTGACCGCAAGGGTGAAACGGGGACGTAATCGGTCAAAAGAGCGATTTACCAGACCCTTGCCGAAGGGGTGTGCGGGAGTGCGGGGCGGCGGGCGGAAATCACCGCGGAAACGGCCGAGGCCCCCTCACCTGTGGTGAGGGGGCCTCGGCTCTGCGTGCGCCGCCAGGGACTCGAACCCCGGACCCGCTGATTAAGAGTCAGCTGCTCTAACCAACTGAGCTAGCGGCGCCTGCTGACCTGGAGAAGTTTACCGGACGGCGACGCGTGCTCCTGACCATTATCTGATCGTTCCGGCCTGTCGGATCCTCTTTTATTACCTTCATAACGTCAAAATGTGCCAAGACGGGACAGTTGGGATATTACTGCGAAGGGTTTACGCATGACCGTGCCGGTATTCGAGGAGTTCGAGCCTGCCGCCGACTGCGACTGCGCCGGGTGCGCCCAGCAGCGACGGGCTCTTGCCGCCGGAGGGCACCCCACGGCGCACGGCTGCCGCCGCGCGCTCGTTCTGTTCACAGCGGCGGGCATGGTGCTCGGTGGCGGGGGGACGGGCGTGGCCGCCGCGGCCGGCCTTCCGGCGGGGCACGCGCGCCCGCACGCCATCGCCGACACGCCGGCCCCCGTTCCAACGACGGCCGAGTCCCCGGCCGCGCGCACCACCGCTTCCGAGGCCACTGTCCCGGCGCGCACGACCGCCGACAACGTTGCGCCCGCGTCCACCGCCGCTTCCGGGGCTGCCGTCGCGCCCACGCCCGGCGCCGCCGACCCGGAGCCGGCCACCGA
The DNA here is from genome assembly GCF_018614585.1 of Streptomyces sp. ISL-1. Lineage (GTDB taxonomy): Bacteria > Actinomycetota > Actinomycetes > Streptomycetales > Streptomycetaceae > Streptomyces > Streptomyces maoxianensis. The sequence continues at coordinate 4,277 of NZ_JAGGOI010000010.1, read as the reverse complement.
GCAGGGAGGCGCCGAGCCGCTGCACGGCGGGCCGCTTGCCGGTTCCGCGGGCACGCAGGGCACGGCGCCCACTCAGCTCCGCAAGATGACCCGGGCCCAGATCATCAACCGCGCCAAGCGATGGGTGACCGCCAAGGTCCCGTACAGCATGGAGAAGTACTGGTCCGACGGGTACCGCCAGGACTGCTCGGGCTATGTCTCGATGGCCTGGAATCTGGCCGGCAACGAGTGGACCGGCAGCCTCGCGTCATTCGCCACCAGGATCACGCGCGAGGAGCTGCAGCCCGGCGACATCCTGCTCTTCCACAACCCGGACAATCCGACCAAGGGTTCGCACGTCACGATCTTCGGCGGCTGGACCGACTACACGCACGACTACTACATCGCGTACGAGCAGACGAAGCCGCACACCCGTAAACAGGCCACGCCCACGGGGTACTGGACCAACGCCGACCGGTATCTGCCCTACCGCTACAAGGGCCTCACCACGAGCGACACCGAGAGCACGACCGCAACCGCGACCGGGTCTGCCACCGCGACCGGGTCTGCCACCGAAGCCGCGAGTGGGACCGCCGCCGCAGCCGCCGCGAGCGCATTGGCGTCCGCCGGCACCTATCCGGGTCTGACCGCCTTCGGCCCCGGAGCGAGTAACGCGTACATCGCCCAGCTCGCCGAGATGCTCGCCGCGCACGTCAGTGAGCATTTCCGCCCCACGGGGCCCGTGCAGCAGTGGGGCGAGTCGCACCGGCTGGCCACCCGGGCCTTCCAGCTAGCCCAGGGCTGGAGCGGCAAGGAGGCGGACGGGCTGCCGGGACCGGAGACCTGGCGGCGGCTGGCGGCCCAGCAGGGCGGGAACATCCCGGCCGCGGCCGCTTCCAGCGGCACGAGGGCGGCTGCTCCCGGCGCCACTGGGGCGGCGGCGCCGAAGTATCCGGGGCGCGAGTTCTTCAGGCCCGGCCAGTCCAACGAGTACGTCACCCAGCTCGGCCGGCAGCTGGTGAAGCGCGGCTTCGGCAAGTACTACACATCGACCCCCGTGCCGGGCTGGAGCGAGGAGGACCGGCGCAATGTCGAGGCATTCCAGCGGGCCCAGGGCTGGCGCGGCGGCGCGGCCGACGGCTTTCCCGGGCCCGAGACCTGGCGGCGGCTCTTCGCCTGAGCCCCCGGCGCCCCGGGGGCGCTCGTCGGCATGACGGATCCACGGAGCGACGGCATGACGGAACGAACGCCGGAGGCAGCAGCCGGACCCCCGGCCGAAAGCAGGCCGGCGGAGCTGAACAGACCACTCTCGCGAGGTGAATCGCAGTGAACCCCACGACGTCGGAACCGGACGGCGGCGCGCCGTCCGACATCCCGCGGCGCACCCCCGTCATCGCCCAGGAGGTGACGACCGAAATCCCGGTGCATCTCCTCTTCCGTGACGACGACTCCCAGCCCGTCGCCCTGCGCCCCGCCGTCGTGGCGCGGCGGCAGGGCACCGGCGAGCAGCCGAAGATCGGGGTCCGCAGACCCGCGCCGGCCCGCCCCCTCCCGCAGCGGTCCGCTCCGCCGGCCGACCCCTACCTGGCTGAGCGGGCCGCGCCCGCGCTGCCCGGCTGGACCGGGGCGGTCGCCGGGGCGTGTTCGCTCGCCGGGATCGGCGCGCTGCTGTGGGGTGCCGGGGCGCTGCCCGGCCGGCTGACCAGGATGCTCGGGCTGACCTCGTACCCGTACCACGGCATCGGGATCGGCCTGTGGTGTCTGCTCACGCTCGGCGTGATGCTCGCGCTCTTCGCCTTCGGCGGGCTCGGGCGCGGCCACGTCGGATACGCCTGGGTGCTCACCCTCTGCGGCGACTACGGCGGGACCGTGCGGCGCAGCGGACTGGTGTGGGTGAGCCCGCTGATGCTGCGCCGCCGGGTCGACGTAAGGCTGCGGCACTGGCGCAGCGATCCGATGCCCGTCACCGACGCGGACGGCACCGCGCTGCGCGTCGTCGTGGTCGTGGTGTGGCGGGTCGAGGACACCGCCCGGGCGGTGCTCGGCGTCGAGGACCACGAGGCCTATCTGAACCAGCAGGTCGAGGCGGCGATGGCGCGGGTGGTCTCGCAGCTGCCGGCCGACGCGCTTCACGAGGACGTTCCCCCTGGCTCCGCCGGGGGGACGCCCACGCTGCGCGACGCCGAGGCGCTCGGTGACGCACTGACCCGGATGGTGTGGGCGGAGTGTGTGCCGGCGGGGATCGAGGTCTTCTCGGCGCAGCCGACGGTGATCGAGTACGGGCCGGAGGTGGCGTCCGCGATGCAGCGCCGGCGGATCGCGGCGATCGACGCCAAGCAGCGGGACAGCGTGCTCACCTCGGTGGTGGACGCGGTGGACGACACGGTGAACCGGCTGACCGCGCGCGGGCTCGTCGAGCTCGACGACTACGAGCGCAAGGCTCTGGTCAGGGACCTCACCGTCGCCTTCTGCACCGGGCGCTCCGGGGCCGCGGAGGGATAGCTATTGGTCTGGACATGGTGAACTCGCGTCAATACATTGGGACTTGGTCTAGACCGGAATGAGTACTCCCGCACAACAGGCACGCGTGCAGCACGGCTCACAGAACACCCCCACGTTCTCCTGGAGCGAAGCATGCGCAAGAAGATAAGTGCGGCCGTGGTCGGCCTCGTCGTGGCGGGCACCACCGTGCTCGCCAGCGGCAGCGCCACCAGCCACGGCTACACCGAGTCCCCCATCAGCCGCCAGAAGCTCTGTGCCAAAGGTACGGTCACCAACTGCGGCCCCATCCAGTGGGAACCGCAGAGCGTCGAGGGCCCCAAGGGCTTCCCGGGCGCGGGTCCCGCTGACGGAAGGATCTGCGCGGGCGGCCTCGGCCAGTTCGCGCAGCTCGACGATCCGCGCGGCGGGGCATGGCCCACCACCAAGGTCTCGTCGGGCCAGAACTACACGTTCAGCTGGCGCTTCACGGCCAGGCACCGGACGACCGACTTCAAGTACTTCATCACCAAGAGCGGCTGGAATCCCAACCAGCCGCTGACCAGGGCGGCGCTCGAGTCGCAGCCGTTCCTGACCGTCCCGTACGGCGGCAACCAGCCGCCGGAAACCCTGTCCCACTCCGGCAATCTCCCGCAGCGTTCGGGGAGGCATCTGATCCTGGCGGTGTGGACCGTGCATGACACGGGGAACGCCTTCTACGCCTGCTCGGACGTCCAGTTCTGACAGATGGAGAGCTGTAGGGCGATGCCAGGACGATGACCGTGGCGGGACTCTTACGGCTCGGCTCGGCGCGGCGGCTCTGGCCGGGGCCGCCGTGGCAAGCGCGGCAGGCGCACGAAAAAGCCCCTCGCTCCCGCGAGGGGCTTTTCCCGTCTGTGCGCCGCCAGGGACTCGAACCCCGGACCCGCTGATTAAGAGTCAGCTGCTCTAACCAACTGAGCTAGCGGCGCCTGCCGACTCGAAAATACTACCTGGTCCGCAGCGGTGCTCGTGACACCCGCCGACGCCCGGCTAGATCGCCAGCGACAGCACCACCGGGGCCGCCTTGCGGTTCAGCGTGTCCGCCGCCGCGCGCAGCCGGTGGGCATGCTCGATCGGGAGCGAGAGCGCCAGGCATCCCACCGCCGAGCCCGCCGTAAGCGGGACCGCGGCGCAGACCGTGCCCACCGCGTACTCCTGGAGGTCCAGGATCGGGACCGTCGGGGGCTGGCTGTCCAGCTTGGAGAAGAGCAGCTTCTCGCTGGTGATCGTCCGCGAGGTGAGGCGGGCGATCTTGTGGCGGGAGAGGTGGTCACGCCGGCCGTTCCGGTCCAGCTGGGTCAGCAGGCATTTGCCGACCGCGCTGGCGTGTGCGGCCGAGCGGAAGTCGACCCACTCGTTGACCTTGGGGGCGCGTGGACCGTCGGCGTACTGCGTGATCTTGACCTCGCCGTCGATGTACCGGCTGATGTAGACCGCGGCACCGACCGAGTCCCGCAGCTCGGTGAGCGTCTCCTGGATCTTCGCCTCCAGCGCCTGCTGGCGGGTGACCCCTGAGCCGAGAAGGATCAGAGAGTCGCCGATCACATAGGCGCCGTCCGCGACCTGCTCCACATAGCCCTCGCGGCGCAGCATCGACAGCATGGGAGCCAGGTGGCCGGTCGGCAGACCCGTCTCGCGTGCGATCTGGACGTCGGTGACACCGCCACCGTGCTTCGAGATCGTCTCCAGGACACGCAAGACATATTGCACCGAGTGGAACGGCGCGGTCGGCTCGGGCTTCAGCGCCACGGTTTCCCCCTAGGGCCTGTATCGAAAGC
>NZ_JAGGOI010000009.1 GCF_018614585.1 Streptomyces sp. ISL-1 | reverse complement strand
GGCCTGCTGGGGCGCCGCGGGTGCGGCCGGTGCGGCAGAGCCGTCCGGCTTGCTCGCGGACGGCGCGGGAGCGCTGGGGGCGGCCGGGGCCGCGGCGGTGGCACCCGCAGCCCCCGCGGCTGCGACGCCGGACTGCGCGGCGGGGGTTTCACTCACCGGCTTCGCCCCTGCGGCGGCAGCAACCGCGCCGCCCGGCTTGTAGTCGGCGAAGAAGTCCCACCAGGCACGGTCGACCGAATTGGGGTCCTGGAGGTACTGCTGGTAGATCTCGTCGACGAGCCACTCATTGGGACCGAACGCGGCGGCAGGGTTCTTGCCCTGCCGGCCTTGGTCGGTCGAGATGCTCGAGTTACTGGGGGACTGAGACGACACGGCGGTAACCGCCCTCTTCCGCTTCACAAGGTGATGGACAGCGGAAATAAAGGCTACGCCTCCCTGGCCGAGAGATGCAGGCGGGGCCGGTCATCGTCGCGCAAGTCACACCTGAAGGCGGGTTTCGGGGCAGGAAATGGCGGGAAACAAGCGAGGTTCCGCTTCTGCGCCTGCAACCCCGGGTACGCCACACCGCGGCCGCAGCCCGGTTCGGCTCGTGCCCTCGACGGTGTATGGCCTTCTTCAGTCCGCGTCCTCACTACGTACACGCAGAATGCGCGCTTCCGGTTCGAACCCTACGTCAACCGCGTGCCGAGGGGATCCCCGGAAGGGTGACCTGGATCCGGCAGCCCCGGGACGATTCGGCCACCCCGATGCGCCCGCCGTGCAGATCGACCGCCCAGCGCGCGATGGCCAGGCCCAGGCCGGTGCCGCCGTCGCTGCCCTTGCCGTGCGGGGACGGGACGCTGCCCCGGTTGAAGCGTTCGAAGACCCGGTGCCGCTCCGGCTCCGGGATGCCCGGGCCCTCGTCCAGCACTTCCAGGTCGAGGGACTCCGGCTGCGGGCCGCGGCGGGCACGCACCGTCACACGGCCGTGCGGCGGGGAGTGCTTGACCGCGTTGTCGATCAGGTTGGCGACCACCTGGTGCAGTCGCTCGGCGTCCGCGTGGGCGGTCAGCTCCGGCGGGGACACATCGAGGTGCAGATGAACGTCGGTACGGGTGTGGTGGCCGGAGCCGGAGGTCAGACCGCGCTGGACCGCGGCCAGATTGGCCTCCTTCAGCACCCCGGAGAGGTACGGCCACACCTCGAAGCGGCGGGCTCTGAGCGGTACGACGCCGTTGTCGAGCCGGGACAGGTCGAGCAGCGTCTCGACCAGGCGGCCCAGGCGTTCCGTCTGCTTGAGCGCCGTGCGCATCGTCTCCGGGTCGGCGGCGGAGACCCCGTCGACGACGTTCTCCAGCACGGCGCGCAGCGCGGCGATCGGGGTGCGCAGCTCGTGCGAGACATTGGCGACCAGCTCCTTGCGGTGCTGGTCCACGGCCTCCAGGTCGTCGGCCATGCGGTTGATGGTGGAGGCGAGGTCGCCGAGTTCGTCACGGCGGTCGGCGCCGCGCACTCTGCGGGTGTAGTCGCCGTGAGATATGCCCTTGGCCACGGTGTTCATCTCGTCCAGCGGCGCCGTCAGGCCGTGCGCCACGAACTGGGTGATCAGCAAGGTCGCGATCACCGAGAAGACGGTGATGAAGCGGACCTCGGTCTGGGTGCGCAGGGCGACCAGCAGCAGGCCAGTGGTGATGAAGACCGAGACGACGACCAGCGTCCCGAGCTTGGTCTTGATCGAGATCGCGATGGAGGCGGACCGCGGCTGGTTCCGGCTCCGCCGGCCGCCGCGGCCGGGCAGCCGGTCCCAGCGCCGCCGTCTCATGGAGCCGGCGTCTCCAGTGCGTAGCCGACGCCGTGGACGGTGCGGATGCGCTCGGCACCGATCTTCCGGCGCAGGGCCTTGATGTGGCTGTCGACGGTGCGCGTGCCGGACGCGTCGGCCCAGTCCCACACCTCGGCGAGCAGCTGCTCGCGGGAGAGGACGGCGCGCGGGGTGTTCGCCAGGCAGACCAGCAGGTCGAACTCGGTCGGTGTGAGATGTACGTCCTCGCCGCGCACCCGGACCCGGCGCTGGGCGTGGTCAACCTCCAGCTCGCCGAGGCGCAGGATTCCGCTGCGGGGAGTGACCGCGGCGAGGGCCGCACGCTCCACGCGGCGCAGCAGCACATGCACCCGGGCAGCAAGCTCGCGCATCGAGAACGGCTTGGTCATGTAGTCGTCGGCGCCCACGCCGAGACCGACGAGCATGTCGGTCTCGTCGTCGCGCGCTGTGAGCATCAGCACAGGGACTGGACGCTGCGCCTGGACGCGACGGCAGACCTCGAGGCCGTCGAAGCCCGGGAGCATCACGTCGAGCACCATCAGATCGGGCTGCCATGCCTCGGCGGCGTCGACGGCGGCCGGGCCGTCCAACGCCGTCTGGACCAGAAAGCCTTCCGCCCGCAGGCGGGCGGCGATGGCGTCGACGATCGTCGAGTCGTCCTCGACGACCAGCACCCGGCGCTGCGCGCCGGGTGTGGCCGCAACGCCGTTGTGCGTGGTGTGTGTCTGCTCCATCGCCCCGCCCCTGTACGCGTTCTTGCGAGCTGCATGCCGGTGTAGATCCCGTGTGTAGGTCAGCAGCGTAAAGGCAGTGACGGCATCCCGGCTACGCAGGGCGAACAGCGAGGTGGACGACGTCGGGTACGCCTCGGGCAACACGGATCTCTTCGGTTGTTACCCCGGTGAATCCGGCATTCCGCAACGCATCCTCAAATGCCGGGGAGGGCTGGGCGGACCACACGGCGAGGATCCCGCCGGGCTCCAACCGCCCCTGGCAGGCGGCGAGTCCGGCCGCCGAGTAGAGGTTTTCGTTGTCGTCGGTGACGGTCCAGTCGGGTCCGTTGTCGATGTCCAGGCAGAGAGCGTCGTAGCGGTCCGTGGTCGTGCGCAGATACGCGATGAGGTCCGTGTGCAGGATCACGCTGCGGGGGTCGGCGAGCGCGTCGCCGGAGATCTGTCCGAGGGGGCCGGTGCGGTGCCAGTCGATGATCGCCTGCTCGCGCTCGACGACGGCGATACGCCCCCAACGGGGGTTGGCGGCGGCGCGGGCGAGGGAGAAGCCGACGCCGAGTCCGCCGATGAGGAGGGTGGGGCCGGTCTTTCCGGCGGCTGCGAGAGCTTCGTACGCGGTGTCGATCAGCAGCCGCTCGGAGCGGCCGTCGGAGGTGTCCATGAGGAAGCACCCATTGGCGATGATCTCGTGGTGCGCGCCGCGCTGCCTGAGCACGACCTCCCCGTGGGGCCCCTCCCGCCGGTCGAGGGTGACGGGTCCGTCGACATGAAGCGTCATGGCGGGTGACCTCCGGGTGGCCGGTAGGGAACGGACGCGTGTCGGTGGTCATCGTGGCGCGGTGGGGCGGGCGGGACAAATGGTTTCCGGGCCGGTGAGTTCGGTTCCCGGCGGGCTACGGCCCCTCGCGGCGGGACCCGCGCCATGCGTACAGCGCCGCTCCTGCGACATAGGCCGCTCCCGCCGTCGCCCACGCCGCGGGCTGCTGGCCCGGTTGCATGGGCCAGGCCCACACCGCGGCCCATCCGCCGTGGACGCCGGGCGCACCGAGGTAGATCGCGCTGAGGTACGCGAACGTCGGCAGCCAGCTCAGCCGCGCGCCGATCAGCGCCGCCGAGGCCGTGGCGATGCCCACCGCCCCCAGGGTGTTTCGCACCATCGCCGGCGCACCGAACTCCGTCGTGTGCCCGAGCACCGCGAGCGAGAGGGAGGCCGCCGCGAGCGCGGTGAGTGCCAGCAAATGGGCCAGCCGCCGGGGCCACCAGGGGCGCACGGCCGTCCGGTCCAGCTCGTCGGCGTACTGGTGGAAGCTGGTGCTGATCACGGCGGAGGCGAGCAGTGGTGCGAGCGCCACCACCGGTACGCGCCGCTTCGGGTCGAGATACGCGTCCAGTCCGTATGCGGCCCAGACGGCGAGACCGGCTGTTGCGGCGAGTACGGCGAGGGCGACGGGGATGCCGCGGGACCGGGCGTACAGCATGCGGCCGGTCGGGGCGGCGGCCTCGCCGTCTGAGCCGGTCACAGTGTGGGCACCTTGCTCGGGTCGCAGCTGTCGACGGTCGCGAAGTAGCCTGTGAGCCAGTCGCGACGGCCCTCGTCACTCATGGACGTCAGATGAGCGAGAGCCTTCTTGTCGGCCTTGATACGGGCGAGCTCCTTCTCGTCGCCCCCCTTCCGGGCCTGCCGCTCGGAGTGCTCGTCCATGTCCTCCCGTACGGGGTTGGGGCTCAGCCAGTCCGTCACGGTGTTGTCGACCCGGTGCGCGCGTTCGTCGTTTCCGCGGGCCTCGCACTGGACTGAAATGCCTGTCAGCGCGGCGGCGGCCTCCCACGCGTACTGCTGCGGATTGATCAGTTCACCGCGTACGACGTACCAGCCGAGCGGAGTCAGTATGGGCAGCTGGGCCTCGTCCGGCTTCGGCTCCCCGGGCAGGTCCTCGAACCGGACCGGCAGGTTCTCGACGCCTTCGAGCCGGCCCGTGACGTCGGAGAGAGCCGCAGAGACTTTCGGCAGCAGGCCCCTGTACATCGCGTTCACACAGATGTTGGGCCTCAGGGACGTGTCGCACACCTGCCGCTCGAAGAGCGGGTCGTCGCGCCACATGGCGTCGCCCGTCTGTGCGACAAGCATTGCGGCGGCGGTCGCGGCGGCGAGCGGCAGCAACGCGGTGTACCGGCGCCGGGCGGCGTACGCGAGGACCGCGGCCACGGCCAGACCGCCCGTCCACGCCGTCATCGCGAGCGGCTGCCACCACACCGGAAGCGACAGGCTCATGGACTCCGCGGCGACCGGGCTGAGATGCCGGACTCCGGATGTCTGGTACGTGGGGACGGCGAGGGCGACATACGCGCAGCCGGCCAGTACGGGCGGGGCCGGCCGCCATGCCACGAGCCGTCCGACGACGTGGCCCACGAGCGTGAACGCCACCAGGAACGCCGCGTCCGCCGGCAGCGCGGAGAGGACCGGGCGGCCTGCCGACGCATACGGCCAGGTGGCCAGGAGCGCCCCCACAGCTGTGGACACGTACCCCGCGGACACCCACGCCGCCACCGGCAGCGACGCCACCAGGAACTGCGCGAGCGGGCCACGGGCGGCCGTCGCCCGCAGCTCCGCGGTATGCCGCCGGCGCTCCCTGCCGCCCTGCCAGCAGCCTGCGGCGGCGGCCAGCGGCCCTCCGAGCAGCGCGCTCAGGATATGCAGCTCGGACTGGGTTTCTCCCCAACTACCCTGCCACTGAGCAGACTTGGATCCCATGGCCACCATGAGCGTGAACAGGACGGCGACCCCGGCCCACGGTGCGAAACTGTGCAACAGTTCGGTGCACAGCGGGTGTCCGGCGCGTGCGGGGAAGGGGCTACGGGTGGGGGAGGGACGTTTCAGGGTGGTCGTGTTCACCGGCCCGCTCCCGCGAGCGCGCGGTGGGCGCGCAGAGCTGCGGTGTAGCCGCGTTCGATCGCGTTGCCGGCGCTCTCCTCCAGGGAGTCCTCGCCCAGCGCCGTCAGTTCCGCGGTGGTGCCCCGGTAGGCCACCCGGCCGGACTCGATCAGGGTCACCTCCGCGCAAGCGGCCGCCACGTCTTCGACCAGGTGGGTGGAGACGATCACTGTGGAAGCAGTGCCCAGTTCCATGAGCAGTGCTCTGAATTCGACTCGCTGCTCCGGGTCGAGACCGGCCGTCGGCTCGTCGAGCAGCAGCAGATCCGGCTCGTTCACGATGGCCTGCGCGATGCCGACCCGGCGCACCATCCCGCCCGACAGCGTCTTCACCTTGGCGTCGATGCGGTCCGCGAGACCCACCCGCTCGACCGCCCGCTCCACCGCACCGGGGACCGACTCCGCCGCCATTTCCTTCAGCCACGCCACGTACGAGATGAACTCCCGGACCGTGAATCCCGGGTAGTAGCCGAACTCCTGCGGCAGATAGCCCAGCCGCCGCCGCACCTCCGCCCGCTCCCGGTGCCCCGACACATCGCGGCCGAGCAGCTCCACCCGGCCTTCCGCCGGTGCGGCCACCGTGGCCAGGACGCGGATCAGCGAGGTTTTACCGGCGCCGTTCGGGCCCAGCAGACCGTGTACGCCGGTGCCGAAGCCGAGGGCGACCGCGTCGAGCGCGACCGTCCTGCGGTGGCGGACCGTCAGCCCGGTGACCTCTACGGTGCTCACATCTTCTCCAGATGGTCGAAGGACGAACGGCGTACGGCGAGCAGCCCCGCGCACAGCACGGCAGCCGCGGCCCAGCCGCCCTGCAAGGCGGGCCCCGAGACGTAACGCTCGAGCTGGCCCGCCAGGTCCCGCGGCAGTGTGGCCAGTACGGGCGCCACGACGACGCCCAGCCAGCCGCAGGCCAGGCCCGCGGCGGCGGCCGCGCAGCCCACGTACGAGCCGAGCGCCAGTGCCGCCAGCGTCAGGGCGAGACCCGGCAGCAGCCAGGCCGCCGCACCCGGCACATCCGCCGCAGCGGGCAGCAGCGCGCCGGCCGTCGTCAGCAGCGGGACGCTGACCGCCAGCACGGCCGCGGTCCGGGTCAGCAACAGCCGCAGTCCGCCGGACGGGGTCGCCGCGGCGACCTCGTGCAGCGGATCCGCGTGGCGCCCGTACGAGAGCCCCACCCCGGCGAGCGGCAGCACCGGCGCCACCGCGAGCAGCAGCGGGCGGGCGCCGCCGAAGTGCGCGCCGTACGCGAGGATGAGCGCACCGGCGGTCACCAGGAGCAGCGCCATCAGCCAGGCGCCTCGCAACGCGGGCCCTGCGGCCCACACCATGCGAGCCGGCAACCCCGGCCACGCCCGAGGAGCCCAGCCCGTGCCCGCAGGCTCCCGCGCCCCGGCCACCCGCGTGCGCCCGCCCCACCGCACTCCGGTGCGTGACGCCGCCGGTGCCGTCGCGCTCGACAGCACCGCCGCCCGGACAACCGCCAGTACCGGGCCCGCCGTGCCCGCCCGCACAGCCGCCGAGACCCGGGTCGCGCACGGTCCGCACGATTCGACGTGCTTCTCCAGAGACCAGGCGTCCGGCTCGGCGGCCGAGCCAGACGCGTACTGTGCCGCCAGCTGCCCACTCACATGCCACGTGTTCACGCCGTGCCTCCCAACGCATTTGTGTCGGGCGCCAGTTGAGCCAGCGCGGCACGCAGCTCGCGGCGGGCACGCAACGCCCGGGTCTTGACCGTGCCCTCCGGTATGCCAAGCAGCCGCGCGGTCTCGCGTGTCGTCAGCCCGTCGATGACGGTGGCGCGCAGTACCTCCCGCAGCTCCGGCGAGATCCGGTCGAGTGCGGCGCCCACGTCCCCGTACTCCAGACCGGCCAGCACCCTCTCCTCCGCGGAGGGCGTGGCCGTGGCGGGCTCGTGGAGGACCCGGTCCGCGCGGGCTTCGCGGGCCCGTGCCCGCTGCGCGTCGACCAGCCGCCGCGCGGCGATCACCCACAGCCAGCCGCCGGCCTCGCCGCTGCGGTGCGAGGCGGCGGACCGCCACGCCGTGACGAAGGTGTCCTGGAGCACTTCTCGTACCGTCTCCGGGTCCGCGCAGCGGCGCGTCAGACGGGCGTGCAGCCAGCCGGCGTGCCGGTCGTAGAGCGCGGCCAGCGCTTCCGTGTCCCCGCGCGCGACGGCACGCAGCAGCACCGCGTCGTCGTCCTGGTCTCCCCCCGTGGGGCGCATCAGTCTCACGCCCTCTCTATCGCTCGCGGGTGCGCTGCCGGTTCACGGCCGATTCACAGGTGGCCCACTGCCCGCTCGCCAGGACCCGACGTGTTCGCGACGCACGGAAACCTGTGAAGGTTGCCCCGTGTGGCGCACGTCATAGACGGGTGTGATGGTGATCGCGTTGGGTGGGGTCTGTTCGGGGGCTTGACGAAGGGAGCCTCACCCGGTGCATCGGCCGTCGACACGCGACCCGGCCACGGGCCAGGAACTGCTGAACGCCGTCCCGACCCAGCGGACACCACCCGCACCGGTCGTCACGGCTCGCGTCACGGCTCCCGTCCCGCCGGCTCCCGTCGCACCAGCTGTCGTGCCAGGCGTCGCACCGGCCGTGACGTCCACAGCGGCGCCCGCCCCGCCCGTGGGTCTCCCGGTCTGGCGGCGCGCGCTCCAGCTGCTGCCCACGCCCACCGGGACACCGTTCACCTTCTGCTACGTCCTCGTTCTGATCGCCACCTCGCTCTTCGTGCAGCACGGCGACCCGGACACCGTCTCCACGCTGCTCCGCAGCTCCAGCACCGATGTTGCCCATCTGATGGACAGGCCGCTGCTCGTTCTCGGCGCCAGCGCGCTGTGGGTCGCGGGCGACCCGCTCGGCCCGTACGCCATCGCCTTCTTCTTCACTCTCACCGCGCTCGAGCGCCGCATCGGAGGCTGGCGCACCGCCGGCGTCTTCCTGGCCGGGCATGTCGGGGCGACGCTGGCCACCGAAATCCCGGTCGGGGTCTCGGTGGTGGCCGGACATCTGCCCGCCACCTCGCTGCACCGCCTCGACTACGGCATCAGCTTCGGCCTGATGGCGAGCATCGGCGCCCTTGCCGGGCTGTTCGGCCCGTTGCTGCGCGCGACGCTGCTCGGCTTCGTCTCCTTGATGCTCCTCCAGGACCTGCTCGCCTTCGCGGACCCGCTCACCAACTGGGGCCATCCGCTTGCCCTGCTGGCCGGCATCGCCTGCTGGCCCGCGGTGCGCCGCTGGGCGCGGTGGCGGAACGGGTTCGCGCTCCGCGACCGCTGAGCCTCCTCGTGCACCCCCTGACCAGGCACGAAAGCCGATCGCTGACAGCGAACACTCTCCTGGGAACATCTCCGCGGCGCTGTGCATTGAGTCCATACAGCTCAACTTGACTGCCTAAGGGGAGATCATGGCTTCGACGTCCACACCGCTCACCCTGCCTGTGCTGCCGCTCGACGACGAGGTCGTGCTGCCCGGAATGGTGGTGCCGCTCGACCTGTCGGACACCGACGTACGGGCCGCGGTGGAGGCCGCCCAGGCTGCCGCGCCTTCCAGCGGTGCAAGCAAGCCGACCGTGCTGCTTGTTCCGCGTGTCGATGGTGCGTACGCCGCCACCGGCGTGCTCGGAACTGTCGAGCAGGTCGGCCGGCTCTCCGACGGAGACCCCGGCGCGCTCATCCGCGGCCGCGGCCGTGTGAAGATCGGCGCCGGCACCACGGGCCCGGGCCGCGCGCTCTGGGTCGAGGGTTCGCGCGTCGAGGAGAGCGCGCCCGACCCGCTGCCCGGCTCGGTCACCGAGCTGGTCAAGGAGTACAAGGCGCTCGCCACCGACTGGCTGAAGAAGCGCGGCGCATGGCAGGTCGTCGACCGCGTCCAGCAGATCGACGACATCTCGCAGCTGGCCGACAACTCCGGCTACTCCCCCTTCCTGACCACCGCCCAGAAGATCGAACTGCTGGAGACCGCCGACCCGGTGGCCCGTCTCAAGCTCGCCACCGAGCAGCTGCGTGAGCACCTCGCCGAGCAGGACGTCGCCGAGTCCATCGCCAAGGACGTCCAGGAGGGCGTCGACAAGCAGCAGCGCGAGTTCCTGCTGCGCCGCCAGCTCGAAGCCGTACGCAAGGAGCTGCGCGAGCTCAACGGCGGGGCCACCGACGCCGCGGACGAGTCCGACGACTACCGGACCCGCGTCGAGGCCGCAGACCTGCCCGAGAAGGTGCGCGAGGCAGCGCTCAAGGAGGTCGAGAAGCTGGAGCGGTCGAGCGACCAGAGCCCCGAGGGCTCCTGGATCCGCACCTGGCTCGACACCGTCCTCGAACTGCCCTGGAACGAACGAACTGATGACAGCGCGGCCGGGCACGACATCCAGGGCGCCAAGGCGATCCTGGACGCCGAGCACTCCGGCCTGCAGGACGTGAAGGAACGGATCACCGAATACCTGGCGGTGCGCAAGCGCCGCGCCGACCGTGGGCTCGGCGTCGTCGGCGGACGGCGCGGGGGCGCGGTCCTGGCGCTCGTCGGCCCGCCAGGCGTCGGCAAGACCTCGCTCGGAGAGTCCGTCGCGCACGCGATGGGACGGAAGTTCGTCCGGGTCGCGCTCGGCGGCGTACGGGACGAGGCGGAGATCCGCGGACACCGGCGTACGTACGTGGGTGCTCTCCCCGGCCGCATCGTGCGGGCGATCAAGGAGGCCGGTTCGATGAACCCGGTCGTCCTGCTCGACGAGATCGACAAGGTCGGCTCGGACTTCCGGGGCGACCCGGCGGCCGCGCTGCTCGAAGTCCTCGACCCGGCGCAGAACCACACCTTCCGCGACCACTACCTGGAGGTCGAACTCGACCTGTCCGACGTGGTGTTCCTCGCCACGGCGAACGTCCTGGAGTCCATCCCGGAGGCCCTGCTCGACCGCATGGAGCTGGTCAGGCTGGACGGCTACACCGAGGACGAGAAGGTCGTCATCGCCCGGGACCACCTGCTGCCCGCGCCAGCTGGAGCGGGCGGGCCTCGAGCCCGGCGAAGTCGTTCTGGAGGACTCGGCGCTGCGCAAGCTCGCGGGTGAGTACACCCGGGAGGCGGGCGTCCGTAACCTCGAGCGGTCGGTGGCCCGGCTGCTGCGCAAGGTGGCGGCCCAGCACGAACTGGGCGAGCGAGAGCTGCCGTTCACGGTCGGCGCCGAGCAGCTGCGCGGCCTGGTCGGACGGCCGCACCACGTCCCCGAGTCCGCGCAGGACCCGGCCGAGCGCCGGACGGCCGTGCCCGGCGTGGCCACCGGCCTCGCGGTCACCGGCGCGGGCGGCGACGTCCTGTTCGTCGAGGCGTCGCTGGCCGACCCGGAGACGGGCGCGGCGGGACTGACCCTCACCGGTCAGCTCGGCGACGTGATGAAGGAGTCCGCGCAGATCGCCCTCTCCTTCCTCCGCTCGCACGGGGCCGAACTGGAACTTCCGGTCGCCGACCTGAAGGACCGGGGCGTGCACATCCACTTCCCGGCGGGCGCGGTGCCCAAGGACGGGCCGAGCGCGGGCATCACGATGACGACGGCGCTCGCGTCGCTGCTGAGCGGCCGTCAGGTCCGTACGGACGTCGCCATGACCGGCGAGGTCTCGCTGACCGGCCGTGTCCTGCCAATCGGCGGGCTGAAGCAGAAGCTGCTGGCCGCGCACCGGGCGGGCATCTCGACGGTCGTGATCCCCAAGCGGAACGAGGCGGACCTGGACGACGTCCCGGCGGAGATCCTCGACAAGCTTCAGGTGCACCCGGTGACGGATGTCCGCCAGGTGCTGGAGATCGCGCTCTCCCCGGCACAGGTTGCGGTGGCCGCCGCGGCCTGAGCGGGGTGAGCTGTGGGCCCGGCGGTGCTACGGCACCGCCGGGCCTTCGCGTTGTCCCGGCGGTGCTACGGCACCGCCGGGCCTTCGCGTTGTCCGGCCGCGGCCTCGTCGTACAGCGCGCGGGCACGGTCGTCGAAGAGCGCGGCCGTCGACTCGCTGTCCGTGTCGCCGCCGCTCAGCACGCCGATGAGCCTGCCCTGGTGCCTGGCGTCCCGGTAGTCGGCGAGCCAGGGCCCGCCGCTGGTGCCTTCCCAGAAGCCCGCGCACTCCATGAGCAGCGTCTGCGGCAGATCCGGGTCGGGGCGGGTGTCGGTGGTGCAGGCGACGGGGCGGTTGGTGGGGTTGTGGGCCCGGTTCGGATACCCGACGACAGTGACGCGGCGGTCGGGCGGTGAGGCCCAGTCGGGGGTGGCGGCGCCGACGGCCTGCTGCACCTGACGGCCCTTCGCGTCCGGCTTCAGGACGAGGAAGGCGTAGTCGGCGGCGTCCGCGTCGTCGTCGCCCTCCGTCCAGCGCTTGTCGAGGTGGATGGCGCCGACCTTCCAGCGTCCGTACGGATACGTTCCCTTGCCCCTGCCCGAGAATCCGGGCGCGAACTCCAGGTCGCCCGGCAGGTAGGCGTCCGCGCTGCCCGAGTCCTGGATGCAGTGCGCGGCGGTGGCTATGACATTGCCCTTGGGGCTGGCCACGACGCTCGCGGTGCAGAAGTGCTCGCCGTCCGGATCGATCAGCACCCCGACGGAAGAGGCTCCGCCGAAGGCGGTCGCGGAGGTCCGCGGCGCGGGGGCGACGGCCCGCGCCCCGGCCGACCGGTCCGCCGCGGTGGCCTTGGGCGAGGTGGCGGAAGAGGCGGGTGCGGCGCACGCGGTCGCGGCGGTCAGCACGGCCACGGCGGGCCATATCAGCCCTCTGATCGTGCCGTTGGTTCTGCTCGTACGGCTGTGCCACTTCATCCGGACATCCTGCCCGCTCGTGGCTCTCAGTCCAGCCAGCCCCGCAATGTCGCCTGCGCCCCCGCCTGGAACCGCGTCTCAGCGCCCAGTGTCTCCAGCAGGCGGCTGATCCTGCGGCGGGCCGTGTGGACATGGACGCCCATGCGGCGGGCGATCGCCTCGTCCTTGAGGCCCGCCGCCAGCAGGCCGAGCAATTCCTTCTGGGCGTACGGCAGCGCCGCGCACGCCCCGGCCGAACCGCCCAGCGGCGTGGCACGGTCCCAGACCGTCTCGAACAGCGGCACCAGCGCGTTGCGCAGCAGCGAGTCGCCGATCACCAGCGCCGAGGCCGTCGGGTCCGTCGCGTCGGTCGGCGGGAGCAGGGTGATCCGGCGGTCCACCGCGATCAGTTTGGTGGGGACGGCCGTCGCCACCCGCGCCCGAAGGCCCCGTTCGACGAGGCAGCTCACCGAGCGCATCCGGCCGGGGCGGGCGAGCCCGTCCCGGTCCAGGACGGTCCGCACCTCCACGCCCCGGTCGAGGAGCGCCTCGATGCCGAGGCCGGGCTGCGTGGCGCTGCCGTCCCGCGGCCCCTTCACATACGGCGGGCGGTCCAGGATCGCCACCTCCCGTTCGGCCGACGCCAGCAGATACTCCGCCCGTTCGCTGATCGCCCGGTGGCCCGTCACCACCTCGATACCGCCCTCGGGCGCGCTTGGTGACCCGGACATCAGCCGGCCCGCCAGCTGGTCCGCGGCCATTCGTAGTCGTTCCAACTCTGCGGACCGTAAGTGCAGTTCGGCCTGGCGGCGATGGATGAGCGTACGGATCGCGGCTGCCGGTGCGGCCGGATGCGGCAGCCCGTCGCCGTCTCCGTCCGCGGGCAGTGCGAGCCCGTGCTCGACCAGATGGCCGAGCGCCCGGTCCAGCCGGTCCCGCGGCAGCCCCAGCACCCGTGCCAACTCCTCGGCCCCGGCGGCCCGTTCCTTGAGCAGTGCCTCGTAAGCGCGCTCCTCGGCCTCCCCCAGGCCGAGGGTGTGCAGTTCCCCCTCGCTCATGCGTCGGATTCTCACTCTGCCTTCACCAGGCACACAAGTGGGCATGTCCACTTGTCAACGCGCTGGCCACATTGATCGGTTGGGGTCCCACCGGTTGCATGGCCATGACCACCTTTACGGCTTGACCAGCACGTGGGAGGGGTACGAACTGTGCGCAAGGCCAGGACAAGCACACAGAGACCGGGCATATCCAGGGGGACCGGTCTCGCCGCACTGCTCGGAGCAGCCGGGCTGCTGCTCACCGCGGTACCGGCACAGGCGGTCACCCCGCCGGCCGCCGCACCGCCCGCCGATGTCATACCGGGGGCCGAGACGGCCACGCCGTCCCTCGTCGACGGAATCCGGGAGGCGGCGGACGCCAAGGCCAGCCCCGCGGACGCGGCCCTCGGCCATCTCGACGCCAAGGACAGCCGCTACCGGATCGCCGAACCACGGCGCGATCTCGCGCCGCTGCGGACCGTCAGAAATGGCGCAAAAGAGGTCGTGAGGCTTCAGCAGAAGCACCACGGCATCCCGGTGTTCGGCGGCCAGTACGTCGTACGCATGGAGTCCAAGGGCGGCGAGCGCGTCGTCACGGGCACCTCCGGCAAGTACTTCACCGGCCTGAAGACCGGTACGAAGGCGACGTTGAGCAAGGAGACGGCGGTGCGCCGCGCGGTCGCCGCGACCGCGGCGCGCCTCGGCGGCAAGACGCTGAGCAAGGGCGACGCCGTACGCGGCAAGGGGGCCAGGTCCGCGAAGGCGGCCGCGCTCACCGGCGCCGTCGGCGGCCTCGTGGTGATCCCGCGCGGCGAGGGCGTACTCGCGTACCACGTGACCGTACGCGGCACGAACCCCACCACCGGCGAACCGGTGCTGCGCCAGGTCTACATCGACGCCCGCGCCGGCTTCCCGGTGCTGCAGTTCAGCGGCATCAAGACGCTGACCGCGCAGAAGGCGGCCGCGTCCGCCGCCGCGCACAGGACCGCGCCTGGGTCCGCCCGGGCGGCCGACGCCGACCCCGCCGCCGGCCTCAAGGGCACCGGCGTCAAGCTGGACGGCGCCAAGGTCGACCTCGACGTCCAGCTCGACACCGCCCGCGACCAGTACATGCTGATCGACCAGTCGCGGATGGGAGGCACCAGCAAGAACACCCTCACCACCTGGGACGCACGGGACCGCGACGTCAGCGAGGTCTCCGGCATCTGGCCGAGCGGGCTGAAGGAATTCAGCCACCCGGCCAAGGAGTTCGGAAAGGACGCCACCGAGTCCGGCGCGGTCGACGCCCACTGGGCGGCCGGCAAGGTCTACGACTACTTCAAGACGAACCACGCCCGCGACAGCCTCGACGGCCGCGGCATGACCGTCAACTCCCTGGTCGGAGTCACCTTCTTCGGCGGTCCGTACGTCAACGCCTTCTGGGACGGCCAGAAGATGGTCTACGGCAGCGGCGACGAGGACTACAAGCCCCTCTCCGCGGACCTCGACGTGGTGGGCCACGAGATGACCCACGGCGTCGTGGAGAACACCGCCAACCTCGTCTACGCCGGCCAGTCCGGCGCCCTCAACGAGGCACTCGCCGATTACTTCGGCAACGCGATCGACACCGGCGTCTCCGGCGCATCCATGGACGACCCGGACGCCGGTCTGATCGGCGAGGATCTCTGCCGTACGACGAAGCCGCGCGACTGCGCCCTGCGCAACCTCAACGACGGCGCGTCCACCTCGAAGAACTTCCTCGGCGTGGCCTTCGGCACCGACAACGGCGGCGTGCACCTCAACTCCACCATCTTCTCCGGCGCGCTGTGGGACCTGCGCCAGGACGTGGGCGGGGAACTCGCCGACCGCATCGTGTACAAGGCGCTGGCCGAGTACATGACGCCGCTCGACGGCTTCACCGACGGCCGCAACGCGGTGCTCGCGGCGGCCAAGGACCTCGGCGTCACCGCGAAGCAGCTCGCCGTGGTGAAGCGCTCGTTCAACGCCCACGGCATCGTCGACGGCTGGGAGGACGCGCTCGGCGTCGACTCCGACCAGCTGCTCGGCAAGATCAACACGAGCGGCACCGGGGTCCAGGCGGGCGGCGGCTGGTGGACCGTGTCGCAGTCCAACGACGACGGCTCGGAGCCGTACTCCGTGTACGCGGGCCGCACGGACGGCAAGGGCGCCCCGAAGCTGATCAGCCCCAACGACGGCCGCTACCACGTCTACCCGGCGACCGACGGCAAGACGGTCGTCTGGGCGGCGTACGGCACAACCAGCCTGGACATCCTCTCCCGGCCGCTCGCCGGCGGTCCGGTCAAGAAGCTCTACACCTCGACCACGAACGTCGGCGGGCTGCGCGTGGAGAACGGCGTCGTCGTCTTCGAGAGCATCGGCATCTTCGGCGACCGGCACGTGGCCCATCTGCGCCCCGGCGACCGTGAGCCCACCTTCGTGGACGGCGGCGGCTTCGACACTCTCACCGCCCTCCCGGCGATCAAGAACGGGAAACTCGTCTACGCCAAGCTGTATCCGACCCCCGAGGAGTACAAGCTGGGGGTCGAGGTCTACGACCTCAAGACCGGCAAGGCCACCCTCGCCGAGCAGCTCGGTGAGCCGCAGAGCCTCGGCCAGAGCGGGATCAACTCGACGCACATCTTCTGGCTGGTGGACGAGAATCTGAACGACCAGGGCCAGATGGGCGTGCACCGCTCGGGCCTGGACGGCACCGGCACGGTGGACATCAGCCCGGAGGCCAAGCCGAACGCGCTGCTGCCCTTCGACCTGACGGCCTCCGAGGAAGCGGTCACCGTGAGCAGCGCGCTGCCCGACACGGCGCTTCGCAACGAGTCGCTGCCCAAGCTGTGGCAGCTGACGACGGACGGATCGCGCCGGGAGCGGGTCTCCTGCAACCGCGGCGAGCAGATCTCCCCGGCCGCGGTCGTCGGCCGGCAGGTGGTCTGGATCGACGGCACGACAGGCTGGACCGACCTGGTCACCCGCGAACGGCCGGCCGGCCTGTGCGGCTGACCCACCCGCGGTGATCTCCAGGTAGGAGACGGACCCCCGGCGCCCCGTGCGCCGGGGGTTCGGGGGCTGCGGGTCCGTCTCCCGGGGGGACACAGCACAATGGTCGGCGTGAACGACCAAAGCGACGACCAGGCTCTGCGGGCGGACTGCGGGAGCTGCTTCGGTCTGTGCTGCGTGGCACTGCCCTTCTCCGCATCCGCGGACTTCGCGGTCGACAAGGACGCCGGAAAGCCCTGCTCCAACCTGCGGACGGACTTCCGCTGCGGCATTCACACGCGGCTGCGGCAGAGCGGCTTTCCCGGCTGCACGGTGTACGACTGCTTCGGCGCCGGGCAGAAGGTCTCCCAGGTCACTTTCGGCGGCACGGACTGGCGGCAGGCCCCGGAAACCGCGTCGCAGATGTTCGCGGTGTTCCGCGTCGTACGACAGCTCCATGAGCTGCTCCGGTATCTGACCGAGGCGCTCGCCCTGCGCCCGGCCCGCCCGCTGCACGGCGAGCTGCGAAGGCTGCTCGATGAGACCGAGCGCCTGACCGGACTCGCCCCGGAGTCCCTCGAGAAGCTGGACGTGGCCACGCACCGGCAGGACGTCAACGTGCTGTTGCTCCATGCGAGCGAGCTCGTACGGGCAGAAGCGGGGCGGAAGAGGAAGAACCGCAGGGGAGCCGACCTCGTCGGCGCGCGGCTCATGGGGGCGGACCTCAGGGGCGCCGATCTGCGCGGCGCGTATCTCATCGCGGCCGATCTCACCGGCGCCGATCTGCGTCTCGCCGACCTCATCGGGGCCGACCTCAGGGACGCGAATCTCGCGGGCGCGGATCTGACCGGCAGCATCTTCCTGACCCAGCCGCAGCTGAACGCGGCCAAGGGCGACCTGTCCACCAGGCTGCCTCCTGGGCTGACCCGCCCCGCGCACTGGTCGTGACCAGCGGGCGCGGGACGGGCTGCGTGCGCCGCTCAGCCGTTGGCGAGCGCCACGACGCGGTCCAGCGCGCCGTTGAACTTGTTGTGGTCGCCGACGATCGGTCCTGACGAGGTGTACTGCCACATCGTCTGGTAGGCCCAGCCCGCCGGGAGGGTGCCCGGCGTGGTGTTGTACCGGGCGATCCACAGCGGGTTGGCCGCGCCGAAGCCGCTGTAGTTGCCGGTGCACTGCGTCCACCAGCTGGTCGCGGTGTAGATCACCGCGTCCCGCCCGGTCCGCGCCTTGTAGCGGTTCAGGAAGTCGCGGATCCAGGTGACCATCCCGGACTGGGTCTTGCCGAAGCAGGCGGCGCCGTACGGATTCCACTCGATGTCCAGCGCGCCCGGCAGGGTCTTGCCGTCCCTGGACCAGCCGCCGCCGTTGTTCACGAAGTAGTCGGCCTGCGCCGCGCCGGTCGCGGTGTCGGGGGTGGCGAAGTGGTAGGCGCCGCGGACCATCCCGATGCTGTACGAGCCGTTGTACTGCTGCGCGAAGTACGGGTTCTTGTAGTAGGTGCCCTCGGTGGCCTTGACGTAGGCCCACTTCACGCCGCTGCTCCACAGGCTGGACCAGTTGACGTTGCCCTGGTGACTGGAGACGTCGACGCCTTCGGTCTGGGCGGCGCGACTGCCTGGCGGCAGGCCTCCCTGTCCGTCGTGGGCGATGACTCCCACACCCATGCGCGCCGAGCCGCGCGGGGGAGCGTCAGCGGCGCCGGCGGCGGCGGGGAGGGTGAGGAGGAGGGAGAGAACTGCGAGGAGAGTGCCGACCGCTGTCGCGATGCGGGAGCGGTCGGTCGATCCGGATCTGAGCACGGGCATAGCGTGCCTCCGAAGACCTCGGTGGGGGAGATCTGACGATGTGCCAGACATGTCGTGGCGGACTTTATGGTATGGACATGCCAGCTACGCCATGACGCTACGCACGTAGAACCTCCTTGTGGAAGGGGGCCGGCGTGCTGCCGTTGGTCTACGCCTGCGAAATACTGGCCGAGCTGCGGCAATGGCCGCCGCCGGAAGAAACTTTAAGGAACCGGAAAGCGCGCGAGGGGTGCTGACGTGCACGAAAGCGGTACAGAGAGTGAAGCGGACCCCAAGTACGGGAGTGGTGTGGACCACGAATTCCTCGCTCTGGAGCGGGAGTTGGCCGTCTTTCTGCGCCGGGCCCGGGCGACCTCCGGGGAGATGGCCCGCGAGGTCCACCCCGACCTCGAGCCCGCCGCGTACGGACTTCTCGTGCGTCTCGAGGATGCCGGGCAGCAGCGCGCCACCGAGCTCGCAGGCTACTTCGGCGTCGGCAAGGCGACCATGAGCCGCCAGTTGCGCGCCCTGGAGGAGCTCGGCCTGGTGGCCCGCGAACCCGACCCGGCCGACGGCCGCGCTTCACTCGTCCGGCTGACCGACGAAGGGCGCTCGCGCTTCCGGCGGGTCCGGGACGCGAGGCGCGACCGCTATATGAGCAAGCTGGCAGGCTGGGACCGCGGCGAGGTCGCGGAGCTGGCCCGGCTGCTGCATCACCTGAACCAGCGGGCCGAGAGCTAGGGATGACCGGGGCCGTCCAGCGGCCGGCTCGTCCTCGCCCCGTTACTTTTCCCCGGACTTCGTCCGGGGGCCCGGCGGCGGGCCCGAAAGGGTCAGAGCTCCGCGAAGACGGCCGCCGCGTCGTCGTGCAGTTTCCAGCGGATCACGCTCCCACGCTCCTGGGCCGAGATCTCCAGCGCCCTGACCCGGTCGATCAGTCCCTGTGGCCCCTCCTTGCGCAGCAGCCCCAGGCATTGGGCCCAGTTGCCCTCCGCGAACATCTCCACCCAGCGGGCCGCGCCGTCGGTCAGCGCGGCCACGGCCCGCACCTCGCCGCGGGGCGTAATGCCCGTCACCGCCCGGACCGCCACCCCCGGATCGGCCGCCGCGGTGAAGAACCCGCCCTCCGCGTTGCGCAGCGCGTCCGCCGAGGCGTGTGTTCGCAGGGACTCGCGGGGGAGCCGGTCGATACGGTCGTCGAGCACCGCCCGCACCTCCCCGTCCGGCGACTCCAGCAGCAGCGTCGAGTCGGAGAGCACCAGATGCTCCACGGGCTCCGCCGGACCGCCCCAGCGCGCCATGACCACCGTGGCCTGGGGCGTACGCACGTGAGAAAGGTCACAGGTGACACGATGGGCGTCCGCGGTGCGCCGGATTGCCTCCGAGAGGACCTCTGCCAGCGTCATATCCCGTCGCGAACCGGACAGTTCGACCAGCGCGCCACCCAGCCTGGCGGTGAACCACGGCACACCGTGCACACATCCGTCGTCGCCCGCGGGTTGCGTCACACCGTCCAGCACCACGAGCGATCCGCCCTGACCGGAGCCCGGCAGGGCCACGGCAGCCCAGTCCTCGTTGGGGCGTTCGGGCGTGCCGGGGGTGGTCGCGAGTTCGATACGCATAATCCCCAGTCTGCATGACTCCTTCACGAAGCCCGCATGGCCACGCAATTGTCCCGTACATGCAGGTCAGGGCGTGTTCGGCGGCTGCGCGGCGCAGGTCCTCCCGGGTGCGGGCGCGCATCCTGCCAAAGCCTGGCCGGAAGATCCAGCCGGTGCCCCGCGCGTTGCCGTATCGGCCCCGGTGGCGACTTGTTCGCCAACTCCGCAGTGATGTTCACTCGTTTCCGTACCAGGGGTAGCCCTCGCGTGTGACCGGTCGTCATCCCTGGTCCGGTTCATGGGCGAACGAGTCGAGCAAGATTGCGAGCACCGGTGCAGATGAAGCGGCCTCGGGGCAACGGCGGCAGGCCCATTGGAACTCCGGAGGGATCTCCCGGCGGCCGCGCCGTGAGGGTACGAAGCCGTCTGGTGGCAGGAGTCGCCGCGGTCAGCCTCGTCGTGATCGCGGCGGGCACCCCCGGCGTCCTTGCCACCTCAGCCGAACTGACCGAGTCCCAGGACCTGGTCACCCTCGCCGGGCTGAACCGCCAGGCCGTCACCCTGGCCCACTCCCTCGCCGACGAACGCGACGACGTCACCGCGTACATCGCGGCGGGCCGTGACGACCAGAAGGGTGACAAGGAGGAACGGCGCGAGATCTCCGCCAGCCGCAGCACCCGCGTCGACCGGCAGATCGACGAGATCCGCGGCGCTGTCCCCGGCGACCACGCCGAACTGCGCCGCGACCTGTCCGCCGTGCCCTCCGTACGCCGTACCGCCCTGACAGGCAAGGGCACGGCGATCGAGGCATACCGGGCGTACTCCGCGGTCATCACGAGCCTGCACGCCCTCGCCGACGAGCTCGCCGAAAAGACCCCGCCGCGCGCCGCCTCGGGCACCCGCGCACCCGCCGCACTCGGCCTCGCAGTCGAGCAGGCGTCCGCCACCCGTGGGCTGCTGCTCGCCGCACTCTCCGTGCCGCGCAAGGAGAGCAGCCCGAGCTTCGACCCGATCACCGGACTGCCCGTCCAGGACGAGAGCGGGGACGACGGCGAGAGCGACCGTACGCGCAACGCGCTGAGCGCCGCCGCCCAGCAGTCCCGGGTGCGTGAACTCGCCGCGCTCGCCGACTTCGACCAGGCCGCCGGCAAGGAGGCCCGCAACTCGCTGGCCGCAACCGTCACAGGCTCCGAGGTCAAGACCGCCGAGCGCTATCTCGCCCGGCTGACCGACCAGCCCGAGCTCTCCTCGGCCGACCGCAAGTCCAACCGCGAGACTCTCGAATCCTCGCTCACCGCCCGGATCGAGCAGATGCGGGGCGTCGAGTCGTCCCTCGCCACCGGGCGGATCGAGCGGTTCGAGCAGCTGCGCGACGACGACGTCACCGCGCTGGAGATCCGGATCGCCCTGCTCGGCGGCCTGCTGATCGTCGCCATCGGCGTCTCGGCCGCCGTCGCCCGTACGCTCACCCGGCCGCTCGCCGTCCTGCGGATCGGCGCGGCCCGGCTCGCGGCCGCCCCCGAGGTCGAGGAGCCGGTCCGCTTCACCGGCCGCAACGATGAGTTCGCGCAGGTCGTACGGTCCCTGAACACCCTGCACGACAAGCTGCGGGACCTCGGCGTACGAGCCGAGCGGCTGGACAGCGACCGCGGCGACCTGGCCGACTCCCGTGACGCGCTGGCCGCCGAACTCGCCGCCGGCCGCGCCGAACTCCAGGCGCGCGTCCAAGAACTGACCGCCGAGCTCGAACGGCTGCGGAACACCGTCCAGCAGACCTTCGTCAATCTTTCGCTGCGCACGCTCGGCCTCGTCGAGCGCCAGCTCGGCGTGATCGAGAAGCTGGAGGAGCGCGAGCAGGACCCGGAGCGGCTCGCCACCCTCTTCAAGCTCGACCACATGGCCACCGTCATGCGCCGCCACAGCGAGAACCTGCTGGTCCTCGCGGGCGCGGAGCACGGACACGGACACGCCGGCCCGGTCCCGCTCGTCGACGTACTGCGCGCGGCCGTCAGCGAGATCGAGCGGTACGAACGGGTCATCATCCAGTCCCTTCCGCCGCACGGGCAGGTCGCCGGATTCGCCGCGGACGACCTCAGCCATCTGGTCGCCGAGCTCCTGGAGAACGCCACATCCTTCTCGCCGCCCGACGCCCAGGTCGAGTTGTCGGGCTGGCTGCTGGAGAGCGGCGAGGTGATGCTCTCCGTGCAGGACACCGGCATTGGGATGACCACCGGGCGGATGGCCGAGCTGAACGCGCGACTCGAGAACCCGCACGCGTACGAGACCCGGGCCGGCCGGGACGGCGAGGGCCTCGGGCTGCGGGTGGCCGCCCTGCTGGCCGCACGCCACGGCGTACGGGTGCAGCTGCGCGAGCAGAAGCAGGGCGGGATCGCCGCGGTCGTCGTTCTCACGCAGGCGCTGCTGCCGGCCGGACCGCCGGCCGCCGAGACGCACAGGGTGCCGATGGCGGGCACCGGCGGGTCGCCCGCGCAGCATCTGCCCGGGTCGGTGGCGGAGGCCAACTCCAATGCGCTGCCGGGCAGTTCGCGCCGAGTCGACCCCCTCGTGGTGGCCGCCGAGCAGGCGATCCGGGCGGCGGGGCCGGACGTGCACGAGCGGACGGCCGACGGGAACCCTGAGAGCACCGAGGTCGAGGAGGCGACGTTCTCGATGCGCCTGCCGGAGCAGGTGACCGAAGAGCCGGTCGCGGCGGCGGTGACCGAAGAGCCGGTCGCCGCGGCGGAGCCCGAGCCGGTGGCTCACGCAGAGCGCGAGCCGGTCGCCCAGGCGGACGCCGTGCCGTTCGCCGAGCCCCGGCCGTTCGCCGACCCCGAGCCGGTCGCCGAGCCGGTCACCGAGCCCCAGCGGGCTGCCGGGGCGCGGCCCGCCTGGGAGCGCGTCACCGACAAGGGCCTGCCCAAGCGCACCCCCAAGGTCGTCAAGCCCGCCACCGCGCCCGGCGAGCGCACCGGCAGCGTCGACGCCGACGCCCTGCGCCGCCGCCTCGGCGGCTTCCATCAGGGCGCGAAGAACGGACGCCGCGACGTCGAGGCCGAGATCGCGGACCAGACGAACACGGAAGCAGGCACCGAAGCAGTAGAGCCGGGGGACACAGTCGAGGAGGCACGCAGTTGACTGCGACCGGGACATTCGGCCTGAGCAGTGCAGCCCGCAACCTGCACTGGTTGCTGAGCAATCTCGTGGAGGAGGTGCCAGGAGTCCGCTCTGTCGCCGTCGTCTCGTCCGACGGACTGCTGCTGCTCTCCTCCGACCCCGCCCAGAACGCCGCTCCGGCCGCCACCGGCCGCCCGGACGGCCCGAAGGGCTCCAGCGCGGACCTCGCCACCATCATCTCCGGCATCGGCAGCCTCACCATCGGCGCGGCCAGGCTGATGGACGGCGGCGGTGTCAAGCAGACGATGGTCGCGATGGAGGAGGGCAGCGTCTTCGTCATGTCGATCAGCGACGGCTCGCTGCTCGGTGTGCAAGCCACTCCCGACTGCGACATGAGCGTCGTCGCGTATCACATGGCGCTCTTCGTCGGCCGCGCCGGACATGTCCTCACCCCCGAGCTCCGCAGTGAACTACGCAAAACGATGGAGAGCGCTCAGTGACGCCCGCCGCTGAACCCGCCCGAAGGCTTCCCGTCCGCGGCGAGAGCCAACGCCCGGCCCGTGTCCGCCCCTACTCACTCACCGGCGGCCGTACCCGCTTCGGCCATGTGCTGCTCGTCGAGACATTCGTCGCCGCGCTCGAAGCCCCCGAGGAGCGCAGGGAACTGCCCAAGGGCGACCTTTCCTCGCGCGTCATGCCCGAGTTGCGGGCGATCGTCGAGCTGTGCCGCCGTATGCGTACCGTGGCCGAGATTTCGGCCTTGCTGAAGATGCCGCTCGGTGTTGTCCGGGTGCTGCTCAGCGACCTGGCCGACCAGGGAAAGATCCGCGTGTTCGGGACCGGGCGTGACTCCGGCCAGCCCGACCGCGCACTGCTCGAAAGGGTGCTGAGTGGACTCCGCCGCCTCTGACACGCTGCTTGCCCGGCCCGGTTCGCAGCCCGAGGAGGAGCTGCAGGCCTGGCAGTTGGACCACACCCGGGCACCGACCGCGACCAAGATAGTGGTCGCGGGGGGCTTCGGCGTCGGCAAGACGACCTTCGTCGGCTCGGTCTCCGAGATAACCCCGCTGCAGACCGAAGCGCTGATGACGCAGGCGAGCGAGGAGACGGACGACCTCACCGCGACGCCCGACAAGCTCACCACGACCGTGGCCATGGACTTCGGCCGGGTCACGCTCGACGAGGATCTGGTGCTGTACGTCTTCGGCACGCCGGGTCAGCAGCGTTTCTGGTTCATGTGGGACGACCTGGTGCGCGGCGCGATAGGCGCGGTCGTGCTGGCCGACACCCGCAGGCTGCCGGACTGCTTCCCGGCGCTCGACTACTTCGAGAGCAGCGGCCTGCCGTACATCGTCGCCGTCAACCACTTCGAGGGTTCGGAGTTCTTCGAGGCGGACGACGTGCGGGAGGCCTTGACGGTGCCGCCCCGCGTACCAGTGGTGGTCATGGACGCGCGTAACCGGATCACGGTGATCGAGTCCCTGCTCACGCTGGTCGCCCACGCTCTCGAAGCCACCCCCGAATAGCTACGCAACGGAGAACACCCGCCATGCGGAAGATACTCATAGTCGGAGCCGGTCAGTCCGGTCTCCAGCTCGCCCTCGGACTCCAGTCGCAGGGCTACGAGGTCACCCTCATGTCCAACCGCACGGCCGACGAGATCCGCTCCGGCCGGGTCATGTCCACGCAGTGCATGTTCCACACCGCGCTGCAGCACGAGCGCGATCTGGGCATCAACTTCTGGGAGTCCCAGGCCCCGCGCATCCAGGGCCTCGGCGTCTCCGTCGCCGCCCCGGACTCCAGCCGCGCCGTCGACTGGGTCGGCAAGCTCGACGGCTACGCCCAGTCCGTCGACCAGCGCGTGAAGATGGCCGGCTGGATGGAGACGTTCGCGCAGCGCGGCGGCCAGCTCGTCATCCATGGCGCGGCGGTCTCCGACCTGGACTACTTCTCCCGGACGTACGACCTGGTGATGGTCTCGGCGGGCAAGGGCGAGCTGGTCTCGATGTTCGGCCGGGACGCTTCGCGCTCCCCGTACGACGCACCGCAGCGCGCGCTCGCCGTCGCCTACGTCCACGGCCTGGGCCCGCGCCCCGAGCACCCCGACTACGACGCGGTCCGCTGCAATCTGATCCCCGGCGTCGGCGAACTCTTCGTGATGCCGACGTACACCAACACCGGCCGCGCGGACATCCTCTTCTGGGAGGGCATCCCCGGCGGACCGCTCGATGCCTTCCAGGGGGTCAAGGACCCCGCCGAGCACCTCTCCCTGACGCTGGAACTCATGGAGAAGTTCACGCCCTGGGAGTACGCGCGGGCCACCAAGGTCGAGCTGACCGACGCGAACGGCACGCTCGCCGGACGGTACCCCCCCACCGTCCGCAATCCGATCGGCCGCCTCCCCGGCGGCGGTCTGGTCCTCGGCGTCGCGGACGTCGTCGTCGCCAACGACCCGATCACCGGGCAGGGCTCCAACTCGGCGTCCAAGTGCGCCGCCTCGTACCTCGCCTCGATCACCGGGCACGGTGACCGGCCGTTCGACGAGGCGTGGATGCAGTCCACGTTCGACCGCTACTGGGACACCGCGCAGCACGTCACCAAGTGGACGAACGCGATGCTCGGCGTCCCGCCGGAGCACGTGCTGAACCTCATCGGCGCGGCCGGCGGGCTCCAGCCGGTCGCCGACCGGTTCGCGAACGGCTTCAACGATCCGGCCGACTTCGAGAACTTCTTCTTCGACCCGGAGAAGGCGAACGCCTACCTGGCCGAGGTGTCCGGAGCTCCCGCCGCGAAGTAGCCGTCGTCCTGCCCCGCCGTTGCTCCCCTGGGAAGCCGCGGCGGGGTATAGCTGCTCAGCGGACTGCCGTCCGGGTCCGGGCGGACCGCGCCGATCAGCGGATTGGCCGCGATGGGGGAGACCTTGACCTTGGTGCCCGGGCGTGGGGCCTGGACGACCTTGCCTTCGCCCAGGTAGATGGCCACATGGGTGGCCTTGGGGTAGTAGATCACCAGATCGCCGGGGCGCAGTGCGCGCAGCGAGACCTTCGGGAGCTGTGCCCACTGCTCCTGGCTGGTCCGCGGGATCTCGCGGCCGGCCCGCGCCCACGCCTGCGAGGTCAGCCCCGAGCAGTCGTACGACTGGGGGCCCTCCGCGCCCCAGACGTACGGCTTGCCGATCTGCTCGACCGCGTACTTGAGCGCCCGCCGGCCCTGCGACGTCGGTGTGCGCCTACCGCCGAGCACGCCCGAGGCCAGGAGCTTCTCCTGGGCCTTGGCCGCGTTGGTCCTTTCCAGCGCAGCCACTTCGGCGATCTCGTCGGCGGAGAGCGAGGCGAGCATCTTCTCGACGTCCCTCAGCTGCGCGGTCGCGTCGTCGCGCGCCTTCTTCTGCTTCGCCGCCAGCGTCAGCTCCTTGTCCAGCGCCTCGCGGGACAAGGCCGCCAGCCCGGCGGCCCGCCTCGCGCCCTCCTTCAGGCCGGCCATCGTCGCCAACTGGTGGGCGGCCGCGCGCTCGATCAGATGGTGCTGGTCGAGGGCCTGTTTCGGATTCCGGGAGAGCAGCAGCCCCAGGTACGAGGAGAGCTCGGAACGGCCCCGGTACTGCTCGCGGGCCAGCCGTCCCGCGTCGGCGCGGGCCGCGACGACGGCTTTACGCGCGCCCGCGAGCTGGCGGGCCAGCCTCGCCGTCCGGGCTCGCTGTCTCCTGAGCTCCTCCCCCGTTGCCTTGTACGTCTCGCCGGCCTCCTCCGCCTGGCGGTACAGCGTCTGAAGCGCGGTCAGCATCCCGGAGACGGTCGTGGGCGGAGCGGGTGCGGGTGTGGGCGCGGGTTCGGCGGCAGCCGGTACCGCCGCGACGGCGGTCGCGGTCGCCAGCGCAGCCGTACAGACGGAGTGGAGCAACCTGCCTGTCACTTCATCACCTCCGGCTGCGGGGTGGGCCGTCCACCCCACTGCCGATCATGCGAGGGCGCGTGGGGGAGTGCCCCGCGAGTGGGCGGATCGGCCCAATGCGCTCACTCGTCGAGGCGGAGCGCGGGTCGCTTACGGCGTGTCAGTCCACCGGCAGCGCGTAGAAGGTCCTCTCCCGCTGGACGACTAGATTCCGGCCGTCGCCACCCGGCAGGGGGACATAGCGGGGGCCGCCCGGGACGTCCTTCACGCCCGCCTCCTGGAACTTCCACAGCCGCCTGCCGTCACGCGCGGCGAACGCGGTGAGCTGCGCGCCGTCGCCCGCGAGCACCGTGCCGCCGCTCGCGCTGAGGGCAGTGGCGGGGACGCCGTTCCAGACGGGCGCCTCGGTGGAGCGCTGCCATTGCCGGCGGCCGGTGGCTGTGTCGATGGCGTACACCTGCTGGTAGCGGTTGGCGACGTACAGCACGGGGCCGCGCAGGGTCCCCTTGCCGTAGGGGAAGATTCCGCTCTGGCCGGCGGCGGGGATGGCGGCGGCCAGCCGCCACAGCCGTGCGCCGGTGCGGCTGTTGTACGCCTGCAACTCGCCCGCCGCCGCGGCGAACAGCCTCTCCGTCGTATCGCCGAGCACGGCGGCGGCGGGCACCACGCCGGGCAGCGGCAGTGACTGGCGCAGCTTGCCCGTCTTGCGGTCGAACGCCAGCAGCACGGACGCGCCCTTGGACGCGGTGCGCTGCGCGGGGGTGAGGGATGCCGCGTCCTGCCGCACGACGATGTCGGCGGGGCGGACGGCGATCAGGTCGTACCGGGGGATGTGCGGGGGGAGGCCGTTTGCGACGGGGGTGCGCCACAGCCACTTGCGCGCGATCAGGTCGTACGCGAAGAAGTACGTGGCGAGCGCGGCGCCCTTCTTGACATGGCCGGTCACCCAGAGTGTGCCGGCGTCCGAGCCGGTGACGCTCCCGAGGGTCAGGGTCTCGCCGGGGCCGGCGAGGGTGGTCTTGGCGACCCGGTGCCTGATCTGCCCGTCCAGCGCGGAGATCCACAGGAAGTGAGTGGCGCCGTTCACGAGACAGAGCGCGTCATCGACGGGCACGGCGCGGGAGGGCGAGGCGGCCTCCTTGAGCTGCCAGAGCCGGCGTCCGGTGCGCAGGTCCACCCCGACGGCCTGGTCCCTGCCGGTCAGCAGGAGCACGCGGTCGCGCCAGAGCGTCGCACTGGGCGGTGCGTCGCCCTTCTTGCCGGGCTGCTCGTACCGCCAGGCGGGCTCCGGCGGCATCCCCGCGACGCGGGCGCGCCGGGGAGCGGGACGGGCCTTGGGCGCGACCTCTGATTCCCCGTCAGTGACGGCGTACACCCCACCGCCACCGAGCGCGATCCCGGCGACCCCGGCGGCGATGCCTGCGAGCAGGGCCCGCCGGTCCGGCTTGGCGGGGGCCGGGCCGGGGGTGGGCGCCGGTGCGTACGCGGGTACGGGCAGGGCCTGAGGCATGGGCGGGGCGCTGCGCGCGGCGGGCACCGCGAGGGCGGCGGTCATTCGGTGACCGGGCGTCTCGTTCGGCACGGAGACGCTGCCGCCGAACGGGTCCGGGCCCGCGACTCGGCCCGCTACTCCGGCGCCGGCCGCTTGCTGCGGGACGACCACACCGAGGGACGCGGCCTCACCGCCAGGGCGCTGCCCGGCCACCGCGTCCCCGGCGCCACCACCCGGCGGCGGCCAGTTGCTGCGGGAGGTCGCCTGCGCGGGCTCGGCGCCTGCGGCATGCCGTGCGGCCATCGCGTCCATGGTGGCCGCGCTGTCACCGGGCGTCGGCTGCCTGCTGTGGGAAGTTGCCTGCGCCGGTTCGGCACCGGCGCCTGCCGCATGTTGCCGGGCCACCGCGTCCACCGGACGCTGCCCCGCCACCCTCGCTGCGATTCCCGCGTTTCCGGCCGGCCGGCCGGGCTCCCGCATCGCGCCCGGGCCTGACACCCGCAGGCTCTCCACCGCCTTCGCCTGTGACTCCACCGCCTTGAGCAGGCTCGGTGGCAGCCAGCCGTCCCGCGCCAGTGCCGCCGCGCCCTCCAGGGCCAAGGCCGCCGCCGTCGTGCTCGCCGACGGGCGGTCCTGCGGGAGCTTGGACAGGCAGCTCGCCACCAGCGGGCGCAACTCGGCCGGCACCCCGCCCAGTTCCGGCTCCCCGTGCGCGATGCCGTCCGCGGAGCCCAGCGGGGTGGTGCCCGTCGCGGCGTATGCGAGAAGCAGGCCCAGGACGAAGATGTCGGAAGCCGGGCCCGGCTCCGCGCCCGTCGACTGTTCCGGAGTCAGATAGCCGAGCTGTACGGACAGTTGCCCGCCGGGACCGGCGTGGGCCACCGCCGCCGCGCCCAGCGCCCCGAAGGCAGTCAGCCGCGGGCCGTCCGACGCCAGCAGCACCGTGTCCGGGGCCAGGCCGTGCAGTACCGCACCTGTGGCGTGCACCCGGGACAGGGTCTCCGCCAGCGCCGCGCCCAGTATCCGTACCGCCCGCTCCGGCAGTGGCCCGACCAGCGCGATCGACTCGCGCAGGGTCAGCGCCGGGACGTACGCGCTCGCCGTCCACAGTTCCTCGTCCGCGCCGGATCCGAGCGGCTCGGGCACCCACCCGCCGGCCAGCCGTTCCGCGGTACGCGCCTCGGCCTGGAAGCGGCGCCGGAACGCCGGCACCGCGGCCAGTGGGGGCCTGGCGGCCGAGACCACAACGGCCGTTTCGTCGGTCCCGGCTGCCAGATAGCGGACGCTGCTCGCCGACTCCCACAAGCGCGCCAGCGTGGCGTAGGGGCCGAACTGGCGCGGATCGTCCTGCTGCAGCGGCTCCATGGCGAGCATCCCCCCTGGCGAAAAGGTCCTCGCGATCTTATGGCGCGCCCTTCGGCTTCGACCAGGGCCACTTCAGCGCGCGTCGCTCCTTGCCGTCGGGGGCGTACTCGTACTTCCAGCCGCGCCGCAGACCGAGCCGCCTGGTGTAGCCCGCGGGGACGCGCCGGTACGCGTACACCGTCGGCGGCGTGTCGTCGTCGCCCGGCACGGGGACCTCGTACCACTTCGGAGGATGCCCGGTCGGCCCGACCAGAACCGGCAGCACGCGCCCGTCCAGCGGCCCGCCCACGAAGGGGGTGTTCTCACTTCTCACACCGCCAGTCTCACGCAGGCCCGCGGCGCCGCCGGCACCGGGCGCGCCCGCCGTCCGGTGGACAGAGCTGAATGGGCATGACGTGGGCCCGTTGGAGTGCTGTCCCGGACCCGCTCGGTCGGCGCCGTTGACGCCCCACGGGGGGAGGCGTATCACTTTCGGCTAGTGCCGTAACTCCCCTTCCTTTCGGAGGTGTTACCCCCTGTGACGACGCGACGAGCGTTTCTCGCCGGCTCGACCGCAGCACTGTCCGCCTCTGTACTGTCATTAGCAGCTCCGAGCACCGCGTCCGCCGAGGAGGCGCTGATGCGCGACCCCGTATCGCTGGGTGTACCGCTCGCTGATGTCCTGCTCCTGGGCGGCACGGTCGCTCCGGGGCCGGGTGGCAAACCGGCTCTGTGGAATGTGTCGACGGGCAAGCCCGCCTACCTCAACGCCATCGACCCGGCCACCGGTGAACAGTTGGTCAGCGCGCCCCTCACCGGAGCCGACGGCTCCTGGGCCGTCGCCGCCGCGCCCGACGGGGTGTACGCCGGGACCTACGGCAACGCTCATCTCTACCGCTGGCGGCCCGGCGGCGGTGACGTCGCCGAGGACCTCGGCCTGCCGCTCGCCGGGCAGACCTTCATCTGGTCGCTGACCTCCGACGCCGCCGGCAAGATCTGGGGCGGCACCTTCCCCGGCGGAAAGGTCTTCCGCTTCGACCCGGCGACCAAGGAGTACACCGACTTCGGACAGGTCGTCGCGGGTCAGACGTATGTGCGGAGCATCGCCTGCGCCGGCGGCAAGGTCTACTCCGGATCGTACGCCGCGGCACACATCGCCGAGCTGGACCCGGTGACCGGTTCGGTCACCGAACTCCCCAAGCCGCCCGGCCTCGGCTCCATAGAGGGCAAGGCCGTATACGACCTGGACGCCCTGGGCGGACGGCTGTACGCGCGGATCGGCTCCGACCTGCCCGGTCCGCTCTTCGTCTACGACCTCGCCGCGCGCGCCTGGACCGACGAGATCCCCGACGCACACGGCCTGAAGATCGCCCCGCCCGACTCCGGCGGCGGCATCCACCTCATCCAGCGTGGCGAACTGCGCCGCTACGACCCGGCCACCAAACAGCTCACCGGCACCGGCCTCACCCTCACCGGCAAGGTGCAGAACACCCGCGCCATCGGCTGGGCCGAACTTGGCGTCGCGGACTATCCGGGACGCAGCGTCGTCGGCACGCTCTGGCGCGGCGAGATGTTCCGCTACAACCCCACCACGGGGGCGCACGCGATCCTGGACACCAAGGTCCGCAAGGAGCCCATAGAGATTCTGGCGGTGGCCGGGGGCGGGCGCAGAACCGTCTACGCCGGCGGGTTCCTCAACGGCGGCCTGGGCGCGGTCCGTACGGACACCGGGGCATCCTCGTTCCACCGCTTCGCGCAGATCGAATCGATCCTCCAGTCCTCGGACGGCTCGGTCTGGCTCGGCGTCTACCCCGAGTCCAGGCTCTACCGCTACTGGCCGGACAAGCCCTGGAACAGCCCCGAGTACTCACCCGGCGGCCCGCCGGGAACCACCCCCAACCCCGAGCTCATCTTCAACCTGGGCTCACAGCTGCAGGCCCGCAGTAAATGCCTCGCCGAGGCGGAGGACGGGAAGATCGCCGTGGGCACCGTCCCGTCCGGCGACCGGCTCGGCGGCGGGCTCGCCATCTACGATCCGTCGTCCCGCGACTGGCAGTTCACCCGCAATGTCTCCCAGGACCAGAGCCTCTTCGCGCTCGCCGCGTACGACGGCGTGGTCTACGGCGGCGGGTCCGTGACCGGTGGGCTCAGCACCACGCCGCCCACCAGGAAGGCGGGCGCGGTCTTCGCCTGGGACGTGGACCGCGGCCAGAAGCTCTGGGAGTTCGAGCCGGTCAGCACGGAGGGGACGGTCAGCGCTCTGGCCATCGGCCCCGACCGGAGGCTGTGGGGGCTAGCCGGGCACACGCTCTTCGCCGTCGACCGGCAGAGCCAACGGATCGTTCACCGCTACGAGCTGGGCACCAGGAGCACCGGAGGCTCGATCGTGGTGTCGCGCTCGAAGCTGTACGTGAGCGTGGACGGGGGGTTGATATACCGCATCGATCCGTTCGCCCCGCACCGCGACCCGGTGCTGATCGTGGCGTATCCGCACCGGCGGCTGACGGGGCATCAGGATGGGCGGCTCTACTTCAACCGTGTCGCCGAGCTGTTCGTCGTCGATCCCCGGCACTGATCCCCGCCCGACCCCTGCCTGATCCCGGCCCGACCCCTGCCTGATCCCAGTCCGATCTCCCGACCCGATCCCCGATCTGGCCTCGCGACATTGACGCCCCGTCAACGAGGCATTGACATGCCAAAACCGCCCGGCTAGTTTCGGCCCAGGCCGAAACTGAGCCGGGCTCTGGCTCCCCTTCTCCAGGCCTTCCGGAGGCCCCCATGAAGACAGGCTTCAAGCGCGCCGCCGCACCACTCGCGCTGCTCACGCTCGCCGCCCTGATCACCGGGTGCGGCGGTGACAGCAGCTCGGGGTCGAAGAAGGTCACCGTCTGGATGTACCCGGTGATCGCAGACCCCACGGCCAACACCGCCTACTGGACACAGATCGAGAAGGACTTCGCCAAGGCCGAGCCCGGTGTGCAGCTCACCGTCGAGCAGCAGCCGTGGGACAACCGCGACGAGAAGCTCGCCACCGCGCTCAGCGGCGGCAAGGGCCCGGACGTCGTGCTGCTCGGCCCCGACCAGATCCCGCAGTATCTGAGCAATGGAGCCATCAGGCCGGTCGACGGGGCGCTCAAGGGCACCGAGGACAAGTTCCTCCCCGCCGCCCTCGAAGCCATGAAGCAGGACGGCAAGATCTACGCGGCGCCGATCTACCACACCGTCACCACCACGCTCTACAACAAGAAGCTGCTGGACCGGGCGGGCATCACCAAGCCCCCGGCCACCTGGGACGAGATCAAGGCGGCCGCGCCCAAACTGAAGCAGGCCGGCGCCGCGGCCCTCGACTACTCCGCGGGCAATGAAGCGACACAGAACCTCAACTTCTACCCCCTGCTCTGGCAGGCGGGCGGCAACGTCTTCACCGACGACGGCAAGAAGGCCGCCTTCAACGCGCCCGAGGGCGTCGCGGCCCTCACCTTCATCACCGACCTGTACAAGGCCGGCGCGATCCCCAAGTCGGCCCTCAGCAATTCGAACATCGTGGCCGACCAGGCGCTCGGCAAGCAGCAGGCGGCGATGGGCTTCTCCAACACCCCCGCGGACGCGGCGACCGCGGCCCAGGCCTGGGGCGCGGAGAACGTCGTCGTCGGCCCGCCGCTCACCGGGGCCAAGCAGGTGACCTTCGGCATCCCCGGCGGGCTCGGCATCAATGCCAAGTCCAAGAACGTCTCCGGCTCGGAGAAGTTCCTCGCCTTCATGACGAAGCCGGAACAGCTTCAGAGCATGGGCAAGGCCAGCGGCTTCCTCTCGCCGCGTACGGATGTCACCGTGCCGAGCGACGCCCCGCACGCCAAGGAGTTCCAGCAGGCGCTCGCCAACGTCTACCCCGGTGAGCCCAACCCCACCGCACGCCAGCTGATGTCATTGATCGCGCCTGAGATCCAGGCCGCGCTGACCGGCAAGAAGACCCCCAAGCAAGCCCTCGACGCGGCGGCCGAGCAGGCCGACGACCTCCTGGCGCGGCAGCGTTGAGCCAGACGTCGCTGACCAAGACCTCCCCGGACGAGGCCCCTCCCCAGGTGGCCCCGCCCGGCAGGAGCTCTTTCAGCAGGGCCGTACGACGGCGCGAGGCCCGCGTCGGGCTCGTCTTCGTGGCCCCGATGCTGCTGCTGTTCATCGTCTTCCGCTTCGGACCGACCCTCGGTGCCGCGTTCCTCTCGCTCACCGACTACCGGCTGAACGGCGAATGGCAGTTCATCGGGGCCGAGAACTACTCCCGTCTCCTCGACGACGACCTGTTCTGGACCAGTCTGGGCGTCACCGCCCTCTACACCGTGTTCTTCGTGCCGCTGACCGTCCTGCTCTCCCTGGGCACGGCCCTGCTGCTGCACCGCACCGTCTGGGCGCGCGGATTCTTCCGAGGGGTGTTCTTCCTGCCGTACGTCACCAGCATCGTGCTGGCCGCCGTCATCTGGAAGTGGATCTACGAGGTCCAGGACGGTCTGCTCAACGCCGTGCTCGGCGTCCTCTCCCTCGGCCCGGTCGACTTCCTCGGCAACGAGCACCTCGTCCTGCCCTCCATCGCGGTCACCTCCGCGTGGAAGGGGTTCGGCTACTCGATGCTGATCCTGCTGGCCGGACTCCAGTCCATCCCGCAGCACGTCGTCGAGGCGGCCACCATCGACGGGGCGAACGGATGGCAGCGATTTCGCTGGGTGACTCTTCCGCTGCTGCGGCCGGTGCTGTTCTTCGTCCTCGTCATCGAGGCCATCGGCTCCTTCCAGGTCTTCGACCAGATGTATGTGATGACGGCCGGCGGACCCGTGCGCTCCAGCTACTCGCTCGTCTATTTCCTCTACGACTCCGGCTTCAAGTTCTTCGACTTCGGGTATGCGAGCGCGATCGGCCTGGTGCTCTTCGTAGTCGTACTGATCTTCTCGCTCGTCCAGCGACGGCTCATCGGAAGGGAGGCGGACTGATGGCGCGGCTGAGACTGCCCGTTCTGCTCGTCCTGGTGGCGCTCGTGACCGTCATCCCCTTCGTGGTGATGGTGCTCGTCGCCTTCGCGCCGCCCGGCGGGCAGACGCTGCCTGGCGCGTTCGACCTGACCCGGGCCACCTGGCGGAACTTCTCCGACGTCCTCGCCGGCGCGGACATCATGCGCTGGGCGGTCAACTCACTGATCTACTCAGTGGTCTCCGTCGCGCTCATCCTGCTGTTCTCGTCCATGGCCGGATACGCCTTCGCCAAGAAGCGGTTCCCCGGCCGCGAGGTGCTGTTCTGGTCGTTCCTGGCGACCCTGATGGTGCCGTTCCAGGCCACCCTCATCCCGTACTACATCCTCGTCTCGGAGCTGGGCGGCGTCGACACGTACTGGGGAATGAT
This sequence comes from Streptomyces sp. ISL-1, assembly GCF_018614585.1. Lineage (GTDB taxonomy): Bacteria > Actinomycetota > Actinomycetes > Streptomycetales > Streptomycetaceae > Streptomyces > Streptomyces maoxianensis. The sequence goes on along the minus strand of NZ_JAGGOI010000009.1, from coordinate 56,456 downwards.
CGTGCCGACCCTCGCCAACTCCCAGGCCGTCTTCCTCATGCGGCAGTTCATTCACCAGCTGCCCGACGAACTTTTCGAGGCAGCGAAGATCGACGGCGCCTCGGAGTGGCGCATCTACACCACCGTCGTCATCCCGCTGATCCGGCCGGTGCTGGCGACCCTCGGCGTCTTCGTCTTCCTCTGGCACTGGAACGATTTCCTGTGGCCGCTCGTCATCGGCCAGTCCTCCGAGATGCGCACGCTCACGGTCGGCCTCGCCACCCTCGAAGGCGAGAACGTCGCGGTCAACCAGATCATGGCCGGGGCGACCATCACCGTGATCCCCTGTCTGCTCGTCTTCGGACTCCTGCAGCGGTATCTGACCGACTCGATCGCCACCACCGGTCTCAAGACATGAGCGGCCACAAGACATGACCGTCGTCGACATCAACCGGCTGCTCGGCCCGCTGCCGTACGACGAGGTGGCGAGCCGGGACCCGGCCGGGCTCGTCGGCGAACTCGACCGGCTGCGCATCGACAGCGCCTGCGTGGTCCACACACATGCCGTTTACGGCGATCCGCGCGACGGCAACGAGTCGCTCACCGCGGTCGAGGAGACCGATGGCGTACGGCTGCGGCCGGTGCCGGTGCTGATTCCCGGGCCGCTCGGCACCGCCGAGTGGCAGGGCAGCGGCGGACTGGTGCGGCTGTGCCCCGGCGAGCACCGTTGGTCCCTCACCGGCGGGTACGCCCTTGCGCTCGCCGCCGCGCTCGCGAGGACGCGCACCACGGTCCTGCTCGGCTGGGAGACCGTGACCGCAGCCGAGATCGATCAGCTGGCGAGCGCCCTGCCCACCCTGCGGATCATCCTCACCGGCACCGGCTACCGCAGCCTGCGCGAACTCGCCGAACTCATGGACCGGCACGGAGAGCTGTACGTCGACACCTCAACGCTGACCGGACATCTGCAGGTCGAGTGGTTCGCCGGACGGTACGGAGCCCGCCGCGTCCTGTTCGGCACGGGCGCACCCGTCACCGACGACGCCGGACCTCGCTTCCAGCTGGACACCCTGGCGCTGCCGGACTCCGAGACCGCCCTCATCGCGGGCGGCAACGCCCTGCGGCTGCTCGGCGAGGCCGAAGATCCATGACCGTCATCGACGCCCACGGCCATCTCGGGCGCTGGTCCGACTTCGCCATCCCGGACGGCTCCGCCCGCAGCCTCGTCGACGTCATGGACCGGTGCGGCGTCGCCATCGCCTGTGTCTCGCATCTGCTGGCCGTCGGCCCCGACGCCCGCGCCGGAAACGCCCTGCTGCTCACCGATCTCGCACAGCACCCCGGACGCCTCCTCGGCTACGCCGTCTTCAATCCGCACGATCCCCAGGCCCCGGCCCGGCTGCGCGACCTGATGGACGCGCCGGGCGTCATCGGGGTCAAGCTCCACCCCGAAGTTCATGAACTCCCGCTCGACCACCCCGCCTACGCCCCGGCCTTCGACATCGCCGCCGACCGCGGCCGCATTGTGCTCGCGCACAGCCAGCACGCATCGGCCTTCTCCGACCCGGTGCGCTTCGCGGCCGTCGCCCCCCGCTACCCGGAACTGCCGCTTCTGATGGGCCACTCGGGCCTGTGGACCAGCGGCTTCGCACCCGCCGCCGAAGCCGCGGCCCGCTGTCCCAACCTGGTCCTGGAGACCTGCGGCACCCGGATGACCACCCGCCATCTGCTACGGCTGGTCGCCGAGGCCGGGGCCGAGCGCATCGTTTTCGGCTCCGACGCCGTCTTCCTCGATCTGAGGGTGGGACTCGGGCGCGTACTGCTCGCCGACCTCGACGAGGCGGACCGGGCGCAGATTCTGCACGGGACCATGGACCGCCTGCTGAAGGGTCTGAGATGACGCCCGTACGCACCGAAGGGTGGCCGCAGTGGCCCCCGCCGGCCGGTGAGGAGCAGCGAGAGCGGCTGCTGCGGGTGCTGGACAGCGGAAAGTGGGGAGCGACCGCGGGCGGCGAGACCGAGGCATTCGCTGCGGCCTTCGCCCACAGCGTCGGCGCCGCGCACGGCGTCTGCACGGTGAACGGGACGGTGGCGCTCTTCCTGGCGTTGCGCGCCCTGGGTGTGCGGCCGGGGGACGAAGTGATCGTGCCCGCCTATACGTTCGTGGCCAGCGCCACCGCGGTCGTACTCGCCGGGGCAACCCCGGTCATCGCCGATGTGACGGCCACGCTGCACCTGGACCCGGAAGCGGCGGACCGGCTGGCCGGGCCGCGCACCAAGGCCGTCATGCCGGTGCATCTCGCCGGCGCGCCCGCGGACATGGAAGCGGTCGGCTCCGTCGCGGAGCGCCACGGCCTCGCCGTCGTGGAGGACGCGGCCCAGGCACACGGCGCGCGTCGGCATGAGCGTGAGGCGGGCGTCCTCGGGGACGCCGCCTGCTTCAGCTTCCAGTCCGGCAAGGCGATGACGGCGGGCGAGGGCGGCATCGTGGTGAGCGACGACCGGGAGGTGTACGAGCGGCTCTGGTCGATGCACAATGTCGGGCGCCGGATCGAGGGCGACTGGTACGAGCACCCGGAGCTCGGCTGGAATCTACGGATGACGGAGTTCCAGGCCGCTCTGCTCCATCCGCAACTGGCGCTGCTCGAAGGCCAGTTGGAGCACAGGGCGGCACGGGCGACAGCGCTCGGCCGCGCGCTGGAGGAGGTGGAGGGCCTTGACCCGGTTCCGGCTCCGGCCGGTACCACCCGGCACACCTGGCACTTCGCCCCACTGCGCTACGACCCGCCGGCATTCGGCGGTCACCCCAAAGGGGCGTTTCTGGCAGCCATGACCGCCGAGGGCATCCCCCTCGACGCCGGATACCGCTCGCTGACCCACGAGCCCTCGCTTGCTCCCTACACCGCGCGGATGCGTCCGTGTCCGGTCGCCGAGGCGGCCGAGGACACGGTCGTCTGGGTACGCCAGCCGATGCTGATGGCCGACAACGCGGCCATGGCGGACATCGCCCGCGCCGCGCTCCTCGTCCAGCAGGTCTTCCGGCAGCGCCCGTTCAGCCGCTGAGACGCGGCAGCACCTCGGACCCGAACGCCTCGATCGCGCTCAGGGCGTCCGTCTGGGGCATGCCCGGCGGCTGGATACGCAGCACCACACCGTCGGCGCCCATCTCGCCGTACGCCCCCAGACGCTGGACGCACTGGTCCACCGAGCCGATCACGGAGCGCGCCTCGATGTCCTGCCACGGCTGTGCGTAGCGCGCGGCATCGGCCGAGGTGCGCTTCCAGTCGCCGTAGGCGTCGTACAGACCGCGCAGCGGGGCCTCCAGGGCGGAGCGGGCCTGCTGCGAGGTGGGCGCGGCATAGCCCTCGCGGCAGACGATGACCTCCGAGCCCAGACTCGCCGCGCCGCGCGGGTAGGAGAGGTACTCCGCGACCTTTCCCGGGAGTTCGGAGTCGAGTTCGTTGAAGGAGGTCGTCCAGCCGTCGCACATCCTTGCCGTACGCTCCAGAGCCGCCGACACCCGTCCGCCGTTCCAGATCCGGGGGCGCGGGGACTGCACCGGACGCGGCGACAGGAAGGCCTCGTCCAGCGAGGTCCAGCGGCCGTGGTGGGTGACCTCTTCCTCCGTCCACAACCGGGTGACAAGCTCCAGGCACTCCTCGAAGCGCGACACGCGCTCGCGCGGCTGGGTGCCGTAGAGCGTGAACTCCTCGGGCCGGTAGCCCAGTACGAATCCCGCCGTGAGCCGCCCTCCCGACAGCACGTCGATGTGCGCGAGGGTCTCGGCCAGCCACACCGGCTGGTAGACGGGCGCGATCAGCCCGGCCGTCGCGAGTCCGATCCGCTCGGTGTGCGCGGCGAGATACGCCAGCGAGGTGATGGCCTCGTGGTATCCGGGCCGGTGCAGATGCCGTTCGCCGAGCACCACCCAGTCGAATCCGGCCTGTTCAGCCAGAATCACCTGCTCCACGGCGTCGGCGAGCCGGGGCCGTTCGGCCTTGTCCGCATAGAGATTGACGTACAGGCCGAGACGCATGGGGCGCTTGGGCATTCTCGCTGGCCTTTCCTTTACGGTCCGGGCCGTAAAGGCTAGCGTGTCGACAACGACCGCAACAGACGGGAGAGATCGCTCATGTCTGCGACGGAGAACCTGGTGCGCAGGCTGCGCGGTGCCGTACTGCCCGCGGTGGCCACTCCCATGGATCCCCGGGGAGTCGTGGACCTGGACGCGCTGCGCGGATACGCGCAGCGGATCGCGGCCGAGCGCATCGGCGGCGTCGCGGTGTGGGCCCACACGGGTCGCGGTCTTCATCTCTCCGAACCCGACCGTCAGCAGGTGCTGAGCATCTGGCGGGAGGCGGTCGAAGGATCGATCGTGGCAGGCGTGGGGGTGCCACGATCGGTCCGCCCCACGACCCTGCGGGAGGCCGTGTTCGCGACGGTCACCATGGCCGTGCGGGCGGCGGAGGGCGGAGCGGACGCGGTCATGGTCTATCCGCTCGCGCAGCTCGACGGGGACGACGACGAGGCCCTGCGGCTGCACGAGAGCGTGGCCGCGGAGAGCGGGCTGCCGGTGCTCGGCTTCTTCCTGCACGGGGAGGCGGGCGGCTATCCGTATCCGCCGTCGCTGATCCGCCGGCTGCTGAACCTGCCGTCAGCAGCGGGGATCAAACTCGCCACCCTGGACCGGGCGATGGCGTGCCAGGACGCGATCCGCGCGGCCGAGGAGAGCGGAAAGCTCGTGGTCACCGGAGAGGACCGGATGTTCGGCCCGTCCCTGATGTGGGGCGCGGACTCGGCGCTGGTGGGCATCGCGGCGGCGCGGGTGGGCCTGACGAGCGCGGTGCTGGACGCGTGGCGGGCGGGCGACCACGGGGCTTTCGTGCGTGCGTCGGGTCGCCTGGACCGGTTCGCGGAGGCGACGTTCCTCGCGCCCATCGAGGGGTATGTGCAGCGGATGCTGTGGGCGGCGGTATGGGAGGGGCTGCTTCCGGAGTCGGCGGCGTTTGACCCGTACGGGCCGGGGTTGGCTGCGGGGGAGCGGCGGGTGGTGGTGGACTGCCTGGAGGGGCTTGCGAAAGAGCCGGACTAGCCCGGCCGGGGCCACCTGGACCGGGGTTCGGCCCCGAACCGTCCCCCTACGCCCTGGCGGGCGTGGGCCCCGCGCCTCAATCGCCGGCGCGGCTTGCTTTCGGGGCTCCGCCCCGGGCCCCGTGCCTCAATCGCCGGCGGGGCTGGATTTCGCGTCCGGGACCGCGCCTCAAACCCTGGCGAGGCTTGACTTTCCGCCGGACGGGCGGAAACTCAAGCCCGTTGGGGCTCCGCCCCGGACGAAGTCTGGGGGAGATTGAGGACAACGCCCGAAGGGCGTACAGGGGTTCGGGGCGGAGCCCCGGTTACGGGAAGCGGGTCGGGGAAAGGACCCCCTCCAGGCCGAACAGCCCCACCGCGTTGCGCCACAGCACCCTCTCCAGCTCCTCGGACGTAAAGCCCGCATCCCGGATCACCCCCAGCGACACCGACGGATCGATCAGCGTCGCGTCCGTACCGAACAGCAGCCGCTCCACCGGGACCCCCGACGCGCGCGCGTAGTCGATCCGGCCCGCGTCCGTGACCGTGCGGCAGTGTTCGAGGTAGAGCCGGTCGCACGCCGCCGCCGCGTGCGCCGCCTCGCGCCAGGCGTCGCCGCCCGCGTGGCCCATGATGATCCGCAGCCGCGGCCGGCTCTCCAGCAGTTCGGGCAGCAGCGCCACCTCGGGGCCCCAGGTGTGCAGCAGCAGCGGCACCCCCGCCTCGTCGAGCAGGTCGAAGGCCTCGGCCATCTCCCGGGTGCCGATGTGCCGGCCCGGATAGTGGGTGTGGATCTTCGCGCCGACGAACCGGCCGGTGTCCAGACAGCGCCGCAGATCCTCCGCGCTCTCCTCGATGCGGTTCGGGTTCACCACGGCGTAGCCGAGCAGCCGCGGATGCACGGCCAGCACCTCGCGCAGCGCGGCGTTGCCCGCCAAGGCGTCGTACACCACCGCCTCGGCGGCCGACACCAGCTGCAGATCGATGCCGTACTTGTCCATCAGGCTGATGTTGAACGCCGCGTCGCCCGTGTCCATGTGGAACGGCCACGGGCCCACATGCGCATGCACATCGATGATCGGCATCAGCCCAGCAGCTCCTCGACGTTCCCGCCCGCGATCGCCGCGCGCTCGGCCTCCCCGATGCCCGCGTAGCGCAGCCGCAGCGTCTGCGGGGAGATGTCCATGAAGGGGGTGCGCGAGCCGAAGACCAGATGGCGCGCGCCGGCCGTCTCGACGACCCGCTCGATCGCGTCGGGGGCGGAGAGCAGCCGGGTGGTGGCCCGGAAACCCGGTTCGCTCCTGGCGAGCAGCAGGAAGTCGGCCAGCACATACGAGTGCACGTCGAGGAAGACGACATCCGCGCCGCGGCCCGCCAGCGCCGGCCCGTAGTGGCGCGGGTCCCCGTCGTGCAGGAGGACCAGACCGCGGCTGACGGCCTGCCCGATCACATGCCGGTAGCCGGGGAAGTCCGGTTCCACGTCCTGCTGCTCGGTGAACAGCCGCAGGAAGCGCACCCCTTCCGCGTCCAGGGCGTCAAGGCGCTCCTCGGCGGCGAGCGCGTCCCGCAGATCCACGGTGCCGACCGGCAGCAGTTCGGGGCAGTCGGCGAGGTCCTTGACCGTACGGATGTTGCCCGCGGCGTCGTCGAAGAGCGCTCCCCGCGTCGACATGGCCAGCGCCCTGGAGACGGGGGAGCGGGCGAGGCGCGCCCTGACCCCGGCGAGTCCGATGTCGGCGTGGTGCCTGGGCCATGGGCCGTACAGCACGTCGACGTCCCAGCCGATGAACTCCTCCGGCGCGGTCCGCAGCCAGTCGTAGGTGGTCACCGCGGTCACCGTGCGTAGGCCCGGTCGTGGACGGTGCGGATCGCGCGGGCGATGTGCTCGACGTCCGCCTCGGTGTAGCCCTCGTTCCAGGGGAGGGCGAGGAGCGTCCGGTCGATCAGCCGCTCAGCCCGCGGACAGAGCCCCGGCGGGTATCCCGGCAGGGCGGGATTGGCGTACAGCGGACGTTCGAGATAGCCCGGCATGGTGGGGACGCCCTCGGCCTGAAGGTCCTTCGCCCAGCGGGAGTTGTCCTCGACGAGCAGCGGGAAGAGCCACCACGCGTGGCCGGGCAGCGGTTCGGGCACGGTGACCCGCTCGAGCCCGGCGAGCGCGGCGACGAGTTGCCCGGCCCGCTCCCTTCGCACGCGTACGACGTCGGCCACCTTGATGAGCTGGGCGCGGGCCACCGCCGCGGTGAGCTCGGTCATCCGGTAGTTGAGGCCCATCTCTCGGTGGATCCGGCCCTCCGCGCGGTCCCACCCCTTGTCCATGAACAGCCGCATATGGCGGGCGAGTCCGGGGTCGTCGGTGAGCGCGAGGCCGCCGTCGCCCGCGGTGATGTGCTTGTACTGCTGAAGGCTGAAGCAGGCGATGTCCCCGACCGTGCCGAGCAGCCGGCCGGCGCTGTCCTCGCCGAGCCAGGCCTGCGCGCAGTCCTCGATGAGCACAAGGCCGTGCCGGTCGCAGATGGCGCGCAGCGCGTCGATGCCGGCGGCGGCGCCGAAGAGATGAACGGCGATGACGGCCTTGGTGCGCGGGGTGAGAGCCGCCTCGACGGCGCCGGGGTCGATGTTCCCGTCCTCGGGGCGTACGTCGGCGAACACTGCCCGGCCGCCCTGGGCGACGACCGGAGCCACCGTGCCGAAGTCCGTGAGCGGCGTGGTGATCACCTCGTCGCCCGGTCCGACACCGGCCGCCGCGACCGCCAGATGCAGCGCGGCCGTACCCGAACTGCAGGCGATTGCTTCCCCGCGGGAGTACAACTCTGTCATCTCGGCCTCGAGGGAACGTGCTTCACTGCCGAATGCGCTGCACAGCACCGCGGAGTCCAGGACGCGCAGCACCGCGGCCCGTTCCTCCTCGCCGATGGTGCGGCCGCGCGGGCCCAGAACTCCTGGCAGCGGCATTTCCCGTTCGGGCATCGGGGCACTATCCTCTCCGCAAGCATGCGGTTATGGCCTGGGCCGAAATTAAAGCCGCGGTTGGCGGGCGTCAACCCCGTCCAGAAGTACCTCAGAACCACTCCAGAAGAACGGAGACCGGCCGATGGCTCTCACGGTCGGCGTCATCGGTCCCGAGGACCTCGTGCACAAGGTGGTCGCGGTCGGCGGCTCGGCCGGGGCGGACCGGCTGGTGCCCCTCCCGTACCGGCACGAGGACGAGACCCTCGACGTGGTCGGCAGCGCGCAGGCCGAGGTTGACGCGCTGCTCTTCACCGGCGTCGTGCCGCACACGCTGGCCACCGCCGCCGGAATCGTCGACCGGCCCGCGATGTATGTGCCCTACAGCGGCGCGACCCTGCTGCGCGCCCTGGTCGAACTGCTCCGCCTCGGCCACGACGTCTCCCGTATCTCCATCGACACGCTGCGCCGCAGCGAGGTGATGGAGACGCTCACCGAGGCCAAGCTGCCCACCGACCATGTGCATGTACTGCCCTACCGGCCCGGGCTGACCTCGCAGGGTCTCGCGGAGTTCCATCTGGCCGCGCGGGACAGGAAGCAGACCCGGGTCGCCCTCACCTGCCTCGGCTCTGCCTTTCATCTTCTGGACCACGAGATGCACGCCGTACGTCTGGCGCCGTCCCGGCACTCCATACGTTCCACGCTCCAGGCCCTTGTGCTCGCGACCGCGGGACAGCACAGCGGCGACGCCCAGGTCGCCCTCGGCATCATCGATCTTCCGGCGGACGACCGTGAACTGGCCGCGGATCTGCGAGTGCTGGGCGGCAGCCTCGCCGATCTGGCGGACGGGCAGCGGCTGGTCGTCACGACCCGGGGCGTCCTGGAGAAGGTGAGCGAGCAGTTCACCCGCCTCCCCTTCCTCGACGACCTCGCGGCCCGGCACGGCACCGCTCATGTGGGCTTCGGTCTGGGGCGCACCGCCGCGGAGGCCGAGGCGCTGGCCAGGCGTGCGGTCAACCGGGCCCGCTCGGTGGGCCCGGTGGCCGGCGTCGTCTCGATGACCGACGACGTCGACATCGTGATCGACGCGGACCGCTCCGCGCCCTCGCTGTCCGCGGCGGCGGCCGGGCCGGAGAGCACGGTCACGCTCGCCCGCCGCGTCGGCCTGAACCCCAGGACGCTGGACCGGCTGCGTGAACTGGCCGCTCAGGAGCAGGACGAGGGCATCACCGCGCACCGCGTGGCCGAGTACCTCGCGGTCCAGCAGCGCACGGCCCGCCGCATCCTCAAGCGCCTGGAGCGGGCGGGGGTGGCGGTACCGACGGGCAGCCGGCAGCTGGGCCGGACCGGCCGCCCGCCGATCGTCTACCGCGTACGCCTCTAAGCCCGACCTTACGGTCCGGGCCGTAACTCGAAGGAGCCGTGCTTGAAGATCGCCTCGGTCCACACCCGCGTTGTCAGGGCCCCCTACCGGCGTCCCTTCGTCATCAGCAGCGGAACCAGCCCCGAACTGATCAGCCTGGTCGTCGAAGTACGCACGGCGGACGGCGACTCCGGCTTCGGCGAGGCATCCCCGATGACCGCGTACACCGGCGAGACCCTCGCCGGACTCGAGGCGGCGCTCACCGAACACGCGGCGCCCGCGCTGATCGGCCGCGACGCCCGCGACCTGGCGGGAGCGCACGCCGCCATGGACGCCGCCATCCGAGGCCAGCAGCTGGCCAAGGCGGCGCTGGACATCGCGCTGCACGATGTCGCGGCGCGGGCGGCGGGCTGGCCCGTGCATCTGCTGCTCGGCGGCTGTGTCCGCCCGCGCGTCCCCACCACCTGGGTGGTCGGTCTCGGGACGGTCGAGGAGATGGTCGAGGAGGCGGCGGTGTACGCGGCGCGCGGCTTCACCCACATCAAGGTGAAGGGCGGCGAGGACCCGGACCTGGATGTGCGGCTGGTCGGCTCGGTGCGCGGTGTCGTGCCGGACTCCGTGGAGCTGAGCCTCGACGCGAACGAGGGCTACGACCCCGGCAGCGCGGCCCGCACCGTCGGCCGGCTCGCCGACGCCGGGCTGGACCTGGTCGAACAGCCGCTGCCCCGCTGGGACTTGACCGGCATGGCCGCGCTGCGCAGCCGCGGCGGCGTGCGCGTCATGGCCGACGAGAGCCTGCACTCGCTGCACGACGCTCTGGAGATCGTCCGCCGGGGGGCGGCCGATGTCCTCAACATCAAGATCCTCAAGGTGGGCGGGCTGTACCGGGCGAGACAGATCGCCGCGGTCGCCGAGTCCGCGGGCCTCGCCGTGAAGATCGGCACGATGCCGGAACTGGGCGTCGCGACCCTGGCCGCGGCCCATCTGACCGCCGCGCTTGCGCATGCGACGGTCCCGGCGGACCTGGTGGGCCCGCTGCTGGTCCATACGGAACCGCTGGCTCCGACGGCGTTCGCGTCGACGGCGGAGACGGGGTGGGTGGACGTGCCGGTGGGGCCGGGCCTGGGCCACGACCTGTAGGCGGGGGGCCGTGGGCTCCCCGCTGGGGCTCCGCCCCAGCCCCTCCCCCTACGCCGCCCTGGCGGGCGTGGGGGGACCCCCACGCCTCAAACGCCGGCGGGGCTTGGAAGTCTCGCCGGTGGGGCTTGAGTTTCCGCCGGATGGGCGGAAACTCAAGCCCGTTGGGGCTCCCCCGGGACGAAGTCTGGGGGAGACTGAGGACAACGCCCGAAGGGCGTACAGGGGTCCGGGGCGGAGCCCCGGTTACGGGATGGGGTACCTCCCACAGCCGCCAGGCCGTAGGGGGAGGGCGGGTCGGGGACCAGGGCCGCCGCAGGCGCAACCCCCGGCCCGACGCCCGCTACAGCAAACCCCCCGCGTCCCCCACCACCGGCCCCACCCGCCGCGCCAGCACTCCCATCGGCCCGGACGGCTTCTCCAGCGCCACCAGTTCCCTGACCGCCTCCGCCGTCTCCTCGTCCGTCGCGGCCGTCGCCGCGAGCAGCGCGATCAGATGGTCGACCAGCCAGTCCCGCAGCTCGTCCGCCGGCGGCTGCTTCTCCTCGTCCAGCCAGATCAGCGAGGCCGCCTCGACGGCCGCGATCCAGGTGCGCACCATCATCCGCAGCCGCGGTCCCGGCCGGGCCACGCCGATGTGGACGAGGATCTGCTCGGCCGCGGCCCGCCGCACCTCGTCGACGATCGCCGTCGTACGGGAGGTCTCGGCGACGCTGCCGCCGCGCAGCAGAGCGCTGAACCCGGCGTCGTGCTCGTCGACGAAGACGAGATAGCGGTCGAGGACCCGGGAGACCCGCTCGGTGGGCGGTCCCGCCGGCGGCTCGGTGAAGCACAGTTCCAGCTGGTCGGCGGCGGAGCGCAGGGCGGTCTCGTACAACTGCTGCTTGCCCCCGGGGAAATAGCGGTAGACGAGGGGCCGGGAGACCCCGGCCGCCTCGGCCACATCGTCGAGGGAGACCTCGTCCGGCGGCCGGTGCGCGAAGAGCGTGAGCGCGGCGGCGAGGAGCTGCCTGCGGCGCTCCTCGACGCTGAGCCGTCGGTAGGCACGGGTCGCTGGAGCGGGACTGGTCATGCTCGCAGCGTAACCGCACCGTTGTCGGATTACGCGAGGAGACCGGAGCTCTTCCAGAGCCTGCGGCCCGGACCGCGCAGGACGCCGATGTCGTCGAGGAAGTCCGTCAGCCGCTTCGCGCCCGACTGCATCACCTCGCGGCGGTGGCCGCTCGCCTTCACCTGGGCGACCGCCTCGCGCCGGTCGAGGCCGACGTCCGTGTACACCTGCGGATTCACGAAGCAGACCGAGAAGACCCGCGCCGCCTCCCCGCAGCTCAGGCGCGTGAATTCCTGCTCCCAGCGCGGCGCCGTCACCATCTGCCGGCGCAACTCCTCGCGGGCGTACCGCACATGGCGTGCCTCCTCCACCACATGGATACGGGTGACGCCGCGCACCAGGGTCTGGACGCGCTCGTCCGGGAAGGTGAGGCGCTGCATCCAGTCGAGGATCTCCTCGCCGAGCAGCGTCGCGGCGAACGAACCGGGCGTGGTCGAGATGGTCTTCAGCACGCGCCCCAGATTGTGGTAGAGCCGCGGCACGGGATACGCGGGCGCCCCGCCCTTCTCGATCAGCCGGGCGAACATCATCGAGTGCCGGCACTCGTCCGCGATCTCGGTGAGCGCGTAGCGCACATGGCTGCTGGTCACGGGCTTGTCGTAGATGTGCCTGACCAGCAGCTGCATCAGGATGATCTCGAACCAGATGCCCAAGGAGGCGAGCGACGCGGCCTCGTGCCTGGCCAGTTCGTGCCGCTGTTCCTCGGACATCCTGTGCCACAGCGGGGTGTCGTAGAGCGAGAGCAGCTCCGGCGGCCAGAACCACTTGCCCTCCTCGACCGGGGAGTCCCAGTCGAGCTCCTTGTCGGGGTCGAAGGAGTGCTTGGCGGAGGACTCCAGGAGGCGCTGGGCGACCTGCTCCCGGTCCCGCAGGGGGCCGAGTGCGTCGCGGAGCAGCTGCACGTCGCGTTCGGTCTCTGTCGTCATGGCTGAGGGCACCTCGCGGGTGGGGTGAGCAATGTCAACCCTTATGAGACTGCCTGTCAGCAAGGTCGTCAATCCCTCGGGTACGACTTGTTGACTGGACGTCTACCAACGTGTGAGCCTGCCAATTATCCGTAGTGGTACGGGATATGAGGCGAAGGAGCCGTCAGTGTCGACACACGACCGCTACACGCACGCCCCGGAAAGCTTCCACTGGCAGGTCCCGGCCTCCGGCGCCGCCCGTTTCAGCTGGGAGTACGAAGACGGCCGCGAACGACTGCTCGCCCTGTACCAGAAGGGCAAGGACAAGCAGTGGGACGGCGCCAAGCGCATCGACTGGGACCTGGAAGTCGATCCGTACGACCCGCTCGGCACCCCCGACGAGGCGCTCACCCTCTACGGCTCGCGCCACTGGCCGAAGCTGACCGAGAAGGACAAGGGCGAGCTGCGCAGGCACTACACCTCCTGGCAGTTCAGCCAGTTCCTGCACGGTGAACAGGGCGCGATGGTGTGCGCGGCGCGGATCGTGGAGTCGGTGCCCGATCTGGACGCGAAGTTCTACTCCGCCACCCAGACGATGGACGAGGCCCGGCACGCGGAGATCTACAGCCGCTTCCTGCACGAGAAGGTCGGGATGCTCTACCCGATCAACGACAATCTCCAGGGGCTGCTCGGCGACACCCTGCGCGACTCCCGCTGGGACATGCCCTACCTGGGCATGCAGGTCCTCATCGAAGGGCTCGCGCTCGCCGCGTTCGGCCTGCTCAGGGACACGACGGACAAGCCGCTGCCGAAGCAGATCCTCGCCTACATCATGCAGGACGAGGCCCGGCACGTCGCCTTCGGGCGGATGGCGCTGCGCGACTACTACAAGGAGCTCAGCGACGCGGAGCTGCGCGAGCGCGAGGATTTCGTCATCGAGGGCTGCTACTTGATGCGCGACCGGCTCAGCGGGGTCGAGGTGCTGCAGAACTTCGGCATCCCCAAGGCCGAGGCGGCGGAGCTCTCCGAGCAGTCCGAATTCCTGCAGCTGTTCCGGAAACTGCTGTTCAGCAGGATCGTGCCGTGCGTCAAGGACATCGGGCTGTGGGGCGAGCGCCTGCAGAAGGCCTATCTGGACATGGGCGTCTTCGAGATGGGCGACGCCAACCTCGACCTCCTGATGTCCCAGGACGAGGAGATCGCCGAGCAGCTCGACCGCGAACGCTTCGCGACGGAGGAGCAGGCCCGGGTCTCGGAGGTGGAGGAAGCGATCGCGGAGGGCGCGGAGGGTGCCCAGTCGGCCGGCTGACGCGTGAACCTCAAGGGCCGGCTCCTGGCCGAGGTCCTTCGAGTGCGCCTCCAGCAGTGTGTCGAACGATTTCCTGCCGGGCCCCGGCGGCTGCGGACGCCGGGGCCCGGACCCCGTACGCGGTAGCGGGCCGTCAATGCAGGAGCGTCGCTCACTCGTACGAGGGGCGAGTGCGCATCCCTGCTGGGTACGCTGGCTGTGCCAGGCAGACTCCGTCACATGGGAGCAATCATGAGCGCCGCACGCGAGTACGGGCTGGACGAGCAGTACGAGTGGGCCCGTCCGCCGGCCGGCGGCTGGACGGCGGACGACCTCGACAAACTTCCGAATCTTCCTCCGCACACGGAGCTGATCGACGGGAGCCTCGTCTTCATGAGTCCGCAGACCGACTTCCACATGGCCACCCTGCGCCTACTGGAGAACGCCTTGTTGGACTTCGCGCCGGAGGACCTCTATGTCGTCCGCGAGATGACCACGAAGCTGGCCAGACAGGATCGGCCGGAGCCTGATCTGATGGTGGTGCCGCAAAACGCCCGTACCGGCCCGCGGCAGACCTGGTACGACCCCGACGACATCCTTCTGGCCGTCGAGATCGTCTCCGCAGACTCCGTGGAACGTGACCGCGAGGTCAAGCCCCGCAAGTACGCCAGGGCAGGCATCCGGCATTTCTGGCGTGTGGAGGACGACGACGGGCTCCCTGTCGTGTACGTCTACGAGCTCGACCCCGCCACCCGCACGTACGCGGACACCGGCATCCACCACAAGCAGCTCAAGCTGGACCTCCCGTTCCCCCTCGACATTGACCTCACCGCCGTCAACCGCCGCGGGCAGCAGCCGGGCTGATCACTCCGCCGAAGGCGGCGAGAAGCTCGTCCGCAGCGTGAACGCCCGTGGCGTCGGGCCGTGTTCGCGTACGTGGAGCAGCCGTTCCTCCGCCTCCTGGACGGTCGGGCGGTGGCCCCGCTCCACCCACCACAGAGTGGTCATGACCTCCTGGACACGTTCGAACCACTCGTAGCGCCGTCCCAGCAGCTCCCGGTGCTGTCCCTGGTACATGAACGCGGTCAGGGCGTCGGTGTCCCGCCACACCGTCAGGTTCACGATCAGCCACTCGTCCCCGAAGACCGGCACATCCGTGGCATTGCCGGTGTCGCTCTGCAACCGCCAGACGAAGCCGTCCGCCGCGTCCGCGACGGCGTTCACCGGGTCCAGGCCGTCGACGAAGTCCTTCAACTCCGGGGAATCCAGCGGGAATTTGAGCCGCGCTATGTTCACCTGGGCGAGCTCGTAGGTCATGGTCATGGGCGCACCATAATCGCGTGCCGCTCCGCCGCCACTGCCATTTCGAGGAGCGAGACGTCCGCGTCGCGCGCCGCGACCAGCTGCAGGCCGACCGGGCAGCCGTCGCTCGTGAAGCCGGCCGGGATGCTTGCCGCCGGGTGGCCGCTGAGGTTGAACGCCCAGGTCAGGGCCGTGGAGTAGAGCTCGCCCGGTCCTTCGTGGCCATGCGGGCGGTTCGGGGTGGCAGGGGTGAGGAGCAGCTGCGCCTGGGCGAACAGCGCGCCGAGACGCCGGTCGTTCTCCGCGCGCGGCGCCGACCCCGCCGAAGGCTCCCCGCGCCGTACGGCTTGCCAGGCGTCCTTCGGGTCGAGCAGCGCGAACGGCCGCTCGTCCAGACGTACGACTCCGGCCGAGACCAGCCGCTCCACCGCGGCCAGCGTGACCGACTCCACCTCCGGGTCCGTCCGGGCGAAGCCCAGATCGGGTGACCAGCGCGCCCGTAGCGGAAACCGCAGCGGGACCTCCGCGTACCCGTCGAGGACGCAGGCCAGATACGCCCGCGCGTCCGCCGCCGTGCGCGTCAGCACCCCCGCCGACGCCAGGCCGGTCCGGTCGGGCGAGGGCAGCAGGCCGTTCGTCGTCTTCAGGCCGAACACCCCGCACCAGGCCGCCGGGATGCGTACCGACCCAGCCCCGTCGCTGCCGGTGGCCAGGTCCACCATCCCGGCCGCGACCGCCACCGCGGAACCGGCCGACGAGCCGCCCGGCGTACGGTCCGGGCGCCAGGGGTTGACGGTGCGGCCGTGCGCGCCGAGACCCCAGGTCTGCCAGTACGTGCCGGGGCCCGGCACCGCCGTCGAGCCGACCGGCACCGCGCCCGCCGCGATCAGCCGCCTGGCCGAGTACGAACGGATACCGGAGGGCCCCTTCACCGCGAACGGCAGCCCGGCCAGGGGAAGTCCGGGGGAAGTCTCCTGTGCTGCGGCCGCCTCGCCCCACACCTCGATGAACGCGCACAGCTCGGGATCGAGCCGCGCGATCCGTTCCAGGGCCTCCTCCACCGTCACCCGGTCAGTCTCGCAGTGCCGCCTCCATCACCGCCCGAGCGATCGGCGCCGCGCTGCCGCCGCCGGTGATCTCGCCGCGGTCGGCCGACACGTCCTCCTCGATGACCACGGCGACCGCGACAGCCGGCTGGGGCGCGTCGGCCGCCTGCGCCCAGGAGATGAACCAGGCGTAGGGCCGGCCGGAGTTGCCGGGGCCGTGCTGCGCCGTACCGGTCTTGCCGCCCACCGTCGCCCCCTCGATGGCGGCGTTCGCTCCGGTCCCCTCCTCGACGGCCTTGACCATCATCCGCTGGAGCTGCTGCGCGGTCGCGGGGTTCATCGCCTGCTGGTAGGACTGCGGGTAGTTCCGCGCGACCGTGTCACCGTCCGATCTGGTCACCCGGTTGACCAGGTAGGGGCGTTTGAGATCCCCGCCGTTGGCGACGGCCGCCGAGACCATCGCCATCTGCAGCGGCGTCGCCGCGGTGTCGAACTGCCCGATCGAGGAGAGCGCCAGCTGATCGACGGTCATTCGGCGGTCGAAGTTCGACGTGGCGACGGCCGAGGGGATCCGCAGCCCGCGGTCGTTGAAGCCGAACCTGCCCGCCGTGTCCAGCATTCCGGGCAGGCCGACCTTCACCCCGAGATACGCCATCACGGTGTTGCAGGACCACTGGATGGCGTACGCGAGCGAGGCGTTGCCGCAGCCGTCCGTCGCGTTGGGGAGCCTCGTTCTGGTGCCGGGCAGGACATACGGATCGGGCGCGCCGGACGGCGCGTCGACGTCTGTGACCACACCCGATTCCAGCGCGGCCGCCGCCGTCACGATCTTGAAGGCGGAGCCCGGCGGATATGTCTGCCGGATGGCCCGGTTGAGCATCGGACGGCCGCCGGAAGTATTGAGCCTCGCCCACTCGGTCTTGACCGGCGGCCCCGTACCGGAGAGCAGCCCTGGGTCGTACGAAGGGCTGCTGACCAGTGCCAGGATCTTCCCGGTCGACGGTTCGAGCGCGGCGACCGCGCCCCGCTTGCCGCCGAGACCGTCGAACGCGGCGCGCTGCATCGAGGGCTTGATGGTGGTGACGACATCGCCGCCGGGCTGCTGGAGGCGGCTGATGTCGTTCCAGAAGGGCAGCGGCGCGAGCATGGGATCCGTGCCGGTCAGGACGCCGTCCTCGGTGTTCTCGATGAGGGAGGTGCCGTACGTCTGCGAGGCGTAGCCGGTGACTGGCGCGTACAGCGGACCCTGGGTGTAGGTGCGTTCGTACCGCAGTTGCTGGCCGCTGTCCTTGGAGCCGGTGACGGGCTTGCCGGCGACCAGGATGTCGCCGCGCGGCTCGTCGTAACGGGCAATGGCCGGACGCCGGTTGGCCGGGTTCTTGTCCAGCGAGGTGGATTCGATGATCTGCACGCGCGCGGCGTTGACCAGCAGCGCGGCCAGGAGCAGCAGGCACAGGGCGGCGGCGCGCCGGATGTAGCGGATCACCGTTCGTCCTCGAAGACCGGGGCGATGACGCCCGTGTCGAACGTGTCGGGGTGCGGCGCGCGGGCCGAGTCGCTGACCCTGATGAGCAGCGCCACGATGATCCAGTTGGTGACGACGGACGAACCGCCCTGGGCCAGGAAGGGCATCGCCATGCCGGTCAGCGGGATCAGGCCCATCACTCCACCCGCGATGACGAATACCTGCAGGGCGATGATCGAGGCGAACCCGATGGCGAGCAGTCGTCCGAAGGGGTCGCGCAGGGCGAGCCCGGCGCGGTAGCCGCGCGCCACCAGCAGCGCGTACAGCATGAAGATCGCGGTCAGGCCCACCAGGCCGAGCTCCTCGCCCGCGGTGGCGAGGATGAAGTCCGACTTGGCGGCGAAGCCGATGAGGATGGAGTGCCCGAGGCCCAGGCCCGCGCCGAGCATCCCGCCGGCGGCGAAGGCGAAGAGGGACTGGGCGAGTTGGCCGGGGCCCTGGCCCGCCCTGATGGTGGCGAACGGGTCGAGCCAGTCCTCGACCCGGCTGTGCACATGCGGTTCGAGAGTGCCGACGGCGAACGCGCCGGCCGCCGCGAGCAGCAGGCCGACGGCGATCCAGCCCGTCCGGCCGGTCGCCACGTACAGCATGATCACGAAGAGCCCGAAGAAGAGCAGCGAGGTGCCGAGGTCGCGTTCGAGGACCAGTACGACAACGCTGAGCAGCCAGATCGCCACGATCGGGCCGAGCACCCGGCCGGTGGGCAGTTGGAGCCGCCAGATCCGGCGGCCGGTGTAGGCCAGGGCGTTGCGGTTCGCCGCGAGATACGCGGCGAAGAAAATGGCGAGCAGGATCTTGGCGAACTCGCCCGGCTGGAAGGAGAGTCCGCCGATCCGGATCCAGATCTTGGCGCCGTTCACGGCGGGGTAGAGGATCGGCACGATCATCAGGACGAGAGCGGCGACGACGGAGAGATATGCGTAGCGCTGCAGGACCCGGTGGTCGCGCAGGAAGACGACCACCACGATGAAGAGCGCGACACCGAGGGTGGACCAGATCAGCTGGGCGGGCGCGGCCTCGTCGTGCGGGGTCTCCAGGTCGAGACGGTAGATGAGCACCAGGCCGAGGCCGTTGAGGAGGACCGCGATGGGCAGCAGCAGCGGGTCGGCGTAGGGGGCGCGGAAGCGTACGGCGAGATGCGCGAGGAGGGCCAGCACGCCGAGGCCCGCCCCATAGCGCAGGGCGTCCGGCGGAACCGCGCTGTTCCTCGACAGGCCGACGTCGATGTAGCCGTAGACGCACAGGAGGACGGCGCAGACGAGGAGCGAGAGCTCCACGCCCCGCCGCTTGGGCAGGCGTAGTTCCGGCGGAGGAGCGTCCGGCGCCGACGTTGCGGTCATGCCACGCAACGTAGCAAGACGCGGGCCTTTTTCCCTTTATGTCATAGTGCGCCGAAGAGGAGCCGACGGGCCGTCAGCTCCGGCTCGGGTGTGTGTCAGTGCTGGTACGGCTGCTGCCCGGGCTGCTGCTGCGGCTGCCCGTACGCCTGACCGCCCGGCCCGCCGGCGCCCTGGAGCTGCAGTTGCTCCGCCTGCTCCTTGCTCACCTGCTGCTCCATGCCGCAGAACGTGCACTGCGTCGCGTACTTCGTCGAGAACGGGAACAGCGGCACGAAGAAGAGCGTGAACTTCGTGACGCGCTTCCTGAGCGTGTGCGCGGCGGGGTTTCCGCAGCGCCCGCACACCAGCGTCAGTATGGCCAGCTGGTAGAGGTAGCCCTTGGTGCCGAAGATGATCATGCTGGTCTCTCCCTCGTCAGTGCTCGCCGGCACAGGGCCAGCAGCTTCTCGTCCGTAAAGATGTCATGGCTGCCGTACCCGCCGTCGATCGCGTTATGACGTCGTACGGCCGCGAGCTCGTCGCGCAGGATCCGCTCCGCGCCCTCGGCCGTCAGCTGCGCCAGGCACTCGGCGATGGGGACCCGGGTGTTCGGGAGAGTCTCCCAGGCCGAGCGCAGCACCGGCCATGATTGCCCATGATCGCCCGTTGTCCGCCACAGCGCGAGCGCCGCGTCCACCCGGGTCCATGGCTCGGCCGCCCGCAGCAGATCACCCAGCGCCGGGGCGGCCTCCTTGCCCGCCGGCCCCAGCGCGCCGAGCGCCGTCGCCGCCGCCCGCCGCGCCCCGGAGTCCGGGCTGGACAATGCGGCCCGCAGCACCGGCAGTACGGGCCCGGCGTCACCCTCGATCGCCCACAGCGCGCCCGCCGTCCGCGCCGCGAGGGACGCCGAGAAGCCGGAGCCGACGCCCACGCAGCGCAGCAGCGCCCGCAGCTCCGGAACGGCCTCCCGCGCGCCGGGTCCGAACGCGGTCAGCGCCCGCAGCGCCGCCTCGGCCACCCACTCCCTGCGGTGGTCGGGCGCGCCCCGCAGCACCCGCAGAACCTCGGGCACCGCGTCGGCCGCCCGCAATGCCGTCAGCCCGTACAGCAGCGGTCCGGCCCGGTCGTAGAGCCGCTCGTCCAGCTCGATCTCGCCGAGCCGGTGGCGCAGCGCGGGCGCGAGCGAGGCGGCTGCCGCGCCCAGATGGTCCAGCGCATAGCCCAGATCGTGCGGCGCCTCGGGCAGCTCCAGCGTCCGCGCGAGCACCGGCACCGCGCGCCGGTCGCCGGCCCTGGCCAGCGCGGCGATCGCGCTGCCGAGCGTGGGCGGCCCGCCCTTCCACTCCCGCACCCAGGCTCCGGGCTCCGCGGCCACCCGCTCCGCCAGCGCGTCCGCGGCGGGGGCGGCGAGGCCGAACAGCTCCCCGAGCGCGTCGGCGGCCGCGTCCGCCAGCCGTTTCTCCGGGTCGGCGAGCTGCTCCCCGATCAGGCCGACCAGCTCTTCGTAGGCGCCGCGCCAGGTCCGCAGCAGCCCGCTGCTCATCCGTACGGCGTCGATCCGCTGCCCCCAGTCGGGGCTGCACAACTGGTCGGCGAGCAGGGCGATCCGGTCGTCGACGCGGTCGCCGAGTCCGGAGTGGAGCGTTCGCAGCAGATCCGCAGTCCAGGGCGCGCCGCGACCGGCCCGGTCGGCGTCGTGCATGGCGTGCATGGCCTGCATTTCGCGCGGCCGTCCGAGAAGCGTTGGCGTCGACGGGCGCTCGGGCACGGGTTCCGGGGCGGTGGCGGGGGGCTCCGTAGTGGGCGCGGTGGCGGGCGCGACGGGCTGGGCGACGGCTGCCGAGGGCTCGGCGCCGGGTCCTGTGGGTTCCGGGGCGGGCGCTGCGGGCTGAGCGCCGGGGCTTGCCGGTTCCACCCTGGGAGCCACCCGTTCCGTGACGGGTGCAGGCGGTTCCGGGGCGGGTGCCGCGTGCTCGGCGATGGAGCCTGGCGACTCCGTAACCCGGCCCGCCGCCTCTGTCGGCGGGCCGGCCGGCACCGGCTCGGCGCGCAGTTCGCGCAGCAGGCCCGTCACCCCCGGCACCACATCCGCGGGCAGCGCGTGCGGCGCGCACCGGGCGAGCTGCGCGAGCGCGGCCAGCCGCAGCCCCGGGTGGCTCGGCGCCCGGGTCAGCCCGGTGAACCAGTCCACCACCCCGGGCGCCAGCCCCGCGTGGCGCAGCGCGATCCGGCCCGCTGCCTCGACGCAGGCGAACCGCACCTCCGCGTCCGGCTCGACGCCGAGCCGCTCCCGCAGCAGCCCGAGCACCAGCTCGGGATCGTCGTGCAGGGTGGCGAGCGCGAGCGGCGCCGCCAGCCGCACGCCGCGGTCCTCCGCGCCGACCAGCGCGAGGAAGACATCCGCACCGGCGGTCACGGCGGACGAGGCCATCGCGTAGTTCGCGGCGTACTCGAACTCCTCGTCCTCCGGGTCGAGTTCGTCGTCGCCGTCCAGGTCGATGCCGCCGATGCTGGTCAGCAGCTCGACGATGCCTCCCCGGTCCTGGACCGCGGGATTCGCCACGAGTTCGAGGAGGAAGGGAATGCAGGCGAGAGTCGAGTCGTACACATCGCCCTGGTGGTGCACCGCTCCGTACATCGCGTCGAGCGCTGTCTCGCGCTCCGCAGGATCCGCGGACGCCAGTCCGAACAGCAGGTCCGGCACATCGTCCGCCGCCCCGTAGGCGTGCGCCAGTGATGCCCAGTCGACCTCGTCGATCCCCCCGAACACGCTTGCCCCCTCCCAAGAACCTTGCGCTTGGGGAGAGTGTGCACTACGGCTCCGGCTCGCGGGGTTATTGCTTCGAAGGGCCCGTGGCTGTTCCCATGGTCGAGGGGTGATGGCATGAGCGGACTGCGCGTCACGCCGGCACACAGGCAGGGCCGGGACCGGCTGTACGTCAGCCTCCCGGACGGCCGCGACGTCGCCTGGTACGACAGGGACAGCGGCCACGTCAGCCTGGTCTCCGAGCGCCACCGCGCCGATGTGCTGGCCGCCCTCGCCCCGTATCTGACCGGCGAGGTCTCCGTCGGACCGCCGCCCGTGCCCACCTCCGCGGATCTCGTCAGGCTGTCCCTGCACCCGGACGACGACCTCGCCCCCAACCGCCCCGGCGAGGCGCTCCACGCCGAGCTGGACCGCCTGCCCGCCACAGGCCGCTTCCGGCAGGACCCGCGCCGTGCGGAACTCGCCGCCCAGCAGCTGCTCGGCGACAGCCTCGACCGGCTCGAGCCCGCGGGCTGGCGGATCATTCACTCGGTGCCGCTGCCTGGCGCCGACCGCATCGATCATCTGGCCGTCGGCCCGGGCGGGGTGCTGGCCGTGCACACCCTGGCCGCCCGGCGGCTGCGGGTGCGGATCGCCGACCCGATGGTGCGGGCCGGCCGCGGCGTACGGGGCCCGCTGCTGCGGCTGACCCGCCGCCGGGCCGAGCGGGCGACCCTCGCTCTGACGGCGGCGGTGCGCCCGGTCCTCGCCGTGGTGGGGGCGGCGCGGCTGGATGTGCTGCCCGCGCCACCGGACGTACGGATTCTGCGGGAGGAAGAGGTGCCCGCACTGGCCAGGCTCGGCGGCGTACTGAAACCCGCGGACATCGAAGCGCTGTACGCGGCGGCGCGCGACCGCCGCACCTGGCTGCGCGCGTAACGGGGCCAAAGCCCTGGGAGTCGTGCAGACCGAGGCAGGACGTAGTTGCCTTTCGGCGGGTGCTGCACGATCAACGTCCATTGCTCATCGGTGAGTTGCCTGCGCGTCACAACCGTCTTCCTACCGGATCCACCCGGAGGGCGGATCCGGGTCGGCGCGTTTGATCACGACCTCACACATGCCCTGGCTGGGCGGGGCGGGCCCGATCATGCCGCCTCGGGTGGGCTCGGCCCAGCGGCGGATCGCGAGGCGGGGGCAGGCAACCCCCTTGTGACATCGCATGGCATCACATGACGTCGGGTGGCACGGCTTGGTGCCATCCGGTGTCGCCCGGCGCCACCCGGGCCATTCCACCCTATCGAAAGCATGTGAGCACACATGGCGCGCCACAATGACTCAGGTAGGTGCCAGTATGTTTGCGCAGGTCAGGGTGGTTGCGCCAGTTGCCGACCCAGAGATGTCACCTCACTGCTTGCGTGTGGAGCCATTGTGGTGCCATGATGGCGTCATGGACCTCACTCCGTATATCGACACCCTCCGCCGCGAACTCGCGGTGGCCGCCGAAGCCGGCGGCGACGAAGCCCGCGAGCTGGCAGAGAGGCTCACCGCTCCCCTGGAGTCGGCGGCCCGGCTGACCATGCTCAATGTGCTTTCCGCCGCGACGGACGAGATCACCCGCGAACTCGCCCCCGGCTCGGTCGACGTACGGCTGCGCGGGCTCGACCCCGACTTCGTGGTGACACCGCCGCCCACCGACGGCGGCGCCCTCGCGGAGCCGGCCGCGCCCGTCGAATCGCTCAGGACCCCGGCCCCGGCCGACGGCGACGAGGGCGGCACCGCCCGCGTCAACCTGCGCCTGCCGGCCCACCTCAAGGCCCGCGCCGAGGAGGCCGCGACCCGCGAGGGCCTGTCGGTCAACGCGTGGCTGGTGCGCGCCGTGTCGGCCGCGGTCGACGGCGGCACCCGGCCGCGTACGACAGAGAAGACCCAGACCATCGGACAGAGCTTCACGGGCTGGGTGCGCTAGCCGCGCCCGCGCCCCGCACCACTTCACCCGCACCACTTCACCCACACCACTTCACCCACACCACTTCACCCACACCACTTCACCCACAGCACGTCCCACCAGCGGGGACGTCCCAAAGACCCAAGAGGACGGGACAGCCATGCCTTCTTTCGACACTCCCGAACCGATCTCGGCCACGGCGCACGTGGAGGCCGGTTCCATCCAGTTCACCGCGGGCGACCGCCTCGACACCGTCGTCGAGGTGCGGCCCCGCGACCCCAAGCGGGACCAGGACGTACGGGCGGCCGACCAGACCGAGGTCACGTACGCGAGCGGCGTACTGACGGTCAGGACGCCCAAGGCCAATCTGTTCGGCCGCACCGGCACCGTCGACGTGACGGTCGAACTGCCCACGGGCTCGCGCATCGACATGACCGGCGCCTGGGCCCAGGTACTCGGCGAGGGCCGGCTCGGCGAGGTCCGCGTGAAGACCTCGTCCGGCGACGTCCGCCTCGACACCACCGGCCCGCTGCAGCTGACCGCCTCGCACGGCTCGATCACCGTGGACCGGGTCGAGGGCATGGCCGAGATCACCACCAGCTCCGGCAGCCTGCGCGTCGGCCTCGTCGACGGCCCCGCCGTCCTGAAGAACTCGCACGGCACCACGACCGTCGGCGCCGCGACCGGCGAGCTGCGGGTGAGCGGCGCCAACGGCGACATCGAGATCCGGCGCGCCGAGGACTCGGTCACCGCCACCACCGCACACGGCACCCTGCGCGTGGAAGACGTGGCCCGCGGCACCGTCCAGTTGGAGACCTCCTACGGCGCCATCGAGGTCGGCGTCCGCGAGGGCACGGCCGCCTGGCTCGACGTCAGCTCGGGCTCCGGGCAGGTGCGCAACACGCTCACCGCGTCCGAGACCCCGAAGAAGACCGAGGACACCGTCAAGGTCCGCGCCCGCACCCGGCACGGCAACATCGACGTCCGCCGCGCCAAGGCCTGAGCGCCTCCATAGCCCGCACCACCCTCAACTCGCCCACTCCCCCTGCAACTTCAGCCTTCGAACGGGAGGGTTCCATGGCTTCATCTGTCATGCCCACGTCCAGGCGGGGCGACGGTCACCCGTCGCCGGCCGCCGTCTCCACCGTCGGTCTGCGCAAGTCGTACGGCGACAAGACCGTCCTCGACGGCATCGATCTGCGTATCCCGGCCGGGTCCGTGTTCGCGCTGCTCGGGCCGAACGGTGCCGGCAAGACCACCGCAGTGAAGATCCTTTCCACGCTCATCACCGCCGACGGCGGGCAGGCCCAGGTCGCGGGCCACGACGTCGCCACGTCACCGGACGGGGTGCGTGCCGCGATCGGCGTCACCGGGCAGTTCTCCGCCGTCGACGGGCTGATCACCGGCGAGGAGAACATGCTCCTCATGGCGGACCTGCACCACCTGTCCAAGCGAGAGGGGCGGCGGGTCACCGCCGAGCTGCTGGAGCGGTTCGACCTCGTCGACGCCGCCAAGAAGCCCGCCCAGAGCTACTCCGGCGGCATGAAGCGCCGCCTCGACATCGCCATGACCCTCGTCGGCAAGCCGCGGATCATCTTCCTCGACGAGCCGACCACTGGCCTCGACCCGCGCAGCCGCCACAACATGTGGCAGATCATCCGCGAGCTCGTCTCCGACGGCGTCACCGTCTTCCTCACCACCCAGTACCTGGAGGAGGCCGACGAGCTCGCCGACCGCATCGCGGTACTGAGCGACGGCAAGATCGCCGCAGAGGGTAGCGCCGACGAACTGAAGCGGCTCATCCCGGGTGGGCACGTGCGGCTGCGGTTCTCCGACCCGGCCGCGTACCAGTCCGCCGCCATCGCGCTGCGCGAGGTCACCAGGGACGACGAGGCGCTGTCGCTGCAGATCCCCAGCGACGGCAGCCAGCGCGAGCTGCGCTCCATCCTCGACCGGCTGTACTCGGCCGGCATCGAGGCGGACGAGCTGACCGTGCACACCCCCGACCTCGACGACGTGTTCTTCGCCCTGACCGGCGCCACCAACGTGCCCAACCAGCCCAAGGAGGCAGTCCGATGAGCGCCCTCTCCCTCGCCGTACGCGACTCGAACACAATGCTGCGCCGCAACCTCCTGCACGCGCGGCGCTACCCGTCCCTCACCCTGAACCTGCTGCTGACGCCGATCGTCCTGCTGCTGCTGTTCGTCTACGTCTTCGGCGACGTGATGAGCGCGGGCATCGGTGGTGGCGGCGCCGACCGCTCGGAGTACATCGCCTACCTCGTCCCGGGCATCCTGCTGATGACCATTGGCGGCACCCTGGTCGGCACCGCGGTGTCCGTCTCCAACGACATGACCGAGGGCATCATCGCCCGCTTCCGCACGATGGCGATCCACCGCGGTTCCGTGCTCATCGGACACGTCATCGGCAGCGTGCTGCAGGCGGTCATCAGCGTGGTTGTTGTCGGTGCCGTCGGCGTGGCCATCGGCTTCAGGTCCACGGATGCCACGGTCCTGGAGTGGATCGCGGCGTTCGGGCTGCTCACGCTGTTCGCCCTGGCGTTCACCTGGATCGCGGTCGGCATGGGCATGGTCAGCCCAAGCGCCGAGGCGGCCAGCAACAACGCGCTGCCGCTGGTTTTCCTGCCGCTCATCTCCAGCGCCTTCGTCCCGGTCGACGCGATGCCGGGGTGGTTCCAGCCGATCGCCGAGTACCAGCCGTTCACACCGGCGATCGAGACCCTGCGCGGGCTGCTGCTCGGCACCGAGATCGGCAACAATTGGTGGATCACCATCGTCTGGTGCCTGGGGCTGGCCGTGCTCGGCTACTTCTGGTCCAAGTCGCTGTTCAACCGCGACCCGAAGTAGCGGGAGTAGGACCAGTCAGCAGCTTGAGGGCCGCGGCCCTCAGCTCGTCCTGCACCAGGGCGGCGTACTCCGACACCGCGTCGGCGTACGCCGCCCCGTCGGCGTTCTCCGCCGCCTGCCGGCCCGCGCCGCAGACATCGCAGCTGGAACTCGCTCTGCACCAGCAGCCGTTCGTGAAGACCGGATTGCGACGCCCTCTTGCGACGTGCATCGTTGTCCGCGCGCCAGCGCACAGCAGCGCAAGGCACAGTGACCTCATGAGCGAACGAGGGCTGGCCCACGACGGAACGATCGCACGCGAAGGCGTACTGGACCGAGTGCCGGCAGCATTCACCCCAGTCGTCGAGGCCGCCCGCACTCGTATCACCGAGACGTTCGACAGCGTGCGGCTGCACAGCGCCTACATCTACGGCAGCATCCCGCGCGGCACCGCCACACCCGGAGTCTCCGACCTCGACCTCCAGCTCGCTCTCCACCACGAGCCCACCGAAGCCGACCGGGCCGACGCCAAAGCGATCGAGGCCGCACTCGACCGCGCATTCCGCCAGATTGATGGCGTCGGCATCCTGCTCACCAGCACGCGCGCTCTGCTGAGCGACCTCGAACGCCACGATGCCGGGTTCTTCATCGCCTGCCTGTGCACCCCGCTGCTCGGTGCCGACCTCGCTGAACGACTGCCCCGTTACCGTCCTACAGCCCTCCTCGCCCGCGAAACGAACGGCGACCTCGCCCTCGCGCTGCAACGCTGGCACACCCGAGCCGCCGAAGCCGCCACGGATGCCGACCGCCAGACTCTCTGCCGCATCGTCGCCCGCCGCATCGTGCGCACAGGATTCACTCTGGTCATGCCCCGCTGGGGCGGCTGGACCAGCGAACTCAACGAGTCCGCCGAACTCTTCGGCCGCTACTACCCTGAGCGTGTAGACCAGATGCGCATCGCCTCGGCCAACGGCCGCACCCCCTCGGCCGATACTGCAGTACTCAGCATGCTCATCGACGACCTGGGCCCCTGGCTCGCCGCGGAATACACAGTCGTGCACGGCGAGAAAGCACCGCGCCCCTGAACGGCACCCTTCCCCTGGAATTCCCAACGTGAATCTGCACAGATTCCGCGAAGGCCGAGACCCCATGTCGCAGACACCACCTGCCCGATGCTCATCCATCGGACCGAAAACGTACGAAACGGGCGGTCTCGTGGCGTCCGGCGGTCTGGCGTAGTTCGACGAGGAAAGGGTCGGTGAGCATCCGCACGGGCCCGTGGTCCGGGTGGTCCGTCAAATCTTCCAAGCGACCGCGTACCAGCTCGGCGACCTGCCGTGACTGCGTTGCCGTCAAGCGCGGCGAGGTCTTCACGGTTCGATCATCGGGAAGCTGCACGAGAAGTGCATGTGGTCGGTCCACCGGGCCGAATACGCCGAGAAGCGTGCCATCCCGCGTATCGGAATGCCGGATCTTCCTCCAGGCCCAGGTTCCTCCTGCCCGATAGGGCGAGCTCAGTGTCTTCGCTACGATTCCTTCGACGCCCACGGCTCTCATGTCGCGAAACCAGACGTGGGCGGTTTCCTCGTCCAGCGTTGCCAGCACACGCTCGAGGGGTGGGCCGACGTCTTTCAGTGCGGCTCCGAGCAGCTCCCAACGCTCCTTGAGGGGCAGGGCCCTGACATCCCGGCCTGGAACAGCGAGGATGTCGAACGCGATGTAGGACACGGGGATCCCCGACCGCTCGCGATCACTGTGGGACCGAAGCAAGTCGGTGAAGCTCAATCGCCCCTCGCGGTAGGCGCACAATTCACCGTCCAGCACGATTCCGGGTGGCAAGTGATCTCGGAGGTATGCGGAAATCTCGGGGAATTCTCTGGAGAGGTCTCTTTGTGAGCGTGACTGCAAGAAGACCCTTCCGCCCTCGAGGATGAAGGCCAGGGCGCGGAAGCCGTCGAGCTTGAGGGAGTACTGAAAGCCCGCAGGCGTGCTGCCTTGCTCGGGGATCTCGTCCGCAGGCCGGGGGCGCATGACATCGACGGGTGGTCGCAAGGCTACTGTCGGCGAGCTCTCATCCATGCTGCCAGGTTCGACCAGCGTGACCCTCAGGGTAGGGAGAGGCTCGCCGTCCTCGTTGGCCTGTCACCGGGACAATCACTCGAGTTGGTAACGGATGGCTTCGGTGAGTCAGTCTCACGAGACATCTCAGAGTGTCCGGAGAACCGTCGGACTTCGGCTCGTACGCCGGCTCCCGCCCGCGCGGCAGGACGCTCACCGATTCGGCCGGCGCGACCTTCAGGGGCGGCCTGGGCGCGTTCATGGCAGCGGCCCGGCCGGCAGCCGCCCGGCCCCGCTGAGATCGATGAGCGGCTCGAGCAGATCCCCGTGCCTGTCGAGCCGTGGCGCGATGTCGCCGATCCGGAAGACGAGGTTCTGGTGCGCTTCGATCTCCTCCCAGGTGACGGGCGTCGAGACGGTCGGCTCGGTGCGGGCGCGCAGGGTGTAGGGGGCGGCGGTGGTCTTCGCGGCGGCGTTCTGGCTGTGGTCGACGAAGACTTTGCCGGGCCGCAGGGAGCGCTTCATCCGGTGCAGGATCAGGCCGGGCAGGGCGGCCTCGCCCTCGATGGCGATGCTCTTGGCGTACGCCGACACCTTCTCGGATGGGGTGGGCTCGACCGGCACCAGGACATGCAGTCCCTTTGAGCCCGAGGTCTTGGCGTACGCGTGCAGTCCGTCGGCCGCGAGCCGCTCGCGCAGCCAGAGCGCGACCGAGCAGCACTCGACGATCGTCGCCGGGGGCCCCGGATCGAGGTCGAAGACCATGCGGTCGGCCACTGCGGGCCTGGCCGCCTGCCACTGTGGCGTATGGAACTCCACCACCAGATTCGCCGCCCAGATCAGCGAGGCGAGGACCTCCACGACGACCTGCCGCGCGTTCTTGTCCTCCGAACGGGGGACGGCGACGGTCCGGACCCAGTCGGGCGTTCCCGGCGGTGGGTTCTTGGTGAAGAACAGCTGGCCGTCAGGCCCGTCCGGGTACCGCAGGAAGGACAGCGGGCGGTCGTGGAGGTGAGGGAGGATCGCCCCCGCCGTGGTGGCGTAGTAGTGCAGGATCTCGCCCTTGGCGGTCCCGGTGGCGGGGTGGATGACCTTGTCGAGATTGCTGAGCGCCAGGCGCCGCCCCTCCACCTCCGTGATCGGCGTCATACGATGAGAATCCCACGATTCCCGGAATTTCGTATGAAAGGGATGAAACGTGCGATCCATTTGGAACGGCGCGATCTCCTTCGGTCTGGTCAGCATTCCGATCAAGCTGGTGAACGCCACCGAGAACCACTCGCTGTCCTTCCGGCAGATCCACACCGCCGACGCCGGCCGGGTCCGCTACCGCAAGGTCTGCGAGCTGGAGGAGAAGGAAGTGCCCACCGCCGAGATCGGCAAGGGGTACGAGGACGCGGACGGATCGATCATCCCGATCACCGATGAGGATCTCGCGGCTCTGCCGCTGCCCACTGCGAAGACGATCGAGATCGTCTCGTTCGTGCCGGCGGAGCGGATCGATCCGCTTCAGATGGACGCGGCGTACTACCTGTCCGCCAATGGAGTCCCGGCCACCAAGCCGTACACCCTGCTCCGTGAGGCGCTCAAGCGGAGCGAGAAGGTCGCCATCGCCAAGTTCGCCCTGCGCGGGCGGGAGCGTCTCGGGATGCTGCGTGTCGTCGACGATGTGATCGCCATGCACGGGCTGCTCTGGCCGGACGAGATCCGCTCGCCGCAGGAGGCCGCCCCCGACACCGATGTGACGGTCCGGGAGGCGGAACTCGACCTGGCGGACGCCCTGATGAACACGCTGGGCGAGGTCGACCTGGATTCGCTGCACGACGACTATCGGGAGGCGTTGGAGGCGATGATCGCCGCGAAGGTGGAGGGCGGCGAGGCGGCTCCCGAGACCGCGCCGGACGAGGGTGCGGGCGGCAAGGTCATCGACCTGATGGCCGCGCTGGAGAAGAGCGTTCAGGCGGCGAACGAGGCGCGCGGGGAGGAGGAGGGTGAGGGGGTCGCCGAGGTCACCTCGATCAGGGGGCGGGGGCGGGGGCGGGCGGCGGCTTCGCCGAAACCGGCGGGCGGTTCGGGCGCGGGCACGGGCACGGGCACGAGGAAATCCACCGCGAAGGCGGCGAAGAAGACGGCGGCGAGCGCGAAGAAGACCACGGCGAGCAAGTCGACGGCGGGCAGGTCCACTGCGAGCAAGTCGACGGCCACGAAGTCCACCGCTGCGAAGTCCACGGCCAACAAGTCCACGGCCAACAAGTCCACGGCCAACAAGTCCGCGGCGACGAAGTCCACGGCGACGAAGTCCACGGCGACGAAGTCCACGGCGACGAAGTCCACGGCGACGAAGTCCACGGCGGCGAAGACGACGAAGAAGGCCGCGGCCAAGAAGGCGACCCCGAAGAAGCGCGCCTCGGCGTGAGGCCGACGGCGCAGCCCGCGCGCCCGGCGGCCCGCCCGCCGTGCCTCGCCCCTCGTTCACGCTCGGCGCGGCAGGTGGTCCAGCGGGGACTCCAGGCAGCCGGCGCGGCTCGGCCCCGACAGGCAGCGTCTGCGGCACGCCATGGCTCAGTTGCGTGTGCCCGAGGTCGCTGGTGTACGCGAGCGGCCCACGCTGCCGCGCCTGGTTCCCGGCCTTCGCCGCCTCACCGGCGCCTGAGCGGGCGCCCCGACCCGTCACCGGCACGGAGGGACGAAACGGCCGCCCAGTAGAGTGCGCCTTCGTTTCTCTCTCCGCTCCCGAGGTGTCCGTCCGTGAGTTCCGCGAGTTCCGCGTCCCCCAGCACACCGGCCGTGACCGTCGTAGGGATCGGAGCCGACGGCTGGGACGGAATTCCCGCCGCCTCGCAGCAGGCGCTCCTCGACGCCGACGTCCTCTTCGGGGGCCCGCGCCAGCTGGAGTTGCTGCCCCCCGCCTGCGCGGGTGAGCGGGTGGCCTGGCCCTCGCCGCTGCGGCCCGCCGTGCCCGGCCTGCTCGCGGCCCACGCCGGGCGCCGTGTCGCCGTGCTGGCCAGCGGCGACCCCATGTTCTACGGGATCGGCCGGGCGCTCACCGAAGTGCTGGGCGCCGGTGTGCCCCGGGTACTGCCGCACCCGTCCTCGGTGTCGTACGCCTGCGCGCGCCTGGGCTGGCCGCTGGAGGACACCGAGGTCGTGACGCTCGTCGGCAGGCCCACCGCGCGGCTCGGCGCGGCGCTGTACGACGGGCGGCGGCTGCTCGTCCTCAGCGCCGGGGCCGCGACGCCCTCCGACGTCGCGGCCCTCCTGCGTGAGTACGGGTTCGGACCCAGCCGGATACGGGTGCTGGAACAGCTGGGCGGGGAGCGCGAACAGCGGGCCGAAGGGACAGCCGACGCCTGGGATCTGCCGCCCGGCGATCCGCTGAACGTCATCGCCATCGACTGCCGCCGCGCGCCGGAAGCGCTGCGCCTCGGCGCCGTACCCGGCCTGCCGGACGCCGCGTACGAACACGACGGCCAGCTCACCAAGCGCCATGTGCGGGCCGCCACGCTCGGTGTGCTCGCCCCCGCACCCGGCGAACTGCTGTGGGACATCGGCGGCGGCTCAGGATCCGTCGCCGTCGAGTGGATGCGTACGCACCGCTCCTGCCGGGCCATCACGGTCGAGCGCGACCCCGCCCGGGCCGAACGCATCTCCCGCAACGCGGACCGGCTCGGGGTGCCGGGGCTGCGGGTCGTCACGGGCGCAGCGCCCGAGGCGCTCGCCGGACTGCCCACCCCGGACGCGGTGTTCGTCGGTGGCGGGCTGACCGTGCCGGGACTGCTCGAAGCGTGCTGGGAGGCGCTGCCCCCCGGTGGCCGGCTGGTCGCCAACACCGTGACGCTGGAGTCCGAGGCGCTGCTCGCCCAGTGGTACCGGCGGCACGGCGGCGAGTTGGTGCGGCTCGCGATGGCGTACGCCGTCCCGGTGGGCGGTTTCACCGGCTGGCGGCAGGGCATGCCCGTGACGCAGTGGGCGGTCACCAAGTCAGGAGACGAACGATGACCGGCTCCCGATGCACGTACTGATACTGGGCGGGACGACGGAGGCCCGCCGCCTCGCCGAGTCCCTGCATCCAGGCGCGCGGATCACCACCTCGCTCGCAGGACGCGTCGCGGACCCGAGACTGCCCCCGGGCGAGGTCCGCGTCGGCGGGTTCGGCGGCGCCGAGGGCCTGGCGCAGTGGCTCCGGGCGCACCGGGTGGACGCGCTCGTCGACGCCACCCATCCCTTCGCGGGGACGATCAGCTTCAACGCGGCGTCGGCCGCGGTCACGGCCCAGGTTCCGCTGCTGGCCCTTCGCAGGCCCGGCTGGATCGCGGGCGAGGGCGACGACTGGCACAGCGCCGGCTCCCTTGAGGAGGCTGCCGGGATCCTTCCCGCTCTGGGCCGGCGGGTCTTCCTCACCACCGGCCGCATGGGTCTCGCCGCCTTCGCGGGCCTCGACGAACTCTGGTTCCTCATGCGGTCGGTGGACCCGCCGGAGCCGCCGCTGCCGTCCCGGACGGAGGTGCTGCTGGACCGGGGCCCCTTCACGCTCGAGCGCGAGCGTGAACTGCTGCGGCGCCACCGCATCGACGTCCTGGTCACCAAGGACAGCGGCGGGGCCGCGACCGCGCCCAAGCTCACCGCCGCCCGCGAGGCCGGACTGCCGGTGGTCGTGGTCCGGCGTCCTCCGGTCCCGGAGGGCGTCCTGGTGGCGGCCACCGTGGACGAGGCCGCCGCCCGGCTGCGTCAGCTCTCCGGATAGCGGCGAGGCCCCGGCCCGCTCAGCCTGCCTCTCGTGACGCTTCCCCCTACTCTTCCTCGCTGGCCAGAGCGTTGACGGCGGCCGCGGCGATGGCGCTGCCGCCCCGGCGTCCGCGCACCACCAAGTGATCGAGCCCCGAGGGGTGTTCGGCCAGCGCGTCCTTGGACTCGGCCGCGCCGACGAAGCCGACCGGCACTCCGATGACCGCCGCCGGGCGCGGAGCACCCTCCTCGATCATCTCCAGCAGCCGGAAAAGAGCCGTGGGCGCGTTGCCGATGGCCACCACCGCGCCCTCCATGCGGTCCCGCCACAGCTCCAGTGCAGCGGCGCTACGAGTGGTGCCGAGCTCCGCCGCGAGGCCCGGGACCGCCGGATCGGACAGCGTGCACACCACGTCGTTGCCCGCGGGCAGCCGTTTGCGGGTCACCCCGCTGGCGACCATGGAGACATCGCACAGCACGGGCGCGCCGGCGCGCAGCGCCTCGCGGGCGCGGGTCACCACGTCCGGGGTGTACGAGAGGTCGCGTACCAGGTCGACCATGCCGCAGGCGTGGATCATCCGGACCGCGACCCGGCTGACATCGGCGGGCAGCCCCGCGAGATCCGCTTCCGCGCGGATGGTGGCAAAGGACTGGCGGTAGATCGCCGCACCGTCCTTCTCGTACTCGAACACTTGGCTCTCGCTCATCTCGTCAACACGTCACGGCCGGCGCGGCCGGCCCGGCGGCGAGCATACCGACCGTCAGCGGAAGCGGTCCGGGGAGAGGAAGTCCAGCGGCACCCTGGCCGGCCTGCCCTGGGCGATGTCCGCCAGGGCCTCGCCGATGCCGGTGGCGTACGGGAACCCGTGTCCGTTGTCGCCGCCCGCCACGATGACACGGGGGTCGCCGCCGGGTCGTCCGATCACGAACTGCCCGTCCGGCGTCCGCGTCTGCGTGGATACCGCGACCCGCGCGGGCAGGGTCTCGAGTCCGGGGATCTTGGCCGGCAGCGTGCCCGCCAGATCCGACCAGTCGTCGGGTGTCACGGACCGGTCGCTGTCGTCGGGATCGATCGGTTTGGCCGTCACACCCCGGTCTTCCAGGCCCAGTTTGATGTCGTGTCCGCCCTCCGTGCCGCTGCCCCACAGGACCCGGCTGTCGTCCAGCTCCCGCATGAAGACGGGGAAGCTCTCCAGGTTGAAGGTGCCGTCGGGTTCGAGCGGCCGGAACCAGGTGATCGGCATACGTACCGATTCCAGCGGCAGTCCCGGTACGAGAGTGGCCAGCCAGGAGCCGGCCGTCACGATGACCTGTCGCACCCGCACGGTCCGCTGGGCGGTGTGCAGGAGGACGCCTCCCGTCACCGGTTCGACGGAGGTGATGCGGGTGTCGGCGTACACGCGTGCCCCTGCGCGCTGTGCGAGGGTGACCGCCGTACGGACGGCTCTCTCCGGCCGTAAGATCCCGGCGGACGGCTCCCAGACGCCTATGTGATGGCCGGGCACGCCGGTGTGGCGCGGGTACTGGAAACGCAGAGCGCGCGCCGTGTAGGTGCGGACCTCGATGCCGTGCTCATGAGCGGCGCGGAGGGTGCCGCCCGCGATGTGTCCGTTCTCCGGGCCGATCAGGAGCCCGCCCGTGGGGAAGAACAGCCGCTCCTGTGCGGCGTCTTCGAGTTCCGACCAGAGCTCCCCGGACCGCCGTGCGAGCGGGACCAGTTGAGGATGCTCCAGGCCCGTGAGGCGGAACATCCGGGAGCCGCCGTGTGACGAACCGAGTGAGTGACCTGGGGTGAAGCGCTCGAACCCCAGGATGTCGACGCCCCGGGCCGCCAGCTTCCACAGGGCCGTGGCTCCCCACGCCCCGAGCCCCACCACCGCGGCCTCGGCATCCCACTGAGTCACGCCACTCACTCCCCGCCTGTCGTCACGGTGCTTGGGCCAACCCGACCACGAGCCCCCGCGCGCAGGCCTGAGTAGCGGCCACTCACCTTCCGCTCGCCAGGTGTCCCGGGGGCCGCCAGGGGGCCGGGGCGAGCCGCCGCCGATACGGACGGCGGGGGAGGTTTGAGTACCTGGCTACTCATGAAGTGGGTCCCCCACCCGTGATGACCTCGTGGTGCCGCGTGGTGCGGGCCGCGACGACCGGTGGAGGTATGGATGCAGTTCCGTGTACTGGGGCCCCCGGAGATCTACGACGAAGTCAGGCAGCGGAGTGTCCGGCTGACCAGTCCCAAGCAGCGCGTGCTGCTCGGGGTGCTGCTGGTCCGGATGGGGTCTCCCGTTCCGGCGGAAGCGTTGATCAACGAGTTGTGGGGACGCCATGCGCCGGACAAGGCGGGCAACGCGCTGCAGGCGCATGTGTCGCGACTGCGGCAGCAGCTGATCGAGGTGGAACCTTCGCGTGCCAATACACCGCGTCTTGTCGCACGCGGCTCCGGTTACCTGCTCCAGGCGCGGCCCGACGAGCTCGACAGCGTCCAGTTCCGGCTGCAGGTCGCTCGGGCCCAGCGGGAGTTGAAGACCGATCCGCACACCGCATGCGAGCTGCTGCGCAAGGCCTTGAAGCTGTGGCGCGGCCCGGCACTGGACGGCGGGTCCCACGGCCCGCTGTGCGCCGGTGTCGCGGCCCGGCTGGAGGAGGAGCGTCTGCTCGCGCTGGAAGACCTCTGTGACGCCTCGCTCCGGCTGGGCCAGCACCGCCAAGTCGTCGGTCAGCTCAAGGAGTTGGTCGTGGCACACCCTCTCAGGGACCGCTTCCGCGACCAGCTGGCCCTCTCCCTGCAGCGCTGCGGTCGCCAGAGCGACGCACGGGCGGCGCATGTGCGAGCCGTCCGCCTGCGTCAGATACACGAAGGCGGGAGCAGATGGCACGGGCCGGACGCCGCTGAACACCATCCGGTGGCCGGGGAATCCCGCGACGCGGACCTCGCTGGCCGCGACGGCGCGAGCGGTCTCGAGCTTGTTCGCCTGCGTCGTCGAGTCGACCAGCTGACATCGGAACAGCACACGCTCCGCTCGGAGGTGGAACGCCTGATGGCTCTGGTGGAGGAGCGCACCTCCGGCCGGCGCAGAGACTCCGCGTGATCCGGCTTTTCCCTTTGCCGGTATGTCAATTGCTTTTCTGAGAGGAGATTTCCAATGGCCGTACTGCATACGACCCACACGAGCGCCGGGACAGCCGACCAGCTGTGGCAGGTGCTGCTGGACTGCGAGGCGTTCCCTTCCTATATGGAGGGCGTCAATGAGGTGACCATTACGGGCGAGGAGGAAGGCCGCCGCAGCAGCAGCTGGGTGGTCGAACTCAAGGGTTCCGAGATGGAGTGGGACCAGGAAGACGTCATCGATACCGAACGGCGCCGGCTGGAGTTCCGCCAGACCGATGGGGATCTCGCCCAGTACGAGGGATACTGGCAGGTCGTCGCGGACGGTGCGGGCGCGACGCTCGAACTGAACGTGGAATTCGACATCGGCCTGCCGATGGTGGCCGAGATGATTCACCCCGCGGTGGCCAAGGCGCTGGAAGGCTACCAGCAGGGAATCGTCGCCCAGAGTCTGCCCGAGGGGAAGTAATGAGTTCCGTTCTCCCGGGTGACGCCAAAGAGACGTTCCGGCGCGTCAAGCGCCACTTTTCTCCGGCGCTTTCGGTGGCCGGCAAGTTCACCGGGCAGGGGGCCGTCGAGTCCTCGGCCGAGGGATGCCGGGTGACCCTCTCGGACGGCCGTACCGTGCTCGACTTCGGCTCGTTCGCCGTCGCCCTCCTCGGCCATCGGAACACGGCGATAGTCGACGCCGTCCGAAGCCAGCTGGACGTCATGCCCGCATCGACCAGGTCGGTCCAGAGCCCGGTGCCCGCGCTCGCCGCCGAAAGCCTGGCCGACTACCTCGGAGGAAACCTCAACAGGGTCTACTTCGGATGCGGCGGTGCCGACGCCGTCGAGGTGTCCGTCAAGCTCGCGCGGATGGCCACGGGCCGTACGACCGTGATCGCGGTCGAGGGCGCCTTTCACGGAAAGACCCTCGGCGCCCTCGCGCTGACCCACAACGAACGGTTCAAGAAGGGCCTGGAGCCGTTGCTCCAAGGCGTCGTCCATGTCGATCCGGACGACCCCGAGGCCGTCTCGCGGGTCATCCGCGAACAGGACGTCGCGGCCGTCGTCTTCGAGCCGGTGCAGGCCGAGAACGGTGTGCGGATCCTGGACGAGGATGTCCTCGCGCGGTGGTGCCGCGACGCCCGTGAGCACGGCGCCTTCGTCATCTCCGACGAGATCCAGGTGGGCCTGCGGCGGTGCGGCGCCAAGTCCCTCGCGATTGCCGCAGGGCTCCCGGTGGACGCCGTGCTGCTGGGCAAGCCGCTGGGCGGCGGAGTCGTCCCGGTCTCGGCCGCGGTGGGTACGGACCAGCTCTTCGCCCCCCTGCTGGCGGATCCGATGATGCATACCGCCACCTTCAGCGGCCACCCGCTGGGCACCGCCGTCATTCCCGTGGCGCTGGACACCATCGAGCGGCACGTCGAGGACGGCATCCGCATCGCCGCGGCGATGGAGCGGGGACTGGCACAGATCCAGGAGCGGCACAGCGACGTCGTGGCCGAGACCCGGGGCCGTGGCCTGCTGTGGGGTATCGACTTCCATTCACCCGAGCTGGCCGGCGAGGTGCTGGCCGGGCTCGCCCAGCGCGGTCTGGTCGTCTCCCCGTGCATCAGCCGTCCGACGACGGTGCGGCTGCTCCCGCCGCTCGTCGCGTCCGACGAGGACATCAAAGAGGCCCTGTCACTGCTGGCCGGCGCGATCGCCGCAGCAGCCGCCGGCGTCTAGCCGCGGCACCGAACCGGACGGAATGTCAGGGGAAGGAACGAAGATAACTGATGACTTCGCTCACGATTTCAGAAGTCACCGAGGAATTCGCCGACGATGTCAGGCTGCACGAAGACATCACCGGCTTCCCGGCGAATGATCCACGTACCGTATCCGAGGTGTTCCTCACCGGCGCGACCGGTTTTCTCGGCGCGTTTTTGCTGAAGGAATTGCTGGCGCGGGGCCTGGTCGTGCACTGCCTGGTCCGATCCCCGGACAGCGACGCGGGACTGGAACGGCTCAAGGCCAATCTCAGTACGTACGAAATCCTCGACGACCTCGACATGGACCGGGTCAGGGTGGTGTCCGGGGACGTGACGCAGCCCCGTTTCGGTCTGCCGGAGTCCGTGTACGCCGAACTGGCCGAGCGGATCGGCGCCATCTATCACTCGGCGGCCAAGGTCAACTTCCTTACGCTGTACAAGTGGTTGCGGAAGTCGACGATTGACGGAACTCACGAGATCCTCCGGCTGGCCTGCGCGGCCGAGGCTCCGCTGCACCATGTGTCGACCACCGGCGTGTTCGATCCGACGGCGGAGAAGGAACCCCGGCGGGAGATCGACCCCACCGGGCCGCCGGAGAATCTGTCGCTCGGCTACACCAAGAGCAAGTGGGTGGCCGAACAACTGGTGCGCGAGGCGGGCCGAAGGGGTGTGCCGCTGACGATCCACCGTCCCGGACAGGTGTGGGGCGACTCGAACAGCGGAGCATGCCAGAAGAACGACTTCGTATGGCGGTTCATCAAGGGCTCCGTGCAAGCCGGGCTGTATCCACGGAAGTTCCGGCTCGAGATGAACATGGTGCCGGTCGACTACGTCAGCGCCGCGATCGTCGCCATCACGAGGGACCCGGAGTCGATCGGCGGCACCTTCCACGAGGTCAGCCCCGGCACGCTGAACTCCGAGGAAATCCTTCGCCTCGTCCGCAACTCCGGATACGAGCTGAAGGAAGTCAGCATCATCAAGTGGATGAAGGCCATTTCGGTGGACGTCACCAACTCCATGTTCCCGCTGATGCGCACCATCGTGGACATGGAGAAGGTCGAGGTGGCCGAGTTCGCGGACGGGGCCACGCGAGAGTTCCTGAGTGATTCCGGAGTCACCTGCCCCGGCATCGATGAAAAGGCGTTCGACACCTATATCTCGTACTTCATCCGCCACGGGATCCTGCCGGAGCGGGATCTTTGAGCCGCTGACAAAGGAAGGTGTCCCGCGAGAAGTCTCGCGGGACACCTTTCTGTCGGGGGGCTTTCCAGGGGGCGCTCACGCAGCCGGCGTTCACGGCGGCGAGTTCAGGAAGCGGGACGGTCGGCGAACCGGATCCCGCATTCATCGGACAGCAGGTCGCCCCCCCGACCGTCCTCGGTGACGGGCTCCGGCTCGGCAGAGCGGATCAGCTGCACCGGTGCCATACGACTCGCTTCCTCGGGCTGCGCGGTCGCCTGCTCCAGGCCCCGCTTGAGATCGTTCCGGGCGGTGATGCCCAACTTGTGGTAAATCCGGTGCAGATGGTTCTCCACGGTGCGGACCGACACCACCAGCTGCTCGGCGATATCGCGGTTCGAAAGACCGGTCGAGGCGAGCGCGGCGACCTCCCGTTCCCGGGGCGTCAGCGGTGCGGCATCGCTCTCCTGGCGGTTCTCCCTCGCCAGCCACGGCGGCAGGGAGCAGCCGCAGTCACGAAGCAGGTCCTGGCATGTGGCCCAGGCTTCCCGGCTCTTGCGGCGCTGGCTCGATGCCCGGTAGGCCCGGGCCGCCTGCGCCGCGGCCTCGGCGGCCATCGGCAGCGCTCCCATGTCCCGGAACTGTGCGGACACCCTGGTCAGCGCATTGCCGTCGGCCTCGGCGAGCGCCTGTATGTGATCGGCCATCACCCGCACCACGCCCCCGGTGCTCTTCGCCGCGAGCAGCTGAGCCTGCTTCCGGATCCGGAACGCGGCGCCGTCCTTGACACGGGCGGCCAGGTGCAGCGCGGTCACGGCCGTGACCGGACGCCCTGCCGCCGCCGCGCGCTCACCCAGTTCCACGGCCTGGGCGGCGGCTCCCGAACGGTCCCCGGTATGGGCGAGCACCAACGCGCGGTCGTGCGCGATCTCGTCCTCGGCGATCGGGTGGGAGACGGCCATGCGCTGGACCGAACGGGCCTCGACGAGGGTGCGCAGAGCCTCCGGGTGCTGCCCCAGCTCGGCCAGCGCGCCGGCCAGTTGGGCCAGTGGCCAGGCCCGGGTGGTCGGCCATTCGTAACCCGTCTCCAGGGCAATCGCCTGCCGCAGCAGAGCAACGGCCCGCTCGGGCTGCCCGAGGAGACGCAGCAGCTGGGACCGGGCGATGATGGTCTCCAGGAGCACCGGCCAGCGGTCGCTGGCGTCGTATCGGGGCAGGGCGTCCAGGGTGTCGGCGGCCCCCTTCAGATTGCCCGAGAGGTAGGAGCAGCGTGCGGCGACGGCGTTGACGAGGACCAGGGAGTCGGAGTCCCAGTCGAATGAGACGTCCCGGTAGCTGTTCAGCAGTTCCAGCGCGCCTGTCGTGTCCCCGAGCTCAGTGCGCGCGTAGGCCACCGCCGGTACCAGCGCCTGGGTGACGGAAAGGCCGGCGGTTCCGGAGCGCAGCACCGCCTCACCGATGTCCACGGCCTCCTGGAGGCGGTCGGACAGCACCGCGATCTTGACGCGCGTGCCGTGCAGCATTCCGGCGTGCGCGGGCCCGATTGCCGTGACGGCGCGGTCCAGTACGGTCCCGGCGTCCGGCACGCGGCCTAACCGCCACGCCATGTTGATCACCCGGGTGTGCACGGCGGCGATGTACTCCGGGTGCGGCACCTCCACACCGGATTCGAGGGCGGTGGCCAGGACCGTCTCGGCCTCCTGGTGGCAGCCCTTGGCGACGAGGACCTGACCGAGCAGAAGGGCGGCCCGGACGCAGTCCGTCGCGTGGCCGGCCCCCTTGTCAACGCGCGTAACTACCCGGCAGAGATCCGCTCCGTAGTCCGCTGAATCGGGATCCGGCGCCGGGCCGCCCATGGCCGTGTCCGCACCCGGCGGAATGTCCCGCAGGGTCAGCAGGCACAGGCGCTCGGCGAGCACGCAGTCCCGCATCCGCATCGCGGTGCGCGCCGCGACGAGCAGTTGCTGCCGCTCCGGGACGAGTCCCGCTTCGATACGGAGGGAGACGATGCGCAGCATGTCCTCCTCTCTGCGGGCGCCCGTACGTTCCAGGGCGTCGGCGACCTGGCGGCGGAGCCGTTGGGCGGTGAGGTCGGACATCCGGGAAGCCACCACGACGCGACTGAGCGGAACGGCCAGCCGGAGGTCGACGCGCGACCCGTTGCGCTCGACCTTCACGATGCCGCGCAGGTCGAGCGACTCCGCGGCATGCGCGAGTCCCGACGCGACGGCGATGTCCGCCTCCAGCGGTTCGGCGACGGCGAGCATGTTGACGAGTTCGTGTTCCTCGTGACTGAGGTCCCGCAGCCCGAGGCTTATGACGTTCGACAGCCGTTTGCCGGGGCGCTCGGTCAGACCCTGCCAGAGCCAGGTCCCGTCGACGCAGCGCAGCGACTCGTCCTCGAGTGCGTGCTCGACGAGTTCACGCAGCATCAGCGCGTTTCCGTGGGTGGCGGCCCAGAGGCGCTCCAGCGTCGCCGTATCGGTGTGGCCGCCCAGCCGGGCGCGCAGGACGTTGCCC
Source organism: Streptomyces sp. ISL-1 (assembly GCF_018614585.1). Lineage (GTDB taxonomy): Bacteria > Actinomycetota > Actinomycetes > Streptomycetales > Streptomycetaceae > Streptomyces > Streptomyces maoxianensis. Next base: position 14,604 of record NZ_JAGGOI010000009.1, on the reverse strand, counting down.
ATCGCTGTGCGGTCGAAGGGAGCTACTTCAACGTGGTCTATGAGCCTCTCGACCCATAGTTTGTCGATCCCGGCCGGGGTGGGTGCGTCCTGCCGACTGGTGGCGAGTACGGCGAGCCGCCCCGCGGCGACGAGCCGGTGGAGGCGGTCGCCCGATGCGGAATCGACCAGATGAGCGTCGTCGATGCCGACGAGGGGGCGGTCGGATGCGGTGCCGTCCAGTGTGGAGGGTTCGATGGACTCCAGGCATTCGGCGAGTGATCCGAATCCGCGTGCCCGCGTCCCGCTGCTCCAGCTCGCTCCGCCGACGGAGAGTACGGTCTTGCCTTCGTCGGCGGCCCGCTCCAGAGCGGTGGCGAGGAGGAGGCTCTTGCCCACGCCCGGGTCGCCGACGAGAAGCGCGCCGTTCCCCCGGTCGAGGGCCCGCTCAACTGCGTGGAGTTCAGCTTCTCGGGCAGTTATCGGCCAGTGGAAAACAACATCGGATGACATCTGTTCTCAAGCCCCCGCTCGAAGAATGCTCAGCACCTTTCGATGAATGTCCTGGAGCCCTCAGGTGTCTTGATGTGGCGGCTAATTGAACAGCCCACGACCGGAAGGAGGCGTACCTCGGCATCCGCTCTGCTCCGGTCCGGCGAAAATTGCTCCGCCTTTCCGTCACCCGAACCTGGTGGCCAACAGGACGATGGCCAGTATAGACCGGCACGTCGGAGGCGGAACTGGAATCAATCTGGCGGGGGCGGAGCTGTTGAATGGCCTGATGGTTACGGTATTCGGGTCCGTGTCGAGTGGGGGAGCGGCAAGATGGACCGGCAATTCTGACGTCCTGCCCGCCGTGCTGCCGGCCTGTGGTCTTGACGCAATCCATTCCATTGTTTCGGACTTGTTTCATGTACCGGACGGCAGGATTCCGTCAGCGTAGTCGAGTTGAATTTTGGTCAGGAATGCCGGCCGGCCAGGCTCCATCGCTTGGCCCGGTTCCGTTCGGTCCAGAAGGCCGCGTAACGACCGTCGGCGGCGACGAGTTGGTCGTGCGTGCCGTGCTCGGCGATCTTTCCCTCGTCCAGCAGGAGGATCTGGTCGGCCGTGGCGACGGTCCGCAGCCTGTGCGCGATGACAAGCAGCGTCCGGCCGGCCGTCAGGACGCTCAGCGCCTCCTGCACCGCCTGCTCGTTCTCCGGGTCCAGCGATGCGGTCGCCTCATCGAGCAGCACGATCGGGGCGTCCTTCAGGATTGCGCGCGCGATCGACACCCGTTGCCGTTCGCCGCCCGAGAGCAGCGCGCCGCCCTCACCGACCTTGGTGTCCCAACCGTCCGGCAGCCGGTGCACGATTTCCTCCACCCGGGCCAGCCGGGCGACCTCGCGGACCTCGGCGTCACTGGCCGTCGGGCGGCCGACCCTGATGTTGTCCAGGATCGTGCCCTCGAAGAGGTACACATCCTGGAACACCACGGAGATCCGGGACATCAGCACCTCGGGATCGATGTCCCGGACGTCCACCCCGCCCACCCGCACCACGCCGGCGTCCACGTCCCAGAACCGCGGGATCAGCTTGCTGACCGTGGTCTTGCCGGATCCGGAGGGGCCGACGAGCGCGGTCATCGTGCCCTCCGACATGGTCAGCGAGACTCCGGAGAGCACGGGTGTCCCGTCGTAGCTGAAGGCCACGTTCTCGAACTCGACGCCGTTGCCGTCGGGGACACGCGGATCGTCGGGCCGGGGCAGGGCCGGCTCCTCCAGCAGGGCGGAGACCCGGTCGAGTGCGGACCGCGCCGTACGCAGCGTCGAGCCGAGCACCGCGGTCTCGGCGATCGGTTCGGTGAACCGGGCCGCGAGGACGAGGATCGCCAGCAGCTTGGCCACGTCCAGGCTTCCGTCGAGTGCCAGGTAGGTGCCCGACACCAGGATGACGCTGAAAGCCGCCTGGACCACGAGCGCGAAACTGATCAGTCCGGGCACCCCGGTGACGAGCACCCGGCGGGACGTCTCGTACTGCGTGTGCAGCGCGTCATCGAGCCCGCGCGTCCCGGCGCTCGGCCCGCTGCGGCCGAACACCCTCAGGACAGGCTGGAGTTGAGCGAACTCGACGACCCGGCCGCCGGTCACGGCATGCGCCGCCGTCCGGGCCTCGTCGGCCTTGCGGGTCAGGCCGGCGCTCCACCGGTAGACCAGGACGATCACCGGCACGGTGAGGGTGGCCGCCAGCGCCAGCCGCCAGTCGAAGACGTACATCAGAGCGACGACGGTGGCGGGGGTGAGGTAGCTGGTCACCAGTGGCCGCAGCAGATGGGCCGGCACCCCCATGATGTCCATGACGCTCTTCGTGGCGAGCTGCCCGAGCTGCCCGACCCGCTCCGGCGCGAACCAGCCCAGCGGCAGCGTCGCCACCTGGTCGCCGATCCGGTGGTGCAGGCTCCTGGAGAGCGTCGCACCCGCCTGGAATCCGGTGCGCAGGCTGTCGTAGTAGGTCACGCAGTACAGGAACGACACTCCGAGCAGCACCCAGATCCAGGGCCACACCGAGTCGGGATCGGAGCCGAAGAGCGCCTGAAGGACCGGGACGAGCAGGGCGAAGGCGATGCCCTGCAGCACCGCGCCCACCGCGAGGGCGGCGAGCATCCTGCGTACGGGGCGCCCGTGCTCGGGGCCCACCACCTTGAGCAGTTGACGGATCATCGGTTGTTCCCTCCCACCGGAGCGGCGCTCACGGTCGTGATCAACGTGGGCTGGTGCGGCTGCCACCCGGCCGTCCGCTCATGGGCGTGCCACATACGGGCGTACCTGCCGGCCTGTGCGACCAGTTGCTCGTGCCTGCCGCGTTCGATGATTTTTCCGTCCTCGAGGACCGCGATCAGGTCCGCATCGACCACGGTGGAGAGCCGGTGGGCGATCAGCAGCACGATCTTTCCCCTGGTCAGCTCCGACAGCGCGTCCTGCACGGCGGCCTCGGACTGCGGGTCGGCGAAGGCGGCGGCCTCGTCCAGCACGATGATGGGTGTGTCGGCCAGCAGCGCGCGGGCGATCGAGACGCGCTGCGCCTGGCCGCCGGAGAACCGCGCGTCCTCGCCGATCACCGAGTCGTAGCCGCGCGGCAGCGCCTCGATCACGTCGTGGACGCAGGCTGCCCGGGCCGCGGCCCGTACCTCCGAAAGGTCGGCGTCGGGCCTCGCCATCCGGATATTGGCGGCGACAGTGTCCTGCGTGAGACGGACGTCCTGAAAGACGAACGCGACCCGGCGGTACAGATCCTCCAGAGCCATTTCCCTGATGTCGACGCCGCCGATGCTGATGGAGCCGCCGGTCACGTCCCCGAACCGGGGGAGCAGCGTGGCCAGGGTGCTTTTGCCCGAACCCGAGGGACCGACCAGGGCGGTGACAGTTCCCGGGGCCAGCTCCAGGTCGATGCCTGCCACGGCTTCCTGCTTGCCGTCGTAGGAGAACCGCACGCCCTTGTAGCTGACGTCGTTCCCGGACGGTGTACGCGGCGCGGCGGACTCCGCAAGTTCCTCGGCCTCCAGCACCTCGCCGACGCGCTCGGCCGCGCCCTTGGCGATCCGCAGTTCGTAGCTCGCGTAGAACAGAGCCAGTACGGGCGCGGTGAGGCCGATCCCGAGCAGGGCGAACGGCAGCAGGTCCACGGCGGCGAGCCAGCCGTTCGTCACGAACACCGCGCCTCCGGCGAGCACCGCCAGCAGCACGGCGATCGGCGAAAGTACGATCTCGGCCGCCGCCTTGGAGCGCAGCGTGGCGCGGACCCAGGACAGGAAGAACGAGGAGAAGTCGTCCGCCGCCTCGCTGAACCGCTGGTGCGCCCGGCGTGTCTGGCCGAAGGTCTTGACCACCGCGATGCCCTGGACGAATTCGACGGCGCTGCCGTTGATCCGCTCCATCGCCCGGTCGTAGTCGGGAAGGTGGCCGGCCATCTGGGCCATCGTGATGCTGTAGAGCCCGAGACCGACGACCAGCGGGGCGATCACCACGAGGGTCATCCGCCAGTCCACCCAGAACAGGTACGTCAGCGACGTCACCGGAACGACCACCGCCGCGGTGATGTCGAGCACCGAGTGGGCGAGCATGTGGTGCATCGCTTCCACATCGTCCTGCACGGCCTTCTTCACCGAGCCGGAGTTGCGCGCGGAGAACCAGCCGAGCGGCACCCGGCCGAGCTTGTCCACAAGCCCGCGCCGGATGTGCAACTGCAGTTCATTGTCCGCGAAGTGGGAGACGGCGCCCGAAGCGAGCAGAAAGATCAGCCTGACCAGCAGGGCGCCGGCGCCGATCGCGGTGATGGTCCAGGCCTCGCGCGACCGGTCGGGCCCGCTGTCCAGCAGTACCCGGCCGAGTTCGGCGATGGCGATGAAGGGCACGACCCCGGCGACCGCCGAGACGGCCTGGGCGGCTACGGCCAGCCGCAGCCTTCCCTTGATCGGGCGGAGAATCGCGCCAAGTGCGGCCTTTTCCGCGGCCATCCGGGCCTCCATGAGCCTCAGTTAGACGTTGTCTAATAGATGGAATGACTGTACCCGACGGACGAATCTGCCCGTCAAGGTGTGCCGGAAGGTATGCCGGCCGGGGTGAAGTGCCGCGGACGACCGCGGCACTTCACCCCGGGGAAGGGGACCCACCGGCACTGACTAACTCGCCACGGGAACACGCTCGTTGGCGTCCGGAGTCTCCGGAACGCCGTCCGTCTCCTTGATGCCGTAGCGGGCGTACACCTTTGCCAGCGGCCCCGGAGCCCACCAACCGGCCCTGCCCATCAGCTTCATGACGGCCGGTACCAGCAGGATCCGCACCACGAACACGTCCAGCAGAATCGCGATCACCATGCCCACACCGAACAGCGTCATGGTCAGCACGCCGCTGGTCGCCATGGCCGCGAGCGGCACGCACATCAGCAGTGCGGCACTGACGATCAGCTTGCCGATGCTCTGGAGTCCGGTGGCCACCGCGGCCGTCGGTTCGCCGAGCAGGTCGTACTGCTCCCGGATCCTGGACACCAGGAACACCTCGTAGTCCATGGACAGTCCGAAGATCAGCGCGAACAGCATGATCGGCATATTGGGCTCGATGTTCCCGGTGGGATCGAAGCTGAGCAGATCGGCGAGATGCCCGTCCTGGAAGATCCATACCAGGATGCCGAAGGTCGCCGAGAGGGACAGCAGATTCATCCCGATCGCCTTCAGCGGCAGCAGTACCGAGCCGAACGCCAGGAACAGCAGGATGTACGTCGCGATCGCGATGTAGAGCAGCATCCACGGCAGCGTCTCGGCCAGCGCGTCCAGGGTGTCGTCGAACACCGCGGTCTCGCCGCCGAAGTACGCCGTGGCGCCTGGTGGCGCGGGCACCTCACGGAGCTTGTTCACCAGGTTCTTGCTCGGGGTGGAGACGGCGACCCCGTCGAACTTCACCGACACCCGCGCCGTGGTGCCCTCGACTCCGGTGATCTGGGCGCCCTTGGCCCCGGGCACCTTGCCGAGCCGGTCGGCGTACGCCTGCAGCTCGGCGCCCTGCTCCTTGCTCTTGGCGTCGCCCGCCAGGGTCAGCAGCGAGTCGATGGACTTGATGCCGTCGCCGTCGAAGTCCCGCTCCATGATGTTGTGAACCTGTCGGCCCTCGGCGCTGTTGGGAAGCTGCCGCGCGTCGTTGGCGCCGAACTCGATGCGCAGGAACGGCGCGGCGAGGGCGAGCAGCACGCCGAGCGTGACCACCGAAACCGCCACCGGGCGGCGCATCAGACCGTGTGCCAGCCGGTACCAGGGGCCCTCGCCCGATGCCGGCGCCGCCCGCTTCCTGCGTCGCAGGGAGAGGGCGTTGACCCGCGGCCCCATCGCCGCCAGTGCGGCGGGCAGCGCGATGAGCGAGAAGAACACCGACAGGACCACCGCGGCCACGCCGCCGTACGCCATGGACTTGAGGAACGCGAAGGGGAAGAAGGTCATCCCGAAGAGCGCCACCGCGACCGTGATCCCGGAGACCACCACGGTGCGCCCCGCCGTGGCCACGGTGCGCGAGAGAGCATCGGCCCCGGTGTGTCCGCGCTCCAGCTCCTCCCGGTAGCGGCTCACAATCAGCAGGCCGTAGTCGATGGCCACCGCCAGGCCCAGGACCGTGACCAGGCTCATCGCGAACACCGAGACGTCGGTGAACTGAGCGATGACGCGCAGTACCGCCATGGACCCGAGGATGGAGAGCCCGCCGACGAGAAGCGGCAGGCTTGCCGCGGCGAGTCCGCCGAACACGATGACCAGCAGTACGAAGAGCACCGGGAAGGAGAAGCCCTCCGCCGTGCCGAGATCCTTGCCGATCTCCTCGCCGGCCTGATGGCCGGTCGGGACCGGGCCGCCGCGCAGGGTTTCGAGCCCTTCGACCGCCAGCTTGTCCTTGACCTCCTTGTAGGACTCTTCCTTGGTGTTGTCGTCACTGCCGTGCAGGTTCAGCGCGACATAGGTCGCGTGCCGGTCGCGGCTCACCTGCTCCGGCATCTTGGTCATCCAGAAGTGGGCGGACCCGGTGACCACCGAACTCGGCAGCGACGAGATCTTGTCGACGACCGCCTTCTGGAACGACGGGTCGTCCACGGTCTTGTCGTCGCTGCGGTAGACCACCACCGCGTCGGGTGCCCGCTGCGGGAACGCCTTCTCGGCCAGGAGGGCCGCGCGCCGGCTCTCCGACTTCGGGTCCTCGAAGCCACCCGGCTTCATGTCGCCGAAGACGCCGACGCCGTAGACCCCGGAGAGCACGGCGAACAGCAAAGTGAAGATCAGCAGAGGCTTGCACCGCCGGTGAATGAAACGCCCTAACCCCTCAAACATGCGTATTCCCCTAGATCGTTGGCGAACGCCGCGTGTCCGACTCCGGCGCTGCGCCAACAGTAACACCGTTATTAATCGCTCTTCCAGTGCTGGCACGGTCGGCGAAGCAGGCTTGGCCACCTGGGGGTCAGGTTTTAAAACGGTGTTGCGATACAGTTAACGAATGGCCCGGCTCAAGACACATGACGAAGCACTCCGCCTCAGGCTGATCAACCGCGCTGCCGCCACGGTGTTCGACCGTGGCACTGCCGCGCTGAGCCTGCGTCGGCTCGCAGCCGACGTGAAGACCTCGACCACGGCGGTCTATTCGCTGTTCGGGAACAAGGCCGGGCTGCTCGACAGCCTGTACCGGGAAGCGGCCAGGCTCTTCGTGGCGCGACTGGCCACCGTCAATTCGACCGACGATCCCGCCGCCGACGTCATCCGGCTCGGCGAGGCCTACCGCGAGTACGCGCTCGCGAACCCGCACCTGTACGCGATCATGTTCGCCGACCGCACCGTGGAGTACGAGCCGACCCCCGAGCGCAAGAGTGAAGTCGGGGACACCATCGCGCCGTTGGTGGACGCGGTGGTGCGGGGGCAGGCGGCCGGACAGTTCAAGTCCGGTCAGCCCGAGGTCATCGCGTTGTCATGCTGGGGTGCGGCACACGGGCTCGTGTCCCTGGAGCTGTCCGGAAACGAGCCCCCCGGTCTGGACATCGCCGATTGCTACGAGGCCACATTGCGTGCCGTCGTCACCGGCTGGCGCCGCGACTGAGCCTGCTCGGGGCTCAGTCGCGGCTTGGCGCGGACCTCAAGTCCGGGACTCGGCGAGGGCTTCAGCACTGGCTGTTCAGCGCGGCTTCAGTGCGGGCTCAGTCCCTGAGCCGGACCCCCTCCGCGAGGAGCACGCCCACTCCCTCGCGGGTCCCGGTCCAGCGGTCGAGGCCGACGGTGGCGTGCAGATGCTCGACGCGCTGTGCGCCCGGGCAGAGCACCAGACGGCGGACGGTCAGCGTGCCGGCCGCGTCCCGTACCGTGTGGCGGTCCACCTCGCGGACGATCGCTTCCACGGCGGCCGGTGCGAGAGTCGGATCGGGTGGGAACGGCACGGTCCACAAGTCCGCCGGCTCCACCGGCGGGAGGTCGATGCGCAGTCCGCCCTCGCTCCTGTCGGCCGGCTTCTCCGGGAAGACCACCCCGGACCAGCTCAGCCTCCCGGACCGCGCGGCCGGCCGGCTGCTCGCCCCGTCGTCGACCGGCACCGTTGTCCGTGTCCGCTCGGCGGGCCGGTCACCGTAGACGAGCGTGACCGCCGCGATGTCCGTGCCTTCGGCGCCGCGGATGGTGACGTCGACGCACCACTCGCCGTCGGAGTAGCCGCCGCGGGCCTCGCGGTGCAGGGTGAGATGCTCCCCCGTGAACCGCAGGCCGCCCAGGTGCACTTGAAGGTTGCGCAGTTCGCGCAGGTGCAGCAGTGGCCACCCTTCCGGGACCACCCAGTCGCCTGCCGCCACCGCGTGCTCCAGGGCGACGCTGACGGGCACGGCGGGGGCCGCGTCGACGCGTACCTCGGACAGGCAGGGATGCTGACCGGCTCTGAGCCGCGTGGTGCTGCGCAGCGAGCGGAAGATCTCGTACTCCTCGACCTCACCCAGGTGATGGTCGAGCGCGTGCAGGCGGGGCAGGTCGGGATGCCCGGTGAGCAGGCCGAAGCCGCGGAGCTGGCCGGGGGCGAGGACGGCGCCGATACGTCCGAGGAAGACGGCTTCGTCGGTGTGGCCGGAGCTGAGTTCCTCGACCCACCGGCGGGCGCCCTCCGCGGGGTCGAGGGTGGAGACATAGCGGACGGCGGCCGAGTAGTTGGCGATGACGCCGAGCCGCTCCCAGGTCGGCCAGCACAGCGTCTGCACGGGAAGGCCGAGGTTGTCGCGTGCCCAGAAGCCCATCCGGGCCAGGGCCTCGTTGCCGGCGGCGTAGTCGATCTGACCGACCATCCCGCCCATCCGCCCGGCAAGGGAGCCGACGTTGCTCAAGAGCCTCAGCCGGCTTCGGCGTTCGGGTCGGGCGAGGACCGCGGCCACCAGGTTCGCGAAGCCGGTGACCTTGACGTCCACGGTGCGTACAACGCTTTCCGCGGTCTTGCGGTCGAAGCGGGCGGGGTCGTCGATCCCGGCGTTGTGGATGACGAACTCGGGCCCCTCGCCGAGCGCGGCGAAGGCCTGCTCGACCTGCGCGGCGTCGGTGCAGTCGCAGCGCAGATAGTCGATGCGCAGCCCGTCGGCCTCGGCCCCGGTGAGGTTGCGGCAGACCGTGCGATCCTCCTGGGCCCGGTGGATCTCCCGCCGGACCAGGGCGAGTTCCCGCGGCGTACGGCCCTGAGCGAGCCGTCGGCGGCGCCAGGCGGCGAACCCCTCGTCGTCCAGGGCGCTCACCTCGTCCGCCGCCGGACGCTCGCCGCGGCCGGTGACGACCACGCGGCAGCCGAAGGTCTCGGCGAACGCCCGGGCCGCCGCGAAGCCGACGCCGCGTGCACCGCCGGTGATCAGGACGGTGTCGTCCGGGCCGGGGGCGTGCTTGCCGGGAGGCATGCCCGGAGCGTGCTCGTCGGGAACGTGCCTGTCGGGCGGGCCGAGCGGTGCGGGATGGCCGACCAGTACATGGCGGAGGCCTTCGCGGTAGCCGACCTCGAAGTGCTCCGGACGTACGTACTCGCGCTCTACGGCCTCGGCGATCGAAGCGGGGTCCGCGCGGTCGAGGTCCACGACGACGATCCCGGCGGCGGGCAGTTCGCGAGGCAGGCATTTGGCGATACCTGCCCAGATGCCGCCCAGGGGCTGCGGCACCTCCCCCTCGCCGTGGCCCGCAAGCCCGCCGAGATGGGTGAGCGCGAGGTAGACATGGCGGCCGAAGCGCGGCTCCGTCACCCAGCGTTGATAGGCGCTGCGGATGGCCTCGGTGGTGCGGGTCAGCGCCGGCTGCCAGAGGGTGTCGCCCAGTTCGTACGTACTCCCCATGACATTGAGGTCGACGATGCCGTCCCAGCCGTCGGTACGCAGCGCCGTATCGGGATCGGAGCGTACGACCAGGGCGCCGCGCTCGCCCAGCCGCTCGGCGACGGCGGCGACCAGGCCCGCGGATTCGCCGACGAGCAGCAGTCGGCGGCCGGCGAGCGGGCGATCGGACTCCGGGCCGGTGTACGGCACCTGCACCGGCTCCCAGACGAAGCGGTCGACCGGCCGGACGAACGCGTCCGGGTCGAAGGAGGAAAGGTGCGGCCGGACCGCCGGCCATCGCTGAGCGGCCTCGTGGTGGGCGGCCGTACCGGTTGTGGTCATCGGCGCCGCTCCTTCGCCGTCACACGGATGCCGCCCTTGGGGAAGAGCGTGATGTACGCGCCGGAGCCGGCCTCACCGCTGGTCAGCGTGAGCCGGAACCGGCCTGAGATACCGGCGACAGCCTGCTCGAGAAGGGCGAGCCCCATCCTCTTGCCGATGCACTGGCGGCGGCCGCCGCCGAACGGCAGGTAGGCCGAGCGGTCCTGAGTCGCCGTGCTGCCGGGCCGGAACCTCTCCGGATCGAACTGTTCCGGGTTCTCCCACTGTTCCGGGTTGTAGTGGGCTCCGTACACCGATACGAGCAGGGGCGTGCCGGCCGGAATGTGATGGTCTGCCAGTACGTCGTCCTCGATCGCCTCACGGGTGAACTGCCACACCGGCGGGTGCATCCGCAGCCCCTCGGCGACCACCATGCCGGCGTACGGCAGGTCGGCCAGGTCCCGGTTGGTGGGCAGGCGGCGCTTCAGGACCCGGTCCGTCTCCTCCTCCAGATGATCGCGGACCACCGGGTTCCGGGCAATTTCGTAGAGGGTCCAGCACAGGGTGAGGGCGGTGGTCTCGACGCCGGCGAGGAAGAGGGTCACCAGGTCCGACCAGAGGGCGTCCTCCGGCAGGTCCGACTCCCGTATCAGGGTGGCCACCTCGCCGCCCACGCCGAGGTCGACGTCCTGGGCGGCCTGAGCGACGACCCGCTCCAGCGTGCGCCGGGCCGCGGCCGTGCGCCGCCGGTGCCTGGTCGGAATGAACGCGGGGATGATCTTGTCCAGCCCTACGTTCTTGAAGATCGCCTCCAGCGCGACCGACACCGCCCGGGCGAACTCACCACCGTCCTGGGACAGGTCCTTGCCCACCAGCGCGAGCCCCATCACCCGGCAGGTAAGGGCCATCGACTCGGTGAAGAGGTCGAACGGGCGGCCCGTGCGGGCGTGTTCGGCCCAGCGGTCCAGCAGATCGGCGACGGCCGCGTCGGTCTCGGCCGCGCGTGCGGCGATCGCGTTCGGTGTGAAGGCGGGGTTGACGACCTTGCGGTGAGGGCGCCAGTCGCCGTCGTCGAGGGTGAGCAGTCCCCTGCCCATGAACAGCTCGAACGCCTCGTAGTAGGCGCCGCGGGAGTAATTGTCGGCATTGCCCTGGAGCACTCGGCGGATGGCCTCGGGGGAGGAAAGCTGAACCGTCGGGTTGTGGGGCAGCAGAGGGAGCTTGACGACGGTGCCGTGGTTCTTCTGGGCGCGGAGCGAGAAGCCCGGCGGATCTGCGGCGTACGCCACGGTCGAAAGGAGCGGCAGGGACATCGGGAAGCCGTTCGGCCCCTCGACCTGCTTGGCCCCGGCACCGGTCACCGGGCAGCCGCCCGGGGGCCGCACCGGGGGAGTCTCGTTTCCCTCGTTCATGCTGTTGCCTCCTGGGCAGGTCGTCGGCGTTCGCGGTACTCGCCGGTGGTCTGGTTCACATGGCCGAGTACGACGCCCGTCATGTCCTTGATCTGGAGCACGACTTCTCCGGCGGCGTTGACGGCCACGGCCCGGTTGTCCTCCTCGCTCTCCAGGTCGAGACGGGAGGGCAGGGAGTAGAGCTCGACCGGGGTGCCGGCGGCGGCGAGGGAGGCGTCGGTGTGACCGCCGTACAGATCGATGCGGCGGATGGTGCGGGGTACGGCCAGCGGGGTCCAGTCGCCGTCCGTGCGGTCCAGGACCGAAACGCGGGCGAGGCCGTCCAGGAGGACGGAAGGGACGACGAGACCGGAGAACCAGCGCTCGATGCCCGGCCGGTCGGGTGCGTACCGCGCGCGTCTGCCGTTGGGATGGCTACGGGTGTCGGCGGTGGAGACGAAGACGCCGCTGAGCAGGACGGCCGGGTTGGGCAGGTGGTACGGGTCGGCCATGCGCCGGGAGCCCTGGTCGTCCCAGTGTTCCCAGCGCGGCGGTGCGACGGGCTCGTCGCGCAGCCGCACCACCGCCGAGAAGTGGCGGCGGTCCTTGACGAGGAGACGCCCGCCCGGGGCCAGCACGTCGCCGGTGACCTCGACCGCGACGACCGATTCGACCGGACCGTGGCTGATCAGGCGGGCCTTGATGCGTTTGGTCTCGTCACGGCCCGCCTTGTAGAGGCGCAGGAAGGATTCGAGCCGGATGTCCTCGAAGACGGCCGGGACCCGGCCGGGGACGAGATGCATGGCCGCCTGCGCGGCCAGTTCGGGCACGAACGTGCCGGGCAGGGTCGGGTGGCCGTTGACGACATGCTCGTGGAGATACGCGTCCCGCTCCTGGTTGAAGGTGCGGACGACGGTGAGCCGGTCGGGGCCCCGGTCGACGATGTCGTCGACGAAGAATCCGGGCAGGGTGGGTGCGTGTGCCGCGGTCGCCGGCGGGGTGCGGCAGAAGTCCAGGTAGCCGGGTACCGCCGCCTCGATGGCGGCTCGTTCGGGGTCTCCGAAGAGCACGGTGACCGGGGCCGGGTCCGCCTGGTCGAGTTCGTGCAGGAAGTGGTCGACCCCCTCGGCCGTGGGCATGGCGGTGAACTGCGCGCTCTTGGCGAGGAACGTACGCATCAAAGGCGTCGCGCCGAGGCCGACGTCCCGCCACAGGGTCCAGCCGATGGTGAACTCCCGGGCGCCGCCGGCCGCGCTGTGCAGGGCCGCCGTGTTGAAGTAGTCGTTCGCCGCGCCGTAGTCGGTCTCGCCGGTCTGGCCGGTGAACCCGACGAATGACCCGAAGTTGCACCAGCGGCGTGGCTGCGCGGCGCCGAAGGCCGCCTTGAGGTTGGCGTACGTGCGTACCTTCAGGTCGCGTACGGCACGGAAGTCGGCGAGGCTCTTCTGGTCCACCGAGGCGGCGCGATTCGTCCCGGCGATATTGAGCAGGAGGTCGACGCGGCCGCTGCCTTCGGTGTCTGCGTCTGTGGCCGGGTCCGTGATCCGGGCGACGACCGCGTTCACCGCGTCGCGGTCGCGGAGATCACACGCGTGGTACAAGACGCGGCCGGCGCCGCAGATCTCTTCGAGGGCGGTGAGGTTGGCCGCGACCTCGCGGGCCGCGGACAGCCGGTCGAAGGCCGAGTTCGCCTCCCGCACGGTGAGCCGGTCGGGGCCGCTCGTACGGGCGCGGATGAAGTCCTTACGGGTCGGGTGTGTGCCCTCCGCCAGGGTGTCGAGGCGGGTGGAGCCGATGACATGGAGCCGGGGGCGGTCGCGGCGGGCCAGCGCGGCGAGGAGTTCGGCGCCGATGCCGCGTCCGCCGCCGGCCGCGACGACGGTGTACTCGCCGGGGCGCGGGGCGGGGCGGGCGGCCGGCTCCGGCTTCCGTCCGGGCTCGGGGACCGCCTGCCACAGAAGGCGGGTGCCGCCCGCGAAGGAGACGACGGGCAGCAGCTGTTCGGCCACGGCCTCGGCCGCGGCGTCCTTCTCGGCCGCGGCGAGATCGGTGGCTTCATGGACCACGGCAAGGACCGCCGAGTCCGGCCATTCGAGGGCCAGGCTTTTCACAAAGCCGGTGAACAGACCGGTGCAGGGATGCGGCACACGTGCCGCGTCGATCCCGCCGAGGAGGACGATGACGAATGATTCGGGGCGGGTGGGGAGTTCGGTGCAGGCCTTCGCGGTACGGAAGACGGCATCGTGCAGCCGCAGCAGCCGCTCGGAGGGCCCGGGGTTCCGGCCCTCGGCGTTGTCGGTGTTCCCGGCGTTCCCGGCGTTCTCGGCGCCCTCGCCGTCCGCGCCGTCCGCGCCGTCTTCGGGGTGTTCTGCGTCCTCGATGGACAGGTCGACCAGCACCCGGACGTGCCGGGGCCGGGCGCGCAGGACGTCGGCCTCGACGGTTTCCTCGTGCAGGACGATGCCGTTCGGGGCCTCCTGAGTATTTGTCAGGATCACCGTGTCGGGCGGGAAGAGCGGCGGCAGGGGCCCGTCGGCGCGGGCGGCCCGGGGCGCGGGCGCCAGGCGGAGGACATGCCGGTCCAGGAGGTGCGGTTCGGGCTGAGGAGTGTCCGGACGGCGCAGGCGCAGGCGGTGCGTCCGGCCACCTTCCTGTACGGCCCGTTCGATCACCGCAGTCCCGCCCGACGAGGTCGACGACGTTGCCGACGTTGCCGACGTGAGGAAGGCGATCAGTTCGCGGGCGCCTTCGGCTCCCAGCAGGGTCGCGGTCACGCTGCCACGCTCCTTTCCACGACGGCCAGCACGGGCAGGCCTGCCTCTTCGGCGAGCGACCTGCGGGTCACGACGAACAGGAACGCGCCCTCGACCGCGTTGCGGCCCGCCGCGTCGTTCCAGCCCGCCAGCGCCGTGCCATTGACCCCGGCCACCAGCGCGACGTCGATCTCCTTGAAGTCGAGGTAGGAGCCGGCCACGTCGAACGCCTCGAGGAGGGATGCCTCGCCCGCGTCCACCGTGATGTTGAGACCGCGGAGGTCGAAGTAGTTGGACAGCCGGGCGGCGATGACATTGGGCATCTCGCCCGGGAAGGAGTCCTCGGTC